>JBNKUV010000095.1:0-47729 GCA_050298815.1 Polyangiaceae bacterium
CACCCCAAACCTGGGACCTGCTACCCGGCGCACCGACGCCTACCGGGACGGGACTTCCACCCGCTAGAAAAGCGCAGCTCGCTCCGGATGCCCTTCCACCAAAAGGCAGAGGTACCCCCTTTGCTTCACGACGCACCATCAGGCGGAGGATAGCACAACGAGGCCAAGATCAGCGGCGCATGGCGTAGTGCTGTCCGGTGTACAGCACGCGGAAGTCGGCGTCGAAGACGTACGCCAATATCAACGCATCTTCGGAGGCTGCGTCGTCGGCGTACTGTCGGGCCGCGTGTTGCTCTCCGAAGTCCTTGAAGCTCACCCGGCCATCTTGCTCGTAGACGAGCACGCGATAGTGCCCAGTGGCGAGGGCCCCGAAGCTGCGTGCCACGGCTCTGCGCGGGTCGAGGACCTGCTCGAAGTGGTCGAGAACCTGCTGCAGCACCCGATCCGGACAGCTTGCGTCTTTCACGAAGAACCACCACCAGCCTTGCTGGTTGTTGATCGAGAACGCGTGGTCGGCGAAACGGAACTCGATCCACGCCTCAGTCACCTCGTCGGTCACGAACGAAGTGAGCACTGCACCGGATAAGCGCGCGACGTGCGCCTTGATGTCGTCCCACTGGGGCCGATTGGCGTCATAGCTTTCGGGAAGGTCACCGAAGTGGCGGCTGCCGTCAGCCATCCGCAGATCGAAGAGTTCATGCACGGCGTTGCTCCGAGCCTACTCTTGTACCCTCTGAACGACTGCCACATCCTCGAGGCAGAAGTCGAACTCGACGTACTCCGTGTCGTGGGGTAGCACCTGAACCTGAAAGGCGCGCAGGTTGGTTTCGTCGGGGTTCGGGCCGTCGTCGCCGTCCCAACAGTTGTATCGAGTTTGCTCGAAATCGACGGACGAGGCGTGAGTGTTCGGGTCGACGTCGCGCTCCTCGAAGCAGTAGATGGTCCCATCGGCCTGACCCACGACAGGGTAGTTTACCTGCACGAACGGAGGGTTTTCACCCGCCAGGGTGAAGCTGAAGCCTCGAATGTCGTGCTCGGTGGCATCCCAAGCGCCCGGTGGTTGTCCTGGCGCCGTAACGTTGAGATTGAGCGATAATCCAACGCCCCACACGTCCGGCTCGTCTGCGTACGGCGGAATGAGACCGCTGAGACACACGCTGCCACCGCTGAAGAACGGTTCCGAGCGCGGGGCAAAGGTGGACACGGTGTCACCATAGGTGTGCCAGTCCCCCTGGATACCGACGTCGTTGCTCGAACCGTCCACCCACCCATCTGCGGATACGACGCCGAGACGCAGAGCGGGCTCTGCCACCGGCTGCCCGCTGCTGTCCGTCGTCGCCTCGCCATCGGTCCCGTCGATCATCACGTCGTCCGTCATCGCGATGTCCGTCGTGGCAGCGCCAGCTCCGTCCGCGGCATCCGTCGACTCATCCTGTCCACCCGCCGAAGGCTCGTCCGTGGAGTCCGTCCCGCCGGGGTCTGTCTCCGAGGCGTCGGTGCTCGAAGCGTCCGTCTCGGTGCCGGAAGCCGCCTCGTCACTCTCGGTGGCCTCACCTTTCGAAGGGGAGTCCTGCGATTCGTTCGGTTCGTCCGCAGCATCCACACACAGCTTCGAAAGACAGACGAGTCCGTCATCACAGCTGCCGTTGCCATAACACCCGCAGCCTTCCGCACCCTCGCAGTCGTCACCACCACTACCAGTACAACTGACGACAACACCTCCGAGCAAACCGGCAGCAGCCAGTGTCGGCAACAACGCGCGAGATCCCCAACGTCCGTCCATAACGTGAACTATTCCTCGACTTGTCGCCGGCGTCCAGCGGTGCGGCGTCCGGGCCTAGGTAGGCCCTCGGGGTGGGAGTCCGCTCGAATGTCCGGGCGCGGCAGCTCACGGTCAGCGGCGAATGTCCGACTCTGCGATCTCGGTGTAGCCACCGGTAGGTAACAGGTACTCCGCATTCGGGCGTGGTAGTCGAAGATAGAGCGGCCATGCTCCCTGCACCACCGTTTGAACGATGCTGTCCAGATCCGACAACTCCTCGCTCGTCACCCTGGGCACCCGAATGAGCTGTCCTGGAGCCACTTCGTCGCCGAAAGTCGCCGGGCACGTGTGATAGGCTCCAGCTTCACGATGGAAGTGTAGCCCGCGGACCCACTCGCGCCAACACGATGAGGACTTGCGAAAAGGTCAGCGGAGGACCGGCACAGAAGTCGAGTCACTTCAGCGGGAGATAGACCACCTGGTCGCGCCACTCTTCGGGCTCGCTGCAGCGGGCGATCAGCTCGAGATCTTCCACGACTGTCCCAATGTTCAACGATTGCGCCACCGCAAAAACGCCAGCCATCGGCTGGGAGTCCCGGACGCGATCGTACGCCAGACCGACGAGGGTTGCATGATCGTGAGTGATGAGGACGCGACCCACTTCTGCAGCCCACTGCAATACGGATTCATCTGAGGCCCCGCTGAGACCAGCGTCTTGGACCCGCAGGACGTCGACGTTGCGCCGCAGGAGCGCGCGAGTGATCCCTCCGTTGAAGTCTTCGTCTGACGCGAACCGAATCATGCAGATTCAGCTCGCGCCTTCCGTTCCAGGAGGCGCTCACGAATGCCGGTTTGGGGGAATCGCTTCTCGACTTCGCTGCGAAGCGCATTCACCGCATCTTGTCGTTGCGCGAGATAGGCGTCGACTTGCGGGCGGTTCTGCAGGACATACGCAATGATGGAGTAAACCGCCGGAAGACTCAGCGTGGTGTGGTCTTGGACGATTTCTTCGGGAGTTGCGCCTGCATCAAACTCGGCCACAATGGTCTCGAGTTGCACGCGGGTCCCAGTGACTCTAATCACGCCGTGCTGATCCTGCTCCAGGGGAGGCCCGCTGAGGTCGAATGCCTGCATAGACTAAGCCTAGTCGAACAGGCAGATCCCTGCCATGGTTTCGCTACACCGCGCCTTGGGAATGTGCACTCGCTCGCCCAAAGCCCAGTCCATGCCCGCACAACCCCAGCGAAACGCAACGATTTGCCCGAGTGCCACGCATTGCGCCTCCTTCAACAATGGGCGAGGATGGGGCGTTGGGTCGACTGAGCGCGATGGCTACGAAGTTGAGGGGTCACATGAGCGTGACCACGCTGGCACTTGCCATCGGCGTGAGCTCCAGCGCGCGAGCAGAGTGCACGACCAAGAGCGCACCTTGCCCCGATTCGTCGACGACCCATGCGGATGGGGTGCCCATTCGGCGTGCACCTGGCTCGTACACCGGGGTGTCGGCTGCCTTGGGGCTGGGGCACGGCTTTGGCGCCTTCGGTCTTCAAGTGGCCGTGCCCGTCGTGGTCGGCGAAGGTCTCAGTGTCGGACCGTTCGTTGGGGCCGGTGCCTTTCCGTCAATGGGAGAGGCGGAAGGGCACTGGTTGTTCGCGGGTGGGGTGCTGGGTTACTGGGGCGTGCGGCATCGGCTGCTCGCGGAAGTGAGCTTTGCGCCAATCGGCGTGCGGGTGCTGCAACTTCATGGGACGGTGGTGGCTACCCAGCCCGCTTATGGTCCCGGGGCCATCATCGGCTACGAGTTCGTGGCGATGACAGGGTTCTTGGTAAGAGCGGGGATCGGCGCGGGTGTGACACTCGATGATGAGCCGGAAGTCCTGCCGTTGCTGAGCCTGGGGATTGGGTGGAAGTGGTGACCCATCGTTCGCATCCGGAGCGCGCAGCGGTCACGCTGGTCGCCGTAGTGTGCGCGGTGTCGGTGTGCGTCCTGTCGGCGTGTGCAGACGATCCGTGTCGACCGCCGAGCTGCGACATCCGGAAGAAATCCTGTCGCCGAGCGGTGATGGCCGCTACTGCGTGTCTGCGCGACGAAGCGCCGCGTGATGTGCCAGCACGCGTGATTTCGGTCGACCGCTTCGTGGCGGAGCGGCAGAGCGACGTCGATGAGGACGAAGCCGCGCGTTTCGAAGCCGTCGCTCGCGGCTGGGCGTTGCTCGGCCTCCAGAAGGAACGCGACTACGAAAGCGTGCTGTCGGCCTACTACGATACGGTTGGCGCTTTCTACGACCCGAGTGAGGATGAGATCACCATCTTGCATCGCGGTCGCGCGCTCGATGGGGACGACGTGATCGCAACGTTGGTGCATGAGTTCAGCCACGCATTGCAGCACGACGCCGTCGACGACGATGACGAGCAAAGGTGGCACTTGACGACCGACGCACGCCTTGCGAGCAGCGCCGTGTTCGAGGGGGATGCAACGCGGACGACGGATCATTCGATCATGCTGATGTACGATGCCGATCCGAGTGTCCCAAACTGGCGGCGGGTTTACGATACCTGGAAGCGCACCCGGAGCGTGGCCTACCGTGAAGAGCCGCTGCGAATCACTCTCGCCGGACGCTACTTCGTCTATGCCTTTGGCTCGGGGTTTACCGAGGCCGTCGCATCGAAGGCCCGCAGCCGTTACCTCAGCGAGGTGTATGACTGGATGCGAGAACCCCCGCTCACAGTGCGCGGGATCCTGGCTGGGCCCGAGGCAGCGCGTCGTCGCGACGAAGCGGTGCGGTCGGCGTACGAAGGGCTGCCCATCCAGGAACCCAGTGACGCATCAGGCGCGGCGCCTCGAGACACTGAGACGCTGAGCGACGCCGGCACACTGAGCGACAGCGGCACGCTGAACGACGCTGCGATGCTGAACGACGCTGCGATACCAGTGTCGGCGCACAACGCAGCGTCTGACGGGGGGCGAGGCGCTCCGTCCTCCCGTGACGCCTCTGACGGAGGCGAGGGGACGGACGTCCGATGGCTCGGCCCGGACTTGTTGCTGCCTGAGGTTTCCGGGCACGATCTGCTCGACGCGGACACGCTGGGTGCCTTTGTGCTCGAGGCGTACGCAGTCGCCCTGGAGCGGGAAGCGCGCGAACTTGGCGCTGGCGAAGAACGTCTGGTGGAGAGCATCTCAGAGCTAGTGACTGACAGTCTCACCGTCTGGCAATCGAAGGAGCGGATGGTCGTCATTCTTCGCATGCAGTTCGAAGGGAAGTCTGCGCCCAAACGCTGGCAACGCGCGTTGGTCGAAGTGCAGCCCGGCAAGGGGCACGTGCGAACCTTCATCGACCAAGACACGCTGGTGGTCGTCAGTAGCACCGACGAAACGTGGCTCGTCAACTTGACTCTCGACGAGCTGCGGTGGCACCGGCGTACACCGGAAGACGTGGCCGGGGAGCTGTATCCCGAGGCTGCCGCTTCGGACGCAGCGTTGCGCAGTGGGGCGCCGGGGAACTGGAAGCTGAGACTCCGCGGCGGGTGTGTCCGCAGGCCAGCGGCTTTGCTCGACGGCGTGAACCCTGGGTGGTCCCGTAGCGGAGCACCACTTGAATAGGGCGGCGATGAGACTGGGGGCATCGACGACTGGAGCGTGGGAAATAGCAGTTCGGGACCGGCAATGGTCAGCGAATGCGCTTGTAGAACGAGTCCACCGCTCCTTGACTGGCGTTGCCCTCCAGCGCGCCGTTCGTCGTGCCGGCGATATAGACAGCACCCTGAGGAGTCACGACGACCTCTCGGACATTCGTGCTTTCCCCTTCCTCGAACTCGAGAGTATCGATCGGGGAGCCTTCAGAATCGTAGATCCATACCATGCCCGTGTATTGGGAACCGTCCGGGTCGCTCATCCCGCTGCTCCCGCCAACATAGACGGTTCCGTCAGGATGCACGGCGATGGAGCTCGGCCAGTCAAAGAGCTCTCCACCCTGCTGATGAAGCCAAAGCAGAGTGCCCTCCGCCGAATAGGCGCCCACAAAGACATCGTCGTTACCCGCATTCTCGAACTCGAGCAGATCCCCAGACGTCCGCCCGGCAAAGTAGACATTGCCTTCGTCGTCGGTCGTGAGCGACAGGACGCGATCGTACATTGCTGTGCCGAGGTACCGCGTCCATTGGACTTCCCCGCGGATGTCGTACTTCCGGACAAACGCAATGGGCGAGAGCCCGGGTAGGGAGTGCTCCGCCTCATCGTCGCCAAATGGGCCCTCAGTGGCCCCGCCCACGAAGATAGAACCTTCGGCATTGGTAGCGACTGCCTCCGCAAAGTCTTCGCCGCCAGAGTCAAGAGCCCAGTGCTCCACGAGGCGGCCCTCTGAATCGTAGCTTTCAACGGAGATGCTGGATGCTCCCACAGCGTGACCGCTGATCAGCACGACACCGCCGTTCGGGAGCGGCGCGGCCCCCGCGATGGACTCGTACTCAGGCAGCTCGATGGTTTCCCGAGAAATAAGCTGCCCCTCAGGGTCGAAGATCGACAGCACCGTCTCACCGCCAAGACTCCCGACGATGTGGGTATTTCCAGCCTCCGTGGTCGCACAATGGGACGCGCTTGTCATGCCGCCTTCTTCCCCCCAAACCGTGGTCCAAAGGATTACACCCTGGGCGTCCAGCTTTCGTAAGTAGGCGTCTCGCTCACCAATCGTGTTACCCTCAAGGGCTCCCTCGGTGCTCCCCGCGATGAGCAGCTCACCGGACTCCGTAGTGCACACAGCGTAGACCCAGTCGTTGTTTGCCGTTCCGTATTGGATTGCCGGCTGCGCCCCTCCAGGAGCTGTCGGAGTGTCCGGTGAACCGTCCAGCGGCGGGGAGCCTCCGGCATCCTCGGGCGGGACGTCGGCTGGCTCCAGGTTAGCGCCAGGATTGCCAGGAGTGACACCGCCGTCCTCAGCCGGAGCGGACACTGGCTCCGCGTTGACGTCAGGGCTGCCGCCATTGACGGTGCCCGGAGTGACACCGCCGTCCTCAGCCGGAGCGGACACCGGCTCCGCGTTAACGTTAGGGGTGCCGCCGTCGACGGTGCCTGGGGTGACACCGCCGTCCTCAGCTAGCAGCGGCGGCTCAACATGTGTCTCGACAGCACTGCCCTTGGAGCTACTTCCGCAGCCCACGATCGCGAGGAGACACACTGGCACGAGGACCCGGACGCACGGCACGACACACACTCCGCCGAGCCGTTGGAATGGTACCGTTCTTGTGCTGCCTGCTCGCTCGACTGTCTCGTTCACTTCAGTCCTCCCGAATTCCACGATGTACGACGTTCAAGCTAACGCAAGGGAGAAAGAATGCCAGCCGCGACGGATTCGAACGCTCGACGAGAACCTTGGCAACCGTCCCCAATGCCGTTCAGCGCGGCTTGCGCCCGGGACCGATGCTGGGGGGCACCATGCTGAGTGCGGGGGGCACGATGCTGACCGACGAGGGGAAGGCCTTACCTTCGATGGCCGACTGGAGCACTTGGGCACTCTGGATGACATAGACGTGGGTGAATGCTTGCGGGAAGTTACCTAGCTGACGTCCGAGGCCTGGGTGGTACTGCTCTGCCAGCAACCCAACGTCGTTGGCCACCGAAATCACACGCTGGAAGTACCGCAGCGCGTCGTCGAGTCGCCCGAGTAAGACGAGGGCTTCCACCAGCCACAGGGTGCAGGCCAGAAATGCACCCTCGTGACCGCTGAGACCATCGAAGCTTTGGGCGTTTTCCGTGGCGTAGCGATACACGAAGCCGTCCTTGACCAAGTCGCGTTCGATCGCTTCGACGGTACCGACGACGCGCGCATCATCGGCGGGCAGAAAGCCGTAGAGTGCCAGGTTGAGCACGCTGGCGTCGAGCGTCTTGCCGCCGTAGTACTGCGTGAACGCGTTGAGTTCGGAGTCGAAAGCGCGCGCGCAGATTTCGGCGTGGATGCGGTCGCGAGACGCGCGATAGCGCTCGACCGGGCCGGCCTCGCCAAACTCCTCCGTCAAGCGCACCGCCCGATCGAAAGCGACCCACGCCATCAGCTTCGAATGCGTGAAGTGGCGCCGCGGTCCCCGGACTTCCCAGATCCCTTCGTCCGGAAGCTGCCAGACTTCTTCGAGGTGCTCCAGCAAGGTATGGCGCAGACTGAGCACATCGGGGCTGGCAAGGTGACCTGCGAGGCGTTCCTGGTAGGCGGCGTGCATCAACTCGCCGTACACGTCGAGCTGCAGTTGAGACCGTGCGCCGTTGCCGACGCGAACGGGCTTCGACCCCTCGTAACCCGGCAGCCAGTCGAGCTCGATCTCCGTCAAGCTGCGCTCGCCCGCCAGCCCGTACATGATCTGCAGCTGGCGCGGATCGCCGGCCACCGCGCGTAGCATCCAATGCCAGAATGCCTTGGCCTCGGTGGTATGACCCTCGTCGGCAAAGGCGCCCAAGGTGAACGCGGAGTCACGCAGCCAGGTGTAGCGATAATCCCAGTTGCGCTCGCCACCGATTTCTTCGGGCAGTGAAGTGGTGGCGGCTGCGACGATCCCGCCCGTGGGGTCAAAGGTCAAAGCCTTCAAGGTGATCAGTGAACGGGAGACGACTTCGGCAAAGCGTCCGCTGCGCTGATGCTGACCCGCCCACCGTCGCCACCATTGCTCGGTCGCCGTCAGGCTGGTTTCCCAGTTCAGGGGTGGGGGAGGTGGTTCGTGCGACGGGTGCCAGGCCAACCTGAAGAACACCCTCTCTCCCGCATGCACAGTGAACGTGAGCTGGCCCGTTTCGCCGATAGGCAGGTCGACGAAGCGCCCCCTGCCCAGGGAAGACTCGAGGAACATCGCGTCCGGCCCCGCGATGAATTGCAGCCCGTCACGCTCTTTGCGGATCCACGGCGTGATCTTGCCGTAGCCGAAGCGCACCAGGATCTCCACGCGCACCTCCACGGCGCCTCGCACCCCTTCGACGATTCGAACCACATCGGGCACGCCGTCGCGTGGAGGCATGAAGTCGATCACGCGCACGCACCCTTCAGCGGTCTCTGTCTCCGTTTCGAGGACCAGAGTGTCCCGGCGGTAGCGCCGCTGAATGCGAGTCGCCACTGCCCGCGGTGCGATGCGAAAGTGGCCGTGAGAGTCGTCGCCGAGCAGCCTCGCCAGGCACGCTTCCGAGTCGAAGCGCGGGCAGCACAGCCAATCGATCGAGCCGTTGCGACGCACCAGCGCGGCAGTCTCCGTATCGCCGATCAGCGCGTAATCTTCGATCTTTCCAGTCATCCAACGCCAGCGCTGCGTTCACGATAGCAATCCGCACCTCGTAGACACAAGTGGCGGCCCCGCCAAACGTCGTCCGGGAGCAGCGAAGAGCTGCCCGCTGTGCGAGGTTTGCCCGAAATGTGTGCTGGATCGGCCGTTGCTTTGGCCGTTTGGCGACCTGACGCGCTTCCGACTGGTGTTGCCTCTGCAGGCGCGCATCGATCGGCTAGCCGGCGATTGAGCGCCCCAACGGGTGCGTGACTTCGTGTATGGCTCATCTCATGCGCGCAATCATTGGAGCGATCCTGCTGAGCCTGCTCCCCAGTTGCGGCAAGAGCGCGAGCGAAGGGACGCAGCGGACTTCAGAGCCACCCCAGAGCGCAAACGAGGACGCGGGGAACGACGCCGACGCTGGCTCGCCCACCCCCCCGCTGCTGCTCGAGCTCGAGTTGCCGCCGCTCGTCGAGCGCAGCGTCGAGCTGAGAGAGGATGGCGTTTTCGTGTGGGGGGAGCCCCAGCCGATCGACGGCGCCGAGGTATGCGCGATCGAGCGGCGCGACGCGTTCGCTCTCTACGAGCCCTACGAACCCCTGCACGAGCCGATCTGTGTCACCTCGCGCGCCGAGGAGGCGCCGCTGCTCGAGGGCCTGCCCGCGCATTCCGACTACACGATCACGGTGCACAAGGACGGATACGTGCCGCTCGCTACGACCCAGCGCCTGGAGGCGGCCAGCCTGACTCGGGTAAGCGACGTCGCGGTCTTGCGGTTCGTCCTCTTCACCGAAGAGCAGGCTTCGCTCGTTCAGTCGACGCCGGATCCGATCGACGTGCCCAACGCGTCTGTTTCCGGTGCCAAAGGGCGAGGCCTGTTGGCGATTCAGACCGGCATGTACGACGTGGCTCTCATGGCGCCGGGCGCTCGCGACCAGCTGCTCTCCGGTGCTCCTTTCTTGCCGGCGCGTGATGCAGAGCTCGAGCTCAACCTGGAACCAGACGGCGACGCGCTGGAGCTGCAGCTGCCCCCAACCCTGCTACTGTTGGACGTGCCCGCTGGCTTGTATCGGGCAAAGGCCAGCCACCCACGCTCCTTCTGTGAACCGCTCGGCATCCCCTTCACCTATACCTTCTGGGGATTGGGCACGGACCAGGCCAGCGAGCTCGAAGTGCGCGTCCTGCCAGACCACATGACCCTGCTCGAGCCCGTGTGCTACTGCGTGTCGGCGACCTCTATTGACGCTCCCATCGATGGCCCCGCTTGCATCTTTGCGGATGAGCCCGCGATGGATGCCGGGACCGCTTCGCCAGACGCGGGCACCGACGCCGGCACTTCCGCGCCGTGAGGCACTATTCGCCGGTTCTGGTGTCCGGGGCCAAGTACAGCATGGTGCTGAACCCCGCCCGAAGTAGGATTTCGCGCTGCGCCACCAGACGCTCGTCGCTGCCCTCGGGGGCGAACCAGGCCTGTACCGCGAACCAGCTGTCCTCCCCGTCGATAGCGACTTCCGGAAAAAAGGCTGCGCCGACGCTTTCGGTGGTTTCGAAAATGACGTCGCCAAGGTGGTCACGTGCGACGTCAACGGGGCCAGGTGACTCGCGCAGCTGCAGGCGCAGGCGGCTCGGAGGGGCCCCAAGCAGGCAATCGTTCATGAAGACGAATAGCGACGCCGCAGACGGGTTGGGGCGCCAGTCGTACCCGAACAGTACCCCGTCGGGGACGATTCCGACGTAGAAATCCAAATCTCGCCACAAGGGCCAGTAGTGAATGCGGTAGTGGGTGCCCAGCGGCCCGATCTCGTCGCTGTCGAGCTCGAAGTAGCCCTGGAAGTTACTGCGTTCACTCGTTGGCAGCATGAATTCCGCGGCGTTGCGCGCGTCGAGCTCTTGCCATGATTGTAGGATGCTGCAGCCGCCGTCGGGGCACGCTCTGACCCTGGCCCCGGCGAGGCCAATTTTGCGGTCGCCGCCCGTGCCGTAGGGCGCGAAACGAACCTCTGCGTCGATGCTGTTGCCGTCGGCGGTGGGCCAATCGAACTTGCCGGCACACTCCCAGTTCTGCCCGCCTTGGCACGCCGTCGGGCACTCCTTCCACGCGCAATCGTCGAGCTCGTGAAACAAGCTCCAACCCCGCTCCGGGGTCGCTGCTTCAAACGATTGCCCCCAGCACTCCATCATACACGACGGGTCCGTGCACGGGCCCATGCACCTGAGCACCTCGACGCAGGCTTCGTCTGCCAGGCAGCTCTCGCGCTGCTCTTCGCACGCCCCTTGGACGCAGTCAGTGCAATCGGGGATGGCCGCCTCGTCGGGTGTGAAGGGCAGGGCGGGCAGCGCGCCGCTGGCGGCCGACAGCGCGAGCTGCTCGCCGCCGGCGTCTGGCCGCGGACAGTCTGGGTCGCAGAAGAGCTCGTCCAAGTCGTTGCTGCAGCTTGGGAGCATCGAGACGCCCCCAAGCAGTAGCGTCAGGGCCGCCGCTGAACCACTGCTCAAGCACCGCACGGGCCCACTGTACACGAACTTCCCGGACCCCTCCGCCGAATCTCTCCCAACATGCGGGGGCGTTGTTTTTGACGACGCCGTGTAGAGTCGGCCGCCGTGAGCCCCGCACCCAGAGCGCAGGAGCTCGATCCCGCCGAGCCGGTCGCAGCCGCTGAAAGGGCGATCTACTACGCATCGTGGAGACCCAGGGGGCGTTGGGGTAGCACCTGAGTGTCTGCGGGGTTCGACTTCTTTCGATCTCGGGGCGCTCGGCGCGATCCATCGTGTAGGGTCGCTGTCGTGAGTCACGCCTGCAGACCTGTCCGAAGGGCCCGAGCGTCGCTGGGTGCGCTACTTTGCGTTCTGCCGCTCCCCGCCTGCACCAACGACTTGGACGAGCTCTTCTGTGATCCCGACTGCCCGCCACCCGAGGCTGGGGACGTGCAGCCTGCGCCACTACCCTTCACGCCTGATCGAACAGCCATCCCCGCCTGCACCGATTGCGCTGACACCCAGTGCGGGGACCAACGGGCAGCGTGTCTGGCGGACGAAGCCTGCAGCGAAGTGCTCGGGTGTATGGGTCCGTGTGAACATCCAGCGTGCATCATGGAGTGCTGGGCGAAGTCGGGAGAAGAGCAGTTCTCGGAAGCCGGGTGGGCCTCGTACGACGAGCTGGCGGGCTGCGTTCAGGACGCGTGCTCGATCGAGTGTCAGTGGCAGCAGAACTGGGAATGTGCCGGCAAGTTCGATTGGCCCACCGCCGAGGGCGACAGCATCGACGTCGACGTTCGCTTCGCTCCAGATGGCACGGAGGGCGGCAAGTCACAGCTCGCAGGCGCGATGGCCCGAGCCTGCGGTTGGGCAGGCTGCGGCAACCGCGGAGTCTGGGTGCGCCTCGATGCGCGCAACGGCGGACAGTTCGAGCTCTCGACCAACGATCGGAGCGGGCGCTTCACGGGCTACTTCGAGGTCGAGAGTGACGAGATCGGCCCCCTGGGCACCCACCACCGGATACACTACTGGCCGCTCTGGCAGGACCTCCAGTTCAACGTCGACCTGATCCCCGACCACATAAACATCGTCAACGGATGGCGCCCGTCCCCATCCGCCGCGACTGTTTGGATCATCACCACCGACTGCCTGTTCGCGCCTAGCGCGCGACTACACGTGCGCTTGCTCGACCTGCCCGACGTGCCTATCGGTATCGCGACGGCCACTGACGTCAGCTTCCAACTGCAGGAGACCCGCGACGCAGCAGTCTTCATTCCAGAGGTCCACATCGAGGACGAGCTTCTGGAAGTCGTCGTGCAGGGCTTCTACGGCGGCGACCCAGAGACTCCCGAACAAGGCAAACTCGTCTCGGAGCGACGGATCGAGCTTCGGGCAGGATGGCTCACGACGCTATACGTCGCCCCTGATTCGAGGAACGGGCTGTAGCGCCCCGAGCGGGACTGACTGTCGCGTACCTACTACGGCGCGGCTGCTCCAGTAGCCGGCGCTCCAGCGTCCGCCACTCCTACAACCGGTGCTCCCGCATCGGGCGAGACCGGATCGGCGAACACACAGGAGCTTGCGTCTATCGGCACGTCGCCAGGAACCGGCGACACGCAGAAGCACAAGGGCTCGAGCAGCGTGAAGTGGCCCGGCAGCACCCGAACTTCGAGCTCGCCGGGCTCGGCGGTCGTCAGCCCAAAGAAAGAATACGCAAATGGGGCCCCGAGCGCTTCGCAGTAGCTGACACGCGCATGGCTGACCTTTGCCCGATACAAGCCCGGCGGCACCTCGAAGAGCAGCTGGTTGGCGGGAACCGAAAGCTCGAGCGCGTCGCCATCCGGCTCGACGTTGAGGGCGAGCTGACCGTCCTCGGCGAGGAAGAACCACGCGGGCGCCGGGCCCGATAGCAGCTGTCCTCTTTCTTCGCCGGGGGCCTGGGAACCCAAAACCAGCATGCTGTATTCGACTGCCAAGAGACCGCGGTCCGCGTCAAGAGCGTTGGGCGCGTCGATCGGCTCGGGCGGCGGCGCGAAGTGTGACGCCTGCTCTTCCGTGAACAGAAGCATCTGCAGCAGCAGCACGTCGTCGGCCGGTAGCAGGTCGGCGCCCTCCACCCGCTGGGTCGTTGCAGTCGGCACGTAGCCGTCCTTCGTGATCGTGATGGTGAAGTCGGAATGTGCGGGAAGACCACTGAGCAGCGGTCGTTCCCCAGCCTGCGATGTGACGCAGATCGGCGGGTCGAGCGGCTCGTAAGGTTCGTAAACCCCAAACGCAGCACGCCGTTCGATCGCACACACTTCGGCGCCATCGATCGGCTCGGGCTCGCCCCACACGAAGCTGCCGTCACCGTCCAGCTCCACGCTGCGCGCGACGATCTTCGGCATGTCGATGCTGACGAGCTGCGGCGCGGGGCCAGGGCCGGCTTTGCTATCGTCGTCCGCAGCTTGCGGTGACTCTGCCGTGCGCTTGGTGGTGTCGCTGGAGCTCCGCGCACAACTGGCGAGGGCGCACCAGAGAATTACCGCGAAGATCGTTCGCATGGGCCGCAAGCTACACGAAGGCGCAACCCGTGGCGACGAGTTGGTCGTGCGCCGCGCCCCATTAACGCACTTCGGCGCTTTGGGTCGAGACGCGGGCAGCCTCGTAGGGGAGGACGCGCAACAGGCTCGGAGGGTACAAACCGAGGCTCGGAGGGGGTACAAACCTTCGAACCCTCGACGTCAACCTTGGCAAGCGCCCCCAATGCCGTCTCCGGCCGTTACTGGGCGTGACAAGTACTTGAAATCATGTAACTAGGCGTGAGCCGGGCGACCCAGCCGTTACCTCGAAGTGGTGCTCCGGGGGGCGGGAGCACCACTTCGAGCGACGCTGCGTGGACCCGGACCGGACCTGGATGCTACCCTTGACCAGTGAGTACAGCGCCCAAGCAGATCGAGTATCCGCACGTCGAGCGCGACGAAGGAGGGGTCCCGTTCATCGGCGGGACGACAATGAAAGTGGTCGAACTCGTCATGGCTCAGCGGGCGCACGGTTGGAGCCCCGAGGAGTTGTCCTTTCAGTACCCGCACCTGTCGATGGCACAGATTCATTCTGCGCTTGCCTACTACTGGGACCACCAAGAAGCGCTCGACAAGGACATCGATCGACGAACGAGCACGGTCGACGCGATGCGTGCGCGTGCGCGCTCGCCGCTGGCTGAGCGTCTGGCTGCCGCGAAGCACCAGTGACGGTTCGCTTCTACATGGACGAGCACGTCAGCCGTGCGGTGACGGTCGGTCTGCGTCGCCGTGGACTCGATGTGCTCACGGTGCAGGAAGACGGCAGGACCGCTGAAAGAAGCCACGGCCTTGAGGCCTCCGTGAGGCGGCGGTGGTTCTAGGTGGTCGTGACGTACACGGCGGTCCCCCCCGGACACGGATATCCATCGGTGCTTTTGTGCGGGTTCAGGTGGTCAGCTCGATCGCGTGGCGCGGGGCGAAGCCCTGTGTTGTCACCGTAGCTCCACGGATCCTGTCGATACGATACGTTCGATGCCCGCCGTCGATGCGTTCGGCATGCAGCAGGATGTCGCCTGCCTGGGAGCGGCGCAGCGAGTAGGGTTCAATCCGCCACACGCTGCGGCGTCCTTGCTCGTTCACATAGTCCAAGTCGACGCACAGGTGGTTCGCGGCAGCGAAGCGAATCGTCTCCAGGGCGGTGCCCCGAAGCCCCAACGCCGGAAACCCTCCCAGTTTGGCTCGCAGTACCTGCTCACCTGCCGACATGCGATACGGCTTCGGCGATGGGGGAGTGCTCTTGCCTTCCATCCAGTCGAAAAACGCTGGTAGCTCACTCCAGAAGCCGTCGAACGGCGGCAGTTGTGGCAGCTGGTGTCGCAGCATCGTATCCCAGCCAGCGCGCAACTGGTCTTCGTACGCTGCCATCGCGGACAACGTCGGCAGGTCTATCCCCTTGAATTTGCACTTTTCGAGCAAGACGGCACCCAGAGCCGCCAACGCGTGACCAGTCTGTCTTTGGGGAGCGCTGGATCCAGTCGTGCGTACCCCTTTGATAGGCGAGCGCGGCACTGCGCCGCGAGCGCATCGTGATGTCCCAGCTTCTCTAGGAGGAACCCGAGCCGCTTGAAGACGGCCCCCGATCCGTAGCGCTCGGCGTAGTCGATTAGTTTTGCACCATCCGCGATGGACGACTGGAGGTACGCCGTCAGGCAGTCCGCTGCGTGGCGGATCCCGCCGCCTGTCTCCGGGCGTGCCATCATGTCCACCATCGTGCGGTGGGCATCAGACACCAGTATCTTCTGTCCAGCTTCCCACACGGGCTTCGTGCCGAACAACTGTTGCTCATCGACTCGGAAGACCACGAACGTTGTCCCTTCTGCCTGCTGATGGTTCGAGCGGAACACCCTCGTCGTGAACACGCTGACGTCCCGGAACACCTGCTCGGTGAGACCCCAGTGCTCGGCGGCTGACCATCCCCCAACGTAGCCCGGGCTGAACAGCGTAGGGACAATCGCCCATGGGTTCGTAAGCGCTTTGCTCGACGGCGCAGCGTCGAGCTGGAGCGGGGCATAGACACCGCGGCGCAAGCGCTTCAGCCAGCCCTGCTCAGCCCAGCGAGCAAGCTGTTTTGCTGCAGCGGCGCGATCTCCGCCCAGAACAGCGACCGCGTCGCTGACTGTGATGACGCCCTTGGAAGCCCTCGCGAGCATGGAGAGGCGAGCCCTGCGGCCATGCCGAGTGTCCACGATTTCACTATACCCAAAGCGCAGTAATTCGCAAATAGCGAGAAAAACTTCAGTTGTAGAATAGCGATTCGTCCAAATGTTCGCCACGAGTAGCACCCTGCCCCCACAGTCCTGAACACCCCGCCACGGCCCGCGCTCACGCCCGGGCCGTCTCACTTGCTTGCCCTGGCATGCTCATTAGGGATTCGACGCCGAGTCTCCGGCGAGAGGCGCCGGAGGCGAGACGGCCCGCCGCAGGCGGGCAACCCAGGGTTGCGGAGCCCTTGACCGCACAAAGAAAAAGCCAGCTACTAGCCGCCTTCAGCAGGAGAAGGGATTCGACGCCGAGTCTCCGGCGAGAGGCGCCGGAGGCGAGACGGCCCGCCGCAGGCGGGCAACCCAGGGTTGCGAAGCCCTTGACCGCACAAAGAAAAAGCCAGCATTAGCTGGCTTTCTTTGAGCGGGAGAAGGGATTCGAACCCTCGACGTCAACCTTGGCAATTCCAAATTGCGGCGTTTCTGGGCGTTACTGGGCGTGCCAAGTATCTGAAATCATGTAACCAGGCGTGACTCGGGCGACCCAGCCGTTACGTCGAAGTGGTGCTCCAAGTGGTGCTCCGGGGGGCGGAGCACCACTTGGAGCGATGCGTTCGAAACGCCGCACGCGGCCGCGGCGAAGTGTCGCCGAAATCATGTCCCGCCCTTGCGGTTCGACTCTGAATACCACTGGCATGAAATGTGTGGGGTTGACATCAAATCTGGGCGCCCCACACTTTTGGGCAAAAGGAGGTATTGCTCATGAGCGGCTTCAAGAAACCAGATGCATCCGGTCAAGGCAGCGTAATCGGCGGTCCAGGATTCGCAACGCACATACACCGCAGCAACGACCCTCTGAACCCTTGGCATTCCGTCAAGATTGAGAAGACCGGCGAGACCTTCAAGGGTTGGGGGAGCACCAACGAGTACGTGGACAGTCTGCTCCCCGACTGGATGAAGAAGTAGTCAGCCTTCTGGAACCCGGCGACATGGCTCTTGACGCTCGGTCGCGCAGAGAGGCGATCGCCAATACCGCGGCAGCCGCAGCGGACCGGTGTTGTGCGGTCATCGAATACGGCTCGGGCACCCGGGACGTTGACCTGCTGCTTGTACTTCGTGACGGCCCGTTTCAGGCAATCGAGGACGGCGTTGTGGATTGCCTGGTGGTGTCCGAGGCGGAGCTGGCTCTTCGATGTGAATGGCGTGACATTGCGTTTACCGAGCCTGTCATCGGTGGAGTGTTGCGCCATGGAACTGCCGACGTGATATCCAATGCTCGACGTTGGATACATGAGTCGCGAATTCCGGTCGAACTACTCAGCAGATACTCACGGGGCAGAGCTGTCGTTGAGTTGAAGATGGCCGAGGCGATTCTAGCGCAGGCCGCCACGCTGGAGAAGGCATTGGAACTCGGCTCCGCCGATCCTCAGGTCCTATCCCCGATAGTCGGCGAATTAGATCCGACACGGTATCTCGCGCCCTTTACAGATACGCTCGCATACGCGCTCACTTACTGGCTGGTGAGCGAGCGCAGTGCTCGCGATCGAGTTGTGACCTTCGCGGAACTGCAACGTGAGAGCGAAGATCTGCGGAGAATACGCGCGATGCATCCGGGCCGGGGAGAACGCTTTCAGCACTCGGTCGCCCAGGCGCTTGTCGACTCCCTCGGCGACCAACTCAGAATGCCTTAGTCTTCAACCCGCTTGAGGTGCGACATCGGGAGCAAGCGGTCACGATGGAGGTCTTCCATGGAATTCGAATGGCAGAAACCAAGCTCAACCTGCTATTTATGCGCACGCCAGAAGGGGATCAAATACAGGGCAACTCCGTACCCAGAGAAATCATGCGCAGTGTGTTTCGAGCAGGTTTGCGCGACGCATCACAAGGACGTTCGAAGTCGCGACGCGACCATCCCAGACTCGGTGCTCAGCATGTGCAGCGCGTGCGCAAAGCAACCAGGCAGATGGCCCGATTGGTTCCGCAATGGTCGCCGCTAGTGCTTGAGCGACCGCTCGCTGTACAAGACGGGACGGCGTGAATGCAGGCGCATGTAGGCCTCGATACCAAGGTAGCAGATGCCTGCATGGATTCCATCGCCACGCAGTCCATCGGGTGACACGTCACGTTGGGGGCGAGCCGGTTTTCGAACCTGCGTCGCGAAACATGGTGGCTGCCTCGTGATCAGGGAGGGATTCGGGCTAATGAATCCGCCGGCGAACTGTGGCAGCATGGTGTCATGTACCTGACCCGTCGATTGAACAAGCTCTTTGACGATCACGCGGCTGGAAGGGTCATCCTTGAGGAACAGGTGCGGTCGCAGCTCGAAGCGGACTTCAAAGCCGTTCGGTATGGAGAGGACGGCAGTCCCGTCCTCTCGACCGTGTCTCCCCCGCTTCGAGCTCTCGCGCGATGCTACGAGATGGTGACGGCCGACTCAACAGAGGCGGAGCCCGATCCAAGAAAGCCGCTCGGGGGCGAGCGACTAGGCGAGTTGATGCGTGAGCTCTTCGGACTATATGAAGAAGTCTTCGTCCGGTTCACAGGCAAGGTGCCTGCCAAGTTTGCCGCCGACAGTGCTGGTTTCGCTCCCGCCATTCGGCAACTGGCCCAAACCAGGCTGAGTCGCTCGCAGTCTTGGATCAAGCCGTACAATGCGGCCGTGACAGCTCTGGTGGCGTTCTACAAGGAGCACTCAGCGGATCTGTTTCGTGCCGCTCGTGACCTACCAGGGTTCAAACTGTGCATGGGGGGAATGCAGGGCTTCACCGCGTCAAGTCGCGCAGCTTCACGCAGCATGCTCCTCTACACGGACACTCTGCTGATTCCTGATCCCGTCGCGCGGTGGTTTGAGGGTGACCGAGAACACGAGACTCACGTTGTGCCACGGTTGATGGAGGATGTTTTTCATTTGCTGCCGCTGAAGCCCCTTGTAGATGCGCGCCTTCCGTACCCCGCTGTGGTGGTGTTTCCGAGCTTTGAGAGGGTCCTAGAGGAAAACGACCAGCAAACGCAGGATGCCCAGGAGCTGATGGCACTCTCATTCTTCTCCCACTTTCTGGACGCGCGCTTTGAGGACATCTCCGAGGTAACGGAATACGCGAGTCTCAACGCCGAGGCGTTTTTGGAGGCCACATCCAAGCGGAGGCTTTTCGTTGGGTTTGGCTGCGCTCCGAGTACTCCGATCAAGGAGGCCGTCAAAGAGACCCTCGACTACTATGAGAAGTTTCGCTCGCCGAAGTTCGTTTCGTTCATGAGGGACGGCGGCCCAGCGAGGGTAGTCCTCAACTCCATTCTGGAGCGGCTGGCCCCCCACTACCACCTGACGGAAAACTCCTCTCAGCTGTCGGCCTCTCCGCTGTATGTTCTCCCGGTGCACTGGCACTATGCGACTCTTCTCGGTGAGTCGCGAGCTGCGCACTGGGCAAGCGAGAATCGCGAAGGGGACGAGGCGCGGCTTGCTCAAGCGCTTCTAGATCCGGAACTGAAGTGGCTTGGCAACGTGCCGATTGACGCCTTGGTGTCGCTACGTGAACACGGTGAAAACGAAACCTTTCGCAAGAAGGTTGCGGACGCACTCACCGAGCTTGGTGGATTGGGTGAGGAAGGGTCCGCGGCCTCGTCGCAGAAGGTAGAACGCGCAGTGTCGAAGTTGCTGACGGAGCACGACCGCACGGTGTCAGAACTCCTGCGGAAGTACGAGAAGATGTTTGCGCCGCAAGCGGTTGCAGGATGGGTAACGCTTTGCGCGGCCTGGATGCAAATGATGCCAGAACTCACGCCGAAGGCAGCGGTTGCGATGGCTACCACATACCTCGGTACGAAAGCCGCGCAGCAGATTGAGCGGCGCAGCGCCGGGCGTACGCTAGCCGGTGTGCTGGCAGCGTCTGCGCGTGCGAAGAAGACGCCCTAGACACGGCTAGTGGCCAACGTTTCACCCGCACCTTTTTCTTGAGCGGCGAACTGCTTGATCGCCACAAGCACGCCTTCTCGTTCGTCGGATGACGTACCCCCAACGCCTTGAAGCATGGCCAACAGTTGTAACGCCTGAACCGCTTTGGGCGTTTGACCCGCCTGGTGGAGGTAGGCTGCATAGCTGCGCAGACTGTGCTTGCTACTGGGGTCGAGGGCCAGTGCTCTGAGAAAACAGTCGCGCGCCTTTCCCACGTCGCCCTTCATGGCGAGGAGCACTGTGGGCGAGCCGGATCGACCCAACAGTCGCGTTACTTTCACGTCGCGTATCAGCGCCTTCGCCCCCGCTTCGCCGCGGTACCCCAGAGCGGCATCCTGCGGGTGCCGTTGGATACGGGGCTCGTCGTGCAGACGGTGCTCGGCGTCATCCCGGAGCTGGAGGAGCTGCAGGACGAGATCGCGTGGGAGCTTCCACGTGTCGATCTGGCCATGATCAGTGAGCTGCGGGAGACGGCGTTCGCGGTGGCTCACCTCGAGAGCTTGATGCGCGGCGCCAAGGGGTTCGTGAGCCAAGACACGGCCGATCCCCTGCAGAAGGTGAGGGACTACCGCAGCTTGCTACTGGCTGACACGCAACCCTTGGTGGCGCGCGGGCTACTGGAGCAGGAGGCCAGCACGCTGAGTCGAGGCAACAGCCCGCGCAACATCGCGTTCGACACACTGCAGCTGGCTAACTACCTGGACACGAACTGGGAACGCATCCAGGGCCGCAGCCTGATCACGCGCGAAGAGCTCGACGCCGCACGCGACGCGGTGCGGGAGCTCTTGACCTACCTGGGCGTGAAGGACCAGGGCGGTGAGAGCGAGGAAGAGGTGCAGAGCAATCGCCTCAAGGGGCTCACGCTGCTGTTCAAGTTGTACGAGGAGCTGCGCTGGGCGGTTCGCTACATCCGCAGGAATACCGGCGACGCCGATCTGGTGATGCCGTCCCTGTACACGCTGCGCAAGGCGCGGCGAAACACGTCGGGCCCCGACGAGCCAGAAACCCAGCCGCCGTCGAGCGACGAGAGCGCAAACGACGCCGACGAAGACGAGATCGACACCGCTCGTCTGGAGGAACTGATGGCGAGCGCCGGGCGGCGGAGCGCAGCGGCCCCGCCCAGAACCCCGACTCCAGAGGGCGGGGGAGGCGCTTGAGAGAGCGCTGATAACCTGCGGGGCTGGGAGCCACATCCTGGCCCCGTAGGGCGCAAGCCGTACGTCGCTAGGCGTGCGTTGTCGACCGTACATCATCAGCCTTACTTCATAAGGGAGAGCGATCATGGCACCACGATTCTTACTTGGTCACAGCACGCCGCTGAGGGGGCGTGGCGCGCTTTCGCCACTCGAAGTGCCTGCGCATCACTTCACGACTCATTGCTTTCTCACAGGAGCGACGGGGTCGGGCAAGACTGCAGCAGCCCTCGGCATCGTCGAGGAGGCGCTGCGGCAAGAGATCCCGGTGCTGATGATCGACATCAAGGGCGATTTGCCCAATCTCGGGCTGTGCTTTCCGAGTTTCTCGCCGGAGCACTTCGAACCGTGGGTGCAGCCGATCCCCGGCGACTTGCGGTCGGTGGAAGAGATCGCGGAGACCCTGGCGGCCGAGCGAGCTGCCGAGCTGGGCAAGAGCGGATTGACAGAAGAGGACGTTCGAGCGTTCGCCCACGGCGTTGCCCTACGCGTCATCACTCCGGGTAGCGAGCACGGCGAGCCGCTGCAGTTACTCTCGTCGCTCGAACGACCCACGGGCGACTGGAAGACTGATCCTGCCGACGCTCGCGCGTCCTTGTCTGCGGCCGTGTCATTGATCTTGCGCCTGCTCAAGCGCAACCCAGACGCAGCGACGAGTCGCGACCACGTCTTGCTGTCGCTGCTTGCAGAACGTCGGATGCGCGCTGGCAAGCCGTCGGATCTGGCGTCGCTGATCAGCGACGTGCTCGAGCCGCCGGTAGAGCGCATCGGCGCATTGACTGTCGACGAGTACGTGCCGCCTCGCCAGCGCGCCGATCTCGCGGCGGCGCTGAACACCTTGCTGGCGTCTCCCGCTTTCGAGAGCTGGCGCCACGGAACGTCCCTCGACGTCGGAAGCTGGTTCACGCCGCCGCGGGTGGCTCCAGGTGAACCAAGAAAAACCCCCGCGGTGATCGTCAGCGTCGCCCATCTGGATGACGACGAGCGGGCGCTCGTGCTCGGCGTGATCCTCGAAGAGCTGCTGACCTGGGTGCGAGGGCAGGGCGGAAGCAAGGCCCTGCGCGCGCTCGTACTCTTCGACGAACTCCACGGCTTTCTACCTCCGCATCCGAAAAACCCGCCCACCAAGCCGCCGCTCGTAGCACTCATCAAGCAGGCGCGCGCTTTCGGCGTCGGCATGCTGCTCGCCACCCAAAACCCGATGGATCTGGACTACCGCGTGCTCGGCAACGCCGGCCAGTGGTACATCGGTCGTCTACAAACCGACGCCGATCGCGCCCGCGTCATCGACGGCCTCGTCCGCGGCGTCGGCACCGGCACCCTCTCCGCGAAAGCTCTCGAGAGCGTCGTGGGACGACTCGAGAATCGGTGGTTCGTGATGCGCGACGTTCGTTCGAAGGCGGGGACAGTGCTCGTGCGGCCGCGATGGGTGATGTCGTATTTGCGGGGGCCGATGACGGTGAGCGAGATTCGCCGGTTGGGGAGGTGAGGGTGGGTGAGGTGGATGAATTATCTCCGCATTGCACGACCTTGCAGGAATCGACGTTGTCGGACCTTGGCGTGGTGACGGCAAGCCGCCACACTGAGCAGGCGGCGATCAGCCGCCCCAGCAGTCAGATGTCAGACCCCGTTCCCAGCCAGAAGCCCGAGCCGCGACCGCGATACAAGCGGCGTGAGGAGCTCAGCCCCGACCAGCTCGAGCAGCTAGGGATCGGGGTGGGCGATGTCGTATCTGCGAGGGCCGATGACGACGGGGAGCCGGTGCCGTCGCTAACGTTCCTGGAATTGTGGTTGCCCGCGTCCCGACACTCGCTACTGAACCGAAGGATGGAACGGGTAGGCCGCGCCTGAGTAGTCGGCGTATTGCAGTCTTACTTGGGTTGCGGTTCGGGAGTGCGCGAATCGGGCAATTCTTGCGCACCATGGGCACCTGAGCAGGTCAAACATGCGGAGATCCAACGAGCGACCAGGCGTTCCTCAGAAGTTCCTGTCCAGGTTGTGAACATCCAACGCCGCCAGGTTCTCAGCAGGTCGTTTGCTCACGGCGCGCCGTTGCAGAAGCGAGACAGATTCGATTCAGGTTTGGCTGCGCGCGCCGGATGAAGAGCCGCGAACGAGCAGTCATCGCGCACGAAAGCGAGTGACCTTCGCATAGCGGTACGCTAGCTTGGGTCCAGGACTCGACGACTATCGCTGGAGCTGGCTCAAGATGATTCTGGACTACGATGCGTTCTCGAAATCCGCTCGAATGGAGGCTCTTCGTGAGCATGACCTGGTTCGTGACGAGTCCTCGCTGGATGTGGTGGTCGAGAATTCGACGCTGGCAAGTTACGACCGCGGGACGGAAATCTACCGCGAAGGCCAGGACACGGATGGCTTCTTCGTGTTGCTCGATGGAACCGTGGAGCTCAGGCGCGGCGGTGGGCTCATAGCCACCCTGGACAGGCCGACACACTTCGGCGAATACAGCCTGATCAGAAGTCAGCGCAGGTACACGGTGACCGCGCTTGCTTTCACCCCCGGCACGCGAGTATTCCACATCCCTCGGAAGTGTGTCGAGCAACTGGCGGATTCGGCTCGTGTGAACCTCTTCCGGGCTTTCGCTAGGATCCTTAGCGAGCGCCTCGACGAAGCCAACGCACGGGACGCGAAGGGCGAAGGCCGACTCAAGAGTGCGACGAGAGCTGCGTGGGTGGCGCTAGCCACCGGGGGCTTGGGCTTGCTGACGGCGTTGGCCAAGCTCATCGCAGAGCTCGGAGGCGGAGATTGAAGACGAGCGCGACCGGCGACGACCGCATCGCGCAAGCAGTGGTTCACGGCGACTGTTGCTCCCAAGGTCGTACGGGAACTGACGGAGGCAAAGAGACATGAAACGGGTATTCAAAGCTGGTCAATACTTCACCGTTCCGGACGGGACGGAGGTCAGCCCGTTCCTGAACGCCAGCGACGTCATGCAAGTGGACGTTCCCTGGGGGCTCCTCGGCGAGATGAGCATCGCATCGGGCAGGATGCGCTCCGGCGTGCACTCGTGGGTGCACATCCATCCGGCCGTGACGCAGGTTACGTACGTCACCGGTGGACGGCTGACAATTCGGATGAAGGAACGGGATGCGCTGGAACCGTACGATCTGAATGTTGCGACCGGTCACGCGGTGGTGTCAGAGCCGGGCACCTTGTTCCAGCTGAGGAACGACAGCGGGGAGGATGCCGAGGTCCTGTACATCGTCAGCCCTTCCTATGCCTTCGAAGGCGAGGAGGGAAAGCCCCACGGCACGACGACGCAATCATGGTGGCCAAGACTTGGGAGGAGCTGGCCAGCTCAAACTATGATGCCGAGGCCCTTCGAAAAACGGACTACGAGGCTCGAGCGGAGCGCGCGGAGTGTATGCGACGGCTCGCCGCAAAGAAGGGACACCTGCCGCGGCCGATGGCTGCCGAGGATGTGGTTCGCCTCAAGAAGGACTACGACTATCTCGCTCCAGACGGATCGGAGATTCGGCTCCTTGTAGCGGGCGACAACGGTGGCCTCGCGCACTGCGTTCTTCCGGCTGGGGCTACTACGAAGGCGGTCCGCCACCGGACCGTCGAAGAGCTCTGGTACGTGCTCGATGGTGAAGGGGAAGTGTGGCGACAGCGCGATGGCGAACCCGCGAGGATCGATAAGGTGCAGGCCGGCGACTCTCTGCGTATCCCCGTCGGAACCAGCTTCCAGTTCCGCGCGTCCCGCGATGCCGCGCTGAAGCTTATGCTGGCGACGGCGCCCCCCTGGCCGGGCGCCCAGGAAGCGGTTGCCGTAGATGGTGGCTTCGAGGCCGAGTAGGTTCTGGCCCGTTGCCCCCGTTGCCTCAGCCCGCTAACCCCGGCACGTACGGCCACACGACGCCGATACGGACCCGGATTTCGTGGGTTCTGAACGTTCACGCGCCAATCCAGCGGAAAGACAGCCATCGCAATGTGATACCAACTCGTGCATCCTTTGCGGCTCTCGGGTAGGGTCCGTCTAAGCAAGGCGCTACCCGAGCCATTCATGCCCCCACGCCAACGGGCGTGGGGGCGCCACTTAACCAAAGCCCCGGTCGGTGACGCCCGGGGCTTTGGCGTGAAAGGCCCAGTCTTCGCGGGCTTCTGCGCGCTCCCCATGCGCGCGACGGTCTCGGGTGCGAGTTCGCAGAGATCACACGCGGTCATGTTGTCGTTGGTCTCGCGCCCTTATGGGCTCTCTGTCTCCGAGATTGGGCGAGAGCGCGGGGCCTGGTTAACAGGATGGCCGGGTTCAGCGATGCAGCCCCGCGGTGACGTATAGCAACTCGCTCTGCAGCACCCGTTCACTCGCCTCGGAGGGCGCCGACGCCTTCGCAGATGCTCCCGACGCCCGCCCCGCATGATGCGATCACGCCCCCAACGGTAGCACCGGCAGCCAGCGGACCACCACCGATGCCCAGTGCAATGCCACCAGCGATGTTGGCACCAGCGACGGCCATGCCCGTGAACAGCTTGCCCCAGCCGGTCCAGCGTTTTGCCTTCGGCGGCACCGGAGCAGGGACCCCAGGCTGCGGCTGAAGAAGGCGCCCTCCCTCCTCCACCATTTGGGCGACAGTCATCGTTCGGAGAAGTGAGCGCGGTGCCGTTCGTGCCTCCCGGAGCATGTGAGCGAGAGCCAGCTCGGGGTCTGCTTCACCGATCAGGCGCAGCAGTGCTAGGTCAAGGTCGGGGATAACCTCTCGCCGGAGGTGGTTCAGCACGACGTGTCTCTCTGCGTCCAACGCTCCGGCCACACCGGTTTCGATCAGTGCGCGCGCGACGACTTGGTAGTGCGACAGAGCAGTCTGCAGCTCGCCGGTCATGCTTGGCCACATCGCGCTCCGCCGCGATGGAGGCACAGCTCGAAGCATCCGGGCGGTCTCCGCGAGAACTTCGACGCCATCCTGCAGCTGGTCGGGTTTCACGTCCGCGCTTTCCGAGAGCCCGCGCCGCGTCAGCGTGCCTATGTACTCATCGCCCAAGCGTTCGAGCAGAGCACGATACTCGTCCGATGACATGGAGTCGGATGGGTCGTTGACTTCCGTCGTCGCCGAAGCTGCTTTGGACACCAAAGCGCTCAGCAGTTCCAATTGCTCTGGTGAAGCGTTCGGCAGTACGCGATCGGCCAGCCCCTGCTCGATGCCGAGCGCCTCCATCTGCCTGGAGAGTGCTTCGCGGGCCTCGGGGGAGGCGGCGGGCGGCGGTTGAACGTTCGACGGGTTTCCGGCAGGCAAGGCTTCCTCCTATGCTTTGATCTCGACATCGTCTGCCACCGCCTCCCGCTCCGATTGCCCATCAGCCGGTGAAGCGATGAAGACCCGGAGCAAGCGGATGTTGGTCGGCATGAGCCCCCCAGAGCGAGGCGAGCATCCTACACCCGCGAGTTGGGCTGAGGACACCCCACTTCTCACTCACGTCTTCGGGCGATCGCAATAGTCATTTCTTCATGGCGATTCGGCGCCGTGTTGGTGACACGCCTCGAACCAGCGTCCGGTCGACTCCCGTGCGGCCCGCGATCGACGTTCGGGATGCTTTCTGACGACGAACACCCACAGCATGGTTGAAGGTAAGTACAACCTGGAGGTAAAGTCCGGCGCCATGAGCGGACGAGGCCCGTTATTGCTCGACTGATTTTCTGAGGGGGGGACAGGTGCGCAGGGACGACGACGCAGGCCAGCAATCATCCGCGGAGACAGCTGGGCGCTGCTGTGACGTTCGTTCCGACCGCTACCTTTCGGGAGCGACGAGGTCAGCATGATCGGCTTCCGCGAAACGACCCTCGACCAACTCGCGGTCGATCATCAGATCGAGGTCAACACCCTGACCGGCGCCGCCCGGTTGTCGGTGCCGGTTCGGACCAGCCCTGGGCGCGAGTCGTTCGGGCCATCGTTGTCCCTTGGCTACGGTAGCGGGCAGCGAAACTCCACCTTCGGCGCGGGCTGGTTCTTGTCGGGCGTCCCCAGCATCGGCCTGGATACGACTCGAGAGTTGCCGGCGTACACCGGGGATAGTGACCGCTACGTCTACGGCGGCGGACAACAGCTAGTACCCATGCTTCGCGAACAGGGAGGGCATTGGGTCCCCATCGTCGAAGACCGAGGCGCCCATCGGGTCCAGCGCTTTCGCAGCAAGACCGAACGGTCATTTGAACGCTTCGAGCGCTGGACTCATCAGGCTACGGGCCGCGTTCACTGGATCGTCTACGCGAGGAACGGCGTGGTTTCGGTCTTCGGCGTGGCAGCGGACGACTCAACGCGCATTGCCGACCCGGCCGACCCCGATCGGCGCACGTTTCAGTGGCTGCTCGAAGCGCAGTACCACCCCAAGGGCAACGCCATTGTCTACCGATACAAGCCGGAAGACGGAGCTGGCGTTGACACCTCGTCCAGCTTCGAGTCGGGGCGTGCTCGGCGCGGAGGCGGCTTCGCTCAGCGGTACCTCAAGAGAATCCTCTACGGCAACAGTCGCCCCCTTTCGCTTTCGCGCCAAAGCGACCCCGCGAACGAGTGGCGCTTCGAGGTGGTTTTCGACTACGGCGAGCACGCCACGGGGGCGCTGCCTGTCCCGTCGGATGCTGGGCCAGCTCCAGCATGGACTGCTCGCAACGACCCATTCTCCACGCACCGACCCGGCTTCGAGTTGAGAACGTACCGGCTTTGCCGCCGGATTCTCATGTTCCACCGCTTTCCGGAGCTCAATGGCGGCACTCCATGTCTAGTTGGGGCGACGGAACTCACCCATCGGAGTGAGCCCGCCGGTACCGTTCTCGAATCGATTACCTATCGCGGCTATCGTCGAAACGCCGACGGAACCACGAGCGACCGCGCAATTCCGCCGCTGAAGCTTCGGTATACCGCGACGAAGCTCAGCACCGCGTTTGAGGCGGCAAGTGCCACCAATAACATCCCTTCTGGTTTGGACGGGGCTGTCTACCAGTGGATGGACATCAAGAACGAGGGGCTCCCCGGTATTCTGTGTCGCCAGAGCGGCAGTTGGTACTTCAAGGAGAACCTCGGCGGTGGCCACTTCGGCCCGATGAACCCGCTCGACCAAGTGCCTGCTGCCGTCTCGGCCGCTTTCCAACTTCAGGACTTCGACGGCGACGGCAACCTCAACCTGGTCGGCTTCGAGGGCCGGGAGGCGGGCTATTACCAGCACGATCGAAACAGCGGTCGTTGGGAGGGCTTCCGCACGTTTCAAAACCTGCCACGCGTTGATCTGGCGAACGCTCGCGTGCAGTGGGTAGATCTCAACGGCGATGGTCACGCCGACTTGATCGTCGAGCGAAGCGATCGACTGACTTGGTACCCGTCCGAAGGTGCTGATGGGTTCGGTACAGCGATCGAGCTGTCGAAGCCAGACGCACGCTCTGGAGGCGCCCCGACTCTGACCCAGAGCACAGCCTTGCACACGTTCTTCGCGGACATGACCGGCGATGGTCTGCTGGACATGGTCCGCGTGGATGCTGGACGGGTCGAGTACTGGCCAAACCAGGGGCTCGGGCAGTTCGGTCCTGGTGTGGTGATGGAGGACGCCCCGACACTCGACGACTTCGGGGAGCTCGACGTTCGGAGGCTCCGACTTGTCGACCTCGACGGTAGTGGCACCGCGGACCTGTTGTACATCGGTCGCGGAGAGGTTCGATTCTGGGCCAATCAGAGCGGCAACCGGTTCAGCGGTGAACAGCGCCTGGCCAACCTTCCATACATCGATCGGCTCGGTTCCGCCCAAGTCTTCGATTTCCTCGGCGACGGAACCCGATGCCTCGTGTGGTCAACGCCTCTGCCAGGTCGTGAGGGCCAAGCGATTCAATACCTGCGCCTCAGCGGTGACTCGCCGCCGCGGCTTCTGAGATCCGTTTCGAACAGCATCGGTCGCGAAACGAAGCTCTCGTATCGGAGCTCTGCACAGGACTACCTGCGGGATAAGCACAGCGAGCGCCCATGGAGATCCCTGCTGCCACGGCATTCGATGGTCGTGCACCTCCTGGAGGGCATCGACCGCGTTGGTGGTGCGCGATTGGCCACCCGCTACGAATACCGAGACGGCTACTTCGACGACGACGAGCGCCGTTTCGTCGGGTTCGGGCTTGTTGACGCGTTTGACTCGGACCAGCTCGCGGCGACTGGCGGTTCTTCGCCGGAAGAGGTCACGCCTCCCTCCGTCGTACGAAGCTGGTACCACACGGGCGAGGACGGCCAATTCCACGCGCGCGCGCAGGACTTCTACGCCCGCGATCCTCTTGCAGCTCGTCCTCCGGAACCGGACATTGAGGACGTCGGCGCGCTTACGACAGATGAGCAGCTCGACGCCTACCGAGCCCTCGGGGGCGTGCAGTGGCGACAGGAGTTCTACGCGCTTCGCCGAGATGGCACCAGGGAGCCGCATCCCTACCGCACGACCGAGTTTGCATACCGCGTTCGCCGTCTCCAACCCGAGGCCGAGCAAGACGCTGCATTCACCTTCGTGCAAGCGGAGTCCGTCAGCCACGAGTACGAACAAGACCCGAGCGATCCACGGGTCACGCATGACCTGCTTCTCGAGAACGATGAGTATGGGAATGTCGCCGCTCGAGCTTCGGTCGCCTATCCACGCAGACCCATTGGACCTGGTGCTCGGCCAGAGCAGCAGGTTCTTCACGCAGAGCTGACCCAGCGCCAACACCGAAACTTCGACTCCGAGACGCGCTTCGAGGTCGGCATCGAGGTTGAGGAACGCCGTTTCGCGCTCACGGGTCTTGCGCCAACGGGAAGCCAGAGTTTCTCACGGTCACAGCTGGTCACACAAATCCAGCAGGCCCTTGCGAGTCCCCTCGCGTTCCACGATCCGCCTTCGAATGGCAGCCCGCGAGCCCGCCTGATTGGCTACCGGCGTAACCGCTTCTGGAACGACGATCGCTCGGCCGCGGCCAGCCCAGCAAACGTCGGGGCGGTCACCTTGCTGCATCACGTCGAGCGAGCCGTCTTCCCCGAGGCGAGCGTCGACCCCTTGTACGACGGTCGCGTTGACGGGGCCGTGCTCTCCGTAGACGGCCACTACCGGCGGGAGGGCGGATTCTGGTGGGCGGACGACGCCACGTACCACTACCGCGACGCGGTCGCGTTCTTCCGCCTCCGCGAGGAAGCCACGCCTGGGGGAGCTCGCCAGGTCCACACGTTCGACGCCCATTTCCTCTTGGTTGCCGCGGTCGACGATGTCTTCGGCAACCGGATCGAAGGCACCCCCGACTACCAGGCGTTGGCATCGTCTCGCGTGAAGGATGCCAACGACAACATCTCTGAGGTCCTCTACGACCCGCTCGGGGTCTCCATCGCCACCACGCTACGCGGCGACCAACTCGGCAGCGACGGCAACTCGCACCCGATCGGAGACGAGGACATTGCGACGTACGTGCCCGTGGTCGGTGCAACTGCAGCGGACGTCCTCACGAACCCTGACAATTTGCTACAGAACGCCACCAGGTTCTTTTTCTACGATCTGGAGGCCTTCGAACGTGGCGACGGGCCTCCCCGCAGTGTTCATCTCGAACGAGAACAGCATCGGCACGACGGTGAGGGTACCGTGCCGAATGGCTCCTCTATCCGAACGACGATCCAGTACATCGATGGCTTCGGGCGAGCCATTCAAACCAAGGTACGAGCGGATGCTGGGCCAGCCATTCAGCGCTCCAGTGGCACGGTTGTGGTCGATGGCGACGGGCAACCTGTCCTTGCGGACTCGACCGAGCGATGGCTGGCCAGCGGCCACGACGTCTACAACAACAAAGGGTGGCTTGTTCGGAAGTATGAGCCGCTGTTTTCGACGTCCCCCGACTTCGAGTCCGACCAAGCGCTGCAGCGGTACGGTGTCGCGACCCGCACCCACTACGATCCCATCGGCAGGGTCGTGCGCCAGGACCTGCCGAACGGAACGCTCACAACGAGCGAGTACACTTCGTGGGCGACCACCCAGGCGGATGCCAACGACAACGTAGTCGGGTCTGCCTATGAATCAAACCGTCAAACGCTCCCCGTATCGGACGTGGAAAGGCGCGCACTCGACAAGGCGCGAGCGCACGCCAACACCCCAGCGGTTGTCGAGAACGATCCTCTTGGGCGACCGTTCCGTCTTCGCGAGGTCGGGAACGGCGGAACGGAGCGTATCAGTACCACCGTGTACGGGCCGCTCGGGCTCCCGGAACGCGTTGTCGATCCACGGAGTCTTACGGCGTTCACCTACAAGCACGACATGCTCGGCAGAGGGCTGCACGAGCAGAGCATGGACGCGGGCGTGCGCTGCACGCTTCTGGATACGCAAGGTCATCCGATTCACCAATGGGATGCCCGCGACGTTCACACGCAGCACCGCTACGATCAAAACGGACGACACGTCCAAACGAGTGTCGATGGATCTGTCGACTTCGACGGTACGGCCGTCGATGGTAACATCGTCGAGCAGGTCACCTACGGCGACAATCCCGAGATTCCACAGGCGAAGCTGAAGAATGCGCGGGGGCGCGCGATCCGGCGACGAGATGACGCCGGCCTGTTGCTCTTCGAGCGATACAACATGGACGGCCAGGCCATCGATGTGCGTCGCTCGCTCAGGACAAGCTACAAGGGGACGGTCGACTGGATCACGCCCGAGGCCGTCCCGGTGGCGGGCGCAGAGCATCGCTCCCAAACGAAGCTCGATGCGTTCGGGCGGGTTGCCGAACAGCAGTTACCTGACGGGACCACTCGGGAATACGTCTATGCACGGCTGGGCCATGTCTCAGAGGTGCGTTTGACCACCGCTGATGGCGTACTCGATCGCAAAGTCATTGCCTCGGATATCCAGACCAACGCCCGAGGGCAGCGAACGCAGCTCGCTTTCGGAAACGGCGTCGAGACGTCGTACGAGTACGATGCAGCCACATTCCGACTCGAGCGTCTGCACACGCGTCGGGTCACCGGCACTGCGCGCGACTACCTCGATGTTGAGTACACCTACGATCCGGTCGGCAACGTCACGCATTGGGTCGACCGCGTGCAGGACCCGGGCGCATCCACACCCCTTCTCACAGGGCTCACCATCAGCTCCGCCTGCGAGTTCACCTACGACCCGTTCTACCAACTGAAGGAAGCGACGGGACGCGTTCACCAGGCGCTGCTTCAGCACGACTACCGGTCCGGGCTCGAAGGAGCAAACCCGATCAAGGGCACCCGGCACCTCAGTCTCAACAACGGCGCTGCAATCGAGCGCTACACCCGGACCTACGACTACGACCTCGCGGGAAACATCCTGCGTACGCGCCATCAGGGCGCCAGCCAGAACTGGACGACAGAGATGTGGACGTCGGCCACGTCGAACCGCTCCCTCCCCAAGAAGGATCTGAACGGGCTCGACGTTGCGAACCCAGAGGCGAAGTTCGATTCCAGCGGCAACACGATAGAGCTTCCCCACTTGCGGTCGATGGATTGGAACTTCGCGGAGAAGCTAGCGCGCGCCGTCATCATCGATCGCTCCGGTTCCGGGCAGCCCGACGACGCCGAGTACTACGTGTACGGGGCTGATGGTCTGCGAGTGCGTCGTGTCACCGAGAAGCTGGTTGCAGGACAGCTCGAGGTCACCGAGACAACCTACTTTGAAGGCTGCGAAGTTCGTCGAATCACGCGCGGTGGCAATACTCGGTTGCTGCGGCATACATCGCACGTCACCGACGGCTCTGCGCGTCTGGCGACCCTGCATCAATGGAGCCTCGATCAAACTGCACTCGAGACGGATGACATCGGCAAGAAGAAACTCCACTACCTTGTCGGAAACCATCTCGGCTCGGTGTCCCTGGAGCTCGACGAAGTTGGCGATATCATCTCGTACGAAGAGTACTTCCCCTTCGGCGGGACGAGCTTTCTCGCCGGGAAGAGCGCCCGCGACGTCAAGCTGAAGGAGTATCGCTACAGCGGCAAATGCCGCGACGATGCCACGGGATTCTACTGCTACGAATACCGTTACTACGCCCCCTTCATTGGCAACTGGATCAGTCCCGACCCGCTGGGACCAGTGGACGGACTGAATCTCTATCGGTTCGTCCACAACAACCCGATCCGGTTTCTTGATGCGAATGGGCTGGAGACACAGCGGCCAATCATCATAGAAGAGCGACGCCGTGTCTCCAAGGCAGAGGCGAAGCTGCTTAGTGATCCGGGGCAGGACCCTAAGCGGCTACAGGAGATTTTCGGGGCACGCCTTACGGAACGGGTCGGACCCGGCGCATTCCGTTGGCACCCCAAGACACAGGAATGGATCTGGCTCAAGGAACAGGAGAATCCACCGACTGAAAGCTCGGAAAGTCCTGCCGCCGACGCGACCGAGTCAGCTCGTCGTGAACCCATTGATCTAGAGGTCGATTCCGGCTTGCCGAACCTCTCCGATGGCGGAGGGGCTTCAGGTGAAGGTGGTTCAGCTGGTGAAGACGCCGCCAGTAACCCGGGCCAAGGGGCGCCTGCTGAAGGTCCCTCTGGTCAGCCCGAGGAATCTGAGTCGACCACAGGTGGGGGAGGTTCGCGCAATGAGTCTGAGTCGGGACAGGGTGGCGGTTCGCGAAAGGACGACTCGACTGAGAAGGGGATTCCCGGCGGGCGTGGCGATACGGACAATGAAGATGGCGGGTTGGGTCGCCTCAAGGAGGCTCCGCCGGTTCCTAAGGGCGTCGCGACAGGCCTGACCGGCGTCCCGTTTTCACCCGAGAGTGAAGTACCAGAACTGACACCTGAATCAGGAACGCCCGAGCCGGGCGCCGACGCAGCAACCCCGGGGAACGTTTCTTCCTCACCGCCGGGCCAGCCTGGTGACGACAGTGCCAGTGGGACTCGGCCGAGCGGAGTGAACGGCGGCGCCGGAGTCGGGATCCCCGGCGCAGAATCGACTGGTGTACCCGGTGGAGCCCCAGACGGCGAGGGAACCGGAGACGACCCGACCGGCGAAGAAGGTGGTATAGCAGGAGGAAGCGGGGAATTGACCCTGCCATCGTGGCTGGCAGCCCCAATCAATGCAATCGCGGGCGTCCTCGACACCGCCTTGGATGTTCTACAGACCGGGTTGGATATCATCGGTCTGGTGCCGGGCCTGGGCGAAATCGCCGACGGCATCAACGGTTTGATCTCCCTCGCCCGTGGCGACTACGCGGGCGCCGCGTTGAGCTTCGCCGCGATGATTCCCTTCGCCGGCTGGGCTGCGACGGCCGGGAAGTTTGGGCGCCGGGCAGTCAATGCCGTTGATGCTGTTTCCGACGTGTCGAGTGCCGTCATTCGACACAGCGATGAGGCTGCCAGTGTGGTGAGCGCAGTCTCGCGGAACGCCGACGAAGTAGCGCAGTTTGCGTCGCGAAGTGCAGACGATCTTGCGCGCTCCGGAGACGAGTTCGTCAGCTTCTACCACGGAACGAGCGCTGGTTATGCAGATGCCATCCGGGAGCAGGGAATCGACCTGTCGCGAGGTAGGTTCGACGCTGATTTCGGTCGCGGATTCTACACCTCAAGTTCGCGTGAGGTAGCCGAGTCTGCCGGTCGCCGGCTCTACGGAGACGCCGTGGACGTCGTCGAGTTCCGCGTGCCCAGGGCGGAATTCTCTCGCCTGTCTGGCCTTGCCTTTGACGCTCCTTCCTCTGCGTGGGCGGACTTTGCCAGGTTCCACAAGACCTACGCCCCGGAAGTCCTGATGCACGGCGGCGAAGCCTTTGATCTCGTGTCGGGGCCCATGGTCCGACGGATCAAATCAAGTGGTGAGGTACTGAGCTGGCCTGGTCTCAGTCAGTTGAGCGTACATACGCAGCGAGCAGCGGACCTTTTTAGCACGGGGATTGTTCGATGAGCTGGAGGAAGTACACGACCACGTTCGACCCAGACACGGTACGAATTCTGGAGATTGCCGAGACCTTTCTCACCAAGTTCTTCGGCCATCCCGCGTCAGACGCCAGCACTCTTATCGAGAGCTTCTTGGAGATTCATGGCTCCAGGTACGACGAGGACTTCCTACACCATCAGTCCTCCTACCGCGTCGCGGCCCTGATCCACTACCTGCAAGCTATCGGAGGTGATGTCTCCGGCGCATCCGAGTGGCTAGTTGATCAGGGACACAACAATCCCCCGAGAGAAGCGATCGACTACTTCCGCGAGCACTACTTCACAAAGCCCTAAGCCCCTTGAGACCCGCGCTCAAGCCGCCGAGAACCGCCATGAAAAAGACCGACCTATTTGAACTCGAAGAAAACGCCCACCTCTCCATCAACGAGCTTCGCACGAACAAATCGAAACTCGTGAAGTCGCTCGACGAGCGCCTCGAGAAGCGCGCGCACCGCAAGGTGGTGGCGCGGCTGGGGGGTGGCTCGGAGAAGCTTCGCAAGCTGGTCGCGGGGATCAAGATCCCGGTCGACAAGGAGCCGGAGAAGCTGAAGCTGCGTGAGGCCACCCTCAAGGCGCTTCGGGATGCGGCGAAGAAGGACAAGCAGCTTGCGGGCGATGCGGAGCTGGCGAAGGAGCTGGATGAGCTGGAGAAAGCAGCAGCGGCACCCGCCTCGCCCGGGACGAAGCCCGATGCGACGCTGGCGGACTCGCTTCGGCTGGGCGAGCCAATTGCTTTTCACCCGGAGTTCAGAAAAGAGCTGGATGCGGCGAAGCTCTTTCGGCTGAGCGATGCGACGGGGCTCGGCGACAAGACCGCAGAGCTGTTGATCAGCGAGATCGGCAAACCCACGGAAATCACCGAAAGCCAACTCGAGCGGCTCGTCAAAGACAAGAAGCTGAACCAGCAGGAGGCCGCGGCCGCTGGCATTGCAGCGTCGCTCTACAACATACTCGACGAGCGACCGGAGCTCGTGGCAACCGCGAAGGCCGGAATCGGTGAGGTGCGGGATCTGGCGAAGCTCGACAAGGCGGCGTGGACCAAGGTCGTCAAGGACAGCAAGACCAAGCCGCCGGGTGGCATCGCTGCGGAAGCCTACGCCGAGCTATTGGAGCGAAAGGTCAAACGACTCTTTCCCACCGACGCACTCTCTGCCCGCTTCTCCAAGGTCAAGGTGGCCGAGGCGATCAAGCGCAACAGCGAGCTCGATACGCTTCGCAAGCTCAACCCGGGCATCAAGCTGGTTGCTAAGCAGGACTTCGCATCGCTCAAGACCGATGGTCTATCCGACGCCGAGGTGAAGAAGCTTCGGACTGCATTTGCCGAAACCGTCTCGGTTGCGAATCGCTTCTCCGGCATGAAGGTCGCAGAGGTCCTGGAGGACCCGAATCTGTCCGACGCCAAGCGAGAAGCGGAGGTCAAGCGGCGTGTGGCCTTGGTCGACAAGTTCTTCGCAGACAACGAGGACGTTCTTGGTGCTGACCTGGCTCCGGGAAGCAAGGACACCAAAGCCCTGAAGTTCGACGGCGGCGCTTCAGGTCCTGACAAGGCGATGGTTCTCGCCACGGCGCGGACATACCAGCGCGCCCTCACCGTGACCGATGACATCACGGACGCCGAATCGCTCGTCGGTGGCGGCTACCCATCGGCGCTATCCATTGCGATGAGCCGTCCCAAGAAGATTGCTGAAAGAACGGGACTCAAGGCGGAGGTAGCCGTCCGCTACCAAGACAAGGCCAAGGGCATCGCGACGGCCGTCACGGCCCATGCCGGGACCATCATCGATCTTCTTGGTGGCCTGTTCGTCGACACTGCGGTCGGCAACGTGAGCACCGAGATTGCGGGTTATCTGAAGGAGGTCCCCGGGTTCGCCGACTTCTTTGGCAACCAGAGCTTCTGCAACTGCAAGCACTGCCAGTCGATCCTGGGCCCGGCTGCATACTTCGTCGATTTGATGTGCTTCGTCGACGAGAACATCACCCAAGAATTCTTCGCAGACAAGCCGGACCACCCGCTCAACCTCAAGAACCGCAGGCCCGACCTGTGGACGCTGGAGCTGACCTGCGAGAACACGAACACCCCCATCCCTCATCTCGTCGTCATCAACGAGATCCTCGAAAATGCGGTGGCCAAGGACACGGGGTACGCGGGTGACTTCGGAGACAGGGTGGCGGTGGGGACGAAGGTCTATCGTGACACGCTCCCCGACCAAGTCGACAGCTTCCGGCAGCCGCTGCACCTACCGTTCGAGGAGCTTCGCACGTTCATCCGGCACTTCGAAAGAAGCCTGGCTGACCTGGCAGAGGCGGGCAGCGCGTCAGGAGATGCGTTGGCTCGATTGCGACTTGGTCTTCCACCGAAGGACTTCGAGCTCATCACGTCGCAGACCAACAACGGGCGCCCGTTCCTTAGACGAGTCTACGGCATCCAATTCACGGAAGCGGGCGGAACGATCGAGAAGTTCGATGCCCAGCTGCTGCTGAAGCCGATGGGGGTCAGTCGGCACGAGCTGAGTGAGCTCGTCGCCACCCGGTATGTGACCGCCAAGGGCGCGGTCAACATTCGAATTGTTGGCGAGAAGCGGACCTCGGACAGCATTCAAAATGACATCGAGAACATCTCCGGGCTTACACGTGCCGCGCTCGATCGCATGCATCGGTTCGTCCGACTGTGGCGGGCAACGGGTTGGCGAATCGGAGAGCTTGATCTCGTTTTGACTCACATTGAGGCCGCGGCGCTTGGCGGGTCCCTGGATGCTCCCGCGGTTCGGGCCGTTGCGGCGGTGCACCGGCTGCAGACGAGCGAGGAACTCAGCGTCGAAGATTCGGTCGCACTTTGGTCAGCTGTACCCCGCCACCCCGTCTTGCGCTCCGTTCCCCCGCCCGCGGGTGGCGACGACGACGCTCCATCGGTCTATCCGGCTCCGATCTCACCGCTCACGCGCTTGACGGTCCCCCTCTTCGACCGACTCTTCAATCAAAAGAGCTTCGTCGAAGCCGATGGCACCTACCCGAAGCCCGGAACCAACTTCCTCCACCCGGCGCTCGCTGGCGCGCCCCCCGCCAACACGGACCCGAATCTACATCGGTTGCTGGCGAGCCTCGGCGCCACCGAGGACGAGTTGCTGCAACTCATCCTCGGACTGGCACGCCCTCTTGGGATCGATCCGACTTCGAACACAGATGCAGACAAGGCATTCGCACTCAGTGAACGAAACCTCGGTCTTCTGTATCGGCACGCCCGTCTCGCCAAGCTTCTCCGCCTCACGGTCCCCGAGCTGTTCGCCCTGGCCGCGATGGCCGATGCGTTGCCAAACAGCCATCCCGAGACTCTGGCGGATGTCGAGGCGCTCCTGAAGCTCAAGGCGTGGGCCGATTCGACGGACTGGACGCTACCTGAACTGGCGCGCATCCGACGCCCGGCACACGCGGCGGTCCTCACGAGCCAGGCCGCGGTGGTCGGGAGCGCGGGCGGTGAAGCGGTCACCTATTCGGCGACATCCAACGGTGTTCCGCAGGCAGCCGAAACCGTGACCTTGGTCGCAAACGCTGACCTTGATGCAGTCGTCACGGATTGGAACGGCCAGGCGCAACACACGGTTGCCTATCGATCAGACGAACTCGGCGTGGCGCGAGCGGCGGGTGACCGCCTCTCTGTCCGAACGAAGGACACTGGCCCCTTCGCACGACTCGAGGTTTCAGCGGATAGCCTGCCGCTGTTCACCGGCGCGCCACCAGCTACCGAGGTCGGTGGACCTTTGGCATCTCCCCTCCCACAGCCGGAGGTTCCCAACGCAAACGAGTTGGCTCAGGCGCTTGTCGAACAGGTCGCAGAGGCAGAGTCGCTCGTGTTTTCCAACACGGTCTTCGCGTTGCTGCCGGCCACGTCGCCGGTCGCAACCAGCGCGGCCCCAGTCCCCAACACAGCCGGCGGAGAGGCCGTCACGTACACCGTGACGCTTGCGGGTGAAGCAAAGGCCCCGGAGACGATCACGTTGGCCGCCAATGCCGATCTCGATGCGGTGGTCGACGACTGGAACGGCAAGGCGACACTCACCAGAGCCTATCGGTCTGATGCCACCGGGAAAGCGCTGGATACTGGCACCCATCTCTCGCTCACGGTCCAGACCGGTAGCGGCAGCAGTACCAAGATCAACGTAACAGCATCTGCCGCAGCCTTGTTCTTGGTCGCGGAATCCAAGGGCGCGGAGGTAACCGAAACCCAGTCGCAGGAGGTGTTCGCTGCCAACGCCGCGCTGTTCGAATCGGTTGACGCCCAGGGCCGGTTTCGACTCAAGACCGGCTTCAATCCAGCAGCTCCCTTGGCAATGCCCGCCTCTGTCGACGCCGCCTTGGGGCCAGCGCTGCTTGATCTCCTTGCGGGCTTCCACAGCAAGCGTTTGTTGCCATCTCTGCTCCCCACTCGCGTCAACGTCGAGGCGGCTCTTCTGCCGCCCCTTGTTACGATGCTGGGCGTCGACCCTGGTCAGGACTCGCTTTACCGAGAGCTAAGGGGTGACCTGGCCCCAACCGGCATCGCGGCACTCATCGAAGGGCTCCGACGGCTCGGAGTCCTCTTCAAGGACTCCACGGCGTTCAACCAGGAAAGCCTCGAGTTCATTGCCCAGGAGTCGGCGCTCTTCGGCATCGCTGACTTTCACGACCTGAACACCGAGTCCGTTCGGAACATCGAAACGTTCCGGGCCCTACTTGCTCCGTGGGCACTTCGCGACGAACCTGCACCAGACCTACACGAGCTCATCGGCAATTTTGCGCCGCTCTTTGCCGGGGCCGACCTGGCTGACCTAGCCGCGCTCTTGGGTTGCGAGGAGGGCCTGCTCCAGTCGCTCACGGCTAACATCACGCTCGCGGCCGAGCCCTTCACAGCCTTGCGGCAACTGGGCATTGCTGTGCCACTCGCTCAGCATATCGGCATCGGGGGAAGCGCGATCAAGTTGGTTCAAAGCACGAACTACGCTGAACTCGCCACGGCGAGCGCGGCAGTCCAGGCCGGTTTTCGAGCCAAGTATCAGGACGAGAGCGAGTGGGAGAAGAAGGTGGAGCCGTTCAGAGACGCCCTGCTCTCTCGACGTCGAGACGGGCTGGTAGCGTACCTCGTGCATTCCGGCGCGCCGCAATTCGACGAGGTTTCCGACCTCTACCACTACTACTTGCTCGACGTCGAACTTGAAGGCTGTGCGAGAACGTCGCGCGTGGCGTCCGCGATCGACAGCGTGCAGCTGTACGTGCACCGCTGCCTGATGAACCTCGAGGAGACTCTCCCGGGTGACGCGAATCCCGTCCACGTACTGCCGGAGAGCGTTCCCGCCGAGGAGTGGGAGTGGCGTCAGAACTACCGGGTTTGGGAAGCGAATCGGAAGATCTTCCTCTATCCCGAGAACTACATCGAGCCCGAGCTTCGGGACAACAAGACGCCGCTCTTCAAACAGCTCGAAGAAGAGCTGCTATCCAAGGAGATTACGGATGAGGCTATCCTCGAAGCGTACGCGCGGTACTTGCGTGGCTTCGACGAACTCGCGCACCTGTCGATCGCCGGTTCGTATCACGAGAAGGACGATGATTCTCAGCGGGACGTGCTGCACTTCTTCGGCGTCACCGCAGACGATCCTCCGACCTACTACTACCGACGGGTCGAAAACGCTCATTACGGCGCGAACAGCGATGAGCGCTCCACTCATTGGGGGCCGTGGGAAAAGGTCGATGCACCAATCCCCGCAAGGAAAATCGCCCCTGTAGTCCACCACGGTCAGCTGTACGCGTTCTGGGTCAGGTACGTGACCAAATCAAGGACTGAAGTGAAAGGAGGTAACAGCAGCTTTGTGGGCTATGAGCACCGAGCGAAGATCGAGTATGCGCGACGCAAACTGGACGGGAGCTGGACTGCACCTCAAACGCTTAGTCTCGAAACGTCTCCTTTCGGACCGGACAACTTCCCCACCTGGTACCAAGAGGCTGGATTGATTCTTGATCCGATCGTTCCGAAAGACACATTGATCGAGAATCTTCCTTTCATCGGGACGATCTACAAGGACTACGAGCCGCTCTATGATGACCGGCCGCATGTCGTACCGCGGGAGGACTACAGCTTGCGTGGGTTTGGCTGGGACCAGGTCTTCCCCGCTCCGGGCAGGGAAGAGATGAGTATTCGGGCTGCCAATTTCCAGCTTTGGTCGCCTATCGATCTCTTTCGCAAACGCATCGGCCCCCGGTACGAGTATGAAGACCCGGCAGACTACGGTGTTCCGTGGTTGAACCCAGGAATTTGGGTGTTGATCTGGATACTCACGGGTGGTGAGTTTGACCTTACGGACCTTCTCCCTTCGCGACTAGTCTGGTCGCGTAAGAGCGGAGACCAGCGGCGCATCTACACGTCCGGATCGGTGCTTCCGTGTTTCGACACCTATTCCTTCGCCTCCCTGGTTCTTGAGGAAGAACGATTTCGTGCCTACGAGGAGAAGCTAGCCGAGCAAGGCTTGGCTGCTTGGAAGGAGCCGCAGTGGAGCGACGACGTTATCGATCATTTGGAAAGTCTTCTCGAAGAGAATCTCGTCGTAGCAGCTCCCGCTGACGTCACCTTGGACACGGTCAACGGATCCGTCGGCGACGTCATAATTCAAACGTCGCGGGATGCCTTCTATCTGCAGAACGATGTCCGAAGCGACGGAAAGTATGAGCTGCGACGGCTCAACACCAGCCTCAGCGAAGACATCGCCAGCATCCTCTTCAATCGCGGACTCGAGGAACTTCTGGCCACCCGAACGCAGCTGGCTCTGAAAGAGCATCCGACCGGATTGAACCTCCAGAGTGCTGAGGTCAGCGATTCCACTGGAACGGGAGATGTCGACTTCAGTGGTTCCATGGGGGCATATCTACGGGAGATCTTTTTCCACATCCCGTTCCTGATCGCCGACCATCTGAACAGCCAGGGTCGTTTCGAAGACGCGCAGCGCTGGTATCACTACGTATTCGACCCAACTGCATCTGAGACTATCCAGGGGTTGCCGGGCGGTCTTTCGGACGAGGAGAGACGCCGGCGGGAACTCGACCGCAACTGGAGGTATCGGGAGTTTAGGGGGCTCACCCTCGAATCCCTTCGAGCACAGTTGACAAACGAGCGAGCCATCGACGAGTACCGCCGGGAGCCGTTCAACCCGCACGCGGTCGCGCGTCTCAGGCTAACCGCCTATCAGAAGGCGATCGTGATGAAGTACGTCGACAATCTTCTCGACTGGGGTGACGACCTCTTTGTGCGGGCGTTCGCGCAGCTGAATCCCGAGTACCTGCGACAGGCAACGCTGAAATACGTTACCGCCCGAGAGATCCTCGGTGAACGCCCTGCCGAGCTTGGTGACTGCGGAGAGGGGAAGCTGTCACCCAAGGTATTCCCGAAGATCAAGGATGCCCTTCTTGATGGGTCGGAATTCTTGATGGAGATGGAGTCGGTCATTGCCATTCGTTATCGCCTCAGCTCGACATCGAAATTGAAGAAGAAGTTGGTCGCCATTGAAGCGGACCGTGGCGCGCGTGAGCTAGCTGTTGGATACGAGGGTGCAGCCGTTGCGATTGCTGCTCCAGCTGCTGTGGCCGACGTTTCAAGAGCCACACCTGCAGCAATCAGCAAGCTGGTCGCGGGTGCACCCGCGGCTACAAAGGAGGCGGCCACGCGCGTCACCAAGGCGGATGTGATCGCGCTCAAGCAGAAAGACAAGAAGCATGGTGTCACCTTACGCAAGGCGTACGCTGAATTCCTGAATCCAAAGGTCAAATGGGTTCCGGACTGGGGGATCTCATTTGTGCGCGAGATCAGCCCCATCTTCTGCGTACCGGGCAACCGCCGCATGCTTGCTCATTGGGACCGCGTTGAGGACAGGCTGTACAAGTTGCGGCACTGCATGGACATCGAGGGTGTCCCCCGCCAGCTTCCGCTTTTTGCACCCCCGATCGATCCGGGCCTTCTCGTTGGTGGCCGGGCAGCTGGCCTCAGCTTGGACGACATCCTGGCGGCTACGGCGGGAACGCTCCCTCCCTACCGTTTTAGATACTTGGTCGACAAGGCAAGGAGCTATGCCGCGACCGTCCAAGCATTTGGGGCAGCGCTACTTGGCGCACTTGAGAAGCGCGACGCCGAGGAACTCGCCCGACTGCGAGACAGCCACCAGCGGAACATACTTGCACTTTCAACGGAGGTGAAGCGCAACGAACTGAAGATCGCAGAGGAGGGCGCGACAATCGCTAGACGGCGGCAGGAAGCGGCCCAATATCGCCATGACTACTACGATGGCCTGATTGCTGCTGGACTCAACGCCGGTGAGATCACGCAAACTGCTGCGCGCGTGACGTCGTCGGTTCTTCGCACCGGGGCGGCCGTGTTCGACATTTTGGCCAGCATCGCCCATCTCGTCCCGCAAGTCGGCTCGCCGTTCGCGATGAAGTACGGAGGCCTGGAGCTTGGCAGCAGCGCTTCCTCGTGGTCAGAGGTTGCAAACAAGGGGGCAAGTATCTCTGATGCGGTGGCAACCATTGCCGGCATCGTGGCAGGCTTCGAGCGTCGTGAGCAGGGATGGGAGCATCAGAGAAAGCTGGCGGAGAACGACCTGAAGACGATCGAGAAGGAACTCGTGATCGCCGAGTTGCGAAAGGCCATGGCGTCACGAGGACTAGAGCTCCACGAGAAGGCCAAAGAGCAGCACGACGAGGTGATTGACTACTTCGAGGAAAAGTTCTCGAACCTCGGCCTGTACACTCACCTGTCCCGGACGCTGCAGCAGCTCCACCGAGACGCGTACAACAACGCGCTGGCCATCGCCCGCCTTGCGGAACAGGCGTACCGGTTCGAGCGGCCCGGGGACAACGCGATCTTCGTCGGCGGAGAATGGGACGCCTCGCGGTCCGGCTTGCTTGCGGGAGAGAGGTTGAACCTGGCCCTCCAGAACATGGAGAAACGGTTCATCGAGACCAACTCCCGAAGCGCCGAAATCAACCAGAGCTTCTCTTTGGCGCAGATCAATCCACAGGCGCTGATCGACCTCAAGGAAATCGGAGCCTGCGAGTTTGAGTTGCCGGAGTTCTTCTTCGACATGTTCTACCCGGGGCAGTACCGGCGCCGGATTCGCGCTGTACGCCTCACGATCCCATGCATCACAGGGCCTTACACCAACGTCAGCGCCAAACTGACGCTGGTGCGGAGCCACATCCGTCGAGACGCCGTGCTGGGAGCCCCAAGCCTCCTGGAGGTGCCGCCATCAGGTACAACTACGGTCGCCACGAGCACCGCTCAGGGAGACGCTGGCGTCTTCGAGTTGAGCTTCCGGGACGAACGGTACATGCCCTTCGAGGGAGCCGGCGCAGTTAGCTCATGGCGCCTGGAACTGCCTTCGCAGTTCCGACCGTTCGACTATCAGAGCATCAATGATGTGATTCTGAACGTCAGCTACACCGCGGAGGAGGACGGCGTCCTTCGCCAGGACGTGGAATCCCAGAACGCAGCGATCGCGGGCAGCCTCCTGCACTACCTGAACAACAACTCGCTAACGCGCGTCTTCAGCTTGCGACAGGAGTTCTCCAGTGCTTTCAACCGACTGATGCAAGCAGCAGTCGGGACGCCGGTTACGTTCGAACTCAACGAACGCCACTTCCCCTTATTCCTGCAGGGGCGTGGAGTGAACGCGACGGCTGCTCACGTGGTGCTAGCTGTCGAAGACCGGGCTGCCGGCGTTGGAACGACGTCGGTCTCGGTGAACGGTACAAGCGCAGCCGGGTTCCCGGCTCCCACAAATCCCCCAGCGGCAGGCGACCCCTTCGGGGGGCTGCCCAACAAGGCGATCAACGCAGCATTTGCTGGCGGCTTGAAGAAGCAGCATTCGCTCACGGTGGATGATGCGGGCAACTTGGCTGCGGCGGGCGGTGCCGCCGGGCTCGATCCCGACAAGCTTCGGGACATCATGCTGGTCGTGCAATATCGGATCTAACTCTGCACAGGGGCGCGGTCGCGCGTTTGCCTGACCGCGCTCTTGTCACGAGTCCGGAGTGTAACGTCGTTCTTCAGGGCCGTACCATCGTACGAAGTCGCCGTTGCCCCTTTTCGACGTTCACGGGCGAAGGCGCCGCGGTTTTTACGACCGGTTTGGCCGCGTCAGGCGCCGCAGCGGCTACACCGCGAGTTCGTGAGGCAACGGAATGGTCCGCCCGCTCAGGGCAGCGTCTACCGCAGCGGACAAGTACACCTTCGGGTTCACGCCAGCCAACTCAGCGGAGTCGAGCAGGCTGTACATCAACGCCGCAACCCAAGTGCCGCGCTCTGAGCGGGAGCCGTAGTGATTTTTACGGCCCAAGACAACGCCACGGATCGAGCGCTCGGTTTCGTTGTTGTCCGGTGACAACAATGGGTTGTCGAGAAAGAGCAGCAGCCCCTGCTCACGGTTGAGCATGTACTTCAACGCGCTCGACAAGTCGAACGTGCTCGGTATGGCGAGCGTGCGCAACCATCTGAAGAGGGCGCGCAGCAGCGGCTTCGTCTTGCGCGTTCGCCAGTCCAGTAGTTGCTTCTCGGTAAAGGCGTGCTCCCGCGCATGCGCTTCGAGTTTGTACATGCGCTGGATGACTCGTAGCACGCGCGCTGCTCGCGGGTCCTGCTCGAACGGCAAGAGCTCGCGTCGTGCATGGCACCAGCAGTTCGCAAGTTTCATCTTGCCGTTGGCTTGTCTTGCCGATTCATAGGAAGCGTAGCCATCTACGATGGCAGTTCCCTCGAAGTTCTCGAACAACCGAATGGCAACCTCTTTGCCCCGGCTTGGATCGAGCGTGTAGTGAATGGCGTCTGGAGCGCGGCGTGCCCAAACCCACCAAGTCTTCGACTTGCCGCGGCGGTCGGAGTTGAGCAAGCGCCACTTCGTTTCGTCGGCTCCGATGACCGGTTGCGACATCACGTAGTCTTCGAGGCGGTCCATCGCTGGCTCGAGTAGGTTGTAGAGCGCGAATAGGTAGTCCCACAGAGTCGCTGTGGTCACGTCGAGGCCAGAGCGCGCAAAAGCCTTGACCTGCCGCGCTAGTGGCAGATGATAGCAGTACTTCTGCAGCGCAACGTGCAGCGCGAAGTTGATGCTGTAGCGGGCCTTCGGGAAGAGCTTGCGCGGACCCGGTGCCGTCTTGACGCAGCCACCACAATTGCATCGGTACTTCTGGCGTAGGTGACGCTTGATGATGACTTTCGGCTCGACGAAATCGATCTCGTCGGCTGTTTCGAACTGCCCCTTCCACTCCGTCAGGGTCGTCGAGCACAACGGGCACTGCAGCATGTCGACGTCCGTCAGCATGTGATGGACGGGCTGGATCGGTAACTCTGGTTGTGCTTTGGGACCGTGTCCAGGCTGCGGTGCGCGATCCTGGGCTTGCTTAGGCTCGGGCGGTCTGCGCTCGCTCGTCTGACCGAATGCCAACTTCAAAGCGGCGGCGCGCTGGCGCTCGACTTGCGCCAGTCGGAGCGCCAGCTGCTCGGCTTTCTTCGCATCTTTACCGCGGAGTTGCTCGTAGGCCTCCTGCAGCTCGCGCTTGAGGCGCTCGCTTTCGCGAAGCTGCACGCGAACGAGGTCGCGCAAGACGTCCAGGTCATCGATGCGGTCCAGATCCACCAGCTCTGGTTAACAACTGGCGATCACCGATACAACCCCTCCGTTTCAGTTTTCTCCAAGCTCAGATCGGCCTTCCGGATCACTGCTGGGCTCAATTGCTGTCGCACGGCGGCCGCGCCCTCGATGAACAACGCCAGCTCGCTCAAGCTCAGGCACGCTCGGCTCATCTTCCACGGCGCCGGAAAGGCGTGGCCGGCCTCCATCCGCTTGGCGAACAAGCACAGCCCGGTTCCATCGAAGTAGAGCACCTTGGCGCGCTTGCGATTCTTCGATACGAACAAGAACAGGTCGCCGTCGAGCAAGCGCCGCTTCATGCTCTGCTCCACGAGCAGCGACAGCGTGTTGAAGCTACGGCGCATGTCGCACGGCTCGGAGTACATGAACACTTCGACTCCGCGCGGTAGACCGATCATCGGTCACCTCGAACGAGACTCGTCACCTCACTCCAAGTCAGCCCAGCAACCCGGGCACCAGACGCAAACTCCAGTGCGAAGGTCCGCGTTTGAACGTTGGCGGCGGTGACCACCTCCACGCGTTGCAGCCTCGGCGTTCCAGCCTGAACGTGGGCCTTTCTCGACCAGCGCTGCACGATCGAGCAGGCCAGCCCCGCTGCTTTACTCGCGCGCGCCAGGCTCCAGCCGGGCTCGTACGCCAAAGCCACTACATCTCGTTTCAATTCCTCGGAGTACCGCGGCCACACTCCTGTGCTCGCAGCCCGCTCCGCCTCCACCCGGCGCCTCAGCGCCTCCGCCTTGTGTCGCTTTTTCATTCACGCCTTGTCGGCGCAAATTCGCGATCCTGCAGGACGTGGCTCGGCGACTTGGTAC
>JBNKUV010000096.1:0-8248 GCA_050298815.1 Polyangiaceae bacterium
CGTCTGTCGGAAGACCTCCAGCATGACCTGTTGCGCGACATCGGCGGCAGAGGCAGGGACAAGCACAGCGTCATGGATGGGAAGTGCAGTGATCCCGTGGTGACGAAGACACCCAAGGACCAACATGAGGATCTGGCTCTCCTTAAACTGACAACGATGACCGACACCGGAGCCGAATGCAGCCTTGATGGCGGGGTGTGCGGCTTCGATAGCGCTGATGACCTCGCCGATCTTCACGCTCTTCGGAAAGAACTGACGGGTCCCCTTCGGCATCTTCGCAACTGGCTCGCGATTGAACATCATCGAACACATGATCTTCTTGATGCCATCGCGGTGCCGCTCGAAGCCCGGGATTGCGTAGAGGTCGTCCACGGGTGGTCTGACGCCGCACATGGCGTAGGCGAGCCGGGGCATGATCTGACCATAGTCGACCTCCAAGATCGCCTCCCCATCGATCAGAAGGGAACGCAGGCGGTCCTGCTTAGGCATCGGTTGCCAGAACCCCCCGAACAAACGCCCACCACAATCAAATCGTCCCTGAGTAAAGACGCGGCGCATCTGGCGGTCAGTCAGATCCACCTCATCGCCGACACCACCGACCAAGCCCACGTTGGCGCAGGCGAGCCATGAATTGACCTTCTGCAGTTCTTCTCTCAGAGCATGGGTCACGTCAGTATCGCTATATTCGAGATATCCACCGTCATCCCAGTAGTCATGCCGAGGTCGCTTCAGAACGATTGTCTCTCCCCCGGGCGCGACCTTGAAGTCTGTCGGTCGTAGATCGAGGCGCTCGACCAAGTTCAAGAGTTCAGGACCGGCCCAAATTACAGTGCGGCGTCGCATCCCCTCCTCGACTTCACCTCCAAGCTCTTGTCTGGCCATCGACAGCGAGGAGGAAGCAAGTGCATCAAGTATGTCACGAAGCTGCCGCGTGTTTGCCGGGTGATCATACCGGGTCTTAGTGGCAAGGTCCCGGTTTGAACGCGACGCAAAAACGCCAGTTCCACCTTCGCGCAAAGCGTTGATGGCGAGGTCGCATACAACAGCCTGAGTTGCAGAGAAGAAGGTTTGCTGGTCGGCAAAACGTCGACGCCTTTTCCGCAATCTGTGGTGGGTTTCGAAGTCTTCGATTTCGGTGACGGCAGTGCAGACAAAAGCGGTCGCAACTTCAGTTGCCGGTTCTCTGAAAGGGTTGAAGGCGCGTTCAAGATTTTCTTCCGGCTCGCGGCAGTCTTCGAGAGCCGTGATCTTCGTATGATACATCGTTATTTCCATTGATGGCAGTCCCGGGGGCGCTGTGCGCCTGCAAACGGAACTGAGGGAGTGCTTGGTCTTGGAGTGGCTTCTGCCGTCTCCGGCGATCACAAGAAATTGCGCTCTGCTCGACCGAAACTGACGACCGCGCTAAAGCTCTACTTGTAATGGTGTCCCTTAATTCAATCACGCGGCTGCGTAGATGCTCTCCCCGCCGCCATGATAGGCATCAAACACATGACGATAGATGGTCGCGCACTTGGCCTTGTAAACGTCCTCGTCGTAGGCCTCTGGCAGACCCTGATCGAGGACAACTTCGATTGCCTGTTGGACTGCCCCTCTGGCTCTCGGCTTACTCTTCCAGTCAAGCACGAGCTTCTCGCCTTTGAGCGTCTGGAGTAGCGCCCGAGCCACGGCCTTCACCTGCTCCCGCTCTTTCTCAGAGAGTTCGGGTTCAGGCTTGGTCAGGATGTCGAAGACGGCCTTCTCCTCTTCAGACAAGCCCTCCCGCACAGCCTGTTGCTCTTCGTCCGTCAGGTCCTCTGCAAGCTGCACGAGGGCGCGGAAGAAAGCTTCGATGTTCTGACTGCCGGTGTTGTAGCTGTCGATGAGCTTCTGAAACCTGTCGAGGAAGTCGGCTCGCGTTGGGTTCCGCGCAACCATTGCTGTGAGTTTCTGGCTCAACAGCGCCCGGAGCCGTTCTGCTTCGGTGCGCTGCTTGCCGGTGTCGAACTTGGCACGAAGCTTCTCGAAGTCGATCTGGCTGATGTCAACAACTTCAGCATCTTTCGGTGTCTCGTAAGGGATCGGCGCTACCGAGCGGTCGAGCAAATCCTCGACATCCTGCATGATTGCGCTGATGTCGGGCTTGGGCATCAGCGACCGGATGCGCTCAGCCAAGACTGAGATCAGCACAGCGTCTGCCGTGAACTCCGTCGATGCCCTGTCAGGCAGTATCGCCTTATAGACGCGAGAAACGGCCCGCGCCTTGCTCAGATACTCGCGTTTTGCCTCATCGCTTTCGATCAATCTCTCGACCGCCTCACCGATCAGAGCTGTCTTTTCCAATCCCTTGGCAGCTTTGATGGCGGGAGGATCGATACCTCGCTCGACCAGATAGGCCAACGTGGCAGCCATGACGTGCCGCAGATACTCGACGAGTTCGCTCTTGTCTCTGATGGGAGGCTCTGCGGAGCCGCTGTTCCCCCCGCCATAGATCGCGAGAGCTTTCTGGAGGTTCCTGAAGACGCCGACATAATCGACGATGAAGCCAGCTTCCTTCCCGGGATAGTTCCGGTTTGCCCGGGCAATGGTCTGCATGAGCGTGTGGTTCTTCATGGGTTTGTCGAGGTAGATCGTCGAGCATGACGGCACATCGAAGCCTGTGATCCACATCGCGCACACGAAAACCAGCCGCAGCGGATCATTCGCGTCCTTGAAGCGTTCGTCGAGGTCCTCCTCAACCATCCGCTTTCTATGCGGACGGATGTCCAACCCTTTGTCGGAAAGTTCCTTGATCTCGTTCTGGCCCTGCGAAACCACAACGGCCATGTCGGTCGATGTCATCAACTCGATCTGAGTTTCCAATGCAGGTCGTTCATCGTCGCTGGCGCTCGCAAGGTTGCCCTCCAACTCCTGCCGGTATGCCTCCCAGTGCGTTCGCACCTTGTCGTGCATCTGCACAGCAGTTGCCTTGTCGATGCAAACCATCATTGCCTTTGCGCGAAGACCACGCCCCACGAAATGCCGCACGAGGTCTGCAGCGATAGCATCGAGACGGTCCTCGCGGGTGATCAGATGATACTCCCGCGCAAACTCACGCTCGACCTTGCGGGCTTGGGCATCGTCGAGATCCGCATCTTCAAGCAGGTCTTCCAGATCATCACCCAGCGCTTCGTTGGTCAACTGAAGTTCCGGGATACGGTTCTCGTAGTAGAGGGGAACTGTAGCGCCATCCGCGATAGACTGGGCGAAGTTGTAGATCGAGATGTAGTCACCAAAGACTTCTCGCGTCCGTTCCTCACCAGCCATCAATGGCGTCCCAGTGAAGCCCAGGAACGCTGCGTTCGGCAGGGCATTTCGCATGTTCAGTGCGAGGGTGTCGTACTGGGTGCGGTGCGCCTCGTCGGTGATGACGATGATGTCGCGCCTGTCAGAGAGCTTGGGATAGGCCGTGCCGTCTCTCGTGTTGAACTTGTGGATCAGGGTGAAGACATAGCGGTGATCGGCGGACAGGAGCTGCTTGAGATGCGCTCCGCTTTCCGCATGAACTTCCGTATTGGTCACAGAGCCAGTAGCAAGGAACGTCTTGTATAGCTGCTCATCCAGCTCCTGCCGGTCGGTCACGATAACGAAGGTCCAGTTGCCCGGAACTGTCCGAAGTATCTTCTGGCAGAAGAAGACCATCGACAGGGACTTGCCGCTGCCCTGAGTATGCCAGAACACCCCGAGCCGCCCAGCTACATCTTCGGGCCGATCCTTTGACTTGATCACTTCGATGATGGCGCGGTTCACGCCGAGGAACTGATGGTTCTTGGCGAGCTTTTTGATCAGACCCGATTTCTCTTCCTCATAGACGATGAAGTTTTCGACAAGGTCGAGCAGCCTCGAAGGGTCGCACATCCCGCGAATGACCGTCTCCAGCGAAACGATGCCTTCTTCGCCTTCATCGTTGATCCGCTTCCATTCGTTGAAGAACTGCCAAGGCGCAAAGGTGCTGCCGACTTTGGTATCGACGCCGTTCGACAAGATGATAAGGGCATTTGGCGTGAAGGCGTGGGGGATCGTGTCCCGATAGTCCGTCAAGTTGTCGTCATAGGCCGACTTCACCGGTGCGCTGGGTTTCTTCAACTCCACAAGAACGAGCGGGATACCGTTAACGAAGCCAATCAGGTCGGGGCGTCGCCTGTGCATCTCGCCCTTCACCCAGAACTGAGAGGCAAGGAGGAAGTCATTAGCCTCAGGGTTTCGCCAGTCTATCACCCGCGCTGTCTTTGTCTCTTGGCCACCTCGCGGGTTAGCGACCCTGACCTTCACACCTTCGCGCAGCAGCTGCCACAACTCACAGTTGGCGTTTACATGCACCATCCGTGAGCGGTCCCGGGTGACATCCTCGATCACCTGAGTGATGGCGCTGCGCGGAAGATCGGGGTTGAGACGTTCCAGCGCCGTCCGAAGTCGCACCTCCAGCACAACCTGTTGCTCGCTCTCGCGTCCCTCGGTCGAGCTGCCGCCTGCCCATTCGTTGTAGAGGTTCACTGTTTCCCAACCCAGCGATCCGAAGAGCTGGATAGCTGGCTGTTCGATAGCCGCGTCCTCTCCGTAGTCGTGGGCTTGGTCGGATGGGGTCATCGCTACCCCAACTCGTCGGAGACAAAATCACGGAGGTCCTTCACCGATTGAAGGTAGTTCCGAACTGTGGCCGAGCCGATAGACTTGGTCTTGTGGTTACCCTGACCACCCACGACTTCATTTCGGTCGGCTTTGTGGACGATGTTGTGTCGGCGTGAGATCATCTCTGGGAGGTCGCCATAGTTGCGAGCATCGACCGTTGCATGATTAATACCGCACTGCTCCAATGCTCGCTTGACCTCTCCGAGGTCATTGAAGCTTTGAAACTCCTCCAAGTGAAATTGGACCGCCTCTGCGATTAACGCGTTAATCGACTTTCCTCTGTGGGCAGACAGTTCTCCAAGGGTGACCTTAGTGGGTGGGCGCTTCGTTCCATTGGGAAAGCCGTATCGGTTCAGCGTTTCCTCGTCGAAAGTTTCGATCTTCCAAGCGAGAAGTGAGCGGAGGTAGTCCTCCAAACTCGCATGAAGCAAGACAAGTGCAGCACGGAGAACATCGGTATCGTGCACTTTCCGCCTGCCCGGAGTGGCGGGACCGTAAAGCGAAACGAGGTTTTCGACCCGTTCAAGGTTTTCGTCCAGCAGATCGGTTATCTCATTCAACATCTATTTTGCCCGCGCCGACATCTTCATTCCGCCGCCTCCAACGCCGCTTCTGCCCCGATTACGTCGATCTCGCCCGAGATGAGCTTGGGCAGCAGCAGGTCGCGCTGGGCGCGGAGGTTGGCGTTCGTCTTTTCCAACTTCTCAACTTGTCGCGTGAACGGGACGACAAGCTCATCGAACTGTGCGTGTATTGCTGTTGGAGCAGCCGTGATCGGTATCCGGTTCATGTTTGTCTGCGTGATCTTGGGCTGCGCAGCGCCGGTGACATAGGCCATTATCGGATGGCGTGAGAGTGCAAGGTAAAGGAACTCTGTCGAAAACCGACCGACCCCCTGCAGAATGTGTGTGTGGTTGTTGGGCCAGAACTTCCCAGAGACGAACTGCAAGACGGGGAAGCCTTCCGGAGTAGCCACGGAGCCATCTTCTGCCAACAAAAGGTAGCGACCGTCGAAGATGTAATCGTCGATGTAGTCGAAGACCTTGGCTGCGCCGTAGTAAGGATACGGACCTGATCGTTCTGCCCTCTGCATCTTGGACAGCGGTTTCCGTTTTCGGTCAAAGTTCGCGGCAGCCTCCCCAAGGGTCAACATCTCCCAACCCCTCGGCAGGTCCCCGTCGAACTCCGCCGTCTCATGTCCCGGAAAGCGGAAGCGGACGAACCACTCCTCGTAGAGCCGTCGGGCCATCTCTTCGAGGATCGCGATGCGGCGCGTGTTGTTCTCGATCAGCTCGTCATAGGCCGAGACCACCCCAGCGATGCTCTCTTGCACTGCAGCCGGAGGAACTGGGATCGTTACCCCCTCGATCTGCTTACCGCTCATGTTTGGCTGTGCGGCTCCATCTGCGAGATGGAAGAACAACTCTTGGTAGCGGCGACCGCTGACAACGCCCCAGAAGAAGAGTTTGTTGATCCCTATTGGTTCCAGCTTTGCAACCCGCTGGTTGAGCAGAAAGCCTCCGTCGGCAGACAACCAGCCCACCTTACCAGCGGTCGCCCCAGTCATGGCGATTAGGATGTCGCCCTTCCCCAGCCTGAACTTGTTCAGCTTCTCAGTGACAATCGCTTCAGGGACGCAGTCCGCCTCAGAAACATCTACCGTGCAGTCGGACCTGATGTTTTTGATTTTGACGACGGGGATGCCATCGGTGGTCCAGTCTTTGCTCTTGAAAGCGAAGCCCGGCACCACTCGGCACACCTCACCGATGGTCTTCCATTGCCAGCCAGTAGGAAGATCGCCTTGGATCATCGCGAAGCCTCCAGCACAAGCGCTGCGCTCTCCGCGATCTGCTGCTCCAACGCCGCCGCTTCGGCGTTCAACTGCACCAACTCCTCGTTCAGCTCCTCGAAGCGCTCGACGAAGTCCACGTCCTCGCCACCCCGTGCAGAGGCCCCGACGTAGCGTCCGGGGTTCAGGCTCCAGCCCTGCGCCTCGATCTCGGGCCGCGTAGCGACCTTGCACAGGCCCGGCACGTCCACGTAGCCCTCGCCCAAACCATGCTCGGCCAGCAACTCCGCGCTGCCCGCCTCGGTCTCCACGGCCTCGCCACGGTAGAGCCGCACCACGTTCGACAGGAACTCGATCTGCTCGGGCAGGAAGTCGCGGTGGGCGCGGTCGATCTGGCGGTAGATGGACCGGGCATCGAGGAACAGAACGGTATCTTCCTGCTCGGTCCCCCGCTTGCTCTTGTCGAAGAACCACAGGGTGCAGGGCAGCGTGACGGTGTAAAACATGTTTGGCCCGACCGAGACGATTACATCGGTGCTGCCATCCTCGATCAGCCGCTGCCGGATCAGCTGCTCGCTCCCTCTGGCATCGCCCGCCGAGTTCGCCATGACGAAGCCCGCGCGGCCCTGATCGTTCAGCGCCGAGTGGAAGAGCTGTATCCACAGGTAGTTCGCGTTGTCGGGCTTGGGGACGCCGTAGGGGAAGCGCCAGTCGCCTTCAAGGTCCTCCTTGCGGACGCCTGAGACGTTGAAAGGCGGATTGGCCATGACAAAGTCAAAGCCGCCACTTTCCTGAAAGACCCTCGGGAAAAGCTGCTTGATGTCAGTGGCGTAGGTGTTGGCCTCACGCACGTCGCCTGACAGACCATGGACGGCAAGGTTCATCTTGTTGAGGTTGACCGTCACCCGGTCTTTCTCGACCCCGTAGATGCTGATCTCACTGGTCGGTGTCTGCCCGTGGCGTTCGACGAAGTCTGCCGAGTGGACGAACATGCCGCCAGAGCCGCAGGCTGGGTCGAGGATGCGCCCATGAAACGGCTCGATGATCTCGACGATCAGCTTCACGATGCTCTCTGGGGTGTAGAAGACTCCGCCCTTTTGTCCTTCCTTCATCGCGAAGTTGCCGAGGAAATACTCGTAGACCTTGCCGAAGGCATCACCAGTCAGGTCGATGGGCGCGAGGAGACGGAGGAGTTCGATCAGCACATCGTTGCCGAGGTCGTTGTAGGTCTGGGGTAGAGCGCCAGAGAGGTCAGGGTTGTCCTCCTCCACGGCCTTCATGGCCTCATTTACGGCCTCGCCGATGTCATCGCTCTCGGTGAGTGACTGAAGATGGCTGAAGCGAGCCTCAGGGCGAAGGAAGATGACGCCCTCAGCATCATAGTCGGCCTTGCTTATCTTGCGACGATTGCCCGATCCGACCGGACCAATCCGAGCCTCCGCTTCAGCAAAGCGCTTCTCAGCGTAGCGAAGGAAGATAAGCCCCAGCACCGGGTTCGAGAACTGGCTTGGCTTCAGGCCAGTGTTGGCCCAAAGCTGATCCGCTGCTGCCCACAGGCGCTTCTCGACGTCACCATTTACCATGAAGCTCTCCCTCAATGCCGATAACCGGAAAATGCGTTGTTTTGTTCAACCTAAACGTTCAAGCGCCAGTTCGTCGAGACGAAACCCAGAGAGCCAGATCCTCATGTTGGTCCTTGGGTGTCTTCGTCACCACGGGATCACTGCACTTCCCATCCATGACGCTGTGCTTGTCCCTGCCTCTGCCGCCGATGTCGCGCAACAGGTCATGCTGGAGGTCTTCCGACAGACG
>JBNKUV010000097.1:0-8224 GCA_050298815.1 Polyangiaceae bacterium
TGCGCACGATTCCGAAGCTCGCTTGGCGAAGACTCGAACGCTTTCTTGAAAGCGCGAAAGAAAGTAGCGTCCGATGCAAAACCGGCAAGGGCACCGATCTCCGCTACGGGCGTTGTGCTCTGTGAATCGAGAAGCCAACGCCTGGTCAGCTCAAGGCGACGGCGCTGGATGCTCGCCGCCGGCCCCCCTTCGTCCTCGAACATGCGGGCAAGTCGTTTCCTCGATATCAACAAGCGCTCACTAATGGCCCCCACCGTGAGCGTCGGATCCGTGAGGTGGCATGAGATGTAGCGGCGGACTCTCAGCGCGTCTGCTGCCGCGACGAGTTGGGGGTCTAGTGGGGCGCTCCCGCGCAAGTCGTTGAGCGCGCCCGCAATCAACTCTATGGTCGGTACTAGGACTGCCTTGGCTTCCTCTTGCGTGAAGCTCGTCAACTCTTCGAAGACCGCGCGTAGATGTCCTAGGGCCAAGGCGGACAAGGGAGCGTCGGAGGGCAAGAAGCGGCCATGGTGAGCGTCTGGCTCCCGCAAAAGGGGCCCGAGCACCCGTCGCGGAATGGAGAGGTTGTAGGTTACCGCGTCCGTCGCAACGTTCTCCATCGGCTGAGCCGTGTCGATGATGGCGATTCCACCCGGGCCTCTGTGGCCACGGTAGGTCGCTCGAGACACTTCCATGCGCCCTTTGAGAAAGACTTGGACACCATACATGTCAATACCGTCAGCGAGACCCTGGGCAGTTCGCTTCGATGTTGCCGCCCCCAGGTGACTCTTGGTGAGCAGCGCCTCCCCAACACGAAAAACTTCGAGCCGACCTCGGTATCCCGCTCCTCTCTCGCGAGGCACACTGTCGAACAAGGGCTGCAGCGCGCGATGAAACCGCCAGCCCCGATCCTCTTCCGGTAGGTCGCCAGCGTCGGCCACGAGTCTTGGCAGAAGTTGCAGCTCCGACATGTCTTGCAGCGCGCGTTCCTGTCGTAGGTTTACAGACTTCGGTACCAATCAACCCAGCTGAGGTTGGCACTCCGGGCTTGGCCTGCAGTGGCCGTGTTCGAGATGCTTCGGCGGGCATCGGTGGGGCTCACCTCAAAGCGCCGTTGGAACGCGCGACGAAATGCGGTTCCGGAGTTGAAGCCGACCTGATTTGCAACTTCGGTAATAGTCAGGTGGCGATGCCGTGGACAGCTCAGGAGACGCATAGCTTGGTCAAGTCGGCGCGTACGAATATAGAAAGCGACACCGCCTTGGTGCTCGAAGAGTCGGTACAGCGTGCTGCGCGACAGTCTGAGCGCGGAGCACAGAGCTTCTGGCGAAAGATCCGTGCAGTCCAGATGACGGTCGATGTGTGCGCGGACTTTGTCGCCCATGGCTTGAAACACTGCTCGACTTGCTGCGGTGTCAGGCTCGACACAGCCGTTGAACGCAGCAGCGATAAGCTCCAGGGTGGGCTCCATGACCCCTTCAAGCTGCGCGCCAGATAGGTGGGGGAGCTGTCTAAAGAGCCGGTGCAGATGGTCTTGTGCCAGGCGAGAAAGGGAACACCGCCGGGACAGAGAGCGCCCATGATGTTCATCCGGAGCAAGAAGCTTGGGGGTCAATCGACGACGAGGCACAACCAGCGTGTGGTTCTTGAAGTCGCGAGCATAGGCCTGGTAGCGTTGAGCTGTGTCGATGAATAGTAAATCCCGCGGACTACCCTGACCAAGGTGAACCGCCTTCTCGACGTGGTTCGTTCCTTCGGAGAAAACCTGGATCTGAAAGTGTTCGAGTCCGTCTCGAGCAATCTGGGAATACCCTCGAGTAAATCTTTGACCGACCGTTTCACAAGTGATTAGCAGGATGTTGTCGACACGGGTCGTTTCCAAGGAAGCGTTGAATTCTGCCCCTTCTCGACTGGGCGACGACACCTCATACACAACCCCCATTGCTTCACGAAAGACCTCATAGCGATACTGAGCGGGCACCTGGTCCGTGGCGAAGGAGGTGCGCGGGGGCTTGTCCATTGAAAGGAGGGTACCGCTAAGTGAAGGTAGGAGCAAACTGCCGTAGGGAACAAACTGAGAGGTGGTTTTGAGACGTACCGCCTCACGCCTTCCACAGCCTGTGGGACATCTTCCTCAGGAGGCATGTGTTGATGCGAATGTTTGAAATTCTTGTGCAAGAGACGTCGATCGGTCGAGTATGTCGCGAACGAGTACGGAGCGGGCGAGTCTGGAGCGAGCAATGCTCGAGGCTGGCGCGCTTCGTTTGGGCCCTGCTGGTGGCGGTAACGTCGCTCTTGCCGGCCAAACTGAGTTGGGCGGACGAAAAGTCGGATTGCGCGCTAGCCATTTGCCAGCAAGAGTGCGCCGACGCGCAACTGCCCTTCCTCGATGCCTGTCTTTATTGCGACATCGCCAACGGGAACTGCGAGACCGAAGCATGCATCACCCAATTCGAGGGTTGCCTGCCAGGGGAGATTTGCTCCCTCTTGTACCAGGAGATGGTCAACGGACTCTGTATTCAGGCGAACTCATACGCCGGCTGCATTCAGGAGAAGCTCGACGCTGGAGAGTGTTGCGATGTCGGTACCAACACGTGCTGCGACGCTGTTGAGTGCGCAACAACCCATCCCGAAACCCTTTGCACAGAAGCAGGCGCCTGCATCGCGGGATCGTGCGAAGTGATACCGAAACCTGACGGGCAGTCGTGTTCGGATGGGGTCTACTGCAACGGCAGAGAGACGTGTTCCGCGGGCGTTTGCATTGCCGGCACGCGGATCCGCTGTTCTGATGGTGATGCGTGTAACGGAGTAGAAACCTGCACCCAGAGCGGTTGCATCCCGGGAACGCCTATGGACTGCGACGATGGCATCGCGTGCACCGAAGATTCCTGCAGCGCGTCGCGGTGCAGCCACGCCCCTCAGAACTCCGACTGTTCCGGTGGACTGGTGTGTAGCCCGAACCTCGGTTGTTCGGGCTGCGGCGACGGCGATGTCGATGCGGGCGAAGAGTGCGACACCTCTGGGGCTTCCAGCTCCTGCAACGCGGATTGCACGTTGCCCATGTGCGGTGACGGCTTGGCCAACTTCGAAGCCGGGGAGGAGTGCGACGGCGGGGATCTTGCCGGCGAAACCTGTGAATCTCAAGGGAGCGCAACCGGCGTCGTCGGCGTGCTGCTGTGCGCGGAGTGCTCCTTCGATACGTCGGCGTGTGACGCGGACGAGGATGGTGTCCCGGACGGAGAAGACGTATGCGCCGACTTCGACGATTCGCTGGACACGGACAGTGACGGAACGCCAGATGGGTGTGACGTGTGCCCCGAGGACGCCACAGACGACAGCGACGGCGATGGCGTCTGCGACGGGGCGGATTTGTGTGCAGGGTTCGATGACGCGCAAGATACGGACAGCGACGGCATTCCCAACGGCTGCGACTCGTGTCCCGCGGACCCCGCGAATGACAGCGATGCAGACGGGGTCTGTGATAGCGCGGATGTCTGCGACGGCCATGACGACCTCACTGACTCGGACGACGACGGAGTTCCAGATGGATGCGATGCATGCCCGGAGGACGCGGCGGACGACAGTGACGGCGATGGCGTCTGCGATGGAGACGACGTCTGCCCTGGCCACGACGACACAGTCGATTTGGATGGCGACGGCGTTCCGAACGGTTGCGACGCGTGCCCCGATGACGCAACGGATGACAGTGATGACGATGGGGTCTGCGACGGAGTCGATGTCTGCGAGGGATTCGACGATTCCCAGGATGCGGATGGCGACGGCGTTCCGAACGGTTGCGACTGGTGCGCAGACAGCGCAAACGACGATAGCGATGGCGACGGCGTGTGTGACAGCGCAGACATCTGCTCGGGCCATGACGACCTCACCGACTCGGACGGCGATGGAGTTCCAGATGGATGCGACGAATGTCCCTCCGATGCGGACAATGACGGCGATGCGGATGGATACTGTGCCTCGGACGATTGCGACGACCAGGATTCCAATCGCAACCCAGACGCGCCGGAGATCTGTAACGACATCGACGACGACTGCGATGGGAAGATCGATGAGGCATTAGACTGCAAGACGGACGAACCCGAGGGAAGCTCCGGGGACGACGCTGGCGTGGAGGCGACCGAGACCACCGACTCTGACCCCAGAGCAGTCAGCGAGGCCGATAGTGGAGTCGACAATGACGGCACGGGTAAGAGCGAAAACGGCAAGTCCGGCAAAGGCTGCTCGGTTGTCAGCTTGGGAAGCCAGTCACCCCTGGGTGCGGCTTGGCTCATGCTCCTCTTGATTGGTGCAGTGCCCAGGCGCGGAAAGCGCCATAGCAAAGAGGGCTAGTCCGAGCAGGCCGTTTCCCACCAACCGGAGGCGTCGGATTGGTTCGCTCTGACGCCTTGCAAACCGCGCTACGCAACCATACCGTCCGAGCGCCATGGCGCTCGAACGGCGTCCCCATGCCAGGGGAGTCGACGTTGCGTTGGCGACGACGTCTGTGAGGCGACCGGTCAGCTGAGTTTGCAGTTCGACAACTGAACGGTGCTCTCGCTGAGGCTGACTTGCCCTTCGAGATGTTTGAGGGGGCGCACCGGTCCGTCTTCTCATGGGCTTCTGCCTCCTTGAAGGCGCCGTCGATGAGCGATGGGGCACGCTGGTGCTCGAGATTCGCGTCACGCCCAGCCGCCGTCAGGGCCAGAAGCGGCGCGCCGTGCGCGGCGGTGAAACGACGAGCGCCAGCCTCCAGGCTTCGTCGCCCGCGCAAAATCCTGCACTGGTAGGCGGCCGTGGGGCTTGCCATGGTCAGGTCCATGAATGTTGCGAACCTGATTGACGCCCTGGTGCGGCAGACGAGCGTGCTTCTGGCGCAGTTGGCGACCACGGGTGGGGGGCGCGCCCAGCTGGCGAATACGGCCAATCAGGTGTTCTTGGACATCGTCGGGGCGCTCCGCGAGCAGGGGCTCGGCAATCGTGTCATTGCCGACATGTTTGGCCTGGCGTTGCGCACCTACCAAGAGCGCGTGCGAAAGCTTTCCGAGAGCCGAACCATCCGCGGCAAGTCGCTGTGGGAAGCCGTCTTGGAGCACATCCGCCTGCACGGGCCGATTCTCCGAGCCGATGTGCTGCAGCGCTTTCGCTACGACGACGCCGATACGGTTCGCGGCGTGCTGCGGGATCTGACTCACGCGGGGCTCGTCTATCGTACGGGCAGGGGGGATGCGGTGAGTTACCGCGCCCTCGAAGAGGCCCTTCTCGGCGAGCTCGCTGACCAATCGGAGGGCTCCTTGCTGAACGTGGTGCACATCACGGTAGCCCAACGCGGCTCGCAGTCCGTCGCAGAATTGGCGGCGCACACGGCGTTGCCCGAGGAGAGAGTCGCTGGCGCCCTTGCCACGTTGGAGGCGCGAGGTCTCGTGCGAACCCGCGGCACGGAAGCTCCCCTCCGCTACACGACCGACGAGTGCGCCTTGCCCTACGAGGATCCCAGTGGGTGGGAAGCGGCTTTGCTCGATCACTATCAAGCGATGGTCGGCGCCTTGTGCGCCAAGCTGGACGCAGGCACCCGCGGCGCGCAGTCGAAAGATGTCATCGGGGGTAGCACCTACGGCTTCGAGGTTTGGCCCGGGCACCCTCAGTATGAAGAGGTGCGCGGACTCTTGAGTCAGTTCCGACGACGCTGCAGCGCGCTCCGGGAAACCGTGGCCGCCCACAACCAGACCGGCGCTGCGCCAACAGAGCGCGAGCGGGTGATCCTTTACTTCGGCCAGAACATAGTGGCCGAGCTTGGAGAGAACGACGATGACGACGATGCCCAGTGAACAACTTCCAACCGCTGAGAGTTGCCGGCCGAGCAGCGGCCGAAGGTGGAGGCACGCCCTCCGCACCGCTTGGCTCGCGTCGCTGAGCGCGGTGTTCGCACTGTCGTGCGGAGCGAACAGTGGTAGCGGCAGTTCGGGCAGCGAAACGCACTGGCTTTCCCAGTGCGACGCAGACGACGAATGCGGCGAGTTCCGTTGCCTGTGTGGTCGTTGCAGCATGGCGTGTGACGACAACGACCAGTGTGCGGAACCGGGGACGGAGGTGAGCGCCATCTGCGTCGCTCGCGACGAACTCCGAGCATCCTGCGACGAGGGACCGAGCAACCTGTGTGCCCGCGCCGCTGACGTCAATACAGACGAAGCCAGTACCGACGAGAGCACGACTGACAGCGGGGACACCGACGTTGCGCCGACCGACACCGGAGACACCGACAGCGCCCCGACCGACACGGGGGAGGGCACCGACGGCGCCCCGACCGACATCGGGGGCACCGACGGTGAGCCGATCGACGTGCCTGGCTTCGACGGCGACGCCATTTGCAACGGCAGCGACGAGGTGCGCCTGGTGATCCAGAACCTGAACACGGCGCCCCTGCCCGAGTACTCAGTGCTGCTCGACGTCTACCCCAACACCTTCATCGTCGTGGACGGCCAGTGTGACTTCTGGATGAACGACTCGCGCGGAGGCGTTCGGCTCGGCCACATCGATCATGACGCCCTGCTGGAGCCTTACCAATCGACCGTGTCGCGCAAGCCTGGGGTGCGCGAAATCGAGGACCAATGTGCTGATGCGCTGCTCACGATCCTCTGGGATCCCTACGGTACTGGTCGAGCCTCGCCGTGTGACCGGGATGCTCAGACCGGTGACTGGCGTGAATTGTTCGACGCGATGGCTGAGTTATTCGATGCTCTGCGTCCGATCAGCGCCAGCAGCACCGGCGCGCTGCGTATCGTGGTGGGTCCTCCGCGTAGCACGGTGCCGACGACCGTGCCCTGGCCGCTTGCATTGGATCTGAGCGTCGTGGAGACGGAAGATCTGGTTGCGACGAACTGGCTCTACCCAAGAGATCGGAGCCCTCTTCCAGCCAGGGTCCGACGCCGAGCTGCTCCGTAGCACCATCGCGGACGCCGGAGTGTCGCGCCACGCGAACTTCACCTACGACACAAGCGACGGCATGTCGCGCACCGTGAGCATTCAACTCAGGGACGAAATGCCCCCGCGAGTCACTGCCGCGTTGAAGGCGACGACGCAGTTGAGCAACGACGCGGACGGAATGGCTTGTACGACAGATACCGAGTGCGGCCGCTGGGAGTGCTCCCTGCCGCCGGGCGATGACGGCAGCGGTGGCGTCTGCGCCAATTGCCTGATGCCGGAAGACACCGAGTGGGCGTGCCGCAGCAACGAGGACTGTTGCGACGGGCTCGTCTGCTGCGTGGACTGCATGATCGAGGACCGTGGGCGCTGCTTGCCAGATCCGGATCCCTGTCCGTCGTGCCTCCTTGCCGGCGGCGCCTGGCTCCCCGAGAGTCGCGAATGCTCCACCCAAGCCTGCGTCCCCGGTGCCACGTGTTTCGCAGAGGAGTGCCCACCCCCCTGCTCGGCGGACAGCTGTGACGGCTGTTTCGACGCGGGCGCGTGTTGGGCCGCTGGCTGTGGTTGGACCGGCGACGGCGAAGAGGCCGCGTGCTCGGCGATGAGCACCGAGATGTGATGAACGCCGAAATGTCATGAGCGCGAACGCTCAAAAGAGCTCGTCACCCGGGAGTTTGGCTGCTTGTCGGATCCAGCTCGTGAGGCGCTTGCTTTGGACCTCGTCGTGTCTCATCGGCGCGTAGGCGATTTAAGCGCCCCCATTTTGGGCGGCAAGGCGTCAGGATCGCCCCCGAACCCTCACCTCACGTAGCGTGAGAAGCACAGCGTTCCGATGTCGGTGTAGCCAGGGCATGGCTTCGGCGGGGGCCGTGGCTACCTAACCTCGCGGAAGCGGCTAGCCGCGCCGCCGCTGGTGCAAGAGCGCGCAACTGCGCGCTGCCCGGAGCGGTCATGCGTGATGGACTGGCTTGGGAGTGGGCAGCCTCATCTCACGCCGGCTCGTCGAAGAGCACGCCTTGCGGCTGCGGCCCTGAATCGCGGCTTTGATGCCTGCGTGGCTGGCTGGTGAAATACGGTGGTGGGCGTGGCGGAGCTCTTTGTGGGGCGGTGGTGGGCTCGTCGAGTGTGCGCAATAGCCGGCGCAGGCTTTGCGGACTGACGAGGAAGGCTTTGAGCTGCATCGGCCCTGCGCACTTCGAGCACGTGATGTCCACGTCGAAGCTGCGTTTCAGGAGCTCTTTCCATGGTCTCCAGGTCGAGCGCGGTTTGCGTGCGCCACCTTCACCACCTTCCCCAGCGGCTTGGGAGCGAGCCTCTTGCTCACCGCCCT
>JBNKUV010000098.1:0-333058 GCA_050298815.1 Polyangiaceae bacterium
TAACTGGTCGATGAGCTCACGTTTGCGCTCGGCGATCTCCCGATTGCTGAGCTTCTTCTTGTCCTTGGTTGGTTGTTCCATAAGTGACTCCTGCTAAGTCACCTGGCTTCGTCAACTTACACAAGATTTCTGACACTCCCGAGAGGCCATCAATGTGGCGAGCGAACGCTGCGTTGCCCAGTTCGAGCACGACTATGAACTCTGCACCAGCGCTGGCGTGGGATTCACACCCGCGATGCACGCTCCTGCGCTTCCGCTCGGCGACCTGCTCAAAACAGGCTGTCCAATGTTCTCCGGTACCCTGACTCGTATGTCGCAGCACTGGCTCCCCCCTCTCCCACGTCGTCGAGGTACTCCGCCAGCGAGTCCACCCACCCGTGCCACCCCGCTAGGATGCCGCTCCCATCCAGAGTCTCATTGCCGTGGTCTGCGAAAGAATAGCGGCTACCTTCCCCATCCGGCTCAATCCGCCACTCTATCACCGAGTAGTTCCACACGTACGCGAGCACTTTCTCTGCATCCACCCGCACTATCACTCCGGGAAGGCCACCGGGAGGCCCATCCGTGCCTAGGTCCAGTCGGTACTCCCCGCCGACCTTCAGGTCGATGTTTCCCGCCGACACTCCCATCCACGCGCAAACCTCGTCAATCTCCGTGATCGCCCGCCAAAGGCGCTTCGGCGGGTGTTTCGAACGTCGACGGATTACCAGCGTCCAACACGGAATGACCTCCCCCAGCTCACTCATCTTGCCCCCCGTCCATGTGGTGCTCGAGGCTGTCCAGTTTCTTCACCCACAAGCGTCGGTATCGCTCCAGCCATTGATCCAGTCTCCTCAGCGGTTCGGCGCTGAGCCGATAGACTCGCCGTTGCGCATCGACTTCAACCGCCACCAGCTCTGCGTCGCGTAGCACGCGCAGGTGTTGCGAAACCGCTGGCTGGCTCAGCGCGAATAGCTCGCCCAACTCGCCCGCAGTTCTTTCTCCGTCTGCCAGCGCCTCGACAATTCGGCATCGGGTCGGCGATGCTAGTGCCGCGAAAGTATTCATGTTACTCGCATATCATGTTTCCCTTATATTCGTCAATGCGGATACACTACCGCGGTCGTGTCATTGCTCTCGCCGACCCTGCCGAGGTCTCTCGAGACGAGGCGTTGCTGATTACCTGCCCCGCTGACCGCAAGCTCTGCAAGAGCGGCACCGACATGCTATTCAATGGTTACCGCGTCGCACACTGCGTTGCGTCAGCTCGACGGTTCGCCTTGTCCGACATACCCGAGCATACTCTGCACCATGGCGAAGCAACTCTTGATACTCATGCTGACCCTCGCGCTCCCGAGATGCAGTGACGACAAGCCCAACTACGACGACACGCCTCTATGCGAGCGCGCAGGATACGTCCGGGAGCTGACGCCTGACACGGCGCTACTTGTTGATGATGAACTCGTCATCAGCGTCTCTCATGGTGGTTGTCGGCCATACCGCTATGGGGTCTGCTACGCCGACTCCTGGGTAGACACAACGCCGGCGGAGATCAACATCACCGTCTTGCACGACAGCGCCGTCGGTTGCGACCCCCTTGTGCACAAGGACCTCCGTCTGAGCCTCTCACCGCTTCGGGACGACTACTTTCTCGCGCATCCGGGACAGTCAGGTCGTATCGTCTTCAACTTGGACGGCACTTCCATCTCCTACGAATTCAACCGCGACGAGTTGTAGCATCGGTCGCACGCCACCGGCGCGACGGGCACGTCGTTCGCAATATCCAATGGGACGGTCTCGACTCGTTCAGGACGGACTAGGCACGCAAGGTCCAGGCAGCTCGCAAAGGCGTTGGCCACTTCTTCGTCATGCTGCGCGACCTCGCGGAACCCGCCGGTGCCTGCAGCGTCTCCGTCGATAGCGCTCTGCAGGGTGAAGTGGGTCTTGGATCGTTGCTCGTGGCGTTCTGGCGGGCTACCGCTGTGCGCGTTCCGTGCGCTCGGCCACTTCGAGCATGGCGTACAGCTCTGGGGGATTGGGGCGGGGCAGTTCCGGCAGTTCGCGCTCACTGGCTGCGACGATTTGCCAGACGACACGCGTCGCTGCTACGGCGCCAACGGGCAACATCAGGACGCCGAAGCAGGGCACCCAAAACAGCGCCGCAAACGCGACCCCGAAGCCGAGGACCGCGCTGAAGTTCTCCAGAATGAAGCCGATGCGCTCGCCGGAAGCGACGCCCCGCAGCGTCAGAGGGTAGTCGAAAAGGTTCCACGCCAATCCCAGTGAGACGACCACTAGTTTGAGCGGCGTGGTGATCACGGCGAGCGGTGGGAACAACGCCTCCAAGAGCCACAAGGCGAGCAACGTCGGTGTTGCGAAGGCAAGGCCGAAGAACTGCGCGCGTACTCCGCACCAGACTTCGGTCATGAAGCTGACGCCGGTGCGGGGTGGCACTCCCAGCGCTCTTTCCTGTTCGCTGACCAGATGCTCCAGAGCGGGCGCGCTGAGTGGTGGCGTCAGCACGAACGCTGCAAAAAAACCAATGACCGCGGACGTGAGCGCCAGAACGGCCCGCAGCAGCCACGAGCCCGCCGTAGCAAAGAAGCCCTCCGGTGACTGCAGCCCGACGAGCTGCACCGTGGCTGGAGTCAGCCACGTCATTCCAACAACGGTTCCCAGTATCGTGACGACGAGAAATATCAGCGTGGGCACGAGCGCGAGCGGCCAGTTCGCAGGCTCTTGGCTCAGAAAACGGAACGCTCCGAAGATGGAGCCAAAGCCTCGAAAGAACCCTGGTTGCTTCTGGGGTTCTGTCATACGCGTTCGACAACGACCGCAACGGCCTCGCCGCCGCCGATACAGAGTGTGGCTAGCCCACGTTTCGAGTTCTTTTGGTGCAGGGCGTGGACCAGCGTCGTCAAGATACGCGCACCGGAGGCGCCAATAGGATGCCCCAGGGCCACGGCGCCCCCATGCACGTTGACGCGCTCGGGATCGAGCTCGGCTAAGCGCGTGCATGCCATCGTCACACAGGAGAAAGCTTCGTTGATCTCCCACAGGTCGATGTCGTTCTTGGATAGGCCCGTACGTTGCAAGGTGTTGTCAATCGCTTTCGCAGGGGCAGTCGTGAACCATTCAGGCGCTTGCGCGGCGGCTCCGTCACCAACGATGCGGGCAAGCGGCGTCAGCCCATGCGCATCGACGGCGCTTTCGCTCGCAAGCACCAAAGCCGAGGCACCGTCATTGACGCTCGACGCGTTGGCCGCGGTGATGGTCCCATCTTTGGCAAACGCGGGTCGCAAGTTGGGAAACTTTTCCGGCACACCGCGTCCAGGCTCTTCGTCGACTTCGATGACGACCGGAGGGCCTTTTCGTTGGGGTACGGCGACCGAAATCAGCTCCGCGGCGAATGCGCCGGCCTCGCTGGCGGCCAACGCACGCCGATAACTCTCGACCGCGAAATCGTCCTGAGCTTCCCGACTGAGCTCATACTCGGCCGCGCACATCTCGCCAGCCGCTCCCATGTGGAAGTCGTTGTACGGGTCCCAAAGGCCGTCGTGGATCATCCCGTCGATGAGTTCGCCGTTGCCCATCCGGTAGCCCTCGCGCGCTTTTTGCAAGTAGTAGGGGACTTGGGACATCGATTCCATGCCGCCTGCGACCACGACTTGGGCAGCGCCCACCTCAATTGCGCGGGACCCGAGCACGACCGCTTGCAGACCTGAGCCGCACACCTTGCTCACTGTCGTGCATGGGACTGTGTTCGGCAGGCCTGCCTTGAGCGCTGCCTGACGCGCGGGCGCTTGACCCAAACCGGCAGACAAGACGTTCCCCATGAATACTTCATCGACCAGTGTTGGCAGCACCGAAGCGCGTGAGAGCGCCGCTTGGATGCTCGTCGCCCCGAGCTCGGGAGCGGAAAGAGTGGACAGGCAACCCAAGTAGGAGCCTATCGGGGTCCGGGCTGCAGAAACGATGAAAATGGGTTCTCGACTCATACTCGAATGCCTAGCTCACATATCTGTGCGGAGCGGCGCTGGATACTGCCGCGACGTTGTGTCCCCTCGAAACCATGGCATATCCCGTAGCGGAATCGAGTGCGGTGGTCTAGATCCATCGCGTGGTCGCAAGCCCTACTGATGCATCGAGCGCCCCGCCCAACGACCGTCGTTGGCTGGGTTTTTCCGCCTACGCATGGTTGCTGTTGGGCTATACGCTTTTCGTCATTCTGTTCGGTGCCTGGGTGCGGATCACTGGCTCCGGTGCGGGTTGTGGGGACCACTGGCCGACGTGTCATGGAGAGCTGATCCCTCGATCGCCGCGGGTACAGACGATCATCGAGTACACGCATCGGCTCACGAGTGGTGTGCTCGGACCGGCAGTCGTCGCGTTGGTGGTGTGGGCCTTCTATGGCGCGGGGCGGCGCAGGGTCGTTCGGACATGTGCGTCGCTGACCTTGCTGCTTGTCGTCGTTGAAGCGCTCATCGGGGCAGGGTTGGTGCTGCGAGAACTCGTGGCTGATGACGACTCGGTCGCGCGTGCCATCGTCGTTGCGCTGCATCTCGGCAATACGTTGATGCTCACCGGGGCTGGTGCGCTGACGGCCTGGTTCGGCGCTGGGCGGCGCTGGCCCGGGTTCCAAAAGCCGTTCGCTTGGCGCACCCCCCTCCTGGTAGGCCTGGCCGGCGTCCTGCTGACGAGTATGACCGGTGCCGTGACCGCCCTGGGGGACACGCTCTTTCCCGTGCCGCCAGCAGTCGATGGCTCCCTGTTCGCGCACGTTCAGGGCGATCTCTCAGCAGGAATGCACTTTCTGGTTCGACTCCGCGTAGTCCATCCCGTCGTTGCGGTGATCGCGGCGGCCTTCTTGCTCTGGCTCGCCGGGAGATCCTGGGTGGGAGCGGGGAGTCGACGCTGGGCGCGCACGCTTTCCGCTCTTGTGTGGGCCCAAGTCCTCGCCGGTTCACTCAACGTGGCACTGCGAGCACCGGGGTGGCTGCAGCTTTCGCACTTGCTGCTCGCTCAGCTGGTCTGGATCGCCGCTGTGTTGCTGTACTTCGCCGCCGCCGAGGAGGCCGGCGACAGCGACGCCGGCGCGCGACGCTACTAGAGCACGACGTCGAGCAGTTGCGCTCGCGCCAGATGCCGATTGAGCTTGTCCTCGAACTCCGGAATGAGCTCGTCCAAGTAGAGCACGACTTCGGTGTCGTTGGAGCGCTCGACCTTGCCACTGATCACTAGCTCTTCGCCGTCGAGGATGAGCGTCAAGCTGATGTCCTGACCGGGACCAACGGTAGGGGCCGGACCTTCGAAATACAGCCACTCGGTGGAAATGGCCTTGACGAGTCGTGCTCGCCCCTCTGGTAGTTGGACTGCCGTCGGGATCAGGCGTGACGGTTCGACCAGGTAGCGTATCTTTCGGTTTTGTTCGATCAGCGCATCCAGTTCTTCGAACAGTGCCGCGTGTAGCGGATTGTCTTCGCTCTCCAACAAGGCGTCCCGCATACGCTTCATCGCCTTCTGGGTATTGATGATGTTGTTGCTCATTTCCCCGAGGCGACGTCGGTCGCGAGCGATCTTGCGTCCGGCCACGCGCAGTAGGTTTTGGTGGAAAACAAACGCGATGTCGCCGTTTTCGCGGAGAAATGTCTCCAGCGCTGCGGTCGACACCGACAGGATCGTGGAGCGCTCGGTTGCGATGACCGTCAACTTACGGACCTGCCCGGTCATCGCACTCAGCTCGCCGACCGGCGCATACGGATGGACTTCGAAGACTTCGCCTTGTTCACCACGAACCGAGAGCGAGCCCTCAGTGAGCACGCGCAAATGGGATGGAACGGAGCCAGCCTCGAAAACCACCTGCTGAGGTTCGAAAGTCTCCTTTTCGAAGACTGTCAGCAAATGTTGCGCCTGCTCCTCGGTGAAACCCGAAAAAAGTGGAACTGCAGTGACCAATTGCGGGGCGACAGAGGGGGTGACCATGCTCAGTGGATAGGTGCGCCGCGCGGCGCGTGCAAACGGTTTTGTAGGGGTATCCGCTTTTTCGGTCCGTTTGTGCTTGCTCCTGCCCAGGCCAACGGTGACCGCGTTCTGTCGAAGGGATCACTCGGGCGCGTTTCCGGCGGCGCCGCTCCGGTGGGTGAGCTTCCCACACGGAGCCCTCCGTGCTTCGTTAAGCTAGGTCAGACGAATTGGCTTTTTACCGAAAGGTTCCCATGTATGCCTTGATCGCCAGCGCTGTTCGCGAAACCATGATCCGCACTCTCGCTCCCCGAGAGTGATGACTCATGGCGAAAGACGCGAAATTCGGGACCTTTGGAGGGGTCTACACCCCGTCGGTCCTCACGATCCTCGGCGTCATCATGTACCTGCGCTTGCCGTGGGTCGTGGGCAACGCCGGCATCGAGGTGACGCTCGGAATCATCTTCGTGGCGCACGTCATCAGTGTCTGCACTGGCTTGAGCATCTCGAGCATCGCGACGGACAAGAACGTCGGTGCAGGCGGCCCTTACTACATCGTGTCGCGCAGCATGGGGTTGCCCATCGGTGGAACCCTCGGACTGTCACTCTTCGTCGGGTTGGCGTTCAGCATCAGCCTCTACATCATCGGCTTTTGCGACAGCTTGCTTCGGTACTTCGACATCGAAGCCACGGTGACCAACATCCGCATCGCCGGTAGCGCAACCTTGGTGTTGTTGACCATCGTCACTCTGGTCAGTACCGCTTTTGCGATTAAGACCCAGTACGTCATCTTCACTCTGATAGGGCTGAGTCTGGTGAGCATCGGATTGGCGCCCGACCAGGGGGCTTTGATGCCGCTTGCCGAGGGCGCGCGAGATACAGACGACATCGGAGAGTTGTTTGGGATCTTTTTTCCCGCGGTGACCGGCTTCACAGCTGGCGTCAACATGTCCGGTGATCTGCGCAATCCAAAGCGCTCGATACCCCGCGGTACCATGGCGGCCATCGCAACGGGGCTCGTCGTCTACGTCGGATTGGCGGTGTTCTTGTGGGCGCGAGTGCCGGCAGAGCAACTGGTGAAGAACCCCACGGTATTGGTGGATAGCGCACGGGTGGGGTGGGTGGTGGTCGGTGGCATCTGGGGCGCGACGTTGTCGTCCGCTTTGGGCAGCATCCTGGGGGCGCCTAGGATCCTGCAGGCCCTCAGCAGTGATCGTATCACTCCCGGATGGTTCGCCAAAGGTTACGGCAAGACCAACGAACCGCGGAACGCATTGGTGCTGGCCTTCCTCATTGGATGGGGCGGCATTCTCATCGCTGAACTCGACGTCATCGCGCGCATCGTCTCGATGGTTTTCTTGACTACCTACGGCTTCCTCAACATCAGTTGCGCCCTGGAAAGTTGGGCGAGTCCCGACTTCCGACCCGACTTCAAGATCCCAAAGAGCGTCAGCCTGCTGGGAGCGCTGACTTCGCTCGTGGTGATGATCCAGTTGGATCTCGGGGCGATGGCGGGTTCGGTGGCATTGATGGCGGCTGTGTACGCCTGGCTCAAGCGCAAGCAACTACGTCTCGACTCGGGGGATGCGTGGGAGGGGTTTTGGGCGTCCTTGGTGCGCGCAGGGCTGTATCGGCTCAGCCAGGAGCGTCAGCAGAAGCGAAACTGGCGACCCAACGTGTTGCTCTTTCGCGCGCAGGGCGAGAGCTCGAAGATGCTGCGCGCGTTCGCTCAGTCGCTGGTCGGGGGCAATGGGCTGCTTACCGACTTCTGCATCCTGCCCGAAGGCATGGGGCGAGCGCCCGGCTCTCAGGCGTCTACAGCCAAGACTCCAGAGGCTGCCAGGGCTCGCGTTGGTGTGTTTCGCAGGGATCTGTCGGCGGCCGACACGTACCAGACGATTCTAGACGTGTGTCGCTATCACGGCTTCGCAGGGCTCCGGCCGAACACTGTTCTGCTCGATTGGCGCGAGTACCGAGGTCATCCCGACCAGCTCGCTCGCATCGCGGGCTTGCTTGCGGAGCTCGACTACAATCAACTCGTCTATTCTCAAGGAGAGAGTCGGCAAGACGAAACGTCGCGCATCGACGTGTGGTGGAAGCAGGGCGCTGGCAACTTGAGCTTCGCCCTGGCGTTGGTCCGCTTCATTTCCGGTGCGGACATCTATCGCCAGGCAACGATACGCTTTCTCCTCGTCAGCGACGACAGCGCCAACAATGACATCCTGCGCACGCGCGCCAAGCGGGCGATTGCTGAGGCCCGAGTCAGTGCGGAGGTGGAGCTGGTCAACAACGCGCGCGATGGGCTGCCGATCGTCGAATGGATCAAGCGCAAGTCCGAAGACGCGGCCCTGACGATTGTCGGGATCGATGAACGGGCTCCGAACGACGACCAAGCCGGCATTGCTCGACTCGAAAAGGAGTTGGACTCGCTGGGTGCGGTGCTGCTCGTTCGGGCAAATTCTGGCTTCGCGGAGACGTTGACTGTGGCGCGGAAGGTGTCGCATTCGCTCGTCCCCGTCGCGCCTGCGTCGGAGCAGCCCATCGTCGAGGGTCTTTCCACTGGAGAAAACCCCCAAGTACAGGCGCTGGTGACGGATCTGGCGGAGTCCTATCAGAGCGCCGTTCTCGCCCTTCACGAGCACGCTGTGGTGCGTCTATCGGTGCCCCAGATCGAGCTGTTGCGCGGCATTCGCGCGGCAACCGAGCGCCGCGCAAGGCAGCTGGAGGATCGCCTCAGTGGGGAGAACCCAAAGAAGCAGCGTAAGCTGGTCAATCGCATCCACAGCAGCTTTCTGCTCGAGGTCAAGAAGCTGTTCGAGAATTTTCTCGACAACGAGCTCCCCGTCCAACGGGACGCCCTCGCCGCCCGTATTGAATCCTTCATTGGCAACGATGAGCTGCGTCCGAGTGCCAACGATGAAGTCATCTGGATTCGCGAAGCCAAGGAGCGCTTCGCACCGGCAGATGATGATTCTCCGAAGCTCCGCCGTTTCAAGCGTCGCCGTCGTTGGCTGGCTTTCTTCAAACGTTCCTTGCCGAGCTACCCTGTGCCGGCCGGATTGCTGGAAGCGCACTGTCACGAACGGCTCCGGCGAGAGGTGCTGCTGGATGTCGTCGGACGAGCGACCTCCGATTGTCATCAGCTGATCGTTCATCTCGGCAAGCGCCTCAACGAGCCCGACTTGGTCATCGAGTTGCTGAGAGGCCTGGAGGAAGGGCAAGATGTTGCTGCCGGCATCGAAGAGCACCGGAACCGGGCGCTCGAACATCTGGATGAGCTCATTGCTGACGAGAAGCGTCGCCTCGACAAGAGGAAGGCACAGCTCGTTGCGCATACCAGAGCGTTGCTGGAAGACTACGCGGCGTCGCTGAGTCGTTTGGACATCCATCAAGATCGAAAGCGGTTTCGCATCAATCAGAAAGAAGCGGACAAACTCGAGGCGGAGCTCGCCGAGATGGCCGAGCCTTGGCACGACAATCAGAAGAGTCTGGTGGAGCGTGCCCTACTGAGTTTGGAGGTGTCTGAGTTCCACCATCGGCTCACGGCGCTTGTCAGCCGCGAGCGCGAAGGCCTCATGCTCAGTCTGCGAGGCCGGGTGCTGCGGGAGCTCGACGGCCTGTTGAGCAAGCTCGAACGCTTGCGGGAAAAGCTGCTGCGGGGTGACGCGGAGGCTAAGGCTACCGCCCTGGAAGTCGTGTTTGACTACAAGCCGACCCTCGATCCCGCTCCGTTGATCGAGCGCCTGACGAAGGAAACCGAGCAAATCGTTCAAGACTTGCCGGAGACCGTGCGGACGGTGGACAACGACTCCATCGAAAGACTCGAAGAAAAGGGGATTGCGGCAGGCCAAGTCGAGCGAATCGATCTTTCAGTACGTCCGCTGATCCAGTTCTCCGTCGAGTCGGAGTTGGTGGGGGTGCTGGGAGAGGGGCTATCAGGGCTACCCAACATCGAGCAGCGCGCTTCGGCCGTCGGCCACGATGTCGCTCGTCTGATCGCTTTTCAGGTCACCGAGTATGAGACCGAGGAGACGCAGAGCGTCGAAGAGTTCGCCCAACACATGCTTCCCGCGGTCGACAATGGCCTAGAGCGCGTTGGCGCCGAGCGGGCAAAGGTGAACGGTGCGCTCGAAAAACAGCTTGCGACCGTCGATGAACAATTGAGTCGGGTGTTGGTGCGGACAGGCGTCTACGAGTTGGCCAGTTCCTCGGACAGCTTCAACATGAGCGTGCGGCGCGAACGGGGGCGGCGTGCCGTGACCGGTGTCCAGGGCGTGTTGTCGCGATGGGCGGGCGCTTTGCGGCGTGTTTCTGTCAAGGGCCTCTACCGGCTCAGCACGGGGCTGCTGCTTGCCAAGCGCTTGCGTCAGGGGCCGGCTTCCAGTGGCAGCGCCGTCGAACAGGTGCTTGCGGATGTGGCGGCGAACAGCCCGTCCACCGAGGTAGTGCAGAAGCTCCCATACTACTACCGGCAGCTGTTCTTTGGCCAAGCGACGCTAAATGAGAACTTCTGGGTAAGCCGACCAAGCGAAGTCCTTCTGGCCAGCGCGGCTGTATCGAACTTCAAGTCTGGAAAGACGGGCTGCCTGATCATCGAGGGTGAGCGCGGGTCAGGCAAGAGTGCCTTGTGGCAGCACCTGGCGACACGGGCGTTGGAGCGCCAGCCCGTGTACCGAGTACACCCCAAAGCAGGCGGCAGCTGTGAGCTCCGCGTGTTCGAGAAGGCGCTATCCGAGGCCGTGGGCCAGCCCGGCGCGGCAATGGACATCGTGAGGCGCATCGAGGTAGGCTCGGTCGTCGTCATCGACGACTTCGAGCTCTGGTGGGAGCGAACGTCGCGCGGCCTAGAAGTGGTCGATCTGGTGCTGGACTTGATCGATCGCCATGGTGATCGGTGTTTGTTCATCTTGTGCATGAATCGACAGGCGTTTCGCCTCATCGCGCGCCTGAGACCGCTGGCCGATCGCGCTTTGGGCGTCATCGAGTGCGGCATCGTTTCGGCGGAGACGCTCAAACAGATTGTCAGCTTGCGTCACGATTCCACCGGCATGCGCTACTCATTGGGCGGCGTCGAGCAGGACGAGCTCAGCCAGTGGGCCATCGCTCGTTTGTTCGCTTCTCACTTTCACTACTCCAAAGGGCTCATCGGTCCTGCCCTGCAATCCTGGGTCACTCACATTCAGCGTTGCGGCAAGGAAAGCATATCGATCCGTCGCCCAACCAACGCATCGACCCCCAGCTTCGACGAGTTGTCCGTCGAGCAAGTCGCGGTGCTGGTACAACTGAGTCTGCACAAGCAGCTGTCGCTGGAACGCATGAGTCGCGTGGTGCCCGGACCACGGAGCCCGACGCTGCAGCTACTGGCGTCGCTGCGCCGCATGGGATTGATCGTCGAGCCTCGCCCGCAGGTGTTCGAGTTGAATCGGTTTGTCACTCACTTGCTCTGTGACGAACTGAAGACCAGGGGGCTGTTGGTATGAGATTCTTGCTCTCCCAGCACCAAGCTGCTCGGGATAGCGCGGTCGGGCGCCTTGCGGAAGCGGATGCGCTCGTCGGCTGGGGTTTCGGTTTCGAGCTGCAGGTCGGCCTGTTCCTGGTCGGTGGCGTGCTGCTGGCGCTGGTCCTGCTCGGGCTGTCTCGTTTGACGACCCTGGTGCCGATGCGGCGTGAACGCCGCGAAAGCGTTGGGCGGGCGGTTCCGGTGGTCGGATTGCTGCTGTTTTTGCCGTACCTACTATTCGCGCTGCGGGCGATTCTGAGAAACACCGGGCAGGTTCAGGCCCTGACGTTTCTGGCCTTCATCGGGCTCGGGGTGATCTCAGCGTGGTTTGTCGTTCGCGACTTGATTGCCGGGGTGGTGTTGAAGGCCGGGCGGATCTGTTCGGTGGGGGACCGCTTGGTCGTCGGCGACCTGGAAGGCAGAGTGGTGCGGATGGGCGTGCGGACCCTGACCCTCGAGACGAGTCATGGCGAGGAAGCGCTCGTGCCATATTCGTCCATGTCCCGTTCCGCGGTGGTTCGGACACCCGCCGTGGAAGGGGTCGCTCCCCATGTGTTCCGCGTGCAGACCGGCGGTGACGTCAGTGTTTCCGACGCCAGGCGGGCAGTATTGGAGGCCGCATTGTGCGCGCATTGGGCGAGCGTCGTGCGCCAGCCACAGATAAAGGCGCTCGGAGAGCACACCTACGAGGTGACCGTCTTCGCCCTCAACGGCGACTACGCCATGGACGTGGAGGCCGCGGTGCTGAAGACGACCGGGTATCAGCCGGTCACAGGGCGCCGGTATTAGGCCAGGTTCTCCCTGGGAGAGGGACAATCCGACGGCAACGGAACCCCGAGTACGAGTCGGGCCCCCAGCGGTGCCGGGACAGGTCAACGCGATGGCGTCACCCCAACTGCCGCTTGCCCACACGCTGACAAGCGAGTATCACGACGCGCCCCGTAGGCGCCGCTCCCCGTCGTCCCCCCCGCGCGACGAGTTCGCGAAGAGCGACAGCGCCACATGCCTCGCAACAAAGGCCGCGCAGAATCACCATGGCTACTAACGACATCGCAGCCTCACAGCTGCACCAAACCCCCGCTGACCCAGAGGTGGAGAGCCCCGAATCTCAAGACGCCACCGGCGACGCCGCGGCCAATCCATCTCGCTGGGATGGAGTACCCGAAGTCTTGCGTTCTGCGCTGGAAAAACGCGGCTTCGGCGAACTGACCAAGATCCAGCGGGCCGTGGTCGAGTCGAACAACGCTGGACGTAATCTGCGTCTTTCGTCCAAGACTGGTTCGGGCAAGACGGTAGCGCTCGGGATCGCCATCGTCTCGGCGTTGGCCGACGAACGTGCGCGAGAGTTGCGGGCACTCATCATCGTGCCCACTCGCGAGCTGGCGCACCAAGTTCAGAAGGAGCTTCGCTGGCTGTACGCTGACATGCCTGGAGCGCGCACCGAGGTGGTCACTGGCGGCACTGATATTCGCCAGGAGAAGCGCCGCCTGCGCGAGTCGCCCACGGTTGTCGTGGGCACGCCGGGGCGCTTGCTCGATCACGTACAGAGCGGCGTGCTCAACCTGTCTACGGTGCGTGAAGTCGTGCTCGATGAGGCCGATCAGATGCTCGACTTGGGGTTCAAGGATGAACTCGATGCTCTGTTGGCTCAGCTGCCCGAGCAGCGACGTTCCCACTTGGTATCAGCGACGTTCCCCCGAGCAGTGGAGCGCTTGGCCCACGCTTTCCAAGACAATCCCTTGGAGCTGGAGGGTACGGCGCTCGGCGAACCCAATCAAGACATCGAGCATGTTGCCCACTTGGTGATGGACCGAGACAGGTATCCGGCACTCGTCAACATCTTGCTGGACAACCTGGGAGAGCGTTGTCTGGTGTTCGTACAGCGTCGGATTGATGCGTCCGGTGTTGCCGAGGCGCTACAGAAAGATGGGTTTTCAGCCCTCCCGCTCAGTGGCGATCTCCCGCAGGCTCAGCGCAGCCGCACACTCTCGGCCTTCAAGTCCGGCAGCATCGACATCCTGGTAGCGACTGACGTTGCCGCGCGCGGTCTCCACGTGGATGACATTTCCATGGTGGTGCACGACGACATGCCGCGTGAATCCGACACCTACACGCATCGCAGTGGCCGGACGGGGCGAGCCGGTCAGAAGGGGCGTTCCATCATGCTCGTTGTGCCCCAGGCGCGTCGACGGGTCGAGATGTTGCTGCAACGCGCGGGAGTAACATTTTCGTGGAGCCCGTTGCCCGATCCAAAAAAGATCCGGCGCAAGATGATGAAAGCTGGCCGCCGCCGTTTCCACGAGCAGCTAGCCGAGCTGGCTGATAACCCTTTGCAGCTAGACGCCGCCAGCAAAGAGTACGCCGAGCGATTGCTTGCGGAGCACGACCCGTCCCACGTCGTCGCCGTGCTTCTAGACCTCGCCAGCCCGAAGCTGCCGACCGAACCGCGTCAGGTTGTCGAACCCGACCTGCAATGGGAGCGTCAAAGGCCTCGCGGCTATCGCGTGGCTTCGAATCAGGACGGGGACCGTCGCCGCGGCTTTCGCGGCGGTGGCCACGAAGGTGATCGCCGTTACAAGCCGAAGGGCTTTCGCGGCGCGCCTGCGCAGGATGGGCGCGGGCCCAAGCGCTATTCCAAAGGGCGAAAGCCCTTCAGCGGCAGTGGCGGCCAGGGCCAGGGCAAGTGAGCTGTAGACGAGTCAGTGGTACAAGGCCGTCAGACTGACCACGGGCGCTAGGGCATCGTACTCGCGGGAGGAGCCTTTGGCTCCCTCGACGTACAGGATCTTACCACTGGCACCGACGCTCCACTGATCCGAGACCCACATATCGTAGCCTACGCCGCCGACTAGTCCAAGACCTGCGTCCAGATCATCGTCAAGACCCTCCACCCTGCCAGAGCCAAAGCCGACGATTCCGCAGACGTGAAAGCCGCCGTCGTCCCAGGGAAACCAGTCAAGCAGTAGACCGCCCATGGAGATGGCCATCTGATCGACGTCGATGGCGTTGTTGCTGCTGTCGACGTTCCGGGCGGTGACTCCAGCAAGGCCAAAGGCGAGCACGAACCCTGGAGCGATGGTGCCGCCTATTCCCAGATCTAGAAAGGTGCCGCCGCCGTTGAGATCGAAGTCGAGGCCGTTGTCGTCTTCGACGGTTGTGCTGACGCTGCCGATGGAGAGCCCGAGTCGCAGATAGAAGCCATCGTGACGGTGCACGGTTCTGGCTCGCTCATCTTCTTCTCGCTGGCGCTCCCCAGCGGAACGAGCGGCTTCGGCCTTGATGGTTTCCAGGGCATCGGTTTCGACAAACGCCTCACAGGTGAGCTCTGGCGTGCACTCGTATCCCTCGGCGCACGGGGGATTGCACGCTGAGATGCACGCGCCTCCGGAACAGACATACCCTGGTCGGCACTCGGGTGCACAAGTGCCCCCTGGAGCGGGCGCTGTTTGGGATTGTTCCGACGGCTCTGGTCCGATTCGAGCGGGTGGGTTCTCGCCAGGGGCTGAGGCGGGCGCGGCTGTTGGCGGATCGATCGTTGGTGGTGGCTGTTCGGCGCTTGGGGGCTCGTGATTGGGAACCTCGGGTGGGCTGAGCTCAGCCTGGTTTGGCGTTACCTCTTCGGCGTGAGCGCCGCCGCTGTAGAACCCAGTGGCGAGCGCCAGGTTCACGAGTAAACGCCATACCCATAGACGACGCCTGACTCTTGTTGCCGCAGCGGTTCGGCCCCCGCCGCCCAATTTGTCTATCCCCGGATCTATCGCCACGCAGACTCACTAGCGGACATGGGCGGACGCCGCAAGTCCTCTAGAAGGCGGGGTGGACCGCGTGGGTGCCCTCGTACACGTAGAACCCCCGACCGCTCTTGACGCCGACATGGCCCGCGGCGACCAGGTTTCGCAGAAGCACCGGTGGGCGATACTTGGCATCGCCGAAGTCGCGGTGCAGCACCTCGGCAATGGCTAACACCGTGTCGAGGCCAATCCAGTCAGCGAGGCGGAACGGCCCCATCGGGTGGTTGAGCCCGAGGGTGATGGCTTCGTCCATATCGCTGATACTCGCGACTCCTTCGCTGAGCGCGAAACACGCCTCGTTCAGCATCGGTATCAGCACACGGTTGACGATGAACCCGGGACGGTCGAGGCTGGTGACTACCTTCTTACCCAGCTTCCGCCCGAACGCGACGACGAGGGCGTGGGTTTCGTCCGAGGTTACCTGGCCGCGAATTACCTCCACGAGCTTCATCACGGGTACCGGATTCATGAAGTGTACACCTGCGACCAGTTCGGGGCGCGCAGTGGCAGCCGCGAGCCTCGTGATGGAAATCGACGACGTGTTCGAGCACAGCAACGCGCCAGCCGGCGCACCCTTGTCCAATTGCTCGAAGAGTCGCAGCTTCAACTGGACGTTTTCGGTCGCAGCCTCGATCACGAGCTGCGCGTCCTCTACCCCGGCATCTACCTGCTTGGCGCTCAGTTTCTCTGAGATGGTTTCTGCCTCCGCTCGAGAAAGCTTGCCTTTGGCAACGAGCTTTTCGAGCTGCTTTCCAATCGTAGCCGTGCCCGCCGCGGCGACGGACTCGTCGACATCGCAGACTGCAACGCGGTAGCCCGTCTGGGCGCATACTTGGGCGATGCCTCGCCCCATCTGGCCGGCGCCGATCACCGCAACCCGTTCGAGGTCGTCGAGCTCCATGACGGAAAGGGTAGAAGGGATACTGGCCGCTGGCAACCCGCGGGACGCGTCAGGGTGATGCGCGTTGTTCCTCAAGCACCGCGCCACGCCGACAGCCCGGGTGGTGCGCTTAGTCGTCAAAGCCAAGCTTCGGGTCGGAGCTCTGGGCTGCGATGCGCGGCGTCGCCCTAGTCGCTCATTTCTTCGGTCCTGCCGTCAGCGTGGCGGGCGAATCGCTTCTTGGAGGCGGTGTGGACCGGGGCGTCGCTCTGCCAAGGCCAGCCACCGAACTGGGTGCGCTGATAGTCGGTAAACGCTTGTTGGAGTTCAGCGCGTGTATTCATCACGAAGGGGCCGTAGTGGGCCACCGGCTCGGCTATGGGCCGTCCTTGGAGCAAGAGGCACTCCACAGGGGCGTCACCGGCGGTCAGCACTGCCGGCTCCGAACCTCTCAGCAGCATGCCTTGGTGCTCCTTCGCCAGATGGTCGGCAACCTGCAGAGAGGCGCCCGCATGAAAGTAGAGTGTGCGCCCAATGTCGTCACCGCTGGCAGGTGGCAGCGTCAGCGTCGCGCCCGGCTCCAGCGACAACCACCAAATCGCCACATCCGACTGTGGTTGGGAAGCCCATGAATGGGGTGGGGGAGGAGGAGCTTTCTGTCCCTCGAGTTCACCCGCAACCACTAGCACCTGCGACTTCCTGCCCGACGCATCTTCGTAGGTGATGGTGGGCATCTGGTGACCCCACAGCATGCTGAAGTGCGGGTCGACCATTTTGTTCTTGGCGGGCAGGTTGAGCCAAATCTGAAAGAGCTCGAGCGGATTGTCTTGGTCCTCTCGGACGAGGGGAAACATTTCAGAGTGAACGATGCCTTTTCCAGCAGTGATCCACTGGGCATCTCCCCGCCCAAAACGCGCAGTGGCGCCGAGGGAGTCAGAATGGTCAACTAGGCCGCTCCGGACGACGGTGACGGTTTCGAAGCCGCGGTGAGGGTGCTGGGGGAAACCTGGAACGTCTTCCCCGTGGTACATCCGCCAGCCGTCGACACCGGCGAAGTCTTGGCCTAGTGCGCGGCCCTGGAGGCTTGCGGCGGGGCCTAACTGACCGTTTCCTCGCGGATAGGCGTCCTTGTGGTAGGCGCAAAATAGAAACGGATCGACCGTTTGCCAAGGGAATCCGAGGGGGAACGACTCGAGGATGAGGCGGCTCATAGGAAACCAGTCTAAGTCCGGACCCGCCAGGGGGGAACCCCCGGAGTGCGCGGGCCGCTACTTCCAGCTGCCCTCGTAGGTGGCGTGCGTCGAGCCGTCTTGGCCTCCACCGACCAACTTGACCTGGACGCCCTTGGCTCCAGTCAGCTCGAGGTATTGCTCCGCAGAGCCCAGAATTTCCATGAACATGTTGCGGTCGAAGCCCTCACAATCTCGCAGCAAGATGCGCGCGTAGTCTTTTCGGTCGGCTTCGACGACGAGCTTGCCCGCGCTGTAGTAGTTCGAAAACAGTCGCGCGTAGAGGGACAGAAGTGTGGCGGGTTTGAGGAGCTTGACCAACGCCTTGTAAACGCCGGAGATGTCACGCTTGGCCGCCCTCCGCCCCAACTCACGGGTGAACTCATCCGCAGGTCGTCCGCTGGCCGCTGCCAATCGGCTCAATAGCTCGCAGTACAGTTGCACGGGGTACCAGCCGGTGGCGAGGATGGTACTGTAGCGGAGACCCTCACTGAGTTCGGAGGAGCAACGGTTGAGGACTTCATGCAAGCGGCCGGGGTACATTTGCTCGAAGCACGCAGCGTTGGTTCGGAATGCGATGCCTTTGACGCGGGAGGCGCCTGCCGCGGAGGGACCCAAGGGGCGCGGGCTGTCGGCGATATCCGTCATCTCGGCTGTCGTTCTCCGCCGTGGTCGGCAGGGTAGAGTAGCGATCGCATCCTACTCCGAGAGCGGGTGTTTACTCCAGCAAAGCCAAGAGATCGTCCCGAGTGAGGCTGGCTGCCATTTCGGCATCTTCGAGGGCCGCCGCAGCAATTTCGCGCTTGTGACGCTGCAGTTCCATGATGCGCTCTTCGACTGTGTCCAGCGCCACCAGCCGGTGAACGAAGACGGGGCGCTCCTGGCCGATGCGATGGGCACGATCGGCGGCTTGCTCCTCCACCGCGGGGTTCCACCAGGGGTCGAGGAGAAACACGTGGTCGGCAGCCGTCAGGTTCAGACCCGTTCCGCCCGCCTTCAGACTCAGGAGCAACACGTCCGGACCGTTATCGGCTTGAAACTCCTCGACGACACCTTGGCGATCGCGAGTCGCTCCATCCAAACGGCTGAAACGAATGGAGGCTTCGTGGAGTTTCGGTTCCAACAGGTCCAGCAGGCTCGTCCACTGTGAGAACACCAGGGCACGATGGCCGTCTGCGGCGGCCTCGGACAGCGACTCGAGGAGACGTTCCAGTTTTGCCGACGAGTCAGCACTTTGGCCCGGGATCAAGCTGGGGTGGCAGGCGGCTTGGCGCAAACGCAACAGTGCCTCGAGGGCCTGCATCACGTTGCCGCCTTCCCGCAAACGTTCGACGACGTCTTGTCGAGTTGCTGCGGCAAGGGCATCGTAGAGTTGCCGTTCGTTCTCGCTCAGCTCGCACTGCAGCACGATGTCGGTACGGGGCGGTAGCTCCGGCGCCACCGTGCGCTTGTCACGGCGAAGCAGGAAGGGTGCGATGCGTTTGCGTAAGGCAGCTGCAGCGCCGGCCCGCCCCTCGCGAATGGGGTCGGAACACTCCGACTGGAAATCTGCTCGTCCTCCGAGCAAGCCTGGGTTGGTGAAGTGGAACTGACTCCACAGCTCCTCGAGGCGATTTTCGACGGGAGTACCCGTCAACGTCATCTTGAAGTTGGCTCGCAGCGAGTACGCCGCCTGAGCCACCTGGCTTTCTGGGTTCTTTATCGCCTGTGCCTCATCCAACACCACGACGTCCCAGTCGATCGTGCTGAGCAGGTCTTGGTCCAGCCGTGTGATGGCGTACGACGTCAAGGTCACTTCGATACTCGAATCGAGTTTGCGGTTCTTACCGTGGTAGATTGTGTAGCTCAAATCCGGCCGAAACTTGCGCAGCTCTGCGGCCCAGTTGTGAACGACGCTGGTGGGGCAGACCACGAGGCAGCGGCCTTGCAAAACACACAGCGTCTGCAACGTCTTGCCAAGGCCCATGTCGTCCGCCAGCACCGCACCGATACGCGCATCGCGCATGAAGCTCAGCCAATTGACACCTTGACGCTGATAGCTGCGGAGGTCGGCGCGCAGGTCTTCAGGCAACTTTGCTGGTGGCAACTCGTCGATACCCCGCAGGAGCGCACGCAGCGGTTCGAGCGATGCGGGAGGTGGGAAGTCCAGCGTTTCGCAGAGTTCGAGCAGGGCCGGTGCCACGTGCGCCGGGAGGCGGTCGCCCTGCTCGAGCTCGCGAGCCTGTAGGACCTGCTGAAGCAAGTTGCCATGCTGGGCGAGCCATTGCTCGGGCAGGGGGGCCCAGCCGCCGCCAATCAGCGGTACCAAACCGTGCCCTTCGTTCCATGCGCGCGCCACCGCTTCGGCGCTGGCCTCGAACTCGGGACTCGTGCGCTCGCCGCCGCTCGGTTGTGGTGAGCCGCTGCCTGTCTCGGCGACGAAGCTGACGTTGAGCTGCCCGTTGACTTGTCGCATGACGGGGCGAAGGTTTTGCCGCCTGATGAAGGCCTTTCCTTGGCTACCCACGACATCACCATCGAAGGCGTCCAGACGCGCGGCGAGATCGGTTGCTGCGTCACCCTCGGTGAAGACGCGGACGCCGGGGGCCATCCCCAGGGCCTCGCGCGCTTGGGCCAGGACACGTCGTTCCAGCTTTTCGTCGCGAATCGGAATGTCGCCGTCAAGATGCACGAGGCGCCCGTTGTCCACGCGCGCCAGGGGTGGGTCCCCATAGACGAGCGTCAGCATAGCCGTGAGGCTGTTGCCCTGCTGTTCCGCGTCCACGACCGCGCGTGGCCGCACCTGTCGCGTCACCCTCGGTAGTTTTGCGTCGCTCGTATCGAGGGAGAACCGCTCGGACATCTTGGGCAGGACTTCCGTCACCAGCGACACGGCGTCCGCCCTTGGGTACTTTTTCTGATCAGGCAACTTCTCCAGCTTCAAGCCCGTGGCATCCGTATCCGCCAGCAGGTGGAGCGTGTCGTCGATGCGGGCGACCCCCGAGGCCACGACCTCGGTGATCCGTGGATCTGCCGCGAGTTCGACCAAGTAACCGTCTTTGGTGTTGGTGACCTTCCCGCAAGGTCTCAACTGTTCAGTCCCAACCTGCATGGGTTGGCCGTCGAGCTCGACATTCTGGGCCGACGCAAGCAGCTTGATGATGGAAACACACTGTTCGGGTGGTAGTGGGCCTCGGATGCGTTGAGCCAGCACGCGGTCGACCAGAAGGTCGCTTTGCGAGGGCGTTAGCTCCACCCCCATGTTCTTCGTCGCCACGGCGCTGGCGAGAGTCTTGTCGAGCGGTGTCTCGCTTTGATCTTGTTTGATGATGACGCGCTCGAGAGACAGCTCGCCCCGGAAGCGCGAGAAGCGATAGACCATTTTCGCGTCGTGGCTTCGCCCTTTGGGGAGTACTTCGCCGGAAGCGCGAGCCTTGCGAACGGCGATCACTGCGGCTGCGACGTGCTCACAACACGGCGCGCGTGATTCGCAGTCGCAGGCCCACTCCTCGTCGTCGGGGTAGAGTTGAACGGTGCGTGGAACCACTCGTCCGGTTTGTTTGACGCGACAGACGATTTCCTCGTCATCAGCGCTCTGTCCTGTGACAGCGAAACGTCGCACTAGTTCGACGGCTTTGGACCAGGTAGAAGGGGAACAGGATGAGCGTACGGCTTTGAACAGGTCGTCCATGGGGTCGGTGGAGTTCGCCTCGTGCTCTTTTCAAACCGGCGGAGCGAGGTTTTGGGGTTCGCCGTTCAAGAAGGCGACAACGTTCTGCAGACTCACTTCCAACAAGCGGGCTCGAGCTTCGACGCTTGCCCACGCCAAATGAGGAGTGATGAGGCAGTTGGGGGCGGTCAGCAAAGGGTGAGTCTGGGGCGGCGGCTCCTCGCTGAGGACGTCGAGGCCCGCTCCGCGGAGTCTTCCAGCGCTCAGCGCCTCTGCCAAAGCGAGTTCATCAACGAGTGGGCCACGCCCCGTGTTGAGCAGGATCGCCGTAGGCTTCATCGTGCGCAGTCGGGCCTCGTCAACCAGGTGTCTTGTCGATTCATTCAGCGGGCAATGCAGCGAGACCACGTCCGACGTTCGGAATAACTCCTGCAACGGCACCCGTGTGACGTAAGCGGGGTCATCGTTCGGCCCGTCGTTGCGATGACTGGTCGCCACGCTGACGGTCATGCCAAAGGCATCTGCGATCTTGGCAACCGCCTTGCCGATGTTGCCGAAGCCGACGATGCCAAAGACCTTCTGAGAGAGCTCCGTGATGGCCACCAGGGGGTTGCTGAAGTGTCCGCTGTGTGTCCAGCGCCCATCACTGCTGGCGGCGGCGTGGGCGCTCACTTGGTTGTTTAGCTCCAACAACAAAGCGAATACGTGCTGGGCTACCGAATTCGTGCTGTAGGAGGGCACGTTGCTGACGGTGATGCCGCGCGAGCGCGCGGCCCTCAAGTCGACGACGTTTGTGCCAGTGGCTAACACACTGATGAACTTGAGGCGCGGCAGTTGTGCTATCGTTCCGGCGTCGAACACTTCCTTGTTGGTGAGAACGATATCGGCGTTAGAGCAGCGCGTCACGAGTTCGGGGCCGCAGCGGTCGTACACGTCAACGGAGCCGAGCGCCCTCAGTTTCGACCAGTCCAAATCCTGGCGCGCAGTGGTGAGGCCGTCAGCGACGACGATGTGCGGAGCATTCATGGGCAGCACTCCATCAGGGACAGATCGGTGACTGTTGTGGTCGTGGTTGGGGGTGGTCCTGAGGCAGCCCCGCGGGTGGCCGAGCCTGAGCGTTCGTAACCCAAGCTGCCGTGGGCATCCAAGTCCAGTTCGAAGCAGGTCTTTGACCCAAGGTACTGCTCACAGTGGTCGAGAATCTCTTCGACCTGCTGAAGTCGTAGCACCGAGCGCAAGAAAGTACGGTCGGCGTCCGCGGCACGCCCGACGTAGCTGATCAACTCCTTCAACGGTCCGAGGGAACCATGCTTGCGCCTGGGGAACGCGACCTCGTAGCGCGCCGCAACCTGACGAAGATGGGAACACAGAGCCGCGCCGTCCGGCGAGAAAGGGTCTCGCCCGCGGCGGAGATCTTCGATCTGCTGGAAGATCCAAGGGTTCCGCATCGCGGGGCGTCCTATCATGACAGCGTGGCAGCCTGTCTCGCGCTGCATCCGCAGTGCATCGGCGGCGTACCAAACATCGCCATTGCCGACAACAGGGATGGAGAGCTGCTCCACCAGCTCGGCGATGATGCGCCAGTCGGCGACGCCGCGATAGAAGTCGCATCGACGCCGGGGATGCACAGTGAGGAAGTCGACGCCCGTGCCCTCGATGAGCTTCGCCGTTTCGACGACCCGCTCGGCGTCGTCAAAACCTGCGCGGATCTTCGCAGACAAAAGGCCCGGTGTGCGTTTGCGCATTTGGGACAACACACTGCTCAACAGGGCCGGGTCCTTGAGCATGGCCGAGCCGACGCCTTTGCGCACGACGCGGGGCATGGGGCAACCGAGATTGATGTCGACGACGTCAGCCCCAGCTGCAGTGACGATTTCTGCTGCTTCCGCCATGTGGTGCGACTCGTTGCCCATGACCTGGACACTCAACGGGACCCCACCGCGCTTATCGACCTCCTTGGCCAGCTGCTTTTCGTTGGGACGCTGCTGGGTGATCCGGACGAACTCGGTGCAGACCAAGTGCAGTCCACCTCGTTCAGCCATCATGCCCCGAAACTCTGCGTGGCTGACCCCTTCCATCGGCGCAAGGACCATCGGTCCGCTGAAGGGCCACGCCGCCTTCGTGGAAACCGCAGGCTGTTCGTTCGGGGGGGGAGTTACTGGGCCGGACATCTGAAAAACACCGTCGAGCGAAATCTTCGACGGTAGCTGGACCTACGATAGATTTCCCTTCAAGTCACGTCGAGGAGCTCTCTGGTCTGCGCGCCGCTGTCGGCACCAGTTCCAAGGGCGCTTTTCAACGTTGGCGATCGTCGACTAGACTGCTGGGATGATTCGGTTCCTGTTTGCGGCGCTCACTGCCGGGCTCGTCGTTGGCTGCAGTGCTGACTCTCGTCGCGAACCCGAACCCAGGGAAATGTGCCGCGAGTTGGCACTGGAGTGCCCGGACTTGGGCTCTTCACGCCTGGACGAGTGCGCGAGTATCGGCGAGCGCGGTCAGCGCGATCCCACCCAGGAGGATCGCTGTTTCGTCTACTACGACAGCTGTATTCACGAGTGTCGCTTCGTTCGTGAGTGGGAGTACGAGCGAGAGGCTGGCGTTGTCGAAGAGGCCGGAGCGGATGCTGGGCCCCAAGCGGACGCCAGCCCAGGCCTCGTTGACGACGCGGCGGCCGACTGAGTGACCGCCGCTCATGGCAGTGAGTTGATGAATCGGCGCATGACTTCGAGTTGGGCGTCGATCCGCGCTCCAACCCCAGCGTAACGAGCGAAGCCTGTTTCGATATCCCGCCGAAGCCGGGTGTGAACTTGGCCGTCAACGCTGGGATCTGCTCGATAGGTCGGGCCCAGTTTGCGCGTCCAGCGTCCGAGCGCTTTAGGGAGAGCTTCCTTGGGTACGCGCCCCGCCACGGTGCGTTCGAAGGCGTCGATTCCACGAAGCTCGAGAGCCATCGAGGCGCCTCGGCCACGGCCGTCTTCGTGTAGCAACAGAGACGGCAAACGCTGGCTGCAAAACTGAATGTGGGCGTGAACTCGGTAGCCAACATGCAGGTCACACTCGTCGTAGAACGCTACTTTTTCGGTCGACTCGGACACGTCACGCGGCACGTAGCCCATCGCCCCAAGCGCATCCGCCAGACGACGATTGTTGCGCTTTTCCTCAGCGTCGAGCCATTCACACTCTTCATCGATACCCCGATGAAAGGCGGCGGTTAGCTCCGCATGGGGAAAAAGCTCGACGATGCGACTCGCAACGCGCAACGCTTGGTCGGCGAAGAGTGGTTTCTGCGGAGGGGTGAACACGACGTGCTCCACCCGCTCTTTCAGCCGCATTGGCTTGCCGATGCTCGGCAGGTGATACCAAACAGGGCACCCGGTGAGCAGTGCATTGTGGATGTTTGCTCGCTCCAAGACGTCCAGCGTCAGCGTGTCGCGACAGCCGAGCCAGCGCACTTTGCGCGAGACCCAGCGCAGCGCCGCGAGGGATTGCTCGCTGAAGCGATAGCTGGCGACGGTTGAGTCGTCTCCCGGGACGCCTTTCCAACCCATGCCCATGCAAACGACAGGGCAGCCGATCTCGTCGAGGTTGTCGCGTAGCGGATATACCTCAGGATGGAATCCCGGCTGATAACCTGGACCACCGGGTATCACCACGGCCTTTGCCTCGCGGGTCATCGCTAGGTCGAGCGGTTCCCAGCTGGGCAGCTCCACCAACTGCTCCTGTGGCTTGTAGCGCGAAAGGAGCGCTTTCGCGCGCTCAGTGATGAGATAGTCGCCCAGGTTCTTCTTGGCACCGGTCAGGACGATGTACATCTTCTCGCCCGCTTCGGCCCCTACCAGCTCGGCTTTTCGTAGGTCTTGTGATCCAGAAGGAACTGACCCTCCGAGAACTCGTCGGGGCTGAGTTCGCGAATGCCATGCTCGGACATTTCCAGCACCCGGTTGGCCACCTGGGAGACCATTTGGCGATCATGGGTGACGAAGATGCACGTCCCCTCGTAGCGCTCGAGTGCCTCGGTAAGCGCTCGAATTCCCTCCAGGTCGAGGTGGTTCGTGGGTTCGTCGAGGAGCAAGACGTTTGGCTCGAGCAGCATCAGGCGGGCGAGTAGCAACCGCACGGTCTCGCCACCGGAGAGCACCTTGGTGGGCTTGAGGGGTTCGTCTTTCTTGAACAGCAAACGCCCGAACAACGCGCGCAAACCCTCTTCGTCGACCTTGTTGTTGAAGCTCCACAGCCAGTCACGGGCGGTTTGATCGGTTCGTTCCACCAGTTCGGTGTGCTCCTGTGGCATGTAGCCGACGCGGGCCTCGTAGCCCCATTCGACGTCACCATCGTCCGGCTTCAGCTGCCCTTCGAGCATTCGCAGCATCGTCGTCTTGCCGATGCCGTTTTTGCCGACGAGTGCTATCTTGGCGCCTCGGGCAACACTCAAATTGAAGTCTTTGCAGATGACTTTGCCGTCGAACTCCTTGGCGAGATTGACGACGTTGAGCACATTCTTGCCGCTGGGACGCGACTGATCGAAACGAATGAACGGGCGCTGAATGTTCGAGCGCTTGAGATCGGACAACGCCTTGCGCTCACGTTCGAGTTGCTTGGCGCGGGACTTGACCTGGCTGGCGCGGGAGCCCGCGCGGAAGCGCTGGACGAATTCCTGAAGGTCTCCAATCTTCTTTTCTTTGGCGGCGTTCGCCAACTCCAACGACGTTCGAGCCTCGGCCTTGGCGGATACCATGTCGTCGTAGGCACCGTTGTAGACGATGATGGTTTCGTAGTCGATGTCGGCGATCTTCGTGCAGACTTCGTTGAGGAAGTGGCGATCGTGACTGATGACGATGAGTGCACCCGTGTAGGTCAGGAGGAAGCTCTCCAGCCAGCGGATACTTGCGATGTCGAGACTGTTCGTTGGCTCGTCCAAGAGCAGTGTGTCTGGGCTGCCGAACAAGGCTTGCGCCAGAAGGACTCTCACGCGGTCACCGCCTTGGAGCACGTCAAGCTTCTGCTGGTGGTGCTCGACGGGGATCCCAAGACCCTCGAGCAACTCGGTGGCTTCCGCCTCGGCCATGTAGCCATCCTCCTCCGCAATCACGCCTTCGAGTTCGCCCAGGCGCATGCCGTCCGCGTCAGAGAGGTCATCACCCTTTTCCAGCAGCAGCTCTTTTTCGTGAATGGCCTTCCACAGTCTGGGATTGCCCATGATCACCACGTCGAGGATCTTGTCCTCCCTGTAGATCGAGTGATCCTGCTTGAGCACGCCGAGGCGGCCGCGATTCGTTATCTGTCCGGACACCCCCTCGAGCTCGCCCGCCAAGATCTTCATGAAAGTGGACTTGCCGCTACCGTTGGGCCCAGCCAGGCCATAGCGCTCGCCGTCGTTGAAGGTCACATTGACGTTTTCGAACAGAACCTTGGTTCCGAAGTTCATGGACACGTCGGTGGCTGTCAGCATCGAAGAGCTCCTGCGTAGGGGCGCGGTTCGGCAGACCGTTGGGGCCTGTCCTCGATCCGGCGGGGTCAGAGGGGGCGCAACCTAGCAGAGCGCTCGCCAGGCGACAGTGAAAAGTCGGCGCTGCGGGATTGTCCGTCAGCTCACGCCGTATGAGGCCACTGGCTCCGGGGCCGTGTCCGGAAAAGATGTGCCATAGTGGCGATTTCTGGGTTCGTGTGCGAAAACCTGACCGGATGCGCTTGGAACGGGCGCCGAGCTCGGCGTCTCATCGGGCAACGCCGTGGGAAGCGACAAAACACAGTATGCCGAACGCCGCTCCGGGGAATTGCTCCCTCGGCGCGCCAGAGAGTACCTACCGCCGCACTCTGTGCCCTTCCAGCCGGAAGCGCAGACGATGGAGAACGCGACCGTCAAGCTCTCTGCAGATCTCGACCCGCAGAACCAACGCACGCAGCTCTCGATCCGCCAGATCCGCTCCGAGCGTCGCGTCTGGTCAGGGCTTGCGATCGGCGTGGGGGTCGGTTCGGTCTTGGGGTTCGGTTTGTGGCTCTGGCAGTTTCTGACGGCACCCACCCTTTCGTCGACTGACGATCTGGTGCCCGCGTTTGGCGAAGAGGCGCCGCTAAGACCGTCCCCACTTCGAGTGGACGAGACGGAGTCCAATGGGCCCGTCGTGGAGGAGGTGGCGACTGACCTTCCCGTCCGCATCGGGGGGGCTCAGAGCACTGCAACGAAGGCGCCATCCCGCCCGGCGAGACAGCAGCCCACGCAGAGCACCAAACAAAAGAGCGGTGAGTCCGCTAGGGACGAGCCCGAGCAGAACAAGGTTTGGGTCAAGCCCAAGTCCGAGCGAAAGGTGTGGCTCAAATGACGTCGCCTTACCGGCGGTCATCTTACTGCTGCCTGTGTGCAGTGGTCGCGGCAGCGGTCAGTATAGCGCCCGCCGCGTCGGCACAGTCCGATGCTGACAAGCTGTTTGAGGAAGGTTCCGCCGCTTTCGAGGCGGGGGATGACCAAGTGGCGCTGCGCAAGATGCGAGCGGCCCACGAGATGCAACCGGACTATCGAACCGCCGCGGGGCTGGGTCAGGTAGAGCTGCACCTGGCTCGCTTCCGCTCTGCTGCTGAGCATCTGGAGTACTCGCTACGCCACTACCCGGCCACGGGTGACCCTGAGGGGCGGGAGCTCGTAATGCGTGGTTTCGCCGAGGCGCGCAGCCACGTAGCTACCGTGACGGTCGAGGGGCAGGTGGCGGGCGCCGAGTTTTGGGTCGACGGTGTGCTGTTCAGGTCGTTGCCGGTCGAGCACGAGTTGTTTCTTGAGGCGGGGGAGCATCGCTATTCGTTCCGCAAACAGGGCTTCGAGGGGACTGAAACGGAGCAGTACTTCCCCGCCGGCAGTCAACACACGTTGAGAGTACAACTACGGCGCGTCGCGGAACCCGCGCCCGGGCCCGCCGAGCCGCATCACCCCGTGGACCCCGGCGCAGGACCGACCATCGTGGTGGTCGGCGGCCTGGTCACATTGGTGGGCCTCGGTCTCGGCGCAGGCTTCCACTATGGCGCGGAGTCCGCAGCCGACGATGCCAGCGCGCTGAGAGCCCGGTTGCGGCAAAACGGTGCGAGCTGTGAATCCGGCAGCTTCGTGGCGGGGTGCGCCAACCTGGGGGAGACTCTCGAGCGCGCTTCGGATCGACAGACTGTGTCGACGGTGGCTTTCATCGGTGCCGCCGGAGCCGCAGCTGTCACTTTGGTGGCGTACTCAATCGCCGTGCTGGCAGGCGAACCGGATCCGGTGCCAAGGCAGGAGGCCGGAAATGTGAGTTTCACGCACTCTCTGGGGCGGAACTTTGCGTGGACCGGTGTAGAAGGGCGCTTCTAGGTGGTGCGACTGGTCATCCGAGGTGAACGGTGAACGGAGCAAGGTTGACAATTCGGGGTTGTGGGGTCGCACTGCTAGCGGTTTGGTTGTGGGCAGGGAGCGCCAAGGCACAGCCAGGTGCGGAAGAGGTCGCGGTTGCCCAGCAGCTCTATCAAGACGCCAGAAAGCACCAGGAAAACAAGCAATGGGCGTCGTGTGAGACGGCACTGCGTCGCGCTATCGGGATTCTGGAGACGCCTGGCCTGCGTTTCCACTTGGCCTTCTGCAAGGAGCAACAGCACCGTTGGGTCGAAGCTCTGGTGGATTACCGACGCGCCGCTGAGCTCATCGAAGGCGGCGTGGAAGCTCCCGACGTGGCAGCGCTGTTGCCCGGCGCAATCGCCTACCTAGAAGAACAGACGCCTCGACTCAGCCTATTCGTCGACGACGCGCCGGCGGATACGCAGTTGTATCTGGACGGAAAAAAGGTTTCGCCCGAACTGCTGGGTACGCTCATTCCAGTCGACCCCGGCCTTCGGCGCGTCGAGGTAGCTGCTCCGAGTCACGTTCCGTTCACTCAGGCCATCAATCTGCTAGCGAAGGACCGCCGCGAGCTCCGGATTGCGCTGGTTCCCGATCGCGCGACTGCCGCACCGGATGAAGTACCCGAACCCGAGGAATCTGCTAGTCAGCCGCGCTCCGCGCCCACGCAAGACACGTCTGGCGGGGTCGGCAGGGGTATCGTTCTGGCTACAGAAGGGCTGTTGGCGGTCACAGCTCTCGGCATTGGGGTTGGATTTACATTCGAGGCCGATTCCCGACAACAAGATCGGGATAGCTTGCTGGAGTCCATTGGTGACGCTAGCGCGTGCTCGGGGTCCAGCGGGGAGGACCCGCTCTGTCCTGAGGTGCGCGCCGCGGACGAGGATGCGCGTTCTGCCAGGGACATCGCGAAGGTTGGCTTCATTGCCGCGTCTGTGGCAACTGCAGCGATGTTGACGACGTGGCTCCTGTGGCCTGATGCCCATGAACCCGACGATGTTGCCGCCGGGTGGAGCGTCGGGCTGAGTCCTTCCGGAGCAGGTGTTGGGTACTCGGGCGTCTTCTAACTGGGTTGAGCCGTGGGTTCGTCGCCCAGCTCCAACAGTTGCACCGTCGCCAGCACGATCCGCTCCATGGGCTCCGACTGAGCGATGATGGTGCGCATCTCGTTCAAGTAGGCCGTCTCCAGTTGTCGCAGGCGCTCCAAGTCCTTCGCTGAGACGCTGAACAGGTTGTACTTGAGCCCCGGTCGCCCAGCGGCGGCGCGGTCGAGTCCAACCTTGCCCCACCAAACGCGCAAGCGTCGTGCTGCATCTGGATCCTTGCGCGTGTCGAGGGTGGAGACGTTGTCCAGTCTCCAGCGTTCGCCGTCGCGCTTGATCTGCCCTGTCTGCTCCAACAAGCCCAAACAACGTTCGACCTCCTCGGCGGCGACCCCGACGCGGTGGGCGATCCACTCCGGCTCGATGCGCTCCAAGCGCTGGGCTTCATCCAATTCGAGCGCTCGCATGACGGCTTGTGTCCACGGGGCGTCGTAGGCGAGGCGCCGTGCGACCTCCATGGCCTGCCACTTGTCGCGGATTGACGGGACGTGAGCGGGGTCGACCAACGTTTCAATGAAGTCAATCAGGCGCAGGGACGTGCATTCAATCAACAGAAAGAATTCCGGCAGCTTGGGTTCCGTCTCCCCCTTGAGCCAGCGAGCGATGGCAAAGCGGCTCTTGCCGCTGTAGTTGGCAAGGTCCACGATGCTGGTGTGGCCTTTGAGTTCGGTGAGCAGCTCCGCCACACCATCGCGCGAGGCCAAATCGATTTTGCCGAGCCAGGGCGGCGGCTTCTTGTAGCGGTAGAAACGAGTGATCGCCTCCTCCAGGTCGATCCCTACTTTGCGTGCCGCCTGCAGAGTCTTCGCGGCGGTGGGGAATCCGCGCTTCGATTCCCAGGTGTAGACAACGTTGCTTCGGTAGCCGAGGCGGCGGCAGAACGCGACCTGGGAACGCTTGCCGCGCAAGGCCTTGAGGAAGTCTGCTGCCACCTGGTCGTAGTCCACGTATCGGACTTTTGCACATCACTGGGCGCAATGCCGCCACGAAATGTGCAAAACGGCGCTGGACACGGATGTAGGAGCTGGACATAGTTTACTGAGGCCGACGCCAGGCCCGAGGAAACCACGCGCCAACAATGAGCTCTCCCAATCGAATCGTCCTGCTACGGCTGGGCGTCACCTGCCTTGCTGCAGTCGCCTGCAGCGATGGTCCCCAAAGTTTCGGGGGCCAGACAGGCGATTTCTCCGGCGAACAGGGCACCGACGATGACATCGCTTCCATCGCTACCGCGGAGGACGCCGCGGTTCCGTGGGACTGCACCAACGATGAGGAAGAGGTCGACGACCCCGAGCAAACAGTCCCGGAGCTTGGCTTTTCGGCGAGCGCCCTCTTGGCCGGTGTGGCCAGCGCTGAGAGCACCCTTCTGTGGAGCTCGGCTGGTGAGGCAGAAGCGCCGAGCGACGACGCGATCACGATTACGGTGCGGTACGTCGGCGGCAAGATAACTCACCACTTCAAGAACCCCGAACTCGATGCTTCCGACGGGGAAGGGCTGGTCGAGGGTGAGCCTCCCTCGCTGGAGTTGGCAGGGTTACCCGCGCCAGAGGGCGAAGCGGCCTCCGACTCCTCGGGTCCCGCGGCAGGAGGCGCGGCCCAAGGAGCAGCGACGCCAACCGAAGGCGACTGCCCGCCCGAGCTCGGGGTCGAAGTGGAAATGACCGTGGCCACGAGTGACAGCACGTTGGACGAGACTTTCACCACCACGCTTCGCGCCTCCGAGGTCGCGACGGTGCGTTTCTCTCATCTGCTCGCGGCTGATGATGTTGCTGGACAGTTGGAGTTCGAGCCATCGGTCGATGGGCAAAGTCTTTCCGCGCTGCGAATCGAGGGTATGTTCACTCGCTACGGTATTATCGGGAGCGTGTCGTGGCTGGCGGATACTTCCCAGGAAGTTGCGGAGCTGCCGGAGCCCGCGGGGGACCCTGAAGTGGATGGCGAGAGCATCACGGTGGGGCTGGCTGAGGGGGAGCTCGTCGCGTGGCCGGCAGGTGAGCAATGTGCTCGGTGGTCGAGCAACGAGGTGCGGCTTCCTATCGACGCCGATCAGCAGCCGGCTCACTTCGAGCGCGACGCAGCCCACGATCTGTTTTCTCAGCTGGACGCAATCGAGTTGTATTGGACCCAACCACAGGTCTGGAGCGGAGACACAGCGGAACTGAGCGTCGCCGTTGAGCCTCGAGGCGGCATGTGCGTCGGTGTGCAACCCGACGGCGCGGAATCTATCGAATACCCTGCAACTGTCACCCTACAGAGCAGCGATGGTCGTCTCCGGGGCACTTACGACGCGGTGGTGGGAGCGCAGGGGCGCGCAGGTGAGCTGATGAGTGGGCAGCTGTTCGGCACACTGACGGTCTCCGCCGATGAGACGCAGGAGCTCGGTGTTTCGGAAGTTGAGCTCCCTCAAAGTGGTGACCTGTCTTTGAGCATCGGACTGTATCTCTCCCAAGAAACCGACGACCTCTTCGGTGATCTGAGCGTCTACTCGGACGTCGCCTGTGTGGTCGACGGCGAGGGCAGCGCCGATGGTGAGGGAAGTGCGGAAGTGCCGGAGCGATCGGGCGCAGATTCCACCGAGTGCACGGCAAGCGAGCTGGTCGTGAATGCGGCTTTGGGTTCGTCTGGGCGCGAGTCGAAGTAACCCGTCGCGCGACCGTCGGGCGCGCGCTGTGTGCCGTAACGCGACGCGTGCGTCGTACCTGCCACGCATTTTTCTATCGAGGACGCTTTGCTGCCCGCGCTCGTGCTCGGCCGTTACTTCACCTCCATGCCCCAACGCGAGATTTGGCTTTGGCTGCGCGATAGCTCACCGCAAGCGTTCGCTGCATCCGTGATATTTCAAGCCATTGCCTGTGCATCGACCGTGCCCTTGGCGAGCACCTCACCAAGCGTTGAAGTGAGTCGTGGTCCCACGTTGGAGGAGTCGGACGCTCACGAGAATGTCGAGCGCAGACCTGCAGTGGGTGGCCTGCAATCGCACCACATTTCCAAAGTGGTGCTCGAACGCTACGGCTCGTTCGGCGGTTGTCACACGGTTCAATATAGCGGCAGCGCCGAGGGGGCAGGGGTGCTGACTTTATCCTGGACGATCCGTCCTGATGGCCGTGTCGCGAATGCTAACATCGTGGATTCGTCTTTGGACAGTCCGGGCTTGCACGACTGCGTGTTGTCGATCGTACGCGACATGGAGTTCCCAAGTGCGTCTGAGGCCACGGAAGTCGGAGCTTGGCAACTCAGCTTCGCGGGACCCACACGACACAGCCGACGCTGATCGGGCCCTCCCCCGAAAGCGAGTAACCGCCCTGTCATCGGCCCCTCAAGAGCCAGCAGAAATGAGTCTGACCGTTCAGCGCGCTAGTGCGTAGCAGGCGTCGCGCGAGTAGTCCGAGCAAGCGGACTTCAAGTACTCACGCGCTTTGGCTTTGCTCTTCGTCACGCCGGCGCCCTGCTGGTACATCTGGCCCAGATAGAGGCAGCCGTAGGCATCGTGGTGGTGGCAAGAGAGCTCGAGCAGCTCCTTGGCGCGAGCTAGGTCACGCTCAATCCCAGTGCCGTCGCGCAGCAAAGCGCCCAAGTGCGCGCAACCCTCCATGGATCCCGCCGCACACGCTTCTTCATACCAGTCGATAGCCTTCGCGTAGCTCAGCGCGATGCCCTTGCCAGCCTGATTGGCGTAGCCCAAACGTGCGCAGGCATCGGCTATCCCCTTCTTGCACATCCGCTCATAGCTCACACGAGCCAGCTTGTAATTCAGTACCACTCCGTGCCCGTGCCACAGCAAGTCGGCCTCCCGCACGCAAGCGCGGCTATCTCCCGCTTTGCACGCGGCCATATACATGCTGCGAGCCTTCTCATTGGAACGTCGACTGGTTTCACCGAACTCCAGCCGTTCGGCAAGGTATGTGCAGGCACGCGCTTCGCCGTCCGCGCAGTGAGCCTCCAGCATCGAAAGGCCAGCAGCTGGGTCGGCGTGCTCCGCTTTGTCCGTGAGCTGCAAATAGCCAGCGTAGACACACGCTTTGACGTCACCTGCGGAACATGCTCGCTCGACGTTGAAGGCGCCCTCGTGCACTTTGCGTTCCGTTCCCTGCCCAATGATCTGTCGCCTGCCGTAGTCATGGCACGCCAGCTCCTGACCACCGTTGCATGCGAAACCCAATACCTCCGAGATACGGCGTTGCTCAACATCTCGGAAGGTCTTGTCTTGGTAGCGCCGCGCTAGCGCCTCGCACACCTCGGGCTTGTCGGGTACACAGTTGTTCTCGAGGATGTCACGCGCCTCCCGGTAGTCGACATATACGCCATCTCCCTCGATGATCATGTTTGTATACTCGATGCACGCAAACGGCTGACCTCTGTCGCAGGCGTCCTTGAAGAGCTCAGCCGCGCGCATCGCGTCCTGCTCGACGAAGCGACCGACTCGATAGAACACGCCGAGTGTGCCGCAAGCGTTGGCGTCCTTGCGCTCGCCACACCCTTCCTCGAATAGCTGGAATGCGCGTTCGTCGTCTTGTTCGACGAACTCGCCATTCATGTGCAGCAAGCCCAAGCGATAGCACGACGCGGGGACCTTCTCCTCGCATCCCTGCAACAGGTAGCGCACGCCACGTTCGGGATCGACCTTGACGAACTTGCCGTATAGGTAGTTGTCAGCGACTTCGTAGCAAGCGCTGCCCACGCCTTCTGCGCAAGCGCTGCGAAGCAGTTCCGTCCCCCGTTGCTCGTCCTTGGAGATCCCTCGGCCGTACTTCGTCATGACTCCGAGCGCAGCGCAGCTGGGAGCGTGATGACCGTAGCAGGCCTGTCGCAGTTTGACGGAAGCCTGGACCGGGTCATCGTTGCCTAGCTTGCCGTCGACCAACATCTGCCCAAGCAGTCCGCACGCCTCCGGGTGCTCCTCGGCGCAGGCTAGCTCCAGGAGCTCCTGTCCACGTCGTGCGTCTTGTCCCCTGACTCCATCTCCCTGAATCAGAGCGACGCCGCTCGTGACGCACGCGTCGAAGGAGTCTCTCGCTTTGCACGCGGCTTCACACGAGGAAAGGTCGCCGTCTGCGCAGCGTTGGGTTGGAGACTTTGTCTGTTTCGGCGCGGAGGCGCAGCTGAACTGGAGGGCCAACACCCCAATGAGGGCGGGGAGGATTTGTCGCAAAGCCATTGGATTGTTACTATAGCCTTGTAACGCTACTTCGTGCTCGCACCGATGGCGCGCACGCCTCAATTCGGTGCGAGTCTGTACGAGGCCCCAACACACCACCTGAACAACGAGGCTGAAATGAAATGCGGTGGCATCGTCCAGCCCGTATAAGCCGGCCCTATGTCCGTCGAACAAGCTGAGTTCAAGCGAGCGCTGCGAGTATGGGCGAGTGGCGTCTGCGTGGTCACCGCGCAACACGGCAAAGTACATCACGGCATGACGGTGTCGTCGTTTGCGAGCGTCTCTTTGTCACCGCCGTTGGTCTCTGTCTGTCTGGCGAGCGATGCTCGCACGCTTGCCAGAGCGCTGGCATCTGGTCAGTTCGCCATCAATGTGTTGGCCTCCAATCAGGGGCGCGTGTCGGACACGTTCGCTGCCGGCAACGACGACGATCGGTTCGACAATCAGGCCTATGTCGAAGGGGCCAACGGTTGTCGGCTCATCGCAGGAGCCTTGGCTCAGCTGGAGTGCGGGCTGTTCGCGCAACACCAGGCTGGCGACCACGTGCTCGTGATCGGCGAAGTGCAGAGAGTCGTGGTCAACGAAGGCCTGCCGCTACTCTACTTCGCTGGGAGCTATGGCGGCTTCGAAGTGCAGCAATGAACGCTGGCCTAGGGCGACTCGGGGGGGGGGCTGCTGGGGGTACCGGGGGGAGTGGCGACCCCGTCATCTCGCAGCTCGCGACGCGGAAACGGCAGTTTGGGAAGTTCGGGGAGCTTGGGAAGCTCGAGCTTTGGCGGTTCGTTTCGGTCGGGGAGATCGCCCGGATCCGGCAGACCCGGCAGCTTGGGGAGTCGCTTCAGCAGCTCCCCGGGCAAGTCTTCGATGCCTTTGATCGGCAGGGGTTTCAGTCCACACCCAACTCCCACCGACTTGATGACTTGGGCGTTGGCAAGCGCGTCTGTTCGCGCTTTGACGATTGCAAACACCGTGACCGAACCGTTCAGGGCCAGGCGTGCGATGCGTCCAGCCACCTTGGCCAGTTCGCTGTCGACGTGCGCGGCGGCCGCCGAACGCACGATCGCCGCGCATGATAGGTTGCCGCTCAGGCTCGTGTCGAACTCGATGGCGGTGCCATCGAGTTCGCCCCGCCCTTTGCCTCGCATGTTCAAGGCGCCCACGGAGAGCTCGATATTGCTCAACTCTGCTTTGGTGAAGCTGCGGTCGAGTACGAAGTTCCCATTCAGTTCCACGGGGGTTCCGTACAGCAGACCCTGCAACTCCCGCGGAACCGGGAAGTTGAGCCCTTCGAAGGTCACCCGAAAATCGCCCTTGGGCGTTGTTGGCGTCAGTCCGATTGGGATTTGGGCATAGACGTTGGCGCTCGCCCGCACCTGCTGCAGATCTTTGGGTATGGGCATCAGCGGGTTGTCGAATTCCGAGAGCGGGACTTTGTCGAACTCCAGACGAAGTTCGCCCAATGCAGTTGCTTGCTGCAATCTGGCGCTCACCTTCGCGGCGGGATTTTCCAATAGGGCAAGCTCGACGGCCACCACATCGCCTTGACGCTCCAGACTGCCGCCCAACACATCCGAAATGGTGACCTTAGACGACATGGCGCCCGATGGAGCGCTATAGCGCACATCAGTCAGCGTGAGGCGGGGTGGCTCACCGGCTACGGCCAACCACTCCAGTCTGCTTTCGGTCACTTCCACCGGCAGCTGGCTGTCCGGTGACGGCTTTTGTTGCTCGAATAGCTCGTCGAATTCAGGCATGCCGTGGACGACGACGCCGGCCCCCGTCACCTCGACCTTCTTCGGCTGAACGCCGTCGAGGAAGAGATCCACCTGTTTGACTGTCCCTGTGACCTGCGGAGCCCGCGATAGGGAGAACTCACAGTTCTTTAGGACCAAGTGCTCCCAGTTCAGCTCCAGTTCGCACTGTGTTAGCTCCACCCCCCGCGTGGCGGCCTCGGCTTGCACCCGGCTCAGCACGAAGGCTGGCAGGCGGAACCAGGCCAGCAGAGCTAGCGCAAGCATACCGAGCGGTACTGCGATCAGGACCCCAAGCAGTATCTTCGGACCCGCTTTTCCCTTCACTGCGTATTTCCCTTTGCCAGCCGTTCGCTACATCTGGTCCTACAGGCTGCGCTATAGCAAGGCAATGGCGAGTTTTGAGCAAGTCGTTCGACAAAGGCACTCAGCGCGCGCATTCGACCCGGCGCGCGCGGTCAGTTCGGGGGAACTCCGCGAAGTCTTGGAGCTCTCCGGTTGGGCGCCCTCCAACTGCAATGCCCAGCCGTGGCGCACGTTCGTGGTGGGCGGCGAGCGCTGTGAGCGTCTGCGCCAACGCCTGCATGGCGCCGCCAGCTCTGGCGTCCCGGCGGAGGTCAACGCCACCCCAGCGTTCGAGGGCGTTTATCGAAAGCGGCAGGTCGCCTGCGCTGTGGAGCTGTACGACAAGCTTGGCGTGACTCGACAGGACAGGGAGGGACGACACAACGCGACTCTACGCAACTTCCTCTTCTTCGGCGCGCCTCACGTTGCGGTCTTGTGCATGAACCAGGACTTCGGCGTTGGGGTAGCCCTGGACGTAGGCGCCTACCTGCAAACGTTCTTGCTCGCGCTGAGCTCTCGCGGGATTTCGAGTTGCGCCCAGGCGTCCATTCGATGCTACGAGAGTCTGGTCAAAGAAGAGCTCGAAATCCCGAGTGACCTACGTGTCCTGTGCGGCGTGGCGTTCGGCTACGAGTTGCCCCACGCGGTCGAAAACGAGGTCCGGCAACCGCGGGCGCCTCTGGACGAGAACGTTCGGTTCATTGGCTTCGACTGACGCTCGGGCCGTGGTCGGGGAGCTGCTCGTTGGGTTGGTCGAGGGATGTCGGGCGACGAAACCAACCCTGGGCTACCTCATCGATGAGTGCTCTCGAATATCTTGTCGGCGCTCTTGGTGACGAAGCCGTTGTAGAGTTGGCCGCTGGCGTCTCTGTATCGCAAGGCAAACTCGTAGTAGCACGTGGGGATGGTGAACTCGCCTTCAGCGAACTGGGTGGGCATGCGGTCGGCCATCGTCGAGCCTTGTTCTAGCGCCACTTCCGGCGAGCCCTTGATTCGACCGCCGGATTCGTTGATCGCGTACCCACTGTCCTCGACGAAGTCGAGGACAGAGCCGATGCTGTCGAAGCGGACGAGGTCGTTGACGCTGACGGTGAAGTGGTTGGCATGCAAGCCGAGGGCGCAAAGCCAGGCCGCATACTCGCTTTCTTCGGCAAGCCGCTGGTAGTCCCGATGACGAATTGGCGCCCAGAGCCGGCCCGCACAGAACACCTTCGCGTGGGCGGAAGCTTCTGGGGGTACCTGCCGCAAGCACTCGTCTATCAGCTCCCTCGCGAAGTCGCTTCGCTCGGAGACGAGCAATTCGCTGAGGAAGATGCGCGGGGCCCCTGGGCGCAGGTACGCGCGGGCTCGGAGCTTCTTGTCTTCGAAGTGGTACTCATCGAGGAGTTCGTAGCCAAGGCCGAGTATCAGCGGCTCCATCTGCTCGAGAGCGAGTGGGCCGCGGTCGAAAGTGCGGAATGCGACGTGATCGTTGTGGACGGTCTCGCCGCGCTCTTCGAATGCTGTTTTAATCTTTGCCGCCGCCGGGGCGATGCGAACGAAGTCTGTCCACAGGTCATCAAAAAAAACGTCGAGGGGGAGCATCCACTCATTGTGGCCTACCTTCGCCGTTCGCGCCGCTCGTTGCGGCCAGCACCCGGTGGGTTTGCGTCGAGCGGCTCGTGGCCACCCGTACTCTAGACGTCGTCCCAGGCAGACGTCTGCCTCGGGTCGCTCGTGCGTGCTTGCCGCGATGGTGGCTTTTTTCATCAGCATTTTCACAGTTGGGCCAACATCGATCCTTTTGGGCGCGCTCGCTGGGGAGAGCGTGCGGATACCGACCATGGATGCGCTCTGTCGTTGCCAGGGCAGAACGAGCGGACTAGCTTCCCGTGGATGGGACATCCGAGCGACGGGTTTCAACACGCCCTCCGAGAGGTGGCGGATGTCCTGATGTACACCTTCGACTTCGAGCCCGTGAGGGAACTCCGCGCCCCCAACGGCGTCCGTGTTGCGGGAGCTACGGCCACGGTCTTCGGCTGTGACGCCACTGGCGGCGAGTATCTTTGGGCTCAATCCAGCGTGGAAGCTTACGTGCTCCACGTTGAAACGCGGGGCGTGAGCCGGGTGTTGGCCACATCACTGCCTGCCGCAATCCGTATGATCGTGGAATTGCCGTACTTCCGAGAGCTGCTCGTGGAAGCTGGCGGAGCTGGTCTGAGTCAAATGCGCTCCAGCGCCGAACGTTTGGAGCGCGAAGTTGTAGCCGACATCGGCGCCATACCCGAAGCTAGAGCCTTCATCGTCAAAGAGCTCGGCTTGCCGGAGGTGGAAGACCCCATAGGTGAGCTGTACCGCGTCGGGATTGACTGCCCTTTCATCGTGACGAGCGAGGATGGCTTCGAGTATCTGTCGGAACTCCGACAGCCCAACCGGCGCACCGCTTGATCGCGACGTAGCATGCACACCGAGCAAACCGGAGGTCGCCGGCGCCGCACCAAGCGCTTGCGAGTGAGCTTGGCGATCGTCGTCACCGTGGCGGCGATGGGCTGGGTGTTGTGGCGAACGGACTTGTCCCTACTACCGGACTTGCTAGTCCAGGTGAATGTGCCCTGGCTGCTGCTGGGTCTCTTGCTTCGAACTATCTCGCTGTTGCTGCGCGCGTCGCGCTATCGAGCGGTGCTCAAAGCGGCCCTCGGCCGGGTGCCGGTCTACGCCATTGGCTCGACGTTCATGGGTGGCTTGTTCACCCAGATCTTGCCGTTTCGAGGCGGGGAGGCCGTGCGCATCGGCTTGCTCCGCCGGCACAATGAGGCGTCTGTCCTCAAGTTGGCTGCCACTGTCGGCCTGGAGCGATTGCTCGACCTCTTGATCATTTGTGGCGGGCTGCTGGCCGCGACGCTGTTGGTGCCTTTGCCGCCGTGGTTGGAAGGAGCGGGGTTGACGGTGAGTCTGTCCGCCGTCGGGGTACTCCTTATCGTTCTGTTCGGGCGCGCGCTCGCACGTGCCATTTGCGGTCGCTTGCCGGCTCCCATCGCCGAGCACGCCGAATCCTTCGTAGACGGTTTGGATGCGGTGCGTGATCGCCGAGGCCTCCTCTGGTGGGGCGTACTGACGGGGGTTGGATGGTTCTTCGAGGTTCTTGCCGTCAGCGCTTTGTTGGTTTGTTTTGATGTTCACCTGGGGCTACCCGTTGCTTTGCTGCTGACTTGCGCCACAGCGCTGGGCATGGGCGTTCCCGCGGGTCCTGCTGGTCTGGGCCCGCATCAATTCGTCCATGTGGCCTTGCTCGGCATGTACGGTGTCAACTCGGAGCTGGCGCTTGCCGTCTCTGTGGTTGGGAGCTTGAGCACCACGCTGCTGTTGGCGCTTGTGGCCGGGATCTGCCTGCTCTTGTTCGGCCGCGAAGACGCGTTGCCGTCGCGGGTCAACCCCAGCGCGTAATGTGCCAGGCTTTGCGCCCGCGGCGTAACAGGCCGACCTTGCCGTGTAGCAAGTCGGCAGGTGTCAGCTTCTGTTCCACGCTCGCCTTGTCGCCGTTGAAGCTGATCGCACCATTGGTCAGAAACTCGCGTGCTTCACGTTTGCTCTTGGCAAGAGTCGTCAGAGGCAGAAGGTCCACCAACGAGAGCCCGTCACCCTCCAGCTCCGACAGACGATGCTCGCTGGAAGGTGCCGCTGCAAAGGCGTCGTTGAGTGTTCCTTCATCCAGGTGCTTCACATCCCCTGAAAACAGGGCGGATGTTGCGGCCAGGGCTCGATCGAGCCCGTCCGCGCCGTGCAAGAATCGCGTGGCCTCTTCGGCGAGTCTTCGCTGCGCCAGTCGCTTGGACGGGTCAGCAGCGTGTGCTGTCAACAACTCCTTGATCTCGTCCTGCCCGAGCAGGGTGTACACCTTGAGGAACTTCTCGACGTCGTCGTCGGCCGTGTTGAGCCAAAACTGGAAGTACGCGTACGGCGACGTGCGGTCAGACGTGAGCCAGATGGCGCCGCTTTCCGTCTTGCCGAACTTACCTCCATCCGCCTTCGTAATCAGTGGGGCTGTCAGACCAAAGACTTCGACCTGTTGAAGGCGTCGTACGAGGTCCACCCCGGCGACGATGTTCCCCCACTGGTCCGAGCCCCCAATTTGCACGGTCACATCTTCGCTCTTCTGCAGGTGGTAGAAGTCATACGCCTGCAAGATGATGTAGCTGAACTCCGTGTAGCTGATCCCCTGCTCGCGGTTGTTCAGACGCTCGCGCACGCTGTCTTTTTGGATCATCATGTTGACGGCGAAGTGCTTGCCGATGTCGCGAAGCACCTCGACGAAACTCAACTTGGTGATCCAATCGCCGTTGTCGACGAGCTTCGCAGCGGTGGGTCCCTCGAAGGAGAGCGCACGCTCGAAGATGGGGCGGATTCGGGAGACGTTGTTTGCGATCATCGTGTCGTCGAGCAGTTGGCGCTCCGCGCTCTTGCCTGACGGATCTCCAATCAACCCCGTGCCTCCTCCGAGCAGGGGTACTGGCGCGTGCCCGGCGCGCTGGAAGTGTACGAGCAGCATGATGGGTACCAGGTTGCCGATTGTCAGCGAATCTGCGGTCGGATCGAACCCTGCGTACACGCGCCGCGGCGCTGCTAGGTGTTGCTTCAAGGCATCGAGATCGGTGGACTGGTGCACCAATCCACGCCAAGTCAGCTCGGAGAGAAGGTCGGCCATTGTGGCGGGGAACATACATGCCGGCGCAGACGCACACACTGGAATAATCGCGCTGCTTTCGATTGACCGGCGGGGTAGGGAGGGGCGTGGGGAGGGGTGGAAACGACCAGAATTGCGACACAATTCCCCAGGACAGAGAACGCAGCCATGCCGCACTCTGCGGGCGGCCATGGTGGACTCCTCGGGAGACCGAGAAAGTTGCGCGACGCGCTGGGCACGGTCCCGGATTGACCCTACGATTGAGGATATGTTGCGATCGCGGCGTGGCGTGCGTTCCAAGTGCGATTCGGTGGATTCGAGACACAGGCCCGCCAACGTCGACCAGAGGGTGCGGGGCAGGGCGTTGGCTGTCGGCTCGCTGGCGACGGGGTGTATCCTTGCGCTCGGGTGCAGCGCTGCCGTCGCGCCAGAGACCGGTACCTCGCAACAGCCTATCCTCGATGGATACGTTGACGACGCCACGTCCGGCGTCGTGGGGTTGGCGGTTTCCCTAGGGCGCAACATATTTGCCGGTCATTGCAGCGGCGCCCTGATCGCCCCCAATTTGGTCCTGACGGCTCGTCACTGCGTGACCGAGATCGGCTGGGACGATCCGGGGGGCGTCGTTTGTGGCGAATCAGACTTCAACGCCACGCGAGAAGCCAACGAACTCTGGGTCAGTCCGCGCACGGAGCGGCCAAACACACCCGACGACCCCAGCTATGTTCGAGGTCGGCGCGTCTTTGTTGCGCCGGGCGGTAGGGATCTATGCGGCTTCGACGTGGCGCTCATCGAACTGGAGCGGACTTTCGATGCCGCGGAGGCGACTCCGCTCGTGCCACGCGTCGACCTGGAAGCGCGAGCGCGGGAGCAGTTTTCCGCAGCAGGCTATGGGTTGACAGGCGTGTCCCCCGCGTCGCCATCGGGCGTGCGGATGCGCACTGACGAACGTTCTGTCGTTTGCACTGGCGAGAGCTGCAACGCCTTTGCGACGGCTCCCGTCCTCATGGAGCGCGAGTGGCTCAGTGACGATGCCAACGTCTGCCAAGGAGACTCTGGTGGCCCGGCTCTGGACGACGAGGGGCGCGTGATTGGTGTCGCATCGCGGGGACCAGCGTCGTGTGACGCGGCCGTTTATGGCGACGTTGCCGCTTGGGGGGACTTCATCATCGACGTCGCGCTGCAGGCTGCCGAAACCGGGGGGTACGATCCGCCCTTCTGGACAGATGGCACCAGCGAGCTGCCGGCTTCCGAACTAGCGGTGGACAGCGCTTCGCTCGACGAGGTCGAAATGATCGAGCTGGCGCCCGAACTCGATGAGGACACGGCTCCCGAATGCGCGGGCAGCTGCGAAGGCGATCAGCCATCGGCGCTCGAGGCGGAAAGCGCGTGTAGCGTTTCTGGGATCGGGGCTCAGCGCGGAGGCACGTTGTCGGCCGTCTTGCTGCTGGCCTTCGGAGTGATGTACCGCCGGCGGCGCCGCTGAAAGTCTGGCCTGCACCGTCCCCGAGGGTTGGGCGAGAGATCTCCCGCGCGGCTTGCTAGGCTCGCAATGTGTCTACAACCGCCGACGCCCTGCCTTCGGAATGCCCCCATCGGCCCCCTTGTCCCGGCTGCCCGCGGTGGGGCGAGCGCGGGCTGTCTCTCGAGACCGAACGCCGCTTGCAGCGGTGTGCGGAACGACTAGGCGTCGACTTGCCGCCGACCCACGAAGGGGCGGTTGCTGGTTATCGGGGGCGCTCGCGCCTGGCCGTCCGTGGGAGCACTCGCCGTCCGCTCATCGGTATTTTCGAACGAGGGACGCACCGAGTCGTCGATGTCCGACAGTGCGCCGTGCACCACCCCTTGGTCAACGAAGTTGCTGAGGCCGTTCGCGCAGCCATTTCGAGCACTTCGACCACTGTATATCAAGAGGATGCCCACGTCGGCGTGGTGCGCTACCTCCAGGTGGTGGTGGAGCGTTCCACGGCCAGCGCGCAGGTGGTGATCGTCGGCAATTGTCAGACATCTCTCGGCTTGAGCGATTTGTTCGACGATCTGAAACGTCGGCTGCAAGGGCGCCTGCACAGCCTGTGGTTCAATGGGCAACCAGAACCAGCCAACCACATCCTCGGACCGCACTGGGAGCACATCTGCGGCGATTCAGCGGTGCAAGAATCAATCGGTGGCGCGCAAATCTTCTTTCCCCCAGGGGCTTTTGGTCAGGCGAACTTGAACTTGGCCGATGAGATCGTCGCCCGGGTTGTCTCGTGGGTCCAGCCTGGCCATCCGATCGTGGAACTCTACGCCGGGGTCGGGGCCATCGGTCTAGGCTTGCTCAAAGCAGGTCATCGCGTGTTCTTCAACGAAGTTTCCCATGACTCCTTGGCTGGCTTGCAGCTGGGCATACAGCACCTGGACTCGGGCGCAAGAGGTCGGGCCAAGGTCCTCGAAGGGCCCGCTGAAGAGGTTGTCAGCGGCGTCTCCCTGAACGAGGCGCAGGTCATCGTCGATCCTCCTCGTCGAGGGTTGCACGAACGAGTGTTGCAGTCTCTAGTGAACAGCTCTCCGCGTAGTGTGACCTATGTGAGTTGCGGGTTGGCTTCGTTCGAAAGGGACTCAGCAGCGCTCGTTGACGCCGGGTTTCGCTGTCTCGAGTTTCGGGTGTTCGACCTTTTCCCCTTGACCGAGCATGTCGAAACCCTGGCTCACTTCGCACGTGCTTGAGCGCGTTCGGTTTCGGGGAGCGTACCGATGGCTCGCTCGGCGCGGTCGAGGGAACAAAGTGGGGCGAAACTCCTATGCTCGGGACGAGCAAGACGACTATTCGTCTCGAATTCAGTTTTCTCTGTAGTTCTCGGCTTTTGTCCACTTCCCGCAACGCGTCGGGTGAGCGCTGACGAAAGAAAAATACAAGCGCTTCGTCTTTTGTGTCGTCCCAGCACATCTCGCTGATTGAGACTCGGACAAAAAGCAAATAGCGAGGAAACTCGGTGTGCGCGGGGCAGAAAGTGAGTTTACGCTTCCGGCCAACACTGAAGGAGACCTACGAGCATGTCGCAAGATCCCACAGCTGAGACCGAGACCTGGCAGGTGGCCATCGCGCCGAACAACGTTCAAGCGATGACGCTGGAGCAGCTGGATGCTGCGTACCAGGCTGGCACTATCACCGAACAGACCCTCGTGTGGACAGACGGCATGGAAGAGTGGGCACCACTATCCGAAATTGCCGGTGACGACGACGAAGCAGAACAGGCGGAGGCTCCCGCGGCTGTCGCGGAGCCAACTCAACCGGTTCAGCAGGCGCCAGTGGCACAACCCCAGGTCGCAGCCCAGGCGCCCGCCGGACCGCAGTTCGCGGCCCCTGTCGCCAACGCCCAGCAGCCCCAGGCTTGGGCACCAGGGACGGCGCCCGTCGCTCAGTCGTTTCCTCCGGCAGGTGTTTCTGCTGGTCCGCCTGTCGCACCGCAGCCGCCAGGGATTTCGCAGGCGCCAGCGGCGTTTGGCAGCATACCCGCCGCCGGCATGCCGTCTTCGCCTGTTAGCACGGCGCCAGTAGCCATGAATTTGGATGGTTTGGACTTGGCGGACGATGCCAGCTTCGGCAAGCGCAAGTCCAAGCTGCCTTGGATCGCGGCGGCCGCTGTGGTCCTGGCCGGCGGTGGAATCACGCTCGCCAACATGGGCGGAGGTGGGGCGGAAGAAAACGCCGGAGCTCCAGCGGCTGCTGCAGCAGCCGCCCCGGTCGAGGACGGCGCGTACATCCCGCCGCAGAAAGCAGATCCCAACGCTCCGTTGGAGCTTGGGAAGGCTGGGTACGAAGTATCGGCCGCCGAGAAGAAGGCGTTCGAGAAGGAAGCGGAGCAGGAAAAAGAGATGCGCGAGAAGATGGAGCAGGCTCTCGCTGGACAGAAGGAAGAGGCTGAATCCAAGACGCCGGCGAAGGTCCAGAAAGCCAACTGGAAGCCTAAGAAGAAGAAGAAGGAGAGCGGCAGCGCGTCGGCGGTGAAGTCAGGCGGCTCGGCCTACGATCCGCTCAACGCCTCACTGCCCTGAGTCGAATGCTTCTTCTTGGGGAACGTAGAGGCCCCAACGAACGAGGTCCCGAAGCACAGCTTTGCGGACCTCGTTCTGCATCCACGCCCGCCAAACAGGCGCCTCTGGCGCTGGCTGCCGACACAACTGCTCAGCAAACGATTCGTCAACGCCGCAATCGAACTCGCGCTCGTTGACGTATAGGTACACGCGTCCTCTGAGCGGCGCGTAGAGCCAGCGACTGCCCTTGCGTCTACGCAGCAGACCATTGGTAGCGAGCGCTTCGTCGACCTCGGCGTCAGAGAGCTCGTCCGCGTCGAACTCGGAAGCGAACAGCGCTTTGGGCCGTGTCACGAGCTTAGCGAAACTGCGCGTGAGTTGTTCGTCCGTCGGGGAAAACGCTGGCAACAACGCTGTACGGGCCCGCCCGATGGCATCTGCCCCGAGCTTGTGGCGGTGTTGAGGCATCACTAGTTCCCGGTCGGCGTAGACTTGGCGGCTGCTTGCCTGCTCGACGAAGTCGCTGGCGACTTGAATCAGCAGTTCGCTCGAACTTGGCGCCCGGCACCCCAACGAGAAGGTCATGCACGGGCTCGTGGCGACTCCGTAGTGGGCAACCCTCGGCGGCAAGTAGAGAATGTCTCCCGGTTCGAGCTCCCACTCCTGCTCAGCGTGAAACTCGGAAAGAATGCTCAGATCAGTGTCTGTTCGAAGGCTTGCCCCATCGAAGTTCTCACTGATCTGCCATCGTCGCTTCCCCTCCACCTGGACCAAGAATACGTCGTAAGAATCGAAGTGGGGTCCGACGGAGCCTCCGACTACGGCATAGCTCGCCATGATGTCGTCCACGCGCCAGCTCGGCAGGAAGTCCAGTTCCGCCAACAGTGCCTGGGTCGTCGGAATGTGCTCTTCCAGGTCCGAAACGAGCACCGTCCAGTCCCGATCCCCCAACCTCGAGAGCCCGTCCTCGTCGAGCGGCCCTGGGGTAAGCCGCCAAGTATTAGAACACAGCTCCACCAAGCGCGACTCGATCTCCGCTTCACAGGCCAGTCCGAGCAATGCCTGGGCGTCGATGGGCGAGCGGTATTCGACCACACCTTGGCGGATCAACAAGGGACACTTTTGCCAATAGTTGGCCAGAAAATCCTCGGCGGTGCGACCGCCAAGAAATCTACGGGGACCGATCACTGGCCTCTATTGCCGCGGTACGACCAGCGCCGTCAAGCCCCGGATCCACGCCCGGCAGCCGACGAAGCTAGGTCTTCGCGCCACACGTCATGAATCGTTCGAGCGCGCCGTTTTGCAGCAAACCGCCGACGAGTCGATGGTGCTTGCCGCCCCCGAACAATCCAACCTAGTTGACGAGGTCGTTCATGACACGCAGCACATCCCGTCGACTCACGATACCCACGAGTTCCCCGTGCTCGACGACAGGAACGCGGCGGATGCGGTGAGCGATGAAGATGTGAGCGATCGTGTACAGATCCGTGTCCGGACTGACGCCGTGCAAGTCACGCGTCATCAGTTCCTTCACTGGCCGTTCACCTGGACGCCCCTCCTGATGGAACGAACTGGCGACTACGACCTTCATGCAGTCGAATTCCGAAATGATGCCCACGAGTTTACCGTGATCATCGAGCACCGGCGCACCACTGAGCTTTTTGTTTACCAACACGCTGAGTGCTTCGGAAAGGGTTTGATTTTCTCGCAGCACCACGACGTCTTCCGTCATGAAGCTCCGCGCTTTTACCGCCATGCGGCGGCCTGGTGCGGGACGAGAGCTGGCACTGCCGGCCTCGATCCCCTCCTTGAGAGACCTCATTGGCAACCTCCTCCAAAGGAGGCAGTATCACACGTTCCTCTTGAACACGCCAGAGGTGATCTGCACAAATCGATCAACACTCGCTTCGCGACGCAGGGCGGTGTCGGCGGGTTCCTCCGATAACCCATTCGACTTGGAGTGAACACCCGTGCGAGCGCTTGCCGTTACCAAGAGGAATACGAAACGTCTGGACACCGTCCGGGGTGATGCGAACAATCGCTCTGCAATATTGGAGCCTTGTCCCCTCGAGCGCAATCCTGATGTCGATCTTCCCCCGCGACCATGCAAACGCTCTGCCGTTGCTGCGCCGCGCCCACCTCGTCACGCGAGCAGGCGACGGAGCTTTGTGATTCCGCATGGCTAGCTACAACCGCCACATTTTTTCCCAACGCAGAGGTGTTGTCGCCTTGGGGCAGCTGCTTGTTTCAAATAAACGGGCAGTGGGTCAGGTGACGACCCCCGGTCCAGTGCTGGCGCGGCGAGTCGTCGCACCCTCATCGGCTCTCATCGACGACTTTGTTCGCTTTTCGGGTGGGAACCCCGCGGCTTACCGCGGAGTCGTGCCTGCCCCGCTGTTCTGTCAGTGGTCCCTTCCCCTGATGCTGGAGGTGGCATCAACCTTGCCTTATCCGCCGACCAAGGTGATCAATGCGGGATGCGAACTACGCGTGTCAGACGTGTTACCTCGTGGGACTCCTCTCGAGGCAACTGCGCAAGTGGTCGAGATCGATGAAAACGAGCGGCGGGCCAAGCTCACGATTCGCGTTGGCACGCGCGCCGTGGGAGGTTCGGAGCTGATTGTCGCTGATCTTCGCGTCCTCATCCCCTTGCAGCGCGCGTCGGGGGGAGGACCGAAGAGAGAAAAACCGCGGGTTCCATCCAAGGCACGCGAAATTGAGCGCGCACGCCTATCGTCCTCCGCCGGGGCCGACTTTGCAAAGCTCACAGGAGACTTCAATCCCATTCATTGGCTGCGCCCCTACGCTCGCGCTGTCGGTTTTCGTGGAGTCATTCTCCATGGCTTTGGCGTGTTTGCTCGTGCGCACGAGGCACTCGCCCGCGGGCTGTTGAGTGGCGACGTCCAGAGAATCCGTTCGCTTTCGGCAGATTTCACTCGCCCCCTGGTGCTGCCTCTGGATGTGGGCGTCTATGTCGACGGGCACGACCAAGTGCTCGTTGGGGACGCCCCAGGCGGGGCGGCGTACATGGTAGGCAAGTACACGTTGGGCCCGAAACCCTAGGGAGTGATGAATGGATTACCTGTTGGAGTTGAGCAAGAACCCGAGTGCGCGAAATGTCGTGCGGAGCCTGGGCCTGCCGGTCCCGATGCCTCCGGTCTTGCGTCGGTCCGGGGCGCCGTGGTCCGAGCGAGTACTGCCGGATGAGACGGTAGTCGTTGGGACGAGCGCCGCCGACGCGACGGCAGTACCGCTTCTCGATGCAATGGCGGGGGTGATCGCTCCCGCCGGGGGCCGCGTGATTTGGACAGGCTCAGAAGCGCACGGAGCCCAGTTCATGCGCGCTGCGGAAGCTTGGGCGGAGCCGGTCAGTCGCGCGTCGACGCCCGTCTCGGGCATGAAGGCAAGAGCGCTCGTTTACGACGCGAGCACCATCAGTTCACCGGAAGAAGTCGGCAGGTTGTACGATTTTTTTCACGCATGGCTCGAAGTCTTGGACAAGAACGGCAGGGTCGTCGTTCTAGCTCGACCAACCCCAGATTCGCCTATCGAAGCGGCGGCTCAGGCGAGCATCGAAGGGTTCGTGCGCAGCCTCTCGAAGGAACTCGGTAGAAGGGGTACGACGGCGAACTTGCTGCGGGTAGATAGCGGCGCTGAGCCACGCCTGGTCGGGCCGCTGCGCTATTTTCTGAGCCCTCATTCAGCCTTCGTCACCGGTCAGCCTCTCGGTGTCAGCACGCTAGCGCGCGCAAACCGCGGCGTCGAAGTTCGGCAAGCGTTGGCTCAAAAAGTAGCGTTGGTGACGGGTGCTAGCCGCGGCATCGGCGCGGCGACCGCCCGCGCACTAGCCCGGGAAGGAGCCCACGTCATCGTGCTCGATCGGCCCGGTTCGGAAAGCGAGGGCAGTCAGTTGGCCCGCGCACTAGGTGGCTCGCTCCTGCTTGTCGATATTACCGCCGGGGACGCGACTGAGCGCATCGTCGAACTGGCCGAGGAAAAGGGCGGTCTCGACATCATCGTGCACAATGCCGGTGTGACGCGGGACAAGACCTTGAGGCGCATGTCGCGTGAGGCATGGGACATGGTCATCGACATAAACTTGCGTGCGGCGATGAACACTACCCAAGGTGTTCTGAACGCGGGCGCAATGAACGACGAGGGGCGCATCGTGGTGTTGTCCTCCGTCGGTGGGATTGCTGGTAACCCAGGGCAAACGAACTACGCTGCGTCCAAGGCTGGTTTGATTGGGTACACACGCGCGATGTCCAGACACCTCGCCAAGCGCGGAATTACCGTCAACGCCATCGCCCCTGGGCTCATCGAAACCAAGATGACGGCGAAGATGCCCGTCGGCGTACGAGAAGCCGCGCGTCGCCTCAGCTCTTTGAACCAAGGGGGCAGCCCGAGCGACGTTGCGGAGGCCATCACTTTTCTGTCACTTCCGTCTTCTGACGGGTGCACAGGGCAAGTGCTGCGCGTGTGTGGGGGAGCAATCATCGGGGCCTGAGGCCCTGTTTGCCTGTTCGACGTGGTACGGGTTACTGACGGGGCATGGCTGCGCACACGGGTATGTTTCTGGCCGTTTTAGCCCTTGCCGCTGGGTGTAGTGGGGAGGCGTTCGGAACCCGCATGAACGAGCCAGGCGTCTCCGAGACTGGGGATCTTGCGGGCCAGGCATTCGCGGCGGATACATCCAGCTCGGAAGGTTCGGCTGCAGGTGCATCACAAGACAGCGATAACGATACATCCCTGGTACCAGCCGAATCGTCGGTTCCCGCCGAGAGTGAAACCCCCGAGCTGCCCCCAGAAGGCGTGAGCGATGCGACCGCAGACACTGAGACCAGCGGAGACGCGGAGAGCGCGAGCGTCGCCGAGGGGGAGCAGGCGGAAGAGCCCGACGCCGAAGCGTCCTTGGCGGAGGGATCTGTCCCCGAGGAATCGAGCGAGGGCCTGGATGACGGCACGCCGAATGAAGCGGCAGCTGGGGCGAACGACGCAGTTGACGCCGAGGCGGATGGCGGCGCCTCTGACGGCGTGGCGGGGTTTGACGACGTGAGTGCCGAGCCATCCGACGAGCTCGAGACGGACACGGCCGAGCAAGACCTGGGACCTGCGTCGAGGGATTTGGAGGAGACTGAGTCTGGGCCCGAACAGCCTGAAGAATTTGTCGCTTGCAACCAGGCCGAGCTGGTCAGCCTCTGCCTCGGACAACAGGAGCCCGTTTGTGGTGACTGGGAAACTCCGATCCAGTGCTTTGCGCCTCCGTGCGATCAAGTGGTCGATTTCAGCAATGCTTGTGCCGCGTGCGCGACGCCAGGGGTCGCGGGGTACTGGGTCGGTACCTGCGAGGAAAACGATCTGGGCGTTGATGACGGCAGGGGTTGACCCGCGCGAGCGCCGCTGGAGTGTTCGCGATGACCCAGCGAGCTTGGAGATCGCTCTGACCTCCGGATCTCTAGATTCACTCGACCGAATGGCGTTGACGAAGACCCGCGTCAAAACGGGAAGACAATGCCGGCCGCCTCGACCATACTTGCCTGCATGTCCTACTTACGGTTTTGCGCGCTGACTACGCTAGCGCTTCCTTTGATGATATCGGGTTGTGGCGAAGAGAGCGGGGGCTCGGGGAATTCAACCGACACGGTGAACACGGAGCCGACGATGCCGACGCCCGTTCCCACCATGCCGGCGCCCGGCGGAACGACTGAAACCCCAATGCCAGCAGTCACGCCGACGCCGACTCCCACCCCGACGCCGACGCCGACCTCACCCGAAGGGATGATGCCGGTTGACGGGGCAGGCGGAATGGGCGGGATGCAGCCCGCTGCAGGAGACGTGGCGCTGCCAGCAGATGAAACCTCGGAGTCGATCACCGCCTTCATCACCGGCGAGGAGTACAAGGGTGACGGCTGGGTTGCGGAAACGGCGGCTCCCCGTGAGGAATCGTCTGGGGTCTCCCCGCACGACCGCGTGCAGGTCTATCTAACTCAAGTCCTGCTGGATTCGATTGAGGCCGGCAACGGTGGCATCGGTGCTCCAAGTGGTGTTTCTCACACCCAAGGCAGCATGGCTGTCAAAGAAATGTATGACGAAGCCGACGCGCTCGTTGGCGCAGCGGTGCTGTACAAGTACGCTCCAGAAGACAACGCGTGGGCGATGTGGTGCTACGGACCGGAAGGTCGCTGCACATCAGGCGTTTCCGGAACGTTGGAGGCCCCGTACTACGCGGTCAATCCCATCGATTGCAGCGCTTGCCACGGCGGCAACATCTTCACCATGCCCCCTGCGACCCCGTAGGTCATGACCGACCGAGCCGAGGCCGGCGGTCAGGTCTTCTACCGATTTGAGACCGACGATGGCCGGCTGGTCATCGTCGACTCGTTGAGCAAAGTACCGACGACGTTGCGCGACGACGTGGAGCGCATCGACTTTGGAGGCGCTGTGGCGCGGCCAAAGCAAGGTTCGTACAACGTCGTGGGCGCATCGGGGCAAGCTGACGATGGTGGGCAACCGGTAAACGTGGGATTCGGCGGCATCGAGCTTTCGTCGTTCGGTTTGGGGGTCGGCGCCGGGTTGTTTGGGGCCGCGCTGCTCTACTTCATCGTTGGACGACGGGGAGGTGGTTTGGGCCGGCTGGTCTTCGGCGGAGTTGTCGTCCTCGGGCTTGCCGCTCTCGCGGGTGGGGCTTACCTCGGTTGGATGCGTCGCGCGACGGGTGTCGGGCAAGAGGCGTTTGCCTCGCCTGCGCGGATCGTTGAGGACGCCAAGGAGGCAGTTCGCGGGGTGGAAGCACAGCGTCGGGCGCAGGAACAACTGCTCGAAGAGACTAGAGAACTGGCCAAGTGAGATCCGGTTCCAGCGCTGGCTGAGCGGGCCTGAAGGCCCTAGAGCCACGACTGCAAATGCAATCGCAGTTGCAATCACTCGGATGCTGCCCCATTCTCCAGCCATAGTGATTGAAGTGAGCAACGCCGAGCTCAAAGACGAACTACGTTCCGTCGGTTTGAGAGCCACAGCATCTCGAATGTCGGTGCTGCGGGAGTTGCGACGGGCGCCCCGCCCGATGAGTCACGCAGAGGTGGTGGAGCTCCTCGCCGGGCAGCCATGGGACCGCGCGACGCTCTATCGCAACCTGGTCGATCTCGTGGGGGCCGGGCTGGCGACCAAAGTGGAGCTCGGAGACCGAGTGTGGCGCTTTCATCGAGCGGATTCAGCGCCCCACAATGCTGCCATTCATCCCCACTTCATCTGCACTGAGTGTGGCGATGTGAGCTGCCTGCCCGAGGTCACGGTCAACATCCCGCGTCGAGGGGTCCCGCGCTCGCTTCGTGATCACGGCGTGGAAGTGCATCTACGCGGTGTCTGCGACAGCTGTTCCTAGTCCCGCGCCTCAAGCGCGTATTCCCGGGAGGACCTCGCCTACCTGGGAAAGGTCGTAGTCCGTCGGCCACAGGTTGGGGTCGCGACCGTTGACACTGGTCGAGCCGTAGCCTGCCTGACCATCGCGCTCGTAGTCTGCAGGAGTCAGCCCCATCGCTTGCATCGCCGTGACCAAGAAGCGGTTGTGAGGGATGCCCTTGATGACGTTGCCGTCCTCCTGAGAGAAGTACGACTGGCCCTCCCAATCGATATAGTCGAGGTAGCGACCGGTCTCTATGTAACCCCCAGCGCTACCGGCCAACAGACAGGGAACGCTGTACGCGATGTGATTGAAGCCCAGCTCATTGCCCCAATACACCAGGGAGTTGTCGAGCATGGTGTTGCCACCTACCTCGGGCACATCGAGTTTCTCGAGCAGCTTGGCAACGACGTTTTCAGTGACCCACGCGTTGATTCCTTCCAGCATCCGGCGTGAATTTTCGTTGCTCCAGTCGTGGGCGAGCCCATGCCAAGTGCCGCCACTCGCGTCCTCTGAGTGGTAGTGTCCAACAAGTGTCGGATCGCTAGGATCGGGACCCGGGCCGAGGGCTTTGTGCACTCCGATGGTGATGATGCGTGTGCGGTCGCAGGCTACCGCGGCGGCAACGATGTCCAGGAAGAGGTCCCACTTGGCGGCGATGTCACTCGGGTCGGTGCCTGAGTTGTTCTCCAAAGATTCGGGCTCGAGAGGTGGTGTGCATGACAATGCGGACGAGCTACCGCCGAGTTTGGACTCGATTTCGGCGAGCAGGTTGACGTGCTGCTCGACTTTCTGCCTGTCCTCAGCCGAAAGACGGGGGCTATTGCTCAAGTCGCGGTACTGCTCGATCACCCGATCGACCAACAATGCGTCAGGATTGGGACCAACCGCATCACCGCCTTCGGGATCGGGCGCTTCGAAGCCGCCGAACACGTCGTTGAACGCATCGCGGGGGTTGGTGCGAGCTTGAAGCTGTTCCACAGGCCCGCCTGCCTGTCCGTAGTCGGTGTACGACATCGAATCCACGACGCCCTGCGAGATGTTGAGGTAGCGCTGAGCGGGCGTCCCTTCGTACACCTTGGTCGAGTAGGCCATCACCTGGTCGATGGTGGGGATACTTGCCAGCCCATCGGCGTCGCATGGCGTCGCGTTGGTGCATGACGAGAAGTTCCCCAGCAGACCGCCGTAGTTGTGATTGACGGAGGGCAGGAAGTCCAATCCCCGGATCAAGGTCAGCTTGTCCAAGAACGGGTTCAGGGATGGACCGAGAATCGCAGAAATGCCGCTATCCGTCTGCAGATCCGTCAGTGGAGCCCACGTGTACGGAGTCGAATCGATTGTTTGCGTCAGCAGCGTCGTGCCGTCAGCCTTGCTGCCGCCATACACCTCGTCCTTGAGCACATAGCCGTTGCCTTGAAACGTGGGGTACCATTTCTTGATCAGCTGGGTACTGAAGGTCTTGAGCGTGATGAAACGTTTGGGTGCAGCAGCTTCCAGCGCTGAGGCACCGCGCGGCAAGAGCGATTCCAAGAACGGCAGAGCAAGTGCGGCTCCTCCGGCTCCGCGTAGGAAGAAACGCCTGGAGCGTCGTGGGGGTCGTTTCGGATTCATCGCGGGCCAACCTTTCGCTGGAAGAACGAGTCGTACTGGGCGATGCGACGAAACGCCGCTCGCAGGCCTTGATCCTCGGTGTTCAACAATGACGCCAAGTCGACAACCGTGCATGCATCGGCTGAATTGGCTTCCACTGGACGTCGTACGGCGTACTCGAAGTAGTGCTTGGCCAAACACGCCTCCACCTTCTGGCTTTCGAGCATGCGATTGGCGAGTTCTCGAGCGTCGCCGACCGGCGTGTCGTCGTCGAGACCGATCCGCGGCACCGCAGATGTGTTGATGGGTAGCTCCGCCAGGAGCTCGCCGGTCTGTTCGTCAAACACCCGCTCAGTCTCGCGGTAGCGGCCCAGGGAGTCGAAGGACTCGAGCACGTAGCCGATGTCGCTGAAGGCGCCGTGGCAACCTGCGCACAGCGAATTGCCCTCTATTTTTGCCTCGAAGCGCTCCCGCGTGGTTTGCGCTTCATCTGCCGGCGGAGGATCGAGGGAGCCGGGAGGTAGACTGTTCGGATCGGGTTCTGGCAGGTCGTCGCACAGTACCGCTCGGCGAATGAACGCGCCGCGATGGAATGGGTTCGTTTGCTCCAGATTCGAGACCAACAGAGCCGCGCGCTGGAACAAGCCCACGCGCGTGTCTTCGGGCAGCGTTGGGAATTGTCCACTGCCGGAGTAGGCCTCGACGCCGTAGAGGGCCGCCAGGTCGTCGGACTGGGTGACGGAGACGTTCGTCAGTAGAAGATCTTCAATCGTTGCATCGCGTTCGAACGTGTAGAGCTCCGTCAGATCGCGGATTTCTTGGACCATGTCCCCGTAATAATCGTGTCCTTCGGCGCCGAGGTTGGTGTCCTCCGTCAGCGCTGCGAATGCGGGGCGTGCGGTTTCGAATCCCGTGAAGCGCTCGAACTTCATCCATTCGTTCCAAAACTGCCACAGTGTCTGGCGGGTTCTCGGGTCGTCGAAGACGCGCTTCAGCTGTCGTTCGAAGCCTTCTTCGGTGGCCAACGATCCATCACCGGCGGTGTTGAAGAGTTCCTCATCTGGCATCGTTTGCCAGAAGGTGTAGGACAGGCGCGATGCGATCTCGAACGAAGTCAACTGCAGCAGGTCGGCGCTGGTCGCAGATGCGGTGCCGTCGATCTCGAAGTGGTTGACGAAACGCGGCGAGGACATGGCGACGACGACCATGGCCCGTATCGCTTCCGCCGGCGAGCGGCCGCCGTCGTTCAGCTCGAGGTATTCGTCGATGTCATCGTCATCGACGGGGCGTCTGTAAACTAGCGGCAAGAAGCCAGCGAGGAAGTCTCGCGCACAGCCGTCAGAGAGGGAGTCTTCAAGAGCGCAGCTGCCCGCGGCTTGCTCCAAAGCAGACGGACTGGACGCTAAGGCATCTCCCACAGCTCTGCCCACGTCGAGGTACCCCTGCACGTGCTCCATCGAGACGCGTGCATCGAGGCCACGAAAAGAATCAACCAGGGTGTCCGAAGGGATCGAACTCAGGGTCGTCTCAACGTCTTGCACGATGTCGCCGATGCCTGAGGCGGCAAGCAGGTCGCGCACAGTGTTTCTGTACTGAACGGTGGAGAGCTTGATCAGCGGGCTCACACCGGGCTCCTTCGCCATACACGTGATATCGACACCACCTGGGTCGGTCCCTTCCGGCAATGCCCCCGGTCCACTCTCGTCACCCAGATCCTGTGAGGGCGACGGGTCGTCCGGATCGGAAGCTGGACCGTTGGGGTCGTCCTGAGCTGTGCCGCTAGACGGCTCGTCTGGGCCACCCGACGTTGGGGCTTCCGTGGTTCCACCGCTTTCGCCGTCAGTCGCTGCTCGTTCGGCGCCGAGAGGATCCTCGTCGTCCTTGCCGACTGCGCTGCTGCAAGCCGCGAGCAGTAATGTGGCGACTGCGGCCAAGGGCGCGGTCCTGCCGCGCGATCGCATCGATTTCATAGCACCTGCATTCCCGTCCGTAGGTACCCCGGGCTGCAGGCGGCGGCTCAGCAAAGTGGTCGGGTTATTCCCGCGCCCCTTCGGTCACACGAGCGTACATGAGAGCGCAGGTGGTGCTTCCTGAGACTCTGACAGCGGTGTTCAGCCGCCACGTCCTTCTTCAAAGGAGTGGGGCTCCGTCGCTCGCTCTCGGCAGTCGACGCAGAGCAGCTGCTCGTGCTCGTCGAGCTTGAGGTGTTGATCGGACCCGCAGCACAAGCAGATGACCTCCGAAAGGGACGTGCGCGTGCCCAACGAACGAACGATATCGGATCGCGTGACAATACCTACGATGCTGTCGCCGTCCAGTATCAGTAGGGAACCTACCACCTCGGTGCGCATCACATCGGCTGCCTGTTGCACTGATGCGTCGACCCCGATGCTCACCGGAGGGCGATTCAACAGGTTGCCGATCTCTTCAGAGAGCGGTGCCTCACGAAGGTCACAGGTGCACAGGACACCCAGGGGTTGCTGGGGCTCCCCGATGGGGAGATGGTGAACACCGAGCGTGCGAGCTTGGTTCAACGCATCGACGACCGTCGTCCCCGGGGGAATGAAACTGACCGGCTGCGACATGAGTCGGCCGACTCTTGCGCTCTGGGTGATGGCTGCTTGTGTGTTCATGATACATCCCTTTCCCGCATTTCTTGCGTCCGAAGAAACTCCGTGAGGCAGATTACCTCAGGTTAAGGGTCTGACGTGGCACCGTTGTTTCGCGACGAATGCAGTTTCGGACGCGAGCACTGCTTTCAGGCACCTCCGTGCACCATGCGCGGCGGCAAAGGAGAACTGATGCATCGGGTGTGCCATATGCAACTCCGTGGCGTCGCGCTGTGTGCACCGGACGCGATGCGTTGTTTGCCCCAGCTGTGGGGCGATCTACAGACTGCCCACGGTGGGGCTCGTTTGGTCGGAGCCGACCGGGCTCGGAACGATGAATGCGTCGTCGTCGCGGACGGCCTAGTGCGTGGCCGGCGCGCGCAATTGCGTGCGCTGAGGCGCTGCGTTGCGTCACGCTGTCCTCCGCGACCGGGTGTTCGACAGCCGGAAGAGCAGGCGCTGACGAAGGTTTACGCCAGGCGCTCTGACGGTGACGCGGCGGGCGACGCTGTAGTGGTCCTTGAAGGCGTCGTCGGTCTGCTTCGCAAGGGGGTGCGTCAACGTGTCCCGCCATGTGCGTCAGAACACGACAGTGCGACGCGAATGTGGCCAGTGGGTTACTGTGGTTGGCAGATTGTGCGGGCTGTGTAGCACAGCGGAAACACATGACGATCTATGCCCGTGCCGACCCGAAAGGAAACTCAGCAAAATGAGAGTAATTGCCGTATCTTGTGGAACCATCCTGGCCGTGTCCCTGGCGTTTCCGGAGCACGCCGCCGCCCAGAGTTTCGGCGTCGAAGCCGAAGCGTCGGCCGATTCGGAGGGCGCATCGGCAGATGCAGACGCTGACGCCGAAGGAGGTGAGGAAGAAGAAGAGGCAGAGGAGCCGGAACCGGAACCTGCCCCAGAGCCCGAGCCGGAACCGGCGGCGGAGGAGCCTGCGGAGAAGGCGGCTGGTGGTCCCGTGACCGTGTCGGCATTCGTGGACGCGTATCTCGGTCTGCAGACGGCTCGCATGGGCACCGACGTTCCCTATCACCGCGCGTATGCCTCCAACTTCGGTTTCGCCAACGAAAACGGTTTCTCGTTGTCGTTCGCCGGAGCGGACATCGTCTACGACGGCGGCGCTGCCGGGGCCACAATCAGCCTGCGCGCTGGGCCCTCGGTCCCCATCTACTATGGCGGTGACACTGGTGGCCCGTTCGGTATCGACAACATCACCCAAGCCTTCGTCACCTGGAACGCCACCGACTCGCTGACACTGGACGTGGGCCAGTTCGGAACCATTTACGGCGCTGAGGTGGCCGAGAGTTGGCTGAACTTGAACTACACGCGCGGTGGTCTCTACTACGCAATGCAGCCGTTCTGGCACACGGGCCTTCGCGCGGGGCTGACCTTGAACGATGCGATGGGGTTGAAGTTCTTGGTCGTCAACGGAGCCAACACCATCACGGAAGTCGGGGAAGTACGACTCGACGACGATGGGGTGACACCAGAAGACGACCCCGTCTTCCTGCCCAGCTTCGGTGCTCAGTTCACCTACAGCGGCGGCCCCCTCGGGCTTGCGGTCGGTGGCTTGCTTGGTCCGGAAGAAGATGCGGACGGCTTCAACATGTTCTTCGACGTCGTCGCAACTGTCGACTTGAGCCCGCTGACTCTGGTGTTCAATGCCGACTTCAATCAGGACAGTCACTCGGATCGTGACTCGACGTCATTTTGGGGCGTGAGCGCCGCGGCAGGTTACGCTTTGTCGGACTCCTTCGGCATCGCGGGGCGTTTGGAGTTCTTGAGCGACAGCGACAACGAGCTCTACGGAGCCGTGGATGACATGGGCATGGCCGCCGAAGACGTGACCGTCACGACAATCACCGGCACGCTCGACTTCAAGCCGATCCCGGATTCGCAGATGCTCGTGATCCGTTGGGACAATCGCTACGAGATGGGTAGCGAGGACATTTACTTCGACAGTGATGGGGAGACCGACGGCGCTTGGTTCCAATCCGTGGTCGGTTTCGTCGTTCACAGCGACTGATTGACGTCTGAGAACGACTCTCTAGTGAACGAGGGCCGCATCGATTGGCTGATGTGGCCCTCAGCTTATTTCGGATCGGGTCCTTAGCCGAATCTCACGCTGTAGATGGGCGGAAGATTGTTGGCGACCGTGACCCAGCTCTCGCCCCGGTCCTCGCTGAGGTAGAGGTTGCCAGTGGTGCTGCCGAAGGCTACGCGGTCCCCACTGACCGACAGCGAGTGTCGGTACACCACGTCGTAGGCGTTGTCTTGTGGCAGTCCCTTGCGTAGCTGTTGCCAGGACTCGCCGCCATCTTCGGTGCGGGCGACGAACAGTCCGCCGCCGATGGTCATGCGCTGTTGGTCCGAGATACCCGGGACGACCCACGCCGTGCGTCCGTCGCGGTCATCGGCGGCAATGGGAAACCCAAAATGCACACCTTGTTCGGGTTGGCTCACCTTCTTCCAGGTGGCACTGCCATCGGCGCTGTAGAAGACGCCGCAGTGATTCTGCTGCCAGACGTGATCTGGGGCGCCTGGGCAACACTGAATGAAGTGCGCATCGTGCCCCCACTCAGCGTGGGGATCAGGCAAGTAATCGTTGGTCATGCCTTGATTTCTGCCCTGCCAACTCTGGCCCCCATCGGTGCTCTCCAGGACTCCCGCTGTAGAAATGCCAATTCGCAGTCGATTGGGATCTCGTGGGTCAACGTCGATGGAGTGGATCCCCGCGGCGAATTCGCCACCTTCCGAGGCCGGAGTTCCGAACCAGTGGGTCTTCCCGTTGCCCTCGCTGGCGAATAGATCCCCACCGCGGCTCTCGTGATTCCACAAGGGACGGTTCAGTTCGAAGCTCTCACCGTTATCGTCGCTGACGAACAAGCCGCCGGGGATGGTGCCGACGTAAATGCGACCAGGCTGACCGAAGCCGATCACCCACAACTTGAGCAAGGTCGCCGTTCGTAGAGTGAAGCGTTGAGCCTCTTCGTCGCTTTCCTCGCCGGGATCAGGTGGCGCCAGGTAGCGCGCGCCCTCTGGATACTTGATTTGCGACGCGTCGTTCCAGGTGGCGCCGCCATCCGTCGAACGAGAGATCTTCGCGCCCCAGTGTCCGAAGCCGAGCGCCGCCCACAGATCGCCGCTGTTGGGATCTCTGGCGAGAAAGTTCACACTGACGCCAGCATGGCCGGCGAGGCTGGGTTTGTAGGAACCGCCGGTCTTGTCGACGATGAAGCTACCTTTGCGTGTGCCGATGAGAAGTGGTCCGGTCATGATTGGGGTTGTCCTGGCTTTTGACGCCGTGTCGTTTTGAAGCATTGCAGTGGAGTCCTGATACTCACCCGCCGCTCAGCGCTTGAGCGATGAACACCCGACTACTTGGGGAGAGGCGATCACTGAGCGTTCGACGATCGACCACCATGTCGTCGCCGATGAAGATGTTGACGTGGCGGCGCAGCTGGCCTCGTTCGTCGCAGATGTAGAAAGCGATGCCCGGCGCGATCTTCTCCAACGCCTGCACGACCTCGGCCACCGTTGACGCCTCCAGCGTTAGTGGCGTGTTTCCCAGCTGCGGGAACAGCGTCGGGAGATGTCGAGTGAAGTCGACCTGTGCCATCGGTCGGAGAGCATCGCTCCGGATTCGTCTGGCGTCGAGCACAAAGCTGGCCGAGCCCTGCCGTTCCCTGTCCTAGGCTGCGTGGCTCCGGTGTCTCATAGGACGCAAGTCGGCTGGGCTCGAAATCGGCTCGAGGAACAACCAACGCCGCCGGTGTTCTTGACGAGGGCGTCCGGCGAGTGAACGATGTCACCCGCGCCGTGAGTCATCAGCGAACGAGAACTCGGCCGACGTGCACCCGCGCGCCCGGCTCGTGATGGTCCTCCCAAGGTGCGCGTATGACTTTCAGCAGCTCCGACGGAGCCCTCGAATGGCGCTTCGACCCGACGGCGTAGCGCCTGGGCCAGGAGCACTGAGAGCGTGGTCGACGGCACATGCGGCCAGCCTCGATGGCGATCCACGGCCGGCGGGAGACGCCGACACGCTCCGCGAGCGCCGCCCGGGACAGGCCGCGGCTCGTCGCGAGGCCGGACGGAGTCTGTCGAGATTGGCTGGAGACACCCTTCCGGCCGTTGTGTAAGACGCTCAGTGCAGAGGGCACGAGACTCGGCGCCCGTGCGCAGCGCGCTCGGTCCTTGCGACGGTGATGCGCCCGACCACCAGGCACGTGCTTAGTAACTAGCTAATTGTATTGACTTACTTTGCATCCTGGAACAGCACGGTGGCCGAGCGGGTCTCGCGCCGAGCGGCGGGACTGTCGTGGATAGCGTGGCGGGCCGTGGTTCGCCCACGCGCACCCGCAGGTACGCCCCATCGGCCGGCTCGGGGATGTGGCGAGCAGTGTGGCCCAACACCGCGCTCTTGTGTTTTGGCGACCCCAGAAGACGCCCGTGCTCGATACAGTGGGCGAGTTTAGGATGAGTACACCAGGCTACTATCGATACCCTACCATCTGTGGGGAAACCTTGGCGTTCGTCAGTGAGGACGACCTGTGGACGGTGCCGCGGAGCGGTGGCGTGGCACGTCGACTCACGACTTCACATGGAGCCATCAGTCACCCCGCACTGTCACCGGATGGCAGGTGGTTGGCGTTCACCAGCAGCGAAGAAGGCCACGCCGAGGTATATCTCATTCCCGCGGCTGGCGGACCCGTGCGTCGGTTGACCTATTGGGGTGCCCATTCGTTCGCCGTTGGATGGAAGGACGATGCGGTCATCGTGTGCAGTGACGTCGGGTTGCCATTCTACCTGCTTCCGCAAGTGTGGAGCGTCCCGCTCGACGGCGGCCCGGCCACGCTCCTACGAACCGGACCCGCCCATCACGTTTCGTTTGGGCCGGGCGGTGGCGTCGTCATCGGGCGCAATGCGTTCGACCCTGCGCGTTGGAAGAGGTACCGGGGTGGGACTGCCGGAGATCTGTGGATCGATCGTGACGGATCGGGGGAGTTTGAGCGATTGTTGCAGTTGGACGGCAACCTGTCGCGCCCGATGTGGATTGGAGCGCGCATCTACTTCCTGTCTGACCACGAAGGGGTTGGTAACCTGTACTCCGCCACCCCACGCGGGGCGAACGTGCGGCGCCACACCCATCACGAAGCCTACTACGTCCGGCATCCCGCAACCGATGGACGTCGAATCGTTTACCATTGCGGGGCCGATCTGCACGTGTTCGATCCGAAGGGGACCTCGAAGCATGACGACTCAGTCGCGCCGATCGCTGTGGCCTACACGGGCCCGAGGGGACAGCGGCAACGCAAGTTCGTCTCGGCTGAAGAGTATCTAACTGACTACGAGCTGCATCCAAAAGGACACCTTTTGGCGATCAGTAGTCGTGGTAAGTGCTTTTCCTTCGGCAACTGGGATGGGCCCGTTCATCAGTTGTCGGATACGCCGCCCGCTCGTCGTCGCCTGGTACGGTGGTTGGGCGATGGCGAACGTTTGGTACTCGTCAGCGACGCCAGTGGCGAAGAAGTCTTGGAGCTCCACTCGCGTCGAGGCGCGCAACGACCGAAGGCGCTTTCTCGTTTGAAGTTGGGTCGCGTGGTGGAAATGGAGGTCAGTCCCACGGCGGATCGAGTCGCCATCACGAACCATCGCAACGAGCTATTGTTGGTCGAGCTGAGCGGCGAGAAGTCCCGGGTGCTGGACAAGAGCGATTGGGGGTCCATCTCGGGGGTGGCGTGGTCACCAGATGGAAAGTACGTGGCCTACGCTTTCCCCTCGAGCCAACACACGAGTTCGATTCGCCTGGCAAGCGTGCGGAATGGCGCCGTGCGGGACGTGACCAAACCCGTGCTCATCGATTTTGCTCCGTCGTTCGACCCCGGCGGCAAGTACCTGTACTTCTTGGGCTGCCGCCACTTCGATCCCGTCTTCGACACCGTACACTTCGATTTGGGGTTTCCTCGCGGTATCAAGCCGTACCTCGTGCTGCTGCAGAAGGGACAGCGGTCGCCTTTTGTGGGTGAGCCCAAGGAACCTGAGCCGGAGGTCGACGACAAGCCCTCCAAAGGGAAGAAGGCTGTATCGCGCGTCAAGCCGATCGAGATCGACTTCGATGGCATCGAATCGCGCGTGCTTGCGTTTCCAACCAAGGATGGCCGCTACGGGGAAGTGCTTGGGATCGAAGGCAAGGTGCTCTTCACCCAGTTGCCCATCGAGGGCACATTGTCGTCCAATTCGTGGGAAGAGGCGAACGCGGGGAAAGCCGCGCTCGTTTGTTACGATCTCGAAGAGCGCAAGATCGAAGTCTTAGCTCACGGCATCAGCAGTGTAGCGTTGAGTCGTGATCAGAAGACGATGGTGATCCGGGCAGGGGAGCGCCTGCGTGTACTCGAAGCGGGCGCCAAGCCTGACGAACAACACGACGATGATGCGCCCGACAAGAAGAGCGGGTGGATCGATCTTGACCGCATTCGTCTACAGGTCGAGCCCGCTCTCGAGTGGCGGCAGATGTTGAGAGAGGCGTGGCGGCTGCAGCGCGATCAGTTCTGGACGGCTGATATGTCCAAGGTGGATTGGCGAGGCGTGCTTCGTCGGTACGAGCCGTTGGTTGAGCGCGTGGGGACGCGCACTGAGTTATCGGATCTGTTGTGGGAGATGCAGGGCGAGTTGGGCACGTCTCACGCCTACGAACTCGGTGGTGACCACCGTTGTCCGCCGAGGTACGACGTCGGGCTGCTCGGCGCAGATCTGCGTTTTGACGATAGGCTGGGGGTCTGGATGATAGACAGAATCGTCGAGGGTGATCCCTGGGACAGCCAAACACGATCCCCGCTCGCGGCGCCCGGAGTGGATGCCCAAGCGGGGCAGACTTTGCTCGCGATCGACGGCGTGCGTGTCACGAAGGAGACGCCGCCAGGATATCTGCTGCTGAATCGAGCAGGTGTCGAAGTCGAGATCACCCTCGGCAACGCCAGAGGACGCAGACCCAGGACGGTCGCGGTCAAGACCCTGGGCAGTGAACGACGCTTGCGCTACCGAGACTGGGTGGAGTCCAATCGCGCTTGGGTCCACAAGAAGAGCAAGGGTCGCGTCGGCTACGTCCACGTCCCGGACATGGGCCCCGAGGGGTACGCCGAGTTTCATCGCTACTTTCTCGCCGAACTCGATCGCCACGGATTGGTCATCGACGTGCGTTTCAACGGCGGGGGTTTCGTCTCCGAGCTGATCCTGGAAAAGCTCGCTAGGCGTCGCATCGGCTACGACCAAAGTCGGTGGAGCAAGCCCAAGCCGTATCCGACTGATTCCGTTGCTGGCCCGCTCGTGGCGTTGACCAATGAGTTCGCGGGTTCCGACGGCGACATCTTCTCGCACGGTTTCAAGTTGTTGGGCTTGGGGCCACTCATCGGCAAACGCACTTGGGGAGGCGTCATCGGCATCTGGCCCCGTCACAGCCTGGTAGACGGGGGCGTCACCACGCAACCCGAATTCTCGTTCTGGTTCGAAGACGTGGGGTGGGGCGTGGAGAACTACGGAACGGACCCGGACATCGACGTCGAGATGACACCGGAGGACTTCGTGCGCGGACGCGATCCGCAGCTTGAACGCGCTCTTGCCGAGGTTCAGCGTCTCGCGAAGACACGCCCCAATGCGCCTCCAACACTTGGGTCTCGGCCTAACCGTTCTGCGCCCAAGCTGCCGAAAGCGTAGTCAGGGAAAGGCTCCTGAACGCGCCACAGGCGGCCGAAGCCCGCACGCCATCGAAGGCTCCACCCGCGCCGAAGCCCGAAACACCGGCAACGTTGGTGACATCTGACGAATTGCCGTCAGGTGGAACGGCTCGGACTGTTTCTTACTGGAAAAGCCGAGTGTTCGGTCGTCCGGCGAGGAAGCGTCCCAGCAATGTTTCGTGTTTCACATCCATTTCGTTTCTGCGTTCCAATGTTTTGGGAAGACGAACTGAACGTAACAGGACACGAATCCATGCCTCATTGTTTCTGGTGACAGTCGTTCACGTTACGCACAACAAGTAGATGTCGATAGTGTTTCTTGGTTGCAGGTGATTAACACTTGAAGTGGTAGGTGATTGCATTCACTAGTGTGCTCGTCGAAACATTCATCGAGGAGCACACTTTCGCATGAGTCAGCGCATCAATCTGTTCGCCTTGAAGGATCCCAAGGTGGTCACCCTCCACTTGTCCTGGGTGGCGTTCTTCTTGACCTTCGTGATTTGGTTCAATCACGCCCCGCTCCTCGCCTCCATCCAGGCGACGCTGGATCTTTCGGAACAGCAGATCAAGGCGCTGATGGTGCTCAACGTAGCGTTGACGATCCCCGCTCGTATCGCCATCGGCATGCTAGTCGACCGCGTAGGTCCGCGAAGAACCTTCAGCGCCCTGCTGTTTCTGGCTGGCATCGTGTGTCTGGCATTTGCGACGGCGAACTCCTTCGCGCAACTGGCGCTACTGCGGTTCCTGTTGGGGTTCGTTGGTGCCGGTTTCGTCATCGGCATCCGGCTCGTTGGCGAGTGGTTTCCTGCGAAGCAAGTCGGAGTTGCAGAAGGTATCTACGGGGGCTGGGGCAACTTCGGCTCTGCTGCGGCGGCCATGAGTCTGCCGACACTCGCTTTGGTATTCGGTGGTGACGATGGTTGGCGCTACGCCATGGGTACCACCGGCGTCGTCGGAATGCTCTACTCCCTCGTGTTCTATTGGAAGGTGCGCGATACGCCGAAGGGCTCCACCTACTTCAAGCCCAAGCGCAGTGGCGGGCTCGAAGTCACTAGCAAGCGTGACTTCGTGTTCTTGCTGCTGATGAACATCCCGATGTACGCGGCGTTGGCACTGCTGGCGTACAAACTCGGCCCCGGGCGTCTGAACCTGATCGGTGAGAGCTTCGTCGTGCCCGCCTACTTGGGGTTGGGGCTTCTATTCGTAGTTCAGACTTGGCAGTTGTACCGCGTCAACAAGGAAGTGTTCGAGCAGGACGTGCCGAAGATCCACCGCTACCAGTTTCGTCAGGTGGCCATCTTGGATGTGGCCTACCTAGCGAGCTTTGGATCCGAGCTGGCCGTCGTATCGATGTTGCCGCTGTTCTTCCTGCAGACGTTCGCAGGTCTGGACCAAGTGCAGGCGGCGTTGCTGGCCTCGGGGTTTGCTTTCATGAACTTGGCAGCGCGTCCGGGCGGCGGTTGGTTGTCAGACAAGTTTGGTCGCCGGCGTACGCTCATGATCTTGATCACCGGCCTCACCCTTGGTTACCTGCTGCTGAGCCGCATCACGTCGGAGTGGCCCATCGCGCTGGCGGTGATTGCCACGATGTGCTGTTCGTTCTTCGTGCAGGCCGCGGAGGGCGCGGTATTTGCGATGGTGCCTCTGGTCAAGCGCCGTATGACAGGCCAGATCGCCGGTATGGTGGGCGCGTTTGGCAACGTTGGGGCTGTTTTGTTTCTCACCGTGCTGTCGATGGTGAGCTACTCGACGTTCTTCTTGGTCATCGCGGGCGCGGCGGGTGTCGCTCTGGTTAGCGCGTTCTTCCTGAAGGAGCCCGAGGGGCACATCGCCGAGGTGCGCGAGGACGGCACCGTGGAATTGCTCGAGGTTGCCTGATCCCTGCTGGGGTGTTTGCTGCTAGACATGGTAAACACCCCTGCCATGCACCTGGACGCCGCCCTCAGCGTCACGTTCGGTCAACGATCGTCGGCCGGACGCAAAGAGACCAACGAAGACAGCATGGGGGCGCTGTGTCCAGCGGAAGCCAATCTCCGGACCCACAAGGGAGTGGCGGCCGTGATCGCCGATGGCGTCAGCACCGCTGACGCTGGACGTGAAGCAGCCGAGCTTTGCGTCAAGAACTTCCTCGACGACTACTACAGCACCCCCGAGACGTGGACTGTCGAGACGTCGAGTCGAAAGGTGCTGACCGCCATCAACAGTTGGCTGTTCGAGAAAGGATCGGGCTACCGCGAGGCGCACCATGGCTACATCTGCACGCTGAGCGCGCTGGTGCTCAAGTCCCGCACAGCTTACGTCTTTCACGTTGGAGATACACGCGTCATGCGGTTTCGGCAGGGCGAGCTCGCGCACCTGACCCGAGATCACACCGTTCAGGTAACTGGTTCGGAGAAGTATCTAGCGCGCGCCATGGGTTTCGACTCCAAGGTCGAAGTCGATCTCAACCGCTCTCCGCTGGAAGAGGGAGATCTCTTTCTCCTCACCTCTGACGGCATTCACGACAGCGTGCCAGATAGCCTGCTCGTGGAGTTTCTGCAGGGTACCCCCAAGGGCGACAGCAAGGCGTTGGAGAAGCACTGTCAAGCTCTCATCGACTTGGCACACGCCCGAGGTAGCAGCGACAACCTCACCTGCCAGTTGGTGCGCGTCGACAAGCTTCCAAAGAGCAGCGCCGCTGAATACATCGACAGGCTCTCGAATCTTCCGTTTCCGCCAGAGCTATCCGTAGGTGACGTATTGGATGGTCTAGTCGTCAAGAAGGAGCTCCACGCGAGCAGTCGGAGCCAGCTCTACCTAGTTGAGGAGAAGAACACCGGCTGGCCTTTCGTGATGAAGACGCCCAGCGTCAACTACGAAGACGACCCCGCGTACCTCGAGCGTTTCTTGCTCGAGCATTGGGTCGGGCAGCGAGTGAAAAGTCGCCACCTCGTCCGCAGTATCGACGCACCAGGGGAGCGCACCTGCCTCTACAACCTTCGCGAGTTCGTCAAGGGGCAGACCCTTGGAGCTTGGATTGCGCTACAGCACCGTCGTCGCGGACCTCTCCGGGAGACGGAGGAGGTGGTGCGCATCATGGGTCAGTGCGTGCGAGGTCTCATTGCGATGCACCGTCGCGAGGTGTTGCATCAAGACCTCAAGCCCGACAACATCATCGTGGGAGAAGACGGCAACGTCACCATCATCGACTACGGATCTTGCTATGTGGCCGGAATCGAAGAGATCACCGCGCCCATCGTGCGCGACAAGATCCTCGGTACGGCCTCCTACGCTGCGCCCGAGTACATGCTCGGCACCAAGCCGAGTCCGCGCTCGGATCTCTACTCCCTCGGCTGCATCTGCTACGAAATGCTGACTGGCAAGCTACCGTACGGGGAAGCGGTAGAGCATGCGCGAGCGCCGTCGGACTTTCAGCGGCTCGTCTACCGCCCCGCTGGCGAGTTGAACCCGCACGTGCCCGTGTGGATGGATCGCGCGATCGAACGCGCGGTGAATCTCAACGTTGCAGAGCGCTACGATGAGTTGACGGAGTTCATCTACGACTTGGAGAACCCCAACCCCGACTACCTGCGACCAGAGGCGCCCGTCGTCGCCAAGGAAGACAGGCCGAATCGTTGGCGAACGGTCGCATTGCTGCTCCTCTGCGCCGAGGTAGTCACCTTGTACCTGCTCTTGGCGCCCCAACCGTAGGGATGGCGCTCCAGGCCGGATCGCTCCCGGCCCCGTTCACTTGCCCGAGCGCGTGTGGCGGCGGATCCGCCACACCATGCCAACGGCCAGGAGCGCGCCGAGCCAAGCACCCGCCGTGGTGTTCTGCCGGCCCACGACGGTGCAACCACAGCCCGCATCCTCACCACCGGCATTCGATCCAAGCGTTGGGGGTTCGGTGGTACCGGCACCGCCGCTGGGCGCCGGAGTGCCGGTCGCGGGAGGAGCGGTGCCAGGCGCGTCCTGTTCCTGACTCACCGGCGGAGTCGCGGCGGAAGCCGGCGTCGTGGCGGAGGGCGTTGGCGTCACTGTGGCGGGGGGCATGGGTTCTGTGCCTACGGTGCCGGTGCCGGCTGGGGGGGGCTCGGGCGGCGGATCGCTTCCGTCCCCCGCCGGCGTGGAGCTGGGCGTCGCATCGTTTGGGGGGGCCGTACCCTCGGTGCCGGGGTCGTCCGTGGTTTCGCCCGTATCCTCGGGCGTGTCCGAGGGCGGGACTCCGGCGTCCGGGGTATCACCTGGGTCGTCGGTAGCCGGATCGTCTGTAGTGGTTGGGTCGTCGGTAGTCGGGTCGTCGGTAGTCGGATCGTCGGTAGGGTCCGAGGTGTCATCCACCGGCGCGGGGAGCTCCAGATCGATGACGAGCGATGTGACACTGCGGCCAGGTAGTGAGAAATCGAAGGTATCGCCACTGATGGCGACGGGAGCTTGTTCTTCGAGCGAGAAGTTGTCGGAAGTGATCCAAGGTACGGCAGCGGTGGCTTCACCAACGGCGCCCGCGAGAGAAAACGAGCGAGACACAGCGCCTTGACCGTTGTTGATTGCGACGATGACGACACGCTCGTCCGAGCGAAACGCGGTGGTCAGAACGTCCCCGTCGGAGGCCGGCTCTGCCGCCACCCGCATGAATCCTGGACGGACGAACTTCGAGTAGTTGCCCATGGCGTAGCCGCGCTTGAAACGCACGCCCCCCTGAATGAACGCAGGGTTCTGGCGTGTGGTGTCTGTGTCTTGGGTGAACTCACCGTTGTGGTAGATTGCCCAATAGTTCCACGCGTTCATTCCGAGCACTGTGACGTGTTCGTGCAACATGCTGACCATCCACAGCGCGGTCATCATGCCTGGATCGGGTGTGTCCGTTGGTGTGCCGCCGTGCTGCGCTTCCCAAGAGATCTCGGTTTGCCACAGGGGCTTGTCGTTGTCCGCCGCCCCCGACCACGTCCAGTCAAAGCCCTCGGTGCTGTAGGGATGAGTTGCGACGACCCCGAGGTACCGAAGCGCATCTGGATCTGCCTCGAAGGCGCTGAAGAAGGACGGAAGCTCCCGCAAGAACGCCGTATCGGGCGCGGCAATCATCGTGTCGAGTCCGCGAGACTCGAAGACCGGCCCCATGTGGTCCCGCACGAACGTGACCATTTCCTGAGGCGACCAAACGCAACCATCCCAAGTGGCTTCCCAGTCGGGCTCGTTCTGGGGTGAAACCGCGACCACTGGCACCCCGGAAGCTTCCATCCACTCGACGAAGTCCGCGAGGTGGTTGGCGTAGTCGGCGTAGTTCTCCGGCCTGAGGCGTCCGAGTTCGCCATTGTAGTTCGCTTCCCGTCGACCGTTCGTCTTCCACTCGGGCGGGGGCGTCCATGCGGTCGCCCAAATCTTCGTGCCGTAGGCATAGGCCTGTTGCGCCGTCGCAAGCTCCGGCGTGGTGGCGTCGATCTCAATCAGCACGCGATGCAAACTCAGCCCCAAGCCGTCTTCTTCCGAGAATAGCCATTGTGCATCGTCCTCGGAGATCTCCGCCCCGAAGAATGCCGAAGACGCACCGAAGCCATCCATGCGCTGCCTCAATTGATCGAGCTCGACCACAACCTCCTGCGCCATCACGTTGCCGGCCCAAAGGCTGAGGTCGACCATCGCGCAAGCGCCACCAATCAACGCACCCAAGCTCCACTTCAACTGCCTCGTTCTCATCGTTTCGTTTTCCCCAGACGGTGCTGTTTGAATCACGAGCCCTCAAACGGACTCGTGGCGGCAGTAGCGCGGCCTCGTCGGCGAGCGTGCTGCGAACCGCTGTCCAGTCGCCTTTCCCGCGACACCCGACAGATGCCCTCGTAAACGTTTTGTCATTTCCCCAATTACCAGACTTGGAATCGTTTCTACAGGCCCACGGAAACTCTCCGTGAGTTACGCCATGGCCTGGATTGCCGCCCGTTTGGGAAACGCTCCCGCAAAATTGACACTGGCGTCGTTCGTAGCAATGCGCTGCGTTATCAGTTTTTGTTGGGTCTCCCGGCGCCGAGATCGCAGTGCATCCGAGCCGGATTGACTGGAAACGTTTGCCGATGTACCCGACCAGCTCCAACAGCTCTCGGTTTTAGAGGCCTCCGTGCGTTACTGTGACTCAGCAACCCAACATGATTCCGCAGCAGCAGGGCGAACCCTCTGGGTACCAGGCTGGCACCTGCTTCGGCTGCTGGGCGCACTGGTCGTTACCCTGCTGCCCCTCGCGTGTTCTGATTCGAGTGACGACGAAACATCGACTGAGGAGGGCGCCTCGGCAGAGCCGACGGTTCGCTTCATCGGAACTGCGGCGGGGAGCGACCGCGATTTCGACACGGTGCTGCCGTACTTCGGACAAGTCACTCCGGAGGACGCGGGCAAATGGGGCACCGTCGAGGTCGAGCGCGGGGTGATGGACTGGACAGGCCTCGATCGGGCCTACCAGTTCGCCCGCACCAACGGGCTGGTTTTCAAGTTTCACGCGTTCGTTTGGGGACAGCAAGAGCCGCCATGGATTGCGGCGCTTCCGCCCGCTGAGCAACTCGCCGAGCTGGACGAATGGATGGCGCTCGTGGCGGAGCGTTACCCGGACTTGGAGCTGCTGGATGTGGTCAACGAACCGTTGCACGAAATGCCGAGCTACGGCGAGGCACTGGGCGGGACGGGAACGACTGGTTGGGATTGGGTTATCAAGTCCTTCGAGATGGCGAGGGCGTACTTCCCCAACGGCAAGCTTCTCATCAACGACTACAACATCTTGATGCACGAGAACTTCACGACCGACTACTTGGAGCCCATCACCATTCTGCTGGATCGCGGCTTGGTGGATGGAATCGGTATCCAGGCTCACAATCTGGAGAAGGCCGAGGCTCCGGTCGTGGCCAGCAACCTTTCGCGCTTGGGCGCGACCGGGCTGCCCCTCTACATTTCGGAGTTCGACCTCGATATCGTCAACGACGCACTGCACGCTCAGCGTTTCGCCGCGATGTTTACGACGTTCTGGAATGAGCCAGCTGTCGCTGGCGTGACTCATTGGGGGCACATCCAGGGCGATATCTGGCGACAGAATGGGTACCTGATCCGAGCCGACGGCACGTTGCGGCCGGCGATGGAGTGGTGGCAGTGCACACTCGCGGGCATGCCGACCTGCCCACTTCCCGAGTATGTGCCCAGCCCGCGCGTCGGGACGGAGACGGGGCTCACGGTGGAAGCGGAGGACTACGACAGCACCAGTGGCGTATTGGCGCTCGGGTCCATCATTGGCTACACGGACATGGGTGATTGGGTGGGCTACCGTGCTGTCGAGTTCCAGGACACTTGGGATAGCGTGAGCATCACGTACTCAGCCGGAAACTCGAGCACTGGTAGCGCGTCCTTTCACCTCGGCACGCTAGAGTCCTCACCGGTTCTCACTGTTGACTTTCCTCCAACAGGCGGGTGGGGCACGAGTAGTGTCGTCACAGCGGCGTGGCCAGCGGTGTCGGGCATGCAAGACTTGTACGTGACTTTCCACGACGCGGATGGCGTTGGTAACTTCGACAAGTTTCGTTTCGGTGAGCCGCCCCCGATGTCGGATGGGTCCAATCTGGTCGTTGGCGGGGACTTCGAGGTGGATGCCGGGAGTTGGTTTTCTTGGGATGGCGTCATCGGGGTCACCGATCAGAATGCGTATGAAGGGAACCAGAGTCTCGTGGTGACCAATCGGGCCGACAACGGGCCCGCGGCCTACGATCTCACCGGCAGGGTCACTCCTGGGGGGACCTATTCAGTCTCGATGGCAGTCGACATCTCCGGTGACATGCCGCAGTCGGTGAACATCACCAAGAAGGAGGTCTGTCCGGGAGAGGAAGACGAGTACGCTTGGGTCATCAACCCCGTCACCGTGACCCCTGGCACCTGGGTGGAGCTCGCTGGTTCCTTCACCGTCAAAGAATGTGAGCTCACCGAGTTTCTGATTTTCGCCGAGGGCCCCCCAGGCGGCGTCGACATCTACATCGACAACGTGGTGGTGGAGTGACCGGCGGGGACGACTTGGCACGCGCGCACGACTGCCGTTGATGCTGCAGTCACACCGGAGCTCGCGTCCCGAGATGTGGCTCGTGGCGCCGCGCCGTCCGTGATCAAGTGCCGTTCGCGATGGCTACCGCCGCTATCCGACCAGGACCGCGTGAGACACGACGTGCGGTTCCCTCCGCCGAATGCAGGAGCGCGGGAAGTTTTTCTCTCGAAGGTCACGAGCAACGCGAAAGACAGGAGAAAGCATAGCGCCGCGCGTGCGCGTGAGCGCCGTGACACGTAACCTCATCCCATGCGTGGGGTAGTCGTTTTGGTTGTGCCGCTATTGGCGGTTGCTTGCAGCGACGAGACGGCAACGTCGACCTCGACGGACCCAGCTCCCGTCGGCAGCGACACCGCCGCAAAAGCTCCCAACACGACGCCTCAAAGCACGACTGAGGCGAGCGGTACCGCGCCTGCGCCCGAGGCAAACGGCCTCGGTCCTCAGTCGACGCCAGGTGCATCCGATCCGGTGAACGACGCGGACGAAGCCAATGCTGAAGCGAGCGAGTCGGAGCTCGTGCCAATGCCGCTCGGCACCAACGTGATGAACGCGGACGGGGTCACTCCCACGATGGGCGACGTCGAAGCCGATCCGGAAACGAACGACATCGAAGCCGAACCGGAAACGAACGACAGCGAAGCCGATCCGGAAACGAACGACAGCGAAACCAATCCGGAAACGAACGACATTGAACCCAATCCGGAAACGAACGACGGCGAAGCCGATCCACAGATGCCGAGTGAACCCACGGAAGTGGCTCCCACAGATGCGGCACCGGCTGTCCCCCTGAGCTTCGCGAACGACATCTGGCCGGTGTGGAACATGAGTCGCGATCCGGTGTTCGTGTATCGCGGGATGGGCAGCTACTCTGGCTGTACGGACGTCGGCGTGTGTCACGGTGGTACGTCGCCAGGAGCCCAATTGAGCATGCCTGACCCGGACACGGCCTACAGTCAGCTGATCGACGTGCCGTCGGTTTCGTCACTGTGTGCCGGAACCCAGCGCGTCGTGGTCGGCGATCCCGACAACAGCTGTTTGATCCTCTTCTACGTGGGCCGACTGGGCAAAGACGACCTCGATTGGGTCGATGACACCGAGATCGAGCTCATGCGCGAATGGATCCGGCAGGGCGCGCTGCCCTGATCCTGCCGCGACCCTGCGGGACCCGCGGCCGGGCTGCGACATTCGCGTCGTCTGTTAGACTGCGGACCGTGCTCGGTTGCTCAAAAGGACGGCAGTGAACAAGACCCATGTGGTGTTGCTACTCGTCGCTCTGGTCGGTGCCGTCGCGAGTGCGTGGGCCGTCGCAACCACGGGCGATGCGGACGAACTGCGGCGGGGTGCGCGAGTGGCTAGAGCGTATGACGGCAGGCACGCGTCTCGGCATCCGATGCCCCAGCACGTCTTGGGTGAGCTGCCGGAAGCACCACAGCGAATCGTCGTCGAACACTGCTTCGACAGCAAGGAAGGCGGGGACACGCTGGGCGTGCAGAACTGCTACGACGACGCGGCCGTGTGGATGCGGCATATCGCGGATGAGGACGAACAAAGGCGTGACTTCGGCATCATCGGGCTCGCGCTCTCAGCCCTGCTCGGCGGAGGTGTACTCTTCACGCGGCGCCTTGGGCGGCGGGCGGCTGAGCCTTTCACGGCAGCAAAGGACGATTGAGGGCAAGGTTCTCGAGTCGGGCAAGCACGCCCTCGAAAGGGCAACGTCGGGGGGATGATCGCTCAGGACGCGGCGGGTCCGGGCGACGCGTGGACGGCTTTGGCCCCACAATCATGGCAAACGCGCTGCGCCTGACAATCGAGCCAGCGCTGCCATAATGGATAGATTCTAACAAGAAATGCGAACATCCGGATGAGACCTGGGTCAAGCTGACGGTAGGTATTATCCGATTCTGTATTCGAGCATCCCACCCCTATGAGAACGACCATTCGCTTCAGCAAGACTCACTTCCTTTCAATCATCGCTTGTGCCCTCGTCGTCACGTTGTCCTCAACCGCAGGAGCGGTGAAGAGCGCCGAGCTGTTCCGGAACACGGCCTATCAGTACGGTCGCTTCGAAGCCCGCGTCCGCTTCGCCTTTGGCGACGGCGTAGTCAGCTCCTTCTTCCTCTGGAAGGATCGCTCGGAGGCAGCCACCGTGTTCTGGAATGAGCTGGATTTCGAGAAGCTGCGTGCTGAGTGTGAACTCGAGACGAACGCACTCTACGGCTTGCCGGAGGCAACCCACAGCGAAACGTACGAAGGGACGGAAGACCTCTGCGGTGCCTACCACACGTACATGTACGAGTGGACTCCCGACTACATCGCCTGGTTCATCGACGACGTCGAAATCCGCCGAGAGACGGGTGACGCGGCTGCCGCGTTCGCCGAGAACACCGAAAATGGCATGCAGTTTCGATTCAACATCTGGCCGGGAGATGCCTCCTTCGGGGGTAACTTCGACCCAGCAATTCTACCGGTTCATCAGTACGTCAACTGGGCCCAGTACTCGTCGTATGCCGATGGAGCGTTCGAAGTCGAGTGGCGGGAGGAGTTCTCAGGCCCGTCTCGACCGTCGGGGTGGAGCACCGGCAGTTGGCCTTCACCCAAGAACCTCTCGACCCACTCCGCTGCCAACGTCAGCTTCGTTGATGGCTACGCGGTGCTTTCTTTGACGGCGGATGACGCCACCGGTTTCACAGACACCGTGCCCCTCGATCCGGACTACCCCGAACCGGAACCGACGGACCCAGCGCCGACGAGCACGGATTCATCCGGCCCAGATGCGCCTGCCAGCCCATCGGTCCCGTCCTCCGCGCCCAGCGTTGTGGCGGAGGCCCCTAAGAACCCGCGAGAAGGGCCCCCTGGTGGCTGCAGCGTCACGCTCGAGCCCGGGTCGGCGCGACCCTGGGGCACGCTGGCAATAGCCCTGTCCATCCTGCTAGCGCGCCGCCGCCGGTCGGCCCCGTGAGTGCACTGGCTCGTCGGGCCAGCGCCACTGCCGTGGTGCTGGCTCATCGTGTCAGTCGGCGCGCGCCACTGTCGATACTCTCGCCATGGCTCGGAACCGTTCACCGGCCACTGTAGCTCTCGCGCTGGTCTAACTGATGCCGTCGACGGCGAGCGCGACCCCAAGGGAAGGGATCGTAATCGATTCTCCGGACGTCGCAACACGCCGCGTCCAGCCCGTGCTTCGCGAGTAGAGTTCGATGCCGGGTTCGTCTTGGCGGACCAAGATGTAGTCTTCGAGCGAGGGAATGCTCTTGTAGTTCTCGAACTTCTCACCTCGGTCGTACTCTTCCGTGCTCTGGGAGAGCACCTCGATGAGGACCGTTGGATTGACTGCGGCGCGCTGTGGGTCCGATGGATGGCCTTCGATCTCGCCGCAAAACACCATCACGTCTGGGTAGGCGCCGAGACCACTGGGGGTTCGGACCAAGAAGTCGCTGGCGAAAGGTTTGCAACGCTGCCCGGCGAGGGCTTGGTGCAGGGCCACCAGAATGTTGTCGACCAACCTACCGTGCTCGAAGGTTCCGCCGGCCAGCATGTACGCGATGCCGTTCAGCCACTCGTGTTTGCTGGTGTTCAACTGTTCGAGGCTCAAGAATTCCTCGAAGCTGAGGCGAGGGATCTGATCCGCAGCGACCACCGGTGCACTGTAGCACGGAGCCTGATAGCTCGGAAGTAGCCCTCCGGCGGTCGTGCGCTGGAAGGGCTGCGTCTCGAGGGCGGGAGCTGGTCTCTCTTGCGTGCCTGGCGTGACGACGCCCTGGTTCGCGCCGAACCTTTCGACGCCATCGAGCTCGAACTCGCCACGCTATGGCACCGCGTCGTGCTGAAGCCGCCGGGGTGATCACGAGTGGGGATCGGACTGGGGGAAAGTTTGAGCCGACACCAGTGCGCAACCCGAACTCCGAAATAGCTCAGTCAGGTTCTGGTGCATCACCGGCCTCGCCCCGTTCGCCTTCGAGCAAGCGACGTTTGCGTTCGATGCCCCAGCGATAGCCGGAAAGGCCGCCATCGGAGCGCACGACGCGATGACAGGGAATGGCGACCGCTAGGTGGTTTGCGGCGCAGGCTCCGGCAACCGCGCGGTAGGACTTCGGTGCGCCGATTTGTTCCGCAAGCTGGGCGTAGCTTACGGTAGTTCCGACGGGGACGCGCTGTAGCGCCCGCCACACTCTCTCTTGAAACGCGGTGCCCCGGATGTCGAGGGGCAGATCCAGACCAAGGCGGGGCTCGTCGACGAAGGCGACGACGCGTCCCACGAGGCGCTCGAAGTGCTCATCGCCCCCGACCAGCTCCGCCGCGAAGAAGCGGGATTGCAGCTCTTGGAGCAGTTCCTCCGCATCGTCTCCGAGCAAGATCGCCACGACTCCCTTGCGGCTGCAAGCAACCAAAACGGCGCCCAGAGAGCACTCCCCCACGGCAAATAGCAGCCTCGTGTTGGCTCCCCCTTTCTTGTACTGGCTCGGGCGCATGCCCAGGGCTTGGGTCGCGCCTTCATAGAAACGGCTGCCCGACGAATAGCCGGCGGCGTATAGGGACGTGGTGATCGAGCGCTGGCCCTCTTGCAGCATTGTCTTCATCCGCTTCCTCCGCTGAGCACGCGCATAGGCCTTCGGGGTTACGCCGGTCGCCGCCTTGAAGGCGCGATGAAAGTGGGTGGGGCTCATTCCACTGGCCCGCGCCAGCTCCTCCAGGCTGGGCTCCTCGTCTTGCTCTTCGATCGCGCGACACGCCATCACGACCTTTTCCGCCATCTCGCGCTTGGGTTCCACGCCACGAGGCTGGCAGCGTTTGCACGGGCGATACCCCGCTGCCTCCGCCTCCTGTACTGCGTCGAAGAACTCGACGTTCCGCGCGAGTGGTCGCCGGGAGGGACAATCCGGTCTGCAGTAGATACCCGTCGTCGTGACCGCGTAGAAGAATGGCGGCAATGCAGCCGCGTTCCGCTCCAGCACCGCCCGCCACCTAGCCGTATTCTTCTGCATACTCTCGCCGCCCTCCCGGGTCACGCGAATCGACTGGAGATGCCGCCGTCGGCGTTGACGGCGCTTCCTGTCACAAAGCTTGCGCGATCCGATAGCAGGAACAACGCGGATTGCGCCACCTCCTCCGGCTCCGCCATACGCTTGAGGGGGTGCAGGCCGGCCACATACTCGTGAAAACTGGCATCGTCGCCGGCCATCGCTGTCTTGGTCCCGCCGGGCAGGAGGGCATTCACCCGGATCTTCTTGGGTCCGTATTCTCCCGCCAGCGACAGGGTCAGGCCAATCACCCCCGCCTTGGCGGCGGCGTATGCAGCCATCCCAGGCAGTCCGGCGTTGCTGTAGCCGACAAAGGAGGAGGTGAACACGACCGAGCCACTTCCATTTCTGAGCAGCGCGGGCAGTTGATGTTTTGCGGAGTAGTAGGCGCTGGTCAGATTGGTATCGAGGACCTCATTCCAGTTTTCCACGCTCATTTCCGGCACAGGAACCATCTCACCGACGAAGCCGACATTGTTGAATGCTCCATCCAAACCACCGAACTCCCGCTCGGCGACGGCAACCAGCCGCTCCGCATAGTCTTCGTGAGTAACATCCCCCGCAAGAGCTAGGGCCCTTCCCCCTTCCTCGGTGATCCTGTTGGCGACCTGCTCCAGCTCGGGCTTACGTCGAGCCGCGAGAATGACCTTTGCTCCTTCGGTCGCAAACAGCAACGCTGCAGCCGCTCCAATTCCGCTACTGGCACCTGTGATGATGATTGTCTTGTTCTCGAGTTCCATCGCCGAGCTCCTTTGAGTTGATGTGCTTCAAGACTTGGCATGCAGAACTCGAGCAAAACATCCGGTTCCTGCCCTGGAATTCATTTCCGAGCAACGCTCGCAGCAAGAGCAGTGCGACCGATGGCATGTCGGAGCAACTCGCTCACGAGCGGCGTGCGTCCGTCCAGTTTGAGTTCCGGTCAGCAACTCCAGCTGGCAGCGCGTGGATTCTGCCTTGTCGACCCTCCCGCGCCGGTGCTCACGGCGCCGGAGGTAGCGGCGAATCCGGCGTGACGTTGGCTTCTTGGGGCGGTGTCCCGGAGCCGCGTCCCGCTTCTCGTGCCCGGGTATCGTCGATGGGTTGCAGGGCGCTCCGCGCGAGGGATTCGTTCTGTTCGCTCTGATTGCCCCACGCCACGAGCTGACTCACGTGCACGTTGAGCGCTGCGCGCAGGCGTGACAATGCGTCCAACAGGTTTACCTCGGCTCGGCGGGTTTTGGGTTCGGTGATGTTGAGCACGGCGCCGTACTCGTCGTGGGAAGCGCGCACCTCGTCCAGAAACTCGGAACCGCCGCAAGCGAGTATGAGGTCGTCGACCAACTCGTCTTGGTCGATCAGTTTCAGTCGCCGATCACCTTCGGCCCACTGTTTTTCGAATGGCAGCTGCGTGAACGCGAGCCCCTCCTTGAAGAGCTTCGGGTGCACCTTGGCTGCCGCCTGGCCGCGCGGTGTTTGGTCGACGACCATCGCGGAGGCCAAAGCACCCTCCAGGGCGCTCCACGCGCGGTCGTTGCGGTTGTCAGCGGGGCGCCGGTCCGTCGTCGACAAGTTCTCTTTCGCCGCCCAATCCGTCTGCAGCGCTGCCGTCGCGGCGTGGACGGCGCGACCCGAGACTTTGACGAACTCGGGGGCTTCTGTGCCGATGGCGCTGACCATGGACGAGCCCAGGGCGAAGCCTCCGCGAACGTCGAGGGCTGGTAGTGTTGCGTAGTCTGACATACGAATCATGGGATCTCCTCTCCGGCGACGCTTCGCCGTCTGCACTTCGAAAGTCGTCGATGACCTGGGATGCCCCGCGTCCTGCCTCGAGCCCCCCAACGTCGATTCGGCTGCGACCTTCCCCCACGTTGGCGCGTTCGCCAACCCTGTTGTTTCTCCCATGCCCAACGCAAGGGATCCCCAACACTTGGCGTCGACTGCGCAGCTGAAGAACCAGTTGACGCGTTGCGGCGTTTCGTCGTGTTTCGTTGGCTGGACACCCACGGTCGCGAACGTGAGCGTCGAGGTGGCGATTGTGTGGCGCTGGCGCCTCGTGTGGGGGCGGAGTGAACGGGTGGCTGGCGAGAGTTGCGCGGACCGGACGCGAACGACCTCAGCCAACGCCTTCGAAGTCGATGCAGGATGCGAACGACTTCAGCCAACACCTCGGCAGTCGATGCTGGATGCGAGGTACCTCAGCCAACGCCGCCGAAGTCGGTGGCAGATGCGATTGACCGTTGCCAATCGACATCGATGTCGACGGCAGACGCGATTGACCGTCTCGAATCGACGTCGATGTCGACGGCAGACGCGAGTGACCGTCGCGATCGACTTCCATGTCGGACCTGTCAGGTGACGCACCGTCTCGCTTCGGCAGCCAGATCGACGCGAGATGCGAAACGCCGTCTCGAATCGACATCGATGGCGTGGGGGTCACGCGATCGACCGTCTCGGGCCGAGATCGACGTCGTTGCGAGATGCGACGGACCCTCTCACCCTCTGGGATCACCCGCCCCCGAGCACTGTGTGGAGACCTGTGTGGAGACTCACCGCAGTTTGGCCTATACTCGCCCCATGGCAGTCGCCGTTTCCTCTTCGCCGCCACCGCTACCGCCACTCGGGGAGCAGCGCATGCTGATCAACGGGGTGTCGTGGAAGGACTACGTCGTGCTGCGCGAGGTGCTCGATACGCCGGGCCTGCGAATGACCTACTGTGAAGGAGCGCTGGAGCTGATGAGTCCTTCCCGCAAACACGAGCTGAACAAGAAGACCATTGCGCGGCTCGTGGAGCTGTACGCGTTCCTGGAAGGCCTGCCACTGACGGGGTATGGATCGACCACGTTTCGCAACGAAGCCAAGGAGCGGGGGGTCGAGCCGGATGAGTGCTACCGAGTCGGCTCGCTGATGAAGGAGGGCGAAATGCCCGACATCGCCCTGGAGGTCCTCCACAAGAGCCCGTTGCTCGACAAACTACACGTCTACTCCGGCCTCGGCGTGCCCGAGCTATGGTTGTTCAAAGAGCAGCGCTTCGAACTCTACTCACTTTCGGCTGGCAAGTACGAAGCCATCGACACCAGCCGCTTCCTCCCGAACCTCGACTTTTTCAAGGTCGCCGAGCTTGCCACGCGGGAAGACCAACCCGCCGCGCTGCAGGAGCTGCGCGATTGGCTGGCCACGAAGTCGCGGGATTGAGGCCCCGAGGACGCGCTCGTGGCTGGCCCCGTACCCGACCCCACGGGACCGCCTGCACTGGTTGGACAAGCGGCGAGTCACGGCCTATCGTCCTGACACAATGTCGAGTTCGTGGCCCCTGCTACCGCTGACCCCCGAACAGCCAAGAGTCGCGATGTCCGTCGCGGCGTGGCTCGGACGGCCTGAAGGCGAACCCCGGGGAGCTGGTGGCTGGCGAGTTGGTGGAGGAAGAGGGCCGGAGGCAACGCACGAAACGATCGTGGCCTGGCTATTGTGGACGCTCAAGACGTGGCTCGGCTCTCGTGGTCTCGTGCTCGGTTCGGACCTGCGTGTGCTCGTCGCGGAGCAGACAGGGCGCAAACCCGATTTAGTCGTCTACCTGGAGGGTAGCCCGCTGCCACCTCGCAATGGCCCAGTGACTTCTCCCCCCGATCTGTTGGTCGAGGTCGTCAGCCCATCGCCGCGCGACGAACGGCGCGACCGTATAGAGAAGATGGACGAGTAACGCGCACTTCGGCGTGAAGTACTATTGGGTCGTCGATCCCGCCCTGGGCTCCGTCGAGGTTTTCGAGCTGTGCGCGGGGCGCTACACAAAAGCCATTGCCAGAACACACGGCGTGATCAGCAACATCCCGGGTTGTACGGGGCTGAAACTCGACGTCGACGCTCTCTGGCAGGAAATCGCGCGGCTCCCGGACGCGTGAACGACGACACGTCTGCCCGAGCGTTGCGCGGCCAGCGCGCGCCGAAGGCGCGGCTCCGCCCCAAGGGGGCGGAACAAGGAGAAATCCTGGCAAATGGCAAAAGCCCAGACCCCGAAGTTTCTGGGCTTCTTGCAGTAGTTGCGCGGCCAGCGCGCGCCGAAGGCGCGGCTCCGCCCCAAGGGGGCGGAACAAGGAGAAATCCTGGCAAATGGCAAAAGCCCAGACCCGGAAGGGACTGGGCTTGTTGCAGTAGTTGCGCGGCCAGCGCGCGCCGAAGGCGCGGCTCCGCCCCAGCGGGGCGGAACAAGGAGAAAGCCTGTCAAATGGCAAAAGCCCAGACCCGGTGAGGGTCTGGGCTTGTTGCAGTAGTAGCGGGGCCAGCGCGCGCCGAAGGCGCGGCTCCGCCCCAAGGGGGCGGAACAAAGCGAAAGCCTGGCAAATGGCAAAAGCCCAGACCCGGTGAGGGTCTGGGCTTCTTGCAGTAGTTGCGCGGCCAGCGCGCGCCAAAGGCGCGGCTCCGCCCCAAGGGGGCGGAACAAAGCGAAAGCCTGGCAAATGGCAAAAGCCCAGACCCGGTGAGGGTCTGGGCTTCTTGCAGTAGTTGCGCGGCCAGGATTTGAACCTGGGACCTTCGGGTTATGAGCCCGACGAGCTACCGGACTGCTCCACCGCGCGGCAACTTGGGCGGGAACATAGCTTGTGGCGGGTGGGTGTCAAGCGCGCTCGGGTGGCCCGGGTGGGAACGGCCAGCAGATGGGTTTGTACTGTGATTTCGGGGTGAGCCGCGGTCGGGCGAGCCTGCGCCTTGACACGGGATCCGGCGGAAGCTAAGTCGTGAGGGTCTTCCAACCCTAACCCACGCGTAAGGGTTGGTGTTGGGAGCGGTTATCCACAGATATCACACGTTACCCACATCGCAGCAGTTCAGCTCACAGTGACGACAAGTGCACGGCACTGTGACGAATCGGTCTCGTACCCAGATCGCGGAATGAGCTCGGCACACAGCCGCCACTTGGGTGCTTTCGAGGAAGTGCTCCCGTTTTCGAGCCGATTCGCCCCAGGACAATGATCATCACTGCCAGCAATCAGGGTTTATCCACAGAAATAACACGTTACCCACATCGCTGTACCCCTCGGTTCGCGCCTTGGGTTCACCCAACCGTAACCGACCCGACACAGACTCGGACACCAACTGCCCACACATGACTCAATCCACTCGTCGCCATCTCGTCATCGCGCCCCATCCGGAGGCGGGAGCCATCGTGCGCGAGTTCGACGAGGATCTGCTGCTGCAGGTGGGCGAACTCGCCAAAGCGACGGGTAAAACGGTGCGGGCCATCCACCTCTACGAGAGCATGGGGTTGATAGAACCCGTTCGCCGCTCGAAGGGGCGCTACCGCCTGTTCGCTCCAGACGCCAAGGTGCGGGTCCGCTGGATCAGCAAGCTGCAAAGCCTCGGGCTCAGCTTGAGTGACATTCAGGACATCGTCGAGAAGCGACAGGCATCGGAGTCGGCACGCTTGGCCGCGCAAGAGCTGCGCGATGTCTACGAAACGAAGCTGCAAGAAGTGCGGGACAAGATACGAGAGTATCGGGCGCTCGAGGTGGAGCTTTCGGCGAGCGTGGAGTTCCTCCAAGCCTGTCAACACGCCTGCACTGACGAACTGACGTGCGCCCACTGCACTCATCACCACGATGTGTCCGAGGGCGCGCCCGAGCTGGTGGCTGGCGCTCGCGTCGAGCCGCTCCTGGGGCGAACCATCTAATCACACCCACCGGGTGACACGAGAGACCATTCAATGACCGTCAAGCTCCCCATCTACATGGACAACCACGCCACTACCCGCGTCGACCCGCGCGTGTTGGAGGCGATGCTGCCCTACTTCACCGAGCACTACGGCAATGCAGCGAGTCGAACCCATCGTTTTGGGTGGGAGGCGGAAGCTGCTGTCGAAGAAGCGCGCGAGCAGATTGCCACGTTCATCGGCGCCAAGAACGCGAAGGAGGTCGTATTCACCTCTGGCGCTACCGAGAGTGACAATCTCGCCATCAAGGGTGTTGCCGAGTACTACAAGAGCCGGGGCAATCACATCATCACCACCACCATCGAACACAAGGCGGTGTTGGATTCGTGCAAGCGGCTCGAGAAGCAAGGCTTCGAGGTGAGCTACGTTTCCGCCGGTGACGATGGGGTCGTCGATCCTCAGGCCATCGCCAATGCCATCACGGACAAGACCATCCTGGTCAGTGTCATGCTGGCAAATAACGAGGTAGGGACAATCCAGCCCCTCGAGGAAATCGGCAAAATTACTCGAAGCAAGGGCGTGCTCCTTCACACGGACGCCGTTCAGGGCGTTGGCAAGACGGACTTCGATGTGGACCGGATGAACGTCGACCTCGCGTCCATCACTGCTCACAAGATCTATGGCCCTAAAGGGGTTGGGGCTCTATACGTTCGTCGCAGCCGCCCCCGAGTTCGACTGACTGCTCAGATGGACGGTGGCGGGCACGAGCGTGGGAACCGCTCCGGCACACTGAACGTTCCGAGTATCGTGGGTTTCGCCAAGGCGTGCCAGCTGATGGCCTCCGAGCGCGCAACGGAAGAGGCTCGCATCCGGGGTCTGCGCGACCGGCTCTATCAGCGCCTGACCGCCGAGCTGACGGACGTCGTGCTCAACGGCAGCATGGAGAACCGCTTGGCGGGCAACCTCAACGTTTCCTTCGCATTCGTCGAGGGCGAGGCCTTGATGATGGCCATCAAGGACGTCGCGGTTTCCAGCGGCTCGGCCTGCACCAGCGCTAGCCTGGAGCCGAGCTACGTCCTGCACTCGATGGGGTTGGACGAAGACCTCGCGCACTCGTCGATCCGTTTCGGGATCGGTCGCTTCAACACCGAAGAAGAGGTGGATTACGTCGCGGATCTGGTCATCGGCAAGGTGAACAAGCTCCGCGCGATGTCCCCGCTGTACGAGATGCATCAGCAGGGGATCGACATCAAGTCGATCGAATGGGCAGCGCACTGAAACCGTGGCGCCCCAACGAACGAATCTGTAACCCGACTAACAAGTAACGGAACCAAAACATGGCCTACAGCGAAAAAGTGCTCGAACACTACGAAAACCCCCGCAACGTCGGTACCTTGGACAAGGATGACGACAGCGTCGGTACTGGGCTAGTTGGCGCGCCCGCGTGTGGTGACGTCATGCGCCTGCAGATCCAGGTCGATGATTCCGGCGTGATCCAGGATGCGAAGTTCAAGACGTTTGGCTGCGGCTCGGCGATCGCCTCGTCGTCGCTGGCGACGGAATGGATCAAGGGCAAGAACGTCGACGACGCCGAGAAGCTCAGCAACAGCGACATCGCGCAGGAGCTGAACCTGCCGCCCGTCAAGATCCACTGCTCAGTATTGGCGGAAGACGCGATCAAGAGCGCCATCGAAGACTACCGCAAGAAGCAGGCAGCCAAGAAGGCCCTCTCCGGCTGAACACCCTTTGCCCCAAGACAACGACACATCGGAACCGAGTCGACCCATGGAAGCTGCCTCTCAAAGCAACGCCACCGAGCCCGCACGCCCCCAGGCGCCCTCGCGCGGGGTGCACATCAGCGAAGGCGCCGTCACGTACGCCAAACAACGTTTGGCTCAGCGCGGCACGCCGGATGCTGCCATTCGCCTCGGGGTGCGTGGCGGTGGGTGCAGCGGCTTTCAGTACGTCATCGAGTTTTCGGATGACCCACCGAGAGCGCGTGACACGGTGACCGACTGTGACGGCGTCAGGTTTTACGTCGACAAGAAGAGCCTGATCTACCTCGGCGGTTCTACTCTCGACTACCAGAACACGCTGATGTTCCGCGGCTTCAAGTTCCTCAACCCGCAAGAGGCAACGAAGTGCGGTTGCGGGCACTCGTTCACCGTCAAGTAACGCCGTGGCCGGCGACCCATTTAGCACCCTCGGGCTCGAACCCCGCTTCGCGGTTTCGCGCAGTGACTTGGATGCGAGGCACCGCGAGCTCAGCCGCGCGCTGCACCCCGATCGCTACGCCAACGCACCCGCGGGCGAGCGACGCCAGGCTCTGAGCGAAGCCATCAACGTCAATCAGGCTCATCGTGAGCTGAAAGACCCAGTGAAGCGAGCCAGCGTCGTCTTGGGGCGTGCTGTTCGCCAGCTGGGAAGAAGCACGCCAGCCCCGGAGGAGTCGACGGTGCAGATGCCGCCGGACTTCCTGATGGAGATGATGGACCTCCGAGAATCACTTTCGACTGCACGTCGCAACGAAGGCTTGGCCGCCGCGCGGGCGCTCGCCGAGCAGGTCGGAGACAGAGAGAGGAACGTGCTCGCCGCTCTGGGCAAAGTGTTGGATGAAGGTGTCATCCGACTCGCTCTCGACGCCGCGCAACCCGGCGAAAACGCCGTTGCTGCCGAGTCTCACCCGGCGACGTCGACCTCTCTCGGCAACACGTCGTCGTCCACACCGCTGCTCGAGCCGACCGCCTTCGACGCAGCCATTAAATCCGCCGAAAAACTCATTGGTGAGCTGCGCTATCTGCGGCGTTTCCTCGACGAAGTGGACGCCATCGAAGACGAGCTCGACTGAACGGCGCCCTCGTTTGGGGCGCCTGGGTACACATCCATGCTCTTAGACATTTATGATCCGAAAGCTCCGCCGACGCCGATTGGCATCGATCTCGGCACCACGAACTCGATCGTTGCGTATCAACGCGACGGGAGCCCGTTTGCGCTGACGAACTGCGACGGTACGCAGCTGTTACCGAGCGTCGTTCACTACGGCGACCACGACCAGGTGGTCGTCGGCCGTGCTGCGCTTTCCTACGTGGAGCGTGATCCGGAGCGCACCATCGTCAGTGTCAAGCGCTTCATGGGCAAGGGGGCAGCGGATGCGCAGACCAAGGCCCTCGGCGCCTACCGTTTCGTGCCCCCCACGAACGAAGCTGAAGCCAGGTTGGTTCGCTTCGATGTGGGAGGTAAGGTGCTGACTCCGGTCGAAGTCAGCGCCGACATTCTACGGAGTCTGGCGCAGAGCGCCCGTGAGCAGTTGCGAAGCGTCGGAGGTGTCGTCATCACCGTGCCTGCGTACTTTGACGATGCAGAGCGCCAGGCCACCAAAGACGCTGGAAAGCTCGCGGGGCTTACCGTCTTGCGCCTCTTGAACGAACCGACGGCTGCCGCGCTTGCCTACGGGTTGGAGAAGAAGCAAAACGGCACCTTCGCGGTGTTCGATTTGGGTGGGGGAACCTTTGACGTCACCATCCTCGAGTTGAACGATGGAGTGTTTCAGGTACGCAGCACCGGAGGCGACAGTGCGCTCGGGGGCGACGACATGGATCGCTTGATCGCTGCCCGCATGCTGGCTCTGATGGGCTTTGCCCCCGACGGCGCACCGGGGCAGGGTCCCGAACGGGTCGCGCCGGAAGTCGTCGGCTTGGTGCTGAACGCTGCGCGCGACGTGAAGCACGCGTTGACGGACCGCGAGCAAGTGACGGCTGCACTGCCGAAGAAGGGTGGCGGCGACGTGGAGTTCTCGCTGAGTCGCGCGGACTTCGACGAACTCATCGCACCGCTGCTGGAGCGGGCCGCCAAAGTGTGCCGACGTGCTTTGCGAGACGCCGAGCTCGACAAGACGGACATCGATGGGGTCATCCTGGTGGGTGGGTCGACGCGAGTCATCGCCGTGCGCCGCGCCGTCGAGGAGCTATTCGGACAGAAGCCCCTGGGTGACATCGATCCGGACTTGGTGGTCGCGTACGGTGCAGCGCTTCAGGCGCAGCTGCTCAGTGAATCGAGCGATGACGTGCTGTTACTCGATGTGCTGCCGTTGTCCTTGGGGGTCGAAACCATGGGGGGCGCCGTCGACCGCATCCTGCCCCGCAACACGACCATACCGACCGGCGCCAAGGCGACCTTCACCACCTATGCGGACGGGCAAACGGGCTTCAACGTGCACGTGGTCCAAGGCGAACGTGAACTGGCGGCAGATTGCCGTTCGCTGGCCGAGTTCACCCTGCGCGGTATCCCTCCGCTGCCCGCCGGTCACGCGCGTTTGGAAGTCCTCTTCGAGGTGGACGAAAATGGTCTGCTGCGCGTTGCCGCCAAGGAATTGCTCACGGGCATCGAGCAGACGGTCGAGGTCAAGCCGAGCTACGGTCTGACCGATGAGCAAGTGGAGGAAATGCTGCTCTCAGCTCTCGACCATGGTGAAGAGGACTTCGACGCCCGGCGTTTGGTCGAGGCCCGAGTGGAAGGCTCCCGCATGCTATTGGCGACGAAAAAGGCGCTCGCCGCGGATGCGGATCTGCTGACCGAACAAGAACGGGATGCCGTACTCGTCGCCCAGGACGAACTTCAGTCCGCGATCGACAGCGCGAAGAACCCTGCCCGGGTGCAGGCTTGCATCGATGCGCTCGATCACGCGACTCACTCCTGGGCAGGGCGGCGGATGAATCGTGCGATTGCCGGGGCTTTGGGCGGTAAGGATGTGCGCGCGGTCGCGGAAGGGGTGCAAGCCGCCAAAGGCGTCGATGCGCACGTCGAGGAGCACGCAGCAGCGCGCGAGGCCAACCTCCCCGCCGGTCCGGGGCTCGACATCGGTGATCCGGGCGCCAACTTCGACTACGACGGCGCCAGCAACAGCGAGAATGAGTGATGCCCATCGTCAAGTTCATCGAGCAGAACCTGGAAGTCGAGGTGCCCATCGGCACGAGCATTCTCCAAGCGTCCAAACGAGTTGGGGCCCCCGAAGGAGATGCTTGCGGAGGTGTCTGCGCCTGCTCTACGTGCCACGTGTACGTGGAGAAGGGCGCTGAGCTCCTGAGCGAGGCGGAGGAAGAGGAGGAAGATATCCTCGACAAGGCGTTTGACGTGCAGCTCAGCTCGCGCTTGGGCTGCCAGGCCAAGCTGGAGTCGGACGGTCTCGTCGAGGTGCGGATCTCGCGAGAAAGTCTGGACGCCTATTACAACGAACATCCCGACGTCGAGCGCCCGTAGCCACCGAGTGCACGGGGGCGACACGCGCGCTTTCCGCTTTGCTCTCCTGCCGCTTCACTCTCCGCAATCGGGAGCTGGTTCGGTCATGGCGGCAAGTGGGTGTGGGTTCAGTTTGCCGGGCCTTCGCAGAGGAAGCCGTACGTTTCGCTACAAGGGGCGTCCGCCCACCGCCAGTCGTCGGTCTCCGACAGGATGCGTGCGCAGTGTTGGTTACCGCCCGTGGGCTGATCGCTCTTCCAGTGTGCGAACTGCCCGGGGGGAGGGGAGCCGTCTTGGCCCCCTTGCCAGAACACGACACTCTCTTGGACCCACAACCACTCGTCTTCCACGTCCAGGTCAGTCGCCCCGATCCACAGCTGCTCGCCAGGCGCTTCACTGCTCGCCAGATCTTCCACGAACGCCTGCACCTCTGAACTCTGGATGCTCGCCAGGTCCCAATCGGTGTCGTGGGCCTCACAAGCGTTGCGGGCTTCAGCCCAGTCGACTTCAGAATCGGCGAAGACGTAGAAGCAGTTACCGTTGGGCCCAAGCGCTTCGCCACTGCTACAAGCCGCAGCCGTCGTGAAGTTCCACGTCGTCGGATCGGTGATCCCCGGGAACGGAACGCCGCCCAGCTCGCCAACGGCAGCTGCCTCCAGGGTGACTGAGTACTCCTCTTCGTAGTCGAGCGGGTCGTTCAGCTCGACGGTCAGCACGCTGCCATCGACACTGACTTGTGAGCCATCCACCGCGATGGTCTCCACCCCGCCACCGCCTGTAACGACGATGTCACCGCTCAGCACTTCCGCCGGGGCAGAGAACGTGAACGTCAAGGAGGTCCTGACGGACACGTTTTCGGCGTCGTCAGCAGGCTCGGTCGAAAGCAGCGAGAATGGGTCCTTCGTCGCGAAGTTCAGTGCTTGTGGCGTCAACAGGCCGCGGAACGAGGCGCCGCTCATGCTGACGAACGCGCCGGACCCGATGGTGATGTAGTACTCCGTCTCGTCCGTCAACGGGGTGCTACGGTCTACCGTTACGGTATCGCCAGTCACCGTCACACTCGGATCGGTGACGGGGATGCTCTCCACCACGGCGCCGTCGGCGGTTTCGAAAATGGTGATGCTGCCGGCGACCGAAGTGACAGCCTCGCTGAAGATGAAGGTGAGGTCGGTGTTGGTAGGAATGTCATCGGCGTCGTCATTGGGCGTCGAGCCGATCAAGGACACCGGCGGGGGCGCGTCCGTCGCTGTCGTGAAGCTGAACGTCTCCGGGTCGTCCAGTCCGGCGAACGGCACCCCGAAGTCATTGGTGACGACCCCAGCACCCGCCGTGACGTAGTACTCGGTCGCGGTATCCAAGGGGGAGCTGAGTGCCGCAATCAGGCTCACGCCCGTGACGGTAACCGCCGCACTTCGTACGTCGATGCTCTCGACGAGTTCGTCGTTTTGGCTGAGGGAGAGCGTGATGGTCCCGCTGCCCACGGAGATGGGGCTATCGAATTGCAGCACGAGACTCGCTTGTGGGTCCACATCGACGGCATCGTCGGCGGGTGCCGTCGCTACCACGACCGGCGGGGGTGACGCGATGGTCGTGAACGTGAGGGTCTCCGCATCATCGAAGCCCTCGAAGACTGCGCCGTAAGTGCTTCTGACCGCCCCTTCATCGAGGGTGACGAAGTAGGTCGTGTCGTAGCTCAAGTCTTCCGTAGGATCGAAGGTGAGCGTGTTGTCGCTCAGGGTTATCTGCGGATTCTGATGAACGTCCTGCTCTTCGATGAGTTGTAGCGTGTCGGCGTTGAACAAGGAGATCTTCCCGACAGGACCGGAAGCGATGTTCGAGCTGAACGACAGTTCGATGTCGGCGCCCAACTGCACGTTGACGTCTTCATGGTCCGGCGTCGTCGACTCCATCGTCAGGGGTGGGGCGGGGCCTGTGCTGAATACGAATTGACCAGGCTCGGCCAGGCCCGAGAAGACGGAGCCATCGCTAGCCTCGATCGCTCCGGGGTTGATCACGACGGTGTAGTCGGTGTCGTGGGATAGCGGGCTGCTCCAGGTGACAGCCACGGTTCGATCGCTGACGCTCAGCTGATCGCTGTCTACAGCCACCTCCTCGACGATCACTTCATCGAGCACCTCGAGTAGAACGATGTTGCCGTCCCCAGCTCTCGGTGTGCGGCTGAACGTCAGCTCCAGGGCGGAGGTCGTCGAGACATCGACTTGTCCGTGTTCGGGGACGGTGTCGACGAGCTCGAAAGCGCCCCCCGCGTCTGTTGGCGGTATTGCGGAGTCTGGCGTCCGTGGGGATCGAGCGTCTGCCGTTGCGCCCCCGCCATCGGTCGCGATGGGGGCAGCCCCAGTGTCGCGCTCCGTGTCGGTCCCGCCGTCGAGCGATTCCGTTTCCAAGCCCGCGCCGCCGCTCTCACCGTTGAGGTCCAGCTTGGAGGTACAAGCGGTCAGCGCGGCGAGCAAGAGCACTCCGAGGCCGGAGCCGACGAGGGCCCTGAGTTTCTCGAGCCCCCCGGATCCGAGGTGGCAATATCTAGTGGTGTTTCTCAAGCGCACGCAGCTCGTTGGATACGTCGTGGAAGGATACTCCTACCCCAGTGTCCGATGTCGCGCAGCAGCGCCGTTCTGAGGCGTCCCCAAAACGGACACTTGCGCCACGCCCCGCTGCGCTCGCGCTGGAACTGCCCCGAGCAGGACGGCCGGCTAGGACGCGAGGGCACCAGCCATTGAAGTGGTCGGGCGAGTCCAGTGACCCAACGGCGGGGCGTGGGGGTACGGCCTCAGAACTCGATACCGCGACGCGCCTTGATGCCCGCCTCGAAGGCGTGTTTCACCGCGCGCATCTCGGTCACCGTGTCGGCGACCTCAATCAGCTCCGGTTTCGCGCCGCGGCCAGTGATGGCGATGCTGAGTTGCTCGGGCTTGTTCTTGAGCGCTTCGACGACCTCTTCGATAGGCAGATAGTCATAGGTCAGCGCGATGTTGAGCTCATCGAGGACCACCAGTTGATACTGAGGATCCTCGCCCCGGCTCGCTTCGATCATCTCCAATGCGGCGTTCCAACCCTCGCGGCAAGTCGCGATGTCTTGGGCCTTGTCCTGTGTGTTCCAGGTAAACCCACGGCCTGATTCGATGTGGGTGATTTCGGGGAAGCGCTCGAACGCCTTGGCTTCACCAGTCTTCCAAGCACCTTTGATGAATTGAACGATGCCTACTTTCATGCCGTTGCCTGCTGCTCGGATCGCGAGTCCAAAGCCGGCGGTCGACTTGCCCTTGCCATCGCCGGTATTGACGATGATGACGCCGCGGTCGATGGTCTTGTCGCGAACTTTGCGGTCCTGTTCCGCCTTCAGCTCGGCCATGCGCTCCTTGTGTGCTCGCGCTTCGTTTTCGTTCAGTTCGCTCATTGTCGCTCCTCTGGGACCCGCTACCGGGCCTCAGCAGTTGAGGTCAGGGTCGCTTCTACCACCCACCGTCGCTATAACCTATCGCCCATGGTCGACATCGCCAACCCCGGTTTCAGCTCGAACATTGCTGTATTCGGCACCGCCTCGGATGTCGGCAAGAGTCTGTTGACAGCCGCATTTTGTCGGCTGCTCAGCGACGCCGGGATCAGGGTGGCGCCGTTCAAAGCCCAAAACATGTCGAACAACTCCTACGTAGCCTTGGACGGCGGGGAGATCGGCCGGGCCCAGTACGTGCAAGCACTGGCCGCGCGCTCTGAGCCGTCCGTGCATCACAATCCGGTGTTGCTCAAGCCTTCAGCAGACGACTCGAGCCAGATCATCGTGCATGGTCAGGCTCTGGGGAACACCTGTGCCAGGGACTACTTTCGTGACAATTCGGCGCTGCGCGAGAGTGCCTTTGCAAGCTTGCGACGGCTCCGCGAGCACAACGACGTCGTCGTGCTCGAAGGCGCGGGGTCGTGTGCGGAGGTGAACTTGCGCGCTCGTGAGTTCGTCAACTTTCCTGCCGCACACGCCGCAGCCGCTCACGTCGTCCTGGTTGCGGACATCGATCGGGGCGGGGTGTTCGCTCAAGTGGTTGGCAGTCTGGAAGTGATGCCGGAAGAGGACCGAGCCCGCGTCCACGGCATCATCGTCAACAAGTTTCGCGGCGACAAGTCGCTGTTCGATGATGGGGTTCGCTACCTCGAACAGCGCACCGGAGTTCCTGTGCTCGGCGTCGTGCCGTTCATCTACGGCTTCGAATTGGACTCCGAAGATGCGGTGCCGCTCACCCTGGCCGTTGACCCCCCGGTGGGAACAGATGCCGAGCATCTGCGGATCGCCGTCATTCGACTGCCGCACATCTCGAACTTCACGGACTTTGACGCGCTGGCTCGTACCGCTGGCGTGGCCGTTCATTACGTCTACCGGCCCCGCGATCTTGCCGAATACGCGGCTGTGATAATTCCAGGGACGAAGAGCGTGGCGGCTGATCTGGCTTGGCTGCGGGCCACGGGTTTGGCGGAACAAATCACCCGCTACCATCAAGGTGGCGGTAAGCTCGTTGGGATCTGCGGTGGACTGCAGATGATGGGACAACGCATCATCGATGACGAGGGGGTGGAGAGTCAGACTCCCGTGACGACCGGCCTGGGTTTTGCTCCGGCGGAAACCCGGATGGCCCTGCCCAAGATCGTTCGGCGTGTGCGTGGTCACCTGGCTGCCGAAGCCGTTCCGGTCACTGGCTATGAAATCCACGTCGGTCGTACGCGCTTTGCGCCGTCCTCGCCTCTGATGTTTCTCGACGTCGACGGCGAACGACAACCAGATGGTTACATCGACGACGACAGGCGCCTTTGGATGACCTACTTGCACGGCGTCTTCGACGACGCCACAGCGCGTCATGCCTTCTTGCGTTGGGTACGACCGGAATTCGTGGCGCCCGAGGCCGAGCCCAGCCGGGCTCAGTGGATCGATCAGCAACTCGATACTTGCGCGGCGCACGTCGCCCGATACACCGACTTCGAGCGCGTGCTCGGCTGGGTTCGTGCTTCCGCTCAATAGCTGCGTCGCAGCGGACCGGGTGCTCAGGGTTCGTCGTCGACGATGGCCTCGACGGACTCGGTCGTCGCTAGTTCCGGCAATTGGGGTTCGCCGCGGACGGGTTTTTCGTCGAACGCCGTCAGCTCCTGGAGCATTTTCCCGCCGGCTGATTGGATTTCTCTGCCGGCGCGTTTGGCTTCCGGGGTGCTGAATACGGCATGCGCGTGTTGCCACAGGGTTCGGTCGCCGAGGGGCACCGTCACCATCGCGTACAGCGCGACCAGCAATATTGCCGCTTCGATTACTCTTCTGCCCAGCTTGAACACCAGGCGCGCAGACTAGCGGCTTCCCGCCCAGCTGGCGAAATTCGGGCAAGTTCTCGCGACGCCGTGCTGGCTGAACCCGATCCGCCCTTCGGCCGACGCCGCAACTCAGTCGGAGCGCACTCGCAGGAGCGCCAGGCCGTGTGCCTGCAACTCCAATTCGCCCAACTGAGGGAAGCTCCGCCCACTCGGAACCACGATATGAGTGCTTCCGAGTTCACGCGCCCGGCGCAGGAGGCGCTCTCCGGCCGAGCCCCCCGTCGCCTGCTGCTGCCGCGGATCGATGTCCGCTATCCCTTCGGCTCGCGAGGGCGTTTCGAATCCTGCAATGACTGCGAAGTAGCCATAGTCCCCGACGCTGATGAGCAGCCGGGATGATCGAGGTAGGTCAGTGCGCAGCATCCGTCCGAAGGCAATCTCGTCTCGCCTATCGACGAACGCATCGCGACTCGACCACCACGCGCGCACCCACAATCCGAGCGCCAAACACGCGCTCAGAATACCGATCCACCGCTTCGGGCGCTGCCAGAGCGTTGGCAATAAGGCCCCCCCGACGAGGCACAACAACAGCCAAATCATCAGCAAAGGGCGCTCCGGATGATGCGTCGGCGCCCCATCGCGCACGTTGCCGTAAACCAGAAACGCCAAGAGCAAAAACCCCGCCCAGAGCGGCCGAGAAAACGTCCGTGGCAGTCGACGCACACCCAGGAGTGCTGCGCCGACGGCGAGGGCCAGCTCTGGCTCCCCGGTGACGATGAGCTTCGGGTACTGAACGATGGCGGCAACGAGGTCTTGCGAGCCGCGACCGAGCATGCGCTTGTAGTCCACCACCCGCGTGACGAAGAACGTGGCACTGTCGTGGTGGATGATGCCGTGGAGCATCCACGCCACGGGACCCAGCGCGCACAAAGCCGCCGGAAGCAAGAACGCCGAGCGCTTATCTCTCACGGCGTCCCAGCCATTCAGCGCACCGACCACCAGAGCAACCGACCAGCTTTCGTAGCGGCTCAGCGTGGCGCACAGAACGAGCACCGCTCCCAGGAGACGTGCTCTCGGAGAGCTCGCCACCGTGGTCGCAGCGGCCCCCAGGCAGGCAGTGGCGCTGAACAACTCCGGCACCGTCGCGTAGCCCAGCCACACCGAGTGGGGTAGTAGCGCCGCGATACTTGCGGCGACCCAGGCCTGCACCCGACTCAACGCAAGCGATCGAGCGATGAAGTAGACGCCGCAGATACTCGCGAGCGAAAGCGCCAGCGAGACCCCTCTTGCGACCCAGAAATGGCGCCCGAGCAGCAACATCGCGCTGCCGTTGAGCCAAAACGGGAACGGCAGCCAGCTGCTGCCGCTCGGGTCGCCGCTGGGGCTTTCCGCGAAGCTCTGAGCGATCACGACCCGAGCGAAATCGTCGTCGCTGATCGCGTAGAAGCCGAGCGCCACCCCGACCGCAGTCGCTACCACTCGCAGCGTGATGAGGCTTGCCAGCGGCGTCAGGTCGCGACGCGTCATGTGGAGTGCGGAAGGTTACTGTGCGGGAGCTGCTGGCGCAGCGGGCGCTGCCGGCTGCACAGGCGGGGGCGGAACAGCCGGTGGAGCCTCGGCCGTGGGTGGAGGCGCTGCGGGCTTCGGAGCCGCGAGCTCTGGGCGTGGAGCGGCGGGCGCTTTCGAAGCAGGCGGCGGCACCGTGGGTTTGGGGGCTGCGGGTGGGGTCGGCTCAGCTGCCTTCGGAGGAGCGGCGATTGGCTTCGGCGAGGCGGCGGGCGCATCTGCTGCGGTGGTGCCTTCATCTGCGTCATCGGCGGAGTCCTGCGCCTCCGCGGCTTCTTCCGCCTGAGCCCCCATCCCATCGCTAGGTTCCGAGTCTTCCGCGGCCGCTTCGTCGGCAGTCGTATCGGCTCCCTCTTTGCTGGGCTCCGGCGCGTCGGCGGCCTCATTGGACTGCTCGTCGTCTTTCGCTGCCGCGCCCGCGGTGTCGCCGTCTTCCGCTCCAGGAACTGGGGCGGGAACGACTGCGTCTTCGCTAACGCGCCCCGCCAGGGAGTCATCGCTCGAAGACGAGAGGTAGGCGAGGGTCATGCTGGTGATGAAAAAGACGCTCGCGCTGATCCAAGTCAGCCGCGACAAGAAGGTGCCGGCACCCCGGCCACCGAACACTTGTTGAGCTCCCGCGCCCCCCAAGGCGGCCCCAATGCCGCCACTCTTGCCGGGCTGTACGAGAACCACCAACACCAGGAAGAAGGCAACGAAGATATGCAGTACGGTCAGGGGGGTTTCTAAGAAGTCGAGCATGAGTTGGATCCTCGGGAGGGGCCGCTTACCACAGGCTGCTCCTCGGCGCTCGCCCACCTAACACGCAGCGGCATGAACGCAAAGGGGTCGCCGGGGCGGCCACGCGGCCGATTCGTCGCAACGCCAGTTTCTCGGGCGTGCTCACGTCGGGCAGCGTCGGCCCCCGGGCGTTGGTCTCGATTCAGGCGCCGGCGGCGATGCCCAGGAAGTCCTCTGCTTTCAGAGACGCGCCGCCGACGAGGGCGCCGTCGATATCTGCGCAGGAAAGCAGGTCCTTGGCGTTGCTCGGCTTGACGCTGCCACCGTAGAGAATTCGCGTTTGTTCCGCGAGCTCCGAGCTCACGCTAGCGAGCTGGGCCCGGATCGCGGCGTGCACCTCTTGGGCCTGCTCGGTTGTCGCCACCTTGCCGGTACCAATGGCCCAAACGGGCTCGTAGGCGATGGCAGCGACCCCGGGCTGCTTGGCGAGGATCGTTTGGACCGCTTGCAACTGGCGACCGACGACTTCGAGCGTCTTGCCAGCCTCGCGTTCTTCCAGCGTCTCGCCAATACAGACGATGGGGCGGAGCCCGGCCGCCAATGCTGCTTCCGTCTTTTCTGCGACGCTCGCATCGGTCTCGGCGAAGTATTGACGACGCTCACTGTGCCCCAAGATCACCCACTTGCAGCCGGCGTCTTTGAGCATCTCGGCGCTCAGCTCGCCGGTGAACGCACCGCTTCCGCTCTGGTGCATGTTTTGAGCAGCCACCTCGACGGGGGTGCCTTCGAGGTCGCTCGCGACCGCTGCCAGGATGGTGGCAGGTGGCGAAACGACGAGGTCGACGTTGGCTGCCCCGTTGGCACCCGCTGCGACGGCTCTTGCCAACGCGCGCCCGGCTTGCGTCCCGTGATTCATCTTCCAGTTGCCCGCGATCAGGGCTCTCTTGTCGTGGCTCATGGCTGGCACTTCTACAGAGCGGGCGGGGGCCCTGTCTAGCGCCCTGGCGATGATTCCGGGTCAAGCGTTAGTCCGAGCGCCGGCGCCGTACCCGTCGGTTTCAGAGCGGGATCCGCAGCGCTTCGAGGGAGGGGCTCCGCGCTCCAGAGAGCGAGTCCAGGAGCCCTGTGTTCGAACTCGCGAAATGGTTCAGCCGACGCCGCTGGCTTTCCGCTACCCCATCCAGGCCAGGGGCGAGCCCGTGGTGCTCGCCCAGCAGCCAGTTTTCTGGCGACGCCGCACTGCTGACGGCCTGCAACACCTGACGTGTCGAGATCCACGCGTCGGGGTGACGCGCGTCCTTCGCTCCCAACCGGTCCAGCAGCAGTCCGACACGAGCGTCGGCGGCGATCTTTGCCGCCACCACGGTCGACACCGGACCGAGGTCGATTATGCGTTCCGACGGCCTCAAGTCCGCAACGTTGCGGGACAGCACTTCCGAACCTGCGACCACTAGAAAATCGCTCGGCAGCTGCACCTTGGCCCCGGCGCTCGTGGCGCGTTGAAGCCAGGTCCGAGCGCGAGAGACTTCGGCCTTCTGCGCGTCTGTCAACGGCACGTCCTTGCCGCTCGCCGACAAAAGGGGCAGCGCAAGGTCGACTCCCGGGAGCACGTGAGCGCGGCGCGCGAGCGCCCGCTCCAAGACCCGTTCGCGGGTCGTGAAGCCGTCCCCGATACACCACACGCTGCGGCCGGCGCCCGCATCGAGGAGCTGATTGACGGCGGCGAGCTGACCTCGCAGCAGCGGACCCATTGCTCGTTGTTGGCAGAGCTTCGGCGCAATGCTGACCGAAGCCGTGTCCAGCGTCCCAAACAGACCGTCCACGACGCACAATTCGAAGGGAGCGATGAGCTCACGTGCGTAGTCCTCGCTCCTTTGTCGTTCACCCTCGTCGAACGCCAGGTTCTCGAGAAGCACGATGTGACCGGGGCGTTGCTCTCGCAGGAGCTTGCGAGCCATCGGACCGAGGTTCTGATCGGGGAGGTACAGTTCCGTTTCGAGCATGCCGGCGAGCCGGACCCCGCAATCAGCGAGGCTCAGGCTGGCTGGCGGCTTGGTGAGCACACTGCCGAGGTGCCCGGCGAGGACCACCGCTGCTTCCTTTTCGAGCAAGAAGCGTAAGGTAGGCACGAGCGCCTTCAGCTTGCTGTCATCGATGACTGAGCCATCTCGCTCCACGGGGCAGTCCAGATCGGCGCGCACGAACACGCGCAGCTTGTCGACCTCTAAGTCCTCTAGGTGGTGAACGTCGTGGAGTGAGAACATGGGGGCTGTCTCATATAGCGCGTTGGCGCTCTTGCAGACGAAAAAAGGGCGCGTTCACAAGAACGCGCCCTTTCGAAACGCACCCGGCAGCCCAAAGCGCCGGGTGCTATGCCGCTCACTTGGTGGCGAGCTGAACCAGGTCGATCATGCGGTTGGAGAAGCCCCACTCGTTGTCGTACCAGGAGAACACCTTCGCGAAGTTGTCGCCCATCGTGAGCGTTTGGGTCGCGTCGAAGATGCTGGAGCCGGGGTGTCCGATGAAATCGGACGAAACGAGCTCCTCCTCGGTGTAGTAGAGGTAGCCCTTCGAACCAGCGGACTCGGATGCCTTCTTCATGGCCGCGTTGATGGAGTCCACAGTCACTGCCTTGCTCGTCACGACGGTCAGATCCACCAGGGAGACGTCCACCGTCGGAACGCGGATGGCGCTGCCGTGGAACTTGCCCTTGAGTGCAGGGATCACCTCAGCCACTGCCTTGGCGGCACCGGTGCTGGTTGGGATCATGCTGACTGCGGCCGCACGAGAGCGACGCAGGTCGCCCTTCTTGTGGGGAAGGTCGAGCAGGTTCTGATCGTTGGTGTAGGCGTGAACAGTGGTCATCAGACCGCGCTCGATGCCGAACTCGTCGAGCAGAACCTTGGCCACCGGAGCGAGGCAGTTGGTGGTGCAGGAGCCGTTGGAGATGACGTGGTGCTTGCTCTTGTCGTACTTGTCTTGATTGACGCCCATGACGACAGTCAGATCGTGATCCTTGGCGGGAGCGCTGATGACGACCTTGCTGGCTCCTGCCTTGAGGTGCGCACCGGCCTTCTCACCGCTGGTGAAGATGCCCGTGCACTCGAGTACGACGTCCACGCCCTGCTCCTTCCAGGGGATCTCAGCGGGGTTGAGCACCGAGGTCACCTTGATGGGCTTGTCGCCGACGATGAGTCCGTTGTCGTCGGACGCAACCGACGCAGCGGTGAAGGTGCGGTGAATCGAGTCGTACTTCAAGAGGTGCGCGAGCGTCTTGGAGTCCGTCAGGTCGTTGATGGCGACAACCTCGATGTCCTTGATGCCGCGCTCGTACAACGCACGCAGAACGCAACGCCCAATGCGGCCGAAGCCGTTGATACCAACCTTGGTAGCCATGCTTATCTCCTATTCTTTCTCTCTCTTGAGGGATTGGCCGCTTTTGCGCGTCCGGGGGGCTCGTGTGCCGGCCTTGGCACCGTCGAGCCAAAAACGCCGCGAATCTATCTCTGCCGTTTTCTGAGCGTCAAGCTGCAAGCTGATGACACTGCTCCTGATGACACCGCCTGAAGGACAGGCGAGTAGGCGACGGTTGCAGTGCACGCCATTTAGGACAACACTGCGCGTGAGTCGATGAGGTTCGGCCGAGTTTTCCGATTCCGACCAGCATGGTGGGTTCCGACGAGAAAAGGGGAGGGTTTTCCCAGGTCGCTCATCCGAAACAAGGGTTGGATGCGGAGCCCACGTCTCGCCGCCCGAGCCGGCGAGACGTGGAATTGGCCAAGACGATAGAGTGGCCGCCCCCGTCGGCGGCATTGAAGCCCAACAAGAAAGGCGTCGATCCTCTGGCCCAAACTGGCGCGTTCTCCAGTTCGCCTCCGTCCGAAGGCTCAGACGTAGAAGATCGCGAGACAGCAGAAGTCGAGTCCGAGCAGGACAGCTGGGCGGTACGCCGAAGCGTCGTCCGCTGAGCGTAGATTTCGCACTGGGTTCAGCGGGCCTTCACACGGAGGACCGGTGTGTGCCTCGCCTGGGGCGCACGTCGGCCTAATCGGTCGAAGCCGACTCGCCGGGCACCGCCGAAACCGAGACCGGTCTGGCTGGCTTGGCGATCTCGAACATGCGAAACGGCTTCTCCTTGCCCTTGAGGTTCGCGGGGGGCAATTCCTTGTAGTTGAAACGCCCGTTGAGAGCCTCCAAGGTGGCCTCGCTGACGATGACCTGTCCCGCGCCGGCCACGCCGCACAAACGCGCGCTCGTGTTGGCCGTGTCGCCGATCACCGTATACGACAAAGCCTTGGAGCTACCGATGTACCCCGAGACCAGCGGCCCCGTATGAATGCCCACACCGATGCCGAGTGGCGGCGCGTTGTGTGTCGCTCGCAGGGTGTTGAACTCGTCCAACAACGCCAGCTGCTCGATTGCTGATGACACGGCGCGGTAGGCGTCGTCCGGATGGGCCACTGGAGCGCCCCACAGGGCCATGATGCCGTCCCCCATGAACTTGTCGAGGGTGCCTTCGTATTTGAAGATCGACTCCACCATCAGCTCGAAATACTCGTTGAGCATCTCGACGATGACCTCCGGATCGGCGCCCTCGCTCATCGTCGTGAAGCCGCGGATGTCGGAGTTGAACACCGTGCAGTTCTGTACGAGCTGGCCGCCTCGCTTGATGACCATCTCGCCCGAGAGAACCTTCTCGGCCACATTGGGGGAGAGCAAGCGGCTGAAGCGTTCGCGGGCGACTATTTCTTGCTCCACCTTGCGACCGAGGATGTTGATCTCGATGAACATCGCGGCTTGGGCCGCAATCGCCGTGACCATTTCGAGGTCTTTGGCTTGGAATTGTGCCAACGTCTCGCTGTCGAGCCACAACACGCCGAGCAGGTCATCGTTGTGCAGCAAGGGCGCCACGATCGCGGAACTGATGCGATTGAGGATCATGCTCTTGCCCTTGGAGCCGGCGAAGTCCATGGCTGCGTCATGAGTGAGCACGGTGGCCCGCTCGTTCATCACGTGTTCCATGATGGTGGTGGAGACCGTGATGGCGTCCGTCGAGCCGTCTCGTCGCAGACTGGCTCCAGGCACGAGCTCACCGTTGTCGTCCTTGAGAAAGATGATGCCGCGATCGGCCCGGATGAAGCGAAAGACGCTCATCAAGATCTTGTTGAGCAGGCTGGTGAGATCGCGCTCGAGGCCGATCTCCCGGGACAGCTCGTGGGAGAGTCGCAGCCGCTCATAGTCTTGAGCGAGCTGGTTCGGGTTCTGCGCCAGCTGGTCGTATGGCAAGAATCCTCGCGCAGTAGCGTCGATCTGGTTGCCGATGGCCCGGCCGGCATCGCTCAAGTCGATCCGGGTTTGGTGGATCCGCCGATTGCCGCCATCTTGCTCGAGAGCGGCACGTATGGGTTGAGTCACTGCTGGCGGTCCAGCATTGGCCGCTCCGGGATAACTGGCAAGCCCCGCGTTCTGCCAGGCCTGGCTCGCGCCGTAGGCTTGAGCGGGCGTGGTGCCACCACGCGATGAAGGTGAATACTGAGGTGCCGGTGCGTGAGATGCCGCGGGCCCGACGGGTGGATGGTGCTGCGCGACCGTGCTCGGCGGGCGGCTCATGTTCGGGTCCTGAGCGTTTCCGGCGCTTTGGAGCGGGACCCCACTCTCGAAGCGCGCTCGGGTCGAGCCCAGCGCGATGTCGTCGCCGTGCTGCAATCCCCGTTGACCGGCAACTCTCTCTCCGTTGACATAGGTGCCGTTGAGGCTGCCTAGGTCGTGCAGGATGAAGTGCTGGTCTTGCTGGGTGATGACGCAGTGCTCTTTGGACACGATCTTGTCCAGCAGCTGGATGGTGTTGCTGGGGTGCCGCCCCAAGGTGTTGTGGGCGCGCAATTCTACGACTTGCTGCCCTTCGGGCGTTGTCAGCACCAGCCTCGCCATCTCCGCCAGGCTACCCCCGCCTCTGCGCGGCGACAAGACAACATAGATTTGCTACTCTCGTCGACTGCGATGAAGTCCTACATCCTCGCCATCGATCAGGGCACGACGGGCACCACAGCGCTGGTGATGTCCCCACAAGGCCAGACACTGAGTCGCGAAAACCGGGAGTTTGGGCAGCACTTTCCCCTACCAGCCTGGGTTGAGCACGAACCTCAGGAAATCTGGGAGAGCGTTCGGGTGACGTGCCGCGAAGCGGTCCGCGCGGCCGGAGTGCGACCAGACCAGATTGCCGCGGTCGGCATCACCAACCAACGGGAGACGACCCTACTTTGGGACCGCGCTACCGGGGAGCCGATGCACCGCGCTATCGTCTGGCAGGACCGACGCACCACTCCGCGCTGCGCCGAGCTCAAACGGCAAGGTCTCGAGGGGCGCATCTCGGCCATCACGGGTCTGGTCGTCGACCCGTACTTCTCTGGGACGAAAGCAGAGTGGTTGCTCGACAACGTGCCGGATGCGCGCGCCAAGGCGGATGCGGGCGGGGTCTGCCTCGGGACGGTGGACTCGTACCTGATTTGGCGACTGTGTGGTGGCGCACAAAACCCGCAGCACTTGACCGACGTGACGAACGCGTCGCGAACGCTGCTGATGGACTTGGAGCGACGCACCTGGTCTGCGGAGATGTGCCAGCTGTTCCGCGTGCCCATGGCGACATTGCCGACGATCTGCGCGTCGTCGGGTGTCCTGGCGACGACACGGGGTTTTGAGAGCGTTGCGGATGGCACGCCGATCGCTGGCGTCGCAGGGGATCAACACGCGGCACTCTTCGGTCAGGCGTGTTTCTCGCCGGGCGATGTGAAGTGCACCTACGGTACCGGTGCTTTCGTGCTCATCAACACGGGGAGCGAACGTCGCGCGAGTCGCTCTGGTCTGTTGAGCACCGTGGCTTGGCAGCTCGGCTCTGAAGTCACCTATGCGCTGGAGGGTAGCTGCTTTGTCGCGGGTGCCGCAGTGCAATGGCTGCGCGACGGTTTGGGCCTGATCGGCAGCTCTGCCGAAGTTGAGGCACTGGCGGGAGCGGTCGAGTCGAGCGAGGGCGTTGCTTTCGTGCCAGCGTTGGCGGGGCTTGGAGCCCCCTACTGGGATCCGAATGCCCGGGGGACCATCACTGGCATCACCCGGGGCACTACCCGCGCCCATCTGGCACGAGCGACGCTCGAGGGCATCGCCCATCAAGTTGACGATCTGATTCGGGCCATGGGCCAGGACTTGGGGAGTGGCCTCGGGCGGATGCGAGTCGACGGCGGGGCCGCCGCCAATGACCTGTTGATGCAAATGCAGGCGGATTGTTCGGGTCTGACGGTGGAAAGGCCGACAGACCTCGAAACCACTGCGCGGGGAGCCGCCATGCTCGCCGGATTGGGAGTAGGAGTATTCGCCACACCAGAGGATGCGGCACAAATGATCCAGCTCGACCGCCGATTCGATGTCAAGATGCAAGATGAGCACCGCGCCTTGGCGCGGCAGCGATGGCAGTCGGCCATCGCCGCTTCTCGCTGTCACGCTGTCGAGAGCCAACGCTAGGGAATCCAATGAACAAAACGGATGCAGAGACGAAACGCGGCGATGGCCCCTTGCGTGAGGTGCCGGTGGATTGGGAGGCTCTCGAAGACGCGTTCGAGAACAATGCGCCAGAAGTTCACAGCTACTTACACCTGGTTTCCGGTGAGGTGTTGCGGGTCGTAGATGGCGTCGCGGATCCCGACATGCACTCACGCATCTCCGCGGATGCACAGTACCTGCGCATCGAATCCGTAAGTTCACGTGAGCAGTATCGCTGGATGGAGCGCTTCATTCAGATGGTGGAGAATGTTCAGCTGCGCAACGCACTCGCTCACGCAATCGACGGTAAGGGCGCGTTCCGTCGCTTCAAGGATGTCCTGATGAGTCATGCTGCCGAGCGTGAACGTTGGTTCGCCTTTCGCAGTGAACGCCTACGCGTGTTCATGGAGGCGTGGTTGACCGCCCATGCGCTCGTCGCGGTCAAGCGACAGGAATTCGCGTCCAATGCAGCGACAGCTGCGGCCGAAAGCTCGGCGGCACCCGCCGCGCGCAGGCCCCGCAATGCCGAATCGCTGCGCAAGCAGCTAAAAGAGATCGCAGACGGACTCGGCACGCGTGACCTGGACAAGGTGCTGACCTTTGCCGAGTTCATCAAAGCGAGGCAGGCATCGCGGGCCCACCGGGGCGAGCTCAGCTCAGCGCTTGGGCACCCGGCTCCGGAGCCGCCGTCCGAGGTCGACGCTGGCAGCGATGAAGAGGCTCCGAATAGCGAGCCCCGAAAAATGACCCTCTTGCGTTGAAGCAGCCCAGCCGGCGCGACCGACATTGCCCAAATGCGTGAGCTGTGGAAAGTCCGACGACGTTCCTCGCGGGTCTCCGGGGTGATGGTTTTGTTGTCACTATCGTTCGCTGAGCCGGGTCGCGCTGGAGAAGCGCCGGTCGCCGATTCGAGTTCAGCTGCAGCCAAACTGACGGTGGATCGTGTGGTGGTACGCTTCACGGCGCCGGAAATCGGGGGCGCGAAGCGACCGCGTTTCATCTACGAGCGTGTGCTGTCCTTCGAGGCTCGCTTGGAGGCATTGGCTGACGCGACGTTCGCGCCGACGCCAGAATTGCCTTATCGCGACGTTCATCTGCGCAGTGCACTCGAACGGCACGTTGCTGAAACCATTTTGGAGAGTCTGCAGGTGGTACCCGCGCTCTCGACCGAAGAAATCCAGGAGCGCGTGCAGGCTGCCCGAGTGTCCGAAGCGATGCGGGTTGGGGGCGCACAGGCCCTATCCAACGCGGCCCGTGAGGACGGATTGGAACCGCGCGAGGTGTTGCGAGTGATGCAGCGAAAAGCGCGCGCCAGTTTGTATCTGGACCGGATGGTCGCGCCGATGTTGCAGCCAAGCCCAGCCGAACTCCAGAGCTTGCATCAGTCTGGGCGTACACCGTTTTCCCGGGACCCGTACGAGGTTATCGAAGAGGAGCTGGAGCGTTGGTACGTTGCGCGCAAGCTACGGGAGGCGGTGTTGTCCTACTATGAGGGTGCACGCGCACGTGTGAACTTGGTGGTTGTCCCGGCAGACTGAGTGCGGAGCTCGCATCGAAGCGATGGCCGTTTTGCGTATGAGGCTAGCTCTGGCGCCGTTGTACCTGGCCCCTGAGCCACAATTGGCGTAGCCTTGCAGAGTGCAGCGCCGCTTGTTCTCGACTCTAGCGATAGCCGCCAGTGTGGGGTGGGCTTCAGATGTTTTGGCGCAGGCCAGAGCGCGGGTGACGTTCATCGGGTTTCAACAGTTCGAAGACCGACGAGTTCGCCTGTTCGTGCATCTCACTGCTGAACCGGGCGGTGTGTCCCGCCGCGACGAGGGCAGGGCGCTGGCGTTCGTCATGGGGGAGACGGACGTGGGTGTTCGCAACAACGAGAACCCGCTCGTGTTCGAGCACTTTGATACTCCTCTCTTGCGGGCGCAGTTGCATCCCGCCGGTAGTGACGTTGAACTGCGCATCTCATTGCGAAACGACGTGGAGCTGACCCATCACCTCGAGCGACGGGACGATGGGGAAGTGCTGCTGCAGGTGGACGTGCCAGCGCCGCCCGCGAAGAGCGATAACTGACGCGCCCCGGACGAGTCGTCAGTGCGCTGCCGGGCGCAAAGCCTCCGTACGGCGCAGGTTGGCCTCGGGTTCGACGTAGGACGCCGGCCCCTGATTACCAGCTGATCATGACGGTAGGCGGTTGAATTTCCGCCGTGGCGCGGGTGAGATCGACGAGCACGGGGAGGGCTGCTGAACCGTGAGCCTGCTTGTCCACGCCGGATGCATCGACCCGCGGCACCACGAGTTCTGGCTGCAGTGCTTTGACGACCTCAGGAGTGCCTTTGACTGTCACGTCGACTTTTGCCGGAACTACCTTGGCGCCCGGGATGCCGATCACCTCCACGGTCAATCGTGGAAAGTTGACAGCGAGTTGTCGCCGCCGGATTTCGACCGTGACCGTCACACTGGAGACATCGACGTACTGGGTGCGGGACGGCGCAGGATCCAGAGCTAGCTGACGTCGATACTCTCCGGTAGAGAGGCCGGTGATATCGAAAGGCGCGACGCGTGCCAGTTGTGTGACACGAACCAGAGACGAAGGGCCCCGCATGGCCACCGTTTCCGGTTCGACGGTGAGTTTGGCTACTTCATGCCCATCGGCGACTCGGCCCGTGACGGAGGACTGCACCGGAACTTGGCGGGTGACGATGTTCTGCCACTCCAGATGCAATGACGGAGGATCGATCAATCGAACCGACACGCCCGGTGGCAAGTCCAACTGCTCCGGGGAAAATTCGACGCGGGTTCGGTCCCCAGCCCGCAAGTCCAGGTCGAGCGAAGGCGCGTTGGCTGTCAGCTCTTCGAGCGCGCGGGTGCTGCCTTGAACCGTGACGTTGAGGTGAGGAGGAAGGGGCGTCATCAACTCGCGTTGTGTCGCTTGTTCCGGAAGCTGAGCGTTGAGCGTGAACGCCACGGTTCGCGCTTTTTCGTCGGTTTGGCTGCGCTGATAGGCCACCAGCAAGAGCGCGCAGCAAAAGCAGAACAACTTCAGGCCGAAGTTCTCAGTCAGAGCTGAGAAGAGGCGACCGAAGAACGAGTTGCTTTTCACGTCGTGCCTCCTTGCTCTCGATCATCGCTGCTGGAGCCGACCTCTTGTGCGCGAGGCATCGGTCGACTGCCTGGGTGACGGGTACTCGGGGGCGAGTCCGTGGACTCCGTGACTGTCTCGAATGTCTCACTGGCGGGTTGACGCAAGCTGACGGGGCCATCCGCGTCAGGACTCTTGAGCGGAGCCATGTGGCGTAGCGGTGTGGCCAACGTCGTGGATGGGGGAGGGGTCGATTGACGAACGCTCTCCGGCCCGGTTGCGGACGGACGCTTCTTACGCAGGGGGGCCGGCGGGGTCGAGTCCGAACGACCTTCAGCGGGCTTGCGCTTCTTGCGCAGCGGCTCTGGTGCGCCGGAGTCGGGCGCTTTTTCGTCCGGCTTCTTGCGTAGCGCCGGGACGGAGTCCGGCGGTGATTCATCGCCCTCCTCGCCAGGTTTCTTCTTACGTAGCGGTGGTGGCGCCTGCGAGTCGACGCGTCGCTCCTCGCCTGCCTCCTCGGCGCCCTTCTTCTTGCGGAGCGGCATGGGGGTGTCTTCTGCGACGCTCGGCGGGGATACTGGGGCGGTCACCGTAGGTGCCGGCTTCGCCGTCTTCTTCTTCAGCTCGGTCTGCGTTGCGGTGGGTGCAGTCTGTCGTCGTGACAACCTGGCCCACAATCCCGCTGCACGTGAACGCTTGCGTTTGGGAACGAACACGCCTTCGAGTGCTGCCTTCAGTTTGGGTCCGTCGAGGTTGGGGATGATGTTACCATTGAAGCAGAAGCTGATTGAGCCTCGCTCTTCGCTGACGACGACGACCACTGCGTCAGTTTCCTCGGTGATCCCCATGGCGGCGCGGTGGCGTGAGCCGAAGCTATCATCGCTGACTCGACCTTGCGGCATCGGGAAGAACACCCCTGCTTTGGCGATTCGCAAGTCGCGAATCACGACCGCCCCGTCGTGGAGCTTGTTCATGGCCTCTGGGATGAACAAGCTGACGAGCAGTTCTTCGGTCACCGCAGCATCGATGGTGTGGCCAGTGTTGCTACCGACGAACTCGTCCAAGTCGGCGTCTTGTTCGAACGTGATGATGGCGCCAGTTCGGTGTCGTGCCAGAGCTGTGGCAGCCGCCACCACGTTGTCGATGACCTTGCTTTCCAGCGATTGTCCGCTACCGAACCGCGCGCGAGCACCGACGCGCATCAAGCCCCGGCGGATGTCGTTCTGAAAGACGACGACACCGATCAGAATCGCGCTGGAGAGCACCGCACTGAGCAACGTCAAGACCGTCGTCAGGTGAAGTAGTTGCGACCCCAGGTAGAGAACGAATACGAGGGCAAGGCCGAACACCACCTGGATCGCTCGTGTGCCTCGCAACACGAGCGCAACGCGATAGAAGATGTAATAGGTTATCAGTAGGTCGAGTGCATCACGCGCTAGGTCGAAAGGGCCGCGCGTGAGCAGATACTGCAACAAGCTATCCATCGCAGCCTGCCCCAGCGCGCGGCGCCCCGTATGATTGAGTTCGTTCCCAGACGAGGAGCGCCTGCTTGACTTCGCGCACGTCGTGCACCCTCAGCACGTCGGCCCCTGCCTGCGCGCAGAGGAGGCTGGCCGCAACGGTTCCGCCGATGCGCTCGCTGGGAGCAGCGCCGTCCACCGACCCGATGAACGACTTCCTCCCTGGTCCTGTCAGTAGCGCCACGCCCATGCCGTCGAACTCGCGCAAGCGCCCCAGCAGGGCAAAGCAGTGGTTGGCATTCTTCGAGAACCCGAACCCCGGGTCGAACACCAACCGCTGCTCTTTCATTCCCACGCTCATTGCCCGGTCCTTCGTCCGCCCCCAGTCAGACTTCAGATCCTCTACGATATCCGCGTAAGCGTCGTCAGGCCATTGGGAAAAACCCCTCATTTGCGACATCGGGGCGCGGGCGTGGTTGAGCACGAGGAACGCATCGTGCGCGGCAGCCACCCGCGCCAGATTGGCGTCTGCCAAAAAAGAGACATCATTGAGCATGTGGGCGCCCCGCGCGAGGCACCACTCAGCGACGGTGGCAGAGGTCGTATCGATGGACACGAACGCTCCGGCCGCCAACGCGTGGTCCAGAGCCGGTCCGAGGCGATTCATTTGTTCGCCGGCTTCGACGGGAGCACTGCCGGGGCGCGAGGATTCGGCGCCGATATCGATGATGTCCGCTCCCTGAGACAGCAGCTCGTCTACGCGCTGTCGAGCGGCTCCGGTTTCCAGGAATTGACCCCCATCCGAAAACGAATCGGGAGTCGTGTTGACGATGCCCATGAGCAAGGGCGAACCGCCCCGCTCCGAAGCCGTCAACCGTTGCCGAACGAGATGCACCCCGTTGTGGCTAACAGTACCGCTTGCACCGGGCAACAGATTGCTGAACGCGGCTTGCGAGCGGGCCGAGCCCGCCTGGAACCGCTGCGCGAGCTGTTGTCAGTTCACCCGCTCGTTGGGGCCCATGTTGGGTTTGTTCACCGTCCTACGGGGTCTGCACCTGTGGCGGAAACTGCGGGGACGAGCGGGGAGTGGGTCGGCATGTCACGCTCGGATGTCGCTGCTAGCAGCCGCTAGGGAGACAGATTAACTAACTGATATAGTTATATTAATCTTCCTATCGCCCGACCCGATCGTCGGCTGGAAACACGCCGGACACCACTCGTACGAGCCGCGCTCTGCACCTTCCGAACGAGGTGTCGGAGTAGCGCCGACATAAGGCGCTCGTGCTTGCCGGCCGCTTGAACGGCAAGTACCTTCCTGAACGAGGCGCTCGGCGCCCGGAATGAAACGAGAAATCCGACACATGCGTACGCGGGTCAAAGCTGGCTGGGTATCGGGGTTGTTGCTCAGCGGCTTTGCGGCAACGCTGTTCTCGTTCGTGCACTTCAGCGACACCTATGTGGACGCGGCCAAGCCGGTGCTCGGCAAGCCGGCGCCAGTGTCCATTCGGGTGCCCTACGGGGCCGTGCGGCAACCAGAGGGGCGCTCGGCGTACTACGACAAGCACCACAATTTCGTACCCATTGGAACGGTCTTGCTGCCACAAGAGGTCGCGCACCGTACCGCGGTCGAGTACGAGGATTCGCGGCGTCCGCCGTCGTCGCTGCGTGTGGCCGGCTATTGGGTGCTGGTCTTTACCCTCTGCATCTCGTTGGCGACCTACCTGCGGCGGTTCGGCCAGAACCGTCTGAAGCTCCTGCGAGTCCAGGTGGGGCTGCTGACCATGATCGCCGGGTTGTTCTTGCTGACCAAGTTGCAGCTCCTGTTCTCGCAGTTCACGGAGTTTTGGATACCGATCGCCGTCGTGCCGCTGTGGGTCGCGACTGCCTTCGACCGACGCACCGCGCTCGTGGTCACCGTCGTGACAGCATTCATCGTCACGTCACTGCTGCGCTTCGACCTACTGGTCTTGGGGGTGATGCTGGCGCACGGGATGGGGTCAATCCTACTGTTTTTGGACCGCAAACACAGCCGTTCGATGTTGGTATCGGGCGCGCTGGCAGGCGTATCTTCCGCAGGTCTCCTCGCGGCAATGATGCTGACGTTGGAGGGGAGGTTCGACCTATTCGCCGACCTTTCCTCCGGAGCCGCGTCTCGGATTCTCGGCTGTATTGGGGGTGGGATCTTGGCGGGGGGGCTTGCCGCGCTGCTGCGCTCCCCCGCCGAGCGCTTGCTCGGGCACGTCCCTCGGGAACGGCTCCACGACTTGACGGATCTCGAGCAGCCGCTGCTCAAGCACATTGCCAAACACGCCCCTGGGTCCTGGGAGCACTCGCGCGCGATGGCAAATCTCGCCGAACAAGCGGCGAGCGCCATCGGCGTCGATGCCCTATTGGTTCGCGTTGGGGCTTACTATCACGACCTGGGCAAGTCCGTGCGACCGAAGTACTTCGTCGAGAATCAGGCGCACGGCGAAGTGTCGCCCCACGGCAGCCTCTCTCCGCATGAGAGCAGCCAAGTCATTCGTGCTCACGTGGAAGAGGGCACCAAGATATTACGTGAGGGTGGTATCCCCGAGCCCGTGGTGGAGTTCGCCTACACCCACCACGGGACACAGCTAGTTGAGTATTTTTGGAACCGGTGCAAGGAGCGCGGCAATCCGGACGGCTTCACCGAGGAGGACTTTCGCTATCCGGGGATGAAACCCCAAACGAAGGAAACAGCCATCCTGATGCTGGTTGACTCCATCGAAGCGGCGTCGCGAACCATCGATCCTCCGGACCGCCAACAATTCGAAAACATGATTCAGCGCATCGTGTTCACCAAGCTCGGTGCGGGCCAACTCGACGAGTCAGGTCTCTCCATGGAAGACCTCAACGTCATCGTCACGCGCATGGCCGATACCCTGGTGAACATGAACCACCACCGCATCAAGTACCCGTGGCAGGCGCGGCAGGCTGAGGAGTTCGGGGTCCCTTCCCGAGCAGTCTCCGAACCCGCGCCCCCAAATGACAAGCTTCTGCCACGCTCTGGACCCGAGTCTGCCACACCTGATCCCGTCTCCGAGCCCGTTGCGGAACCCGAGGAAGAAGCAGTGCCCTCCCACGTCGTGCCGACGCGGCACTAGGGTGCCGTACCAACGGGTACTCAGGCCCGCTCACCAGTGCTTGACGAGCTCGCAGGCGTTGTACATGCCGACGTAGTACCGGGGTAGGCGTCGTGTGATGCGGTAGCCGTGCTTGATGAGCAGATCGAGCGCGGCCAGGTTGGCGTCCGCCGTGTGAGCGACGAGGCAACCGCGCCCGACGTTGCGCGTGGCCGACTCCACAATACTCAGCAAATGACCTCCCACGCCGCGCCCACGTTCACCAGGGGAGACGGCGATCGCCGTCAGTTCGGCATGGGGTTGGCGCACCAAGTCCACGATGGCGAAGCCAACGTGACGATCCTCCATCGTTGCGACGAAGGTTCGATAGTGTTCGGCCATCCATAACGTCCCCGCGCCTGCGTCATTCGAGTACTCGTCGAAAGCCCACTGGGACAGCGTCTTGATGAAGCCCGCGTCATCGCTGCGCATCGTTCGAATCCGCGTCGTGGGCTGATGCAAGAGCACAAGTCAGTATAGCTCCCAGCAACGGAGGCGCACGCGGGTCGTCCACAATCGGCCGGGCCGGCGCAGCAGCGTGCTGCTGGGCTGTCAGGGCGCAAGCATCGCCGCTACAGTGGGGGCAAGAGAGCTGAATTACAGGTGTTACCTTCCGGCAACCTATCCACCAAGTGGCTTTCCAAGGCGCGTTCCAGGTTCGTGCGAACGACGCCGATCTCGTCCACGCTGGCGGGCTCCCCTGAAACCAACTTGAACCCCTTCGTGCCAGAACGCATGAGCAATTCATCGCAGCCGTCGCAGTTCTGATGGCCCAGCCCCATCGCGTGGCCGAGCTCGTGGGCGGACGTACGCGCTGCGGGGTAGCGTACCGGATCGCCCACCTCTTCGAGCCCGGGCGAGTCTAGGGAGAATATTTCATTGATGTTGACGTACACGCCATTCGCGGTCACGCCGTTGGGAAAGGGCGTGCTCTGCTCGAACCAAAGGTCCAGGAACTCCGTGGTTTCGTCATGCGTGACAATCACGATCTCGAAGCAGACGCTTGCTTGTGACCACCAAATGTCGTTCATTTCTTCCAATACCGCGCACAGCGCTTCTTCAGATTGGCCGCTGCGCGGGATGTGCACTCTGAGGTGCACGGCGAAGGCTGGACTGAGTCCTGCGCGCTCGGGTATCAGCCCATAGGCGCAACGGGGGCCCTGTCCGGACATGGATGCAGTGGGCATCGAGCTCGCTGCCGACGGCTTCGGTGAGGCTGGCGGCCCGGAAGCAGTGCTCGCTTGCGCCGGGTTTTCCGGGTCGGTGACGGTGCTGGGCTCTGGTACGATGGGTGGTGCGGTGGCGTCTGGGCGGGTCACCGTTTCGCCTGCCCCACCGGGCGTGTCCTGTGCATCGTTCGCGTGCTCGGTTTCGTCAGGGCGAGCACCCGCGCCAGGAATTTGCCCATGCCACGGATCCTGATCGTCGTCCGCGCCGGGCGCTGGGTCGACCAGGGCTTCAGCGGCACACCCGAAGCAACACACCAGGATGCCGATCGTCGCGCCGGTCGTGGCGCACGGTGATTTGCGGTCAACGGGGGCACTGGTGGCTACTCGGCGCACAAAGCAACGCAGTGTAGACCGTCCGCTAGGGAACGTCGACGTCGATAATCCAGCCCCGCTTGCCCCAGGTGGAGAACCAGGTTCCTATTCTGCGCTCAATCGCTTGTCCGAGCTCCGGAACGGTTGCGGCCGCTTCGCACGCCTGTTCCAACGGCAGGCCAGCGGACAACTGCTCCAGTACGGCCATCGGCGCGCGCCCGAGCTTGCAGTAACGAAGCCCCAGGTCCGTGCCCCGATACAGTACGAGGTTCTCGGCGCCGGGCGCGGGGATGAGAACGTGCTCGGCTCCGGGTTGGTTGCTTGCTGCCGCTTCCCTCAATTGGCGCCGAAGCGAGGCGACAGGGTAACGCGTTCGGAGCAGGCGTAGCGCTGGGTGTAGTATGATGCGAGCCTTTGGCCAGTCGGACTCCGTGATGGCGGCTAGTTTCGCTGGGTCCAGGCCAGCGGCGTCTGCGGCGTCGAAGGACTCGACGTAGAGCCACTCGAGTCGAGCCATGTCGACACAGATTTCGTGGTGGGGGGTAGCCGTCCGGCTCTCGACGAAGGTGGGCAGGTTGCTGCCCAGGTCACGCAGAGTCCAGCTCTCGGGAGACACCTCAGACAGATATGCTTCGATCAAGGCCTCCCAGGCGTGCTGCCCGAGGATGCCGCCCAAGCCCGGGAAGTCTTCTACCAACGATGAAGTGTGGCGCAACCAAAACTGTTGGCGGTAGATGTCGAGTTGCTCCACTGGCGTCAGTCGGTCGTTCCCCGTCAGCTCCTGGGTCGCGCCCGTGGTGGCCACCTGGAGCTTCGAGAGGGTCGACCGTTGACGGAGCTGTTCCGTAAGAAAGCGCTGAACGTCCGCGAACGGCGCCTCCGGTGGCGGCACGCGTGTTTCGGTCATGGTGAAGCCCCCGCGTCGGTATACGGTTCTTCCAACGCGGCATGCTCCCGTGGTCCCCCCTGCACCGACCGAGTGCTCGACGCAGCCACCGTGGTGGTCTTTGGTACTAGCGAGCGACCCTCGACGTAGCTTCTTGTCGTTGCGTTGCTGGCGCGCCCTTGGCGTGCGGCGAGCGCGTTGTCACGTTCTCTTCGTGCTTTCTCCGCTAGAGCTTGGAGTACCGCGAACTCTGGGATCTCGTCGTCCCACTCGATCAGAGTGGAGACGGCGCCGGCTAGTTCGATCGTTCCTCGGTACAGGTCCCAAACCGGTTCGATGACGTTGCCGTTGTGCGTGTCGATGATGTATTTGCCCAGATTCGTATGACCTGCAAGATGTATTTGCACGATGCGTTCGTGGGGGACGTTGCGGATGAACTCGTAGGCATCGAACCCATGGTTGTAGGCAGAGACGTAGACGTTGTTGACGTCGAACATCAAACCGATGTCTGCTTTCTCGCAGACTTCGGACACGAACTCCCATTCCGGCATTTCGCTTCGGCGGTAGCTCATGTAGCTGGACGTGTTTTCTAGGGCGAACGGCACTTCGAGGACGTCTTGGACGCGGCGCGCCCGTTCCGCGACCACATCGATCATTTGCGATGTGTACGGGAGAGGTAGCAGGTCGTGCATGTTTGCCCCGGGCACTCCCGTCCAACAGAAGTGGTCGCTGACCCACTTGGGTTTGACCTGCCGAACGAGCTGCTTGAGTCGACGCAAGTAGTCCTCATCCAGGCCGTCGGGGCCGCCGATGTTCAGCGCCACGCCGTGCTGGATGATGGGGTAGCGCTCGAGGAAGCGATCTAGGTGGTAACGTGGCCTGCCACCGTCCACCATGAAATTTTCACTGATGATCTCGAAGAAGTCGACCTCAGGTTGGTGGTCTAAGATGTGGCGGTAGTGAGGCACCCTCAGCCCCACGCCCACGCCCAAATCGGGTACATCCCACGTCCTCGCTGGCATGAACTGCAATATAGACGGCAGAGCGTTGGGTTACAGGGGGGTCCCGGCGACGCCTGCTTTTTGCAAGGCGGCGGAGCTGTGGCCGACCGTTCGCTTCACGTGCCGCCCTCCCAAGCGAGTTTTTCAACCCTCAGCAGAGCGGTTTGTTCTGGCACGGGGCCACGCTTGAGTGACACTCGCAGCATGTGGCCTGAGCCCAGCCCAAGAAGCTGTTTCGAAGAGCGCCGTCGGCGTTTCCTCGCGGTGTGGCCCGAGCCCGCCGTGTTCGGCTCGGGTATCGCTCGTGTGCGAAACTTCGAGGGAAACCGGTTTCCCTTTCGGGCGGAGAGCCACTTTCTCTACTTTGTCGGGCGGCACATAGAGGAGGCTGTGCTGTGTTTCGAGCACGGAAGAGCGACTCTGTACATGGAACCGCCCGATCCAGAAGACGCACTCTGGCATGGGCCCGAACCCAGCTTGGAAGGACGTGCTGAGGAACTCGGGCTCTCGGTTGTGCCACTCTCGGAGTTCGAGGCCCCGCACGATGCCTCCACCCTGCCTCCCGCCGATGTAGAAAGCGCTCTGTGGCTGGAGGAGCTCATGGGCAGAGCGGTGGAGGCCGGAAATCTATCGGCTGTCGAACGCGATCTGGCTCTGGCGGAGGTGATCATCGACCTACGTCTGTCCCACGATGTGTTCGGCGTCGCGCAGATGCGACACGCCGCGCGGGTGACAGCGGACGCGCACGCCGCCGGCATGGCCGCCACCCGGCCCGGCTTGCGCGAAGCCGTCGTTCGAGCCGCCGTCGAGCAAGAGATGACCAAAGCGGGGTTGTCTTCGGCTTACCAGTCCATCGTCACCGTTCGGGGTGAGGTGTTACATCATCAGACATCGCGCAATCTGATGCGGGCGGGGGACCTGATGCTCGTAGATGCAGGCGCTGAGTCCAGCGAAGGTTGGGCCAGCGACGTTACACGCACTTGGCCCGTTTCGGGGACGTTCAGCCCGACCCAAGCCGAAGTGTACGATGCAGTGTTGCAGTCGCAGCTCGCGGCTATTGATGCGTGTCGACCTGGTGCTCGATATCTGGATGTGCATCGAACGGCATCTCGGGTGCTCACCGAGGGGTTGTATGACATGGGTCTGTTTCAGGGGTCGATGGACGAGTTGCTCGAGCAAGGAGCGGCCGCACTGTTTTTTCCCCACGGCATTGGGCATCTCCTGGGGCTCGATGTGCACGACATGGAAGACTTGGGAGATCTAGCCGGCTACGCCCCTGGTCGGGCTCGTAGTTCGGCGCCTCAAGAACGCTACTTGCGGCTCGACCGTGATTTGGTACCCGGCATGGTCGTCACCATCGAACCCGGCTTCTATCTTTCGTCCCAGGCTCTGCGGAGCGCCGAATTCCTCGGCTTGAAGCACCTCATCAACGAACGCCGGTTGGAGCAGTTGGCGGACGTTCGCGGCATCCGCATCGAAGACGACGTGCTCATTACTGAATCCGGTCACGACGTGTTGACGGCGGAGATTGACAAAACTCGTGCAGACCTCGAGGCAGCGGTCGGCGCTGCCGTCTAGGGGGTATCCCGGGAGTCAGCTTTGACGGTGCCTACTTGGTGCCCCGCAAGTACTCGATAGGCGAGCAGCCCAGGTGCTGTCGAAACACGCGGTGGAACTGCGCGTAAGAGCCGAAACCCGCGTCGAGCGCGGCGCCGAGCAAATTTCTCCCCGCAGGGTCGACCATGGAGAAGAAGTTGCTCAAGCGGATACGGTTTCGGTAGTCGCGCAGGGTTTCCCCCAATGTGGTCTTGAAAGCGCGCCCGAGCTTATCTGCCGTGGTACCCAGGCGTCGGGCCAAACGCCGCCTGTCGAGATTGGGATCTGCATTGAGCAGGTGGGCTGCGCGGACCGCGAGGCCGGCGTCCCCTAGCTCTTGCGGGGACATGGGTTGCTTGTGCGAGCCCGCGCCATCGTCCGCGGGCAGCAGCAAGAGCAGGGGGGAAAGCACTCGGGTCATCACCGCCGCGCGCAGGACCGCTTCTGTGTCCGCTCGCTGCCCAGTGAGCGCCCAATCACAGGCGATCAATCCAAGGCTGCGCCGCGGTCCGGGAATGGGAATGATTACGTTTTCCCCGCGCCGGAGGACGCGAGTGCCATTCGGGGTTTCCGCGAACAGCGGCACGTCCAAAAAGCGGGACCATTGCGCTGTTCCGCTCGCAGCGTGGGCGAACGCTTCCCGATGGGAGGTCCCCGCATCGAAAGCGATACCGCGCTCGTCGGTGGTTTCGCCCTGAGCACCGGTGCCCCAAGTGCCAAACAGCCGCAGTCCTGGCGGACCGAGCAGGAAGATGGCGCAACGCTCGAGACCGATGCTGTCCCGCAAGAGTTCCACACAGCGACGCATCAGCGTGTCCCGGTCTCGGTAGCTTCTGAGCTTGTCGAAAGCGGCTAGCGCCTCGAGCCATCGGGTGAAGGGTACTGCGTGTTCGGCATGGGGACCCTTTGGAATGCCCTCGCAAACGGGCATGACAACGGGCCAACGCTCAGCTAGCACACGTAACGGGCGCGTGGGTGGGCCACCGATATGTGGCCTCATGCTTGCTCCGGCTGTCGCCTCCGCCATGCAAGTGCTGACGCGGTGGCAGGTTCGGATGGCTCAAATCAACATATTAGGAAGTCACACCTCGCGGCGCGAACCGGGCCCGACATCACGACGGGCCCGAGTGAGAAGTCATTGCCGTGCAACGAGAAGCGGGCTGGCCCCAATTGGGTTCAAGCTGACGGCATGAAATATCAAGCCATCAAACCCAACCCACGCAGAACCCACCAAACATCGTTGCGACGATGCGCGCTGTCCACCCTGGTCCTGGCTTTCGCTGCCTGCGGAACCACACAAGGCAGTGTCGTTACGACATCGAAGGACCCGGTTCGAACGCGTCCGTCGGCTGTGGTGGCGCTGTCTGTCGAACCGGCGACAGAAGCTCCCTTTCCGGCGGAGAACCCGTTCGCTGGGGCTCGCATGTTCGTGGACCCGCAGTACCAACGTAAGGTCGAAGCTTCGCGCGAGGCGTCACCCGAGCTCGCGAATGAAATGAACTTGGTCAAGCAACAGCCAACGGCGCTATGGCTCGACCGCATCGCCGCGGTCGACGAACTCCCAACTTGGCTGGCCGAAGCCCAGGCGCAGTCGGACGCCGCAGGCGTGCCCGTCGTGCCCGTGTTTGTCGTCTATGACTTGCCCAATCGCGATTGTGCCGCGAAGGCTTCCAATGGAGAGCTGCAAATAGAGGAGGGTGGAGAAGCGCGCTACCGAGAGGAATACATCGACGTCATCGCCCAGCACTTCGCCGAGCATCCCGAGCAGCGGGTCGCCGTTGTGCTCGAGCCGGACAGTCTACCGAACCTGATCAGTAATCTGGGTGTCGAGAAGTGTGTGGTGTCCCAACAAGTGTACATTAACTCCATCGCCTACGCGATCGCCCAGCTCTCGCTCCCCAATGTCGCCATTTACCTGGACGCCGCACACGCTGGCTGGCTGGGATGGGAAGCCAACCAGCGGCGCATGGGCAAATTGGTCAAGCAGGTGCTCGACATGGCGGGTGGCGTCGACCGTATCCGCGGATTCGCGACGAACGTCGCCAACTACAACGCGTTGAGCGGGGATTGGGGACAACGGCTCGAATCCAGCAACCCGTCTTCGAACGAGTTGACCTACGTCGATATGTTGAGCCAGACGCTGACCGATGTCGGCATCGTGGACAAAGCGTTCCTGGTCGATACCAGTCGCAATGGGCAAGCCGAGATCCGGACGCGCTGGGGCAATTGGTGTAACATCCGAGGTGCTGGGCTGGGCGAACGTCCAGCGGTGGCCCCCAGAGCTGGTGTCGATGCCTACTTTTGGATCAAGCCGCCCGGAGACAGCGATGGTACAGCGGATCCCAACGCCGCTCGCTTCGACGAAAACTGCGCGTCCGACGACGCCACGCCTGGGGCCCCGGAGGCCGGTCACTGGTTTCACGACTACTTCGTTGAATTGGTTCGGAACGCCAACCCGCCGCTCTGAGTTTTGCGCTTGGCACCCATCGGAGTACTGGTCAGGCCGAGCTGCGGGTCGCGACATGGCTGCGTAGTCGGCGGCGCGCCCTCGCTTGGATCAACTGGCGGCGCTGGGAACGCTCTGCCCCGTGCTGTCGAGGGACTCGACCGTGTCATGCAACGCTCGCAACCGCGCCGCGCTTTGTTTGCCCAGCCTACCGTTGAGGAAGTCTGCCAGCGAGGGGCGGCGATCTCGCTGTGCCGCTCCTGGCTCGACTTCTGCCAAAGCTTGGCCCAACTCTCGCGCGCTGCTCCAGCGCTCGCTTGGGTTCTTCGACAGCGCCTTGAGCACGATGGCCTCGAGCCCCACCGGGTAACCTGGCACCAAACGGGTTGGAGGCGGCGGGACCTCCTGACGAATGCATCGGATGGTCTGTTCGACGGTATCGGCGCGAAACGGGTGCCGTCCCGTCGTCAGTCGGTACAGAAGCACGCCGATGGAAAACACGTCGCTGCGGTGGTCCACCGGAGCTGCTCTGAAGTGCTCCGGCGCGCTGTACGCCAGCGCGTCCCAGGCCGCGTGTCGCTCCGGACACGATGCCGCCGCCAGGGTCGCTTGGCCGACGCCGAAACCGACGAGTCGAGTCGTGCCCTCGTAGGTGACGACCACGTTTTCAGGAGACACCTCACCGTGAAGGATGCCCAACGGGGCACCTCGGTAGTCCGTTGCCTGGTGAGCCGCGTGCAGTCCGTCGCACACCTGCCTGACAATCTCGAGCACCAGAGCCAGTGGGATCCCGCCTGCAGAAGCGCTCATCCGATGCAAGTCCCTGAGAGGCTCCCCACCGACCCACTCGCCGACGATGTAGAAGGTCGCTCCCTCGTCGCCTAGACCGATACAACGCGCGATGTTGGGGTGTTCGACGGCCGAGGCCAGGCGGGACCCTTCTTGGAGCGCTCGCACCGCGTCTGCGGTTGGGAGGTGGCACTTGGCAATCGTCCTCAGAGTTACGATCTGTTCGGTGCCGTGACTCCCCCACAACCTCGCCGCCCAAGTCTGAGTCATCGGGCTCGTCGCCACGCGAAGCAGTAGTTCGTAGTTTCCAAGCGCTTGACCACTCTGAAGGCTACCAAGAACGCCCGCTACTTCATCCGACGGCTCCTGCCGCGGGTCGGTGGAGCGGCGCGGAGGCAACGAGTCAGAGCGTCGGCCTCGTGCAAACAAGTGGCCGCGACGTTGGTGGGAAGGATCGAACGCCAGAGGCGGATTGTATGCCATGATGATTCTCGGGCAGTGTCGTCACAGCGTGGCAACGAGCAGTCTGCCTGCGCACAGCTCGTGCCCGAATCAGTCCGAAAGGGGAACCCTTGATATGGGGTCGTGAGTAAAAAATCACGAGCTTGCCGCCTGGCATTCTCTCGTCGGTGGAAGTGCTAGGTCGACGCAATCCCTCTGAAACTGATCTAGTCACTTGTTGCAGCATTTCCGCAAAGAAAGAACAGGCCGACCACTTCGACAGGATCCTCCTACGAGCCATGTGGCAGGCGTCTGGGCCAGTATGAGGTCGGCTCCCGCCCAGGCCGCGCTCGCCTCACCTGATTGTCCGGCAAGCGCGCTGATCGAATCCGGGGTTGGCAAAGCGCTCAGCTTCGACTTCGGCGAAGGGACCATCATGACTGGCGAGGTCACCATGCGGGCGCCGCTCATCAATTCAGGCACAGCGCTCAAGAGCGGCCGGCCTTGGTGCTTCGATGCTCTACGTGTGTACCTAAAGCCCGTTGTCTGTCAATCCGCCAGTTGTTTCATGGCGTCCCGGCTTGCCGAGCAGGACCCGTTGCGCTCCTGATAGCGCTTGCGCGAAGCGATGGACTCAGCGGTCCGGAGCGTTGGGACGACGCAGCATGGGAAGAGCCAGCTCCGGGTTTGGCTTGTCCGCAAGGACCCAGCCGGCACCACTTGCGCCAGTCTGTCTCGCCAACTCATGGGGAGGGCGCCGCCACAGCCGCACCCGCAGTCCGCGCGGCCTGGGATGAGGGGCTCCAACGCACGTTTGCTGAGGAATGAGGCGGATGGAGATTCGACGTTCGGGCGCGCGTGTGCCACAACCGCCGCATGGACTCTCTTCGACAAAGCCTCGGCCTCATCAATGCCAGCGGAGCCCTGATCATCGCAGCCATCCTACTATTACTGTGCCTAGGGCTGTCGGCCAACGTCGTGGCCCGACTGCGCTACGCTGACCTCTGTCGAGAGTTGAGTCGCGACCGTCCGCTCGAAGCCGTCGTGTTGATTCGGACCGTCAGCGAGGTGCAGACAGCGCTGGAGCGGCTCCCGCCAGGCGCAGACGCGCGCGGCATTGACACGCCAGCCATCGCCGAGCGCGCGGTTCAGAAGGAGCTCGGTCACTTGCTGCTCGCTGAACGATTCGTGAAGGCCAGCGCCGGCCTACTCATCACGCTTGGCCTGGTGGGTACGTTCTACGGCCTCACCCATTCGATCGGTCAGTTGGTTGCCGTCGTCTCGAGTGACGTGTCTCCCGAAGCTGACGTTGCGGAGTCGCTTACCCGTGGGCTGACCGACGCCCTCGGCGGCATGAGTGTGGCCTTCACGACGTCGCTGGTCGGCATCATCGCAGCCATCATCATGACGTTGCTCAGCGTCCTAGCCAACGTCGCCGAGCGTCGCACACGATTCGTCTCCCTGCTCGAAGCGCACCTCGACCAGCTGATCTCCGAGCGGATTGGCCCAGGTGAAGCCGCCGCGCGTGCCACGGAGCAGTTCTCCCAGGCTGTTGGTGTGCTCGTCGGGAGCATTCAGCGCTTCGAGGAGGCGCTCGATCGTTTCTCGGGGAACACACGTGACTTCCACGAGTTCAACGTGCACCTGAAGGACAACATCCAGCGGATGAGCGTTTCCTTCGCCGACTTGACGTCGGCTCTGTCGGACACGGCTCGTGGACGACCCGCTCCAGCGCCTGGTCAGCTACCATCCGGAGGCCGAAGATGAGGTCGCGCCACCGGTCACGTCTGGCCGAAGCTGCGGGCGATGGTGAAGAGCAGAATTTCTGGCCATCCTTCGCCGATCTGACGTCGACCATTGCGCTGATTCTCTTTGTGTTGGTGCTGCTCGCGTACATTCAGAATCTGTTCAGCGGTAAGCAACTGGAGCGCGCTCGAACCGAACTGCGTCAGACACTCGCACAACTGACGGGTTCGCAGGAGCAAGTGTCGAAGGCACGAAATCAACTCCGGTTGCTGGCAGCAGAGCTCGAAGCGGGTCAGGCCGAGCTCAAGTTGTCGCGGCGACGCATCGACAAGCAGGCGGAAGTGATTGAGCAGAGTAACCGCGAGTTGTCTGAGGTGCGGGCCCAGATCCAAGGCATCGGGTTACTACGACTCAGCGTACTGGAGAAGGTGCAGCAATCCCTGGAAGCTCAATTGAATGGCCAAGGCGCAGCCCGGATCTCAGAGTCTGGCAACATCGTGCTCGATGAGAGCCTGCTCTTCGACTACAAGTCGATCACCATCAAGCCCGAGGGAGAAGGGTTCTTGCGCATGCTAGCCAAAGCGTTTCGGGAGGTGCTGTCTGACCCAGAGGTGCGAGCCAACATCGACGTCATTGCTGTTCAGGGGCACACCGACGACCGTGGCTCAGACGCTTACAACCGGAAGCTGTCTGCCGATCGCGCCAACGTCGTGCTGGACTTCATGTTCACGGCCGAGCCTGAACTTGGCGAGCGCTACGGACGCTACTTCGCCGCCAGCGCGTTCTCCGAGTTTCGGCCGATCGCCAAGGGCGACACACCCGAAGCCCACCAGAAAAACCGCCGCATCGAGCTATCGGTGGTGCTCAAGGACTCGCGAGTACGGGACGTGATCGACACTTACCTGCGTGAAAACCCAGAACTGCCAAACCGCCCTTCGCCGCCCGCAGGTTTGGACGATGCGCTGTCAGGAGAGGCCCAGGCGCCCGATTGATTTGGGTGTGTGACCATTAGTCCAGCGGTTGAACTGGTTTGCGTGACTGACGCCCTGCCCGACCCACGGCGCTGGGACCACGTGTACCGCCAGCGTGCGGCACCGCTTCGACCTTCTGTGCTTGGTTGCCCACTCGGCCCGCTTACGGATGCTTTGCAGGGGCAGCGACCAGCCTCAGGCGCATCAAGTATTTGACGCCCGTCCCTCGAGGGTGTCTGCTGCGGGGCATGGCCACACGTCGGAGAACGAGGGAAGCAAGCGGTTGGGATGGGGTGTTCGAAGGTCGCCTCAAAGAGGCAGAATCAGAGCGTCGTAGACTCTTGGCGGCGTTGCCAGCCCACCTCGGCTACAGTGACGCGGAGGCGCTTTGTATCGCGCTGATGGACGCCGCATTTTGGCAGCGGCGACAGTTGGTATCTTCGGCCCGAAGCGACGCGCAACAGCGTGCCCCATCGGAGCGGCGGCCAAGCGCTCGCCGGGGTGGGGGCGCTGCGTCGTCCGGGCGTTCCAGCTCGAAGAAGAAGACGTCGAAGAAGAAGGCTTCGAAGAAGAAGGCCTCGAAGAAGAAGTAGGAAGCGATGCGGACTCGGCGACGGGCGTTCGCTCGCGACGTTGTACGCTCGGCAAGCTCCGGCAGGTAGAGCGTGTTGCGCTGTACGGACGCGATATCCGCTGCGATGGCGGGGCAGGCACACGAAGCGGTGTGCATGCAGGTTGATGGCTGCTCATGTCAGCGTGCAAGGTGCGTCGCGGTCAGGTCCGCAAGAGACGTTTGGCGGCATGCTCCCAGAACTCGGAGGTCCGCGCGCGTTCTTCTTCTTGGATCGCCGGAGGCGGCGCGGTAGCAACGTCGGCCGCGGCATCTGCTTGGCAGAGAAGGAGACTCTTCCCGCACGGAAGTCCCTTCCACCTGGAGCAGTACGACTCGCTCAGTGGGCGCAGAGCGAGAGATGATGCCTCTCGCCCTGCTGAGAAATTCGCGCTGCGACGCTTTGACGCTTCGTATCCGGCTTCGGAGACGTTGTCATCTGCGCGTTCCCGGAGGAGTGCGTGGCGTCCGGCTGCGCCGTCGACTGACGGGTGCCCGTCGCTCCGCGATTGACTGATAGGGATTCACCTGGCGCTGGCTCGGGCGAGGGCTGGCTCCAGCTCGGTCCACACTAGCTTCGGATGATCGCCCACTGGAACGACCAGCTCGACGATGTCGTTCGGGTTCGCGTCACCTTGCAACGCTTCGCGCGCTTCACTCGAGCCCGTGAGCAGATCGAAAGCTGGTCGTGTCGCTTCGAACTCGTAGGGCTCTGTCCGGAAGGCGAACTGTTCTGGCGCTTGCGCTTTCGCGAGCGCAATCAGTGTGAGGTAGGTCGTGACTGGTCTGAACGTGGTGGGGTTGGTGACGTGCAACATGACGCCCTGGCACGTCTCGCCGGCGTGTTTTTCGAAGCTGGGACGAAAGGCCGTGGGTCGGACCATCAGACCTGGCAACAGGGAATCGCCCAAGGCTTGCGCCAATTGTGGGCCGTTGATGAATGGTGCACCAACCACGCGGAACGGGAAGGATGTGCCGCGTCCTTCGGAAAGGTTCGTGCCTTCGACGAGGCAGCCCCCTGGGTAGAGCAACGCGGTCTCTAGGGTTGGCATGTTGGGGGAAGGGGGAACGAATGGGCGTCCCCAGGCGCTGGCCGTCTTGAGTCGTTCCCAGCCGTCGCAACAAACGACGGAGAACGCAGCGTCCGTTCCAGCGGTGTGGCCGTCCTGGGTAAGGTAGTACGTCAACAGCTCACCGAGCGTCAGCCCGTGGCGGACGCATGCGGGCTCCAGGCCCACGAAGGACAGGAAGCCTTCTTGTTGAGGTTTGCCCTCACACAGGCCAAAATCACCGCCGATCGGATTGGGACGATCCAGTACGACGACGTGGACGCCGAGCTCGATAGCCTTACGTGCGGCCAATAGAGCCGTCCACACGTAGGTGTAGTACCGGCTGCCAACATCGACGAGATCGATGACGAGACACTCGCAGCCCTCCAAGTCTGCGGAGTCTGGGGTGAGCGATTCTGCATCCTTGCCGTACAAGCTGATGAGCCGCGGTGCCCCTTCCGTGGCCGTGGGGGAGTCGACGCTCTCCTCGGCCTGGGCCATCCCCTCGAAGCCGTGCTCTGGAGAGAACACCACGCTCGTGCTGACGCCCAGCTCGTCCAAGACGTCCAAGGTACTGCGCCCGCGGCGGTCCACCGCTGCGCCATGGGTGAGCACAGCGCACGCGCCGGAGCGGATGTGCTTGCGGGTGGAAGCCAGCTGGCCGCCGGAAAGCCTGTCGATACCCCACATAATCAAGCCCTTCGTTAATTCGAATTGTGAGCGGTTTTCGCGCACATGGGCCCCACGTAGCACCCGGTTCCAGGCGGAGGCAAGGTCCCCGAGCGCTTAGATTCGCAACTTCTTGCAGAGCACTGTCAGGCGGACTAGCATTTTTTTCATACCGCCCCGCAAAGTTGCCATGAAACGCGTTCTAGTCGTCGACGATGAAGAAAACATCCGCTTGGTGCTGCAGACGTTGCTGAAACGCAACGGCTACCAGGTCGAGACTGCCGAGGGCGGGGAGCAGGCGCTGACCTTGATCGATGCCTTCGGTCCGGACGTGGTGATCACCGACGTCCGCATGCCCAAGATGGGCGGCCTGGACCTGTTATCGACCCTCCGAGCAAAGAACAACCCCGCGACGGTGATCGTCATGAGCGCTTACGGCAATATTGATCAAGCGATCGAGGCGCTGCAGGCTGGGGCCTACGACTACATTCAGAAACCGTTCAAGCCCGAAGAAGTCGTGCTTGCGTTGCGCAAAGCCGAGGAGCGAGAGCTGCTCCGGCGCGAGAATAGCGCCCTGCGCCAGGAGATCCGCAAAGAGCATCGCTTCGAAGACATTCTCGCCAAGAGTGCGGCCATGCAGGCGATCTTCCGCACGATTTCAAAAATTGCGGATTTCAAGACCACGGTGCTCATCAGCGGCGAAAGTGGGGTGGGCAAGGAGTTGGTGGCAAGGGCAGTTCATACCTGCGGCGGACGGGCCTCGAAGCCTTTCGTCGCGGTTAACTGCGGCGCGATCCCCGAGAACCTCCTCGAAAGCGAGCTTTTCGGTCACAAACGTGGCGCGTTCACGGACGCCAGCTCGGACCGCAAGGGCCTGTTCGAGGAGGCAGACGGCGGCACGCTCTTCTTGGATGAGATAGGGGAACTGCCACTCGGTCTGCAGGTGAAACTGCTCCGGGCACTCCAGGAAGAGACGATTCGGCGCTTGGGTGATACGCGTGATATGCAAATCGACGTGCGCATCATCGCGGCGACTCATCGGGACTTGATGGCCGAGACTCAAGCGGGGCGTTTTCGCGAAGACTTGTTCTATCGCCTGAACGTGCTGCCGATCCCGGTACCACCGTTGCGCGAACGGCGGGAGGACATCGCGCTCCTGATCGACCACTTCATTGCCCGCAACAACGCGCGCCTGGGGACCGAGGTGCGCGGACTCGACAACGAATCTCGACGCCTACTCTTTGAGTACCCTTGGCCCGGCAATGTGCGTGAACTCGAAAACACGATCGAACGGGCGATGGTGCTAGCCGAAACCAACCAGATCGTTGCGTCCGATCTGCCGGAGCGGATCCGGGAGTCTCAGGATCCGGTTCAGGTCCAGTTAGCCAGCGGCGAACTCAGCATCAAGAAAACGACCCGTGTCATCGAAGAAATCCTGATTCGGCGCGCCCTGCAGAAGACGAAAGGGAATCGGACCCGGGCCGCAGAGCTACTCGAGATCAGCCATCGCGCCCTGCTCTACAAGATCAAGGACTACCAGGTCACTGACCTCTGAGCGGGCCTTCTCCCACGCTGTCAGCTACTCCTCGCGCCTCTGCCCAGGCGAGAAGCCCCGAGCGACCCGGATCTCCGACAGGGGGTTACCGTGCCGCCGATCCCAAGGTTTGGTCGTCGCGGGGTGTCCTAGGTGAAGTGACCGACGGCGCAGACGTGGAAACCTACAGTGCTTCCGAAGGTCTTCCCGTCCCGAACAACCTCGTCTACACTCCGCCGCCATGAAGCAGCTGCCCTTTATCCTCACCACTCTACTGGTCTATGCCTGTGGCCCCAGCTTGGAAACCGACCGCGTGATGACGCCGGAAGAGCGCCTCCAGGAGCAGGAGCGCCTGGCCTACGAGCAAGAACAAGAGAATCGCAAGAATGGCGATGACCCTGGCATCGAGCTCGAGGACGAAGAGGAGATCAAGGCGTTCGACGTCAAGCAAGCCGAGATGGAGCTCCGACGCGCAACGTTGTCAGCGGTGACTTGCCCGGACGTCGTGGAGAAAGCACCCAAAGGTGCGGGTGAGGTGACCATCAATTTCCGGAGTGACGGGGCCGTGTCGGAGGCGAGCATCAATTCGCCGTTCTCCGGCTCCGAAATTGAAGCGTGCGTGTTGAACGCCTACCGCGCCGTCATCGTGCCCCCGTTCAAAGAGGCCGAGTACACGATGACCTGGAAGGTCGATCTCACGGGCAAGAAGAAAGACCTCATGCCCAAAGAAGAGGACGACTTTGCCGGTGCACTCGGTGGCGGCGAGAAGAAAGAGGAAGAAGACGGGGAGAAGAAAGACGGCAAGGACGAAAAGAAGAAGTAATATCGTCCGTTCAGGAAGTGGCCGGCTTCGCATAGAGGCGTCGGCCATCGACGAGAACGAGCGCCCGTGGGGCGCTCGTTCTCGTTTATGCGGCTCTGTCCGCGGACGGGACCGCTTGACAGGGACTCATGTGCCTCTCACGCTCCATGCATGCGTGTTTGGTCGTCGCTTGCGGTCATGGGTCTAGCGTTGCACGCTCCCAGCGCTATTGCGTGCGGACCCGTTGGAGCTGACGTGCGGGCGCTCCTGCCCGTTGAAAGTGCTACTGAGGTACCGGTCAATGCCGCACTGATCGCTTCTGCAACGCTGGTAACCGACGTTGCGTTCACCCTGCGCAAAGTTGCGACGCCGAACGTCGTGTCCGACGCCGGGTCGGAGGAAGCTCCGCTGGAGGTGGAGTGCGTCGCCACCGAAGCTGTGGGTACGAGCAACGGCGCTGTGTGCGTTGCGCGCGGTGAACTCGAGCCGGACACGGAGTACGAATGGTCGGCAGCGTTGCTGGTGAGCGAAGAAGAAGAGGTGCAGCAGATCCCGTCCGGTGATGCGTGGCACAGCTTCCGCACCGGCAAGGAGCGGGTCGATGCCGGCGTGCCCGACCTGGAGGCGGTGCTCGTCCAGAACGAGAGAATCTTGAACTCCCCTTGCGGGGACACGTCCAGCGCCACGGTCGAGTTCGATGGCAGCACGCTCACCCAGCCGGTGGTTGCCAACTTTCGGGGTTTCACCCCCGGCTACGTCATGCACGCTGTTGCCGTCGAGCCGGGAGCGAACTCCGAAATGCTGCTTTGGAACATGCCCGACTGCGCCGTGATCGACGTCTTCGACGTGACTGGTGAACGATCGGAGTTGCGGCAGATGTGCTTCGACGAAGAACTCCCGCCCGCGGGGGGAGAAGCGGCACCGACGGATCCGGATGCCCCCCAAGAGCCAGGACCCGATGCGGCAGGGACTGACCGGCCCGCAGACGATCAGGCAACACCTGATCCAGACATACCTGCTACCGACACTACATCGGACGCGGAGGATGACAGCTTGGTCGTCGATCGTGGCGTGGTCACGCGCGGCGTCGGCGATGATGAGAGCAATGGGGGATGCTCGGTGGGGCGAATACCGCGGTCATCGCGAGACCGTACCACTGGGTGGGCGCTGCTCGCGCTCGCCGGCTTGGTTTGCCGTCGTAGGCGCGGCGAAGCGGCGTGAGCGTTCGCTATCTCCGACACGAGTTCGTCGCGATGGGTAAACACTTCGACCAATATGGCTATTTGTGGAGACGGCGTCGTCAACGGTGTTGAGCTTTGCGACTCGGGGCCGGTCAACGAGGACGGCTGCGTGTCCTGTCGACCCCTCGGGACCCCTTGAGACGACAGCTGCGGCGTCTGTGACACAATAGCGTTCTGTTTCGCGGTGGCCTAGGGTACTCTCCCCCTCAGGGTGAGCTACGTCGAACAAGACACCGTTGATTTGGAGACGTCCGCAACCGGGGACCAACATACCCGCATGGTGGGGCTGACCATCGCCCAGCACCCGGACGTCGCTCGCGTCGGTGAAGTCTCGGAGCTGTTTTCCGAGCGCCTTGGCGGGCGCGCGGAGTTGAGCCGCCTCGAGCCCCTGTTCGGCGCCGCGGGGCGCCCGTTGGAAACACCGCTCGTCAGCCGCCGGGCTATCCTGATCCGAACAGACGAACAAGGCGCTCTGCTCATCGAAAATGCAGCTGACACGCGTTGTCAGGTGAATGGCCAAGCGGCAGGTTCCGAGAGATTTCCGGCAGGGGAGCTCGAACAAGGCATCGTGATCGAATTGGGAGGTAGCGTCAGTTGTCTGCTTCACTACCTCGGGGGCGGAGAGCGCTCGGTTGACGATCTGGGACTGTTGGGCGAAAGCGCCGCCGTTCGCCGCTTGCGGACATCAGTCTTGCAGGTTGCCGATAGCAGGACACCGGTGCTCGTCCGGGGCGAGAGCGGCTCGGGCAAGGAATTGGTAGCACGAGCCATTCACGACAACAGTCCGCGAGCGAAGCGAGCGTTCGTTGCGGTCAATGCGGCCGCGATCCCGCAAACGATGGCTGCGGCGGCGCTCTTTGGTCACAGTCGCGGGGCATTTACCGGGGCCAACGTTGCGAGTCCTGGCTACTTCGGCCAGGCCGATGGAGGCACGCTATTCCTCGACGAAGTCGGCGAACTCGGGAGGGACCTTCAGGGATTGCTCTTGCGTGCGGCTCGGGAAGGGGAGATCCAACCCGTCGGGGACACGCGGCCGAAACGAGTGGATGTGCGCCTACTGACCGCAACGGATGCGGATCTGGAGACCCAGGTCGAACAGGGCGATTTTTCAATGCCATTGCTCCGACGCTTGGAGGCGTTCACCGTCCGCGTGCCGCCCCTCAGACAGCGCAGGGACGACATTGCGCGTCTCTTTTTCCATTTCCTGCGACACGAGCTGGAACAGGTGGGAGAAAGTTGGAAGTTGAAGGCACCCACCGCAAGCGACAAGCCGTGGCTTCCGGTCAAGCTGATGCGGCGACTGCTGACCTACGCGTGGCCCGGCAACGTCGCGGAACTGCAAACGGTGGCGCGGCATATCGCGATCACGAATCGCGGAGTAGCGACATTTGGCTGGTCGACCTGGCTGGAAACTCGATTGGCCGTCGACCGCAATGAGGATAGGGGAGCTATGACCCAATCGTCGGACTCTGCTCCGAGCGCAGGGACCGCGGTGAGGAGCGAGGCGTTGACGATCGCGCGCCCGAAGACGGACGCCCGTGCTCTGACGGACGTGCAGATAGTCGAGGCAATGGCTGCGAGCCAGTTTCGTGTCTCCCGCGCGGCAGAATTGCTCGGTGTTTCCCGGTCCTGGTTGCACACGCGCATCGAATTCTGCCGAGAGCTGCGCCAAGCGAAGGAGTTGACGGCGGCAGAAATCACGCACGCGGCGCAGCAGTGCAACAACTCCCTCCCGCAAATGGTGGAACTCCTACGAGTCTCGGAACACGGATTGAAGCTGCGCATGTCGGCACTTGATATTTCACTCGGCCCCGGTCCACCCTAGGGGGTGTCCCAACGTTCCGTCCAGCCGCGAGGCAGGAACTCGCGGCTGCAAAGCGTGGCCTCGTCGTTTGCGCTCCTCACCGGGCTAGAGCCCAATTCTGGTGCTCACTCCTCAGGTGCGCTTCCCGCTCGCGTCTCCTGCCCCTCGCGACGAACCGAAGCGCCAGACGCTCCCTAGCGTCCGGGCGTTCCAAGGTCGGGTGAGAACGAAGATGAGTGAAAACACTGCCACGAATACGACCCAGCTGTCCGGGCAGACGCGGGAGCTGTCCTTGGAGGGCCAGGTCCTTTCGGACAAGTACCGCATCGAGCGGCTCTTGGGTGCAGGCGGTATGGGTTCAGTTTACGTTGCAGAGCACGCGTTGACGCGACGCAAGGGGGCTTTGAAGCTACTGCACTCGAGCTACTCAAAGCTTCCGGAAGCTGTGGAGCGATTCGTGCGCGAGGCAGCCGCAGCGGCACTGATTGACAACTCCCATGTGGTCGAAACTTACGACGCGGGGACGCTCGACACGGGGCAGCCGTACATCTTCATGGAGCTTCTCGAGGGCATCTCGTTGGACCGGCAGTTGGCAGAGTGTGGCGCATGTCCGCTCGATGAAGCCGTCGAGCTGGCTGCTCAGGCGGCTGAAGGTTTGGGTGCCGCGCATCGGGCGGGAGTCGTGCATCGTGACGTCAAACCGGGGAACCTATTTGTCGCCAACGGCAAGGTGCCATTCGTCAAAGTGCTCGATTTTGGTATCTCCAAGTTCGAACCGGAGTTTGGTGGGTTCGAGCAGCAGCTCACCCAAGAAGGAGCGGTGCTGGGAACCCCACTGTACATGTCGCCTGAGCAAGTGATGGGCCGTCGAGATGTCGATGCGCGGACGGACGTTTACTCGTTGGCAGTGGTGCTCTACGAAATGCTGACGGGAGTGGTCCCCTTCACTGGGGACACGTTGATGCAGCTCAGTGTGCGCATTTGCGCTGGAGAGTGCGTGCCGCTGAGCCAACGTGGACAAGGGATTCCAAACGAACTCGACCTAGTGGTGAGGCGGGCGATGTCAGCGGGTAAGGCGCAGCGGTATCCCACCTGCGCCGAGTTCGCGACGGAGTTACGACGATGCCAGGAGGCGCTGACTGGCGTGGGGGTGCCGCGGTGGTCGACGACGCGTCGACTTCGCCCACACAGTTCATCCAGCGCTCCTTCCAGCGCCATCGACCTCGCCGGCGAGCCAACAGTAGTAGATCCAGGAGCGAGCGCTCCACCACTGGCGGGCAATGCGCATACGACAAGTGGCGACGCGATCGACGTCGACACGATCAACCCGGACGCCGGTGTGCTTGCCCCGAAGGTTCAAGCTCGGGCTGCAGAGCCTTCGCCAGCGTTGCGCAGTATTCGGTGGGCCCGTTGGGCTTTACTGCCACTGCTCGCGGGTCTTGCTTGGGGGACCTGGCACCTCCGTCACACCCTGACGGCCCCTGAGCCGACAGCTGCTCAGCCAGGGAGCGCGCAGCCAACGAGCGAGCCAGCCCGAGTGATCGCTGCCCAGCCGCAAGCGACAGAGGAAGTCGCACCCCAACTTCACACGGGTTTCCGCGAGGCTCAGCGGGCGAGCTCGCCAAGAACTGGTGCCGAACCCTCCCCGGCGCAGCCGCCATCAGTTCCGGCGCCTAGAGCTGCGCGCGATGCCCACCATCCACTCACGAAGCCTGAGTCGACCGCATCAGAGCCACCTGCAAAGCAAGATGGACTCATCGACAACCCGTTTCGGTCACCAGACTAGCGCTCCTTGCCGTGGTTTCGTGGACGCGGCTTGCTGCACGCTCACTCACCGTTGGGAATGCGTCGCCAGCGTTGGTACGGAACCTTCTGGGCAAGGACGCTGATCGGGGCAAGCGCACGGTGTCCTGCCCGGATGTTAGTAAATGCCGCAGTTCTCCCCATCGACAAGTCGACGCAGACATGCTCTTTCTGCGACACGGGTATTCGCTGATCGCGTCATGAACTCATCTGCGCACCGGATCGCTATCATCTGTGGGTTGTTGGGCTGCCTGGTGTGCTGCCCCAGAGGCCCGGCCAGTGCTCAGCCCCGTGCTGGAGCGACTACTCTCGAGGTTGCGACCACTGTGGATGCGATACCCAACGACGTGAGAGCTGAAGCCAGCTGGCGCTTTGATCGCGGTGTCGAGTTGTACAACGGTGGTGACTACGCGGGCGCGCTCGTAGAGTTCGAGCGCGCCTTCGCGTTGACCAAGCATGCGTTCGTTCTGTTCAACATTGGGCTAGTGCACGCCAAGATAGGCAACTCCGTGGCCTGTCTGCGCGCCCTGGAACCGTTGGTTCAGCAGCGCACGCCGTCGCTCAGTGAGGAGCACGTGAACAAGGCCCGCGAAATACTCGCTCAGCACCGTCCGCGCGTCGGCCTTCTGGACGTCAAGAGCAACGTGGACGACGCCGTGATCCAGATAGACAACGTCGAAGTTGCCACCACGCCCACGGAGCCAATCCGTGTGACTGCCGGCGAACACGTGCTTTCGCTTTTCGCTCCAGATCACGAGCCGCGGCGCGTGGCGGTTTCTGTAGCCGGAGAGGCCAAAGAGACGGTGCAACTCGAGCTGCTTCCCACCGCACAAGCGCTCGCCCATCTCGAGGTGGAGACATCGGCGCCGGATGTACAGGTCTTTGCCGGAGGAGAGTATGTTGGTCGCACTCCGTTCACTGCCACCGTATCGTTCAAGCCCGGGGTTCACGAGCTCACGTTCCGGCGCCAAGGCTATCGCCAGGAACGGCGCACCGTTGCGCTGCATCCCGGCAGTCGTGGCGCACTGACAGTGCAGATGACGGCCGAAACAGACCACCCTTCGGCGCTCGGCCTCTTGTCGTTGGACGTACGCGAAGCCAACGCTGTCGTTTGGATTGACGGCCAACCCCGTCTCGATTTCGCCGGTGGCATGCGCCTGCCGCTAGGAGAACACCGGCTCCGAGTGCAACGTGCGGGGTACTACGATCTCGAGCGGCAGGTCCTGGTGACCTCGCGCCCGTCGAGCTTGGCCGTGCAGCTGTTTCCGACGTCGGAGACGTTGAGCTCCTACGAAGCTGGGGCTCAGAGACAGCGCCTCTGGAGCTGGCTCGCCCTCGGCTCTGGCGCGGTGGTGGCGGCCGGTTCAGCGACGTTCCTGATTTGGAATCAAGAACAGAAGGCAGACGCGGAACGAGCCTTCGACAGCCGGGCGGACGAAGTCCGCGCTGGGATTGGCCAAACCTGTCCGGTCGATGACTGCGAAGATGAACTACGCCAACTGGGCGCTGATCTACGCGACAAGCGCGACCGTGATCTGTGGGGTTGGCTCGGCGTGGGGCTGGGTGCGGCGGGGATCGCCACCGGCATCTCGCTGCGAGTTTGGGGTGACGACCCTGAGGCGTTTCGGCCGGACGGAGGCAACATTTTCGACACCGCGATTCGTCTGTACGTGACACCGACGGAGGTAGTCCTCACCGGCCAGCTCTGATTGCAGCAGCGGACCGCTGTAGCGGGCAGCCTGCCGTAAGCCGCGCCACGTTCGATCGCAGTTGGGTCTAAGTGCCCGCGCGGAGGCGTTAGTTGCAGACGGACCTACAAGCTCCGCCTTGTCACCTCGTGGGGCTCGACCAGCTGCAGGGTCTAGCTGCCCCATGTGTAGACGGCGCGCTGATGCGTGTCTCGAGTTCTGGTGGGTTCGAGTGTTCCATGACCCTATGCGCACGGTGCGCTGGCGCAGCGTTGTCAACGCGCAGTGTTCTCGAGGTGCGATCCGGGACGCGTTGCATCGTAGATGCAGGTCGCCGTGGTGTCGTCGCCTTGCTTCTGGTCCCACGGCTTGTTCTGCTGACGTGGCAAAGGTTTCATTGGTGAGGATTCCGCCGCTGTTGTGCTGACAGAATCGTCGAGTTGGTGACGGGGAAGGCTATCGACGCTCTGGCGCGGGCCGTTGAGTGGTCACCGATGGCGGCCTTTCGCTGCCGGTCAACAGACGCAACGGGGTAAGTAATGAGGAATACAGTTCGGTACAACGGGATTCTGGTGCACTGGTGCAGTGTGTTCACTGCAGTCGGCATGGTCGCATGTTCTGCTTCCGAGCCAGGTGCAGTGAGTGACCTACAACAGGCCGTGAAAACCTATGATTTGGACGTTCGCCGATCGCTCGCGGTCACGGACCAACCCATCCTGGAGCGCTTCTCCTTCGAGCGTGTGATGAACGAACTCGTCTCGCAGAGTGGCGTGCCTGGCCTGACGGCGACTCAACTGTTCAATCAGTGGTGGGATACGCAAAATCCGCGGCAAGACGTAAACGATCCGACCACACATTGTGACGACGCCGACCTGACCGCCAGACTGAACGGATTTCCGTACGATTGTCGTCCGGCACCTTCAGAAGGGTTTCAATCTGCGTGCGATCCGTTCGCCGTGGACAGCCCATGTGCCTACGTGCCAGTCGGCTTGTTCAATCGTTTCGATCAGGCGCCGGAAGATGGAGCGCACTGCGGCGAGTATCGCATCATCTACGCCAAGAAGACGGGGACAGATCCCGAGACTCAAAGCCGCAACAGGAATCTGATCATCTTCGAAGCCAACATGCCGAACCCGCTGCCCAACCAGGGTTTGAAGGGGTGCACAAACATCGCTAAAACCTGGGCAGATCTCAGCGACGAGGACGACTTGGAAGCGCGAGCGGACGTACTCGAGGAGTTCTACTTCGATGGCCACGGCAACGTCCCGCCAGTCCTCGCCTTCGAGCGCTTCGGCGATAACGCCCAAGGTCTCGGACAGGTGCGCACCAACCAGTTCATCGATCCCGAGACTGGCTGGCAGCTCAGGGAGTTCAAGTTGATCAAGGACTGCGATGGTCCGGCCTGCACGTTGTCGTTCGAGCCGGTCACCAACAAGGTCAACGCCTTTGGCCCACTATTTGACCCGGCTTCCGCCGAAGCGGCCGCTCCCGACTTTAGAGCGTTCTTCCCCTCGCAGGTGGCGAGCCTGGCCGCCGAAAACTTGAACGACATCACGCTCGCAATGCCGGACGAGTTCAATACCGGGCGTAGCGTTTCCTCGAGCTCACTAGCTGACGAGATGCGCTACGTGTCGCAGCTCGGCCCCAATCCGAGTGACCTGCGCACCGCCATCGAGGCGGAGCTTTCTCCGATAAACGTAGACCGTCAACCCGAGGAGCAGCTGACCGTCGAGGACATCCTGCTCAGGGCTCAGGCCATGAGCTGTGCTGGCTGTCATCGGCTCAATCGGAGTATCGCCATCGGCGGCGGCCTGACCTGGCCCGCCGACGCTGGCTTCTCTCACGTGGACGAGCGCACCACGGAAGTCGTCGACGGTGTGATCCGCTTCCCCGTATCGTCAGCCCTCGACATGCATTTTCTGCCGCACCGAAAGCAGGTCATGGAAGACTTCCTGCACGACAAGCCGAAGGTGCCCAAGGGGCCACACGAGCCCATCGGCGGTTCCCGCGGACACGGCTGAAGCCACGCCTCCGACCACCCCTGCGACGTTGGGTCGCAGGGGACTGGCGAGTTTGGGAGGCCGCTCACTTCTGCTTCGTCGAGAAGTCGGGCGCGCAAGTCTTTCCGACCTTTCGTGGTGATAGGCAAATCCGTGCAGCTAATAGGATAACGCAACGAGGGTGATAGCGTGGAGCGTGCAGCTGATAGCTGGCACGCTCCGTTGCGTGCATCAACGTTGCTTGTTTACAGCGCAATCGCAGTCCGATGGAGCAGCCGCGGCGGTTCGACCGCGGTCGTGCTGCACGCTCGTTGACGCGGCACTCGGGGATACCCATGCCGATGCAACTGTGTTACGTGAGCCTCGGGTCCGGGGCATGCGACGTCGCGATAGCACGAACGTTCGCATTTCAGGCGCGGGCACAGCCAACACGGGAGAGAACATGAATCGGAAAAGAGCGATGAGTGAAACGACGAACCGTCGAACGGCGGGACCCTTGTGGTCCCTGACATGTGCGGCCGCTTGGGTTGCCGTAGGTTGCTCCGGCACGGCTGGGCAAACGCCGCCGGCGACGCCCGCGCAACCCCCGCCAGCGCCGCCCGAGGCGGCCGCGCCGGCTACACAACCGCCGGCAGGAGCGGAGCGTCACCAGGACGCTCCAACAACCAACGACGATTGGTGGCCGAATCGCCTCGACTTGCGCGTGCTCAAAGCGAACGCACCCCAAGGCGATCCGGTCGCTGAAGACTTCGACTACGGGGCGGAGTTCGCCAAGCTCGACCTCAAAGCCGTCAAGAAGGACATCGAGCAGGCGTTGACGACGTCCCAAGATTGGTGGCCGGCGGACTACGGCCACTACGGCGGGCTGATGATCCGCTTGGCGTGGCACAGCGCGGGCACCTATCGCGTCACGGATGGGCGTGGAGGTTCTGCGGACGGCACAATCCGTTTCGCGCCTCTCAACAGCTGGCCTGACAACGCCAACTTGGACAAGGCGCGTCGGCTCCTATGGCCAATCAAGAAGAAGTACGGCCGCAGCTTGTCTTGGGCTGACTTGATGGTGCTTACAGGCAACGTCGCCCTCGAATCCATGGGCTTCCAAACGCTGGGTTTCGGCGGCGGGCGCGTGGATGTGTACGAGCCGACGGACATCAACTGGGGCCCAGAAACGACCTGGCTGGCGGATGAACGATTTTCCCAAGATGGCAGTCAACTCAAGCGACCGCTCGGCGCCACTCAAATGGGTCTCATCTACGTCAACCCCGAGGGCCCCAACGGGCGACCCGATCCGCTCGCGGCAGCCAAGCACATTCGCATCACATTCGGTCGCATGGCGATGAACGACGAAGAGACCGTCGCGCTGATCGCTGGTGGGCACACTCTGGGCAAGGCCCATGGTGCTCACAAACCAAGCGACTGCATCGGGCCCGAGCCCGAGGCGGCGTCGGTTGAAGAGCAGGGCCTGGGCTGGAAGAACCGCTGCGGCTCCGGCAAGGGAGTGGATACCGTCACCAGCGGCCTCGAAGGCGCTTGGACGTACTCCCCCGTCAAGTGGTCCCACGACTTCTTCAGCAACATGTACGAGTACGAATGGGAGCTGACGAAGAGCCCAGGTGGGGCCCAGCAGTGGACGCCGAAGGGCGAGACCGCACGTCGAGTTCCCGACGCTCACGATCCCAACAAGACCCACAAGCCCATGATGCTAACGACGGATCTCGCTCTCAAAGTAGATCCAGAGTACCGCAAGATCTCCGAGCGCTTCTACAAGAACCCCAAGGAGTTCGAGGCCGCGTTCGCCAGGGCGTGGTTCAAGCTAACTCACCGTGATATGGGACCGCACGCGCGTTTGGTCGGCGCCGAGGTCCCACCGCCACAGCTATGGCAGGACCCGGTCCCGCCGATCGACCACAAGTTGGTGGACCAGCGAGACGTTGCTGCTCTGAAAGCGAAAATCCTCAAGTCCGGCCTGTCGATCTCGCAGCTAGTTCGCGTTGCTTGGGCGTCTGCGTCGAGTTACCGTGACACAGACATGCGCGGCGGTGCCAACGGCGCCCGTATCCGGCTCGCCCCGCAGAGCAATTGGCCTGTCAATCAGCCCGCGGAACTCGCCCAAGTGCTGCCCGTACTCGAGCGCATCCAAAACGAGTTCAACAGCGTCAAGGCAGGGGGCAAGAGGATCTCCCTGGCCGATCTCATCGTATTGGGCGGAGCCGCGGCAATCGAGGAAGCGGCCAAGAAGGCGGGACACACCGTACAGGTTCCGTTCGCACCGGGGCGCACGGATGCCACGGCGGAAATGACGGACGTTCAGTCCTTCGCGGTGCTCGAACCCACTGCTGACGGTTTCCGCAACTACGCCGCCGGCGGAGAGCGCACACCACCCGAGCAACTCATCGATCGCGCCGACATGCTGACGCTGACGGCGCCAGAGATGACCGTCTTGCTCGGTGGACTGCGTGCTCTGGGGGCCAACCACGGTGATTCGAAGTACGGTGTGTTCACCTTGCGCCCTGGGACGCTTTCGAACGACTTTTTCGTGAACTTGCTCGACCCCAATGTACAATGGCGCAAGGTCGCGGGCCAAGAGCACGTCTACGAAGGTGTCGACGTCGAGTCGGGCCAGGTGAAATGGACGGGTACTTCCGTCGACCTCGTGTTTGGCTCCAATTCGCAGCTGCGCGCCCTCTCCGAGGTGTACGCCGGGGATGACGCCCAGAAGCGTTTCATCAACGACTTCGTCGCGGCGTGGCACAAGGTGATGACGTTGGACCGCTTCGATCTCGCCAAGAAGTGAGGTCGGTAGGAACTGTGGTACCGCGCGGCATCTTAGGGTCGAGCGGTACCACAGTGGTCAGCCAATTGGCGGAGAGCGGATCACCGAGGTTCGATGGCGCCCCAGCCACCGTTTGCTTCCAACCAACGCTGAAGGGGCTTGGGATTGTATCCGCTGGTTTTGGCGCGAGCCTGGACGGAGGCGCGCACGACCGCATCTTCACCGAGTCCGCGTTCGGCATTCGCCAGAAGGTACGGTAGGGGAGTCTGTTCACATCGGCTCCTGAGTGCACGCGCACCAGGGATGCCCTTGGGAGCCGGAGCGCTCGGCCGTTCCGGCGCTCACCGGCCGTTGCCACCCGGCGCCAGGGGACGCTGCGTGGTTTTGGGCAACATATCCTGCCCGACGGGCCGCGGCACGATCGCTGCATTGGTCGTGCTTCATGCTCGACCACCACGCCATCCACTCCGTCGTGGAGAAGCCCCTGGGGCTTGCCACCGTGGCAGCCAGCACGCTCGTGGGTTTGTCCCCGGCACCCATCACGGTTGAAGTGTGTTGCTCGCGGGGGCCAGCGTTCTTCCAGATGGTGGGGTTGGCGCAAGCTCCGGTGCGTGAGGCCAGGGTGCGGGTCACGAGCGCGCTGGCCCGGCTCGGCGTGTTGCTGGACGAGTACGCCATTACCGTGAATCTGTCGCCGGCTTCGCTGCGGAAGAACGACGCGGCGCTGGATCTGGCGATCGCCGTGGGGATTCTCGTGGCGATTGAGCGCGTGCCCCAGACCGCCGTCGCGCAGACGCTCCTGCTAGGTGAGCTATCGCTCGACGGACGTTTACAGCCGGTGCGCGGTGTGTTGCCGCAACTCTGCGGCGCTCGTGACCGGGGCATGCAGATGGCAATCCTGCCCAGCGCCAACGCCCGCGAAGCTGGCTTGGTGAGCGGTCTGAATATACGCGTGGCTGGTTCACTAGGAGCCGTGGTCCGTGCGCTCGCGGGAGAGAACGAACTCGCGGTCGCACCGGCGACGGTCTTTGAGCCGTTGGGTGCCGGGGTGGGGGTGGTGGACATGAGCGACGTCCTCGGACAAGCGAGCGCGAGGCGCGCGCTCGAGGTGGCCGCAGCTGGCGCCCACAACCTGTTGATGGTGGGTCCGCCAGGCGCTGGCAAGACGATGCTGGCCCGGCGGTTGCCGACGATCCTGCCCCTGCCGACGTATCAGGAGGCGCTCGAGACGACGGCGGTGCATAGCGTTGCTGGTTTGGTCGATCCGGCCCGAGGCATCGTCGCGCAGCGACCGTTTCGTGCACCACACCACACCGTGACCGAGCAGGGGCTGATTGGGGGAGGGGACATGCCGCGTCCTGGTGAGCTCAGCCTGGCACACAACGGTGTGCTGTTCTTGGATGAACTTGCAGAGTTTCGGCGTCGTGTGCTCGAAGCGTTGCGACAGCCGCTCGAAGACGGCATGGTGAGGCTGTCGAGAGCGCGAGCGCAGGCTGAGTTTCCCGCGCGACCGGTACTGGTGGCGGCCATGAACCCGTGCCCGTGTGGGTACGACGGCCATCCGTCGCGTCCATGTCGCTGCAGCGAGGCAGCACGCGCACGGTACCGCTCTCGCTTGAGTGGTCCGCTGCTCGATCGGTTCGACGTGCACGCCCATTTGGCGCCAGTCCCGATAGTCGCGTTGACAAGCAACCAAGTTGCAGAGTCCTCCGATGCCATTCGGCAGCGCGTTGAGCGTGCTCGAGAGCGTCAGTCGGCGCGGAAGCAGGACGGGCAAACAAAGGCCCCACACAATGCGGCACTAGAGCCCCGAGACTTCGACCGAGTGCTGCAACTCACTGCCAGGGCAAGGATCCTGCTGCGCAAGGCCTCCGACCAGCTGGCGCTCAGTGCCCGTGGGGTGGGCAAGGTGTTGCGCGTGGCGCGAACGGCGGCGGACTTAGAGGGCTCCGAGCGAGTCCACGCGCGCCACGTCGCGGAGGGGATGCACGGGCGCCTCTTTGATCGCCGAGTGTAAACTTACAGAGATACATACCTATCCCATCGAAGTAAGAAACCCGAAGTTGAGGACCCAATGACCGAATCCAAGACCAACAAAGTAAGCAAACCCCGCTCCAGCAAGAGCACAGCCAGTGAGCCAACACCCTCGCTCAGGAAGGCAGAGCCAGCCGCCTTGCCGAGCACCGTCCACGCAGACGCCGAAAGGCCGCCTCGGCGTTCCGAGCACCTCGCTCCCCTCATCGGCAAGGCGGAAGAAGCGTTCGGGAAAGGCTCCGTGATGCTCCTAGGGGAGACTCCGGCGGCTCCTATCGCGAGTATCCCCTCTGGAGCGCGCGCGCTCGATCGTGCGCTCGGGATCGGCGGGTACCCGAAAGGGCGCATCGTCGAGATTTTCGGCCCTGAATCGAGCGGCAAGACGACCTTGACGTTGCACGCCATCGCCGAGGCACAGCGACATGGCGGCGCGGCCGCTTTCATCGACGCAGAACACGCTTTCGACCCCCATTACGCCAAGGCGATTGGCGTCGATACGTCGAGCTTGCTCGTCTCCCAGCCGGACAACGGCGAGCAGGGCCTCGAGATCGCCGAGTTTCTGACCAAGACGGGTCACCTCGATTTGGTCGTGATCGATTCGGTGGCGGCGTTGACGCCTCGGGCGGAAATCGAAGGGGACATGGGCGATTCGCACATGGGGCTCCAGGCGCGATTGATGAGTCAAGCGCTGCGAAAGCTCACCGCGCTCAGTCACAAAGAGAACACCACCTTCATCTTCATCAACCAGCTGCGCCAGAAGATTGGTGTCGTATTTGGTAACCCAGAGACGACCACTGGAGGCAACGCTCTCAAGTTCTTCTCCAGCATCCGCTTGGACGTGCGACGTATTGGCAAGGTGACCGCCGGTGAGACCGTCGTCGGCAACCGCACGCGCGTCAAGGTGGTCAAGAACAAGTGCGCACCCCCATTTACGGAAGCTGAGTTCGATATCCGTTGGGGCATTGGCATCGATCGCGCCGCCGACCTGCTGGACACCGCCCTCGAGGCTGGCCTCGTGAGCAAGAATGGTGCCCATTACGCGCTCGGCGACGTGGCCATCGGCCATGGCAAGGAAAAGGCGCGCGAGGCGGTGCTTCAGCGGCCTGGGTTGTTCGAGCAGCTCGAGCAGCAGCTGGCCGCTCTGGCCGGGCAGCCTTTGGCGGCGTAGACGTGACGGTGCCGCCGGCGGCGATGAAGAGCACCCGTCGCTGGCGGTCTGGTGGGGCCCTGGCCGGCGTTGGCATCGGAGGTTGCCGGCTGTCCGGAGTTGGAACGCGCCGCTACAGTGAGCCTATCGGGGACAATCCGTGCGTTTTTTGTTGGATTGGGGTGGCGTGCGGGTTAGCGCCCACAACGACTCCATCGCTCGCGGCGGATGCGAACTGAGCTCCACAAACCGACCGCAAGTGGAGTAGACTCGTGGACCGTTCTCGATGGAGCAGCACATACACGAGTTGCTACATGTGTCGGCCGCGACGTTGTTCGTCGTGGCCGGCGTCTCCGCGTTGCTCGAGTATCGCAACCTGCGGGAGCGTGTGGTGGTCAGCTTTGGCGCGATGTGCCTGTGCTCGGCGGCGTACGCGGCGTACGTCGTGATCTCGCACAACCTGCCCAAACAGGGCGCGTTTTGGATGACCTGGACGGCGGCAGGGCTCACGGTCACCTTCGGCGCCACCTTCTTGTATTTGCTGACGCTGAAACGATTCCTCGGCCTTCAGGGGCGCCTCCTGGACGTGCCCCTCGGCGTTCAGCTGCTGACGACAGCCGCGGCCGCACTCGACACGGTCATGTCGGCATCTACCGGTCGCTCGTTCTTGTTTCTGCCCTTCCCGCGGGAGCACGTCGGTGAACATCAGCGTCAGTTGGGGGAAGGGGCTTACTCGTTGCAGCCCCTGGCGGAGGTCATGGCGGGGCTCTTCATGCTGAGTTTCGTCTTCGGTGTCGTCTACTTTCTAATCTACCTGATCCGCAGGCGCTCTCGCGATGTGCTGCTCTACAGTGGACTCGTGGCGAACATGGCCATCGTCATCAATGATACGTTGGTGGCGATGAGTGTGTTTTCTGGCGCGTACCTGATCGCGCTCTCCAAGGCGTTCGAAGCCGCACGCATCCATCGCGACATCCACGTCCGTTCGCGGGAACGCATCGAGCGACGCTTGCACCAAGCGGAAAAGATGGAGGCGATCGGCAGAGTGACCGGTGGCATCGCCCACGACTTCCGTAATGTGCTCACCGCGGTCGGAGGCAGCGTGGACTTCGCCGCCGAGCAGATCTCTGTGGACCACCCTGCCGCGGAAGACCTACAAGCCGCGCAACAAGGGCTGGACGCTGGGCGACGACTCGTGCACCAAATGCTCGATGTGGCGCGTGCTCAGGAAACGGAAGTCGAACGTGTCGACGTCAACTCGTTCTTCTCGGACAGTGCCAAGTTCCTCTCCAGTATCGTCTTCAGCGCCACTCGGCTGGAGATGCGAGTCGAGCCGGAGCTCGGCGGTGTCATGATCGCTCGCGGACAGTTGACGCAGGTGCTCATGAACCTGGTCATCAATGCTTGCGAAGCGATGCCCGAGGGAGGGACCGTCGAGGTGCGAGCCAGTGTTGCCTGGGGTAAACGCGGGTTGGTCTCCCCGCTGCGCTCGCGGCCGGAAGTCGTGATAAGCGTGATCGACCAGGGGCGAGGAATTCCCTCAGATGTGCTCGATCACGTCTTCGAGCCGTTTTTTACCACGCGCAGCGCTGACGGCGGCAGCGGTTTGGGCTTGGCGACGCTCTACTCCATCGTGCACGCCGCCGGCGGGCACGTGGAGGTAGACTCCAAGGTGGGGCAGGGCACGCGCTTCGACATTCGTCTGCCCCGCTGTACGTGAAAGTGTCCCCTTGGCGGGATGGTCAGCGCGAGTCGCAGTGCACAGCCAGCTCGCCGTCCCTAAAACGTCAGACTCGTCTTCGCACCTGTCGGTAGTTTCCGTGGTCGCCGGGTCGTCGGTGCCGATGCCGCGACTGTCGACCTCGTCCGCGGTCCTACCGCCGCAGCTGGCAAGGAGCGTCAGAGCGAGCGAAAGGCAACGGCGAAGGACACGTACCATGGCCACAGCAGAGCACAGCTCCGCCGCGCCGTCACTAGCGTCGCCCGCGATGACGGTGTGTCGCGCTCGTTCAGCGCGCGGTGCGGATGGCTTCCTTGGTGCAGCCCGCGGTGCAGCCGTCGTTGTTGGCGCGGTTACCGTCGTCACACTCTTCGAAACCCTCGTCGAGGGTGCCGTCGCCACAGCGCGGGCCAATTTCACACATCGCGGTGCAGCCATCGTACTCGCCGGTGTTCAAAGGGGTTCCTTCAGCGTCCACGCCCAAGTCGCACTCTTCACCGAACTGTGGCGCCACCACCCCGTCACCGCAGGTAGGCGGAGCCACGCATCCGGGCGCGCAGCTGTCCGGTCCGGCTTCGTAGGAGTCGAGGTTCGTGCCGTTGTCGCACACCTCGGGGCCGTTGATGATGCCATCGCCGCAACGCGGTCCGGGAGTGCAATCCGCATTGCAGAAGCCGTAGCCCGCGCCGTTGTCCGCGCCATCGTCACAGCGTTCATCACCTGCAATGATGCCATCGCCGCAGTCGCTTTCGCACTCGGTGTACGTGCGGGCGAAGCCGCTGAGCGTCAGGCGGAAGTTGGACTGGCAGGTGTGGCGCTCAGCTTGGAAGAGAGCGGCCTCGTAGACGCGCCCTTCCTCGAGCTCGAGGGGTTGTCCTGAAGCATCCGTCGTGGTCGCGGACAGCCCCGCACATCCTGGCGGCTCGGTCTCGAGTTCTCCCCAGTAGTCGCCGCAGACGTTGGCTCCCATCGGTGTGTGAACGCCGCCTAGGTCGACGAGCAGACGCCCCTTGATGTACACCCATACGTCGTCGTCGCCACGGAAGGTGAGCTGCTCACCGCCCTGGTATTCGAACCAGTAGCGCAGCTCGCTGGTGAAGCTGTAGTTGTGGGTGTCGACCACGTCGTCCTGATCGAGATCGTTGATGTGGGCTTGCAGCGTTTCACTCCAGCAGCCCTGCCCGAACCAATCTGCTGGGCGCATCGGCTCTTCGTCCACGGTGGGGTTCGTCCAGCCGAGGCCGTCGATGGGATAAAAGTAGGGATTGTCGTACGCGAATGTGCCCAGGGTATCGTCCAGCAGCAGCAGTTCGCCAATGATGGGTCGATTGACCTCGGGAACATTGTTGAACCAATGGTCGAAGTACGTGGCCCCGTTGGTCTGGAAGTAGGGCATTTGCTGGGCGTAGACGGGCTTTCCGTCGGCTCCGAGAGCGGGCCCGACGATGCCCGGCTGACGCTCGTCTTGTTCCAGCCGCTCCATGCCGCCGCTCTTGGAGTACGCAGGGTTTTCGAAGTCGGGGTGTCCGTCAGCAAGCAAAATCGTGTCGGTGTCACCGACGCCCTTGAAGTCACGGTAGACGATCGGGAGCGTCAGCACGCCGTTGTCCGCTTCGCTGACCTGGTTGCAGATGAAGCCGTCTTCCAAGGCGCAGGTCGAGCTGCAGCCATCCCCGTCCTTCTGGTTACCGTCGTCACACTCCTCGTTGTCGCCGGGTAGCACCAAGCCATCCCCACAACTCGAAGTGCACGCACCATCCTCGCTGTCACAGTTGGGCTCGAGGCGGCATCCAGGTGAACAGCCATCCCCCATGTTCAGATCGTCCCCGTCATCGCAGGGTTCGTCGCCTTCCGCGATGCCATCGCCGCATTCGGTGAGGTGGCAGCCCGCCGCGTCGCAAGCGTAGCCAGGTTCGGTGATGCAGGTAGCGCTGCAACCATCCCCCCCCATGGCGTTGCCATCGTCACAGGTCTCGTTGCCGACGAGCATGGAGTCTCCACAGATCTCGATGCACGCGGCCCCTGCCGTGGGGCAGCCCCAGCCTGTCTCGAGTGTGCAGGTCTCCGAACAGCCGTCGCCGGAGACGGTATTGGCGTCGTCGCATTGCTCGTCCCCGGTGGGCAGACCGTCGCCACAGACGACCGTGTAGACGCACGCTTGGCCAGGTTCGGGACAGGCCCAACCCACCTCCAAGCCGCAGGTCTCGGAGCACCCGTCGCCTGCCGTCGTGTTGCCGTCATCACAGGTTTCAGGGGGCGATTGACGGCTGTCACCGCAGACGTCGAGGAGTTCGCACAGCCCGCCATCTTGCGGGCACACCCAGCCGGGCTCGGCTTCACAGGTCGCATTGCAGCCGTCGCCCGCTTCCGTTCCGCCGTCGTCACAGAACTCCCCTTCGCCGACCACGCCATCGCCGCACTCCCCGAACAGACCTTCGTCCACCAGTGGCGGGTCGTCCACTCCGGGGTCGCCTGGTGAGCCGGGGCTACCAGGGGGGGCAATCACAGAAGGTCCCGGACCGCCTGTCGTGTCGTCGGTTACCGTATCGTTGGTGACGGGTGCACTAGAAGCCCCCTGGTCACCGCCGCTGCACCCGGACAGAGCAACACCAAGGGAGATCCACGCTGCGAGGTAACGGGGAGTGTGAGCCAAGGACTCTCGAACGAACATCATGACAAGTGTGTACCTGCGAAAGGGTTTAGGAAGCATTCCGCTGCCTTCGAGGGAGCGGTGCCTTTGCCACTGCTCCCTCGTGGAGTCATCTTGATGCCGAAGCGGGTTTCAGGCGAGGCGCAAGTGCGGGACTCTGCTCCAAAAAACTGCGCCGCTCCGGAGGCTCGGTCCAGGGCGGAAACGTGCAGTCGTATCAGCGATGACTTCATCCGCGCGTGCTCTGACACTGATCGCCCGCGTGCGCCGAGATCTGCCTCACCATGTGCGTTCTGGAACACTCCTTCAATCGCAGCAAAAGTTGATCCGCCAGCCTGGGTCGACGCATACAAATAGTTTTCTTTTCTCGCGCTCTCACTAGATTGGGGCCCGTGTTGTTCCAAAGCTTCCTCACAGTCCTCCCCCGCCGTACGCTCGTCCCCGTCCTGTTTCTGGGCGCGCTGTTGACCACCGGCTCAGCGGGAGCGACCAGCAAGTACCTTCAGCGCCCCCAAGAGGTGCCCATCGAGGAGACGCCGGCGTTTCGCTACGCGAACATGACCAACCGGGAGGCGTATCGCGAGTTGGACCGACGCGGCGTGCCCTACAGTCGGGTTCGGAGTGGCGCGCCCGGCGTGCGCGCCCCCATCCGCTTGGAGGGCGACCTGTGGGGGGTCGCCATTCACTCCAGCCTGCCGGAGTCCGAATGGGAGTCGACCATCTACAACATTCTCGATGCGCGGCTCGCGCTTTCGCTCTGGGATCTGTGTCGAATACTGGCCCAACACGACGTCGCGGAAGTGATGCACTTCACCATGTATCGGCATCAGGGCAAGAGCCGTAGCAAGTACCGCTTCCGACACCCCGGTGGCCTAGCCATCGACTTGGGGGCGATGAGAAAGCAGAACGGCGAGTGGCTCAGCGTCGGTCCTCATTGGCCCGGGGAGCTCGGAGCAAGGACCTGCGGCGCCGGGGCTCGCAAGTTGATCGGGCGCCGCGGTCGCGAGCTGATGAGCATTCTGTGTGAGGTCGCCGATTCGCGCATCTTCCACTACATGCTGTCGCCCCACTACGACCAACCTCACGGCGACCATTTCCACCTGGAGATCAAACCGGGCGTCAAGTGGTTCTTGGTCCACTGACGACAGGGTGACGGGAACGCGGGCAGTCCCTCATGCGCGTTCCGCTGCTGGCGACGAACTGTAGCTTGGCGTCCCCCGTAGTTCCTATCGCCGACTGCCAAACTCTGCTAAGCGCTCGCGCATGCGACTTGGTCAGCTCATCGGTCCCGAGCTGAGGGCTCTCCTGGAGGAGAGTCCACATGAACTGCGCGCAGTTCTGGACGAGATCCACCCCGAGGATTTCGCCGATATTCTCCAGGACTTGGGCCAAGATCGCGCCACTGCGTTGCTGCGCGAGCTGCCCACCGAATATGCGGCGCAGGTCTTCGAGCGGCTGGACGAAGACCGTCAGGCGGAACTCGCCGAGAGCCTCGGCGCCAAGTCCACGGCCGAGCTCACGCTGGAGATGGATCCGGACGATCGGGCTGACTTCTTGTCGGTCATCCCGAGCGACTTGAGCGAGCCGATCATCGAGCACATCGAGCGCCAGGATCCGGGCGTGGCTGAGGATGTGCTGGAGCTGCGTCAGTGGCCGGAGACGTCAGCCGGTGGCCTGATGACCACGGACTACATCGAGATCCGCCCGGCGATGACCATCAGTGAGGCCGTTTCCGAGGTCCGACAGCTGGCGGATGACGCGGAGACCATCGACACGCTGTTCGTCACGGACGGCGAAGAGCACTTGCTCGGCGTCCTACCCCTCAAGCGCATGCTCCTGGCGGAGCCCGAGGCGCAGGTCGCCGACGTGATGGGGCACAACATCATCAGCGTGCTGCCCGATCTCGACCAAGAGGACGTGGCGACCAAGCTGGCGAAGTACGACCTCAATGCGTTGCCGGTGGTCAGCGACGATGGTCAGATGCTGGGCGTCATCACCGCGGACGACATCCTCGACGTTCTGACGGAGGAGCAGAACGAGGACGTGCACAAGATGGCGGCCGTCGGACCTCTCCGCGACGGGTACTTTGATACTAGTTTTTGGGTGTTTTTGCGCAAGCGAGCACCGTGGCTGCTCGTCTTGTTCTTGGGCGGTTTCATCACGACCCAGACGTTGCAGGCGTTCGAAACGGAGCTTGCCAGCATCGCACAGCTGGCGATCTACCTACCGCTGCTCATCTCCGCGGGGGGTAACTCCGGCTCGCAATCCTCGACGTTGATCATTCGGGGGCTGGCGGTTGGGGACATCGAGGTCAAAGACTGGTGGCGCGTCCTGTGGCGCGAAGGCTCGCAGGGCGTGACTCTGGGCAGTCTGATGGCCGTCCTGGGGGTCACGCGCTCCTACCTGGCCGGCGACGGCGCCGACTTCGCGTTCTTGGTGGGGGCTACCATCGTGGCCATCGTGATCCTTGGCTGTGTACTTGGCGGAATGATGCCAATTTTCCTGCACCGCATGGGGATCGATCCGGCTACCAGCTCGACGCCGTTCATCGCCAGCTTGGTGGACGTTCTAGGTGTGGTCGTCTACCTCACCTTGGCTCGGCTCATGTTGAGCGCGCTGGCGCTGGCAGCGCCTGGCTAGGCGCGCATCAGATCACGCACGGCGCACCAATCTGACGTGGCGGGGTGACGCCCATCCGTTATGCTCTTTGCCTGACAGCGGGATCGGCATGGAGTTGAGACAAGCACTAGTCGAGCAGGGCATCGCCAGCGCCGCGGAGGTCCTGGATGCGGAGGCGCGGAGTCGATTGTACGGCGGGGATCTGATCACCAACTTGCTCGATTCGCACAAGCTCGACGAGAAGGCAGCGCAGGCGGCTCTGGAAGCCGCGTTCGGGCTTCCATTGGCGCCCTACGGGGAGCTGCCCTATGCCTCTGGAGTCGCCATCGAATTGTTCCCCCGCGAAGCGGCGATGCGCCTTTCGGTTTATCCTTTTCGCCTCGATGAGGGCCTGTTGACGCTGATTGTTCCCGCGCCATTGTCGGCAGAAGCGCGTGCGGACATCGAGCGCAATTTGGCGGTGCGTGTCCTGCAGCAGCTGGCGCTCGAACCCCGTGTCAAACAAGCGCTCGCTCGGGACTACGCCCACCCACTGGAGCCCCGGGTGGAGAAGGCGTTGGCGCGTTTGGAGGGGCGTACCCCGGTCGCTTCACTGCCGCCGAACGTCGAGATGGCGCGAGGTCCGTCATTCTCGAAGATGCCGCGTCCGCCGAGCGTGGCTCCGGTAGGGTTCCCCAAAGCCTGGAGTGACACGGAAACCCCGACCGAATCTGCATTGTTGGCAGAGACAGCCAAAGCTCCAGCCGTCGTCAGCAACGAAGTGACCCACCTTGCGGCCGAGTTCGGACGGACGGAAACCAGCCTTCGCAAGAGCCAACAAGCCGTTGTAGATGAACACGACCAGAGCATGCGCCCACGTCGGCGAGGCCCGTACACGACCGCCGCCGCGAAGTCCGACTTGGACAACGCCGAGGACGTGGACGAACTGTTGCAGATCTACTTTGACTACGCCGCCCAGTACTTCGACTATTGCGCGCTTCTAGCGCTCGCTGGTGGCAGTGCTCGAGTGAGGGACAGTCGTGGTTTGCGGGGTCCAGCGATCACCAACGAGGAGACGCGCTTGTTGCTATCGGCCCATCCCTGCTTGGCAGATATGGGCGCGCGCAACAACTGGTCGGTCGTGGCGCTGCGTCAGGCCGATCCAGCCCTGGCGAACGCGCTCGGCTGCACCACTTTGCAACGCACGCTGTTTCTGCCAGTGCGGGTTCGAGGTAAAGCGGCTTTGATCCTGGCGGGTGGGTTCGAGGACACCGATGTGAGCCTCAACGACGTTGGGGAACTGTTGACGTTCGAAGCGCACATGTCGCAAGCGCTGGAGCGTGCGATACGGCAACGAAAATCGGGCACGCGGCGTGAATCCGGCGCCGCTGGTCCGGCCGACGAGCAAGCCTCGCGGCCGCGCGAAGCCGGCTGAATCGAATTTTCCACCCAGTGAGTGCTCCTGGGTGCCTCGCCCCGCAGGACACAGATGTGAGCGTCAAGCCCCAATGTTCGTCTGCGCAGCGATCAGGGACCGCGTCCGAACGCCGCGTCAAACCCCGTCGAACCCGCCTCGACAATGCGCGGGGGATTCGATAGACCAGCCGCCAAGCCATGGAATTGGAGCCTAGCGACCCAGCCCTGCAAGCCGCCAACGTCGCGCTCAGCGGCCGACGCCTCGAGCGCGCCGCGAGCCGCTTCGCCTCGGTTCAGCTGCGAGATATCGACATGCCGACGCGTTCGGATCAAGACCACGTGGTGTGGGAAGTCGCCGCTGTGTGCTCGATCGCAGTCGCGGCCCTTCTGCTCGTGTTCGGCCTCTGGCTGCTCTGACCAAGAGAGCAGCGCAGAAAACGCGGTCCGGCATCTCGCGGAACCCGCGGATGAACGTTCTGGCAAGCCAGCGCTTTCCACTCCTGGGGGAAGCGCGCTCGAGCGCGCCGACAAGGCTCGCGAATGCTGCGACGCGCCGTCACCTCGTGCTCGTGAACCCAGGACACGCCCAGACCGGATGTGCTCACCCAGGTGGGCCGGGCGCCAATGCCTGATAGCAACACGGCAGCGACGCGGCGTTGACCTCGCGCGGGCTTTGCACCATAGCCGAGCCGGCGATGTCTGATGGATCTGAAAGCGCCCTCGAGTGCCGGGGGTTGGTCAAGCGGTACGGCGATCTGATCGCCGTGGGCGGTGTCGATCTGTCTCTCAAACGGGGAGAGTGTTTTGGATTGCTCGGTCCGAACGGGGCGGGAAAGACGACGACTATCGAAATGCTCGAAGGATTGGGCGAGCCCGACCTCGGCGAGATCCGTGTGCTCGGCATGGCTTGGGGCAGCGGGCACGACCGCGCGATCAAAGAACGCATCGGTGTTCAGCTGCAGGACAACCAGATCGCCGACAAGCTCACCGTGTGGGAGGTCCTCGTTCTCTTTCGCAGCCTGTACGAAACCGGCAAAGATCCCGAAGAGGTGCTGCGTTGGTTCGAACTCGAGGCGAAGCGTGATGCGCGCTTTGCGCGCTTGAGCGGCGGACAGAAGCAGCGTTTGGTCTTGGCGTGCGCGTTGGTCAGCGACCCTGAGCTCTTGTTCTTGGATGAGCCGACGACGGGACTCGATCCGCAGGCACGCAAGAAGGTGTGGGAGCTGGTGGGCGAATTCAAGGCCGGTGGCGGCACGGTGCTGCTCACGACTCACTACATGGAAGAAGCAGCGGCGCTGTGTGACCGCCTCGCCATCATGGACCACGGCAAGGTGATAGCAGAGGGCTCGCCTGACGACCTGATCGCGTCGATCGGCGTCGAGCAAATTACGGAGTTTCAGCTCAGGGCCAATGGCGCATCCCCACATGCGGCTCTGCTCACGGAGGAGTTGTCCGCGGAGGTTCGCGAGCGCTTCGAACTCGCGTTGGGCCCCTTGCAGCGGCGCGGACCGTGGTGGGTGGCAGAGAGCGGCAAGGTGGCCGATTCGTTACCCGCGCTGCTGTCGACGGTGGCAGCGGAGGGGTTCGAATTGGCAGCACTTCGAACCCACGAGCCCACGTTGGACGATGTGTTCCTCAGCTTGACGGGGAAGGAGCTGCGCGATGTCTGAGTACTCGCCGCTGATGGAGCTTACCAAGTCGCGCTTGCGTGAGTTCTATCGTGAGCCAGGTGCGGTCTTTTGGGTGTTCGGTTTTCCGATGTTGATGGTGGTCGTGCTGGGCATGGCATTCCGCAACGCCCCCCAGCCGAAGCCTGCCGTCAGTGTCGTTGAGGGGGTGCCTGCCTGGGTCGAACCGGCCCTTGCCGAGCACGCGGAGATGCGGCGACTGAGTCACGAGCAGGCGCAGGAGCGCCTGCGTTCTGGCAAGGCGGACTTGACGTTGCGCGCCGGGGAGACGCCCGACTCGCTGAGCTACGAGTTCGATCCCGAGCGGCCGGAATCGAAGTTGGCGCGGGATCAAATCGACGACGTGCTGCAACGTCATCAGGGGAGGCAAGATGTGGTCCTGACCCAGGACGTAGCGATCACTGAGCCCGGCGCCCGCTACGTCGATTTTCTGCTTCCCGGCATCATCGCGCTCAATCTGATGGCGGGCAGTATGTGGGGGATCGGGTATACGGTGGTCTTGGCGCGCAAACGTCGCATGTTGCGCAGGTACGCGGCGACACCCCTGCGTCGGAGCCACTTCATGGGCGCCTACCTGCTGTCGCGTCTCATCTTCCTGTTTGCGGAGCTCGTGTTCTTGATTGGCTTCGGTCGCGTTGTCTTTGGCGTCGTCGTGCAGGGCTCCCTTTTCAGCTACGTGTTGGTGGCTGTGCTCGGGGCTGCGTGTTTTGCGGGGGTGTCACTCCTGATTGCGGCGCGGGTCCAGAGTCTCGAGGCTGCCAACGGTTGGTTGAACTTCACTCAACTGCCGATGTGGCTGCTTTCCGGCAGCTTCTTCTCCTACGAGCGGTTTCCCGAAGTGATGTTGCCATTCATCCGTCTGTTGCCGCTGACGGCCCTCAACGACGCTCTGCGCGCAATCGCCAACGAAGGCGCTACTCTGTTCGCCACCTGGCCCCAGCTTCTCGTATTGACGGTTTGGGCGTCGGGCGCGTTTTTCATCTCGCTCAAGTGGTTCCGCTGGCAGTGAGTTGTGTCGGTGCCCAACGGTTTGACCGCGTCACAGTTGGCCGCGCCGTTGCAGTTCCGCTTCGAGTTCTTGGACGCGCGCCTCGGCTGCTTCCTTCGCCGATCGCTCTGCTTCCTTCGCCAATCGCTCTGCTTCCTTCGCCGATCGCTCTGCTTCCAAGGCTTCGCGAGGCGTGGGCACGAGCGCGCCGTCGCGTTGGATGCGCAGTGCCCGAGGTAGGCCGTCTGCCGGGGCCACGATCCACTCGATGGGCAACACGAGGGATCGTTCACAAGAACCCTGTAGCTCCCGCTCCACGAGCGCACCCTGTACGCGGTCCCAAATTCGCAACGGCCGCTCGTGATCGGCGGGGTCGAGCCGTACGAGTTCACTGACGCCCAAGTGACGGTAGCGTGAGAGCTTGCGATCCCACGGGAGCTCGCCGGCATCAGCATCGCTGACGATCTCGACAGCCACTTCGGGCGCGCCCCTTTCCCAAACCTTCCAGGTCCGCACCAGCTCCGTTGGGGCGATGCGTCTGACGAAGGCATCCGGCGCCAAGCAGCGTGACGGATCCTCTGCGTCAAAGTACACGAACTGGTCCGAACACACGGTGACGTCATCGCCGAGGGCTTCCTGCAACAGCAAGTAGAGCAACGTGCGCAGGTTCAAGTGCAACTGTGTCTCAGGCACTTGTGCGGACTCCGGAAAGACTATCGGAGCACGTTGTTCCAGATAGCGTGGCCGCTCGCTGGCGGGGGTCGTGGGGTGAGACGCCATCGACATGCAGAGTACCTCCGTTGTTGTGGGGTGGCCAGTGCGGCATGTGCCCCCCTCAGCAAAAGTAACGCCAAGCCTGCGTCACGCGCTTTCGTAGAAGGCGCGCGCGTGTGCGGATCGTCGTCGCGCGCACGTCGGCGTGGTCGAGCAATCGTTGGCTGGCTCGACAACCCCGCACCCGCCCCTTCGCTGCGCAACGCGCTCGGACCTGGCCGAACCCGGCACCGCCAGGCAGCGGCCAGCCATTTCGCCATCCCCCAAACCGCTCCGCTGCTGGGATTCATCCGTGGCAATTGCACGCCCAGACCCTGCACACACCCCATGGCCGTGGATCTCCCGTACAAGCCCGGGCTTGGTGTGCAGGTGAATTGGCGCGCTGCGTCAGTGGTCGTTGTACGGCCGCCTACGATGGGTCCCCGCTATAGTGCGGGGACCGCTGCTGGGGGACGAGACTTCGTCGGAGCAAGTGGTCGTCTTGTGCATGCTTGTACACGAGCGGGACGACTGCCTCGTAAGGGCGTTCGAGCCTCAGCGTTCTCGGCGTGCGTGTTTCGCGGTGCGTTACAGATGACTCCTATGCGCCTTTCAGTTTGCTGGAAATAGTGAACTGACTCAGGGTGCGACTTCCGTGAAGTGCACCCTGGGTGCGCAGAGCAGTGGCGTGTCAGCCCGGTGTTGACCTAAGGGGGAGGTGGCGTCTGCGGGGTTTCGCCGGCAGCGTGTCACGTGAACGCAACATTGCCGCTGTCGAAGGAGCGGATCGAGGAGGATGACATGAGGTTAGAGACATTCATTTCCATTTATGCATTTCGAACTGGCCGCAGGCTGTACGCCGTTCGTCGCGTGCGGGATGCTGCGCGTAGCCTGGAGTTCGAGGGATTGGTTTCGTTGTGTGGGGAGGCTCTCGAGCACGACCAACAAACGCAGGATCTCGAGGCGCGGTGGCGGGTAGCGCGATCGAGCAAGAGTGATCCACGCACGGCCTCGGTGGATAATCAAATAGATCGCATATTGGGTTCCATGGATCGGACCCTGACGGAAGTGCCGCAGCTTTACGGCCTCACGAGCGAAGAGGCGACGATCGCGGCGCGCATCCAAACACGTCTACTTCCCGGTGGTGCGGGCAACGTGACATGCTTGGCGTTTGTTGAAGAGCACGAAGCGGTCAACCGCCTATTGCGTCTGTCGACGGGTGAACTGTCCGAAGACGTGCGTCGCGTGGGTCTGGAACCAGCGTTTCAACGCCTCACGACCCTCAACACGGAGTTTGGGCAGCTCCTGAGCAAACGCGGTGCCGCAGCGGCGGTCGACTTTGGCACCGTCAAGGCCGCGCGCGCAGAGGGGCAGAACTACGTCCTGCGTTGCATTGCCGTGGCGCTCGGCAGGTTCAACGCCGACGACGATGAAAGCGTGCAAGCACGTCAGGCGCTGCTCCAACCCATTGTCGAGCAGAACGAACAGATTGGCGCTTACCTCTCGCGCCGTCGTCCCGTGCCCGACATCGATCCGGCAACCGGCGAAGAGGTTCCGGAGGAGGCTGCGGACGACGCAGCCACGCTCACAGGTTGAGGGCAGCCCGTTCGGCTTGGCTCGAGGTCCTCGGCGGCGGCTGGTCCATCCCCGCGAAAACGGCTCCACGTCGGCGGCCGCGCGCAAAAACCACGGTCTTTCAGGACCTCGAGCCACGAAAGTCGCGGATGAACCCCCAGCACGACGGACCACAGGTCGCGAAGAACGAGGCCGGGCCCCCATCGTGCCCGACCGAGGGTCGCACCAAGTCGGGTCGGAGCCCGCGTTTTGTCGACCGAGGGTCGTGAAAAACGCAGCTCCGATGGCGACGAGCGCGACCGAGGGTCGTGAAGAACGCAGCTCCGATGGCGACGAGCGCGACCGAGGGTCGCCGCCAGACAGATGCCGGCGCGCGAAGGCGCGATCACTTGCAGGTGGCGTGACCCAGGTTTCCAGTTTCGGTGCAGGTTTGGCCCAATGCGCAGGCAGGGTTGTTCGCCCCACCATCCGCGATGTTGCACATCACGGCAGCACCGTTCCCGCTGCACGTCACGGTGCAGTACGAGTACAGCCGCATGTAGGCGACGCGACAGCACACCGCGCCACTGCCACAATCGCTGGGTCCGTCGCAGTCGAATTCGAACTCGCTCCCTGACGTGGCGCAGACGTCGCCTGTCGCCACGGCGGCCTGGCATTCGCCTGTGCCCGCAGTGTCCTCGTAGCAACACTGCTGGTTAACGCCGCACGTGAGGTAGCTGCCCGTTGAGTCTTGTCCGCAAGCCACTTTGTTGGGAGTGTCAGGGCCACTGAAGCACTCCCCGTCGGAGCAGATGGGAGTGCTCGGGTCGCACGCTGAGAGGCTGACCCAGTCCCCGCCACTGCATTGCTCGCGCTCCAGACCGTTCCCGCCCTGGGAACACCTCTTCTCCCCGGGTTTGCAACCACATTCCCCGGCGACGCATTCAGGGGTTTGTTCTGGGCAAAGTCCTTGGGGTTGCCAAACACCGCCCACGCACTTCTCCGGTGTGGTGCTGTTGAGGCAGCGTGTGGTGTTCTCCTGGCACGTGCATTGACCTGTGCTTGGTCGACACTGGGGTGTTGGTTCGGTGCACCCTGTCGAACCCATCCAAACACCGTCCACACACTCTTGTGGGATCTGTGAGCTTCCGCCTGCGCAGCGATGGTCTCCATCTTGACACGCGCCACAGGTGTCGTTGAAGCAGCCGAATTCGCAGTTGGTGTTGCTCCAGCTTCCGGAGGCTGTGCAGGTCCTGACAGTGGACGCATTGGCGCATTCGGTGATCGCTTCCTCCCGCTCGCATGCGCCCCAGGAGCGTTGCGTGGGCGTGCAGGTGCGGACGCCGCAATCGCCGCAACCCTCCGTTTCCGTTCCGACGCAAGGGCAGCCGTCATTGGGGGTGCCATTGCAGTTCGCGTCGTTTCCTGCGGTGACGCAGCTGTCTTGAGGCTGCGGGCCGATAGCCCCTTCACAATCGCCCCAGGTGCCTCCGATGCATTCTTGCATGCCCTGCTGACACGCGCCGACATCGCTTCCGCATGGGCGAGCGTCGCCGTCGACGCACGGGCAGTCGGAGTTGGCTTCGCCGTCGCAATCAGCGTCGTCACCGGCCTTGGTGCAGTCGTCAGCCCCCTGTGGACCCACTGCACCCGCACAGGCGCTGAACGTCCCATCGCTCTGGCACACGCGCTCGCCTTCGTGACAGTTGCCGACCTCAGCGCCCTCCCACAGAAAGTCACCCGTTGAATCCTCGCCGCAGCTCTCCGTGAGTTCGATTCCATGACATGGACCCCACAGTCCCGTCTCTGGAATGCAGCTTCGGGTGCCGCACTCGCCACATTCTTCTTCTTCCTCGCCGATGCAATCGCATCCCTCGTTGGGGATCCCATTGCAGTCTGCGTCGTCGCCTTCCGTCGTGCAGCTGTCGCGTGCTTCTGTCTCCACCCCGCCGTCGCAAGGTCCCCAGCCGTCGTCCCCGCACGTCTGCTCACCCTGCTCGCAGTTACCGACGCTGGTGCCGCAGCTGCGCCGTTCACCGGCGACACAAGAACAGCCTTCATTGGGTATTCCGTTGCAATTGTCGTCGGAGCCGGGGTCGTCACAACTGTCCGCTTCCTGCGGGGCTACGGCCCCGATACAGGGACCCAACAGGCCATCTTCTTGACACACGCGGACGCCTAGCCGGCAACTGCCGAGTAGCGCTTCTGTGGGCACTGAGCCGTAGGACTCTCCGGTGGATGACGCCCAACAAGCCTGTGTCTCGTTCGGGTCACACGCCGTGGGCGAAGTCGGGGCCACATCGCTGGAAGCCTCGTCGTCACTGCCGACGTCAGTGGCCGCCGCCGTGACATCGCTGGCGCCTTCGTCGGTGTCCTGCTCTGGGGAATCGTCAGTCGCCGTTTCTGAGCTGGCGTCGTCGTCCGAGCTGTCGTCGCTCAATGAGCTGTCGTCGCTCAATGAGCTGTCGTCAGGATCCGACACCGAAACGTCCGAGCCGCCGGAACTCGTTCCTCCGTCTGCATCGCTGTCGCCAGGATCGTTCCGCGCGATGTCGGTAGTGTAGTCAGTGTCGTTTTCAAAGTCAGGCCTGTCACCATCACAGGCAATCAGGAGAGATGCGACGAGTGCCACCCTGCGTAGGTTCTGAATAAACATCAAATTCCCTCTCCGGCTAGACAACGCCGGTCGGCTCAAGAACGACGAGTCCCTAGCAGGACTCAGCATTGCTTGATAGTGTCATCAACACGCGCCAACGCTCGAGAGTGAAGTTGTCATCGCACCACACCGAATCGATATGATGGAACGTCCAGCCACAGTGTTCATCTGACCAACGCTTCTGACTCGGATACGCGCCTCCGAAAACGTGCCGGCCATTCTGCGTTTACGCGTCCACTTCAGGCGGCTCCCCAGTGGCATCGTCCACCGAACGCCTGTCCGACGTCGGAGCGTTGGTTCCCAGGTTTGGGCACGCGCATCGTGTGGAGACGGTGCGCTCACAGCTTCCACTCGTCGAACGCCAAGAGCAACGAGCGGTCTCGGGTGACTCAACATGGCTAGTGATACGAGCCATTGCCGCAAAGTGGCTCGTCAGGCCTACGTCCTGCGCACGTCGCAGGCAGATGAGGGCGGATTTTTCAGTCGGGAGTCTGACGTGTTTCACCGACGTGTGGCTGCCCGGGCCTCGCCCCTGGCCTCCGCCAGTCGCCGGATCGGACCCTTCGTTCGGCTCGTAACCAACGACGGACACCTCAACGATGCGAAACCCGCTGCATCATGCGGTGCAACACCAAATAGCTTTGGGCGGTACCCGCGAGAGGGAGCAAGCGCACGGGAACGAAGGTGTTGGCACCTTCCAAGTAACCGATGCGTTGCTCGACGACGCGGGCAAACGGAAGCTCGCGCCAATCCGTGTCCTCGGTGGGGCTCGGCGTCACGCCCGGGCGCAGCAGCAACACCAGCGTGTCCACGTCGCGGCGCACCAGAAAGTCGCGGGGCAGTTTCTTGCTCGTGTGGCCGCCCGGTAGCACCGCCACCTCGGGATCGGTCACCCCGGCCAAATCGATCACGAGCGTGTTCGGAATGGCGCCCACCCAACCGACGTCGAGCGTGGCCACCACGCGCCCCGTCAACACATCCGCGCCGTGTTGCACGAGCTGCCAGCGCGCGTCGAGCACGCCTCGGGTGCTACTCACGTACGATGCATCGAGGAGCAGACACGCAGCGCCCGCGAGCGTTGCCTTGCAGAGGCGAAGCCACCGCGGATCGTTTGCCAAGAGCTCTGCCCCGACGAAGGCTGCGGTCGGCAGGAGGGGGACGAACAGGCGAAAAAGCGCCATCCAATCGCCGCCAGCGATGACCATGGCACCAAAGTGCGCGACGACTCCCAGCGCGAGACGTCGCGTGTGCTGGTCGACCAAAGCGTACGAGCGCCGGCTGAGCAGCAAGAGCGGCACCCCCGTCAGCACGAGCCCGCGCAGAACGTACGAGACTCCGTGGGCAACATCGGACGGCTTGGCGAAGACGGATAGCGGTGCCGGGCTACCGAAGACGCCTGCCCGAATCAGCGCAATCAACAGTGGGCAGGAGAGGACCAGAGCCACGTGGGCCACACGCTTGCCGGGGTGGGTGACCGGGGACCAAACCGCAAGCGCGAAGGCCCAGGGAATGAGCTCCGGGCGAATTCCAGCGGCCACCGACGCACACGGAAGCACCCAGCGTCCGCCCAGGATCGTGGCTGTCACCAGCAGGGTCACGAGCGGTGTTTCCATTCCCGAGCTCGCCCAGGCGCCCCAGGGCAGGGACAACCCCAGAGGTATCAATGAGAGTGCGGCATCTCGCGCGCGGACACCGCGCCGCTGGAGCGCCCACCCGAGCACCAGAGCGCTCGTCAAGTGGCAGGCGATGCCCAGCCAACGCGCGTTCAGCAATCCCGCCCAAGTGCCCGCGCTCGAAAGCGGGGCCAGCAGGTAGGCCCAGCCGAGCGGCGTGACACAATCGGTGATTGGACCTGTTGCGTTGAAGCGGTAGCCATTGCCGACGGCGATGTTGTGCGCCACGCGCGTGGAGATGAGCGCGTCATCGACCGTAAACCCAAAGCCGAGAGCAGCGGCGATCACGGCGCAAAGACACGAGACCGCGGGAAGCGCCGCGGCGCCGAGCTTTGGCATGGCCGAGACCTAGCGAGCACAGGCTCAGCTGGCAACCAAAACCGCCGGCAACATGCTACAAAAGACACGTGCTGGAGCTCTCGTGTAACGTAGCAGACGCGTGCGGAGGCTGCCCTCTGATCGGGCTCCCACGGGCTCGTCAACGCGAGCTCAAAGAGGCACGCTTGAGGGCCTCCCTCGAAGCGTCTCGCTCGGCGTTGGTGGAGCCCGAGTGGCTGTCAGTACCTGCTCCCGCCGGCTACCGAAACCGCATCCGCTTGCGTCTCGATCAGGGCAAGGTGTGCTTCTTCAATCCGAACAAGAGCGCTGACTGCGCCGTGCTCGAAGCACCGCTGCGCACGACGCTGGGGCGGTTCAAGGCCTGGGCAGAGCGGCACGCCAGCCTGCTAGCTCCGTTTCCCCACGCCGAGCTGCGCACACCCGATCTGGATGGCTTCTCGGGGTTGGTCTTGGGATCGCCTTCAGACTGGGGAGTGGGTGATCTCGATGAGGCGCAGCGGGATCTGCTCGGGCACCTGCCGGAGGGAGTGTTGGGTTGGGTGATGGGGGCAGCGGAGCGTCCATATCAGCGCTACCCCATCACGAACGACAGCTACACGTTCGTGCCGCTGGGCTCGTTCAGACAAGTAAACACCGAGCTCAACGCCGCGCTCGTCCTGCGGTTGCAGACATGGCTGAGGCCACTCGATGTGCGGCGTTTTGCAGACGTGTATTGTGGAGCGGGCAACCTGGGGCTGCCATTGATGGCGGCGGGCCTCGTGGGAGCGGGAACGGAGAGCGATGCGGCGGCGGTCCTGGGTTTGCATCGCGCAGCGCGCGCGCAGGGGCTGGACTCTGCAGGGTTCGTGGCGCTGCCCGCAGAAGAGTGGCTGGTCGCGCAGCGGCCGGGCAGCTTCGATGCCGTCATCGTCGACCCACCGCGGGCTGGGCTCAAGCAAGCGGCCGACGCTGTGGCTGGGCTCGAGGCGCCCCAGGTCATCGTCTTTTCTTGCGCTTGGGCGGGCTTCGAGCGGGACACACTGGCCCTGCGCGACGCCGGCTACTCCCTCGGGCAGGTGTGCGTCGCCGACATGTTTCCACACACCGAGCACGCGGAAGTGATGAGTCGCTTCACTCGGATCGTGTAGCGCTTGGCCCGGTGCGCTGGTGGCGTGCGTTCCAGCCGGCGCATCGTTCGAGAGAACGCCACGGTTTTGTGGTGCCGCAGCACCTGCGCGCTGTAGAGTAGCGCTCGATGGCGGAGTCTTCACCGAGCTTTCTGCGCCGATGGCTACTCCAAATCGGGGGGCTGTCCGCCGGGGCGCTGGCACTCTTTTCGATGCTCTACTGCTGGGACATCGGGTTCGACTCCGCGCTAGGGCTGTACTTCGACTTCCAGGCAGATACCGTGGCTGATGCGACGGCGGCCCTCGGAGGGCTCAGCCTGGCCGTCTTTGGAATTGTGATCACGGTCGTGAGCATCATCGTGCAGCTGTCCGCAGATCGCTTCACTGGCGTGACGCGGATGTTTTTTGCGGACAAGCGGCACCTCGCCGTGATGACGTTCTACATCATTCTGTGCATCTATGGTGTCTGGCTGAGCACGTCGCTGCACTCCGAACCGTTTCCGCGAGTGGCGCTGGGCGCGATGCTGTTGATGAGCACCGTGGGGCTCGCCATGATGGCGCCGTACTTCGGCTACGTGTTTTGGTTCTTGGAGCCGATCAACATCATCGCGCGTATTCGCTCGCGGGCGTTGAAAGCGGTGCAGCACGACGCCCACCACCCCGATGACAAGCGCAGCTATGCAGCGCAGGCACGGGTGCTTTCCAGCTTGGAAGAGCTGACGGACATCTCCAGCAACTCCATTGGCGGCAAAGACAAGATCATCGCCAGCGGCGCGGTGGACGCTTTGAAAGACTTCGCGCTGGAGTACATCGCGCGCAAAGGCTCGGCCAGCGATGCGTGGTTCAGCATCGGCCCGGAGATCCGCAACAACCCAGACTTCGTCGCGATGGACCCGGAGTCGCTCACCGAACTCGAACAACGACGCACGTGGGTCGAGTGGAAAGTGATGCGGCAGTACCTCGGCATTTACAACGAGGCCCTCGCGCAGATGCGGGATATCAACTACCTCATCGCCATCGACACCCGCTACATCGGCGAGGCCGCCCTCGCCAGCAACGATGACGAGCTGCTGCGTCTCGTCTATCGCTTCATGAACTCCTACTTACGCACCACGCTCAACACGCGCGACGTGCGCACGGCCTACAACGTGCTCAACCAATACCGTCTGCTCGTGGAGGCGATGCTTCGGGGAGGGGCGCCCGAGGTGGCACTCGAGGGCATTGGCTACATGAAGTACTACGGTCACGTGAGCTTCGACCAGAAGCTGCCATTCATCACGGAGACCGTGGCCTACGACGTCTCAGCGCTGTGTGAAATCGCCTACGGCTTGGGCCTGGAGCAAGAGCGCGCGATGTTGGTGGAGTTTTTGGACTTGGATCGTCCGCTGCCGGTGCAGGCCCAGGAGAAGGCCCTGCTTGGCGTGCGCAAAGCACAGGTCAAGCTCGCCTGTTTCTATCTCGCGAAGGGAGAGAAGCGCCGGGCTGAAGACATTGCGCAAGACATGGCGTCGGAGCCGAAGGAGCGCATCTCCGCCATCCGTCAACAGCTCGAGACGGTGCGCAGCAAGGACTTCTGGGAGATCATCGATCGGGGCCGCAACTTCGAGTACATGCCAGAGGAGCAGCGCCAGCAGCTGTCGACTTTCTTCGAGTGGTTCGGAGCGGAACGCGCTGCCAGCGAGCTACAGGCCTAGAGTCTCTAGGGACAGTTGGTGGTACCCATCCACGACGACGTCAGCGTGCTCGAGAAAGCTTCGGTCGAGCTCTTCGGCCTTGATGGCGATGACCTGCATGCCCGCCGCGCGCGCCGCTGAAACACCGGCCGGGGAGTCTTCGAAGACCACACACTCAGTCGGCGCGACGCCCAGGCGAGAAGCGGCTATTAGAAAGATATCCGGCGCCGGTTTGCGCCGCTTGACCTCGGGGTCGTCACCGCACACCTTCGGATCGAGTTGGCGCAGCCACGGATGGGTTGCCCACTTGATCTCGCATAGGGGCCGAATGCTGCTCGTTCCCACCGCGACTCGCAGACCGCGAGATTGCAGCAATTCGATCCATCGCTCCACGCCCGGCATCGCAGGTGCCGACTCGAATAGCTTCTCGAGCAGGACCAGGCGCTCATCGAGGTACTCGTGGACAGTCATCGGAAGTTCTAGAGCCTCGAGCACGAGACGCGCTCCCATCACGGCGTCGCCGCCCATCGTCTGCCGCTTGAGCTCCCAGGTGAACTGCTTGCCATGGCGCTGGGCGATCTGTTGCGTCGCTTGGGTGTACAGGGGCTCGGTGTTGAGCAACACGCCGTCCAGATCGAAGATGGCGGCTCGTGGGCGTCGGGGGAGGCTCATCGGCAAACCCTAGTACACGCGGCAGAGCGAGTGCTCGAACTCTGCATGGAGCGGCGCAAGGTCCGTACGGCCGGGCGCTGACCGAGGTGGTCCCCTACGATTTGCGTTGCGAGGACTCGAGCTCCTGCAAGAGCGCGTCCAACAGCACTTCATCACGACGCACGACCGCTGCATGGAGCAGGCGAGAGCGCCGGTCGCTCTTGGGCAAGCGCTGTAGGTGCGCTCGCGCCACGTCGACCTTTGCCTTGAGCCGAGCGTTCTTTCGCACCACGACCGACTCGGTCGTTTCGAACTCGTCCTCGGCTTGTCGCTGCCCGGCTTCTGCGGTGCCTGTCGAGATCGCGATCCGAGACGACTCGGGAACCTCGCTGTAGCGGACCTCCCCACTGGAACCGCTGTCGTCTGAGTCGAGGTTCTGGCCGTCGGTTGGCTGTCGGTTGTCTATGAAGTGCGTCACGAAACCCCAATACGCTAGCAGGTGGCGTTCTTCAGGTCCCCCCAGGGCCCCGAGCACCTCCCTTGTCTCACAAGTCGACGGCGTTGGCGAGCGTTTGGTTGCAGGTTTGTGCTGCGCTGCGCCACGTTGGGCCTGATCCCTTTGTTTCCCCATGAATGACCGGTAGTTGCCTACTTGTCGGCCACCCGCGGCGTGTCGCCGGTCCGAGCGGCGGCCGTGCTGGCCGCGGGTTCGCAAATAAACAATGATTACAGCGTCTTAAGTGCCGGCGTCAGAACCGTTCAACGTCACCTCAGTCCACCCGAGTCCCTCCTGGCGCGTGAGACCCCGGGCGAACGGAGACGGCCAGACGTTCGTTGTGAAGGTGGGGTGGGGTTGCCGACCACATGTACGCTTCTGAGGGCGAGCTGGAAGCGTTCGTGACGTATCCTGTTGCACCCTTCCCGTCGGGCACGTTGCCGGTTAGGTCTGTCCACACTGGCAACGCACTCGTCCTTGGCGAACCTCTCGCCCACGGCCATGGGTGTGACGCTGTTGAACAACCCCTGAAGAGGACCCCAGAATGTTCGTGGTAACCAATCGCATTCCCGTATCCGAAGGCTACGAAGATCAGTTCGAGGAGCGATTCAAGACTCGTCGCCACCTAGTGGATCAGGCGCCGGGGTTCGTGCGCAACGAAGTACACCGACCTCAGCCCAAGCGGTTCAATCACGAGTCGGGTCGATTTGAAGACGACCCAGACGGCGAGGGCTTTTACGAGGTCAAGACTTGGTGGCAGAGCTTCGAAGACTTCGAGGCGTGGACGAAGAGCGACGCCTTTGCCGAAGCCCACAAGAACCGTCCACCCAAGGAGATGTTTCGGGGCCCCAACAAACTAGAAGTGCACGAAGTTTTTCTGACGACTGACGAGGCCGGCGCCTCCGAAGGGAGTTGAGCATTCCTGAGGGCTTCAGCGTCGTCCCGAATTCGTCGCCGGGTGGTGGGCGTGGTGGCGTGCGCATGCTCGTCACTGCGGCTGCGCTGATCGTGCTGTTGGCAGGATTGAAAGCGGCCCAAGAGCTTCTGGTGCCGCTGGTGTTCGCCGCCTTTCTAGCGGTCCTAACGGCGCCAGCCGTCTTGTTCCTTCAGCACAAGCGGTGGCCGTCGTGGCTCGCCGTGTCGGTCGTCGTCGTGGCTGTGGTGATCGTCTTGGTTGGGTTGGGCACGGTCTTCGGCGGCTCGGTCAATTCGTTCGTTGCGGCGGTTCCCAGATATCAGGTGCGCTTGAACGAAGCGCTGGAGCATTCGACGACTCTATTGGGGAACTACGGGATCCAGGTCTCTACCGCGGATCTGAGGAAGATGATCAACCCGGCGGCAGCCATGCGAATCGCCGCCGAGCTCGTGAGCCAATTTGCGTCCGTGATGTCGGACACGGCGCTGATCATTCTCACACTCGTGTTCATCCTGCTCGAGGTCGCCACCATTCCTCGCAAGTTGCGACGGGCCATCGGTGATCCCCAAGCCGATCTGAGTCGCTACGCGCGCTTGGTTACGGAGGTGAAGCGCTATGTGGTGATCAAGACCTACCTCAGTAGTGCAACCGGCCTCACCTTGGGTGCGTTCGTCGGTCTGCTCGGGGTCGACTTTCCGGTGTTGTGGGGACTCGTCGCGTTCCTCCTGAATTACATTCCCAACATCGGCTCCATCGTGGCCGCGGTACCACCGGTGCTCTTGGCCTTGGTGCAGTTCGGCGTGGGGCCGGCGATCGGAACCGCCATGGCCTACGTCGCGGTCAATACGGTGATTGGCAACATCATCGAGCCTCGCCTGATGGGGCGTAAGCTCGGACTCTCCACGTTGGTCGTGTTCTTGTCGTTGGTGTTCTGGGGTTGGCTGTGGGGACCGATGGGGATGCTGTTGAGCGTCCCGTTGACGATGATCGTCAAGATCCTCTTGGAGAGCAGTGAACAGTTCAGTCCGGTGGCGGTGATGATGGATTTACCGCTGTCCCAACGCGGCTCCACCTTGGATGTGCCGCCCCCTCCTCGGGACATCGTCGAGCCGGATTGAATTGCGCGCGTGCTAGGCGCACGCACGGATGAGGGAGGTACACCAGCGCGCGATTCCCTCCTGGCTGCACTGGCGCCTGATGCTATCCCATGATGTGGGTGTAGAAAAAACGCTGTCACTTCGGCACGTACTGACGCGGCGTCGTTTCCGCACATTCTGCGACCGACTCGATTGAGCCACTTCGTGAGCGCGCTCGGGCGTATTGACGTAGACCGAAACGGACAATGGGGAACGCTAAGCTTGTCGAAAATAGGGGGCTGGGGGCGCCTTCTGCACGAGCGATGGCGCAACTGCGTAACGAACTCGAACGTGCGAGGGATGAGGGCCGCCTCACATTTGAAGAGTTGGCGGCATGCCGAGATGGCTTCTGTATCCTTGGTGCGACGATGGCGGATGTGGTGGCCCTGGTGCTCGACTTTGCGGAGCCCGCTTGGATTGGGAAGCTACTGTGTCCCGACAGAAGGCCGAGTGTCGCGGCCGAACGACGTGTGACGGTAACACTGGACCGCCTGGAAAGGCGCAAGGGGGAGTCGGGTGTTCACCTCAAGCTTGCAGAAAGTGTGCGCACCGCGTTGTCGCTACGCCCATGTCCTGCGCTACGAACGGTGCCTGAGCCTACCACCGGTAGCATTGGCGTGGTCGAACGACCTTCGGGACAACCCGTGCTTGCCCAAGACCCGCCAAAGGACGAACGCGAAGTGAGCTCCGAGCCCCCGAGCAGCAAGCCCAACGTGCTGCGCTTCAGCTTGAGGGCTAAAGGACGCCTTCAAGGCTGGTGAGCTGGCAGCGTGCGCCTGGGGGCTACAACGTCGCGACGAAGTCTCGGATCCTGTGCGCGATGCCCAGTTCAACGCTTTGTTGCGTGAGCCCCTGTTGAGCCAGGCGGCCCTTGGTGACGTTGAGAGAATGATCGCCACCCTCGACGACGTGGAGCGAGGTGTTCGCCTGCATCTTCTTCAGGACTGGCTCGAGGAGGTCCAGTGGGCAGAGGGTGTCCCGCGTGCCCTGCACGAAGAGAATCGGGGTCTTCAAAGCCAAGAGCACCTCGTCTCTCAGCTTGGCGGTCTTGCCCATGCCCTTGAGGGGATAACCGAGGCAGATCACGCCATCAACGCTCTGTTCGAGGGCGACATGGCAGCCGACTCGACCTCCCATGCTCTTGCCGATCAGCACCACCTTTCCGCGATGGCCCTTGCGTGCGACCGTCAGCGCCTCCACATGCGCGGCGATCAACACCGGCAGCCTGTCCGGAGTCTTTCTACCGTTTTGCATGTACGGATAGTCGAAGGCGACCACCTTGCCGAACTTTCCCAGTTCCTCTGCGTAGCGCACCATCCAGGGGGAGCTCGATGGGGCTCCCGCGCCGTGGGCGAAGACGAACAAAGGACGCGCCAAGCCTACAGCCTCGCAGCGATGGTTCCGGAGCTGTGGCCGTCACGCCGCAAACGGCGACGGAGCTTCGGCAATACGGACTCCGCGACGACCCAGCCGCGGCATTGGCGCGAGCCGCACAAGCAGGGTATTGCTTCGTCTTCGGGCCACGCGTAGTCGATCGTGATCTGCTCACCCGGCTTGATGACCCTCAGCGCTTCGACCCACATGGTGGGTAGTTCGCCTGGCTCTGGATCGAACATCACCAGGTTCGCATTGGGGGCGCAGCAATGATTGAGGTACCGGAAAGGCGCCCAAGGCTCCAAGGTCCCATCCGGGCCCAGGTCAACCGCATAGTCTGGGTCGAAATCATCGCTGGTGACGATCGTGCCCCGCATCTGGCCGATGACTTGCTCTTTTCTGAACGTGCGTGTTGCGAAGACCCCCCGACCAACAACTGTCTTTCTAACGGATATACCCAAACGTGAATCGTGCATCGGCGGCTCATGATTACTGCTGACTGTCGACGTTGGCAAGGCTTCGCCGACGCGAAATCCTGACTCGCGACGGACAGCAACTTGGGATACCCCCTAGCTTTGCTGAGATCGCTTCATCTGCGATCGGAATGTGTCCACTGTTCGAGAGTCGCTACCTGAAGTGAAACGACTGACATCGGCACTCGTTGGATGTCGAATGCGTGCGTGAGTTGTGCCGCTGTCGCAAGCCCATCTACAACTAGTCCACAGCTTCGTGCTGCCCAGGTGACGATGCATCGAGGATCCACGCCACGTTGGCGCAGCGAAGACAAGCTGCGTGCTGCGTCTCTCTTGGCAAGCCGCTTGCCCTGCTCGTCGACCACCAGCGGCACATGGTAGTAGCTCGGGGCCGAGAGGCCGAGCGCTTGGAATAGTGCAAGCTGCCGGGGGGTGCTCGAAAGAAGGTCGTCGCCGCGCACGACCTCAGTCACCCCTTGGTAGGCGTCATCGACCACCACACTCAGCTGATAGGCTGGGGTCTTGTCCCGTCGCAGGATGAGGAAGTCCCCGGGGTGTTCGGCGAGGTTCGCACTCATTTGACCCAGGATCTGGTCCGCGAAGGTGACGGCTTCGTTGCGTACCCGGAAACGTAGCCCCGCTGGCTTTCCGGTCTGAGTTTCCGCTGTGGCCATCGTCCTGTCCGCTGCACGACAAGTTCCCGGATAAGTGGGTTCTTGGTCGCTGGCGTGGGGGGCTGCGACTACCGAGCGAATGTCAGCTCGGGAACAGGTGCACGCGTAGGCCAAGCCGCGACGCTCCAGTTCACGCGCCTGCTCGACGATGGCTTCGCGTCGCTGGGACTGGCGGAGCGCGTCGCCGTCCCAGTCGAGCCCAAGCCACTCCAAGTCTTTCTGGGCCAGGTCGATGAATTTGTCGCTGGACCGGGCATCGTCGAGATCTTCCCAGCGCAAAACGATGCTGCCGCCGCGTGAACGCGCGTGCCACCAGGCGATGAGGAAGCTGCGCGCGTGCCCGAGGTGCAGCGCCCCAGTCGGGCTTGGGGCCAATCTACCGACGTGGGCCAGCTCAGTGTCGTGAGAATTCATGCACTCCAGTCATTCCACAACGGCGAGGCGCAGACAAAGGCACAGGCAAGGTTGCCAGGGCTGCGGTATAACGCCGAGCATGCCGTATCTCGAAGTGACCACGGGGACGTTGCCGCAGACAGCTGAAGCCTCCGACGCGTTGTTGTCGGAACTGGGCACGTTGGTGTCCGAGCACTTGGGCAAGTCGAGCGCGTACGTGATGACGAGCCTGGTGAAGCCCCAAGCCATGCAATTCGCAGCTGCGGCCGCGCCCTCGAGTTTCGTCAGGGTGCGCGCCGTTGGCACGACGAGCAGCGAGCAGCGCGGAAAGCTGGGGCATGCGGTGGCTAGCTGCCTCGAGGAGCGACTGGGCGTGCCCGCAAAGCGAACGTTCGTCGTCTTCGAGGATGTCTCCGGTGACCACTGGTCTTTTGGCGGCCAGCTCCTAGGCTGAAAGCTCAAGCTTGCGCCACGAGGTAGGCGATCCAGCCCGCCTCGTTTTCGACGGCTTTCTTGGGACGGTAGACGCCGGTGCCATCGCCGTCTTCGTCGCTGTCTTCCCAGTAGATCTGCACCGCTGAGAAGCCTGCCTCCATCAGCAACTCTTCGAGCTCCTTCAACGACCAGAAGCGCCAATCGTAGGTGAACGCTTTGCGCATCTTTGTGCCGTCGCGGAAGTGGAAGTGAATGTGGTTGACGACCCGATTAGAGATGGGATCGACGATGTCTTGGTGCCAGACGTAGGTGAAACCTTCGTCAATCGCGCGCGGTTCCTCGAGGTCGGGCTCGTGGGACTCGTATCCGCCGTACGCGTCCAGAAAGAACACGCCGTCGTCGACGAGGCTGCGCTTGACCTTCTTGAAGTAGGTCAGCAGTTGCGCTCGCTCCTGGAAGCACCAGTAGCTGAAATTGAACGCGATGGTGGCGTCGAACTTGCCCGGGATCCTGTCCAGCACGTTCTTTTCGTGCAGCGTGATCCGATCGCCTGGCTCTTGTAGAGGCGCCAAGTTGTGTTCGACGCCCCAAGCGAGCACCTCGGGATCCAGATCCACACCGGTTGCGGTGCGGTTGCGGTCGCTCTTGACCCAAGCACCGCAGAACAACGCCGTGCCGCAAAAATCCTCCCGAATGCTCAATGGCTTGCGCCCGCGGAGACGTTTGAAGACTCGGGTGATGAGTGACACCTCAAAGTCGGCATCTTGCACACTCAGCTGGTACAGCTCGTGCTTGTCGGCCGTCTTGGCTGTGTATTTGGGTTTTCGCTTGGCGGTCTTCTTACGCTTGTTGCTCACGTCGTCTCTCTCCCTGGACCACTAGCGCTGCGCCGGTCGTCTCAGTTTGTGCGCGCCCCGTATACAATGCGAAGTGTGCTTCGCCCAGCCTCACGTGGCTCGGTTTTGGAAACACCTGGTGATCCCTAGCGTCGCCTAGGAACGCAACGCACGGTGCGAGCCCACGTCCTCTTGTCACCGACGTGGCTGACCAACGCACCACCACGCACTGAGGCCAAGGAGACATCGTAGAATGCCTTCGAGCGGCTCAAGACCACTGCGTTCGCAGGCCTCCCGCCGGCCAGCTCAGCCAACACCAGCTCTTGGGGTGACCCCGGACTGGCGGTACTGGGGCGGGCGAACAGGACGACGGTCTTGCTACAGACTTCCGCGGTGTGGACGGGGGCTGGGTTGATCCCATTGGGGTAGGGGATCCAGTCCACGCTGGGCTCCGTGCTTTGCAAGTTCGGGAAGCGAATTGTCGCGAGCCCGAAGTGGGTGATGTCCTTCTCCAGCGGGATCAGCCCGAGCAAGTCCGCCCCACGCTGGGCCGAAGGCGAGTCGAACACCCACAATTCGGTCATCGGATGCGGTGCCCCTCCGAGCCACATCACTTGATCGGCGCCGAGAGCGGGTGGCGTCCCCGGCTGGATCGCGCGTATATGCAGGCTTGAACGTCCAGTGCGAGCTTCGAGAGAGACGGCGTGCACTTGCCCGTTTCGCATGACCAACTGCACGCTCAAGGTAGAGGCCTCGGGCTCGCTGATGATTGCTTCGTGCTCCTGCCCGTACCAGAGCTTGGCCCGCAGAGGCCCATTCTTCATCGTCGGCAAGGCGATGTATCCGACCCAGGTCGGACGCTTGCGGCGGGGATCGCCCGGCAACGCCGAGGTGCGTGTTCCCACACGAGCGTCGGCAGCCAGAATGTCGAGGGGACCGTATGGAGGCTTGAGCGGTCGCCGCAGCAGGTAGTGGCTCGTGACCCAGTACGCGTAGCCGTCCGCCACCGTCGGACCTCTGCCTAGAGCAAAGCGGCCGTTGTCGCCGTCGAGTGGCGTGATCGGCGTCTCATTGGGCTCGGGACCGCTGGGCAAGCGCCCCAGTCTTGCCAAAAAGAGCTCGTTCTCTCCGTTGATCAGCACAACACCGGTCTTGGTCGCGCTCGACGGCGCTGCTGGACCCACGTCGACGAGTCCATCGACTACCCAGTCCCCGGTGACCAATTGTGGATCTACCGCTTGGTGCATCGTCCGCTCCCGGGCGTTCGTGCCGGCATCCGTCGTCGCAGGGGCCTCTGGCGCTTCCGGCGCGCTGCTCTTCGCGGTGTGCGATGATATCTCTGCGAGGATGCGTTTCGCTTGATCCTCAGTCAGGTTCAGTTCCTCGAGCTGCTGGTTGCGTCGCTTGCACCCCAACAGCAGAGCGCACGCCGACAGCGCACCGAGCGCGACGAGCCGCTTCACCCGTTTGGCGGGCAGTGATCGGCGGGGCTGAGTGACCACCCGTCGCTTTTGCCACAGTTGTACAGCCCCACCAAGCCTCGGAGGCGGGTCGTACGCATTTGTGTCCTACTCTTCGCGGGTTCCAGTGGTCAGCGCGGCGGCATCCAAAGGAAGCCCAGGCGGCTCGACCCACTATGGGGTTGTCCGGTCAAACGAGTCCGGTCAAACGACCTTCACACGGTACTGATTGAGACGGTGCTTGCTGAGCAGGTCTTGCAAGGCCAGCTCGACCAAAGCCGCCCGTTTGACGCCCAACGCGTCGGCGAACCTGGCGGCCGTCGAGGGTTGAAGCACCAGTGCCGGGTCGTTCTCGACCTTCGCCACACGTGATGGGAGCATCCCCGCCGTCTTGGCTAGCTGGCGCACGCTCGTGCCTTGGGCGTAGCGTAGACGCGCCACCTCCTCGCCTGCCCGATTGCGCCGCTTGCCTGGCTTGAGCAGTTTGACATCGTGGTCGAGGTCCGCTCGCTCCAGCAGCGACTTGAGAATCGACGCCACGACTCGCTTGTGGTCCAACTTCAGGCACTTGGCCAACCGGGACGACTTCGGAAACCCCAGTAGTTCCGAGCCGCGCTCGATCCGCGAGATGCGCGATACGGTGGTACGGGTTGCTTTGGCTACGTCGTACTGGGTCAGCCCTTGGTTTTGGCGGGACTTCCTCAGCAGTGTGTCGAGCGGTTCGGTCACAGTGGCATCACTCCGGTTGGCGGTTAAACTCCGGGCGTTGGCCTACCACGCCTAGGTGTGACTCGTTTGGGTCGAATTCCATGGGTGAGTCCAAAACGTGAACTCTGGTGGTCGTGCAACGACTCGGATGCGCCGTTCGCGTACATCTGTAGCCGTTAGTGCTGCACGTTGCGAAGTTGGATCTCAGAAATTACCGCACGGATTCCGCGCTATTGCGTCTATCATTGGTACCTATGTGTTTGAAACTTGAACCGTTTTGCGGTTGCGTACCCTAGTGGAACTGTTTCTGGAGCTGGTGCAGTTTTCTTGTTTGGCAAAACAACGCTCGTGTGTGCAGTGGTAGACAAGGTGCTCAATGTGTGGACCAGTGAGGTCATCTGCTACCTGGTGCTGCCGACCTCGGAGCTTGTGAGGTCTTGGACATATTGTGGCGCAGGATGAACGTAGGGAGGGGCGTTAGTGTACAGCCGTGGAAACGACCTGCGCTTGGGCGCGTGCCGCACACAGAGCGGCAACACTCCGGCACGAGCGGTGGCGGCCAAACCCTCCCGCCCGCGCGACGAAGCGCTGAGACCAGGCCACAAAAACGCAACACCCCAACCTGTGGTGACAGGTTGGGGTGTGCTTCGACACGGGGCGGCGGCGCCGCCAGTCGGAGACGCGCCTTACAAGCTGTAGTACAGCTCGAATTCGAAGGGCACGGTGGTGGCTCGAAGGCGGCTCACCTCGGAGCTCTTGAGGCTGATGTAGGCGTCGATCAGGTCGTCCGTGAACACGTCGCCCTTGGTGAGGAACTCGCGATCTTTGTCCAGTGCGTCGAGCGCCATGTCGAGCGAATGCGCAACCGTGGGCAACTTCGCCTCTTCTGCCGGCGATAGCTCGTACAGGTCGATATCCATGGGCTTGCCGGGATCGATCTTGTTCTGGATGCCATCCAGACCAGCCATCATCATCGCCGAGAACGCGAGGTAGGGATTGGCGGTCGAGTCCGGGAATCGGACTTCGATTCGAGCCGCTTTGGGGTTGCTGACCCACGGAATACGAATCGACGCAGACCGGTTGCGGGCAGAGTAGGTGAGGATGGTGGGAGCTTCGAAGCCGGGCACCAATCGGCGGTAGCTGTTCGTACCCGGGTTGGAGAACGCGTTGATGGCACGGGCGTGCTTGATGATGCCACCGATGTACCACAGTGCTTCCTGCGACAAACCTGCGTACACGTCGCCTGAGAAGATGGCCTTGCCATCCTTCGACAGCGATTGGTGGACGTGCATACCATTGCCGTTGTCGCCAACGAGGGGCTTGGGCATGAAGGTGGCCGTCTTGCCGAACTGCTTGGCGACATTCCAGACCACATACTTGAGCATGAGTACTTCGTCGGCTTTCTTGACAAGCTCGTTGCTGCCGACGCCGATTTCGCACTGCCCTGCGGTTGCCACTTCGTGGTGGTGCACCTCGACCACGAGCCCCATCTTCTCCAACGCGTTGCACATCTCCGCGCGGATATCCTGGAGGGAGTCCGTCGGAGGAACGGGGAAGTAACCGCCCTTGACGCCTGGGCGGTGGCCGTGGTTGCCACCTTCGTAGTCGATGGCACTGCTCCAAGCGGCTTCGGTGGAGTCGATGGCGTAGAAGCTGCTCTTCATTTCGGTCGCCCAGGTGACCGAGTCGAACACGAAAAATTCGTTTTCTGGGCCAAAACGCGCTGCGTCAGCGATGCCCGTGCTGCCCAAATAGGTGATAGCTCGCTTGGCAAGGGAACGTGGATCCCGCTCGTAACCCTTCATGTCGGAAGGCTCGATGACGTCGCAGCGTAAGATCAGCGTGGGATCCTTGAAAAAGATATCCATCACCGCCGTGTCGGGATCCGGCATCAGGATCATGTCGGACTCGTTGATGTCCTTCCAACCGGCGATCGAGGAACCGTCGAACATCTTGCCATCTTTGAAGAAGCCTTCGTCGACTTCGCTCGAAGGCACCGTCACGTGCTGTTCCTTGCCTTTGGTGTCGACAAAGCGCAGGTCGACATACTTTGCGTCTTTTTCGGAGATGAGTTTGAGAGCATCGGCAGGGGTCGTCATCGTGTCTCCTTGATTAGGTCTTTCTTGTGTGATTTTCGTGCTCGTTCAGAGCGGGATTTGCCGCGCCGGATCGAATGCAAACCGTTGCCGTCGCTCCAGTGTTGCAGGGGTGAATCCCTGGCCGGGCCCGCGGTGACCGAGCCTGGGGGGTGTACCGGGCCGAATGTTTCAGGAGCGTATCGTCCCAGTTTTGGTGTTAAAATCGTGCTTTGCGGGCCGCAAGGCTTTGGACGCAGGTGAAGCCAATCGGCGCGCCGCGTCATGCGTGGGCGGCCACGTTCCAGGAATGATTCGTGCGACCGCGCGCTCAGTCCTGGGAGAGCTTGGTCGTGACTCGACCCCGGAACAGAGTGGAGATGTGCGGCGTCTGCGTCCTAGAATGGCCGGCAATGCTGCAATTGACGCCCTTCGCCGAGCTGGCGCCCCGCTACAAGGTCATCCTCTTCGACGCATATGGAGTGCTGAAGAGCTCCAAGGGCGTCCTTCCGGGAGTGCTCGACACGTTGGCGTGGCTGACCAGGACCAGCAGGGATGTGTATGTCATCACCAACGACGCGTCCAAGTCCCCAGCAGAGATGGCCAAGGCCTACGCGCATCCGGAGCATGGCCAGCTGATACCGGCCAGCAAGAACATCTCCTCCGGTTTGCTGGCGAAGGACTTTCTTCGTACCAAGGTCAAGACCGGGAACGTGGCCTTTTTGGGCAAAGAGGCATCTGCTTTCTACATCAAGAGCGCCGGTCTCAATCCCATTCCTGTTTCCCAGTGCACGTTGGCAGACGATCCGCGAGCTCTGGTGCTGCTCGACGACGAGGGCTTCGACTGGTTCATCGATCTGAATCGCGCTGTGAATCTGCTTCGCAAGGTCAGCATTCCCGTTGTGGTGGCCAACGCGGACATCGCTTATCCCAGCGGGGGCGGTGAGGTCGGGGTGGCCGTCGGGAGCCTGGCGCACATGATAGAGAGAATCGTGGCCAAGCGCTTTGTCTGGTTTGGCAAGCCTGACACCATGATGTTCTCTCACGCGTTCGCTTGTGCAGTAGCCAATGACGACTCCGTCACCAAGCAGGATGTCCTGATGGTGGGGGACACCCTCGAGACGGACATTCTCGGAGCCAACACGTTCGGGATCGATACGGCGCTCGTCCTGTCTGGCAACACGCAGCCTGCACGCGCGGAGGTGCGTATTGCCGCCAGCGGCATCTTTCCTACCTACGTCTGCGAATCCATTCTGACCTGAGACGAGTGATTTCATGGCCACGTACATCACTGATCGTGGCGCGAAGAGGCTCGCGGATGAGCTCAAGCGCCTGGTAGAAACCGAACGTCCCAAAGTCGTGCAAGAGGTGGCTGACGCTGCGGCTCAAGGTGACCGCTCCGAGAACGCTGAATACATCTATGGAAAGAAGCGCTTGCGGGAGATAGATCGTCGCCTGCATTTCTTGACCAAGCGGCTCGACGAGTGCCGTGTCGTGTCGTTGGGAACGACGCCACAGAACGCCGAGCGGGTGTTTTTTGGGGCAATCGTCACGGTCGAGGACGAAGACGCGGTGACCAAGTGCTACCAGTTGCTTGGGCCGGACGAGTCCGACCCCGCGCGGGGTTGCCTGAGCTATCAGTCGCCTTTGGGACGAGCACTGATGGGCAAGAACGTCGGGGATGTGATCTTGTTTCAGCGCCCCGCCGGCGAAGTGGAGCTGCAGATCATCGACCTCGAGTACGGGCGCTACCTTGCAGATTGAGCCGCTTCTGCTCGGCGGACCGCTACACGAACAGATCCGGGCTCGGTGGGACGGAAGGATCGACAGCGTACTTCGAGAAATCCGTGACGCCCATCTCGCGCAGCACCTGCTCGTCCACGAAGAACTGGCCCGTGGTGGTGGCCGCCTGTCTGCACAGGATGGCGTGAGCCGCGTCGGCGACGATATCGGGCTTGCGGCACTCGCGCAGTGCTTCGTGTCCCTTCAGGCTTTCGATGGCGGCCGTCGCGATGGTGGTTTGCGGCCACAGGCTGTTGACGCCGATGCGCCGCGAGCGCCACTCGGCGGCGAGACCCAAGGTGCACAAACTCATCCCGTACTTGGACAACGTATACGCCAAATGCGCGCCGAACCACTCAGGGTTCAGGGTAAGGGGTGGGGAGAGTGTCAGGACATGGGGATTGTCAGATTGCTCCAACGCATGCAGGCAGAGTTTCGAACAGAGAAACGTCCCACGCGCGTTTACTTGGTGCATTAGGTCAAAGCGCTTCATTGGCACGTTCTTGGTGTTGCTGAGCAAGATCGCGCTGGCGTTGTTGACGAGAATGTCGATCCCTCCGAATGCTCCAAGCGCGGCGTCGATCGCCGCCTGCACTTGACTCTCGATGCGGACATCCGCGACGCAAGCCAACGCCTCGCCGCCCGCCTCACGAATCTCGTCGGCCGCCGTGTGGACGGTGCCGCGTAATTTGGCGTGAGGCTCGCCTGTCTTGCCGACGATAACGACATTCGCGCCATCTCGGGCTGCGCGCAGTCCTATGGCTTTGCCGATCCCCCGCGTACCGCCCGTGATGAACAGGGTGCGCCCCTTCAGACTTTTTGCCATGGGTGTCATCAGAAGGTATCTCAGGCCTTGACGGCTAGCCAGCTCAAAGGTGAATTCGCCAAGCCGAAAGCTGCTGACGGGGCAGACATGGGGTCACCGCACGGATATGCTCGCACCCATGGTGCGAGTATGTTTTGTGTGCTTGGGCAACATCTGTCGCTCACCGACAGCAGAGGGCGTCATGCGCCATCTGTTGGCTGAGCGGGGCTTGGCCCACGTGGTGCAAGTGGATTCCGCGGGCACGGCAGCTTATCACGCTGGGGAGCCCCCCGATCGGCGGTCCAGTGCGACAGCGATGAAGCGTGGCATCGAACTGGGAGGCCGCGCCCGCCAGTTCGAATCGGACGACTTCGAGCGTTTCGACTACGTGCTCGCCATGGACACGGACAACCTGGACAACCTGGCGGCGATAGTTCCGAAAGATTTCGGGGGGTGCCTTCAGCTACTGCGAGACTACGACAGCACTGCCCCGGCCGGGAGTAGCGTGCCCGACCCGTATTATGGCGGCGACCGGGGTTTCGAGGAGGTGGTAGACCAATGCCTAGTGGCCTGCAACGGGCTGCTCGACCACTTGGTTGCCCGTCACGGGTTGACCAATGGTTGATACTCTGCTCGAAGCTGTATCCGCTGCGCTGGGGACGAGGGCGACTGGGAAATCGGGGCTCTCGGGTGGCGACATCAACGAGGCCTACCTGGTTACTTTGGCGGACGGCGAGCACGTATTCGTCAAGACACATCGGCGCCCCCCAGCGGGAATGTTTGGAGCGGAAGCCAGGGGACTCGATTGGCTACGCGTGGAGGGAGGAATGAAGGTCCCAAAGGTCCTCGCCGTATCAGATGAACAGCCGGCTTACCTGGTGTTGGAGTATCTTCCCTCGGCGGCGCCGGCACCGCGTTTCGACGTGCTGGTTGGAGAGGGCTTGAGCGTCTTGCACCATAGCGGCGCACCGGGCTATGGGCTAGACCACGACAACTTCATTGGTTCGCTGCCGCAATCGAACAGGACGCGCACGACCTGGGCTGAGTTCTTCGGCCAGATGCGGCTGCTACCCCAAGTCAAGCGGGCAGTGGATGGTGCTCGCGGACCGACGAGCTGGGCGACTCGTTTCGACGAGTTGGTGGCCCGGTTGCCGGATATCGTGCCAGAAGAAGGTCCCCACAGGCTGCACGGCGATTTGTGGGGTGGTAACTTGCACCGCGATGACCGGGGCTTGCCGGTACTGATCGATCCCGCGGTCTATGCGGGGCACCGAGAAGTCGATCTAGCGATGATGCAACTATTCGGTGGGTTCTCCGCGCGGGTTTTCGCCGCATACGAAGCCGCCACGCCCCTTGCTCCCGGCGCAGCCGGACGCGTCGCGCTGTACCAGCTGTACCCGCTGCTCGTGCACGTCAACCTGTTTGGCGGAGGGTATGTTGGCAGCGTCGAGAGGGCCCTGTCGGAATACGTTTGAAGCACGCGGGACCAATCCGAACCGCTCTGCTATCGTGGAGCGAGTGACTGATGCGATCGAACTGCTACTCGAGAAGGTCAAGGCCGACGTCGCGGCCAAGGTGCTGCGTCGCCTCGAGCCGGTAAAGAAGGTGGAGGAGGCGTTGGCCGCGTATCGCCGTGCTGTCGAGGGGGAGGTGGCTACCGAATACGCGCGAGACCACTCCATCCCATCGCCCCGGTTGACGGGTGATCCCACAGCCACCGCCGAGGCCCTGCGGCACGCCGTGCTCGCCCTGCCGGAACTGGCGTGTGAGGTGGGTGTCGCGGAGTCCGCGAGGGGCGGCGGCGGTCCAACGACCGCGGTAGGGGCTAGTGGGGCAACGGGGAGGCCGGCGCCCGAGGCAAGTCCGGCCACGTCCGGACAGGACACTTCACGCGCTGCTCCGGCTGCCCGTGACCAGCTCCCGGTCGAGTGGGGACCTTTGGTCCGGGCTGTGCAGCACCTTCCGCTCGTTCTGGTGGGTGGCGTCGTGCGGCGAGACCGCCTGGGCTTCGTTCCCCGCGAAGTCCTCGAAAAGCTGGAATGGATCGATACGACGCGGCAAGGGACGCATGCCATCGGAAACCTTGCCCAGCGCATGAAGGCAGGACGTGTTGGTGCGCTCATTCTGATGGAAGGGCTGGTGGGTCACAGGCACAGCGACCCCCTCGTTCATGCGTCACGCGAAGTTGGTATCCCGTTCGAGTACGCCGGTAAGGGCGGACGTGCTGCCCTCGCTCGAGCGTTCATCTCCATCAATCAAAAAGCTGCCGCCAACGAAGAGGATGTCTAGCCCGACTCGTGCCCGCTACTGGCTGGCTACTTGCCTTGCTTGTCCGGGATGATGAGCTTCTGACCGGGGCGGATCGATTTCTTGACGTTGAAGCCGTTCCGGGCTGCGATGGCTCGCGCTGAGACGCCGTGACGGCTGGCGATGCCACTTAGGGTGTCGCCTTTCTTGACCGTGTAGGTTCGCTCCTTCTTCTTGGGCTGGGTCGGCGCCTTCTTATTCTTTTTGGATTTCTTGCTGGCCCCCGGGAGCTTGGCGCCTTTGGGCAGCTTCAGCGTTTGGCCAGCGACGAGGTGCTTCTTGGTTCCAATGCCGTTGGCTTTGGCAAGAGCTGCCGTCGAGACACCTAGGCGCAGCGCCACGCCGCCAAGAGTGTCGCCCTTCTTCACTCTGTAGAGCCGCTCCTCCGGTTCGGATGAGCTGCCACCGCTGGAGCTCTTGCGGGGGATGACCAGCTCTTGACCTGGCATCAGGACGGTCTTGGTGTTCGTTCGGTTGGCGCTTGCGATGGCGTCGGCAGTCACGCCGTACTTCTTCGCGATTCCGATCAGCGTATCGCCCTTCTTCACCTTGTAGGTTGCCTGGGGTCGTGTGCCCTTGCCCGCCCGCTTCGTCACCAACAGCCGCTGGCCAATGCGTACGTGGGTCTTCTTGTTGATCCCGTTCTGTTTCGCGAGTTCGATCGTGGTCATCCCGTAGCGCACGGCGATGCCGCTCAGGGTTTCGCCCTTCTTGACGATGTGTGTTGTCGTAATCACGGGCGGTCCGATATCTCGGACCCATCCCGGCGGATAAACCTCGACCACCGAGCGCTTGGTGTCGATCAGGTACTTGCTGACGACCGCACGGATTTCCGCGACGCTGACTTCGTCGTACGCCGTGAGCTCTTCCTCGAGCAACGTCGCATCGTTGTAGTACACCTCGTATTCGCCTAAGCGTATGGCCCGTTCCTGATTGGTTTGAAGCGCGTTCAAGGTCTCGAGCTTCAAGCGCGCTTTCGCTTTGGCGAGCTCCGCGCTCGTCGGGCCAACGACACGCAGGTTCTTGAGTGCCTCTTGCAGAGACATCTGAGCGGTGTCCACGCTCGACTGTGGCGCAACCTCGAGAAATACGTGGAAGGCGCTCGGTCCTCGGCGGCGGCTGACCCAGGCGGCCACCCTGCGGGCGCTGGCCTTGTCGAATACTAGGGCCTGCGGAAGCCGGCTCGAATCCCCACCTGCAAGTATCTCCGCGACGACCTCCAAGACTCGGTGTTCACCCGTTCGAGCTGCCGGCACGCGCCAGCCATAGAACACGCCCGGAGTCTTCGCTGATTCGTCGACCATCACGCTCAGTCGCTCGCTCGACTGGAACGGCAGGCGTGCCGGCTCGCGAAACTCTGGAATGTTCGGTTGTGGTTTGGCGGCACCGAAGTATTGCCCGATGAGTCCAAGCGCCTGCTTCGGATCGAAGTCACCCGAAATACTCAGCACCGCATTGTTGGGTGCGTAGTAGCTGTTGTGAAAATCCCTCGCCCACTCGAGCTCCGCCTGGTCGAGGTCTTCCATAAAGCCGATCACCGGGTGCTCGTATGGCCAATAGTTCTGGTAGACAAGCTGGTGCAGGCGCACTCTGCCCAACGAGTACACTCGGTTCGAGTAGCGTTGGCGGTACTCTTCGAGCACGACCTTGCGCTGGTTTTCGAAGTTCTTGCGGGTCAGAGCCAGCGAGCGCATGCGGTCGGCTTCGAGCCAGAGACCCAGTGCGAGCTCATGGGAAGGCAGTACCTGAAAGTAGTTGGTTCGGTCCTTATTCGTAGTGCCGTTGGCCCGACCACCCCGCGACACGATTTCCTCGAAGTGCTGCCCTTTTTCGACGTTGCGACTGCCCTGGAACATCAGGTGTTCGAACAAGTGGGCGAAGCCACTGCGCCCTAGTTCCTCGTTCCTGGCGCCAACGTCATAGGTCATGCACACACTCACCGATGGGGCCGAGTGGTCCTCATTGAGCACTACACGCAATCCATTGTTTAGGCGATGGCGCGTTACCCGGAGTCTCCCGGTCCCTTCGTTGCCGGCGTAGGAGCTCGCTGGCACGGTGGTCGTCTCGGGGCTTTCGGCGGGTTCGGTTTGAGCCTTGGGTTCGCTGACCCAGGCACACAGCAACAGCCAGGCAGCCAGGCCTCGCCGCTGTTTGGGAGATACCAGGGCGAACAGCTGGGAAATCAGAAGCACGGCCCTGCTCTAAATCAGCCGGGAGGAGTCTGAAAAGGGGTGTTCGGGCTGCCGGGGGGTTCTGGTGTTCAGTTCCGCTCTACGTGTTTGGGTCGTAGCCCCGCACTGCCATTCGGCCGGTCGTCGGCGTTGGTCGAAGGATCGCACCGCTCGAGGCGCTAGAATCGCAGGCATGAGCGTGCCAATCGAGAAGCCGGCTTCCGTTTCAGCGTCCACATTGCATCAGTTCATGATGCCCGAACACGCCAACCCGGGCGGCAGCGTTCACGGGGGGCTGATCATGAAGTGGGTGGACGAGGCCGGTGCGATTGCGGCCATCCGCCATGCCCAGCGTCCGGTGGTTACCATCGCGGTCGATTCCATGACGTTCAAGTCGCCCGTGCTCGTGGGCCAGCTCCTCACGCTTCGGGCGAACGTCAGCTACGTCGGACGGACGAGCGTGGAGGTATCAGTGAGCGTCCACGCCGAAGACCCGGTGACCGGGGTCACGATGCATACCAATTCAGCGTATCTGGTATACGTCGCGCTGGATGATGCGCGCAAGCCGTGTCCAGTCCCTGGGTTGGTTCTCGAGACCGAGGCACAGCGAAAGGATTGGGAGGCCGGCAAGCGCCGCCAGGCCCGCCGCATTGCCGCGTCCAAGGCTCAAGGCGACTGAGCTGGTCTCGCGCCGCTTGGACGGCAGCCGGGCGCGGTTCAGTACGAACGGGGCAGCCGCAGCGAGTGTTGGGCCACGTAGTTGAGGATCATCTCTCGACTCACAGGCGCGGTGCGCAGGAGACGCGCCATGCCCCACAGATCCGCCAAGCCGTATTCCGAAGCCAAACCGTTGCCGCCGTGAGTTTGGATCGCCGCGTCGAGAGCTGCGAGGCCGGCCTCCGCCGCCGCGTACTTGGCCATGTTGGCTGACTCTGCCGCATTGATCCCACTGTCGTACTGCCAACTGGCTTTTAGGGTCATCAGTCGCGCGAGTTCGAGCTCGATCTTGGCTTTGGCTAGGGGATGGGCAATCCCCTGGTGAGCTCCAATGGGCGCATCCCACACGACGCGCTCTCTGGCGTAGTCTGCGGCCTTGTCCAGAGCGTAGCGCCCGAGGCCGTTGGAGATACTAGCGCCGAGCAAGCGTTCGGGCTGCAGCCCGACGAATACCTGTTTTAGACCGTGTCCCTCCTGCCCGAGCAACCGCCCTGCCGGGACACGCACATCCTCGAAGAAGAGCGTGAACTGCTTCTCGGGTGCCCGGATCTCGACGGGAATGTGACTCGCGGTCAGGCCTTCTGCGGAGGTGTCCACGATGAAGAGGCTCAGCTCGCCGCGGCCGGTATCTTCATCGGTTCCAGTTCTTGTCACGACGAGTACTTGCTCAGCTTCGTCGAAACCAGAGATGTAGTATTTGGTGCCGCTCAGGATGTAGTCGTCACCGTCTCTTTCAGCACGGGTGTCGATCTCGTGAGAGTTCGACCCGGCGTTGGGTTCAGTGATGGCGAACGCCATCTTCTTGCCGGCTGCCAATCCCGGAAGAAAGTCTTGCTTCTGCTGTGTGGTGCCATGCTTGGCGATGATGGTTGCGCAAATCGCCGGTGACACCAGCATCAGCAGCAGTGGGCAGCCGACGCTGGCTACCTCTTCACTGACCAGCATCAGCTCGGTGATCCCGAGCCCTGCGCCCCCATACTCTTCCGGAATGTTGACGCCCAAGAAGCCGTGTTCAGCCAGTTCGTCCCAGAGATCCTGCGCACGACCGTCAGAATTGGATTCCTTCTGGTAGTACTCGTGCCCGTACTTGGCCGCGATTCGGCGAACCGTCTCTCGCAGCATCTGGTGGTCTTGATTGGGACTGAAGTCCATCGTCCACTAAGTGTGGTCACGCGACGCCCCACGGGCAACCTTCAACGCTGACTTCGTATGCCGATGAGGTAGTCGCGGCCAGAAGACGCCAATGCCGTCACCGATGGCCTCTGGGGGCAGGTGGCGTCGCTAGAGGGCGAAACGGCGGTGGGTGCCTGCGCATGAACTGCTCTGTGGGCTGGACGAGCACCTCTCGTCGCCACCCGGAAAGCTGCTCCAGGACCACGCCGGGCTCCTGACGCTCCAACAGTAGCTGTTTGAGGGCGCGCAGGTGACGGGCCGGGAACGCCAAGTCGGGCGCCACTTCTGCTTCTGCGCAGACCTCTGCCCTCAGGCTGGCAAGCCATGCGTCGAGCAAGATTTCCTCGAATGTCGCATAGGGCGGTGGCTCCAGCTGAGGGAAGTCCCCCGCAGAGGCTCGCTTGGCGGCAGCGTTCATTCCTCGCACGAGATCGCCTGCAGTCTTGCCAGAATAGTACGGCGGCACCCCTTTGATGCGCAGCAGATCTTGCGGTGTCTTCGGCAGGCGACTTGCCAGTGCCAAGAGCGTCTTGTTCGCAGGAGCTCTGGAGCGCTCACGCGGCGGTAGCGAGTTGTGCCACTCGATGAGGAACGCCAAGGCCGCCTGGTTCTTCGACGCCAGCTGCCAAGCGTTGCGAAATGAATCCACGTCGAGCTTCGCGGGCGGATCGAACTGCGGCAGTAGTAGTTCACGGCACACGTCGTTCATCAGGTCCCTGCGCTGGTGCTCGACTAGCCGCTGCTCCAGCAGGGAATATAGCTCCGGCAGCTCCGCGATATCCGACGCGGCGTATTCCATTTGGGAGTGCGGTAACGGGCGCCGCATCCAATCATCGCTCTGGTGTGTCTTCATGGTTCGAAGACCCAGTAGTTTGAACTTCAAGTAGGCGAGAGACACGCTAGCCTCTGGCCCACAGAGCGCCCAAGCCAGCTGCGTGTCGAAGAGCCGCGGGGGCTCGGCGCGTTCGAAAACGCGCAGCAGGAGCTGCACGTCCGTCAGTCCGGCATGCAGCACCCATTGGCATTGCGGACGGCATAGAACGGTGCCCAGATCTCGCAGCTCGCCGACGTTGAGCGCGTCGATCAGATAAAGGGCACTTCCTCGGCTGACCTGGATGACGGACAGGCGCGTACGGCTCCGCGTGGACTCGAACTCGGTATCGATGAAGTAGTCATCCGCGTCCTCGAGCTCCCGGATGACGTCGGTCAGTTGTTCGCTCGTGTCGATCCACTGCATCGCCCGCTGAGTAGCACACTCCGCCTGGGTTCCAAACGCAGCAACGCCGTTCTGGGCACAAACGCGGGAACGCCGCGATTGGGGTCGATACCCGTCGCGGCGTTCCTTTCAATGGCGGTATGGCAAATGCCCCGCTTGCTCTCAGCGCCTGCCGTATTTCTTCAGCTTGCGGTAGAGCGTCGTGCGACCAATGCCCAGGTCTCTCATTGCTTGAGTGACGTTGTCGCCCGTCCGCTGCAGCGTTGCCTCGATGGCAGCCCGTTCGATGTCGCGCATCTTCATGGGGGCGCGTGACAACAGCTCGAACAACATACCCTTCCGGTGCTGAGTCGAATCCGGGGGTAGAGAAGCGCCTTGATGGTGATCATCGTTCAAAGTACTGGCGCCCCTGACTTGCGACGGCAGCGCATCCGGACCGATAACGTCACCAGGTGAACGTTGAATCGCCGTCGCCAGAATCTGTCGCAGCTCGCTCAGATTGCCGGGGAAGGGGTAGCGTTCGAGTATCTCGATAGTCTCGTAAGACAGTCGGAGTCGGCCGCGGCCATGCTCTCTCGCGAGTTCCTCCAGAATGCCTTCTGCGCTGGGCGCGATGTCTACTGGGCGGCTGCGAAGGGGTAGCAGACGAATCGGATGCTGGACGATGTGGGTGTAGAGGTCGCGGCGGAAGCGACCTGTGTCCAACGCCTGCTCCAGACCATCTGAACTCGATGCGATGAGGCGGAAGTCGGACTGTGAGGGGTCCCGCAATGCGGAATAGAGCCGGTCTTGCAGACGCGGGTCGAGCTGATCGATGTTGGCAATGTAGAGCGTGCCCCGATCCGCGTCGTCGAGCGCGCCGTTTTGTCGAAGTTCGGGCCCTCCGAGGCCAGCGTTGACCAGTGCTTCGGCGCTGAATGCCGTTTCGGATAAGCGGGCGCCGTTGAGCGCGATGAACGGTCCGCGGGCACGTGCGCTACGATCGTGAATGGCCCGCGCGGCGACCGACTTTCCGGAACCGTCTTCACCCATGAGCAAGACGTGCACGTCGGATGCCGCCGCCGTCTGAAGCTTGTGATACAGACGGCGAGCAAACGCTGAGCGTCCCACGATCCCGTAGAACCCTTGCCCAGAAGTCTCGACCTCGAGCTCGGCGATTCGTAGCGACATCCTGTGGTGAGCGAGGGCGTGCGCCGTGAGCACCATCGCTTGCTCCGGATCGACAGGCTGCGGCAACACTGCGTAGTAGCCAAAGCGAATTGGATTCAAGCCGGCCTTGTCACGGGTTAACAAAACGACTGGCACGCTCTGGTGTCTGCCCCGAATGATGCGCAAGGCCTGGTCCAAGGGACCCACCGCTGCCTGGTCGACGAAGATGACGTCGGGCTTCTGGTGTTTCAGGGCGATGCACAAGCCACGCAGATCGTGACATTCATGGACCTCGTGACCCGCAAGTGAAAGGTCTCGTGCAGTTTGCGATTCGGTGTTCCCGGAAGCGATGAGTAGTCGTCCGGCGGCCGGGCCGGGAGGCGGCGCGCTGGACATCGGCGTTCGTGCGGGGTGGTTCACTGTTGGATGGTTGTTGGCTTGGAGTGATTCACTTGCTGGGTTCATGGACTTGGAACTCGCTTCTTTCTGAAACGGTACCGTTTTATATGTATTGAATTGTTCTTCGGGGCAATAAATTCGGCCATGCAGTCTGTTTCAAGGAGGGTACTCACTTGGGTGCGATCACACTTGCGCACAGCGGGTCACCTGGTGCCCAGATGGGTCGTCGGGCGGTGGTGTGCCGGGGATTACGACGTCGCCCGAAGGCGTACTCGGCCACCCTTTCCCCCACCGTTTGACGGAGCTTGACACGGAGTGCGTCTTGGGTGAGCCAAGCCGCCGTGCCAGCTAGCTATTTTGACGTCGACGGGACCTTGGTCTCCAGCAACTTGGTCGACCCAACCATCTTCTATCTATTGAACCAGGCCACTCCGTTGGCGACGGCTCGAAAGGTGGGTCGAGCCCTGCTCAAGGCGCCGGTGATGGCTGTTGCAGAGTTGGTGGACCGGCGAATGTTCAACGAGCTGCTCTTTTCCACCTACGAGGGCATGAGTGAGGACCGCCTACAAATGCTCGCCGACGAGGTATTCGAGTCCAAGATCCGCCCCTCCATTTACCCGGCCGCGCTCGATCTGGTGGAGAAGAGCCGAGCTGCCGGGCACGAGATTGTGCTCGTCAGCGGTACATTGGACTTCATCCTCGACAAGCTCTCCAGTCATCTCGGCGGCGCGACACCCATCTGCAATCGCCTGGAGATGCGACGTGGGGCTGCCACGGGCAAGTTGCTCAAGCCGGTGGTCGCCGGCCCGGAAAAAGCACGTCTCATTCGCGAGCACGCGCGCAAAAACGGCCACGATCTCAATGAGTGTTTCGCGTTCAGCGACAGCTACTCGGACGTGCCGATGCTGAGCGTGGTAGGTCACCCCGCCGCGGTCAATCCAGACCCCCGCCTTGCCTTGCTGGCCAGAGCCTACAGCTGGCCAACCTTCAAACTATCGGAAAGTTCATGAGTCACCCCTCGCTGGTAACCCTCGACAACAATAGCGCTCCGCGTGTTTTGTTCGCCGGGGATCGTTTGGTGGAAGTCGACCTGCCCGCGGGCACGCGCGTACTCTACCCAAAGCCTCCGATCGCACCGCTCAAAGACGTGGATGCAGCGATCCGCTACGCGATCAACCACCCCTACGGAAGCGACCCACTCTACGCCAAGTTGCGTCCCGGAATGAAGGTAACCATCGCTGTCGATGACATTTCGGTTCCCTTACCTCCGATGCGCAATCCCGATGTGCGCCAGCGCGTGCTCGAAGTGGTCTTGCCACTGCTGGCGGACTATGGCGTCGACGATATCGAGATCATCGTCGCTACCAGCTTGCATCGTCGCATGCGTGCCCGAGAAATTCGGCACATGGTTGGCGATCGCGTGTTCAACGCGTACTGGCCTGATCGCCTGTACAACCTCGACCCGGAGGACCCCGCGCAGATGGTCACTCTCGGACAGACCGATCATGGGGAAGTCGTCGAGCTCAATCGACGCGCAGTGGAAAGCGACCTGCTGATCTACGTCAACCTCAACTTCGTCGCGATGGACGGCGGATACAAGTCCTTCGTTGTTGGCTTGTGCGGCTACAAGAGCCTCAAAGCGCACCACAACGCGGCCACGATGCGCAACTGCCACAGCTACATGGACCCAAGTAGTTCGGCGCTGGCTACCTCTGTTGAGCGCATGGGGCGCTTTGCGCGTCAGCACCTAGATGTGTTCACCATCGAGACAACAGTGAACAACAAGATGTTCGGCAAGCCCTTCGAGTTCTTGGCTAGAAACGAGGACGAGCTGACCGCTGCAGAGCGTGTGATGTTGCGTGGTTTGGTCGACACGACCGCTCGCATTCCGCAACCCGCTCGCCAAGCCATCTTTGAAAGGATCCCCGCTGACTACGGCGTGACTGGCGTCTTCGCTGGCGATCCAGAGGCCGCTCACGTTCACACCGTTCAGCGTTGCTACGACCAGTACCTGGTGCCCATCGAAGGGCAGGCGGACGTGCTCATTTCGGGTGTGCCTTACATCAGCCCGTACAACGTAGGAGCCTTCCTCAACCCGCTTCTGGTGAGTGTGATGGCCGAGGGTTATTTGTTCAACATGTACAAGGGCGCGCCGCTCGTGAAAAAGGGTGGCACGCTAATCATCACCCATCCGTGCACGGACAAGTTCGACCACGCCCAGCACGCTCCCTATATCGATTTCGTTCACCAACTCCTTCCCGAAACGCGTGACGGGCTGGAACTCCACCGGCGCTACGAGGAGAGCTTTGCGAGGAATCCGGCGTTCTTGGAGATGTTTCGCAAAGGCCACTGTTATCACCCTGCACACCCATTCTTCATGTGGTATTGGGGCGAAGCGGGCCGTCAGCACCTGGGGAAGGTGATCGTCGTCGGGGCTGATAACGAATACATCCCACGTTTGCTGGGCTACGAAACGGCTCCCAACGTCGCTGAGGCGCTCTACCGGGCACGCGGCGGAGAGACGAAATCCCAAGACATTCTGTGTTTGCACTTGCCGCCAATCGTGATGGGGGAGGTCAGTGTATCGGGGGCAGGCGGGTGAGTTCGAACCTGGTTGCATCGTCCGGGGGCAATTCCCCAAACCGTGGCCCATTGGACTTGACGTCCACACTGGCAGGCAAGACCGTCGTCGTCGTTGGGGGTACGGGCTTCCTGGGCAAGGTCTACTGGGTAATGCTCCTTGCCAAGTTCCCCGACATCCGTCGCCTGGTGCTCGTGGTGCGTGCTCGAGGTAAACAAGGTGCAGAGGAACGATTCTGGTCGGGTGTCGTGCCGGGGCATTGTTTGCAACCCCTGAGAGACAAATACGGTGATGGTTTCGAAGCCTTCCTGCGCGAAAAGGTAGAGGTCGTCGAGGGCGATATCGTGCAGCCGTTCTGCGGACTCGATCACGCGGTGCGTGAGCGGCTCAGAAACCAGGTGGACGTCATCGTCAATTCGTCGGGGATCGTGGACTTTCAGCCGCCGCTGGACATTGCGCTCGAGGTGAACGCTTTTGGTGTCCAGAGTCTGGTCGCATTGGCGAGGGATCTGGGGGACGTCCCCATCATCCACACCAGTACTTGTTACGTTGCTGGCTATCGCACGGGGATCATCGAGGAATCAAACCCGCTGGAGCACCCCTTCCCCCATGATGGCAAGCTCGAGCGTGCGCATTGGGACCCGGACCGAGAGATCGACGAGTGCTTGGACATCATTCGACAGGCCCGCCATCGCGCCGGCGATGCGTTCAGGCAGAGTCACTTCCTCTACCAGGCCAAACAGAACCTCTCCGCCAGCGGCGAGCCTGCCCGTGGGAAGGTACTCGAAGAGGAGATCGCTCGAGTTCGTCGCAAGTTCGTCGAGGCTCAGCTCGCGGAGTTGGGGCATGAGAGAGCGAACTTCTGGGGCTGGGCAAACACGTACACGTATACGAAGAGCATCGGCGAGCAAATCGCCGCTCGATCCGGCTTGCCGTTTTCCATCGTGCGCCCGGCGATCATCGAGAGTTGCGTAGAATTTCCCGTCAAAGGCTGGAACGAGGGCATCAATACCAGTGCGCCCCTGATCTACGCCATTCGAGAGGGGCAATTTCAGATGCCAGGGTCCGACATTCGTCTCGACATCGTGCCTTGCGACATGGTGGCCACGGGTATGCTACTGGCGACCGGCGAACTACTGCTGAGGCAGCAGAAGCCCGTCTACCAGTTCGGTACCAGCGACTCCAACCCGACAACCATGGAGCGCATCTACGAGTTGTCCGGCCTGTACAAGCGCAAGTACTACCAGAGGACGGGACGTGGCGGACCCGTGCTGAGCTATCTGCAGGGGCATATCGAAGGGGCACTCCTCTCGCCGGCGGCTTTTGATCGCTGGGGGCCCAAGCGCATGGCTCAGGGGGCGAGCGGTCTAGCGGAGCTGTTGGACAAGGCGTCGGCATCCGGGCCACTGGCGTCCGTTTTCAAACCCACAATCAAGAGCCTAAATCACTTCGCCAGGGGGCAGACGAAGGTCTACAACATCGTCAAGCAGTTCGAGCCATTCGTGGCAACGTTGGACTACGAGTTTCGTTGCGACAATACCCGGCAAGCATTCGCGCGTTTGGTGCCAGCAGATCAAGCGCGGCTCATCTGGGAACCCGAGAAGCTCGATTGGCGCAAATGGTTCCTCGAAATCCACATGCCGGGCCTCGAGCGCTGGGTGTTCCCCGAGATGGACCAGCGCCTACGAAAGCCAGTACGTTCCTTGCGGCGATATGAGAGTCTGACCGAGCTGTTGGCGCAGATGGCGGAGCGTTTCGACTTGGCGCCAGCGCTATCACGCACCGAGGGCGACGGTCTTTCGCGCATCACGTTCCGCGATTGGCACGATCGAGCGCGGGCCTGCGCTGCGCGACTGATCGCATTGGGCGTCAAGCCTGGCGATCGGGTGCTGCTTGTTGGCAAGAACCACCCAGACTGGCCGATATCTTTGTTTGGGATCCTGTTCGCGCGAGCGACGGCTGTTCCTTTGGATGCAGATATCGATCTGCAAACCACGGACGTGCTCAAGCGCGCCTCGGGGGCGCGTGTAGCACTGGTGGACGAAGCCGCCGGCCAGCGTTTGGCAGATGCTTTTGGGGGCGACGTGCGCTGTCTCGCGTTCGAAGAAGTGACCGCTCCCGGGGACGCCCTTGGGTTGCCAAGCGTGATCGAGGATGACACGGCGCTGCTCATCTACACCAGCGGCACGACCGGAAAGCCCAAAGGCGTCATGCTCTCCCACGGGAATCTGTGCAGCATGCTCGGGTCGTTGGCACCCCTCTTCCCACTCGAGCGGGAAGACCGTGTTCTGTCCGTGTTACCCTTGCACCATACGTTCGAACTGACATGCGGGCTGTTGTTGCCGTTGTCTCGCGGTAGCCGCGTGGTGTACCTGGACGAGCTCAGCGCGGAAAGACTCACCGAGGCAATGAAGGTCGGTCGCATCACTGCCATGATTGGCGTGCCCGCATTGTGGGAGCTCCTGGAGCGTCGCATCGTCGCTCGTGTTGCAGAACACGGACCGGCGGCGAGCCGTGCCTTCGACATGGCACTGGAGTTCTCCCGCGGCCTGAGTAAGACGACCGGATTGGACGTCGGGAAACTCTTGTTCGGGAGCGTGCACCGTCAGCTTGGGGGGCACCTGCGTTTCATGGTCAGCGGGGGGGCCGCGCTTGGCGAGTCGACGCATCAGCTGTTTGCAGGACTCGGTCTGCATTTGACGGAAGGGTATGGCTTGACCGAGGCCTCGCCCGTGCTGAGCGTGGCCAAGGCCGGACCGCGTTCGCGTCCCAAACAAGTCGGGCGTGCCGTTCCTGATGTCGAAATCAAGATCGATGCGCCGAATCCAGAGGGCGTGGGTGAGGTAGTCGCGCGCGGTCCAAACGTGATGACTGGCTACACTGACGACCCGGACGCCACGCGAGAGGTATTGGATGTCGACGGTTGGTTGAAAACGGGAGATCTGGGCAAGCTCGATCACCGCGGGCGTCTTTCGATCGTCGGTCGAGCCAAGGATGTCATCGTGGCGTCCAACGGTGAGAACGTCTACCCGGATGACGTCGAGGCTCGCCTGGGGCTTCCCAGAGGGGTCAAGGAACTGTCGGTGGTCGGCGTCAGTGACGAGCGGGGCGGTGAACGTGTTGCTTGCGCCGCGGTCGTCGAAGCGGCGGCGTCTCGAGCTGAAGCTCATGAACAGGCCAAGAAATCTCTCGACGCGGCGATCGTGGAGTTGCCAGCGGCAATGCGCCCGTCTGTGATCCAGCTGTTCGATACACCGTTGCCACGCACCTCGACCCGCAAGGTCAAGCGCAAGGAACTGCGACACCTCCTCGAACGGCGTTTGACACGAAGCGCCAGTGGAGATGAATCTCCTGTGACCAGCGTGCGGCGTGTCCTCGGCAACCTGACCCGACGTGACCCCAAGACCATCAGCGCTCAGGCCACTCTGCGCGGAGACTTGGGGTGCGACTCCTTGATGCTGCTGGAGCTCTTGGTTGCTCTCGAGGCACAATTGGGGCGAAGCATCGACGCTGAGCTGTTCGCGAGCTGCAACACGGTCGAGGATGCTGAGATGCTCGTGCGCTCTTTGGGCGAGCGGCCGAGTCCTGCCCGAATTGAGCCGGACGAGAGGACTCTTCCCATTCAAGTACCCGAACCGTTGCGCAAGGGCGCGATGCGTTGGATGGGGGCCATGCAGTCGAACTTCTACGACCAATTCATGGAAACACGGGTGACGGGGCGAGCGTTCATCCCGCAGAACAGGAACGTGCTCGTCGTCGCCAACCACGCCAGCCATCTCGACATGGGATTGGTCAAGTATGCGCTCGGAGCTTATGGGCAAGACATGGTTTCGTTGGCTGCCCAGGACTACTTCTTCGAAGGCAAGTTCAAGAAACCGTTCTTTGAGAACTTTTCCAACCTGGTTCCGCTCAGTCGGGGTGGGTCGCTACGGCACTTGTTGAAGACAGCCGGCGACCTGCTAGCTCGGGGCAATGTCGTGCTCATATTCCCGGAGGGCACGCGCAGCCCTGATGGCAGTTTGCAAGAGTTCAAGGCAGCGCTTGGGTACCTCGCGTTGCACAGCAAGGTCGACTTACTGCCGATTTGGCTTGGTGGTACTCACCGAGCCTTCCCGAAGGGCGCTACCTTCGTGCGCTCGCGTAAACTCGATGCACGTATTGGCCCGCCGTTGCGTTACCGAGCACTCAGTGAGCGCACCCGAGGAGACAGCATGCGCGAGGCGTCTCGAAAGGTGACGGAACTGGCCCAGGCTGCGGTGGCGGCGCTCAGTCGCGGTTCAGTGCTGGATCTCGACGCCCCCGTCGTGGCGCCGACGTCAGCCAGCGCTGGGCTCAGCTCAGACAAAAGCTCTGGTGCGCAGCCGAGTTCCGAGAGCTCAATGGCAACCCAACCGGTGCATCCGAAGCGCGCGCTCAGCGGTCTCGAAGCGGAGTTCGAACGCCTCAGGGGCCAATTCGTCAAAGGAGCTACTAGCGACAAGGTCAGCTACTACTTCTCTTTGGGGAATGAAAAGTGGACGCTGGAGGCGTCACCAGAAGCCTGCGAAATCGAACGAGGCAAGCCTCCGGGCAAGGCCGATTGTGTGCTGAAGACGTCGCCAGAGATGTTCACGAGAATCGTTAACGGCTACACGCCTTCTGCCACCGAATTCATGACCGGCAAGGTCAAGTCCAACAACGTTCAGCTGCTCTACACATTCCAGAAGATATTCAACCTGACGGGGGCAGCGTGAGCCGTTTCTGGGTGGGTGGCGCGACCGGCTTTCTGGGCGCTGAGTTGGTTTCTCAGCTGCGGGCGGCGGGGCACGAAATCGTAGCCGTTTCCCACAGTGGGGGTCGGATTGTAGACGTCAACGTCAAGCAAGTGGACGCCACAGACGAGGGAGCCGTGGCCGAGAGTGCCAAGGGCTGCGAAGGGGCGTTCTTTGCTGTTGGAAAGGTATCCCGCGATGCTGGTGACGCGGAGCTGCTCTATCGCGCGAACGTCGTGACTACCGAGCGCGGACTCGCCGGCCTCAGGCGAGCCGGCGTGCGGCGCGTGGTTTACGCGAGCACGAGTGGCACCATAGCTTGCGGTACGGATCCGTGCAGGGCCTACACCGAATCGGATCCCACCCCACATGCCATCGTCACCCGCTGGCCGTACTATCGCGCCAAGTTGTTCGCGGAGCACGCAGCCTTGGCCATGAACGAGCGCGGTGTTTTCGAAGTCGTGGTCGTAAATCCCAGCTTGCTGCTCGGTCCTGGCGATCGTCGCTCTTCGTCGACGACGGACGTGCGTCGTTTCCTGGCCAGGAGCTTGCCCGCGATGCCGCGGGGCGGGATTGCCTTTGTCGACGTGCGGGACGCAGCCGCTGGCATGCGGTCAGCCTACGACAAGGGGAAGGCGGGCGAGCGATATCTGCTTTCGGCCTCCAACATGCCACTGTCCACGTTCTTCGGTCGCTTATCGCGCTTGTCCGGAACTCCTGCGCCAGCTCTGCGTTTGCCAAAGAATCGCGACTTGGCGCTGGCTAGCCATTGGCTCTACGGCAAGGCGCTTTCGGTGCTCGGCTCGAGTACACCCATCGAAGCGGAAAGCGTCGAGATGTCATCGCACTATTGGTACTGTGATGCTTCCAAGGCCGAGCGGGAGTTGGGGTTTGCACCCCGAGATGCGCAAGAAACGTTGCGCGACACGCTGGCCGACATTGACGCTGAACGAACAGCGGGCGGCTAGGACGGAAGTCATGCCTTGGTCCGTGGCCTCCTTGGCCGCTATAACGCTGCGGTGAAAACGCGACGATTTTCCAACACTGAGACGAATGTCTCAGAAGTGGGATTGGGCACCTGGCAACTCGGTGACGGCGACTGGGGGGCCGTCACGGAAGACCAAGCATTGGCGACCCTGCACGCCGCCGCCGACGCGGGTGTTACGCTGTTTGATACAGCGGACGTCTATGGTGGTGGAGAAAGTGAACGCCGCATCGGGGAGTTCCTCGCCTCGCGAGCGGAAAGGAACAATCTCAAGGTAGCGACCAAGTTCGGGCGTGGCGCCGAGCCCGGTGGGCTGAAGAACGTCAGCTTCGAGGTGATGAAACGACACGCTGAGGCGTCCCGCGAACGTCTTGGGGTAAAGAAGCTGTGGTTGCTTCAGGGCCATTGCCTCACGGGAGAGATCCTGCAGGAAGGAGTGGTATTCGATAACCTCCGGCGTTTGCAGCAAGAGGGCGTGATCAAAAACTTCGGAATGAGCGTGGAGTCCGTCGAGGAGGCGCTCTTGTGCCTGAGGATCGATGGGATAAGCTCGTTGCAGGTCATCTTTAACGTATTTCGACAGAAGCTCATCAAGGAGTTGTTTGATGATGCCAAACGCCGAGATGTTGCACTGATCGTTCGCCTGCCATTGGCCAGTGGCCTTTTCAGCGGCAAGATGAAGAGAGAGACTGTGTTTGCTGCTCGCGATCACCGCAACTACAATCGTGATGGCCAAGCTTTCAATGTCGGTGAGACATTTGCTGGCCTGCCGTTCGAGGCGGCGGTGGAGCTGGTTGAAGAGTTGCGGGACCAAGTGCCTGAGGGGTACACGATGGCCCAATGGGCGTTGCGCTATTGCCTGGACTTCGATGCGGTGACCAGCGTCATCCCCGGAGCCCGCAACGAGGAGCAGGCCCGCGCTAACGTCACTGCCTCCGAGTTGGCTCCTCTATCTCCCGAGCAGCACGCTTGGCTGGCCAAATTCTATACGGAACGCGTGGCCGGCTTGATTCGCGGTAGCTACTAGCATGTCGAGGCACAGCTCGTAGCGGAATTGAATTGCTGTGACTCTAGGTTTGGGAATGTCGCAGAGGTTTCCGCGGCGGCGAACGTACTGTTGAGGCGGCACCTGGCTTTCGTTGGTCCCGAACTTCTCGTTCGGGACACTCGCGCCGCAGCGCCAGTTGCCGCCAGTTACGCTTGCGTTGGTGTCGTTCGTTGCAGCCGACACGCACGGACCAAGTTCCCAGAAAAGTGTGCGTGATGGATGAGTTGCCAACCACGACGCTGTAGAGCTGGCAGTGGATCTTCGAGCCGGCGCGCTCGAATGTCGGTGACAGCGCCAAACGCTCGATACAGTGACCAGAGCCAGAGCCGTTGTCGGACACCGCTCAAACCAGCACCGCCGATGCAGAAGTCGGAATAGGCCCAAAGTGCGTTTGGGGCGGCGCTCGTCGTCAGCGCAGCCAAGAGTCTTCCAAGCTCAGGATCTTCGAAGCAATCTAGAAAGAACAACGTGACGATTGCATCGTAGGGTGGGTCGAAGGTGCTCTGTGTGGCGTCACCTTGACGGAAGCTGACGCGGCCTCGGAAGCGACCGGAGCGCTCCCGGGCGAGCTTCACCATGGCCGCGCTCTTGTCGACGACAACGACCTCACAATGGCGATTCGTGGCTAGCAAACGCTCCAAGAAGCGTCCATCTCCCTCACCGAGGATCAGCACCCTCCGCGCTTGGGCTAAGCCTTCGACGTGCCAAAAGCGGGCGGTCTCCAGGGTATCGCCGAAGCACAGTGTTTCGAGGGCGCGGTACGGGCGCGCCAAGTGATCGAAGCTACGACCCATTGGGAGGCGCTACCGGGTGTGCTCCGGGACGTCAGTGCCGTCGATTCTCAAATCCACAACCATCCGACAAAGGGTAGGAGCAGAGCGGCGTCTGCCAGGAGGTGGTTCGTGTCGTGGTCCACTCGTTGGTGCATTTGCAACCAGAGCCACGAGAGCCCGGAGCCGGTAGCTACGGATGCGAACAATGTTGACCATTCGGGCAACGATGCGGAGGTTGCGCCTGCTGCCAGCGTGAGCCCGAGCGCGGCTTGTGCCACCCGCTGTTCCAACCTTGGTCGACAGGTTGCCAGCGAAGGATGGTCGTGATGGGCGTCGATCGGGCGCTCGACGGCCGCCAACGCCGCTAGATTGAGCAGAGCCAAAGCGCATAGCGCAAACGCGGCGAGCATCCCCCGCACGGTCAGACCTTGCCACGAGAACAAGGTGGCTCCCGCAGCGTATATCACTGCCACGGCGGGCTCCTTGAGCGATGCCGTCCGGGTTCTCGAATGTACCCACGCGAAATATGCGAGCGTGCAGGCAATCAATGCTAGCCCGGAGACCCACTCGCTCCAGGCTAATGTCGTAGCCGCGAGCAGGAGGCTCGCGGCTAGCGCGACGAGCCACACCCCCGCCATGGGCCCGCGCTGCAACACCATGAATGCGTGGCGGGCGGTGAGCGCGCGGGTGTTGCCCAGTCGAATTCCATCAACCCAGTGATCGAAGGTGTAGACAAGCCACAGAGCGGCGGCGAGTAAGACCGAGTGGTGCGTACCCAGCTCAGTGCCGGCGGAACGGGCATACGCTAGCTGCCACGCGACGCCCACTGCAGGCTCCAGCAAGCAGGCAGCACTGAGGCCTGCGATCAGGGGGCGAAGTGCGGGCGACCCCGCATGGCTTCCGGCATGAGTTGCGGGACCTTGCTGACGCCGGGAGTTCGGACGATGGAGCAGTAGCTGCGCTGGGGGCGCGTCGCTTGTGCTGCTCGTTGGAAAGGTCGTAGACATCCGAGATCAATGCGCGATGCTGAGTTTCATTACGGCATTTTCAGGTATCGGAAAAGCGGGTGGGGACAAAGTTGGGGCGCGCCATTGCGACGCGTATGCGATTGCTAGAACGCTTCCGCCGACAGATTGACGATTCTCCGTTGGGTGCGGGCGCTAGCGCCCCCTAGGCGTCGACGCGACGAATGCTGGGATGTGTCAGAGGCCGCGTCTCGTTCCAGTCTACGGCGAATCGGCACGGGCGTCGTCAACGGGAAGGGTCCTCCGATTGCGCCAACAGCCAGCGCAGGCCTTCGATCGCTTTCTGCCCGACCCGCCCTGCAGGTGTATGTCCCTCGCCATGAGCAGTCTCGCTGCTTGCAGAGCAAAGCGCGCGGTCGAACCAGACGACTGTATTGGCGGCCTTCTCATCGCAGGTGCCTGTGCCGCATGCAATGAACAGCGCAATCCCGCCGGCGTGCTTGAAGTCCAACGCTCGTTGTACGTTCCACTGGCCGTACCCGCCTTCAATCAGCAACACGCGAGAGAATCGACGTGCATGAGGCACTAGCATCAAGGCGCCCATCGTGGCGCCTTGCGAGTAACCGATGTAGACGTTGTCGGAGGGACGGGTGTGGTTGCGGTAGCGTTCGTCGAATGCTTTTACCGAGGCTTTCAACATGCGCTCCAGCGTGTGGTGTTCGGGAAAGAAGTGACCGCCGTAGTCGCCGCCGAGAGGTTGTCCGCGCAAGCACAACAAGAACGCGTCTTGGCGGACTACCCGACTCCAGAAGTCGCAGTGCCATTCGGGACCACCGCCGGCCCCGTGGGCCACGACGAACACGGGCAGCGGCGGTCCATCGAGGCGCGGCTGCCAGACTACCGGATTGGGAAATCCCGCCACCTCGAGTTCTACGAACTTTGGTGGCTCAGGTCCGACCTCCTTGGAGCGCTCCGTGGTGGACCTCGTCGCGGGCGTCACCGACGCTCCAGCGTCCCCCGTGCTTTCGCTGACCCCGGACGGCTTCGGGTGAACCAGCGCAGACGTTTCGCTGCAGCACGGAGCGTGGGACGGCACACAGCTTATCGCGACCCCGGCGGCAAGGGCGGCGGCGAGGGTTGGTGCGCGACTCGCGGGCGTCGTACGCCTGATTGACGCGGCGGTTCTGCTCAATTGCCGAGGAAACTCGCCGCTGGCGCCTTGGGTTTCTTGGAATCGGCCTTCTTGTCGTTTGGCGGGGGTTTGGGCTTGGCAGCTGCTGGTGCTCGCACAGCTGGCTTCCGCGCCGGTTTGCGGGCGGCTCTGGGCACCGGTTTGGGGGCAGCTTTGGGCGCCGGCTTTGGGGCAGCTTTGGGCGCCGGTTCCGGGGCGGGCGCGTTCTGAGCTTTGGTCGTCGGCTCGTTGGACCTTGGTGCGGCCTCGGCTTCGGTCGGGGACGATGCCTCCGTCGCGGCCGCTGCTGGGGATGCCGCCGCCGGTTCGGAATCGGGCCCTTCCTTCTCGGGTGCTTCTCGGTCCGCGGGCGCGAGGTCACTCGCGCTTGGTTGGGCCACCGCGGGGGGGGCGGCAGCGGCCACCTTGCCCGTGACGTCTCCTTCTGAGGCCTGGCCTTCGGGCTCGTCGGGTTCAACTGCCGCGGCAGCAGACGCCGCACGTCGCTCTGCATCGTCCCACTTGGCCGCCAGTGTGAGGACCACACCCAGGACGACCGCACCAGTGATGGCGACAGTCGCGAAGGAGGTCAGCCGCTGACTGGTCGTTGGCGGCGGAATGCTGTACTTGGAGGGTCTTCCGGATTCGTCGGCGTCCGCGAACTCTAGCGGGCCGCCAGCGTAGGTACCAAACTCGCCGTCGCGAAAGAACGCCTGCTCGTTCTGGTCATCGGCCAGGGGAGAAGAAGGGTTACCGCTCGTCGGTGATCCGCTTCTACTCGTTGTTGGCGCCGTGCCATCGCCCCCCGCACCCCCACGGCCGCGGGAACCATTGGAGTGCTCCTTCGTCGCCGTCGCGCTCGCGGTTTCCTCGCCCTTGGCATGGCTTGAAGTGTCGTCCGACTCGCTGAGAGACTGTTCGGTGTCTGGTGTCACTGCGGATCGCGCTGAGCTGGGTGGAGTACTAGTGGTTTCCGTGGGTTGGCTCATACAATCGCCTCGCTGGGGAAAATCCCCATTGGCTTATCAGTGGCGTACCTCGCCCTGTGGACCGCGGCAAGCCGCTAAACCTGCCGCTTTGCAACGTCCCTGCGACACGGGCGACCGAGATGCCCGTGTCGGCACGCGAGTGGGTCGAGCGGAGAGCCGAAAGACCCGGTGATACACGCCGATTTGGGGCGTTGGTGAGGCTCCCACGCACATGCCTTCGAAAGTGCCGGGGCGATCAGCTGCCGCGGAGCTCGGCCAAGGAGCTTTCGACCAGTGCGGCGAGTTCTTCGTCGTCCGCAGAACGCGCCTTGGGCGGACTGTCTCCGGGTACTATCGGCGCCAGTTCGCTGGCTCTCCCAGGGCCAAGCAGCAACGCCTGCTCCAATTCGTCCTCGTCGGTTCGTTTGGGGAAAAAAAACGACATCAACCCTGCCGACGCCTCTTTCAACCGATAGTCGCCTCGCAGGAGACTTGCGGGGTTCTGCGCCAACGCCTTGCCCAGATGTCTGTTGGCTTTGGCCCAGCGGCGCGCCTGTGACAGCGCCGAGCGCTGCGTGGCCCCCATGCTCGAAAGCGCTTTGCCAAGGTCCTGCCCGGTGTGGTCGGCGAATAGTGCTGTGCTCACCGCGATTTCACTCGTGCTGAGGGCGGTCAGGCTCGCAATTGACGGTCCTCCGCAGCTCTTCTGGTAGATGTAGGAGCCCTCCATGAGCAGTGCGCCGAGGCCGAGTTCGACTGCGGCGAGATCCGTGGTGATTGGTATGGGTTCCGGGACGGCTACGCCGTCTGGGCGCGTCTCCTCCAAGAAGATTGTGGCTAAGCCGCGAGCGAGAATCGTCGTCAGTACGACGGGATGACCCAATTCGGAGGCGTTCAACCTGAAGGTCCACTGGTCGTTGGAAAGGCTCAACCGCGGCTCATCTGAAGCCGCAACGGGCGAACAAGCGCCACTACTGCAGCTGGCGCCCGAGGCGGCATCGCTGTCAACGAGTACCTCGATGGGAATGTCGGACACGCCGGCGTGATGCTGCATTCTGGCCAGCAGTCGGCTCACTCCATCTCGTGAACGCTCAAAGCGATCGGGGAAGAAGCGGCCGTTTGGAAGCACGAGGGGGCGACTCCCAAACTCGCGCTCGAGAAGCGCCAGCAGAGCCGCTTGGCGGCCGACGAGCTGTCGGAGATCGTCTTCGCTCGGAAAGTCCATGCCTTAATGTGGCAAAATCGGCCGGCATCCGCCAGCCGGGAGTCATCCTTCGCGGCGCTCGCGCTCGAGTTCCGAGAGCCGGGTCAGCACTCCTCGGGCAACGATCGTGAGCACGCGCTCGATCAGCTGCCGCTTCTTGCCCAACTCCCCACCAAAACTGAGCTGGCTCTTGGCCGAACGGCCACGGGGCAGGCGCCCGATCGCAGCGCAGCGGACCACCAAGGCATTGTCCTTGACCGTCACTCGCAGCTCGTCGACGAAGAACCTGTACTGAATGGTGCTTCCTGCTCCAGCTCCCCAGTCCACCTTGTGGGCCTCTCGCGCCAGCACCCGGCGCAGAAATCGCTCGTACTGCTTCACGGTCGGCGGTAATTCGAGGTGGTTCAGTTCCACACGCGGGCCGCCATTTGCCAGCGCGCGTGCGTACCCAGTACCCAGCAGCAGGTGGTCGGGGGCCGGCAGCACGACAAGCGCAGCCACGGCCAAAAGTGTGCTGCAAGTTCGCGTCATCAGCTGACGCGCTAGCTTTTCGGTAGTGACTTGGCCAAGTTCTGTGCGAACGCTCAGACGCGCACTATAACCCTGTCGCGTGGAGTCGGTGGATCCCTCAACTCAATACGACGTGGCGGTGATCGGGGGCGGTGTCAACGGCACGGGGGTTGCCCGCGACTGTGCATTGCGCGGGTTGCGCGTTGCATTGTTCGAGCAGAATGACATCGCATTCGGAGCCAGTGGCAACTCCAGCGGCATGATCCATGGTGGTCCCCGCTACCTGACGGCCAACCCGGACGTGACCTACGCCTCCTGTTTGGACTCCGGGTACATCCAGAGTATCGCGCCCCATTTGCTGTTTCGCGCCCCGTTCATCATGCCTGTGCAGAAGGCGCGCGGTGCCAGACACGAGCTGGACCTGCTCGATGCGTTTTTTTCAGTCTACGATAGGTACCAGCCGCTCAAGCGCGGAAAGCCGCACACCCGCCTGAGTGGCGAAGATATCGCTCGCCTCGAGCCGGGGCTGGTGGGGGAGTTCGAAGGTGCGGTGACCTTCGACGAGTGGGGCATCGATGGTGTGCGTCTGTGCATCGCCAACGCCCAGGATGCCGCGGAACACGGCGCAGACGTGTTCACTCCGTACAGTGTGAGAGAGTTGACGCGGGGTAGCGGCGGTCGAGTCACCGGGCTCAGCGCTATCCAGCGGTTGAGCGGAGAGTGTCTGCGGGTTTCAGCAAAAATCGTCGTCAACGCCAGTGGTGCGTGGGGACCGTTGACGGCGAGCCTTGGTAAGCTCCCGAAGGGGGCGGTGCGCTTGCGGCCGGGCAAGGGCGTTCACCTGTACTTCGACCGCCGACTCAGCAATACGGCGATCATGGTCAAGGCCATCGACGGACGTCTCGTATTCATCGAGCCTTGGCAGAACACGAGCGTCATTGGTACGACCGACGATGACTACTACGGCGACCTGGACAACGTGTTCGCAACGACGGAGGAGGCCCGGTACTTGATTGAGGCCATCGCGCGGGTTTTTCCGATCGTCAACCGGGCGCGCCTGATCGGCACGTGGTCTGGAGTCAGGCCGACTCTGTACGAGTGGGGCAAACACGAAGATGCACTGTCCAGAGAACACCAGATCGTTGACCACACCCAGCATGGCGCGTCCCGTCTCTATTCGATGCTCGGCGGCAAACTCGCTAGCTATCGTATTTTCGCCCAAGAGATGACCGACCAGCTCTGCGCGGACTTGGCGTGTCCCGCGCCTTGTACGACGATGAGCAGCAAGCTGCCTGGCGGCGACGAGGAGGTGACTCCGGCGGAAGTAGCGCAGCTTGGACGCATCGATCAGCTGTCGGCGTCCCGCCTCGTTTATCGTCACGGATCCCGGGCGCGGGAGATTGCCGAAGCGATGCGGCAGGATCCCCGCGAAGCCGAAATCGTGTGCCCCTGCGAACCCGTGCGCCGCGCGGAGATCCGACGCGCGGTGCAAAGAGAGTGGGCGTTCGATGTCGATTCCGTCTCCCGCCGTACCCGGCTCGGGCTCGGTAGTTGCGGCGCCGTGCGCTGCGCTGCTCGGTGCGGCGCGATCGTTGCCGAGCTGACGGAACAGAGTCCCGCAGAAGGGCGGCGCATGGCGGGCGAGTTTTTTGAGCGGGCAGCGAAACACCGAGCAAGCATCGTTCGCACGACGCAAGCGCGTCAGGAGATGATCGCCCTAGCCCAGTATCGGGCCAACTTGGTCGAACGAGGCCCGAAGTGAAGTTGCTCGTGGCTGGCGGGGGGGCTGCAGGCGCGGCCGCAGCACACGCGGCAGTCGACGCAGGCCTTGAATGCACGTGGGTTCTGGGGACCTGTGGTGCCACGAGCGCGAGTTCGGGTGCATTGGATTGGACGTGGAATGGGGGGGGGACGCGAGAGTTGGAGCCCGCCGAAGCTGCTTTTGCGGCGTCGTACGGCTTTCGCCTGCCTGGGGCTCGCGTCACGGTGGCCACCTGTGACGGCGTGGCACGCGCGGCCAACGGTGTGGACGCTTCATTGTTGGATCTCGAGGCGGTAAGCGGTGCTCGGGTAGCAGTCATTGACCTGGCGCGTCCGGGTTGGGACGCACCTGCGCTCTGCCGAAGTTTGGCCCAGCAGGAGTGGAGTCAGCGAACGAATACGCGCTTCGTCGCGTTGAAGCCGACCCGTGATGCTGGACTAGGCCGAGCGTTTATCGCGACCGCAACCGACGCCGAGTTCGCCCATGCCCTGGCCGAAGTCCTGCCGTCGCTTGCGGAGTGCATTTCAGGGCATCTGGGTGAAGCGGATCGACCTCAAGCGGTCTTGTTTGGCCCCTGGCTGTGTGCCGACGGGCAAACCCGGCAGCGCATGGAGCGGGCGCTGGGACTGGTCGTCGGAGAGACGACCAGCGCCGCATTTGGGTTGGCGGGGTCGCGCTTCGAGGCCGCGCGGACCCGTTGGCTCGAACGAGTCCAGATACCCCATTACGAGGACAGAGTGGAGCGGCTGGTGCTATCACATGGCGGGGTGGCGGCGGCGTTCGGCGGTCGGCAGGAAACATTTGATCGCGTCGTATTGGCCGTGGGTGGCTTTGCCGGTGGCGGTGTTCGCTTCGACGAAGCGAACCGCTTGGGCTGCAGCGTCGAGCTCGAACCTCCCGCACAGGTCGTGCACCGGGCGCAGGTCTTGCTGCCGTCCGCATCACCCTGGGGGGTGGAATATCAGGCCTTCGCTCCCGGCGACTTCGAGGCGATCGGCCTCAGAGCGCACCCAGCGATAGCGAGCCGTGTATCGTTTGCGGGTGACGCCGAGCCCGATCGACCTCGAACCATGTTGCAAGCGCTGCGGTCTGGAATCGCCGCGGTACGTCAGTTGAGGGGATAGTGTCAGCCTAGGGCTTGCTGCTCAGCACACCACGAACGATCTGAAAGCCGATCGAGAGCGCAAAGTCCGGGCCTCCAGTAGGGTCTTTTGGAATCTTTCGAGCCACACCCAGGTGGGTCGGCGAGATCCCCGTTTCCTCTTCGACCTTTTCAGGTGGTTGCGCCACCGGCTTGTTCTCGGTCTCGTCAGGCACCCCTTCTGCCGGGAGATGGTTTTCGAGATCGCTTTCGCGGCGCACCCCAAAACTATCGTCCTCGACGTAGGCTGCTTCGACGAGCACATCTGGACGGATCCCACGTGCTTGAATGGCTTCACCCTTCGGCGTGTAGTAGCGCATGGTCGTTAGCCGCAGACCCGCATTGCCAGGTAGATCGATGATCGTCTGCACCGACCCCTTGCCGAAGGTCGGAGCGCCGATGATAGTTGCTCGACCGTGATCCTGCAGGGCGCCAGCCACGAGTTCGGAGGCGCTCGCACTGTATTCGTTGACCAATGCCACCAGTGGTTGGGTCGAAAGCGCCCCTCCGCGCGAAGCGTCGACAGAGTCGACCGTCTCGCCACGTCGCCGTGTCGAGTAGATGTTGCCCCCGTCGAGAAACTCCTCAGCGACGGCGACCGCTTCGCTGACGAGACCGCCTGGGTTGTTGCGTAAATCGAGGATCAGGCCTCGGACTTCACCGTCGCTATCGCGGCGGACGCTCGCTATGGCCTCCAGCAGTTCGGTGTGGGTTCCTCGCTGAAACTGTTTGATTCGCAGGTAGGCGATGCCATCTACCAACGCTTCGGAAGCGACGCTTGCGACGGAGATGATTTGTCGCTCCAGCGTGTAGTTGATGACCTTGTCGTTACCCTTGCGACGTACCCCGACCTGTACGCTGGTGCCAGCGGGACCACGCATGCGTTGCACCAACTCGCTGGCAGATTTACCCCGAACACTGATTCGATCGATGGATACGATCCTGTCTCCCGGTTGGATGCCGGCCAATGCGGCAGGTGAACCCTCGATTGCGGCAATCACGGTGACGTCGTCGCCGCGAAAGTCGACCTCCACCCCGACACCGCCAAACTCGCCTCGGGTGTCTCCCTGGAAGGTGTCGAAGTCGCGGGGAGGTAGGTACGAGGAGTGCGGGTCCAGTTCCGCGACCAAGCCCTTGATTGCGCCCTCCGTTAGCCGAGTGCGGTCGACGGGTTCGACGTACTCGTTCTCCACGAGCACCAATACTCGCGCTAGTTGGCGCAGGATGGCGTACGGGCTCTCGGCATCGGTAGTGGCGCCTGCCATCGTAGCGCACAAGGCACCACCAGCGAATGCAGCGCTGGCGAGACAGGCGGAGCTGAGCAGCTTGCGTAGCGTCACGAAGGATAGGTATATAGCCTCTAACTGCTCTGGTGGTTTCCTTACCTATGCGTTTTGCGTCTGTCCGGCCAAAACTGCATCGTGGGCTTTTCTTTCTCGGTCCATGTGTCGTTGGAGGGAGCATCACCCCTCTTCAGTCTTGTACTGTGAGAGAGTGACTGCCGAACAGTGTGATCGCTGGTGGCGGAAATCCGTCCTGGTGCAAAAACTTCCCTTGCGTCACCCACTACAATCGCGCAACTATCGGCAATTCCTTTCATCAACGATCGCAATTCGGTTGCTGGCGAGTTTCGCCGTCGGCATTGCCGGGCGCGTTTCATGAACACGAAAGCAAGATAGAGGCAAAGCTCTGATGTCTGACAACACCCCCAATCGAGGAAGCGATAAGCGCAAGCAAAGCCTGTATTTCCCAGAGGCCATGCTGCAGGAGATCAAGGACGAGGCGGCGCGGCTCGATCGCTCCCTATCCTGGATCGTTCAACGCGCTTGGAAGCTCGCACGGCTGGAGATCAAGAAGATCCCGAGCGTCAACGACATCGAGGAGCCCACGGCTGCCAACGAGATCCAACCCAAGATATGAGCTGCTGGGCTCCAATCCTCCTGGCACCCGCACAGCGTTCGTAGCCTCCCACGACGGGACGCGACTCTACGTGCGTCAGCGCGACCCAGCGATGTCGATCCCCCGCGGACAATCGTCCGGGGGAAGTCGACACCGTGGAGTGGTGCTGTGCGATGGCATCCTCTGCGACGGGTACATATACAAGTGGTTATGGAGTGACCCGGCCGGAGCTTTGCCCGTCGTTCACTGGAATTATCGGGGTCACGGGCGCAGTGAGAATCCCAGGGATCCCGACGCGCTGAGCGTCGAGGACCATGCGCGGGATCTGATCCGCGTCGTCCAACACAGTGGTTTCGAGCAAGTCGCGCTCGTCGGACATTCGTTTGGCGTCACCGTGGTGCTGCAAGCATTGCTCGAACGCCCGGACTTAGCGCAGGGTGCTGTGTTGATCAGCGGAGCCGCGCGGCCGCTGGCGGAGGTTTTTCGCGGTGAGGAGAAGCTGTTTGGATTCATCTCCACGCTTCGCAAATTGGTTCGCAGCAATCCGCGTTTGGCGCGCGGGGTTTGGGCGAGATTGCCCGCGGGGCCAGTCGCCAAGCTTGCAATGGCGATGGGTGAGCTGAACCGAGATCTCAATCCCGACGACATTCACCCGTACTTCGAGCATCTGAGTCGGCTGGAGCCAGATTTCTCGCTCCGCCTGCTGCACGCCGCCGGTCAGCACACGCTCAATGAGCTGGAACGCGTACGGGTGCCCGCGCTGGTGATCGCGGGCAGTCGCGACACATTCGTACCTGCCGCTGAGTCACGTTTTCTCGCTGACACGCTGCCACGGGCTCAGTTCCATCTCGTTGAGGGGGGCAGCCACGCGGCGCCGATCGAGTACCCGGAGCTCTTCTCTAGCAAGATCAGTTCTTTCCTGCGTCAGCTTGGGTTCTCCCAGGACTAGACGGTTCCCTCCGTCAGCCCGCGATGTTTGTGGGCTGAGAGGCTCATGTCGGGGCGCTCGACACTTCCCGCGGACACCCCCCGACAATCCGATTGCGGGCAGTGCTGCCCCTACAGTAGCTTGCGCTCATGTCAGAAGGGGCGCCGGAGCGGGACACTTTGGGGCAGATGCTGCGCATCGTTGCGCACGACTTGCGCAATCCGCTGGCGGTGATCATCAGCAACTTGGGTTACCTCGACAGTTGTCTGCAAGGCGCGTCACAAGACATAAAAGAAACGGTTACTGACACCCTGACGTCTTGCGAGGACCTCAAGCACATCATCGAGAACGTCGACTTGTTGGGCCTGGGGTTGAAGGCGCAATCTGAACCGCATGCGCCGGACTTTGTGCCGCTGGATACCGCACGCGCCGTCCTCAAGGTTGCTCAGGGTCTGGCGCTCAGCCATGGTGTCGTGCTGCGGGTAGATCTTGCAGGATTGGAATCAAAGCGGCGTGTCGCTGGTGATCCGGGTAACTTCGAGCGAGCCATGGCGAACTTGGTTCGCAACTCCATTCAACACGCTCCCGGAGGGTCGGAGGTGCAGGTTCGTGCCGTTGAAGAGGGGCAGACCCTCCGTTTCGAGGTCGATGACGCGGGAACCTCGTTGGCTCCGCCTTGGGACTCGGCGGCGTTCACGGACCGCGGTCAAGTAGAAGGAAAGGCGGAGGGGCAAGGCCGCTACGGCAGGGGTCTGGGACTCTTCTCGGCGGCGCGGGCTGCTGCGACGATGAACGCCGAGCTGCGCTCGTCACCGCGTCCCGGTGCGGACGGCAACCGCTTCGAGCTCGTTCTCCGCTTTCTGGAGTGAGCAGGCGCGGCTTGTCGGAGTGCGACGCTGTTCTTCGGACCCGCGTTAGGGTTGCAACACCACGGCCCGATCGGGAGGGCGAAACAACACCTTGCCGGTTTCTCCGGGACACCCCCAGCAACTGCTGAAGTGAAGTCGCGGACGGATCGAGTCGCTGTACGCCAGGATGACGGGGCCGGCTTCCCCGTGCATCAGAAAGGACGAGGCGAGCTCGAACTCATCCTTGCCGACGACGTCGTAGACGAGGACGAAGCTTTCGCTCTTTCCACTCTTGGCCGCCAGCACGAGGAACTCAGCGCCAAGAGTGGGCCGCCAGAGCAACGGGCTCGTGGTGAAATCGAAGCCCATCTTGTCTCCCGGTCCACGTCCGATGACCGTGTTGATAGACTCTGGCTCGCCAAAGAATGAGAGCTTCTCCGCGAGATCCGCCGTCTTTGGATGGGACTCGAGCAACTCGACGAGCGCCTTGGGTTCGAACGGGCGCTTGCGGAAGATGGGACCGTCCACCGGCTCCGGGACACGGGCCCCGTTGGGCGCGCCGCGGCAGCACCGAAACCCGACGTTTGGCGGGGGCTCTTCCGGAGCTTTGGACCGGTGAGCGCAGCGGTGCATGGCGGCGTCGGACGGCTCCTTCTCCGGACCACGAAGTACCGGGGTGCCGGCGGCCACTGACTCTGGACCGAAGATGCTCGAGGTCCACTCGGGGTGCGCGCCGAGTCCGAGCACACCAAAGCCGGATTCACAGTCAGCGCCGCAGGCCTCGTTGAATTGGTCCCCGCCAGCGAATACTTGCTGCAGTGGTCCCCGGCAGGCACGCTCCCACTCCAATTCAGTGCAGAGTCGCGCTCCGGCTTCTCCGCACAGGCGGCTTGCCTCTTCCCGTGGACGCCCCAAGAGCGGTGCCTTGTTGGGTTGGTTGGGGTAGAGGTACCGGTCGATCGAGAACTCCCCGAGCTTGATGCTGAAGGGGCCGGGTGCCAAGGCAGGGTCGCGTTCAAAGCGACCGGGTAGCGTCCCCCCTTTGAGCTCGCCCAGAGGAATATCGACGTGCCTGGTCTCGGCGTTCCGCTTTTCCCCGCTCCTCGGCGGAGATGGGGGTGGGGAGCCAGGGACGGATTCACTTCCGTCGGCCTCATGGGCTGGATCGCAGCCGGGGCTCGTCATTAGCCAGCCGGCGATTGCGAGCATCACACCGACGCTTCGAAACCACATTTGGTGTGAGAATCGAAGACCCAAGCCGAAACCGCAAGTCCTAGCAATATCGTTGCAAGGTCCGGTCGAGAGGTTGACCTGAACCGAGTGGCCAGGGCAAGTTGCGCCCGTGGCGTCTGAGCTCTATCAAGTCGGCCCCGACACCGTCGTGCACTTCTCTTACCGGTTGTTCGATGAGGAGCAGGAACTCGTCGAAGGCGAAGACGAGAACGTCCTGTCGTTTCTATTCGGCTACGGGCAGCTCACGCCGGCTTTGGAAGATGCCCTCGTCGGGATGCAACCGGGACAGCAGAAGCGGGTCAAGTTGCCCCCTGAGCGAGCCTTCGGCCCGCGTGATGCAGAGGCCGTCATCGAAGTGGATCGCACCGAGCTTCCCGACGACCTGTCCCTCGGGGATGAGTTTCGCGCTGACGGCGAGGGCGGGCAGGTGGTCACGTTGGTGGTCCTGGACATGGATGACGAACGGGTCGTGTTGGACACCAATCACCCGCTGGCAGGGCAGACAGTGACCCTCGAGGTTCGGGTCGAAGCGGTGCGGCCCGCCCTGGCGCAGGAGATTGAGGAGGCAATTGAGCTCCTCGAAGCGAGGCAAACTAGCGCTACGAGCTTGCTCCCTGCGGCAGGTTTGCTAAGACGCCCCTCCACGGTGCAGAACCTGGCACCCGAAGAAGCGGACGAGGATTCCGTCGCTGGGTAACGGCACGTGGTTCGTATGTGTGTGAATTGTCGAGGAGAACGCGATGAACCGACCTGAGAATTTCAAGTTTGACGTGCGAGTGCGAGAGCGCCTCATTGCTCGTGGTGGTCTCCTCGCAGCGGACTTGGACCAGCATCTCAAAGCGCTGGCCGACGTCGGCGACGAGTCTGAGGTGTTGGACCTCGAGCAGCCCGCTCTGGTCAGTGAGAAGCTCCCGCCAGAACCACCTGCCCCGCTACCCGGGCTCGGCGTGCCGGCGCTCAGCCCGATTCACCAATCGCCAGTGCGTCCGATTGACCACGGCGTTGGGCTTGGTCCTGGGGGGCGCGTGTCTCCGTTCGAACCCGCTCCCAAGGTATCGCCTTTCGAGTCGCCCTCCCACGTCTCTCCCTTCGAGCCCGCACCGAAGGTCAATCCCTTCGAGAATGCGGAGCCCCAGCGTCCCCCAGCGTACGAACCCGCGCCCCGCATCCCGGCATACGAAGCGCCGCCCCCCGGGCAGAGCCGAGTGTCACCGTATGAGCCCGCGCCGCGCGTGTCTCCGTTCGAGCCGGCTCCAAAGGTCTCGCCGTTCGAGCCGGCGCCGCAAGTATCGGCCTACGATCCTGCGCCCCGGGTTGGGGCACCGGCGCCGCAGCACCATCAACCACCTCCACAGTACCAGCAGCCGCAATACCAACCGCCGCAGTACCAGCAGCCACAATATCAGCCGCAGTACCAGCAGCCTCCGGTGCAGCCACAGGTCGCGAACCCTCCACCCGTGAGCTCGCCACTCCCTGCCTACCGTCAGCCACAGCAACACCAGCAGCCGCCACAGTATCAGCCGCCGCCACAGCACCATCAGCCGCCGCCGCCGCAGCCGCAACATCACCAACCTCCGCCAGCTGGCCCGTCGCAGTCGTTTCCCACGTCCCCGTTCGGGGCTTCTCCTCCGGTGATGCCGACGCCAGGCGCCGTCTCGCCGATGCACTCGGCACCGCTCGTTTCGCCCTTCGAGCCCTCAGGACCACCGGCGCCTCAACACGCTCAGCCACATCCGCAGGCGATGCCGCCGCACGCTCAACCCCATGCTCCCCAGCACGCGGCACCCCAACACCCCCAGCACCATCAGCCTCCGCAGCCGCATCACCCACCCCCGGGTGTTCCCGCGTACCGCGACCCTTCGTCGGACGGGTCTTCTGGCGGCGGTTCCGGCAGCTGAGGACGTGAGAACTCGCGCTGGGTGGGTGGGACCAGCGAGCGGCCTGCTGATCATTCTAATGGCGGCTTGTCAGGAGGCCGAGGTCGCTGGCGCTGGATCCCCACAGCTTCCATCTCTGCCACCAGGACCAGCGTGTGACTGCCGCCCGAGCTTCGCGGACTTGGCGTCGCGGGCCGATCCGTCCGTCGTATTCATCGAGACGGTCCAGGCGCCGCCGGAGGATGAGGGGGCTCACGGTCTTGGCACCGGGTTTGTGATCGATGCCGACGGCTTGTTGCTGACCAACCACCACGTGATCCGAGATGCGGCCGAGGTGAGCGTCGTGCTTGGTGAGCGGACCCTACCGGCCAAAGTGGTGGGAAAGGACCCTCCCACGGATATCGCGGTGCTGCGCATCGAGGCGAAGGGGCTCCCTGCGCTGGAGCTTGGAAGCTCGAAAGCCGTGCGGGTCGGTGACTGGGTCGTCGCCATAGGCAATCCTTTTGGCTTGGCTCACACGGTGTCTGCCGGGATTATCTCAGCCCGCGGGCGAACGCGACACGACGTCGATCTAGATCCGGCAGGTTACTACAACTTCCTGCAAACCGACGCGAGTATTAACCCGGGAAACTCAGGCGGCCCGCTTCTGGACCTAGAGGGCAGGGTGGTAGGCATGAACACGGCCATTCGTGCTGGCGCTAACAACATCGGATTTGCAATCCCCATCGACATGGTCAAGGCGCTGTTGCCAAGTCTGCTCCGCGAAGGCAAGGTCAGGCGCAGCCAACTCGGGATTGTGGCGGAAACGTTGTCGGGCGATCGCGCCGCTCAGTTGGACTTGAAGCTGACACCTGCCGTCGTCACTTCCGTTCTGCCTGGGGGCCCAGCGGATCAGGCAGGCTTACGCGAAGGCGACCTAGTGCTTGCGTTCAATGGCAGTCCGGTGGATGGCAAAGAGGTGCTGCGGTGGCTTGCCAGCGTCGGCGGGGTCGGCCGCAAGGTGCGGCTGGAGGTGCGGCGGGGACCGAGAGTCTTCGAGTTGGAAGTGACCTTGGGAAGCCAGGACGACGGCTGAGTGGAGGGGTGCGTCGAAAAAGCTTCCCTGCGTCCAACGTACCGCAGGGGAGAAGTATCGCCAGCGACACGTAGCACGAGGCATGTCTTTGCTTACGCAGAACGACGGATCGGACGATGGCGCTGTGAACCACGACACCCCGCCAAAGCCAGGGGAGGTACTTGGGGCGGACACCGACTCGGCCCTGGTTCGTCGCGCGCGATTGGGCGATAGCCGCGCGTTTGCCCAGTTGGTTCAAACCTACCAGTCGAGAGCAATAGCACTCGCTACCGGTTTGGTTCGCGATGAGCACGACGCGAGAGAGATCGTGCAAGAGGCGTTCCTTCGGGTGTTTCGGGGGCTGGATGGGTTCGCGGGCAACTCGACTTTCTACACCTGGCTCTATCGCATCGTCACCAACTTGGCGATCGACTTCCTGCGCAAGCCCGCCCGCAGGGAAGTGGAGCACCTCGACCCGCAGGCAGCGGACGAACGCGGGGAGCTCGAACTCTTCTTCGCTCGCGCCGCAGATCCGTTCGGCGAGTTGTCGAACAAGCAGCTGCAGGAACGGATCCGCACCTCGGTAGCAGCACTACCGCCGTATCACCGTGGTGTCATCGAGATGCGCGAGCTTCACGGTATGTCCTACGAGGAGATGGCTCGTGCCATGGGCGTGTCCAAAGGCACCATCATGAGTCGTCTCTTTCACGCGAGGCAGAAACTGCAGCGCTCGCTGGGAAGCTGTCGGGTTGAGTTCTCCGGGTAGGACCGTTTGCGTCGACCACTCACGTGTTCGGGTCGGAGTTGTTGTCCCGAGTTAGCGGTACGGTCGGAGCGTCAGGATGAGGGCGGGAATCCCCTTGTGGCTGCTGAGTGCTGCCGAATGGAGGATCCATGATCTGCGTTGTCGCGGAAGCGTCAGGGGGGTCGCTCGACCCAGCGGGTCCTCGGGAGGCCAGACCGCTCGTCAACTCCGTGTCAGCGGAGTACACGCCAATATCCATCGTCGGCATGGCGGCGCCCGCGGGCAGCGTCACCGCGGAAGCGTCCACAGCTGCAGGCAGCTTGCTCTTGATCAGTGGAAACCCTACCGCAAAGATCACGATGGTCGTAAATACACACGCGAAGACCGTTACGGGAAGCTCCTCGGTGCCCGCCACCCCCCGAGACATCGGCAGCGTAGCGAGCACGCCAGCAGCCATGCCACGGGGCATCGACACGCTGATCATCTTGCGCTCGTCTTCGTTGAAGTTGCTGCCCAACGTTGCCAGGCGAACGGCGGGAATGCGCGTCGCGAACAGCACTCCCGCTAGCAGCATGCCCAACAACAGCAACGACCAAGGCGGACCGAGCATGGCACCAATGAAGACGAAGAAGAAAGACTTGACGATAAACGTCATCTGCCGATGAAAGCCCCGTACCTCAGTGTTGAGCCCTTGGGTGAACTTCAATCCGATGAAATTGGCGAGTTGCGGAGCGTTTCCGAGAATGATCGCCACGGTCAGGATGCCGAGGGCTGCGCTACCGCCTAAGTGGTCTATCAGCACGTACAGCACGAGGAGCGCCGACAGGGTGACGGGGTATGCATGTTCGTTCGAATGGAGGACCTTTAGAAACAGCATCCAGATGAGCCCGGCGATGAGACCTATGGCGAGACCAATTCCGAAGGACCGTGCGAGGGCGACGCCTGGGCTTGAGTCGTTCCCGCCTCCAACCATGACGTCAATCAACGCGCTCGTGCCGACGACGCAAAAAGCATCCGTCAGCGCAGACTCGAGATTAACCAAGTTCGTCAGCGGCGCAGGCAAGCGGGCTTGAGCCATTGCCGGCATGATGATGATGGAGCTGGAGCCTCCCAGGATGGTGCCGAGCAGTAGCCCATGACTCCAGCTCCATACATCTGGAAGCCATCCCACGGCTGCCGCCGCCATGCTCACCACTGCGAGTCCGCCGACGGAGACAACGAATGAAGCGAACGCCAACAGGCTGGAGCGCGGGGCGGCTTTGGATAGCTCGTTCAACTTCAATGCCGCGCCGCCCTCGAACAAGACGACCACCAACGTCAGCGCCGCGAAGTACGGAGCGATCTGTTTGAGCATGTTCGGCGTCACGAACCCCAGCGTCGGGCCCAGCAAGATGCCCGCCAAAATTAGCCAGATGACGTCCGGAACGTTCGTGCGCTGAAAGATGACCTCGCCCAGCGCACCAATGAGGAAGATACCGGCTATGGACAGCAGAAAGAGCGTCACCGGATTGATGGCGGCATCCATGAACAGCCCTCAGTCTTCGCCATCGAGCCACTGCAGTCCGACGCTGCGAGTGTACTCGTCAAGCAAGCCCATGTTGGCGAAACTGCGCTGGTCGCCGACCAAAACGACCACACGTGCTTGGTGTGGGACGTAACGCAGCTCTGGCGTCAGCTGCGGGATGTCAACTTGGCGAACCCGCTCTGGGTACGTGCTGAAGTAGTCGGTCTGCAGCTCGTAAACGAACAGCTCCTCGAGTTCGCCTAGCAAGCGGTTGGTGTGCACCAAGTTGGCAGACGCTTGGAAGGCGAGGTCTGTTCGGGCTCGTTCGACCTCAGCCTGTTCAATACTTCCAGGGGTGACGAGTCGGTCCAGCTCTGCGTTTATTTCCTGCAGTGAGGGGGCAGTTACATCTGCTCGTACGCTTGTGGAGACAGCCCACAGGCCCCAATCAATGGTTGTTACCAAAGTCGAGAAGGCCCCGTAAGTGTAGCCGTGTTCCTCTCGCAGGTTGGTGTTGAGTCTGGAAGTGAACAGGCCACCAAACAGGTTGTTGAGTACCTCCCGCCCTTCGTGGCCGGGAGCGTACCGCTTCGGGCTGGCGCCCGCCAGGAAGATCGCGGTCTGAACGGCGCCCGGGCGGTCGAAGACGTAGGTCATCGAGCGGCCTGGGGCGCTCACACTGTCCAGCGGCTTCGGAAATCTCGATCGTCCTGGTGGCCATGAGGCGAACGCCTCGGCGGCAAGTCCCTCGACGCTGCTCGTCGACGTGGGCCCTGCAGCTAGTAAAGCACAGCGGTCGGGGGTCCACTGTCGCTTGTGGAACTCGCGGACGTCTCTTGCTTGCAGTTTCCGGATGGATGCTGGGGTGCCTTGAGAGCCGATCCCCAAATCTGGACCGAGCAGTGCGCGATAGCCGAGCAGCCACGCCAAGCGGGTCGGTTCCTGTCGCTGCACGATGAGGTCGTCCAACCATTCTGCACGCACGCGCTCGAAGTCAGCGTCGCGAAATGCCGGCCGCTGGGCTACCTCTGCCAGTAGCTCGATCGCGACGTCCTCATGCTCTGGGAGGACCTCCAGTCCCAAGCTGGAGGAATCGCGCCCGCTGGTCTCGGTCAACGACGTTCCGAGGTTCTCCGCCGCTACGGCGAGTTCTAGGGCGGTCTTGTTGGACGTACCCTCGGTGAGCATGCGGCTGGTCACTGCTGCAAGTCCAGCATATCCATCGGGGTTGTCGCGGCTTCCCACACGACAGACCAGGCGCAAGGAAAGTGTAGCGCTATCGCGCTCCATGACCCAAAGCGCTAGGCCGTTTCCGAGCTGCATCAGTTGTGGTTCTGGGTGCTTTACTTCGGTGGTGGGCAACGGCGTGGGGAGCTCGTTCCGGAACGTTTGATCGAGGGGCGCCGGCGCTTGTGCGGGGGCCTTCAGTGGTGGCGCCTCTGCTGCGCAGCTGGCGCAGTATGCGAGCGCGAGCCAAGCGAATGTCCAAGCTCTCATCGTGTCGTCTCGTTTGCCGGTGGGGGTTGGGCGGGCAGTGGTGGGTTTTCGGCGGGTGCCGGTTGGGCTTTCGGGGCGGAGCTCGCTGGTGCTGGTGTGCTTGGGGTAGCAGTGGAGGTTTCGGAGGCAGCTGGATTGACTGCCGGCGGAACGGTGGTTGCCGTCTTGGTTTTGGTCAATACGACCACGGCGCCTTCGGGGCGGAGGTGCTTGGCGATGACGTCGCGCACTTCCGCTGCCGTTACGGCCTGATAGCGCAGCATCCAACCTGGCAAAGCTGCTGGATCACCCAAGTAATGGTTGAGCCGCTGCAGCAATCCAGCGCGACCGCCTTCGCCCCCTTGGGCGTCGAGGGACTGCAGCTGGCTGGCGAACTCCAGTTTGATGGCATTCTTGGCGCGCGTGAGTTCCCCTTCCGTGGGGCCTTCGCGAGAGAGACGCTGCAACTCGCCGAGGAGGGACCCTTCCAGCTCCTCCAACGAATGCCCGCTAGCAGCACGGGCTTGGACGCTCAACACCGAATCGACTTGATTGCTGTCTAGGGACGCCCCCGCACCGTTCGACAGGCCAGTGACCACCAACGCCTGGTACAGCCGACTAGCCCGGCCTTGGCCCAGCACGCGCGCCGCGATTTCCAGTGCGGGTTCTTCGTTGGAGTACGCGGGGGGCACTTGCCAAGCCATCGCGATTTGCGGCAATTGCACGTCCTCCTCCACGACCACGCGAGCTGCGCTTGGGCTAGCGCTTGCGACGCGACGCGGGGGCAGTTGTGCTCGATGTTTACCTTTTCCGCTCCCACGTGCGGGCAGCGTAGCAAAGTGCTTGTCGACCAAGCGTCGTGCGGTGCTTTCATTGAAGTGGCCAGCGATGACCAGAGTCGCGTTGGCTGGGGCATAGTACTCTTCGAAGAACGCGCCGACGTCTTGCAGGTTGGCCCGGGTCAGGTCGTCCATCGAACCGATGATGGCGCCGTGATAGGGGTGACCCTGTGGAAACAGGGTGTTGTATAGCGCTAGTGATGATGGGCCGTAGGGAGAGTTCTCGTAGTTCTCCCGGCGTTCGTTCTTGACCACCTCACGCTGAACGTCCAACGCCTCTTGAGTGAGCGTGTCGATCATGAAGCCCATGCGGTCGGCCTCCAACCACAACGCCAATTCTAGGTGCTCTGCAGGGACCGTTTCATAGTAGTTGGTCCGGTCCCAGCTCGTGGTGCCATTCATGTTCGTGCCACCGACGGATTCCAGCAGGTAGTCGAACTGATTGCCGGCATGCTTGCTGCCTTCGAACATCAAGTGTTCGAACAGGTGAGCGAAACCGCTGCGTTGAGCCGGCTCGTTTACAGGCCCCACGTGGTACCACAGGTTGATTGCCACCATGGGTAAGCTCAGGTCCTGGTGCAGGATCACTTCCAAGCCGTTAGGAAGTGTGTACTTGTCATGGGGAATTTCGAAGGGGGAGTTGATCGCAGGCGCCGTGTCTTTTGCCAGCGCTGAGCCGGTGCTCATTCCGACCAACCCCGCGAGAAACATCGCGGCCAACTTCATGCGCGGGAGCCTATCCGGTCTGACGATGGGAAGCGAGATTGGTGCAGTCAACCGCTGGGCCAGCGCGTCCATGTGGGTCGTGCCCTACATTGGCGGCGGTGGCTCGCGTCGTCAGCCGCCGACGATTGTCGTGGATGCTGCTCGCGGCGATGATATGGTCCTTGCTCCGCTCAGTGGGAGCTTTCCCCACGTTCGAAGTCCAGCAGAAATGGCTCAAATTTCCGCCCTGTATGCGGACCACCATCCCGACGAGGTCCAAGTCCTAGAGTCCACGCTCCATGCTAGCGGCACGAAGCTGACTCATGTGGCTGATGACAAGCGCGTGCTGTTGGAGATGCATCGACACGATGTCGATGTGGTGGTCGTGGATGTCGACCTGCCGACGATGGGCGGCTATCGCATGCTGGAGCGCTGGCCAGACGTGCCGGTCATCCTGGTTTCGGATCGTCCCAACGTCTCCGAAGCTGTCAACGCGGTGAAAGCGGGCGCCGCGGATTTCGCGAGCAAGCCCCAGATGCTGCAGAGCTAGAGTTTTCCATCCAGCGCGCCATGGCAAGTCGTGCCGGCGCCGAAGACGAGCCGCGTCCCGCCTCGACCTACGGGGCGACATAGATCCTCGGCAGTTCCGAGCCGATGACAGAGGTGCTCATGCTCGTTCAGCGTGCTGCCAGTGGCAACGCAACCGTGCTGATTCGAGGAGAGAGCGGGACCGGCAAGGAACTGCTTGCGCGTCGGGTCCACGAGATGAGCGCCCGTCGGGCTGGCCCATTCGTGAAGGTGCACTCTGCGGCGCTGCCAGAGAGCGTCTAGGCGGAACCGAGACACTGAAGGCAAACGTACGATTCGTGGCGGCGACGCACGAGGACCTGGAAACCATGGGCGCCAGCGGGGAGTTTCGCGAGGATCTCTACTACCGGCTGAACGTGATCCCAATCGTCGCTCCGCCCCTCCGTGATCGGCAGAAGGACATTCCCGCCTTGGCGCATGGCTGGTCGCTCGGGGGCGCCGCCTCCACCGCCTGGCACGCGCAAGGTGGGCGAATTGAGCCTGGGTGTGACGGTGGTCGAGCTCGACGAGGCCGACCGTCGCGCTGAACACCAAGCCCAGGAAAGAGCACTCGCCAAAGCCAAAGGCAATCGAACCTTGGCGGCGCGCATCCTTGGCGTCAGTAGACGCACACTCTACAACAAGCTCGCGCAGCACGTCATCGTCCGAGACGCAGGCGATGCCCGCAGCACGCCGTCGTTGGTCGGATGGCGTGGCGGTCGTCTCGCAGGGGTTGGTTGTGACTCTCAGGCGATGTATCCATCAGACATGCTGCAAGCAACTGATCGAGGAGCACGCGTTGTACGTCCCAGCCTCCGGGCGCGGGGTCTGCTGGCGTGCGGAATGTTGATGTTGGCGACGGCCAGCGCTTGCTCAGGTGGCTCCAAGGGAGCGACGAGTCCTGACGGTAGTATCGGCGTATCCCACGGCTCTGATACAGAGGGCGACGCAGCCGGAGCGTTGCCACGCTACTACACGATCGAGGTACGCTCGGATGGGCTTTGGCTCGACGGGCAGTTGGTGGCGGCGGACCGGGTGCCGCAGTTGTTGGCCGATGCAGCAGGGGACACGCGCAACCAGGGCGCAGCAGTGATTTTGTACACTGGTGAGCCTCCGGCGGGTGTCGTGCTGGACCAGATTGCGCGCGCGGGGTTCACGCATGTGGTCGTCTCTGGGCTTTCGGCAAATTCCTTCGCCGGGGCCGGGGTGCCCATGCAAGCGAACGAAGCCATGGCGGCGCGCTCGGTGTCGGTGAACGATGGCGCCGTCGCGGAGCCGGCAAAGGAAGAGGATGACGCCGAGAGCAAGTTGGACGGCGAGCGGGCGTCGGTCAGCGACGTTGAGGTGAAACACTATGGTTTACACATTGGTGGCGGACCCAATACGGACGAAGCGCGCGATCGCTACCTCAAACCCCTGGCCAGGCAGTTTGGCAAACTCCAAGAGTGTCATCTGCTTGCCAAGGACCGAACCATACAGGCGTCGTTCGGGGTGGACTTGCTGATCGGCTCCAAGGGTGGGCGACCGAAGATCCAGGATTTTCGCACCAGGCTCAAAGGCAAGGACTTCCAGATGTGCGTGATCGGTGCGCTGGGTGAGGTCAAGTTCCCCACGCCAGAGCGCGCGACGGTGGTCAGCTACTCCGTACTCTTCAAGCCAACACGATAGTTGCGGAGCGGAACGACGCACCTGCTCGGTTTGCGGCGGAATCCGCTCTCGCAACGGACCAGAAGAAACTCGACCGCCTATCTGGTTGTTGCGTCGTTCGGGTCAGCGGGGGAGGGCGAACGGGCTGGAGTCCGGGTGCGCTCCCAGTTTTCCGATGTGGATGCTTGCTGGCGGTAGCTGGTGACGGCCCAATCGCAGGTCGAAGATGACCGTGTCGCTAGGCAGCAGCACGCTGAAGCCAGCCAAGCGAGAGCCCGTGCTCAGCTTCAGCCACACGCAGCGCTGTTTGGGACCAACCTTCACGCTGTCACTAGGCTCCAGATCGTGCTGCTTCAGTCCGAGCAACGGGGCTCGCGAGCAGACCTTTCCAGAGAAAGAGGCCGTGGTGGTCGCGGAGAACTCCACAAAAAGCCTATCTGCTTCAGTCCACACGGCCGCCCCAGTTTGAGCACCGGGAGCAAAATTCGCTGGCCGCCCTTCGAAGTCCTGCCGTCCTATTGCCCAGGCCAGGGTGGTGACCGCGAGCAGTGACAACGCGGCGAGGCAGCTTTGGAGCGGACGCATGCGGAGATCCTACGCAACGAGTGCTTGAGTGTCGAACGGATCTACGACTGCCGCACGGGATGCTTCCCCACGAAGCTCACAATCGCGCTCCAAAGCTGCCAACGGCACTACGACCTTACTGAAGTTCTTCACGGGGTGGGGCGGTGCAGTGTGGTTGAGCACCGTCCACGACCAGCAGTGCCGCCTCTAGTCGGGCCAGCATCAACCCGATTTCCTCGTCGGAGACTCGGAGTTGCGGCATGAAACGGAGCGTGTCCGCGTGAGGCGCGTTGATCAAGAGACCTGTCTCGAAGCACGCATCTGCGATTGACCGCGCCACCGGACGTTCGAGCCTCAGCGCCCACAACAAGCCAGCGCCGCGGATCTCCGAAATGAGGGACCACCGCCGCTTCAAGTCGTGAAGGCCCGCCGACAATTCGCGTCCGCGGTCCCTTACCGACGCAAGGAAGCCAGGCACGCTGATCGTCGAGAGAAGGGCGAGGGCAACCGCGCACGAAAGTGGGTTACCTCCGAACGTTCCCCCGTGGTCACCGGGTGTGAAACATGCGCACTCCTCGGTTGCCAACACCGCGGCAATCGGGAGCCCCCCACCCAAGCCCTTACCCAAAGTCAGCACGTCCGGCAGCACGCCGTGCTGTTGACAGTTTAGGAATGTGCCGGTGCGGCCGCAGCCCGTTTGGATTTCGTCCAGCAGCAGAAGTGTTGCGCGCTCGCGAGTCAATTGTCGCAGGCCCTGAAGGTAGCCATGGGGAGGGACGATGACTCCGGCTTCCCCCTGAATTGGCTCCAGCAGCACCGCGCACGTCGTTTCATCGATCGCATTGGCCATGGCCTCCAGATTGCCGAACGGAACCTTGACGAAGCCTTCCAAGTTCGGGGGAGCGATCGCGTCCCACCCTGGCTTGCCACTGGCTGCTGCAGTGGCGAGGGTGCGGCCATGAAAGCCACCCAAGGTCGTTACCACCTTGAACGCCCCGGACTTGTGTACGCGCCCCCATTTGCGGACCAGTTTCAACGCGCAGTCATTGGCTTCCGCACCGCTGTTGCAGAAGTGAACCCGCTTCAGTCCCGTCGCGGCACAGAGTCTCTCAGCCAACTCTTCGCGCGGTCGATTACGCAGGGCCGGACTTGGCGTCAGTAGCTTCTCTGCTTGCGTCGAGATGGCGTGCAGCAGCTCTGGTGGAGCATGCCCCAGCGCGTTGACGGCCCAGCCCTGCATGAAGTCTAGGTAACCACGCTGCTGCTCGTCATAGAGCCAGGACCCTGCGCCCCGATCCATGATCGGGAGAGGGCGGTCGGTCAAATACATCAAACTCGGTGTTTCGGTCGTCATTGGCGTCTCCTTTCGAGGGCGACCCGCCAATGACCGAGAGCCGCCCTGGGGCGGCACACTGTTGTGGGATGTTCACTGAACTGACATCAACAGACGGCCGCCGAACAGGTGGTTCGGGCGGCGCGCAGGCTGGTTGCAGCCTGGCAGCTGAACGTCAGAAGTGACCTCATAGATGGGAGCAGTAGCACATCGGCATTGGCCGTCAAGCTCTGTCGTCCTATGGGGCAGGCGCCTGCCGCGGCTAGCCACTAGTGGCTCCTCGGCTCGAAGCGCGCGTGATTGTCGAGTATAGTTCTTGGAATGCCTCAGAACCGCCTCGCTGCCGGAGACACCTTCGCCGAGGGGTTCGAGATCGTCGACGTGCTCGGGGCGGGAAGCATGGGGGTTGTTTATCGGGCTCGAAGCAGAGCGGGCCTGGAGGTTGCGCTCAAGCTGATGCACCCAGTTCTGAGTGTCGACCCCAAAGCCGTGCATCGTTTCGCGCGCGAAGCTCGGGCCGGAATGAGCATCAACAGTCGGTATGTCGCTCGCGTGTTGGGAGCAGGGCACGACGAGGCAAGCGACCAGCGGTGGCTGGCCATGGAGCTCGCACCCGGTCGGTCGCTTTCGGAGTTCGTGGAGGCGCACGCTCCATTGCAGCCGGGGCCAGCCGTCGAGTTGCTCGGTCAGCTGTTCGCAGCTTTGAGCGCAGCTCACGCTGCTGGTGTCGTGCATAGGGACCTGAAACCGGACAACATCATCGTTTCGGGTGGGAGATGCGCGCCCCTGCTGAAGGTGCTCGACTTCGGGATCGCCAAGTCGCTCTCGAGTGCAACAGCCATCAGCACATCGCCCGGCCAAGGCACGCCGCTGTGGACCGCGCCCGAACAAACGCGGATGGATGACGTGCCGCAACCCACCGCGGATGTGTGGGCGTTGGGCTTGCTCACGTTCTACGTACTCACCGGCAAAATGTACTGGCTCAACGCTCATGGGCCCAGCTCGATGATCAAGCTGTCGATGGAGTTGGTACGCGACCCAATCGCTCCAGCGACTGAGCGTCTTGCCCAATTAGGCTTGGAGCCGACGCTCCCGGCTGGTTTCGACGACTGGTTCTTGCGCGCAGTGAATCGAGACCCCGCGCAGCGCTTTGCCGATGCGAGGGAGGCGCTTCTGGCGTTGATGAAACTCTTCGAGCGTCGAGCAGGTAAACGCTACCGCCTGTGGGTGCCCGTATACACGGATGGCTTGCCGGGTGGCGTAGCCATCACCCACGATGCCAGCGCGACCGGGATGCTTCTCTTGGCTCGAGGACGACCGGTGGTCGGCGAGTTGTTGGCGCTGCGCGTCTGTTTGCCACTCGAGCGAGACCATGACTTCGACATCGTGGCCAGAGTCGTACGCGTGACAGAAAATCTCGAGGACCCCGACGGATTGTGGCCACACCAGCTAGCGATCACCTACGAGACGGCCACGCCGGACCTCGAACGAAGGCTGGTATCGCTCAACAACAGACTCAACGCTTCCACTTGATGTTGCATCCAATGCTTGGCTTCTGCTCGGCGGATGGTCGTTGTCCACCAAGCAATGCGGTGACCGCCGCACGAAGATCGCTCCCTGTCACTGGCAGTCCGTTGCCCGGGCGGCTGTCGTCGAACTGCCCGCGGTAAGCCAGCTTGCCATCAGTATCAAAAACGAAAAAATCTGGAGTGCACGCGGCATCGAAGGCCCGAGCGACGTCTTGGTCTTCGTCGTAGAGGTAGGGAAAGGGATACGCGTACTCTTCAGCGTCGAGTGCCATCTTGTCGGGCGCGTCTGCCGGATGGGTCGCAACGTCGTTGGAGCTGATGGCCACCATCGAGACGCCGTGCTCCCTACAGAATCGTCCGAAGTCAGCCAGCTGTTGTTTGAGGTGAATCACGAACGGGCAGTGGTTGCAAATGAATGCTACGACGCAGACAGCGCCGTGAAGCTCAGCGCTCCGGACGAGTATGTCGTTTGCAACGTCCATCAGTTCGAACTCGGGCAGTGGCGTTCCCAGTTCGCGCATGTTCGAGGGAGTTCTTGCCATGCAAGACCACTACACCCGGCGCTGGATGATGTCGAACCGAAGGAAGCCCAGGTGACGGCTCCCTGCGTATTTGAGGTTCTGCCGGCATCGCTGCGAGGCCGCCAAACGGTGCTGGCCCGAGCGGCCCGCGACGGATCGACGCTTCGACCGGCGGGGAGAGGCGCGCAATCACCCCGATTTGGGGACCTTGGGGCGACCGTCCCGTGGCGCGTGTCTCAGAATGCGATCCACCTCATCTGCGACTGAGACCGCACGCATCGATGGCAACGAGCGCTGACTGCGGCCCGCCGGAGACGCCGACTTGGGACTTCGAACGGAACTCGGCGGCGGGGGCGTGAGGGGTTCAGCATTGCTCAGCTGGCGATACCGGGCAGTTACGGAGGCGCGGTCGCCGACGGTTTCGCCCACCACGCGGAGCTGAATACTCGTCGCTTCGAAAGCAAAGGTGAACGCTGCCCGAAGGTACCCGATGGCGAGGTACCGCAGGGCACGAGTGGCGCGTGGCTGACCCGGCACCGAAATGAACAGCTCCAGCCCCTCCGCATGCCGGTCCGCTCGGCATTGCACGGCGCCGCCTGAGAACGACGCGGTCAACTCGTTGCTGACCTGTCGCATCGAGGTCCATACGTCGAGGCGCCCTCGGGCCGGCGTCGCAAAGAAACGGTTGCCAAGCTCTTGACCTACTTGATTCAAGAGCGCCCCAGAGCCATCGCCGAGGGCGGCATCCATGGCTAGCAGGAGTGTACCCGCACTTTCCGAACTGACACGACTCGTTGGCGCACCCGACTGCAGCTCTGGACTCAGGTACAGGCTGAGCGCGTCTCCTTGAAGCTTGCTCCGCAGTTCGCCTGACGCCCGCCCACCCGTGAGTCGATCCAGTGCTTGGACGATACGCCTCAAGTACGCGACTTGGATCATGACTTCCCCCATGGGCCGGAAGTTTATTGAGGATCCGGCGAAAGTAAATGGGGCATAGCCCCTGTTCCCGATTGAGCGGGGGGCTATGGCTTAGGTCAGGTTTCCACCAGCTCGGCGGCTGGATAACCACCGGAGCGAATTATCGAGTAGTTGTAGCCCCACATCCCCGCCCAGAGAAAGGATAGACTCAGGATGGAACTGGACGGCGGCGATCGGCAGCCGTCGGTGCTCTATCGCCATCACCACACCATCTTCCGTTTCCGCTGTCACTGCTAGTTCTTCAGGCAGGTGCTCGCGGCGTGCGAACAGGGAGTGATAGCGCCCAGCCTGAAAAGAGCTGGGAATTCCAGTGAAAATCGGCGAATCCGCGACGGTGTTCACCAGCGAGGGTTTTCCGTGCATGGGATAGTCCAAGACTCCCAGTTGCCCTCCGAAGTACTCGACGATGCCCTGCAATCCCAGGCAGACCCCATAGATGGGCAGCGCCCTGTCCAGAGCTTGTGCAATGGTTGTGGATAGCTTGAAGTCTCGAGGTGAACCCGGGCCTGGGGAGAGCACCACGATGTCGGGAGCCACCTGCTCCAACGCGGCTGGCTCGAAACCCGCCCGGAGCGTCGTCACATTCGCACCCGTCTGGCGCAGGTAGTTGGCCAACGTGTGGACGAACGAGTCCTCGTGGTCCACCAGCAAGATGCTGTGGCCTTCTCCGCCGGACACCTTCAACGTCGCAGTGGCGGTGACCTGCGTGCCGTGCCGGACGGCATCCAGAAACGCCGATGCCTTGACTCGTGTCTCCCGTTCCTCGGCGTCCGGGTCCGAATCGTACAGCAGGGTGGCGCCGGCTCGGACCTCAGCCTTGCCTTCGTGCAGTCGGACAGTTCTCAAGGTCAAGCCAGTGTTCAGGCGCCCATCGAAACCTATCATTCCGATCGCGCCTCCGTACCAGGCTCTTGGCGACTTCTCGTCCCGCTCTACGCGCGCGATGGCAGCCGGCTTGGGAGCGCCTGTGACAGTGACAGCCCAGGTGTGGGTGAGAAATGCATCCAACGCGTCAAACTCTGGACGGAGCGTGCCCTCCACGTGGTCGACGGTGTGGATCAGCTTGGAGTACAGCTCGATCTGCCGCCGTCCAAGTACTTTCACGCTGCCGGGTTCACAAATCCGACTCTTGTCGTTGCGGTCGACATCGGTGCACATCGTCAACTCGGACTCGTCTTTCTTGGAGGCGAGCAGCTCACGAATGCGCTCGGCATCCTGCACGGGGTCTTTCCCTCGCTCGATAGTGCCGGAGATCGGGCAAGTCTCTACGCGTTTGCCATCCACGCGTACGTACATCTCGGGCGAGGCGCCCACCAAGTACTCCGACTTGCCGAGATTCAGAAACAACGCATAAGGCGCCGGGTTGTGGAGCTCCAGGTATTGGAAGATGGCCGAAGGTGGTTTGGGGCAGGGAAGACGAAACGTCTGGCTCAGAACCAGCTCGAAGAGGTCCCCACGTTTGAAGGACTCTCGTGCCTTGCGAACGTTGTCGGCGTACTCGCCGGGGTGATGGTCGCAATCGGTTTCGGCATCCGGGGCCGGAGAGTACAGTTCGATGGTGCCTTCTCGCTCTCGGCCCAGGGTCGACTCGCCGGCGACCTCGAAGTCATAGAGCAGGCGCGAGGCGCGCTCCTTTTGCCGGTCGACGACGACTAGGTTGTCCGGCAAGTACAGCACCACGTCACGCTGATCGGCGGGGCGTGGACGAGCTAGGGGGATCGGCTCGAATTGGAAGCACAAGTCATAGCCGAACGCACCATAGAGCCCGAGGTGCTGGTCCTCGCTCGAACTGAACAGCGTCCGTAGCTCCCTGAGGACCGAAAAAACCGACGGCTGGCGGCTGCGTCGTTCCTCGGCGAATCGCTCGGTCGTTTCGACGATGTGGCCTTCGATCCGTCCTCCCGACGAAGTAACGGTGGCGACTGCGGCGCAGCGCTCGAGCACACCGGCGATTGTCGGTACCAGCAGTTGCCCCCGCGAATTGAGCGCTTCCAACGAAAACTCGCGATTCTTCGCGGAGAAGCACAGCGGCGGGTCCACGAATCCCATGTCCCAGCGGCTGTAGCGTCCTGGGTACTCGTAACCCGACGAGAGTAGTACACCGCGTCTGGAGTCGAGTTGCTTGACCAGCTCAGCGACCGCCCGTGTGGCGTCCACAGTTTCGCTAGTGCGTATGATGCTGATACCGCCCTCGGTGACGTAGGCATGAGATTCGGCGAGGGGAGTGGACAGTGACATGGGAGGCTCCCGAGACGGATGCTGTGTTGAAGGTTCGCGAGGTTTACGGGGGGTGGTGGTACAAACGACGACGGGCCGCCTCGACTCGGGCGGCCCGCTGACTCACTGGCTCTCTCGACTGCGCAATGTATGAGTCAGTCTCGAGACAGCGCCCACTCTGGGCCCCCGACTTCAGTCAGGGTAGGCTGCGCGCCAAGGCGCCACCAGCGGCCAGTGAACGACAATGAGATGAGCACGGCCGGCATGTTCTCATACGGTGGCGTTCCGTCAAGCTTCAAATCGATTTTGGAAAGCTCAGGAGCTGAGCACGTCCGGCAACGACGAGGGTGCCGCCAGCTAGAACGGAGGTCTCGAAGCGGTCTCGAGAGCGAAGACAATGATGACGGGAGCGATGCAACCGATCGAGGCAAACGATGGTCGGGCCCACGCCGACCGAGGGGAGCGCGCTGACGAGCGCGGGGTGTGGTCTTGCAAGCGCGCGTCGGGGTCAACACGACCGCGGGGAAGGGTGATGGTGGCCGCTTTTCGAGGTCGACCCGAGCGCTTGGAAAGGTCTTGTCGGCGAACGTCGAGGTCAACCGACCGCGGGGGACGGTGATGGTGGCCGCCTGTCGAGGTCGACCCGAGCGCTTGGAACGGTCTCGTCGGCGAACGTCGGGGTCGAGACCGGGTTGTGAAGGGTCGTGCTGAGCGCCAGGAACGGTCCGAGCAAGCGTGGGCCTAGGTCGCCCGAGCGAACAGGGAACTCATGCGGGGGATCGGCGGTCAATTGTCGTTGACTACGGAGCCGTTGGTGCTGGCGGGGTCGCGGCAGCGGGCGTCGGTACAGCAAGAGCGGCGGGCAACGGCACGGCCCATACCTCGTTGACTAGGAACAGTGGCACGAGTACTTGCTGGCGCTTCGTATCGAAGCCGATGTCAGCCGGACTCGTGGCATCCGATACTACAGCCGTGAACGGCGTTTGGAAGTTGCCCCGGTAGACGGCCTTGCCTTGCCAACTGGAGATCAACCAAGTGCCGTCCGCCAAAGGGACCAGACCGTCCAAGCCCCCCGTCGGAAGTTCGGCGTGTTGCCCTGGCTTGCCGGTGGGGTCGTAGAGGGTAACGGTGTTGCTTCCGAACGTCACGACGAGAAGCCCTTCAGCCGTGGCAGCGATACCATTCGGACCTGCGAGCTCGTCGCCCTTGGCCACCGTGCTGATCTTCCCCTCCTGCAGCTTGTAGATGGCGTCTGTGCCGTTTGGCTCGAGCCCACTGGCTCCCATCTTCAGTCCCGAATCGGTGACGTACACCACGCCCGATGCGTCCGCAGTGAGCTCATTCAAGAACGTTGCTGCCGGGAACTTCCACGCTTGTTTTGGCTTTCCTGAGCCCAGCTCGAAACTGCGAATGTGGTCGATGTCTGTCACGAGCAAGGTGTCGCCTTGGATTAGCAAGCCTTTCGGGGCATTCAGTTCGACACCGTTGGCTCCTCCTGCGATGAACTTCAGGTTCTTGACGCTGCCATCCGGACTCAGCTGACTGATGAATCCGTTGTTGTCCACGTCAACTGGAGAGCCGTTGATGTTGGAGACGAAGTACGTGTCCGTGGCCTCGTGGTACAGCACGCTCTCGGGGGTCATCAGCCCGACGTCTTTGAAGACGAGCTTGCCGGAGTCCGTCGTCGCTGGCTCCGTGGGCGCCGGCGGATCTTGTGTCGACGTCACCTCGACGGCGACGGGCTCGGCTGGCTGCTCCAATTGTGTGGCGGGCTCTTCCGGGGGCAGCGGTTTTTCGCAAGCCACCAGCACGCCGACGGAGCACACGGTCGTGACCGTGGTACGAAGTATCGTGCTTCGAAAAGACATCGCGATGCGTTCCTCCATGCACAGGGGACTATCATGATCGAAGCGCTACGCGTAGCCTATTGTCGAGTGGCGATTTGATGGTGGCGGACGACGATGCGAGACGAAGCTAGAGCCCGCCTGACCACTGACCGTCCGTTGCTAGGAGTTCTGGGACTGACAGAGCGGCTTCCGATGGCGAACTTAGGGTACTTCCCCACGCCGGTAGAACGCTTCGAACAGGCGGTTTTTTCCGGTCGCGAGGTGTTCGTCAAGCGGGATGACCGGAGCTCGGATGCCTACGGCGGCAACAAGGTGCGGACGTTGGAAGTCTTGTTTGGGCAGGCCCTGCAGACTGGGTTCGAGCAAGTCGTTTCCACCGGCGCTTACGGGTCCAATCATGCCGTGGCCACGGTCGTGCACGCTGCGAGGCTCGGTTTGCGGTCTGGGGTGCTGCTCTCGCCGCAGCCGCACTCCATCGCGGCCGTTGAGAATTTGGAGGTTGCGGCTACCTTGACCGACGAGGCTCGTTTTGTGCCGCACTGGTCTCTGCTACCCCTGGGGCTTTGGCGTTGGCGCCGTCAAGGAAACGCCTTTGTCATGCCGCCCGGAGGAGCCACGCCTTTCGGTGCACTCGGCTATGTCTCTGCCGCTCTCGAGTTAGCGCTGCAGGTAGACGCCGGGCAGCTGCCAAGACCGCGCTGTGTGGTGTTACCGATAGGTTCGACGTGCACGACAGCGGGCTTGCTCGTTGGGTTCCGCCTGGCCAAACGTTTGGGCATCGGGTTCGTCGAAGGCGTGCCCCTGATTCACGCGGTGCGCGTCACTCCGTGGCCGGTGACCAGCCCGATCCGGGTCGTGGCGCTAGCGCGCGCGACCGTGACGTTGCTTGCGCAATTGACGGCGGACCCCACGTTGACCTGGGGGTGGACTGACTTGCTCAGCACGCTGGTTGTCGATGGCCGCTTCATCGGGCCTGGGTATGGGCGTGTGACGCAAGCTGGGCTCTCGGCGATAGCCTCTTTGGGTGAGTTTGGGTCGGGCCTGGACACGACGTACAGCGCAAAGGCGGCCGCGGGATTGATCCGCGTCGCTAGTGAGCGCAAAGGCCCACTGCTATTTTGGGCCACGAAGTCGACCTCGACTTTGCCGGCAATGGACGAAGCGCGTTTTTGCGGGCTTCCCGCGGCGGTGCAGCATTGGCGACAGGTAGCCCGCAGCCAGAAACCCGCGGGAGCTGTCGTCTAGTCGGTGCCGAAGCCGAGCTCCGACAGATAGGTCTGTTCCAAGGTGGACTTGGAGCGTGAAAACTGGCTGCGCGCATACAGTGCGACCCCGAGCGTCATCGAGGCCGCGCGTCGAGCGATCGACGGTGGCTCGTCGGGCACGTAGCCAAGTCGCTGCCCCTGTTGCCGTACTCGGTCACGCACGTATTCGAGGAAGGCCGGCAGTTGTCGCAGTACGGGATGCTGATCGAACCCCTTTCCAAACTGGCGTACGAGTGCGGGCATCACCGCAAGCTGCAACTCCACCAAACCGAAGAACGCGGGGCGTAAGTAAGGCTGTTGTTGCAATATGCGGGTCGTCTCTTTTTCGCCCCATGCGACATGTTCTTCCTCTTCCCTGCAGATCACTTTGAGCTTCTTCTTGATGGGGGGCACCCGGGGATCGTCATCCGGAAGCGTCTGCAAGAGGACCTCCTTGAAGACATCGAGCACCATGCCTTCGCCGATCGCATGCTCCATCAGCACCTTGAGCGGATAGTAGTTGTTGTGTGACGACAACAGCTTGAGTGCCCAGTGACCTGGCACAGGTCGAAGGTCGAGGTCACGCAAGATGTCGGCAAATAGCTTCAGGTGTCCGAGTTCCTGCTTGGCTTGGCGCACGTAGAACTGAGCGGCTTCGAGGGAGCGCGCAGCGTAGAGTGATTTGCCACAGTATACCCCCGTTGCTTCGCCATACAGCGCCTGTGACAGGATGAAACGCAGGATTTCCCGGTCGTCGGGGTCATCCAAGTCAAAGCGGGCCTCGCCGAAGTCGTACCCCTCTGGGCCCATCGCGGCGTTGCTCGGCGGGTGCTCTTTCGAGGCGGTTGAGTTCGTGTTGGTCATGCCCTGCCCGTGGTAACTGCCCTCGCCAGATGCGGGGCACTCGGACATTGTTGGGCTCCGCCTGTCTGCTGTCAAAGGCTGGTTTCACACGGCCCCATCACCGCACCTCGGGTCGGTCCGGGGGTAGTCCTGGCATGTTGCGTACGAGCTCTTGACGGGAAACGGTTGGGGTTTGCGCGGCGTCGCCGACCGGGCAGCTCACTTGCCTGGAGCCAAGGCATTCGGACGGCGACAGCGGAGCAGGGGAGGGAGGGGTAGGCAAACTGAGATGCCGACGCCTGCGCCGGACCAACGTCGAACCGTGGCAGTCAGGTCGCAGTGGTCGGGCCGCTCGGATGTATCGGTGGATTGCTGGTTCGTAGCACTGGTGCAACACAGGCGTTCGTCGTGCGGGGCTGGCCCTTCGAGCTTTCGTAGTCTACGCTTTGAACCGTGATCGGTATCGTTGTGCGCGCGCTTCTGACCTTGGGGCTGGCGTCGGGTGTTTATTGGGGGTTAACGGGAGCGGCGCTCGCCCAGAGCGAGGCGACGTTCCCTGGGTCCGCACCACCCGCCGCGCCCGATCCCCCGCCTCTGCCCCAAGCCCCTCCGCCACCCCGCACCGCAGGCCCACAACCAAGAGCGACTGCGCCTGGTTCCCAAGCTTCAGCGTCACCTCGGTCCAAGACGGCTTCGCCCGATGCCGCATCGAACGCGCCATCGCCGACTGGCGAGCGCCCAACGAGGGGCGCGTCCAGCGCGGCAGTGCAGGCCGCACCAAAGGACGACGTGCCGTCCCTCGTGGCTGGTCACGACGTGGCCTCCGAACCTCGCCGAGTATCCGAGCAGCGCCCTTACCGCTTGCCGTACGAACCGGGTGACCCCGTTCCAGCGGGTTATCGTTTGGAGGAGCGCTCAAATACCGGCTTGATGTGGGGAGGTGGTCTGATGCTGTCGGCAGCCTACATTGCTGGAATCATCACTGGGCCGAGTCAGGACGACCCGGGGAGTGGTTGGGTGTTCGTTCCCGTGGTTGGACCATTCGCCGCTCTGTCGCAACAGGAAGTGACCTGTGGGGGGCCGGTCTTAGACACGAGCACCACCGAGGAATGTTCTGAGGAAATCGTAGCCGCGGCGCGCAGCGCTACGGTGCTGCTCGTCGATGGGCTCGTTCAGACGGCTGGAGCGGCCCTCTTGTTGGTGGGATGGGGGACGAAGACACGCCAGTTGGTGTTGGAGCAGCCCGTCGTCGTTCCAGCCAAAATGGGACACAACGCCTACGGCGTGAGCGTGAGCGGTTCTTTCTGACACCGCAGTATCTACCGATTCACCTCGTTCTTGTCTCCGCAGCACTTGTCACACGATACTCGGGCCAAGCGTGAGGCAAGCAAGAAGGTCAGGAAACACGGCGTTGATCCTCTCGGGCGGTGGAGCTCGGGGAGCCTATGCCGTTGGGGTGGTCGAAGCGATTGTCGAGATTCTCGAACTTTCTGAACGCGACGTCTCCCCGTTCGATATCTACTCTGGCACCAGCGTTGGCTCGATCAACGCCATGTTTCTCGCCGCCAACGCCCACCGAGGGGACATGTCAGTCCATCACCTCAAGAAAGTCTGGGCGGGGTTGGGGATCAACGCCCACCTGAAGATGCGCAATGAGCAGCGATTGCGGGGCATCTCCCTCAACTGGTTCTCTCAAGCGCTGCTCAACGCAAAACCACTGCAAGCATTGGTGAAAGATCACCTGTCGTTCGATGACCTGCACGCCAACGTCGAGGCCGGTATCGTGAGAGCCGCGCTCGTGGCAGCGTTTGACGTCGGTAGTCTCCGCACGACGATTTTCTCCGAATGCAACCCCGACGTCCAAGTCCGCGCCACGCGCGACCCATCTCGCACGGAGTGGCACGGACGACTGCGACCGGAGCACATTCTAGCGTCTTCCGCGATGCCGTTCGTGTTTCCCGTTCAGCGGATTGAGGACAATTTCTATTGTGACGGCGGTGTGCGCTTCAACACTCCGGTCTCGCCCGCAATTCGCGCAGGTGCTGAACGGCTGGTGGTGATCTCACTCCAGTACGATCGCGACCACCACGAAGTGCATCTGAAGGAGAAACCGACGCTCCCCATGTTGGCGGGTCGGTTGCTCAGTGCGTTGCTGGACGATCCGTTTGAGTACGATTTGGACGTTTTGGAGCGCTTCAACGAAATCATCGAGGCCTTGGACAAGGCACTGCCGCCTGGAGAATTAGCGCAGGTGCAGGAGGTGATGAGGCGCACCCGAGGCGCACCGTATCGCAAGCTGGAGAAGCTGGTGTTCTCCCCCAGCGTCGACGTCGGCGAGCTGGCAAACGTCCACCTGCGAGAACACATCGCAAGTTACAAGATCGGTGCGTTGCCGCGGTACCTACTTAAGCAAGCTGCCCGCCCAGATGCCACCTGGGAGGCGGACTGGGCGACGTACCTCCTCTTTGATGGGGCGTACGCGGAGAAGCTCATCGAGCTGGGCCGGAGGGATGCTCACGCGCAGCGGGATCGCATCATCGAATTCTTCGCCATCGACGAAGCGGGAGCTCGCGAGGGGCCCCCGGGTAGTTCTCGCTAGTCTGCTAGGCCCGCTTGTTTGCGGCGAGCTCTTTCCAGCGGCTCGCGGCGTGCGTCACGAGTTGACCCATTTTGGGGTGAGCCGGCTCCGTGTCCACGTCGATCCCGACTTCCACCAGCGCCCGAGAGGTGATCGGGCCAATGGATGCAACGACGACCTTGGACTTGAAAGACTGAATGACAGCTTCCCGTTGGCCTGTTTGGGCTGCGATGTCCAGGAGGTGCACCACTTGCTGAGCGCTCGTAAATAGGGCGACGTCGATCTCTCCGCGGCACAACTGATCTGCGGCTGCTTGGAGCGGGCCCGTGTCGTCAGGCAATTGCCAGGCGTAAATGGGAACGGCAATCGGGACGGCACCCGCCTGCTGCAAGCCTTCCGTCAGCTCCGGGGTGGGTCGGCCGTATTCCTGCACGAACACGCGCTTACCAGTCAGACTCATCTGCTCAAGCATGACAGCGAGCAGTTCGCTGCTCGTGTTCGGTTCGGGAGCGACGACGGCTGGAGAAAGCCCCATGGCCTTGAGAACGCGCACGGGCTTGGGGCCACGACACGCGATGAGTATTCGCGACAGTGCGGCCTTGATCTCTCGTTCGGGGTACGTGGTGCACATCGCGCCGAACAGCGCAGAGAAACCAACACCCGTCAGTAGTACCAGCACATCACAATTGCCCCGGAGCAGTTGTTCCCCGAACTCAATCGCGTGCGTCTGGTCGCTCAGCGGGACTTCACGCATGGAGGGTGCAGGGACGGGCTTGCCACCCAGCTTGCGGATCAATGCGGTCATGTCCGCCGCATGGCGGCTCTCCAGACTCAGAACGCGAGCTCCCGCGAAAGGCTCAGCGGCCATTAGACGAACCTTCGCAAGAACGCGACGGTGAAACTGACGATGGCTGCCGCCAACAAGGCAATCCAGAAGCTTTTGATCTTCAACCTATCTGTCAGTCCGTCGGTGACGGACAGGACGATGGCCACGACGATGGTTTGCGTGATGGTGCTGAATATCCAGCCCAATCCCAAGGTGAACAAGCCGATCAGCGCGGTGAGCAACCAGGCCAAGGCCCAGTTCAAGATGCCGAACAGGGCGGCGACGGCGAGCGTTCCTTTCAGTCCGCCCTTGATTTGAAAGCCTGGAATGACGGCGGCCACGAGTGCCAGGGCCGCCGTGTAGAGTGCCCAAGTAATGAGAATGCTCACATTGGGACGATAGGCTTGCCCAGGCACGGCGGCTAGCCCCGAACGTCGGGTGTGGTTGTCCCAGTAGTCGGGAGTTTTTGCGTCGGCGGAGAGGGTGGTCGTCGCCCCGCCGATCGAGCGCTGCAAAATGCCAGCGCGTGTGGACGGAGCATTCCCCGAGCCCTCGTTGGCTCGGATACCTCCTGGAAAAAAACCTTCTTAGTATCGATGCCCTGTGCCTATGCTGCGCTCGCCCATGGTTGCTCCGACTTCCGGCTTAGGTCCGGGTCCGATGGGCCTTTGCAGCTTTCAGGGATAAGGAGATTTGCTTGATGGGACGACTTCCTCGCGGTGTAACTGGCCTCAGCACGACTGCCGCCTCGCTGATCACGTTCTGGGTAGGCGCGGCAGTGGCGCAGCAACCACCGCCGCCACCTGCGCCCCCTCCCACCGCTACCGCGCCAGCGCCCCTTCCGCCCCAGCAGCCGCAACCTGCGCCAGCGCCCCCAGCCGCACAGCCGCAGCCCGTCCCCATGCAGCCACAGCCCGCGCCGGTCGCGCCGCCGGTGGCACCGCAGCCTGCGCCAGCATCGCCGCCGGCAGTCCAACCAGTTCCCGCTCCACAACCAGCGACGCCTCCTACCCCGGTAGCACCAGCACCTCAGCCAGTCGCTCCACAACCAGCGACGCCTAACTCGGGCGCCGCGGAGGCCGGAGCTCAGGGTCAGGTTGGCGTTGGCTTGCAGCCGCCTCCGATAGGCATTCAGCCGCCTCCAACGGTGCCTGCACCACCTGCTGACGAACCGGGTCCTCCCTGGTACGAGCAGCTGAAGGTGGGAGCGTTTGTGGATACCTACTTCAGTATGAACTTCAAGGGGCCAAAGCCTCAGGCCGGCCGAAATCGTTTCAGGGCCTTCGACCACAACAACGGGTTTTCGGTCGCCTGGGGAGGGCTCAACCTCGCTTACGGTACTGATGAGTTCAGCGGCAACCTGGAGCTGCGCTTCGGGCCCTCCGCAGCTCGTTTGGCCGGTGGTGACGTCGACAACGGCCTGGAGAACGTGAAGCAGGCGTTCGCGACCTGGCGGCCCGGAGGGGGCATGGTGACGTTGGACTTCGGAAAGTTCGACACGATCGTGGGCGCGGAAGCGGCCGACAGCCAGCTGAACTTCAACTACACGCGCGGCTATCTGTTCTGGTTGGCGCAACCGTTCTTCCACACGGGTCTACGGGCCAACTTCGATATTTCTGATCAGTTCTGGTTAACAGGGCTGCTCGCGAACGGTTGGGACAACAGCGTCGACAACAACTTCGGCAAGACCTTTGGCCTGCAGCTCAACTTCGCCGGAGGAGGGGAGCGGCCTGTCTTCGATGCCCATCTGGCGTACATCACCGGGCCGGAACAGGACGATTGGGCAGTGATCCAAGACTACTGCCTTGGTGGAGATACGTTTGACCCGGCCGCTCGCGATTGCAACACGGCCTTGCCGGACTCGTCCGCGGATCTCGCTCGCGACGCTGGCGGCGCCAACACCGAGCTGAGGCACTTGATCGACATTGTTCTCGGTTTCAACCCATCTTCGGATTTTGGGCTCTTGGTCAACGCTGACTTCGGGTTTGACCGTGTCCGGAGTGGCCCGGTGATGGGCGAGAACTTGCCCGGATTCGATACCCAGAGCTGGTGGGGCGTGAGCGCCGCGGGGCGGATGCAGTTTGACGAAAGGTGGGCTGGCGCCCTCCGCGCGGAAGTGTTGAGCGATGCGGATGCGCGAGCCACCGCTGGCGACGACCCCTACATCGTCAACGTGGAGAAGTTGATGCTCTACGGATTCACTCTGACCGCCGAGGTAGCACCCGTGGAGGGGCTCGTTCTGCGTTTGGACAATCGCCTCGACTTGAGCAACGAAGACGTGTTCCAACGCCAGGTCCGGACCTACGAGACGCTGCAATTTACGAGCACACTCGGCGCGGTCGTCAGCACCAACTGAGCCGAGCCACCGTGCAGGACGACTCGACGGGCCCGCTTGGCATCGACAACGTCGTTGCGTTGGTGGTCATGACCCTCGCCATGATGCGGAGGTTGGAAGTCATCGGTACGCCGGCGGATCAGAACACCCACGTCAGTGCTGAAGACTTCGCCGACTGGCGGCGGAGAGCTTTGGGCGCCTACAATCTTGCCGCGGGAGCGTCGGCGTTGAAGGTCTTCCTCAGCTTTGGCTGGTACTACTTGTTCTCTTCCCAGAGCGGGTACCTCCAGATCGGCGGCGCCGTCATCTTCATGGCTTGGGTGCTCACTGTCGTTGCCGCTTGGCACAAGTCGACGGATGCTTCCGTCATCCGCAAGCGATTGGGCATTGAACGGCGCCGGAGCAGCCCCTAGCCAGCCGAGTTCCTGAGGCGTCAGCGCTTGGGGGGCGGCGGTGGTTCTGTCTGCGCGGGCCGCTCCCGCAGGCACCGCTCGACGCCGTCCTTGAGCTCCTGGGGAACCCTATCCGGCAGTTCGGGATGCCCCATGACCGGTACCATCAGCCGCGATAGGGGCAACCAAACGTTCATTGCGCGTCCGCGAATGTTTTGGAAAGGGACACCAGCTCCGTCGCCGTTGCGCCAACGCCGAGAGTCGTGGCTGTTGTGCCGGTTGTCACCCATGACGTAGACCTCGTTGTCGCCCACGACGAAGGGTCCTTCCATCCCAGTGATCTGCTTCTGTTCGTAGAGCGTGAGGTAGGCGATGTCGCCGAGGAACTCGACGAATAGGTCGCCGTAGGGCGACGCGTGCCCATCGTTCTTGCCGTAGGGGTAGGGACCGACTTTGCAGGACGGCACTTCCCAACCATTGATGATCGGATGACCGCGTTTGGCCTCGAGGGTGTCGCCCGGCAATGCGATCACACGCTTGATGAAGTCGTCGCCTCGGTGGGCTGGGTCAGGATCGGGAAACTCGAACACGATGACGTCTCCGCGCTTGGGCGGCAGATCAGCGATGACGCGTGTCTTCGTGAATGGGATGGTAGGCCCGTACGTGAACTTGTTGACGAAGATGTGGTCGTCGATCTGCAGCGTCGGGAGCATCGAACCCGACGGTATTTTGAACGCTTCGACGACGACGGCGCGCAGAGCCAGTGCAATTAGAATAGCAATGCCAATTGACTCGATGTACTCGCGCGTTTCGCTTTTTCTCCACGGTGCCAAGTGATGGTCCACTAGGTCGTGGGCCTTGGTGAACGCGGTCCTCAGTTCTTCCGCATCGAACTTCTCGGGCTTGGTGGCCGCGCGGAGTTGCTCCAACGCAACCTCCAGCTGATCACGGTGAGCCTTCGTCACGTCCGCCTTGATGGCCTTGTCGTGTCGCTCCCTCAAGCGGTTGGCTTCGTCGAGGAGGTGGACTGCGGACTCATACTCGCGGCGCATCTCTCGGGACATGTCCTGGGGGACGTCGCTGCCCAGGGGGTCCGCGTAGGGGAGGTAATGCCGGAAGTAGTAGAGCGTCATCTCGGCCAAAGTGAACAGCACGATCCCCGCTGGCACGCGCTGGTCACGGATCCAGTCGCCTACCGGGCCGAGCGCTGTGGAGTTGTCAGCCAACACCACGACACCAAACGCGAAGCCCGCAGGGACGATCACGAACCAAAGTGTCCAGAACAGGTACCGGACGATGTCTTCTTTCTGCACCAGTTGCACGCTGATTACTGTGGCTCGCTGCGTCTTAGTCGTCGGGGGCCAGACGAGCAACCGCCGTGGCGCCAGCCTTGGCGGCCACGAGATCCTCTCCGGGCCTACGGTCGGTCCCCAGCTTGGATCAGGTAGTCGATGCGCGCCGCTCGGTCGTCGAAGGCGACGTTGGGCGGGGCGGTTTGGCCCACCGCCGCGGTATGGTCGACTAGGAGGTAGTAGGAGCCGGGCGGCACGGGCATGTATTGCCGCAACGGCGTTCCAGCCCGCAGCACCGCCCCAAAAGCGGAACTCTGAGGCACAGCCGGCCCCGGTTGGGTCGTGTACGCGCTGATCATGCTGTCGCCCATGGGCTTGGGCAACAGCATGACGTCCACTTCGGGTGCACCGTCCAGGGTCATCGTCAGATACAAGGCGCCATCGTCGTCGGTGACAGTGAAGCCACCGATGTAGTCCTGCTGGCCGGAGTGCACCTCGGTTCGGTCGTTGTCGAGCGTCTTTCGCTCTGAAGCGACCACTTGGAAGGGATGGAAGGGCCGCTGTCCCAAGGCGACGACGCCGATGGCGAAGTCGGTTTCCCCGGTTTCTGAGTAGCGGATGACGGTGAACCCGCGACGTAGCTGGCTCTGCACGATGTTTTGACCCAACTCGTCGGGGCGCACGCCAGTGATGGCAATACCCGTGTTGGCGAGTTGTGACTCCACTAGCGTCGTTCTAAAGGAAGTGGAATCGACGTTGCGAGGACGGAAGTAGATGTACATCGCCTCGCCCTGCATCTGAAAATCAGCGGCGTACTCCACGAGGCCTTGGCTCTCGAATCCAACTCGCTTGGTCACGTTCGTCCAGCCGAAGCCGCGCCCGGCGTATCGCACGACGACGCTTTGACGCTGTTCTTCGTCGATGACCTGCGACTGGCAGCTGGTGGCGTAGAATCGACCGATGTTGGGGTCCGCATCCCCGAGTTTCAGGGCAACGCCGCGGCGTTGCATTTCCGAACAGAACTGCTCGAGTCCGAACTTCAGAAGGTCGAACCGAAGGCTCTTGTTCGCTGGGTCGTTGATCACGCCGGCACTCAAGACGTTGATCGCCCCAAAACCCGCGCTCTCCCGGCTGGCGCACCCAAAAAAAGAAGAAATGGTCAGCGTCAGAGGTATGACGAGTGCGATGAACGCCGACCAACCACAGTTCCGCCGTCGGCCCATTGCCCCTCGCTGCGAGCTCAATCTGCTCATCAGGGTACCATAGCCGGCTTCCCCAAGGCCTGTCACGACCAAGGCAAGCGCGGGGCGCGTTTGTCGCTCTCCGGCTCGGAGCGCGCAAACAGCGCTGGAACCACTTGCTGAAACGGTTCCGAGGGGGCAAGACTAGGGGTTCAGACGGAGGAAACTAGGCGTAGTTCATGGCGATGTTGAGGTTTTTTCCCGCGGCGGGATCCCCGCGGGTTTTCGCGATACACAAGCCTGTCACGACCATTGGGCGTAGCGAGGGGAACGATGTCTACATCGATGACCCGACGCTCCTCGAGCACCACGCTCAGGTCGTCTTTACTGGACGAGATTTTCAGATCGAGGAGTTGGACCGTAGTGCGGAGCTGACTATCAACGGCAAGAAGAAGCGTCGCGGTCGTCTCGTTGATGGCGACCGCTTGACCTTGGGGGATGCGCAGCTTGGCTTCAGCATGTTCAGTGAGCTGCCGCGCAGTCGCAGCGATGCTCCTGAACAGAGCAGTGAGATCGCGGGCCTGAGGAAACTGCTCGAGTTCAGCGAGCGACTCATGACGAGTCGCTCAGTGGACGACCTGCTGGAGGTTCTGCTGGATGGCGTGATCGAAGTGACCGGTGCCGCCAAAGGCGCCGTACTCATGGTCGACTCGAGCGACGGGGGCACACCGCAACTGCGGGTACGCGTCATGCGCAATGTCCAGCGGGAAGCCATAGAGGATGCCGCCGGTTCGATCAGCGACAGTATCGTGCGTCACGTGGTGGACACCAAACGTCCCATCATCGTCAGTGATGCTCTGAACGACGTCAATTTTGGCAAGAGCGAGAGCGTTGTCGCCCTGCAGCTCAGCAGCGTGATGTGCGCACCGCTGCAGAGTCAGGGCGAAGTCATCGGCGTATTGTATGTCGGTAACGACGCGATCAAGCACCTGTTCGTGCGTTCTCAGCTAGATCTGCTTGTCATCTTTGCCGCGCAAGCATCTCTGATCCTGCAAAATGCGATGCTGTTGACAGCATTGCGTGAAGACAAGCAAAAGCTCACGAAGGAGCTCAGCGACAAGCGGTTCGGTGAGATCATCGGGGCATGCCCGTCGATGCTCGAGGTCTTCCGCAAGTTGGAGAAGGTTGCCGGCACGGACATCAGCGTGTTGGTGACAGGGGAAACCGGGACCGGCAAAGAGCTCATCGCTCACGAGCTGCACACGCGCAGTAATCGCGCTTCGGGGCCATTCGTGACCGTCAACTGCGGCGCGATCCCGGAGAACCTGATTGAGAGTGAGCTGTTCGGACATGTTCGCGGGGCATTCACCGGCGCCATTGCCAGTCGTCCGGGCAAGTTCCAGCAGGCCAACGCGGGAACCCTCTTCTTGGATGAGGTGGGCGAGCTGGCGCTGTCCCTGCAGGTGAAGTTGCTGCGTGCGCTTCAGGAACGTGTGGTCTACCGCGTGGGCGACTCTCGACCGGAGAAGTGCGATATCCGAGTAATCGCAGCGACCAACCGCAACCTGGAAGACATGGTCCGGGAGGGAACGTTTCGCGAAGATCTCTACTACCGTCTGAATGTCGTCAACCTTTGGTTGCCGCCTTTGCGCGAGCGTGGCGATGACACGTTCATCATCGCAAAAGCGCTGCTGGGGAAATATGCAGACGAGTTGAACAGTCCGGTTCGTGGGTTCAGCCCCGCCGCTCTGATGGCCATCCGCAAGTACCCTTGGCCCGGCAACATCCGACAGCTCGAAAACAGAATCAAGAAGGCGCTTGTCCTGTGTGATCGCAACCTGTTGAACGCAGAGGACCTCGATCTGGGCGACGAGGCGCAGGCACCTATCGTGCCTTTGGAGAAGGCCAAAGAGGACTTCCAACGTCAGTACGTGATGGACGTGTTGGAGCGCAACAACGGCAACCGCACACAGACTGCCAGGGATCTGGGAGTGGATCCTCGCACCATCTTTCGCTACCTGGAGCGCGAGGGCGGCACTTCGGGCAAGGCCTAGGTTCGCCCGCGGGGATACGCGTGGCGAACTACGGCAACTCTACGCCGCGGGGGGCACCGAAGGGGCCTGCTTTTCGTTTTCGTTCGCGGGGTCCAGAGAACGGCGTGCGTCGACGTTGGTAAGCGTGGCCTGATCGGCTCTGGTCGGCGGCTCGAATCCAGTCGAGCTGGTCTCCACGCGCGGATAGACAGCCGACCGCAGAGACTGCTCTGGCTCGATGAAGTGTTCGCGCGTCCCCAGCAGCCAATCGAACCAAGGTCGCGTTACGCACCAGTTCATATCCTGGTTCTTCCCCATGTGGTGGTCGTAGTGGCTGCGCATGTGCTTCTTGCCCCATTCCACGTCGAGATGACTCTTCTCGTGTCGGTACAGGTAGTTGAAGCCTGCATAGCAGACCGCTGCAGTGAACCACGGCGCGGCGCTCGCCAGGGGAAGATGAAGAGCAACGATTGCGGCGATGCCGCCGACCTCCTTGCCGCGCGAGCGCATGTCCCAGAGCGGCTTTTCGTAGTCTGGATCATACATCCCGTGCCGTCTGGAGTTCTTGTGGTGTTTGCTCCAGTGGAATGAGAAGATGCTGTTCTTCCGTTTGCCCAGTCCGTGCAGCAGATATCGGTGCACGACCCACTCGACAGCGTTCGAGTAGACAAGGCCTAGCGGCAGGCCGATCATGTACGCCTCCTGGCGATACCCGCCGCAAGCGGCGGAGCGAAAGTAGGTGTTGCGGAGACGCTTGTGCCCTTGCGCGAGGGCACGGTGCGAATCGTATTACACAGTGTAGCTCAGCGCCTGGCCATGTCGAGCTGGCTACCTCTTTTTTGCTCGGGCAAGAGGTAAACGCCGGATATGGGGCTCGACGATAGCTTGGGCGCTACCTGTCCAGTCCCACGAGCCAGGCGTCGTAGGGCACTAGCACGCGTTCCGGTCGCGCACTGTCCACTTGGTCGTAGGTGCCGCTCGAACCGTGGTCGCTGAAGACCACGACCAGTGTGCCGGGTTGTTGCTGACGCACATAGCGCCCAACGCTGGTAGCGACCTCGGCCGCTCCGCGGTCGAGCAGCTCTCGCGTCCACGCGATATCACGGAACTCCGCTTCGAGGATGTCGAGCTTGCTCATGTTGAGCCCACCCACCCTCATCGGGCGTAGCCGACGAGCACCTGCGCCCCGCGCTACCCAGGCACTCTCGTCGATTTCGCGGCTCAGATTGCGGAGCGCCGTCGGGCCACGGGCGAGAAGCTCCAGCTGCACGCCTGTTGTCGCGGGCAGTGCGGACCAGAGCACGCCTCTCGAGACACACTGGGCCACTCCGGTCAACTGCAGCCTCAGTTTGTCGTGTGCACGCTGCCCCAGGTCGAAGCGCATGCCGTCCACCAGTACCAATCGTGTCTTTGGGGAGTCGAGATCACGGGCCAGTTGGAAGGCGAGGTTGGGAATGTCGCAAACCATCGTCGGACGGTGCCCGCCGAAGCGCAGATTCGAGAACGCGGAGGCGTAGCACTGTTCGAAGTTTCTCGCCCACACCTCCACGCTGTCAGCTGCCGCGGCAGATGCTTGTCCAGCCTCTACCGCGTGCATCAACGGTAGGTAGTTGGCGATGAAAAGCCGCTCCAGATCTTCCCAGGATTGGACACCTTGTGCCCGGTCGAGGTTATCGCGCCAGACCTGCAGGTGTGCTTTCTCCTCCCCGTGGTGGTCAAGGACTTCGCCCGGACCGAAGGATGGCGCGGACGCTTCAACGGCTGAGTCCTCATCTACCAAGACTTCGCGCAGCGCTTCGGCGGTGGACGTTGCTTGTCGTCGCTTCGCGACCACCGTGCCTGGTGCCGTGGGTGTTTTGGGTTCTGGTAGCGCTGGTTCCTCGCAGTCGACGCCGGGCAGCAACGCGTCGACCAGCGCACAACGCTCGTCTGTGTGGGGGCGCGCGTGAGATGGGGGTTCTGGCGTTTTCGCAGCCAGCGCAGCGCCATCTTGGCGCCCGGCCTCATCGAGAACGGTTTCTCGAGCGGTCAGTGAGGCTGCTGCGGTGGAAGCTGGCTCCCGTTCCTCATCGTCGATGAGGTCATCCCCGGAAAGCACCAGCTCATCGAGCTCCAAGCCGGCTGGCGGTGGCATTTCCGGACGAGCAGAGACAAGCGGGGACTCCTCCTCGGCGGTTTGGGCACGTAGCTGGGTATGGCTGTCGCCGGAGTGGACGTTCTGACCAGCAAACGGGCAGGGGGCGCCGGCTTCGTCGAACTCGTCCAACTCGGTTTGCCCGTCCGGATCGAAGACCATAGGCAACAATGGTGTTTCGGAAAGCGAGCGGCCAACAGTGCTGGCGACCTGGTGTCCGTGGGTGGCCCACACGAGGGTTCCGATGTTGACGGGCGCCAAGTAGGCCCGGAGGCGTTCCACGTCGGGGCTCACCTCGACCACTACCGGCCATCGTCCCTGGACGTCCAGCCACCAACGCAACGTATTGCTGTCGGTCGCGTTGAGCACTCCGGCTTCGGCAATCAGTCCCAGACCGGAGAGCAACAGGCGCAGCCCGACGAAGCCCAACCTGTCCGCACGCTCCAAATGGTGGCAGAGGGAGTCCCCGAGGTTGCGAGGGATCGACGGGCTGCGGGGGGGCGCGCCATGAGCACGAAGTTCCGCCTCGAGGCACTGGTCGACATACTCGCTCAGCGCCCCCCGCCAGCGTGCCGCAGGTGAACTTATGGTGACGACGAGCTGGTCCGCTTGTGGGCAGCCGCCGCTCCGTGAGAGCTCACCTTGCGAGCTCTGGGCGAGGTCGCTGGCGACGTCGGAATCGATCGCTGTGGACATCATTCTGTCACCCGTGGCACGACTTGTGCCAGGGGGCCAAGTTTCGAGTCAGCGGACCGATGTGCGTATCCGGGGCGGGGAACCCACTGACTGCCGTCATCGCACCGCTGGTCGTTGACGCCGCCGCTTCCCGGAAATACATTGGATGGGTTCCCTCTGCAGTCCTCGACAGGCGCGACAGATGAATCCCTGACTCGATTGAACCCGGGGGTCGAAAGTGTAGTGGAGTGCTAGGCCCGGAAACGGTTCACCGGGAAGCCGGAAGCTACGACCAAGACTCCCACCTAGCTGTAGCTAGGGGTTCACGGTTCGCAAATAACTACCATCGGGACGAGCGGTACGGAACGATCTCGAGCGGGCTGGCATTGAAGCTGGCCCGTTCTTTTTTTGTAGTTCTGCATTGAGGTGGGATCCGCCGTCGTCCGGTTCACTTCAGGAAGTGCGATAGGCTCCTACACGAGCGCGCTCCTCGAACGAAAAGTCCTCGGTTTGAGGTCGTGCTCTTCCGTCGCGCCATCGTCTCGACTACCGTCTCAATGAAAATGCAGAGGACACTCTTCGGCTTGCCGCTTCAGGGCAAATGGTTGGTTGCGGGCGCCGCCCTCTTGGGTGTGATCGCTATCGCTGTGGGAGTGGGGGCCGCCCCGGTGAAAGGGCGCGTCACCGGCTTCATGAAACTGCTCAACCCAGTCTGGGCGGAGTTCAAGAAGCCTGATTCGCACGCGTACACGTTTCGAGAACCGTCACCGACGGTCAAAGCCGAGTACCGCAAGCTTTTCCCATACATCCCGAAGGAAGTCTGCGTCGCGTTGGTGGGGACTACCCCGCAGCCAAAGATGCAGAAGGTCAGCGTCAAGATCGGCGGGGGACGCACCACGCCAGTCACTTTGGTGGTAACACCCGGCACTGAAATACACTTCCAAAATACCGATCCTTTTCCCCACCGGCTCTACGCAGAGGACGTCAAGACCTTTGGCGCGGGCGACACCAAGCCCGGCGGTGAACGCATCTGGACCGTGCCTGCGGCGGGGGTGTACGAGATTCGCGACGAACTAGTCCCCAGCGTCAGGACGTGGATAGTGGCCGAACCGAACGTGGTCGCGTTCGGCTTCCCCGACACCAACGGAGCGTTCACCATGGAGTTGCCAACTGTCGGCGAGTTCAAGGTGCAGGCGTACTTCACTGGTCAGGTTGTTGGTGCTTCGCCCGTGATGAACATCACGCGACCGAATGCCTTGGTGGACTTGTCCAAAGCGCCGATTCAACTCACCCCGCCGAAAGGTGCGCCTGGCGCCGCCGCCAAGGAGGGGGAGTAAGCGATGCTGCTTTCGAGATTCTGGTACGTCCTACTCTCGCTGCTACTCGCCAGCGCGGTTTTCATGTTGTACTTGGCGCAGAGCCTGTACGATCGTGCGGGGGCCAAGGTCGTGGCGGAAGGGCTATCCTCTGATAGTCAGGTCGTCTCCTGGTACATGCGGTCGACCGCTCGTGAGCGCTCAGCACAGCTGATCCAGTTTGCGTTGAACCCGAAGGTCACGGATGCGCTGGCCAAGTCCAGCCGGGCTCCGGAAGTTCCAAAGAAATCTCAGAGCGAAGCGGATGAAGCCCTCGCCAAGCTGGTTCAAAAAGTTCCGGAAGACTACTCCTTTGATGCCGTCTTCGCCGTGGATGCCCACGGGCGGGTCGTCGGACAATATGGATTTCAGCAGTCTCGGGCGAATCCGGATTTCGAGTTGGGTGGCTACCCCGCAGTGGCAGATGCACTGCACGGCTACATTCGGGACGATACGTTCATCTGGGATAGGATGTACGTCGCGGTGGCTCGACCCGTCGAGTTCCAAGCAGGCGATCTGCCCGTCGGAGCGATTGTCGGTCTTCGTATCATTGACGACAAATTTGCGCGCGACATTGCTTCGCGCACCGGCGCCGCAGTGGCCTTCTACCACCAAGGAGAGCGGCTCGCTTCCGGAGCACCCGAGGGGTTCGACCGTTCGCAGCTCGACGGTATCATCACGGACCTCGAGCTGCTGGAAGAGGATCCAGACTACAAGGAAAAGGGGCGCAGCGGCGTGCGCTACCTGTCGCCTACCGTCGGTGTGGTCTATGCGCGCCTATCCGGCGAGGCTTGGCAACGTGGTGCCGGCTACGTCGTTGGGCGAGAGGCGAAGGCGATTGCGTCGCCGTTCGCGTTCTTCTCAGCGGCAGACGACAAGGACAAGGAGAACGCGAACCTGCTCGTGGTCATCCTGGTAGCCCTCGTTGGCATAGCCGTGGGCATGGTGTTCTCGTTCATGGAGCACACCCGTCCGCTGCGCCGCTTCACTGACGCGTTGGGCGATCTGGCACGCGGGACGACCGATCAGCTGCAGGCGAGCAAGGTGAGCGGCGTCTATCGCAAGCTCGTGACCATGATCAACGACGGTATCGATCACGCGGTAGCCAAAGGTGGGGGTTCACGACGGGCTGCCGATCTGCAGCAAGTACTTGGAGATATCCCTGATCAACCGGCGATGAGCGCGTTCAGCTTCCCAGAGCCGTCGAGCGGGGATTCGGCCTCGAACACCAAGCCGGAGCCGAGCTTGCCCAAGGTCCCCGAGCCGAAATCCAAGCCCGACGGCCGCTTGCCCAAGCCACCCCAGCGACTCGCCAAAACGATGCCGGAGGCCGGGATGTTGGGTGCCGACGCGAGCGAAACCCTCGAAGCCGAATGGCGTTCTGTCTATGAGGACTTCGTGCGGGTCAAGCAGGAGTGCGGTGAGCCAACGGACAGCCTCAGCTATGAGAAGTTCGAAGGAACTCTGCGCAAGAATCGTGACGCCATCGTCGCCCAGCACAACGTCGAACGAGTGAAGTTCACGGTCTACGTCAAAGAGGGTAAAGCGAAGCTGAAAGCCAACCCGATTCGGGATTGACGCTGGCGTCTCCAGGTTCTAGAGCGCAACGCTATGTCTGAACCGCGCCTTCACAAAGTACTCATCATCGGTTCCGGTCCGGCAGGTTTGACGGCCGCAATCTACGCAGCGCGCGCAAACCTGAAGCCGCTGTGCGTCGAGGGCTTCAACGCCGGCGGGCTGGTACCAGGAGGCCAGCTCATGTTCACCACAGACGTGGAGAACTATCCCGGGTTCCCAGAGGCGGTCACGGGGCAAGACCTGATGGAGCGGTTCCGAGAGCAAGCTGAGCGACAGGGCACGGAGTTCATCACAGCGGATGTGCAAAAGGTGGACTTCTCCCAGCGACCATTCAAGGTCTGGGTGGGTGAGGACGAGAACGAGCTTCACCTAGCGCAGTCGGTCATCATCGCCACTGGTGCCCGCGCCAACTATTTGGGTCTCGAGTCAGAAGAGGCCCTCAAGAATCGTGGCGTGAGCGCCTGTGCGGTGTGCGATGGCGCGTTGTTCCGCAACAAGCCCGTGGCCGTCGTTGGCGGTGGCGACACTGCGATGGAAGAGGCCCAGTACCTGTCCGGGTTGTGCAGTGAGGTCACGCTCATCCACCGGAGAGACGAATTTCGTGCGTCCAAGGCCATGCAGGAGCGAGTCGTCGAAAACGACAAGATCAACATTCTATACAGTCACGTCGTGGAGGAGGTGCTCGATCCTTCCAAGGGAACGGTTACGGGTCTGCGCGTCAAAGACCTCAAGAGTGGTGAGCAAAAGCAGGTCGATGTGGAGGCGATGTTTGTAGCGATCGGGCACACACCGTTGACCGAGCTGTTCAGAGGGCAGCTCGAGGTTCACGACAACGGGTACCTCAAGGTGCAACCTGGCACGACGCGCACCAGCGTGGAGGGGGTGTTCGCCTCTGGGGATGTGGCTGATTGGGTTTACCGCCAGGCGGTCACGGCTGCGGGCACCGGCTGTATGGCAGCGCTGGAGGCTGAGCGCTGGCTTGCCGCTCAGGAATGAGCCGACCTCACCTAAGAACGCGTCCACTGAGCGCGCTCTCGGGCTCAGCTATTGCGCTTGGGGACTTGGCGACCGACATGCTCCAAGACTGCTTTTAGATCTTCCCAGACCTCACGTTTGGCGCCCGGTTGGCGCAGGAGGTAGGCGGGGTGAAACGTGGGCATCACCGGGATCTTGCCCTGGTACAGACGCCATTGCCCCCGCATTCGTGTGATCCCCATTGACAGGCCGAGTAGCCCTTCGACGGCGGTCGCGCCCAGCGCGACAATCACCTGCGGCTCGATCGCGTCGAGTTGATCTAGCAAGTACCCTCGGCACGCGCGCATTTCCGTGGGGTGCGGCTTCCGATTCTTGGGCGGTCGGCACTTGACGATGTTGCAGATGTAGACGTCATCCCGCGAAATGCCCATGGCGCCAATCATGCGGTCGAGAAGCTGGCCCGCCTTGCCGACGAACGGGGAGCCTTCCAAGTCCTCGTCTTGGCCCGGCCCCTCGCCGACGAAGCAGATGCCGCTCGAACCGTTGCCCCGCGCAAAGACCGTGTTGGTACGGGTCTCGTGGAGCACGCAGCGTGTGCATTCGGCGACTTCCTGCTGCAGCGCTTCGAGGCGTCGTACACGCTCCTCCGGCAGGAGTTTCTTGGGGGCAGGGGGCTGCGGCGCTGTTGCCGACACGCTGTCTGCCGCTGCGGACGTCGTGGGTTCCGATGGTCCAATGGTGGGTGGCTCGGAGCGTGGGCGCCTCGAGGCTCTAGGTTCGTTCGCTATGCTGCTGACAGACGGTGGACCGTCGCCTGCCGCTGGCACCTGCTCCTCGGTGGGGGCGCGCCCCGGGTTCAGCGGTTCCGACGCGGGCTCCTGGGCTGGGATGTCGGCCGCCGGTGGCTCCGCGTTTCGTCCGAGTGGTTCGTCTTCGTCCAAGTCGACGTGCAACGCCCGGTACTGTTCTCGACGCTGTTCGAGCCACTCGGCCGACGTCGGCGGGGTGCCGATGCTGCCTGTCATTTGCGCCCACTCCAAGTGTCCGCGCAGCGCTTCTGTCAGCCACCTGAGCTCAGCATGGGGATCGGTCACGCCGCTAGAATCCGATCAACCAACCGACGTTGGGCTGCACCACAAAACCGGAAGCAGGGAACATGATGCGTCCGTTCAGTTCGAAGCTCGGACCGTGGCCGCCCAGGTTCATGAATGCGCCCAAGCCACCCGTCACGAAGGTCGTGCCGAGCTTCTTGTAGGCGGTCACTGCGAGGTCGCAGGAAGGCTGCGTCTGATTGCAGGCGGTCGTGTTGAATGCGGGAGAGTTGTCTCCTTGGAATTCGCGAACCGTGATCGACTGTTGGGCGTCTACTTGCGCCAGGCCACCGCCCACGAGGCCGAAAATGCGCAAGCCAGGCCCCGTGCCAGTGAACCAGTACTTGGCACGAACGGCGGCGTGCAGCAGATCGACAGTGCCGGAACTCGGCGCCCCACGGAACGCAAGACCGGCGCGCCCTTCGACACCGATCTTGCTCGTAAACAGGTGTTCGAACGAGACCAGGGCTCTCAATGTACTCAACGCCAACGTCGAGCCGATCTGTCCGCTTTGAAGCGGGTCATAGCTCGGGCTCGCGGGGTTGTTGTATTGGCTGATCACCTGGGTGGGGTTGCCCGCTGCGTCGTACTGAAACAGCGGTGTCTGGTAGTAGCGGCTGCCGAGATAGCACTCGAATGCGCTGTTCACTTCCGGAGCTGGGCTGCACACGGACGTTCCAGAGACACTCGCGAAGTCGGCTCCGAAGTGAATTCCGATGAAGTTGCGAGGGCCCTCGGTGTCACTTGCGTCGCCACCGCTGTCTGCGTAGTGGCAGACGAAATCGATACACTCCCCGCCGCTGCAGTCCGCGTCCGAGTCACAGGATGGTGCGGATTCGCACGTGCCGTCAATGCACGCCAAGCCACTCTGGCACTCACTGTTTTCCTGACAAGAATCGCCCCAACCGCCACCTCCGCCGCCTTCGCCGCCACCACCCGTGTCTGGGCAGGCTGGCGTCCCCCGCATGTCCTCAGGGCACTCGGCCATATCGACGCAGCGTGCTGGCGCCTTCTGATCGGGGTAGGCCGGAGGCTCGAGAGTGGTGCTGCTCACGAGTGAAATTTCGTTGGGAGCCGCCTCCGAGGCATAGCTATCGATGGGTTCGCCCTGCGCGTTCGACGCCACGACGTACCATGCCAGGGTGCCTTGAATACCGGTCGCTCCGCACGGGATGGTGGCGAGCCAATACTCGCCGCCTTTGCCCATGTTCTTCTGCGACCACCTATCCGCGCCAAATTCACGGAAGTAGAGCACCATTCGGGCTGCTGGTTCCGATGTGCGGCAAGCTACGGGCACTGGGCGCCGGGTCTCGACTTCAGCGACATCAGGCGTGCACTCGATGCCACCACCCATGGGCATGTCGCTGCCGCCGCTCCCATCGAGGACTATGTCGTCGTCACTGTCGTCCGATGAACCACTGTCTCCAATCGCACCGCTCGACTCTTCGAATAGCTGTTTGAGTTCGGGTGTGGAGAGGTCCACGTCCAGTTTCGTGTTCGAGTCGAGCGTTAGCGCTTCCATGAACGCTGCCGCGGCGCCGTCCATGTCCTGCTTTCCGGCTCCTCGCACGATGCCGATGTACATCCACGCCCTGGCTTTGACGCCGTTGGAACAGCGGTCTCCACAGGCTTTGAGCGTCCCCAGGAGCAACCCTTCCGCCTTGTCGAAGTTGGTCGAGAGGTAGTGGACGTTGATCGCCTCGTCGATCTTTCCGTTCGCTGACTTGTCCAGCGGCGCGGCGGTTGCCGTGCTGCTGGCTAACGCCAGGATGAGGATACAAAGGGCCCTGAAGAGAGTGTGGAGATTCACTTTGCTGGTTTCCGAGAAAGGTTCAGCGCGGCCGAAATGGCGCACGAACAACTGTCAAAGGCCCTGCAACCGGTCGCTAGGGCGCAACGTTTTCACATCCCTGCCTTTGGCCTTCGGTGCGCACGAACTGCACACGCCGATTGAGAGCGCGGTTGCCCGCCGTGTCGTTCGGCACAATCGGACGTTCGAGTCCGTAACCCTTTGACGTGAGGCGGTCCGGCGGAACGCCGTGGGAAACGAGGTACATCCTTACTGATTGCGCGCGACGCTCACTGAGGTTGAGATTGTACGTCGCGCTACCGACGTTGTCTGTGTGACCTTGGATCTCGAGTTTGACCTCGGGATTCTTGTTCAGAATGTCGACCACGGCGTTGAGGACGGGGTAGCTGACTTGTCGGATCACGTCGCGGTCGAACTCGAAGTGGATCTGCTGCGTGATGCGCACCTCGCAATCCGTGATGAGCGCCAGCGCCGGTTTCTCAGGGCACCCGATCGGCTCCTTCGTCTTGGAGCCAATTTCGTTTGGACATTGATCTTCCAAGTCCGGCACTTCGTCCTGATCGTTGTCTAGATCCGGACAACCGTCTTCGTCTTGGAAGCCATCCGGGTCTTCCGGATCGTTCGGACACTTGTCGTCGACATCGATGATGCGGTCCAAGTCGTTGTCTATTTCGGGGCAGCCGTCCTCATCGAGGTATTGATCTCTATCTTCAGGCTCGAGGATGCAGCTGTCGTGGTCATCGATGAGGCCGTCGCCATCGGTGTCCGGGCGATCTGGGCAGCCGTCTTCGTCTTCGAAGCCGTTGAAGTTCTCCGGATCGTCGGGACAACCGTCGTCCGGATCCAGGTAGCCGTCGCCGTCGCGGTCCCCCACTTCGACGATTTGGCGGTCGGTGCAATACTGCGGCGGGGACAAGTCCAGCGCCGCATGAGCATTGGGTTCGGCCAACCACAGGTGCTTTTTGGCTTTGGACGTGAATCCTTGGTCGAGCTCCACCTCGGCGAACTCGATGTGACTTCTCGCGAGCGCCAGCTCCCGAGGCGCGCAGCGAATGGCGCCATTGCGTTCCGCCTGCTCGGCGATCTCTTTGAGACCGGCGACTTGGCCCCGAAGGGGCGCCGCCCCGCAAGAAATGGCTAATCCTAAGCTCATCACGGCCACCGCTCGGCGCCACGCGGTGCCCAGCCAGGACGGTGAGTGCCTCAACGCCCCGCTCCCCGGTGCGCGTCACGGCTTAGCAGGATGGCCTTCTCCGCGTGCTCCTCACTCTTCTCGGCGAAGTTTGCTGCGTCGCCGTAGTCGGCTTCAGCCGCCTCCGAGTCGGCCTTCTTCAAATACTCTTCGGCCAGCGTGTACTCGTAGGTCGCGTACTTCTCAGCCCCCAGCTCTCGCGCTTCTTCGAGCTTCGATTGGGCGTTGGAGGATTGATACGCGTAGACGGCATTGCCGCAGCTGGACAAGACGGGCGGGCACCAACATACGGCCATCACAGAGAGGCATCGAAGCTTACGCCAACGGCGCTCTGGTGCCGTTGGCAACGCGGGGGTCATGGATGGTGCGAGGGCCATCAATGTCTTTGCACTTGCCAATGTACCCGTCTCTCCAGATCCCACGTGCTTCCGATCCTGGGTCTCACTCCTGGCTCGAACGAGCCGTCAGAACGGCGCGCCGTTCCAGTCATCAGGCTACCAGCGCGGAGAAGTCCGCGTCAACGGAGGTGCGGGGCGCGAAAGCCGCAGAATCGCGCACCGTTTGTGTCGCCTGTGGGGGCTCTCCACCGCTCCGACCACATCACAATGTTCGCTACAACACGCACTACCAGCGGCGCGATTCGTGCGACGGGTCAACGCTCTGCGCTGAAGCGGATCGCTGAGAGCGCGCACACGGACGGACAGCAGTCGCTGACCACCAAAAACGAAAAGAGACGCCCAGTTTCCCTGGCGGCTCTCTCAGAACGCAATCGCGAGCACGGAGCGCTCAGAGTCGTCGGTAAACACCGACGACTGTCCCCAAGAGCATGGTGGGGCGGAAGTCGGTCGCGCGTACCAGAATGGGCGCCATTGCCGAGTTGGCCGGTTGGAAACGAACGTAGTCACGCTCAGGGTAGTAGTATTTGACGGTGGCTTCTTCGCCAATCAGAGCGACCACAATCTGACCCCGCTCAGCGGTGGACGACTTGCGCACGAAGATGTAGTCGCCGTTGAGAATGCCGGCTTCGATCATCGAGTCGCCCTGCACACGGAGCCCGAAGACCTCACGCCCGCCGCGCACCAACATGCGGTCCACGCGCACTGTATCAATGACGTTTTCTTCCGCGAGCAGTGGTAGACCGGCTGCGACACGTCCGAGCACCTGAACGTCGATGACGTCTTCGCTTTCCTCGGCACTGCCGGGCGGTGGCACTCTGTCGGGGTCGCTCTTGACCAGCCGCAGTGCGCGACTCTTCATGTCTTCTCGTCGAAGATACCCCTTGCGCTCGAGAGCTCGCAGGTGGTCGTTCACTCCATTGGTCGACCGAATCCCCATGTATTCCCCAATCTCGCGGAGCGTAGGCGGGTAACCCCTCTCCTCGATTGACTGGCGGATGTACTCGAGCGTTTGCGCCTGGCGCTTCGTCAAACCCTGCATTGTTGTCGCAGCTTACTGAACGGGTGTTAGGAAGTCAAAACTTCTGCTTCATTTTGGGCTAGCCCCCCCAAGCACCAATAAAAATGAGCATTTACCCGCTATCTGCTCAGAATTTTCCACTTGTTGAGAGCAGCGTGAGCTTGTCGTTCGTCTCCCTTAACCGGCCAGCCAGCATTCGAACGATGCTCCACAGGACTTCATAGGCGAGGTCCTTGTCCATGAAGAGGAGGTCGTCGAAGCCGTCTTTGGCAATGGTGAGCAGACGGCAGCGCTCGTGGGCGCGAGCATCGGCGGATCGGGACGACTCGTCCAGCAGCGCCATTTCGCCGAAGAGCTGTCCAGGGCCCAAGATCGCCAACGCCTCCTCACCCATGCCCGGGACGTCGCGACTGATGCGGACCTTTCCGTCCAGGATGAGGTACAGCTTGTCTCCGGCATCCCCGTGCTGAAAGATCTTCGTACCGCGAGCGTGGTGCTCCTCGCTCGCGACGCGGGCGATGCTCTCCAGAGCCTCTTCCTTCAAGCCGCTGAAGAGCTCGATTTCACGCAGCCGCTCGACATGGTCGTTCATGAGTCCGGTCAAGCATAGCCCCAAACCAGGGGCGGAGCGCAACTCTGAGGCGATGGCGTCGGCGTGGGGGGCTCAGCGCGTGAACTTGAAGTTCAGCGTCATGGTCGAGACGATCGGTTGTCCGTTGGAGTCGAGCGGGGCAGAGAACTTCCCCCGCATGAGGCAACGACGGGCGTTGCGACCAAACCCGTACCCCGGGTCCTGCAGGATCGTGACCGACTGAGGTTTCCCGTCCTTGCCGATCGTCACCACCGCAGGGACCTTCATGAAGTTGATCTGCTCGGCGTCCGCCTCGGGCGGGAACGGGCAGCGTTGAAGCGCGGCCATGTTCAGAAGTTTGGCGGGACGCGACAAGTCCTTCTTAGGCGCCGTCACCACAGGCTTCTTGCCGGTACCGCCGACCACCCCCTCGGGTTTGGCGTTCCGGTCGTAGACAGCCTTCTTGCTCTTGCCTTTGGACGCGGTGACGCCGCCCACATAGCGTTCACCCGTACCCGTGACAAACCCAGGGTCGCCAGTTAGATCCAAGGGCTCGTTGGGGTCCGGCTCGGCCGTGAGCACTTTGCCCGCTTCCGCTGCGGCGGGGGGTGGGGGGGGTTGGTCCTGGGGCGCTTCCGGCAGCGGGATGGGCGGCTCGGGTTCGGGCTCCGGCTCCGGCATCTCCGGTTCGGGCTCGGGTTCGGGTTCGGGCTCCGGTTCGGGCTCCGGTTCGGGTTCGGGTTCGGGCTCCTCCAGCTCGATCTCGAGGATACGGTTGAGCCGCTCTTGCACGTTCTTCTGAACCACTGCCGAAAACGCTCGGAGCTTGAGCAGGTCCCCCAAACTCGATCCATGGCCCGCCGCCGCGCCGTGCACCAACAAGCCGCCAGCAAGCCCGACAGCCCACCCAACGCGCCCACCTCGACGCCCCAGGCGCAACACAGCGCTCCAAGGATCAGATGAAGCCTCGGGGGGCGCTGCGACGGGAGCCTTCTCTGATTGGGTGCGCTCGTCGGACATTCGCTAAGTCAACGATTGAGTCCTGCGGACTGATCGGCAAGCGACGTCGCTTGCCTTTCGCCGTCGGTGTATCGGGGCGGGACTCATTGCTCGGGTTTGGGGTCGGTCGGCTTGGTGGGACTCACCGCGAAGGCGATCTTGTTGACGTTCGCCTGTTTCAAAAGATCCAGGACGTGGATGACTCGGCCGTGAGGGACTTTCTGGTCAGCGCGGATGACCGCACGGAGGTCGTCGTTGTCCTTCTTGGCCTTCTTGGCAAGGTCTCCCACCACGTCATCGTTGCCTATCTCTTTGGAATCCACGAACGTCTTACCGTTTTCCGTGAGTTCGACGCTGAAGACGATCTGCTGGATTTCTTCGGCCTTGGCTGCTTTGGGCAGGTCCATGGGCATGCCCTGAGAGACGATGATCTTCGCCGTCACCATGAAAATGATCAGCAACACGAGCGTGACGTCCACCAACGGGGTCACGTTGATGGCGCTGATCAGTCCGCCGTCATCCTCGTCCGCTCCGCCTGCCATCAGTCGTCCTCGCGCTTGTCAGCCTTGGCGTCCTTCTTCTTGCTGGCCTTCTTCGAGTCGCTGGGTGTCTCACCTGCAGGCTCGGCGACCAGATGGGCGATCAGAACTCGAGACAGGGCGTCTGTGTTCGCGAGTATCCCGCGAGCCGAACGCTGGAACACGTTGTACATGGCAACGGCAGGGATGGCGACGGCCAGTCCGACGGCGGTTGCGACCAACGCTTCGGCGATCGCTGCCATGACCTCCGTCGGTGCCGACATGTTGGTGGCTTCGGCGGCGGCCGTCACGACCTTCTGGTCACCAAGGGCCTCAAACGCCTGGACCACGCCGATCACAGTGCCGAATAGGCCAATGAAGGGCGCGTTGTTGCCCAGGGTACCCAAGTAAGCCAAGCGACGCTCGAGCTTGAGACGTTGAAGGGCAGCTGCCCCCCGCATTGCTTCGTCGGCGGCTCGAGCACCATGGTCTGCCTCGGCGAGACCCGCCACCACGACGGCGGCCTCAGCGCTTGGCGATGACTCCATCTGCTTGCGTGCACCCTCCAGATCGCCCTTTCGAAGCGCGTTTCGCAAGTCTTGCGCCAGGCGTGCCACGTCGTCCCGGAGCGACCAGTAGAACCAGGCTCGTTCCAGCATGATCGCCACGCTGATCACGCTCAATCCCAGCATCAACCACATGACCCACTCCGCACCGAAGTTGGTCATCAACCGTTGGATCCACTCGACTAGATTCATCTGCAGGTCTGCCTCGCCGCGACGTTATGGTTCGTGCCTCCGCCGGGCGCTAGCCCCAGGCCGAAAAGGCGCGCTCTGGCTATCACAAATCCACACGACTCGGGAGCGTTGTGACCCGGAGACCGCCTCTGGGGCCTACTTCGCCAGCGGCGGTGCACCCGAGGGCACACTGGGTCACAGTTCGTGCGGCATGAAGTCGTGCGGAGAGCGGAAGAACTGCTCCGCCGAATAGTGACGCAGGCAAGAGACACGCCGCGTGTAGACATCTGCATAGCGCCCGACTTGGGCCCCGAACGAGCTCAATTCTCCGTGCTCCTTGAGCAGGGAGCCCCAGTACGGGTGGAAGGAAGTGTCGACGAAGCTCTCCAGCTGCTGGTGTTCGTCGTTGATGTGCTTGAGGCTGCGGCGCACCGTTTCAATGCCGCGCTTCAGCCGCTCGGCCTCGGCTGGATCGACCCCGTCCCCCAGTTTATCGATGGACTTAAGTCGTCGCTGATAGAAGCGGAGCTCGTCCTCCTGGTGATTCCTGTGCTGCTCCAGTTGTACCTTCTGTCGGATCGCGCCAGCTGTTGCCTCGTTTGCCGAAATTTCGGCGTCCAGCTCCTGGATGATCATCAAGGTGCGCCACGCGGACTCCTTCTTGGAGCGCAAGATGTCGCCGTAGATGTGGTCGCCCACGTACAACGTGCGCGACCCTCGAATACCGGTCAGCCGCTCGAAGTCCCTGAGATTACCCCCGTGGTACACGCAGCCGCGTTCGAGCGAGGTGACGGGTGTCACCTGCTTTCCGTTCCGCAGTTCCACGAAAGGTTCCCGCCCCTGGAACCACAGGGGCTTGCGGGCCGCAACCATCACGACGTCGAAGTACATCTCCCAGCTGCGGTACTGACGCATCGCGCCTCCAAGAAGGTACGTCATCATGCCGTTCGTGTACTCCCAGGGGGAGTTGGTCAGTAGAAAGAGCTTCTTGCCCGCTGAGCGCAGCTTGTGCAGCGTTAGCGCCAGGTGTTCGTCGCGAACTACGTACCGTTGCAAGTCCGCCAGGACGCGGTTGTGAACGCGACCGTCGGCGTGCGCTAGGTCTATGGCCTTTCGGATGTCGTCGAAGATGCGCTCGGTGTCCAGCTTACGTTCACCATGACGCTCCATTGCTTCTATGAGCGACACGTAGCTAACGACCTCACTCAACCCAAACAGCGTATCGATCCAGTGAAAGCGTTCACTGTCTGGGCGTACTTTGACGTCCCAGTACAACGTTTGCAGCTCCGCGTTGCTTAGGCGCCGAAAGCCGCGATAACCCTTGTGGATGGCCGCGAAGCGATTCATCTTGAGCACGTTGCCGGTGTGCTTGTCGATGAGTAGCCCTCGGATGGGGAAGCGAATGTCGTAATCGAGGTGTTGCAGGTACTCGGGGTAGCCGAAGTTTAACAGGTTTTGCAGCGTCAGCTCGACGCTGAGGGAGTCCATGGCTTGCTGGTTGTAGATAGCCAGCGTGTAGTCCATGTCGAAGCCGAGCCAATCGATTTGCGCCAGCGGCAGGTTGCGATTGGCGTAGACGCGCTCCGTTCGAGCCAGGCTCAGATCGGAACTCTCTGCTTCGCGGGGTGTGATCAGCGGCAGTGACAGCTGCACTCCGCGATTCGAACTGGGATCGAAGTCACCCACGGTATGTTTCTAGCACGTAACGTGGGTTTGCCCCGTCCAGGCTCGACGTTCGCCTAAACGGACCGCGGCTGCGGCGCGCCCCTTGCGTTGTGCTTGCATAGAGCCAAAGCTTGGCATGGTGGTCAAACCGCTGACAATCGTCATCACTGGGCAGCCGGTTCCCGAAGCGGAACGCCGGCGTGGAGATTTCTCGCGGATGATTCGCGAAGCCTGCGATGGCAGTTGGGATGGGCCTTGGAGAACTATCGACCTGCGAACGGCGGATGACCTGCCGCCTCCTGCAGACAGCGCGGCAGTGGTCGTCTCGGGATCCCCGGCTCGTTTGGGTGAGCAGTCTGCTTGGATGAAGAAGGGGCTCGAATACTTGCGCCTGCTGGTGGCCGCGGAGACCCCCGTCTTGGGCATCTGTTTTGGCCATCAGATGCTGGGAGAGGCACTTGGGGGCAAAGTCGCCGAAAACCCCAATGGCAGGGAGATAGGGACAGTTGCCGTTACTCGTCACTCGGACAACCCGCTGCTGGAGCCGGACCAACCGTTCACCGCCAACGCGACTCACCTCGATTCCGTCGTCGAATTGCCCCAGGGCGCGGAAGTGTTCGCCTCAACTGTCCTCGAGCCGAATGCGGTGGTGCGCTTCGCCCGGCGCGCGTGGGGCGTTCAATTCCACCCTGAGATGGATGCGGACATTGTTCGCGAGTACGTGCTGGCTCGACGCGACACGATTGAGGAGGAGGGCGTATCCGTCGAGGCACTCCTCGGTGGGCTCGAGGACGCCCTAGCCGGACGCCGCGTGTTGCAGAACTTCGTGCGCCGCATCGTACTGGCCTAAGGGCCGCCCGCCGGGGACTGTCCGCGTCAGAGGCGTTTCGCCGCGAGATTGGCCAGCTCGCTACGTTCGCCCTTGCGCAATACGACGTGCCCCACCAACGGCTCGCCGCGCAACCTGTCGGCCACGACGCTGAGCCCGTTCGTGGAGCTGTCCACATAGGGGTTGTCTATCTGGAAGGGATCACCGGTGAGCACGATCTTGGTGCCTTCTGCGCATCGGGTGATCACCGTCTTGACCTCGTGGGGAGTCAAGTTTTGGGCCTCGTCCACGATGACGTATTGCTGGGGCAAGCTGCGACCGCGGATGTAGGCCAACGGTTCAATCTCGATCTGGCCTGCTTGCAGTAGCGTTTCGATATCGGGCACGCCGCGTTTTCGGGTGCCGGAGCCGATCAAGAGGTATTCGAGATTGTCGAAGATGGGCTTCATCCAAGGCCCCATCTTCTCTTGCACGTCGCCCGGAAGGTAACCGAGATCCCTCCCCAGTGGGATCACTGGGCGGCTGACGAGGAGGCGCGAGTAGGTCCCGTCGACGACGGAAAGCGAGAGACCCGCTGCCAAGGCGAGCAGTGTCTTGCCGGTGCCTGCCATGCCGACCAGGGTGACCAGACGCACGCTGTTGTCGAGCAACAGGTCCATGGCGAACGATTGCTCCTTGTTGCGAGGGCGAATCCCCATCACGCCCTCGCGGGGGCTCAGCAATTTGCGAATCCGAGTGCCGGTCGTATCGACCCGGCCGAGGGCGGAGCGATGTCCGTTGGTGTCTTGCCGCAGCAGCACACACACGTTGGGATAGAGCGCCTCATCGCTGAGCTCTACGTGCCCCACGTGGAAGAACTGCTCCATCTGCTCTTCGTTGACGTCGAGTTCGCGAACGCCCGTTTCCAGGGCATCTGGCTCGACGGACTGATTCTCGTAGGCTTGCGACGTTAACCCGAGCGCATCGGCTCGGATGCGCAAGTTGACGTCCATCGTGATGAAGATGGTTGGGCGTTCCGGTTGGGAGTCTCGGATCTCGATGGCGGTCTGAATGATGGCATGGTCGCCGGAACCCGGATCCAACGCGATGGCGAGACTCGCGCGCTTCTGCGGCACGAACACCCGCAGACTGCCATTGCCGTTGACCGGAATGCCCTGGGCCAAAGAGCCGTGCTCTTCACGCAGGGTATCGAAGATGCGGGCTACCTCGCGCGCGTTGCGCCCGCGCTCCGTCGTGTCTCGCTTGAAACGATCGATCTCTTCGAGGGCGTAGATGGGGACGATTAGTTCGTTGTCTTCGAACTTGAAGATGGCTTGGGGATCATGAACTAGTACGTTGGTGTCGACGATGTAGGTCTTTTTCATCGAGGAATGGTCTCAGGGCAGCGCACACCTCGTGGGTGGGGGACCACCGGAACGTGTTGCTCGAGCGTCGTACGGACCGAACGAGCTCCGGATGGCAGCGTCCTGGTGCTTGCTATCCTTCGTCGTATTGCTCCCTCTGGCCTGCCGACGCCCAATCTTCGCGTTGCTCCCATCAGCTGCGTTGTCGTGTCCTGATTGAGGTCATCCCACGGTTGTGGGATGACCGCTAGTCACGTGATGACCTCCCGTCCAAGAGCCAGCAAACGACCCGCCCGCCGTCCGAAGGTGGTTGACGCTGCTTTCGTCGAACGTGCCGCGCTGTCCTACCTCGACCGCTTCGACGCCACAGCCGCCAAGCTGCGACAAGTGTTGCTTCGCCGGTGTCGCACTGCGCAGACAGGGGCCGAGCCCGAGGTGGCGCGGAGTGAGGCCGTTGTCGCGGCGTGGGTGGATGAGCTGCTCGAACGGTATTTGCGTTCCGGATTACTCGATGACCAGCGCTACGCGCGCAACGCCGCCGATAGCTTGAGGCGGCGTGGCAGTTCACGCCAAAAGATTGTTGCCAAGCTGAGACAGAAGGGGGTTCCGGAGGCTGTCATCGCGGACGTTCTGTCAGAACAGGAAGACAGTAATCCTCTCCACGAGTTCGAGGCGGCGAGGGCACTGGCAAAGCGTCGCCGATTAGGGCCGTTCCGTCGCGGCGACACGGCGCCAGATCAGCATCGGAAGGATCTGGCCACGTTGGCACGAGCGGGGTTTTCCTACGACGTGGCGAGTCGAGCGCTTGGTCCCAGTGGGGACGAGTTCTAGGAGCGTTTGGAGCGCGTCCTCAGGATGTCGCCGACTCGCAAGGTGCCATTGCTGTGATGCACGCAGTTTTGTCCGAAGATCACCGCACCGTCCTCATGCCGACGAAACTGAGCCAGCGTGCGCAGCGGTTCCTTGCCCTTGACGCCCCTCTGTTGGTCCACAGTCGTCACCACGCAGCGCTCACACGGCTTGACGACGCTGAGCGTCAGCTCCGGTGCTTCGATCTCGCGCCAACTATCTTCCTCGAACGGATGACAATCGCGAACGACGATGTTCGGTCGAAACCGGTTCATCGGCAACGGCTGCTGTAGCCTCCGATTGAGGTCCGTGAGTGACTCGACCGAAATCAAGAGCGCCGGGTAGCCGTCAGCGAAGGCCACCTCGGCAGCAATTTCCGTGTGCCGTTGGCTGATCCTGCGGTGGGTCGCTGTGTCGAAGGTTACCAGTCTCACAGGTGAACGTAAGACACTCGAAAACCAACGTGCCGCGTCGTTCCCTACGTCGATGGCGTTGCCTTCATACTGCCACACCCTGATCTTGCGGCGCTTTCCTTTGGGCTTGATTGTGATCGGGTCAAAGCCCGCCGCGTTGACGCGCAGACCGTCTGCATTGAGCTGTGGGCGGATGAGGGCCATGTGGGGGTGAGTGCGCTGGGTGACGAACTGACCACTTTCGTCGACGACCATCCAACGCCTGTCGTCCACCGGACCGCGCTCGTCGAACGGCATCTCCATGACCGACAGTCCCGCGCAAGACTTGATCGGGTAGATGAAGAGGGACGAGACGACTGGCATGATAGGCGCCATATCAGGGGCGCGCCAGTCAGGGCAAATCGGCGGTTTGCGTCCTGCGCGCCATCGGGCGGGTTTTCTGCCTCGGCATCACGTGTGAGTCGACGTACGCGCGACCAGCAGGGCGGGAGTGTCTTGGGCGTTAGTGCTTGGAAGGTCGAGCGATGCGTTCTAGCCTGAGCGGTGTGGTGAAGACGGGGAGCTGTTCCAACTGCGGGGCCACATTTGACAAGGTGGGCACCGAGGCGTGCCCGGTGTGCGGCATGCCAGCCGGCGACGCGGGAGCGGATGTGGCTGTGCGTCCCCGCCCAAGGCTACAGCCAGGAGCTCTGCCCCGCCATGCGACGGCCTCGGCGCAGCCCAAACGCACCCAAGTGCCAGTGCGGACGATCGCGGTGCTGTGTGTGTTGGCCCTTGGAGTCGTGGGCGTCGTGGCGGCCGTTGCCACCAGCCAGGACACGAGCGACGCTCAACAGGTAGACGCGACTTCGGATGCGACCGGAGCGGCTCCAGCAGAGCAGATCACCGAAGCCGAGCCCACCCCTCCCGACGAAGCGCCGACGGCTCGTTTCACCTTTCATCGCAAACGCGAAAGCCTCGGCGGCACTTTCTACGTGCTGGGGGAGGTGGAGAACACGTCATCCTTCGCCATCCGTAAGCCTGAGCTCGTGATCATACTGTTGGACGAAGCCGGCAACGAGGTGGCAACCGACAGTGGCTTTGCCCTGGCGGAGATCCTCGAGCCGGGGGAAAAATCGTATCTGTCGGCGGTTGTGACGTCGCCGCCAGTACATCACGACCTGAAGTTTGAGGTGGCGCCGCGGAAGGCGACGTATCGGCCCGCGCTTGCCCAAGGGCTGACGGTCGAGCCATTGAAGCCACAAGTTCAGAAATCTGGCCTCCACAAGTTCAGTGGTAGCGTGAAGAATACCGGCGCCACTACCGCGAAGTTCGTCAACGTGCAGGTTCTGGCATTTGACGCCGAGGACAAGCTGATGGGCGTCTACTCGACCTACGCCAAGACGGATTCGCTCGCTCCGGGTGACAAAGCGCGTTTCACCGTCACCGGCGTTGGCTTGGAACCCACGCCCGCACGCTTCGAGTACCTGGTCACTGCGCGCGTCGCGGAGTGAAGCGGGCAATTCGACGAGGCCCACCGGGGGCGTACACGGTCGAGCCGGCGTGTCCCACGGAGCGTAGCCCGCGCGGTGTCCAACCGCCGCATCGTTGGCTAATGTGTCTTGGCGCGGTTCAAGCGCGGATGAACCGCGGCCAAGAGGTCGAGCTGGGCGGTCAGATAGCTCAGGGCGCTTTCGACCCTCAACGGCGCCTCGCCTGCGCTGATGGCGGTGAAGCCCAGCGCTTCGAACTGTTGAACTTCGTACGGGATGAAGCCACCTTCCGGCCCCACTGCCAACGAGAAACCCGCGCCGTTCAGGCTTTGCTCGGAAAGAGCTTTCGTCGCAGTGGGGTGAGCAACAAACCGGTGTGCGTCAGGTACCCAAGTGGGAAGTACATCTTGGACAAAGGGGTTGAATCGCCCGAAGACGCGTACCTCGGGCACCGTCACCCGGCGGGCCTGCTCGATCCCGTGAAGCACGTGTCGACGCATGTCTTCCTCCGCTAGCTTGTGGCTACCAAGGTGAGCCTTTTCGACCCGATTGCAGCGGAAGAGCCCAATCTTCGTGTAGCCCAAGGCGGCCGCGTGTTCCAAGCAGCGCGACAGGACCTTCGGGCGCGGAATGGCCAGCAGCAAGCACCGGGGTTGTGTCTCCTCTACTTGGTGCCGCGCGTCGTACTGCACCAGCACCGATGTGTCCGAGCGCTCAAGAACGGTCGCGGTCCCGATGCTCGTATTGGCGCAGCCGGCAACCAGCGTCTGCCCGACCTCCGCTCGCAGCACGTTGAGCAGGTGCTGCGCTCGGTAGTCCCTTAGTCGGATGGAGCCATCCGCCGCGATCTCGTCAGGCCAAAGCAGTAGCAGGTTCATGGGCGTGCCGGTTTGGATGTGCACGTTACTCCTTGACGGCCCAGGGGCAGAGTGAATACCTCCGGTTGTGTCATACGAGAAGCTACAGGCGCACTTTCGCAGGATCGGGCAGCTAGATGAAGTCGGCGCGATCGTGCAATGGGATCAGGCGGTCAACATGCCGGCGCCTGCCGGGCAGGCCCGCGCAGAATCGATGGCGGGACTATCCCGTCTGAGGCACGAATTGCTGGTCCAGCCTGTAGTGGCAGACTGGCTCGACCGCGCGGCGCAAGAGAACGACCTCGGTGACTGGGAGGCGGCAAACTTGCGCGAGATGGAGCGGCTGTACCGACGTGCCACGGCGGTGCCGGGTGAGCTGGTGGAGGCATCGGTTCGAGCTGACAATGAGAGCGAACAGGCCTGGCGTCGGTACCGCAACGAGAACGACTTCGAAGGCTATGCACCCCATCTAGAACAGGTCGTCTCCCTGAAACGGCAGGTAGCTCAGGCGCTAGGGACCGCCTTGGACATGGAAACCTACGACGCGTTGATGGACGAGTTCGAACCCGGGATGCGGGCGGAGCATATTGACCAGGTTTTTGCTCCCCTGGCGGAGTTCTTGCCCTCGTTCACCGACGAGGTCATCGAAGTTCAGAAGCGTTCTCCCGCAGTACAACCTCGAGGCCCGTTCGCCGAAGACCTGCAGCGCGAGCTGGGCTGGCAGATGATGGGAGCGGTGGGCTTCGATCGGGAACGGGGGCGCCTCGATGTCAGTCACCATCCGTTCTGTGGTGGCGTCGCCGGCGACGTCCGGATCACGACACGCTATGACCGCGACGATTTTACGTCAGCCTTGATGGGGGTTTTGCACGAAGCTGGTCACGGCAAATACGAGCAGGGCTTGCCGACCACCTTCACACATCAGCCCATCGGCTTGGCGCGGGGTATGGCGTTGCATGAGAGCCAAAGCCTGCTCTTGGAGATGCAGGTATGTCGCGGACCGCATTTCTTGAAGTTCGCCGCGCCGAGAATTCGCGATGCGTTTCGAGACAAAGCGAGCAAGGATCCGTGGGCGCTCTCACACGAAAACCTCGCCCGTCTGTACACCCGGGTGGAACGCAGCCTGATCCGCGTCGATGCAGACGAGGTAACCTACCCAGCTCACATCATTCTCCGATACGAGATCGAGCGCCAGATCATCGGCGGCGAGCTCGCGGTTCGTGACTTGCCCGAGGCGTGGGACAGCCGCATGCAGGCGCTCCTGCAGCTGTCCACGAAGGGCAACTACCGAGACGGCTGCCTTCAAGACGTACACTGGCCTTCGGGCGCATTTGGCTACTTCCCCCTTTACACCCTGGGGGCCATGATCGCCGCTCAACTCTACGCGACGGTCACGAAGTTGCACCCCGATCTGGGGTCCAGCATCGAGCAGGGAGACTTTTCTGCGCTGGACACTTGGTTGCGAGAAAACGTGTGGCGTTGGGGTAGCCACTTCTCCACGGAAGAGCTCGTCGAGCGGGCCACGGCCGAACCTTTGACTCCCAACTACCTCATCGAGCACCTGCGCTCACGCTACCTGCCGAACTGAGCCGCCCGCGACGGCTCCCGCTGGGTGGCCTAGCGCGAAGCCTCGAACGCTTCCTTCTTACTCTCGAGTTGTTCCCACCGCGCAACCTTGGCCTCCAGCTCGCCGCGGGTGCGCTCTAGCTCGTCCTGTAGCGACTGAGCCTTTGGAAGATCGCCCTTGTATAGCTCGGGCTCGCTCAGGAGCTGCTCTAGTTCACCAACACGCTGCTCCAGGTTGTCGATAGCCTCCATCATGCCATCCAGTTCCCGTTGCTCGTTGTAACTCAGCTTGACCGGACGCGGTCGCGACGACTTGGACGCCCCAGAATCGCCTACGTCCCGAGTCTCTGCTGCATCGTCACGCTTTTTGGATGGTCGTGCGGGGCGGAGTTCTTTGTACGTATCGTAGTTGCCGACATAGTGAACCACCTGTCCGTCGCCTTCGAAGGAAAGGATGTCCGTCGCCACACGGTTGAGGAAGTAGCGATCGTGGGTAACGACCAGCACGGAGCCACCGAAGGATAACAGCATGTCTTCGAGCGAGGACAGCGTCGTTACGTCCAAGTCGTTCGTCGGTTCGTCCAGCAGCAGCAGGTTGCAGCGCTCGAGGAGCAGCTTTGCGAGTGCAACGCGAGCGCGCTCGCCCCCAGAGAGCATGGACACTTTCTTGTGTATCTCCTGCGAGTAGAACATGAAGCGCGCGAGATAGCTGTACAACGTCAGTTCCTGCTCGCCGTATTGCACTTTCGGGCTGTCGGAGACGTTTTCCGCGATCGTCTTGTTCTCGTCCAAGCTCGCGCGCTCTTGGTCGAAATAGGCGATCTTCGTGTTCTTGCCGAAAACGAGCTCGCCCGAGTGTGGCTCGAGTTGGCTCATTACCGCCCGCAGGAGCGATGTCTTGCCGACACCGTTATGGCCGATGATACCAACGCGCTGTTGGCGCTTGAGGATCAGGTCGAGGTTTCGAACGAGCGTGCGCTCGCCCACACGAAGTTCGACGCCCCGAAACTCGAGGATGCTCGAGCCCTGCCGGTCCGACGAAAGCGACAACTGCACGCCCGAACGAACTTGGTCTGGGCGGTTGTCCAGAGCTGCCTCTGCCCGCTCTGTTCGAGCTTTCTGCTTCGTGCCTCGCGCCTTAGGCTGTCGTCGGAGCCAGTCGATTTCTTTGCGCAGGAAGTTCTGGCGATTGGCCTCGGTGCGTTCCTGTTGGGTTTGGCGTTCGGCCTTTCCCTGCAAGTACTCTTGCCAGCCTCCGTCGTAGCTGGTGATGGTTCCCTTGGATAGCTCGAGAGTGCGCGTGACGAGACGGTCGAGAAAGTAGCGGTCATGCGTGATGAGCAGCAGTGCGCCTTTGAACTCGCTCTGCAGGTACTGCTCGAGCCAGTCGCTGGTTTCCGTATCTAGGTGGTTGGTTGGCTCGTCGAGGATCAACAGGTCGGGCTGGGCTACCAACTCGCGAGCGAGTGCCACTCGCCGCTGCTCGCCGCCGCTCAGCTGACCGACGCGTGCTGAGGGATCGGGAACGGTCAAGTGCTCGAGCAAGGCTCGGATCTTGTGCTCCTGCTCCCAGCCGCCAAGCCGTTCGATGCTGGCGCTCGCTTCCGCCTGCTTTGCGAGGAGTCGCTCGGTTTCTGCGGCGGATGCCCTCGCGAGTTTTTGGCTGAGCGAGTCATGGTAGGCGCGGGCAGCGCGCCAGGCTGAAAGACCCTGAGCGACGACGTCGAACGCGCTTTGGTTCGGATCGTGTTCTGGCACTTGCGCTAGTGCGCCGATGCGCGCGCCGCGTCGGCGCATGACTTCGCCCTGGTCAGCGGGCTCGCCCCCCCCAAGAATCCGAGCCAGCGTGCTCTTTCCACTGCCGTTGTCTCCAACCAAGCCGAGACGGTCCCCCTCTTCGATACTCAGCGAGACGCCATCGAGGACAGTGTGCGGCCCGAAGCCCTTGTGCAGGTTGTGGGCGCTGAGTAAACTCATGGCAAGCACCCCGAGGCGGGGAGGGTGTTGGTGCACGGCCTAGTCGTGCGGTAACAACCCGTCGATGCCCAGGGGATTTCAGATCTGATCGCGGATGGGGAGGCGGTTTGCATACGTCTTCTTTTCGCCCTGGTAGGTGAGGAATTCGCCGATGAACCCCATCGACGTCAACTGCACGCCCATCACCATCAACATCACGCTCAACAACAGGAGGGGACGCGCCCCGATACCCTCACCCATGAACCAGATCACCGTCAGGTAGGTGCCCATGGCGGCACCCAACAGTCCGGTCACTAGGCCCATTAGACCAAATAGGTGCATGGGTTTGCGTACGTATCTCGTCAGGAAGAGCACGCTCAACAGGTCGAAGAAACCGCGCAGAATTCGCTCGAGCCCATAGCGTGACCGACCGAAAGCACGGGGGTGATGTTTGACGGGGACTTCCGTGACTTGGAAGCCGTCAGCCGTTGCCAACACTGGAATGAAGCGGAAGAGGTCGCCGTAGATCGGGATCGTTTCGATGACGTCCCGATGGTAGGCTTTGAAGCCGCAGTTCATGTCATGCAAGCGCACGCTGGTGGCGAGCGCCACGGTGCCGTTGAAGATTTTGGAGGCGATCCGCCGAGAGAGTGGATCCTTGCGGTTCACCTTCCACCCGACGACAATGTCGTAACCACCTCGCACTTTTTCCAGAAAGGCAGGGATATCTGCCGGATCGTCTTGCAGGTCGGCGTCCATCATCAGGATGATTTTGCCCTCGGCGCGCCGAAAGCCAGCGGTGAGAGCCATGGCCTTGCCGAAATTGGTTCGTAGGCGCAGACCGTGCACACGCGGGTTCGCAGCGTGGAGCTGGCGAATGACCTCCCAGGTGTTGTCCGTGCTGCCGTCGTCGACGAAGATGAGCTCGTAGCTTTCTGAGCTACCGATTGCTTCGTCGATTCGTTTGGCGAGTTCTGGAAGACTTTCAGCTTCATTCAGTCCCGGCACGACGATGGATACGTTGGGAGCGGGCTCGCCCGCCGCCGTGATGGCGGCTTTCGGCATGCTCGTCAAGGAAGGGGGCACTGTCGTGCTGGGGGGCCTAGTCGAGTCGCGCACGGTCATGGCGTTGCTATCCCTTCTACGTCGTTCCCTCGCCGGGACTTGGGAAGAGGGTGTGCCGACGCCCAGCCCTCGATTGCTGCGCGTTCTTCCTCGTCCAACGAAAACGCATCGTAGACGATGGTGTCGAGGCAGCGCCGCTCTGCCGCTCTGCAGCCTCGGTTGCGAGCAGATAGCTCGACGCCCAATGCTTCCAGTTCCCGACCCGCTCTGGTGGTGGCATCTGGCGGCTGGGGCAGCGCGCGAAGGTGGCCAACTTTGAGTTGTGGCATGCCTTGGCGGGCGTCGCGTTGACTGTGGTAGTGGTACCAGCGCACGAGGTTGGAGTTGAGGTAGCAGAGCAGAACCGGTGCGGGCAATTGGGGACCAGGAAATCCAGCAATCAGCGAGTTTCGAAATGGCAGACCATCCGAAGCTGCCGCAATGGGGTAGCGGGCAGTCTGACGAATGAGTATGGAGACCCCTTGCCATTGTTCCTTTGCGCGGAGTTTCTGAGTGAGCCTGTGGGGGTCGGCAAAGAAGCGAGGCGGCGAACGACGGAACTCACCGACCTCCGTTCCGCTCAGCAGGGGAACGAGCCCTCGGCGTTCGTCGGCAGCGCTTTCCAGCAAAAGCTTGTCCTCACGTGTGGTCTGGTAACCGCGTTCTCCAAAGCAGGCACTCGGTACTTTCGGGAGCGTCGCTAGCCGCGACAGGAGCTGGCAGCTCACATCGTCCAAATCAGTGCGGGTGAGTCTCCATGGCCGCGCCTGGGTCGAGTCTGGGAGGCGCCGAGTGGAAAGCAGCGCCATGCACGGCTGAAAGACGCCTTCGAAACGTCCATCCCCCAGGTCCGGAAGATCATCGTCCACCAGACAATGCATGTCGTGGGCCGCTCGAGTGGGAGCGTACCCGTCTAGATCTGCCATGGATGTCGGCAGCACCAATCCTAGGCGCCCGCCCGGACGCAGCAGGCTGGCGCAGCGTTCGGTGAACACGCCGTGGAGCGTGCGATAGCGTTTGAAGCTCACGAATCGCGCTGCGTAGTGAGCCTTCAGTTTCGCCTCCAGAGGTTGGGTGGCGCGTCCCACGTAGGCGACCCACGGCGGGTTGCCGATGATCGCGTCGAATCCGCCCCGCTCGGGCGAAAACGCGTCGGGGAATGTGGCTCTCAGGTCAATGCCGTGGCCTTCGTGTCCTGGTGGTTCGTGACCTTGGTCCAGAAGCGCATTGGCTCGCCGGAGTCGCGCTGCCGGTTCTTTCGACGGCTGGCCCGCCAGGTGCCACAGGTTCAGACGCGTCAACAGCACTGCGTTTGCATCGATGTCGATCCCACACAAGCACTTGGCACAGACTTCTGCCAACTCGTCTCGCAACTCCGCGGGATGGGGGGCGCGGCTTTCACCACGTTGGACGGCACGGGCCAAATAGCGGGCGGCAGCCATCAAGAACACGCCGGCGCCCATCGTTGGATCGCATATCTCGAGCTCCAAGACTTCGCTGGGGCTGCGGTCTGCCAGCAGCGGCTTCAGCGACAGGTCGACGACCATGTCGGCGATGGGATTCGGCGTGTAGTGCGAGCCGAAGTTGCGTCGGCCAGGGCTGGCGTGCAGAGCCCAGCCCTTTTTGGCAGTCCACGTCAGTTCGAACCCGAGGAGGAGTTCGTAGAGCCGCGCCGGGCTGCAGCCCGGCAGCGCCAGGGCGTCCAGTCCCCCCACATGGGCCAGATCAGGGTGCGGAAGGTCAAGCAGATCTTCAGTCAGAGTCCCCGGCAGGCGTGTGTGCAGAGCCTCCTGCCACTTCGCCGCTCCGACGCATTCAGCATCTAACAAGAACTCAGCCCAGGCCCTTCCTACTAGGAACTGCCGGGCATGGCTCCACGTGGAGTCCGCTGGTTCCGACCACCCCAGATCGTTCAGCCGTTGCGCAAACTGCCGAAGCGGTTCGACCAGCGGCCCCGGGGCGACGTCGCTCACTTCACTCTTCGTCTTGAGCGTTCGCTTTGCTCTTGGGAGTTCCGAGCATCAGGATCGCGGGGATGCAGATCAGGCAGAAGATCTCCATCGAGACGATCGCAGCTAGGTTTACCAGGCCATTTTCCATCGGCTTGGACCTTACTCCGACCGTCTGCGAGCGCAAGAGCAAAGAAGTCTCGGGTATCCCGCGAGGTGTGTGGCCGCACTTGGGAGCGCGGCCGAAATGCAGGGTGCGATGCTCGCGACGTGGAGATCTGGGTGGTATAAGCCCCCTGATTTCGGAGTGAGCAGATGATCGAAGATGTGTTGAACGACTTGGGGCAGGCGATCGACAAGGCGCGTGAGGCGTTGAGGCGGGAGCTCAGCAAGTTGCGGACGGGCCGCGCGCACCCCGGGCTCTTGGAAGCTATCAAGGTGGACTATTACGGCACCACGACGCCGGTCGCTCAGATGGCGACCGTTTCGGTGCCTGAGGCTCGCATGCTCACCGTCAAGCCGTGGGACAAGAGCACCCTGCAGCTGGTCGAGAAGGCCATCCGGGAGAGCTCGCTTGGCCTGAACCCGCAAACCGATGGGGACATCATTCGGGTACCGGTGCCGCCGCTGAGTGAGGAACGACGCAGGGATCTCGTCAAGCTCGCGAAGAAGACCGGTGAAGACTGCAAGGTTGCCGTGCGCAAGGCGCGTCATGACGCCATCGACACGCTCAACGAGTGGAAGAAGGAGGGGGAGCTCTCCGAGGATGAGGTCGAACGTGGCAAGAAGAAAGTAGAAGAGGTCGTCAGCAGTGCTGGCACTGCCGTGGACGACCTCATCGCGGCCAAAGAGAAGGAAATTCTGCAGGTCTGAGGGATGCTGTTGCCACGGGCCGGCTTCCTGCCTGTCCACTGCCGCAAACGGCTCGCCCGTTGGTTTCTCGGCTGCATCGCCGGGAATGGCCAATCGTGGCGGGTCGATTATTGCCGGCTTTCCATGGCCGACCTGCATCTACCGACATTGGACCCGACTCCCGGAGGCGCGATTCCGGCCCCTTTGGGCTGCCGCGAGTTGCGCCCCCCACCGTTACCGGAGTAGCATACGGTCAATGCGGGCCAGAGCGGCAGGGATCAGCGACGTGGGGCTCCAACGGGAGCACAACGAGGATTGCTATGCCGTCGTGCCACAGCACGAGCTCTTCATCGTTGCTGATGGGATGGGGGGGCATCGCGCGGGCGATGTCGCCAGCAAGCTCGCCTCCGAGTCGATTACCGACTTCTTTCGACGCTCCGAGTCGGAAGACATGACGTGGCCTTTTCAAATCGACACCCAGCTGTCCGACGAGGAGAACCGGTTGCTGACTGCCATTCGCCTCGCCAACCGGCAGATCTACGAGCACAGCGTACGCTCGCGGGATCTGCGGGGCATGGGAACGACGGTGGTGGGCGCGCTGTTCAGCGCGGACAAGCAGAGGATGTACATCGGGCACGTTGGAGATAGCCGTGCGTATCGCGTGCGCAACGGGGGGATCGTTCAGCTGACGCGTGACCACTCGCTGCTCAACGACTACTTGGCGGCCATGCCAGACATGACGGACGAGCAACGCAGCGAGCTTCCGAAGAACGTCATTACGCGCGCCTTGGGAATGCAAGATAACGTCGAGGTCGACTTGCTGAGTGACCAAGCCCAATTGGGTGATGTCTACGTGCTCTGTTCGGACGGCCTCAGCGGTATGGTGGACGACGACGATATCCTGTCGGTGGTTACCGACAACCCCGAGCCCGAGAAAGCGTGTCGACGGCTCGTCACCATGGCCAACGAGCACGGTGGAGAAGACAACGTCACCGCCGTCGTTGTCGCGATCGAAGACTCCGTCGCTCGGAGTCGGCTGGAGTTGGCTGCTACTCAAGAGATGCCCGGCATCCCACCGTTTGGCAGTGGCGAGCCGAACGCAGACAGCTGAGTCGGCGGCCCGCTCGCTGCTATCGGCTCATCGCCTCGAGCGCGTTACGGAGGTCTCTTGGTGCCTTTGCAGGCAGCTCGGCACTCCGCAGCGGAACGAGCGGCGCCGACTATTTGCGTTTGCAGTTCTTCACGTAGACTTGACCAAGTGCCGGGCACGCTCGGTCAGGCTGGGTCGGAGTGCTCAGGACGAAACATTCGAACTCGACGAAGCCTTCACCACCCCCTTCGCGCATCAGCGAAGTGTTGATGGTGCAGTCGTTAGCCACGAACGTCTCGCCGCCTGAGCGAGGGCTCTTGTACGTCAGCGATGCATTGACCCCCTGGTTGTTCGCTGTCGTTCCGTACAGGCCAAAGTCACGACCTTCCCAATTCAGTTCCAGAGAGAGTTCATATTGGCCGGGGGCCGCTTCTGCCACGGTGCACTGCACCTCACCGCCGTCGCCATCCTTGAGCACCAACAGATCAGCCAGTTGCTGCTCCGTCGCGTTCGGCGAAATCTGTCCTACTCCAGACCCCGAAGGGACTGTGTCGAGGGTCAGTCCACATCCGCCGGGGCTGATTTGGAATGCGCCGCGAGCGGGTGTTGGAGCAGCGTCGGTGCAGGCCGCCAGTGCGAGACAAAAGGGCAGGGCGAATGAGAGGCGTTTAGTCGTGAGCATGTTTCCCGACAGCGGATCTACTCAGGATGGGCGAAAGAGGCAATCGACGAACGAGATCGACTCACACTTGCCTCGCCCGCGTGCGTCCCACCATGGCGGGCAGCGAGTGATTATTCACTCACAGTGCTCACCGCCATTGCCGGCCGGGCGACGGCGAGAGCTCGCGAGCCCCCGAGAGGGGGCCGCGTGTCTCCACCGATTTGGGGTGAGTGAGGGGAATTGAACCCCCGACAACCGGAGCCACAATCCGGTGCTCTACCACTGAGCTACACCCACCATGGGTGCCTTGGACAGGTGACGTCGAAAGCGGACAGGGCTTTTACCCAAGGTTGGGCACGCGGGCAACTGTCTACGCCGCGCGCCTTTGACGCGAGCCGAGGATTGTGCCCAGGTCCAGCCCGTGAGCCGACTGCCGACTGGGAGCCCAGCGTCACATCGTCGTAGAAGGTAAACGAGCCCTCCCTCGTGCCCCGCACGCTCCCCAATGCATCCTTTTGGTGCTAGGACTCTCGCCCCTCGGCCGCGCCGCGGGAGTGAAGGTAGAATGGGTCTTCTAGATTTTTTCCGTAAGTCCAACTCATCCGAGAAGAAGCAAGTCAGTCCCCGCGAGTTGGCGCGCCTGACTCGGGTTGTCGGCAACAAGCTCGCGCAAGACTACGACCGGCAAGAGGCCATCGGCATCCTATCGGAAATGGGTTCTGCCGAGGCTGTTCGTGCGCTGCTCAAGCGCTTCGATTTCAACATGGAACCCACGATCACCGACCAGGATGAAAAGGAAAGCGCGATGGCTGGGATCGTTGCCGCGGGGGATGTCGCTATCCAGCCCATTCGCGACTACTGCGCACGTGCCGAAGGGGTGACCTGGCCGATTCGTATCCTGCGCAAAATCGTTCCCGAGGATCATGTCGTGGATGAATTCCTGGAGCTGCTGGAGCAGTTCGACACGGAGTACGTCCGCAACCCTGAGCCAAAAGTGCAATTGATCAACGCGCTCGAGGAGTACCCCGGCGACGAGGTACGACTTGGCGTGGAGCCCTTCCTGCAAGACGTCAACGAGAGCGTTCGTTTCGTCGCGGTGGGGACGGTCTTCGCGATGGAGGAGGAGGCCGCCACGGATGCGTTGGTGGAAGCTCTCGCTGAAGAAGAGTCCTTGCGGGTGAAGAACCGTATTGCCGGGGGATTGGAGCAGCGTGGATGGGAAATCCCAGAAGCTCTGCGGGAACGCTGTGCCGAGTCACTGCCTGACGGGTTCACGCTGAACTCGGGCAGGGTAGCCCGCGGCTGAACAGGTCGAGGCGCGCGAAAAAAAACGAGGCAGTCCAGTGGCCCAAAGGGGCGGTCTCGCTCAGACGGACGCACAAAGCAAGAACGCCGGGCCGTCTGGCCCGGCGTTCCGACTCCCGTCGCGGTGCTTACTCTCCGACGTCGTAGTCGAAGGGTAGGCTGACGCCGAACGACACAGAGATCATTTGGTTGAAGCGAACTTCCTGGTCGTCACCATTGACCTGTAGGTCTGGGAATTCGCCGTCCGGCCCTTCCCCACGGTTGTCGAAACCACCCACGTTGCGAGCGAACGGGACACCACGCCACTCCACACCCAGCGCGGCCCAGGTGCTCATGTAGAACTGGAACCCCAGACCGAAGGACGGTGCGATGGTCGTCTCCTTCGTCATCGGGAAAGGTTCGGAACCAGGGTCTGGGGGAGTGTTTGGTCCGGTCGGTTGCGGACCACAGGCGCCACGTGCGCACTCAGCGCGTTCGTTCAGCCCGACAAAAGCGGGCCCGCCGAAAATGTAGAAGTCCGTGTCGACGTAGATGCTCTGGAAGATGGCAATCTTGCCGCGGAACGGGACCAACGTGATCTGCGGGGAAGCGATCCAATCGATAGTGCCCAGTTGCTTGGTGAAGTCTTGCCCGACGTTGACCGCGGTCAGGCGGTGTTCCTGGCTGGGGACGTTGTCCGCATCGGTTTGCGCCTGACGCTGTTCGTTGACGCCTTGGATCTCCTCGGAGAGCGCGGTGTCCAATTTCAGCGGTTCGGGGCTCAAGCCTCCCCACACGCCGATGGCTAGCCAGTCGGTGATGTTGTAGTTCAGCCGTGCGCCAACCAATATTTGGCGCTTGTACTCATCCAACAAGGTGAACGTGGCCGATGGCGCGATCTCGAAACGCCCCTTGCGGTAGAGGCGCTGCTTTCTCACGGCGGGAGCGCCGGCAAGTGGACCCGTCAGAAGAATCTCCTGGGCGTGCGCTGGGGTTTCCAAGCCCGCGAGCGTCGCGCCCACTGCCAGTCCAGCCGCGAGGATTCTCAGGAAACGTACCTTCATTGATTTGACCATCTGTAATCCCGTCCTAATCAGCAAAACTCGATTGCAGTTCTCGTCAGCCCTGTTGTCCGTCACTTGGGGAGTCGGTATTCGAACGAGAACGGGATGAAGACCGAGACGCCAAGTTGCGCCTGAACGTGGTTCGTCAGCTTCTGTTCCCCGAGCCAGGTATCCTCGACGTCCTCTTGGCCACCGACGGTTTCAGTCGCCTCGAGTTGGTCGTTGAAGATGTAGTCGCGAATCTCGGCGGTCACCGCAAACCACCGGTTCATGAAGATGTGGATTCCGAGCCCAGCGTTGAAGGCCAGCCTAGGCTCGAAGTTGAAGATGCGGTTATCCGGATCCACCACCGGGATGGGGCGGGTACTGATGGCACCCACGCCGCCGACGACGTACGCGTCGTACTGAAAGATGAAGTCACCGAACCCCGCGAACTTACCGATAATCGGCGCGTAGGTGAAGTTCAGCGCGGCACCCCACTGGTATTCGGTGAGGGGCACGTTGATACGTGCAGCTCGTCGCGTCTGGAAGTTGAATTCCGAGTCGACGTTGAACGGCTCGTAGTAGCTCCCGTTGACGCCCACTGCCAGAACGTTGGTGATCCAGTAGTTCAGGCCCAAGCCTGGCCCGTTGTGCGAAACGAACTGGTCGTTGAACGTGAAGCCCCAGAACGGCTGCAGCTCGAAACGGCGCACTCGCAGCACGAAGATCTGCTGCACCGCGAACAGTGGCTCTTTGATCTGGCGTGCGGCTTCCTTGTCGAAGTCGAGGGTAGGGCACGCTTCGGGGTCGATCTTGCAGATGTTCCCCAGTCCGCCTTGATCATCCGCGGCATCGCCGCCGAGTCCGAGCTCGGCATCGAGCGCGGCATCTTCCTCGCTTACTTCCTCCTCTTCTTCGCCTTCAGCCTCTTCTCCCTCTTCACCTTCGCCGGCTTCCTCAGCGTCGCCCTCCTCATCTTCGGCAGCTACCTCTTCTTCGTCTTCCGGCTGAGCGAATGCCGTGACTGGGTAACTGCACATCAGTGCTGCAGCAGCGAGGAGCACTATGCGAATCTTCTTCATCGATGCCTTCTTCCGGTGGTTCTCGCGATGATGATTGGAATGATTAAGAGGAGTTGTAACTGTGCGAAACTATAGAAAAATTCCGCGCTTGAAACCGCGGCGCGACTATATCACCAAGAATTTCGAGCTTTCAACATAGAAAACGATGTGGCTTGAATTCGCATCGGTGATCAGCGGCGTCAGCTCAAGTTTCCTTGCCGAGCAAAGCCTCGATGAAGTCGTCAGGAACGAACTCGTGAAGATCGTCAGGACGCTCACCCAGTCCAATGAACCGCACGGGCAACTTCAGGCTGTCTGAGATGCCGAGTAGTACGCCGCCTTTGGCCGTACCGTCGAGCTTCGTGAGCACGATACCGGTTAGATCGAGCGTCTCTCTGAATTCTTTCGCTTGGGCCAAAGCGTTCTGGCCGTTCGTCGAGTCGATTACCAACAATATCTCGTGCGGAGCGCCTTCGAGTGCCTTCCCTGTGGTGCGGGCGATCTTGGCCATCTCAGCCATGAGGTTGCTTTTGGTGTGTAGGCGGCCCGCGGTGTCAGCCAGCACCACATCGGCACTGAGCTCCTCGGCTTTCTTCACTGCGTCGAAAATAACGCTGCCGGGGTCAGCGCCATCCTTGCCTCGTACGACCTCACAGCCGACACGCTGACCCCAGACGATGAGCTGTTGAACCGCCGCGGCACGAAACGTGTCGCCAGCCGCGAGGACGCACACCTTCCCTTGAGTCTTGAGCTTGGTGGCTAGTTTCCCAATCGTCGTGGTTTTGCCCGCCCCGTTGACGCCGACGAAAAGAATGACGGTCGGTTTCTTATCGAGGCGCAGACTCCTGGCTGCTCCCGCCACATCGAGGATGCGGTGGGCCTCGTTGCGGAGAGCTTGCCAGACCTCGGCTTCGTTCTTGAGCTCGCCCGCGCTGAGTTGCTCCCGGACTCGCGCCAGGATGGATTGAGTGGTGGCGACGCCAACGTCGGACGTCAGCAGTACCTCTTCCAGTTCCTCTGCGAGTTCCGGGCTGATGTCCTTTTTCGCGCTGAAGAGTGAACGTAGTCTGCCGAAGAAGCCCTCACTCTCCCGTGACTTGGCGAGGCCTGCACGGAGTCCTGCGATGTCGCGTTCGGGGCGCTTGCCCTTGGAAGTGGGCGTGGATAGTGGTTCTGGTCCGGTCTCCCGTGCGCTTTGTGCACTTGCTGGGGCCAGGTCCTCCTCGCCCGCTTTTGCGGTACCACGTTGGCTTGGTGGTTTGGGGGCTGACGCTGGTTCACCCGACTTGGGCTCGGCTTCTTTCTTGGATGCGCTGTCCTTCAGCTCAGGCGCAGTTTTTTTTGTGGGCTTCGCCTCAGGCGGAGTGGTTTCGGTGGGCTTGCTCTTCTTCCCCGTGACGAAGAAGAGCAGCAGGGCAACGGCCAGAGCAATTGCGATGTAGAGAATGACGTCCATAGGTGCAGCCCCTCGTGGGGCCGCGACTATTAAACGCAGCGACTTTGCCGTCAATGTTAGAGGGGCTTTGGCGAGCGCAAGTGTTTCGGGAGCGGTCTTTCGTCACATGCGCCGCAAAGGTGGGCGTTCCTGGGTCAGGCGAGCCTCGCGATCCGCATTCGGAGCCTCTCTGCCGAACACCGCTTCTTCGATTTGACCAGCCCACGCCTCAACCGTGGCATCCTGTTGCTCTTGCGCCGTTCGAACCAGGTCCGCTGGTGTCGGTGTGCTGCCCTTGGACCAGCCCCGCTCATCGGCCCAACGCAAGAGATGAGACAGCAGTGTGCGGCGCCTGGAGCAGAGCGCGATCTGGAGCGTGCCGTACGGCGGTACTGCCTGAGTGAGCGTGCTGTGGTGCGCGGCTTCCACGACCCATCGAGCGCCCTCAGGCAGGGTGTCGAGTTGGGGCAGTCGAAAACCGCCTTTCTCGTCGCTGCGAATGTGTGCGGCTGCGGCTGCGGTCTCGATAGAGGGGATCACGACGCGCAGAGAGGCGTTTGGAATAGGGGCGCCGCTGTGAGCGTCCACGATCCAACCCCGCCAGCCTGATTGAGCGCGACCCGCTTCCATAACTCGAACGCCGGGTTCGGTCGGGCGCGGGGGAGAGACACCGGGTCGAATGCTACGGGCAGGTCGTCGCCAGGCCCGAACGATCCAAATTGCAGCGAGGGCCCCGGCTGCCAACCACGGCACGTGCCACCACCACGGGACCTCCGCGATGATGAGCTCAGCCGAGAGCTCATCGCCCGCCGTGAGCCAGGGATGTTCGGAAACGTAGCGGGCGTGAATCGAGACGCCGCGACGCTGTGTTGTCATGAACCGACACGGGACGACCGCCCTGCCGGCCATAACCTGGGCCGTTCCGACTCGGGCGTCCCCGATGCCGATCTCCACCCAGCCGGAATCGGCCGGCCCCAGCCTGCTTCTCGCTTCCAGCGCGACGTCGAAGCCGAGTTCCGGGCGGACGGGTTCGAGGGGCTCGCTCCAATTCAACGACACCGTCGCGGAGAGAACCAACGCGAGAGACCTCAAGGCGAGCGGCTGGCTGGGATCGTCGCCAACGACCGCGGTCAGAGTCGCGGGACCAGGTTGGCCGAGCTGTGCCGGGTCCAGCTCGATTTCCACAGCGCGCCGGGTGGAAGCGATCCGTTCGACGGCCAACATTCGACTACTGTCATTTTGGTCAAAACGTAGCTGCAGCGGGTGAGATTCATTCGAGCCGTTGTCGCTGAGGAGCGAGATTCGCACCACTTGCGGTCCCCCATCCACGTTCCAGGTTGCGGTGTCGACTTCCAGTTGCACGGATAGCTCCGGCGCGCTCGGCTCCAGCGCCACGCTCTTGGACACGGGTTCGAGATAGTCGCCCATCGCGTGGGCGAGCACGGCCCGGTCGGGTAACCCACCTCGCAACAAGAAGCAGAACCTACCGCGTTCGTCTGTCACGGCTTGAACCGCCCCGCTTTCGCAGTCGGTGGCGACCACCCCGGCTGCCTGCAGAGTAACGGGGCGTCCTGGTAGGGGCGTCTGTGTCTCGTCGCGCAGGCTTCCAGTGACGCGCGCTCCAGCAGGGTGCGCTTCCGTGCGCACGGCGTAGAAGTCGGGGCGCGCACGGACTCGAAATTTGCCGCACCGCGCTGACGTCGAGAGCGTTAGACAGGCGAAGCCCACAGCCATCGCGATCAGCGCTCTCGTCACCACCGACTGGTCGTAGTCAATAACCCCGCATTGACGCAAGGCGGTGCGCGAACGGGTGCGGTTCCGATGCGGGCCGAACCGTCCTAGGTGGGTGCGAGTAGGCATACCTGCCGAGGCAATCAATGCTTTCACAATCCGAAGCACCGTCTCGACCATGTGATAGCATCTGAAGGAATGACAGTGCTCCTGGCCCGATGTGTCGCTGCGCTACTCAGTTCGCTAGTGATGGTTTGGGTAACGCCGGCGCTTGCTCAATCGAGCTCGGTGGGCGAGCTAGCCCAACGGTTGCGAAGCGGGACGGATTTTCGAGTTAGAACCCAAGCAGCGTTGGCGCTTGGCGCCAGCGGCGACAAGGCCGCTGTTCAGCCGCTCTGTTCGGGCCTGTCTGACTCCAATACTACGGTGCGAGCGGCCTCAGCAGCGGCTCTGGGGCGATTAGCGTTGGGGGGCGCGGACTGTCTCTCGCAGCGGCTGGATGCGGAGCAGAGCGATGAGGTCAAGAGCGTGATACGCAGGGCGTTGACGCGTCTGGAACCCAAGGCGAAAATTGGCTCAGACACTAAGTATTACGTCGCGATTGGCGAAGTGACCAACCAGACGGAGCGCAGTACCGCCTCCCTCGACAGGGAGGTGCGGGCGGCACTGGCAAAGCATATCGGCGCCATTTCGGGTTTTGTCGTTGCGCCGAAGGGCGAAGCAGACGCCGACGCCAAGGCTCTGCTGGCCAAGCACAAGGGGGTCAAGGGCATCTTCGTCTGGCCAAAGGTCGCCGTGAAGTACACTGCTGGCCAGCTCAACCTGCAGTTGGAGCTGTCCCTCTTCTCCTATCCCAACAAAGACTTCAAAGGTAGCATGTCGCGAAAGCTCAGCTTGGCGGGGGCCAGCAGTGGGGACACTGAGTCTGAGAACGAGATGATTCAGGTGGCTGCCGAGGCGTTGGTGCCTGACTTGGCCCGCAATGCGGCACGCATTTAGAATTCGGAAATAGAGCCATGGAACGAGCGGACTCATCGATGACCCCCTCCCGCACGCCTTCTGGGAGGCATCAGCGACAGCTGAAGAATTACCTACTAGATAGGCATTTTCAGCTAAAATATGCCGGCTACCTTGCTGGAGTGGCCTTGCTCATCGGCAGCGCGTCGGCCGTGCTCTTGTGGAGCGTCAGCGAGGAGACGATCGAGCAAAGTCAGGCGAGTGTTCAGCTCGGGGAAGAGGTGCTCTCGGAGAGTAAGAAGGTGAGCGAGGTTGTGGCGATGAATATCGTCAAAGATCCGGTCTACAGTGACAACCCCTCGCTGAAAGCCGCGTTCGAGGAGGACGCCAAGCGTCAAGCCCACAAGCTCCAGCAGCAGCAACAGGGGCTCGAGGCGCAAGCCCAGCGTCTCGAACAGGTTCGAATGCGGGTGCTCTACGCGCTGATTGGCGTCATCGTTCTATTGGTCGCTGGCCTTTGGTTAACAGGAATTGTCGTGACCCACAAGGTCGCCGGGCCGGTGTTCAAGATGAAGAGACTGATGCGCGCCCTCGAACGCGGCGACTTCGAAGTGCCGTCACCGCTGCGAAAGGGCGACGAACTCAAGGAGTTCTTCGATACTTTCAACAGCATGGTGCGGTCCCTTCGCACGCGTCGGCAGACCGAGGTCGACACTCTGTCGGCCGCGATAGATGGCCTACGGCCATTTGCCGCGCCCGACAAGCTGAAGCCGCTCGAGGAGTTGAAGGAACGGCTCGAAGACACGCTACGAGGGCCGTCCTAGGGCAGACCTGCTCTCAACGACCGGACCCGGTCCGGCGCTTCTCTGGGTCTGGGTTACAGATCTGGCCATAAGCGGTGCGATCTCAGAGGACAGCCGGCAACTCGCTCAAGAGAAGGCGGCAGCGCTGTAGTCGATCCGCACCTGGTCGCCGTCGAAGTGAACAGCAGCTACATCGATGCGCAGACGTTGGACCGTCGAGTCGCGGCAGTAGCGCTCTTTCCAGAGACGGGCGGCGGCGCGCCGCAGCCGCCGCCGCTTGGGGCCAAGGACACTTCCATGGGGAGTGGTCCAGGAGCGACTACTGCGCGTACGCACCTCCACCACCAGCACGAGTTCGCGCCTGCGGGCGACGATGTCGATCTCGAGGTGGCCGAGGCGCAGGTTCGTCGCAACGATCTCGAATCCACGCGTCCGAAGGTAGTGTTCAACACATTCCTCCGCGCGCCGGGCAAGCCGCAGCCGATAGTCTATCTCCACCCAGGCGACTCGCCCGCTGGCCGAACCAGTTGCGGGCATTGAGGCCAAATTTAAGAGAGCCGATCCTTGTGAATCGGCTCTCTTGCTCTGTGAGGTCAACGCGAACCGCCTACCGCGGCCCTGCCGGTACGGCGACGCGACTCAGTAGAAATCGTCAGGGCTGCCGCAGGTCTGCGTGGGCGTCTCTCGGCACGCAATGTCCCTGATTTCGTCCGACGTTTGCGGGTTGGTTCCGTTCTTCACGCAGTACGCACCCGCGAGCTGCGCGTTTCCGAGACCGATATCGTCGATCAAGTCCACGCACGAGAAGCCGTCAGGACACTCGCAGTAGGGAGCTTCTTCGGGACTCTGGGGGCCATCGCAGCGGCAGGAGCAGTAGACGGCATCCCTGGGGCGACGGTCCTCGAGCTGAGGGGGAACGCTGACGAGGATAGGTAGCGTGTCGTCAGGAGTCTTACATGTGGCAGCGGCAGCGGCTTGAGCTGGCGTCATCGCGTCATCCGGGATGGTCTGCCCGTACACGCAGCTGACACGCCCTTGAAACTTGTTCACAAGGCAGACGCGAGTCTCACACTGAAACGAGCGGCTCTCGACGTTGACCTCATCCTTGGAGTAGCCGCTGAATTCCTGGCGGTACTCATCTTCCGGGATGCAGGGATCGCCCACACCGCCGCTTTCGCAGGCGAGGGTACTCACACTCAGTAGTACAGACAACAAGCCCAATCCCCAACGTCGGCCCTTGCCGAAGTGGTTGCACTGAACTGAGGTCGCGATCTGGCTTGGCATCATAGGTCGATAGCTCTCTGTATTTCGGCGCTCCGGCGTCGGCTCGCTCCAGCCAACATAGGCCGAGGCAAACTAGTCGAGCGCCGTTTGTTCCGTCAATTGCAAATCGACGGCACTCTGAGCGCCGCACCTAAGATCACACGTTCTAGCCATTGCATCCAAGGATCGACCCGCCGGGGAGTCTCGTAGAGATGAGACATTGTGGTCCTCGTGCACGAGTGGTGCGCGCCCGCCGTTGTGGCTGCTCTTGTGCAGCACGACACGAACCCTGGTGCCGCGACATGTGATCGGTGGTCTCCTTCAGGTCCATTCGGACCAGCGATAACGGTGAACATCATGCTCAGGAGCCAGCTTCAGCGTAATTTTTCTTCTCCGAAGCAAGCTGAAACGCGCCTTGACAATGCGGTTGGCGCGTTCTTAACATCCCCGGCGCCTCGAGGTCGTATCTATTGGTTCTCATTCGATTTTCTGGTTTCGTATCTGGTTTCGCACAGCGGCACGACGCCACCGGTGGGCGCAAGCCCTCGTCGCGAGCGATCGCTCGAGCGGCGGCACACCCGTTTGTTGGGCTTCCCATGACACGAACAACCAGGTATCTGCCAATCGGTGTGTCGAGGACCGCACCTCGTGGCGCATGGCCCGCTGAAGGCGTGCCGTGCGTGGACCGAGTAACCCCTGCGAGAAGTCATCAAGGCCTTGTGTCTCCTAATCAGGCGCTGAAAGTGAGGACGGATGTTGCGTAAGCGCATTGCCGGTGTTTGTTTGTTGGCATCATCGACTCTAATTGGGTCGGCGGTATTCAATCCATCTGAAGCTCGTGCCCAGGGCGAGGTCATCGACCTCGACGACATGGACGACGAGGAGCCGGAAGGAGGTGGCGACGCCTCCGGAGGTGACGCGAAGGCCGGAGGCGGCGCAAAGGCCGGAGGCGGCGCAAAGAAAGGCGAGCCCAAGGAGCAAGCTCCAGTTGTTGCCGGCCAAATGACTGAGGCCGCCGCCGCTGCGAAACGCTTGTTCGACAAGCAGAAGTGGGCGGAAGCCGCGCTTGGTCTGCATCGAGTGGTGGCTGGCGACACGGGCGATGACCCGGGCAATCAGCAGCTGGGCCAGTATTGGCTAGCGATCAGCCTATACCGGTTGAAGTTCTACCAGGCGAGCTACGCGATGTTCGCGACCATCGCCGCCAACAAGAACCACCTCAAGCACGGACAGACTCTGCTCTGGTTGTCGAAGCTTGCCACTCAGCTGCCTGAGCCCGCTGGCATCATTGACAGCGTGGGTCGTTATGGCGACGCTGACCTGGCTCGGTTCAACAACCCGCAGCAACGCGACCTGTACTACCAGCTGAACTACTTGCTGGGGCGTTACAAGTACCACCACGACAAGTCCTACGAAGAGTCGATCCGGCTCTTCAATCGTGTGAAGCCAACCAGCCGCTACTACGTTCACTCGCAGTTCTTCAGCGGCATCAGCTACGTCCAACTGCGTAAGAGTATCCCAGCCGTCAAGGCGTTCCAGCGCATCGAGACGGCCCTCGATGAAGGGGTGGAGGGCGTCGAGGACGAGCGCCGCATGCAGGACCTGGCCTACCTGTCACAGGCTCGAACCTACTACTCAGCTTCCATCAAGCTCGACGCGGAGACCAACGCGCCGAGCGTCGACGAAAAGAAGCTCAGTGCTGCGGTTCGCTACTGGAACCAGATCGACGAGACCAGCGAGTATTGGCTCGACGCACTGTTCGAACAGAGCTGGGCGTACTTCATGGCTGGAGACTACCCGCGTGCGTTAGGGAACATCCACACCATCGAAGCTCCTTACTTCCCAGGGGCGTTCTATCCCGAGGCACAGATTCTCAAGGCCGTCATCTACTTCGCCAATTGCAACTACGAAGCAGCGACAACCATTGTAGCCCGCTTCAATAAGAAATATGTGCCGATTCGCGACGAGCTGAGAAAGGTACTCAAGCAGTACGAAGGCGAGGGACAGAGCGAAGCGTTCTACAAGTTCCTGCTCGAGGTCCAGAGTGGCAAAGCGGACTTGCCGCCCGCCATCAAGGGCATCGTCGAGCATTCGCTCAGCGATCGCCAGCTGCTGCGCAACATCGAGTACGTCAAGCTGCTGGATCGCGAAATGGAGACCTTCAAGAAGGCTCCCGGCGGCTTTCGAACGGCTGGTTTGGGCGGGTACATCCAAGACCGCTTGGGTGAAGCGCGTCAGATGGCCGTCAAGAATGCTGGCGAGTTGGCAAAGTCCCGTTACCGGCGGTTCATCGCCGAGCTCGACGAGCACCTCAACAACGGCGAGAAAATCCTCATCGATATTACGGCCGCTCAACGAAACCTCCTAGACCAGAAGCTGAAGGAGGGTCAGGTGAGCAAGGCCGAGTCGAAGATCTTCGGCATGGTCAATCCCGACGAAGAGCACGTTATTTGGGTGTTCGACGGTGAGTTCTGGCGTGACGAACTAGGTTTCTTTAGGCAGGTCGTCGAGTCTGCGTGTGGAAGGTAAAGCGAGATGAATGCATTGAAGAACATCCCGTTGTTGGCAGTTATTGGTTTCGCACTCACGTTCGTGGGGGCAACCACGCTCGCCGGTGACACTCACGCCGGTGAGGTCGCCAAGGAGCGCGGCTCCGCCAAGCTCAGCAAGGAATGCGTCGATCCGAAGGCGTACGACGCCATGGAAGCTTGCCCGGGTGGCCCCAAGAAGTTCGGTGGGAAAGCACGGCACCGGACCGCGTTCAAGTCCGCGCCTCCGCCCCAAGAACGTAAGAAGCGCAAGGACAATCTCGCTCCGCGCAACGCTGCCGAGAGCATGATGGCGGGTCAGCGTGACACGCGCAAAGCACGCCTTCAGGCGCGCTCACGGGCGTTGCTGATCACGGAGATTTCGGGTCTGGAGCGCTTGTTCAGGAAGACCAAGAAGAGCGACAAGGATCGGGCTCAGTTGGTGCGACGTCTGGCCGAGGGCTACGTCGAGCTGGGGTCCGCCGCCAACCGCGACATGATCGAAAACGAGATCGCGCGGGACGAGGCGAAGCGCAAGAAGCAGCGCAACACCTACGAGAAGCACAAGACTGAAGCGCTGAAGGCCAAGAAGATCCTGAAGGAAGCCCGCCGCAAGGCAATCGCGTTCTATCGCGTGATGAAACGGGACTACCCCGACTACTCCAAGATCGACGAAATCCTGTACTACCTGGCGTACGAGTACGAGCAGAACAACGACCTCGACAAGGCGCGCAAAGTCTACCTCGAGTTGATCGAGAAGGCTCCGAAGAGCAAGTACGTACCCAACGCGTACTTGGCATTCGGTGAGCTGTTCTTCAACGACGCCATGGCCGATCCGTCCAAGTGGGCATTGGCAGCGAGCGCTTACTCGAAGGTGCTTGAGTATCCGGCCCCCCAAAACACCGTTTGGGGCTACGCACACTACAAGTTGGCCTATGTCCACTGGAACAGCGGCGACTATGCCGCAGCGATTCAAGAGTTCAAGGAGGTCATCGAGTACGGTGACAAGTTCCCGAAGCTCCCGAACGCCAAGCAGCTGCAAAAGGCAGCGCGTCGGGATCTGGTCCCCGTTTACGCCGTGGCTGGTGCACCTGAGAAGGCGTACAACTTCTTCCGTCCGCTCAGTGGCGACAAAGGCGGGGAGAATGAACAGACCGTAGAGATGCTCAACGACCTCGGTCTAGCCTACCTGGACACTGGTCACTACGCCGAGGGCGTGGTGCTCTATCGGGACCTGATGACCCGCGATCGCGGCGACAAGTACTGCTTCTACCAGGTCAAGATCACCCAAGCTATCCAGGCGATGAAGTCGGGTGACAAGCCCGCCATTCGTCAGGAGCTAGAGAAGATGCTCGCCACTCGTGACGAATTCAACAAGGGCAAGCACGACGACAAAGACAAGCTCGAGTGTGACAATCGCGCCGCAGAGCTGTTGGCGGAAACAGCGATGAGCTGGCACTTGGAAGCGGTCGGCACAGGCGGAACGCGTGGTACAGGCGACAAGGAGACGATGAGTCTCGCGGCGCTCCTCTACCAGAAGGTCGTCGACAACTTCACCCAGGAGGAGTTCGAACAGTTCGAGTTCCCGCGCATTGTCAAGGAAGACTGGCCCAACATCTACAAGATCAAGTACGCGATGGCGGACTTGCTCTACGTCCAGGAGCGATGGGAAGACTGCGGTCCAGCGTTTGACGCGGTGGTTGAGGCAAACCCCGAAAGCCCAGAAGCCCCTGAGGCCGCCTACGCATCCGTGCTCTGCTACCAGAAGATGTACGATCAGATGCACAAGGGCGACGACGACAAGAAGGGCAAAGGTATGGCGCCCGACTCTGTGCGTGGCGACGACAACAAGAAGGGCGAGTGGGAGAAGTTCAAGCCTAAAGACTTCACCGACATGCAGAAGGGCATGATCCAGGCGTTCAACCGCTACGTCTGCTACATCAAGCCCAAAGAGGGCGACAAGAAAGGCTACGACCAGTACGTTGAAGTCAAGTACGCCCGAGCGCGAACCTACTTCGAAGCGCAGCATTGGGAGGAAGCAGCATTGGGCTTCCGTGACGTGGCTCTCAATCACTCAGACCACGATTCCGCGATCTATGCCGCCCAACTGTACCTGGAGTCGGTTAACGTCCTAGGTTCCAAGTCGGAGCCCCCGAAGCCAGAGTGCTTCATGGACATGGGCGATGACGTGCCTGCATTCCTGGAACTCTTCTGCGACGAAAAGAAGTACGAAGAGAACAAGGAGCAGTGCGACCTGCTGACCCGCATCCAGTGCGACGTGAAGCGTCTCCGCGCCGAGAAGATCGTGGAGAAAGCCGACGCAGGCGGCACCGACGCTCTAGAGAACTACAAGAAGGGCGGCGACGCATACATCGAGATTTGGCGCATGTACGGTGAGGAGACCGTCGCCAACGGCGAGGAGTCCAAGTGCGGCAAGATGGAGGAAGTCCTCTACAATGCCGCTCAGGCCTACCAGGCTGGACGGCTGCTGGCGAAAGCCATCAGCGTGCGTCGGCTGTTGCTGAACCCCCGCTACAACCTGCACGAAACTGAGCTGGCGCAGAAGTCCTTGTACCAACTCGGGCGCAACTATCAGGCGATCGCCGTCTACGATCAAGCGGCGAACTTCCTGATGAAGTACGCCGAGGCCACGAAGTACAAGGGCGAGGACGCAGACAAGGCAGTCAGCGATTCGGTGGTCTTGAACCTAGGTCTCGGATTGGAAGACCAAGCAATCGAAGCCGCGCAGTCGTTCAACAGGAATTTCGGCCGCAGCAAGCCGGAGCAGGCAGCGCAGATCGCCTTCGCCATCGCCTCCCACTACGGTGAAAAGGAGGATTGGCAGCAGGTGAAGTCCAAGCTGGCTGGGACGGCTATGCGTCTGATCGACCGTCAGGCTACGCTTGACGTCAAGGTTCAGGCGCACACTCTGTTGGCACGTGCCTACGACAAGATGAAGGTCGGTAATCAGGCCAACCGCGAGTACGGCGTCGTCGTTTCCGCATGGAAGGACCCGCAGAAGGCGGCTGCCGAGATTCAGTCTGGAGGCGACGATCCGCGCACCGTTCAGCGGCGTTTGGGTCGAGCGCTGACGGCTGTCGGTGAAGCGCTCTTCTACTTCGCGGAAAAGAAGCGTGACGACGTGAACAAGGTCAAGTTCCCTGAGTACAAGGGGACTGGCGACAAGGAAGCTGTGCTCAAGCACATCCAAACGAAGGTCAAAGATTGGATTACCAAGAAGAAGCCTTTGGTGGAGGCGGCTACAGCAGAATACAAGAAGATAGTCGACTTGCAGCCGCTCCCGCCGCCCCAGTGGGTCATCGCAGGCGGTGCACGAGTCGGTGAGATGTGGTCCACCTTCGTCAAGGAGTTCCGCGCGGCCCCGATCCCGAAGTACATGAAGGACGACTACGAGCTTCGCACCGCGTACTACGGCGCGCTGGACGACGCGTCAGAGCCGCTGAAGTTGATTGGCAAGAGTGCCTACAAGACGTGCCTCGACTACTCGGTGACCTATCAGTACTTCGACGAGTTCAGCCGTTCCTGCGAGGAGTGGTTGGCCGAGGAGTACAAGGCAGAGTTCCACTTGATCGACGAGTTCCGGGGCAACCCAACTCGCGTCAACAGTGTACTCAAGGAGAAGCCGTACCCGCTCGAGGCTGGCGGTCAGCCGCTGATCATCGCTTCGAAGGAACCTCTTCCCGAGAAGAAGGAAGAGGCAAAGAAGGAAGACGACAAGAAGTGAGCATCCACCAACACAGGTCCCACAACCGTGGGGCCTGTGCACCACGAGGTAAGATCAAATGAGGCAATTGAAGAGTTTTTCGTTAGCCGCTCTGGTGTTCGCAGTGGCATGCGGCGGAAGCGGGGAGGGCGCCAAGTCTGCAAGCGACGCACCCGTGAAGAAGGGTGACAAGTACGTCGTCTCCAAAGAGGCGGAGCAAGAGCACGCCAAGGCCTTGGACGAGTTCGTCAAGCACGACACGGCGTTCGACTGGACCGAAGCGAGCTGCAAATCGGTCGCCAAGTTGTTCATCGCTGCTTCTGAGAAGCAGGAGTCGGCGACGGACAAGCCGTTGCCGACGGCGCTCTACAACGCAGGTGTGACGTACATGCGTTGTGGCATGGAGACTGAGGCGCTGCAGCAGTATCAAGCGGCGAGCAATGCCGATCCGAACTTCCATCGAGGCCGCGCTCAGATGGCACTGTTCGAGTACGACAAGAGCAAGGACCTCGACGGAACGATTTCGAGCCTCGAGACCATCATTCGAGACGCGAAGTTCCAGGTGGTCGAAGCGCTGGTGAGCGTCGCCGCGCTTCAGATGGAGCGTGGTAGCGACCAAGCAACGGACGACGGTCCGAACGACATGGAGCGCGCGAAAAAGAACATCCAGCGCGCGCTGGCGATCGACGACAGCTACATGCCTGCGTTCAACCAGCTTGCGATCTACTACATGGAAAGCGCCAAACAGAAAGCGGGAACCAAGGCAGGACGCAAGCGAGGGCTCGTGGTCTCCGGGTCCAAGCGCGGGCATGTCAATCAGCAGCAGCTCGAGCTAGCGGCGCTCGTCGCATCACAAGCCATTCAGAAGAACAACAACTACGCACCGATTCACAACACGGCCGGTTTGATTCAGGTCGAGATGAAGAACTACAACGGTGCAGTCAAGAGTTTTGCCCAGGCCCGAGCGCTAGACCCCAAGTTCTTCGAGGCGCACATGAACTACGCAGCGGTGAACTTGAGCTTCCGTGGTTTTCAAGAAGCAGAAAAGTCCTACAAGGACGCGCTGAAACTGCAGCCACAGGACTACGAGGCGCATCTCGGGCTGGCGTTGGCTATCCGCGGCCAGATCGACGATTCCAACTTCGACAAGAACGTCGCGGCGGCGCAGGCGGAGTTGGACGAGTGCAAGAAGATCGATCCGTCTCGTGCGGAGGCCTACTACAACGAGGCGATTCTCGTTCAGGAGTACAAGGCCAAGTCCACGGGCGATCCGAAGAAGTCTATTCCGACGCTGAAGGAAGCCATCGGAAAGTACGAGGCATTCATCAGCAAGGCAGGCGGTGATGAGACCTTCGCTGAAGCTGTCAAGCGCAGCCAAGACCGTGTCCAAGACATCAAGGACACGATCACCTTCATCGAGGAAGGTGAGCGCGCCCGGGAAGAGCAGGAGAAGCTTGATGCTCAGATGAAAGCTGAGGAAGAGGCACGCAAGAAGGAAGAAGAGCGCTTGAAGAAGGAAGAGGAAGCGCAGAAGAAGGCCGAGGAAGAAAAGGCCAAGGCCGAAAAGGACGCCGCTGCCAAAGCCGCGGACCCCAAGGCCGCGGAGGCGAAGCCCGCCGCCAAGACAGCGGAGCCCAAGGCCCCGGCGAAGAAGTGAAGAGAGCAGCTGCCGCTGGAAGGTCTCCAGCGGCAGCGGACTTTTTGGGAGTAGAGGACGATGCCCGGTCGAACTGAGACACGACGCAGGTTGAACCCAAGAAAGTGGGAACTCGGGCGGGGCGCTCGTGTCTGGAGCCTGAGTGCGAACCAAAGAAGTGGTCGTGGTCACCCCCAAAGCGATTGACGCTGTGACTCGACGCCAAGTACAGTTACAGCGAAATTCCGGTCAGGGATCCAAGGAGTAAGAGAAGCATGTTTCAGCGATCCAAGTTCCGCATCACCGTGGTGGCCCTCGCGTTGGTGGCTCTGTCCCCGATGGCGATGGCGCAAGGCGAAGGAGAGGGCGGCGAGGGCTACGGCTACGAGTTCGAGGATGACCCGTTGAACGCCGGCGGTTTTGGCCCAAACGATGCGACCATTCGCGTGCGGCCCAAGGCAGCAAGAACCACCCTGATCCGACCGCGCACGAGCTTCGTCAAAGAGATGCTGAAGTCGGTTGAGAACCTTTGAGTCCAACCGCCAGCTCGCACAGCGTCAGCCGAGGTCGTGCCTCTGTGAAGGGGAACGCCACGCGGCGACCTGAATACAACTCCCGACAACTACAAACAAAGATCCACACGGGCACATATCACCCGCAAGAGGTCAAACGACCTCTCAGACAGCCAGGAAGAGACAGCTCATGGCCAAAGCCGTATTAACGTTTGCCGTCTATCAGAACCAACAACTCGTCGCGCGTGAGAGCATCGCCGAGGACGTCGTGAAGGTCGGGCAAGATCCCAACAGTCACCTTTGCATCAATGATCCTTCTGCGGCGAGGATGCACGCAGTCATCGAAGTGACCTCTCCGCAGGAAGTCACCTTGATCGACTTGGGAAACGATCCGGGTACGGCCGTCAATGGCGCCATTGTGAACAAGGCCCGATTGAACGTTGGTGACCAGATCCAAATCGGCAACACGATCGCAGTGCTCGAGTATGTGGAAGCCGCGGCGGCTGCTGCGGCGCCACCAGCTCCAGTCGCAGCGCCGGCTCAGCCCGCTGCGCCTGCATATGCAGCGGGGCCGGCCAATCCTTTCGGTTCTGGCCCGGCTCCGGCAGGAGCCAACCCGTTTGGTTCTGCGGCGCCGCCCGCGGCCAATCCTTTTGCGTCTGCGCCCCCAGCGGACCCCAACTATGCCGCTGCGCCGGCGGCGCCCGCTTACGCCGCGCCCGCCGGGTACGCAGCACCAGTGGCTTCCGCTGTGCCGGACGATGCTCCTGAAGGGACGTACACCTACACGTTGGTCAAGAGCGGCCCAGATGTATCGCCCGATGAGGTCGAGCTGCCTCATGTCGCCTCCGTGGAGGTGATGGTTCTCTGGGGTGAGAACGTTCTGCACGTCAATCATTTGACGCCCCCACGCAACTTCTACGTTGGTGAGGACCAAGGGAAGCAGTTTGCGGTCGACTTCTTCATCCCATCCGAGAAGCTTGGGACGACCCGTATGCCTGTGGTCGTCGGAGACGCATCGAGTGCTGCGGTGGTGATCCCACAGGGTGCAGTGGGCACGGTGGAGATTACCGGCCACCCGGTAATGACGTTGGACGAGGCTCGCATGCAAGCGCAACCGTGTGCTGAGCTCGCGGGGGCGCATCAGTTGCCGCTTCCGGCAGGAGCCAAGGCTCGCGTCCAGGTTCAGGACTTGGTGTTCCAGGTCCAAGCGGTCAACGCCGGCAAGCCAATCCCTCACGGTTTGGCAAGTGGGTTTGACTGGAACGTTGCGATGTACTTCGGGTTGTCGTTCCTAACGGTCGGCAGCTTGATGCTGGCGATGGCGTTCTTCGTGCCGCCGATGGGTCTGACCGACGGCGAGGGGATTGACCAGGATCAGCTCATCTTGATTCAGCAGTACCTGGATGCGCTGGCGGAGCGAGAGCAGGAGGAAGAAGAGACCGAGCAAGTTCCGGAGGAAGACGCCGACAACAAGGAAGGCGGCACCGGCACCCGAGCCAAGGGCGAAGAAGGCTCGATGGGTAAGGAAACCAGCAAGGATACCAACAAGAGGTACGCTGTTCAGGGGCCCAAGGACAATCCCGATCCCCACATCGCCCGTCAGGCTGCCCTGCGCGAGGCGGTCGAGTTCGGTATGATTGGTCTGTTGAACACGGGGGCGGCTGGTGATCCAAACGCTCCCACCGCGCCCTGGGGTCGGGAGACGTCCCTGGGCATGGATGACGTCAGCGCCATGGGTAACATGTGGGGCGACGAAATCGGCGATGCGTACGGTGCTGGAGGCTTGGGTCTATCGGGTATTGGCGAGGGTGGTGGCGGTCGCGGTGAAGGCATTGGCCTTGGTTCGATCGGTACCCTCGGCCATGGTGCTGGCACCGGCACAGGACAGGGTTTCGGTTCGGGCCACGGTCGTCTCGGTGGCTCGCACAAGACCAAAGCCCCGCGCGTGCGCATGGGCGCGACGACAGTTAGCGGTCGTCTACCCAAGGAAGTCATCCAGCGTATCGTTCGTCAGAACTTCGGTCGCTTCCGGCTCTGCTACGAGAAAGGCTTGGGTGCCAACCCGAACCTGGAGGGTCGTGTCTCGGTCCGTTTCGTCATCAACCGCGATGGTTCCGTTTCCAACGTGAGCAATGGTGGCTCCAGCATCCCGGACTCCAGTGTCGTCAACTGTGTGGTGCGTGCTTTTTACGGCTTGAGCTTCCCCAAGCCCGAAGGGGGCATCGTGACGGTGGTGTACCCGATCATGTTCTCCCCCGGCTGACGGGACACGCACCCGATGCAGACGGCGCCTTGCGACTGCGAGGCGCTGTCGTTGTTTTGTGGACCGACGTCGCTGGGTTGGTCCGCCCAACGTGCGTGTCGCGGGTGGCGTGCTACGGGTGCAACGGAAAGTTACTCGGCGCCGGGGTGCTTTCGCCGAGGCAGCAGCGGAATTGCTGCGTTCCGATGCTTGAAGTCAAGTCGGTAAAAATAGTACGAGACGCTGGCGTCGCGGTGGATGTAATCTCCGTGCCGGCCTTCGCTGCCACGGCTTGCAATGGTGGTAGTGAGGTGAACGGTGCAGAAAAGAGAACGAGGTAGTGCTCTGATGATCTGGCAGAAGATGACGAAGATGGCTCGGCGCGCAGCCGAGTATGGTGGGTTCGGTGCTCTGGCGTGTATGCTCGCAACTAGCTGCAGTCGGGACCACATCGAGGCCATCCAACTCGCGAACCAGGGTGACCAGGCCGTGACGGTCAACGTCAGCGGCGCGATAGCCAAGTACGAAGAGGCTTCACGCCTCGATCCCAGCAACCACCGCATCTTCTGGAAACTCGCGATGGCGTACCAGAAGCAAGAAGAATGGGGGAAGATGGAATCGGTGCTGGCCAGAGCGGCTTCGCAGGCTCCTGAATTCGCTGATTACTTCTACTACCGCGGCTACGCTCTGATGCAGATTGCTCAGGGCGGCAACAAGGACGCCTACGAAGACGCGAAGGCGCCTCTGGAGAAGTGCATCCAGCTGGATCCCAATTTTGCCGAGTGTTACCACTGGCTGGGCCAAGCGATGTTGTGGACAGGGAACGAGCAGTCCGCACTCGAGAACTATACGAAGGCCATCGAGCACGATCCCAAGTTGGGCTACTTCTACGCGCCCCTCGGAGAGCTCTACATTCATCTGCGGTTCTATGACCAGGCAGAGCAAGTCTTGAAGGGCGGCGAGAAGCTGCTGGACAAGGTGCAGAAGAACAAGAATTCGCTGTACGCGATCTACACGCTCCTCTCGAATGTCTATCAGGCGAAGGGGGATGACGCGGCTCGCATCTCGGCCCTTGAGAGTGCGAATGCGGTCGCAGGCGACAGTCACCCGGAGATTGCCTTCAACTTGGGCAGCACGTACGCCACGATGAAGCCGCCGCAGAAGGACAAGGCGGTACGCTTGTTGAAGTCCTTCAACAAGCGAGCCTGCGCGGGCAAGAAAGGCGCTACGACCTACAAGGAGCAGTGCGAAACCAGCCAGTCCCTGGTTCAGAAGCTTGGTGGCGGTTGAGTCACACTTTTCACTTTATGTAGGTTCCGCGCGGCGCATTCAGCGTTGAGCGGCGAGCCCAGAGGCGACTCTCACCGGTCGCCTCTTTTCGTTTGTGGTGTCCGGTGCTTGTCTCAGCCAGAGCCGCTCATTGCGTCAACGGTCGATCGCCGACGCCCGGTGGATGCTTGACTCCGTTGGACGTTGCTGCTGCCCGCCGCGTCCGCACCTCGCCCCACATGGTCCTGCTCAAACGCACAATCCCCCGCGCCTGTAGCTTGTCGAACCCTGGCCGTATTGACACGGCAGGCGTCGAGGCGTCGTTCGTGGCAGTGTTTCCCCCGATGAGTTTTTCCCGAAAAGCGCTCAGAATTCGTGCGGGTGGCTATCCACTTTGCCTACGAGAGCTTGTAGCATTCACCGCATTCGATGCGCTAAACCAGACTTTGGAGTCCGGGCACCCAGACTCCGCCAAAGCGGGCGTTTGCCAGACGTCACGAGAGCTGCTGATCATTGACTAAGCACGCGAACAAAGCCAGCGTTTCGCCGAGCGCAGGCTGGCTGCGAGCACACTGCTAGGAACCATCCGAGACCGTGGACCAAGAACTGCAAAACGCTGACGACAAACCTGTGGCTGAAGAGAGCAACACTGTGGGCGAAGAAACAACAGCGGACTCCGCTGAGATCCAGGCGCTACGCGAGGCCGTAGAGGCCGCAAAGTCGAGCCGACCAAACGAGTATGTCAAGGCCCTGACCAATCTTGCCGAAGCGCTGCCCGCGGGTGACGAAAAGGTACGGTTGTTCCTAGAGGCAGGGGACCTTTACACGGCGAAATTCCGCAATCAGGCAGAGGCGATCAAAGCCTACGAAGCCGTGCTCGAAATTGAGCCGAGCAATGCCCTGGCGGTGGAATTCCTTCGTGAGTCCTACGAGAAGCGACGTGACTGGGAGAAGTTAATTGCTCTCAAGAAGGCCGAGGCTGAGCAGGTGCCCGACGATGAGCGCTTGCAGATCTTCAAGGAGATCGCTCAACTCGCCAGCGATAGGATCAAGCGCCCGGACATCTGCATCGAGCTCTGGTCTGTCGTGCTCGAATCCGATCCAAACGACGTGGATGCACTGCGAGCTCTCTCCCAACTGTATGAGCGGGACAGGAAGTACGAGTTGCTCGCTGACGTGTTGGAAAAGCTCGTCGAGTTCGAGGATGATGTCGGCGAAAAGCTGAAGGTGCTCCAGAAGCTGGGGCAGGTTGCAGGTGATCGCCTGAAAGACGACGCCAGGGCGGCTGAGGCCTACCGTCAGCTGTTGGTGTATGAGCCAGACGATCGGCGCTACCAAGAACAGTTGAAGAAGCGCTATGTGGCTCTGGGCAAGTGGGACGAACTGGAGGTCTTCTACGCTGAAACGGACCGCTGGGACGAGTTCATTCGCGTTCTAGAGAGCAACGAGTCGCGCGCGAAGGACGAACAAGAGCGCATCGGCATGCTGTTGAAGGTCGCTGAGCTGTGGATGACTCAGAAGGGGAAGCCGGATCGCGCGGCTCGTGCCTATGAGAAGATTCTGGGGATCGACGAGTTCAACGAGGACGCTGCGGATCGACTCATTCCCATCTACGAGAACCTGAATAACGCCAAGGGCCTGAGTGGCGCGATCGAGGTCAAGCTTCGCCACGTTGAGGACCCAGAGCAACGTTTGGAGTTGCTCCGCCGCGCAGCGGAGCTGTACATGGGGCGCGCGAACGACAAGCCCAAAGCATTTGAGTGCCTGCTCGCGGCCTTCGAGTTGTTCCCCAGGGACGCTCAGAGTCAGCAAGATGTCGAAGAGGCTGCTGGCGCAGTCAAGGCTTGGCCAACGTTGGTCGAGAGTTACGAGAAGGTCATCGAATCTGGTGTGGGTGACGCGGTGGCCCTACGACTTCGCTTGGGACGGGTACTGGTCGAGGAAGTCAACGACCTCGACAAGGCGCTCGAGCAGTACAGTTCGGTCTGTGAGGAAGAGCCAGAGAACGAGGTAGCACTCCAAGCGTTGGAGCAGCTCTACCGAAAGGCGGGGCGGTCGGAAGAACTACTCAACGTCTATCAACGACGTGCAGAGCTCTCGGTTGATCCCGAACAGCGCAAGGGAATTCTGTACCAGATCGCAAGGCTCTACGAGGAACAGTTGGAGCAACCTGCTCAGGCTGTCGCGACCTATGAGGAGGTACTGGCAGACGATCCTTCCGACGAGAAGTCGCTGGCGGCGTTGGATGCGCTCTACCAGAAGACGGAGCAGTGGGAGGCGTTCGCCGAAGTGCTCAACCGTCGTATCGAGCTCGCGGGGGGCGAAGAGTCATTGCTCGACTTGAAGTGTCGGTTGGCTGAAGCTCAGCAGGAACACCTCGGCGATCTTCCGGCGGCGCTAGAGAACTACCGCGAGGTGCTGTTCATCAACCAGGACCACGAGGCAGCACGAGCAGCCCTCGAAGGTATGCTAGGAGGCGAGCTCAAGAGCGAGGCTGCGTCCATCCTGGAGACCATCTATGAGACGTCCGGGCGATGGGAGAAGCTGCTGGCCGTGCTCGAAATTTTGGTAGCGGCTGCACAGGACACGACCCGCAAGGTCGAGCTCTTGCGACGTATCGCGCTCACGTCCGCCACACAGGTCGGAGACACGAAGCGAGCATTCGCGGCTCAATCGCGCGCCGTCAAGGTCGACCCCACGCTGGCGGAGGTGCGTGAGGAACTCGAGAATTTCGCGCGCGTCGCGGACGGATGGGACGATCTCGAAGCACTTTATACTGAGATTGCGGATGGCTTGTCAGACCCGGATCTCGCCCGCGAGTACTGGGCGCGCCTGGCTAGTATCCAGGAGCAGCGCGGCGAAGTCGATGAAGCCGCAGCGAGCTACGAGCGCATGCTGGAGCTCGACCCGGGGGACGTCGCGGCCCTCGAGGCACTCGACAACCTTTTCCGATCGACGCAACGTTGGGCTGACTTGGTTGAAGTCTATCGCAAGCGCATCGAGCTGGAGCTCGATGAAGGCGAAAAAGAACGTCTATATGCGGAAATGGCCGCCATCCTCGAGCAGCAGCTCGGGCAGCCAGAGAAGGCGATCGCCGCTTATCGCGAGGTTCTTGCCTTTGCGCCGGCTAGCGCAGTTGCGTTGAGCGCATTGGACAAGCTGTACGCTGCTCAGGGTAACTGGGTCGAGCTAGCAGAGAACCTTGATGCTCGGTTGACCCTTGCAGACACCGAGGAGGAGCAGATCGATATCATGCTGCGACTCGCCGCTTTGCGCGAGAAGCACATGGGCGATGCCCACGTCGCTATCGACAGCTACCGGCAAGTGCTGGAGCGTGACCCGCTGAACGCCGCGGCACTAAAGTCGCTAGAGCGCCTCGGGCAGAATGAAACCAACGAGCTGCTGATCGCTGAAATTCTGGAGCCGCTTTATCGAAGTCAGGGCGCATCTGATAAGTTAATCGGCGTCTACCAAGTGCAGGAACGGCGTGAGCAGGATCCGCAGCGACGCGTTGAACTACTCCACCAGATTGCCGAGCTCTACGAAGCGGCGTCCTCTGAGCCGGGGAAAGCGTTCGACACGTATTGCCAAGCTTTGGCCGTGGACCCGACGAACGATCTGACCAGAGAGTCGCTCAACCGACTAGCCCGCATGACGGAGCGTTTCGAGGACTGTGCTCGTCAGTTCGAAACATTGGCGGCCGAGCGGGCAGAAAGTGACCCGGAAGTTGCCAGCAGCTTGTACATGGCAGCCGCCCGAACGGTAGAGACGGAGCTTCGGGACGTCGACCGTGCCATCGAGTTGTACCGCAACGTCATCGCCATCGACCCGGTCAACATCGAGGCGGCAGAGGCGCTCCAAACCCTGTTCCAGGCGACTTCACGCTACGATGAAACGTCGCTGATCCTGCAGCGCAAGTCCGCGATGCTCGAGGACCTGGACCAGCAAAAGGAAGCGCTGTACCAGGCGGCGACGATCGAACGCGATATTCTGGAGCAGCCCAACAAGGCGATCACCGTTTACCACAAGGTGCTCGACCTCGACGAAGAGGACCTCAAGAGCATTGATGCGCTGATCGACCTCTACCTCGGCCTGGAGCGCTGGCAGGATTTGCTAGACATTCAAGCCAAGAAGGCGGATCTCGTTCTCGATCCAGAGGACAAGAAGGTCATCTACTACCAGATGGGTTCAGTGTACGAGCGTGAGCTCGAGAACCTGTCCAAGGCTATCGACACGTACCAGCGAGTCCTCGAGTTAGATCCCGACGACATCGAAGCGTTGGGACGACTGGATGCATTGCACGTTGCTTCGGGCAACTGGAACGAGTTGCTCAGCGTGTTGACCCAGGAGGCAGAACTCACTAGCGATGCAGGTGAAGCCCTCAGCTACCAGTACCGGATCGCTGAGCTCTACGAGAGGCACTTGGACGACGTTCAGCGTGCGGTGGAGCTCTACCAAGAGATCCTCAACATCCAGACCGGGCACAAACCGACCCTGGACGCGCTGGAGAACATTAAGCAAGGGACGCAGGCGCCTCTGGCGGCGGCGCTCGTGCTAGAGCCGGTCTACGAAATAATGGCCGAATATGAGCGCTTGATCGCGGCGCTCGAAGTGCAGGTGGCGCACACTGAAGACCCGTACGGGAAGGTCGATCTGTTGCAGCGCATGGCCACCGTCGCTGAAGAGCGATTGATGGACCACGCTCGCGCATTCGAGCTCTACGCTCGAGCAGTCGAGTTCGACACGCAGAACGAGGATACCCTCGCTGCGCTCGAGCGGTTGGGGATGGCACTCGGACGTTGGAAAGACATTGCCGAGCTGTATGCCGCCCAGCTCGAGAAGCTGGAAGACGACGACCAGAAGATGCAGCTCGGACTTCGAGTTGCAGCTATCTACGAGGTCCAGCTGGAGGACGTGGACAACGCCGTCCTGCATTACCGCGCCGTGCTGGATTTGGCTCCGGAGCAGCTGGCGGCATTGAGCGCGTTGAACCGTCTGTTCACTGCATCCGAGCGCTGGCAGGAGCTGGTCCAGATCCTAGAGCGACAGGCAGAGGTTGGCGACAGCCCCGAAGAGATCCTGGACTTCAAGTATCGACTGGGCGAGGTGCGCTACGAGCAACTCGAGGACGTGGACGGAGCCATCACGGCCTTTGCCGATGTGCTCCATGCCGCGCCGGAGCACGAAGCATCGAGGGCGGCCCTCGAAGCCTTGTTCGACGGTGGGATCAAGCAGGCGCAAATCGCCCAGACCCTCGAGCCGCTCTACCAGGCTGCTGGCGAATGGGAGAATCTCGCTCAGGTTCACCGGGCGATGCTGGAGCACTCGGAGGACCCAGAAGAACGCCTCCAGCTGTTCTACAGGATGGCAGAAGACGCCGAAGAGCACCTGATGGACTCCGAGGCAGCGTTCGACACGTACTGTCAGGCGCTGACAGAGCACCCCTTGGACGAACGAGTGGGCGAGGATGTCGAGCGGCTTGCTGCCCTCATCGACGACGGCTGGAATCGACTGGCGGTCCACTACGCGGATACGGTCAGTCAAGAAGGCGTTTCTGCCGAGGTACAGGCGACCTTGGGCGTGCGATTGGCGCGCGTCTACGAAGAGGAGTTGGGGGATGCAGAGAAGGCGAAGCAGTCATACCAATTTGTTCTGAGCGTTTCGCCGTCGGACCCAGATGCCCTAGAGAATTTGGATCGAATTCACTCGGGCTTCGAAGAGTGGGCTCAGCTGGCTGAGATCCTCGAGCGCCGGGCTCAGGTCAGCGAAGAGCCGAATGATCGGGTGCACTTTCTCACGAGGTTGGGAGAGGTTTACGAAGAGCAGCTCGCTCAGGTCGACGATGCCGAGCGGGCATACCGCCAGATTTTCGATGAACTCGAACCCAACAACGAAAACGCAATCGCCGCCTTGGAGCGGATCTTTGCCCAGAAAGAGTCGTGGCAGGATCTGTTGAAGGTTCACGAACGGCAGTTGGAACTAGCTGTCGGGGACGTCGAAGAAGCCGAAGTGCGAGCCAAGATGGCTCGCCTGCACTGGGACAAACTGGGTCAGCTGGATGCAGCATCCGAAGGCTGGAAGCGAGTTCTGGAGCTGCGCGGTGATGACGTCGAAGCGTTGACTGGGTTGGCAGACCTGTACGAGCACCAGGAGCGTTGGGCGGAGCTCAGCGATGTCCTCGAGCGCCAGTTCGACGTGGCGGAGGTCGACGAAGACCGCGTCATGGCACTCGGTCGCCGTGCGAAGTTGTTCAGCCAGCAGCTCGGTCGTGACGACGAGGCGCTCGAGACTTGGCAGCGCGTCCTCGATATCGACTACAGCAATCCCGCCGCGCTACTCGCCGTTGTCGACATTTGGCGTCGACGCGAGGAGCCTCGGGAACTGGTGATGGCACTTCATAGCGCAGTCGAGCGCGGAGCGGCACTGTTGGAGCCCGCCCAACTCACAGCTCTGTTCCGGGAGTTGGGCAAGACGTACAGCGACGTTCTCGAGCAACCATTCGAGGCCGCCGAAGCGTGGGCTCAATTGCTCGAAGTCGATCCCTTGGATTTCGAAGCGATGGATGAGCTGGAGAAGCTCTACCGTGAGGAGAACCGCTGGGAAGATGTCGTCAAGGTAAAGATTCAGCGTGCAAGCGCACTCGAGGAGAGCGAGGAGAAGATCCGCGAGCTGCTCGAGGTCACTGAGATTTGGCGCTCAGAGATCGAGCAATACGACGGAGCGGCCGAGGCGTTCGAAAAGATCCTCGAAGTGGATCCCCTGCACGAGACGGCTTTTGACGAACTGGAAAAGCTCCACCGAGGGGCCAACCGTTGGGTGCAGCTCGTCGAGGTTTACCTGGGTCGTCTCGAACACGTCGAAGAGCAATCCGTGCGGAGCGATCTCTGGCGTCGGATGGCGCGTGTCTTTGAGGAGCGTATCGAAGATGAGGACTCCAATGAGCAGGCGTTTGTTGCCTTGGACCAGGCGTTCAAAGAGGACTTCCACGATGACGCTACCGCGCAATATCTAGCCCGCATGGCGCAGGCCACCGGCAAGTGGAAAGACCTGATTTCCGAAACCCAAGCCCTGCTGGAGGAGCAGACCGAGGTCGTTGACCGGATCAAACTGTGCCTGCACCTAGGCAAGTGGTACGGCGAGGATCTCGCTCGAGGCGACTACGCCAACGCGTACTACGCGCAGGTCGTCCAGATGGACCCGAGCAACGTGCAGGTGCGGCGTCAAATGGCCAACATCTATCGCCTCAGTGGTGATTGGTCTCATGCCACCCAGACTTTGCAGCATGCTGAAGAGGCTGCCGTCAAGAATGACGACAAGAAGATGGTGCTCGTCGATCTGGGTGACTTGTATCGCAAGCACATGAACGAAGTTGATCAAAGCGTCGCCTTTTACAAGCGGGCTTTGGCGATCGATGCTCACTTGTTGCCTGCACTTGATGCTCTCGAAACCATCTATGGGCAACGGCACGAGACGAGCGATCTCGTGCAGATACTCAAGCGCAAAGTCGAGGCGTTGACGGACTCGGAAGCGCTGTCGCAAACGCGGTTGCGCCTGGCTGAGCTGTACGAAAAGGAGCTCAAGGACGAAGAACGCGCCGCAGACGTTTATGTGGGCGTCGTCGAGCAGGACGAAACGAATCTCACGGCCCTGCGCGGGTTGGAGCGAGTGTACACTTCGATGCAGCGTTGGAACGAGTTGTCTGACGTTCTCGAGAAGCAACTGCGAAGCGTGCAGTCGGAGCGTGAGCGAGTGGATGTCTTGCTCAAGCTGGGTGGACTACAAGAAGAGCAGTTCCTCAAGGCTGACGTGGCCGCCCAGCGATACGAGCGGGCTCTTGAAATCGATCCCACCGAGGGCGGCGCCTACGAAGGCTTGGAGCGCTGCTACCGCCGGCTCAAGCAGTGGGAAAATCTGGTGCGCACTTACGAGCGCCACATCGACGAAGCGGCAGAACACGCAGACAAGGTTCGGCTCTACGGAGAGATCGGCGAGGTCTACGCGGACGAACTGCACGAGTCCGAGCTGGCGATCTCCGCCTACCGCAGCATCGTCGACATCGATGAGTCGAACGTTGCGGCTCTGGATGCCTTGGCCAAGCTCTACGACAAGCGTGGCGACGTCCACGACAGTATCGACTGCCTGACCAGAGTCGCCGAGCTGACGACGGATGGCGCCCAACAGGTGGACATGTTCTATCGGATTGGGCGGGCTCAACGCGATCGGTTGGACGACCACATTGCTGCGCGTGAGAGTTTCGAGAAGGCTCTCGACCTAGATCCGACGCATCTGCAGTCCATCACGGCCTTGCGAACGATTGCGCTCAACGACGAGGACTGGGATGCGGCGGCTCGCTATCTCCAGCAAGAGGTTGAGCACACCGAGTCCAACCGCGCAAAGGCGAAGTTGCTCGTTGAACTGGGGCACATCCGCCAGGAGCGTTTGGGTGAGCGCGACGAAGCGTTCGCCGCCTACGAAGAGGCCATCAGAGCAGACGACGAATGCGAGGATGCTGCGGCGCCACTGCTTGACGAGTACGTCGACAAGAGGCGCTGGGACGAAGCCGAGCCATTGGCGGAACTACTAGTTCGCCGCGGCCGAGGCGGCGACCGTAGCGAACAGCACCGGTTGAACAATGTGCTCGGTAAAATCCAGGCGGCGTTGGGCAAGGATGAAGCCGCGCTCAAGGCCTACCAGGAAGCGTTCAAGTTGGACGTTACCTCCCAAGAGAGCGTTCGGGGGATCGCCGAGGTCTCCTACCGCTTGAAGGATTGGCCCACCTCTCTGACGAACTACCAGAAGGTTCTGACCGCGCTGGGTGAAGACGAAGTCGAAGAGAGGACTCAAGTCTACTACCGCTTGGGTTGCATCAAGCGGGAGCAAGGGCAGCTGCGTCAAGCCGTCAATAATTTCGAGAAGGCGCTTGGTCTCAATGGCGAGCACCGCGAGACGCTGGACGCACTTGTCGGCATCTATGAGGAGCAAAACGACTGGCCTCAGGTCGCTGAATACAAGCGCCAGATCCTAGATGGCGTAACCGACGACGATACGCGTTTCGACCTGCTGTTGGACATCGGGCAGGTTTGGAGTGAGAAAGCCAGCGACGCGATCAAAGCCATCGACGCGATGGAAGAGGCCCAGACGCTCAAGCCGCGCGACCACGTGCTGCTGCACCGTCTACTTCAGCTCTATCAGAAGACCTCTGAGTGGCCGAAGATGATCGAGACGATCCTGACAATCTCGGAACTCGAAAGCGATCCGGAGAAGAAAGCGCGCTACTACTTCACGGTCGCGCAGCTCTATCGCGATAAGATCGAGGATGCGGATCGAGCGGTCGAGTACTTCAACGAAGCGCTGGACCTACATTCCGGCTTCCTGGAGGCGTTCGAGCGCATCAACAAGATCTTGACGCAACTGCGCAACTGGAAGCAACTGGAGCGCAACTACCGGAAGATGCTGCACCGCATTGCCGGCAAGGGGAAGACGGACCTGGAGCACTCGCTCTGGTATCAGCTCGGCTTGGTCTATCGCGACCGCATTCAGGACCGTGACAAAGCGATCGACGCTTTCAAGATGGCATCGCACACCAACCCATCGGATCTAACCGATCGACGTATCCTGTCCGAGTTGTACGAGGTCAGTGAGCAGTACGACGAAGCCATCGCAGAGCAGCGCTTCATCCTGGAGCAGGATCCGCTCAAGATTGAGCCCTATCGCTCGCTGTATCGTCTGTTCTTGTACAAGCGCGCTTACGACGAGGCGTGGTGTGCCGCATCGGTGATGTCATTCCTGCGCAAGGCCGACGAAGAAGAACAGCGGTTCTACGACGACTACCGCCCGCAAGGGATGCTCCCTGTTCAGGGGCGACTGAGCAATGATCACTGGGCGAAGCTCTTGTTGCATCCGAAGTTGAACGTTTATCTCTCGCAGATATTCGTCGGTATCGTCAAAGCCGCACTTCAGGCCAAGATCGCGCAGCTCGGTCCCAATCACAAGGCGCCGGACAAGAAGTACAAGCAGGACATCATCAATTCGACGATTACGTTCGTTCGTTCCTTTGGCTGGTCTGCGCAGGTTCTGGGCGTGCCTATGCCGGAGTTGTACTTGCGCAACGACCAACCCGGTGGGTTGGAGGCATTGGTTGCCGACCCCGCTGCGTCCCAGGCCGGGCGCTCCGTGCTCTCAGGGCACCAGCCGCCCGAGCTGGCGTTCCTTGCAGGAAAGCACCTCGCGAGCTATCGGCCCGAGCTCTACATTCGCAATCTGTTCCCTGGCAAGAGTGACCTCACGGTCATGTTGTTCGCGGGTGTGATCATCGGCGAGCCCAGCACTCCCTTGCCACAAGAGATCGCCTCCAACGTTCACGCGACGGCCAAGGCGCTCAACCAGCACCTGGATGCGCAGGCGCGTGAGCATCTTCGCAACGTCGTGAAGCGCTTCGTGGCCGCCGGAGCCAAGGCGAACATCAAGCGATGGAACGAGGCGGCAGAATTGACCACGTGTCGAGCCGCTTTGCTGCTCACTGGTGACCTAGAGGTCGCCAAGAAGATGCTCAGTGCAGAACGTGGTACGCCGGAGTTGACGGCTGCCGAGAAAATGAAGGACCTGCTCGTCTTCATGGTCAGCGAGCAGTACTCGGCCCTCCGCGCTGCACTGGGCGTGAAGATCCCCGTAGAGTGAACCGCACGAGCTTCGGAGTTGCACGGTAGTCGGTAGTCGGCTGCCGACTCTCATCGGCTCTGCGGGCGACAACCAGCCGTGCCTCCTATCTGGGGTATTGGTTGGGTCGTCTGCCGCCCTGGGTCCCTAGAGAGGCGCCGCTCGCAGCAAGCGACTTCCTGGCGGCGCCTCCTTTCATGCCCCACTCGGCTCAGGTGGCGGTGGCCTGCGTCTGGTGCAGTGGTTCCTTCACGATGGTGAGCCTGCCGGCGAGCCGATGGCGCCACACGTCTACCACTTTGTGGGCAACTGGGATCCACAACCGCCGAGGTCCTGGCATGTCAAACGTCGCAAGGGTTTCTGACGAGCATCCCACCGAGCGTCTCGAGAGAGACCGTCAATGTGGCCCCTGGCAGGTGGAGGTGGCGAGCAGCGAGGAGTTCCAATCGCGAGTACTGGTCAGTGGGGCAAGTCTCACGATTGGTTCCTCGTCCAGCGCGGACCTGACGATTTCTGACCGCGCTGTCAGCGCGCTGCACATCCGGCTCAGGGGGACCAACGATGGACTGGAGGTCTATGACCTCGATTCGAAGAATGGATTGTTTATCGGCGGAGCTCGGGTCAAGTCCGCACTGCTGCGGGGATCGCACTGTGGGTTCGTGATCGGTCGCAGTAGTGTCAGCGCGTGCGCCGTTGCGCAGACCGCGGCAGCGTCACCGGATTGCGATGTGCCCGGCCTGCTGGGCAACAGCCTGGCCATGCGTAAGTTGCGTCGGGAGATCCACCGGTTCGCCGATCTTCGGGCTCCGGTCCTGCTGCAAGGGGAGACAGGCAGTGGCAAAGACGTGGTGGCCAGAGCCCTGCATCGCCTCAGCAGGCGGGATGGTGAGTTCATTCCCCTCAATGCTGGCTCGCTCGACGCGACTCTGGCCGACGCTGAGCTGTTCGGTCATCGTCGTGGTGCGTTCACAGGTGCGGTCCAGGCGCGGGTGGGTGCGTTCGAAGCTGCTGATGGTGGCACGCTCTTTCTCGACGAGGTCGCGGATCTGGATCCCGCCGTGCAAGTGAAGCTGCTACGGGTGATCGAAGATGGAAGAGTCAGCCCATTAGGCACTTGCGACTCGCGGAAAGTCGACGTTCGCCTGGTATCCGCTTCCTGGTCTCTGCTCGAAGATCGGGTCGCAATGGGGGAATTCCGCGAAGACCTGTTTCATCGAATATCGACGGTGACGCTCAAGATCCCGCCGCTGAGGAGTCGAGCCAGCGACTTGCCGGCGCTCAGCGCGTATCTGCTCACGCGGCATGCGTCCGAGCTGGGTCAACGCGAGATCACGAGCGCGGCATTAGCGAAATTGATGCAGTACACCTGGCCTGGCAACGTGCGCGAGCTCGGTAGTGTGTTGTATCGCGCGGCCGTTGCGTCGCGGGGTGGCACACTCATCGACTTGCAACATGTGCAAGCAGCGTTGCCTAGGCCTGGGCTACGTCGTCGTGGCGGTCTGAGTCATCGGGACGCACAGCGCCTGCTGAATCAGTTCGATGGCAATGTCAGCGCCGCCGCTCGCGCGGCCAAAGTACCCAGAACTACGTTCCGCTCGTGGCTGCGTCGCGCCGGCGGAGCGGAGGCGGACGAGTGCGCGGAGCATGAAGCGGCATAGCGCCTAGGCGGGTGCTGTTGCCAGGGCTGGTTGAGTGAAAAACTGGTCCAAAGGGGTCACTTGACGGCAAAACGTGCCTTGATGCGGGCGTTGTTGTTCCTCCTATCCGGGCTCTCGGTGTGCTGTGAGTCCTCGCGCGCGGAGGTGAGCGATCCTCCGACAGCGGTCGTCGCCAGCGAGCGCAGCGACGACGTCACGGAGACAATGCCGGAGACAGTGCCCGACGCCGGCAGTCCGAACGTGCGTCCCAACGCGGCTGGGGGCTCCGTACCGACGGCTGAAGCGGACGGACTACTGCGGGTCACGAGTATCGAACGGTATGGTGCCAAGCAATCCGCACGCATCGTCGTGCATCTGACACGGGCGCCGCACTGGGAGGTGGGTGAGCTCGACGCGACCGCAGACCAGGGGCCGCGGCTCTACGTCGACATCAAGGATGCGCAATACGCCGGACCATTGGTCTACGAGGTGGGGGGGTTGGTGATGCGCGTCCGGCTTGGTGAGCAACCCTCCGGATTACGACTCGTCCTAGATCTGCAGCAGCGAGGTTTCCGGCGAATCTTCTATCTGCCTGAACCTTCACGCCTGCTGATCGATGTTTCACGCCATCCGCCGCGTTCGAATTGGGGCGTGCAGAGGGGAGAGCGAAGCCTCCGACGAGTCGTGTTGGACCCTGGTCACGGCGGACGCGATCCCGGTGCAATTGGCATCTCTGGGCTGCACGAAAAAGACGTGGCCCTCGACCTGGCGCACCGAGCAGGGCCACTGATCGCCCGCGAGCTAGGGGTCGACACGTTGCTCACGCGCGATGACGACACGTACGTTCCGCTGGATGAGCGGGTCGCGAAGGCGAACGCATTTGGCGCCGACCTGTTCATCTCCATCCACTGCAATGCCAGCGAGTCACAAAACAGCCATGGGGTGATGTCCTTCGTGCTCGATCATTCGAGGGATGCTGACGCGACCCGAATAGCGGCACGCGAGAACGCTGCCTCTAGCGCTGCGACTCGTGACTTTGCCACCAGCATGCGCCAGGTGATTGACGCCGCAACCGTGCGAACTTCAGTGCAGTTTGCCCAGCTGCTTCAAAGAGCTTCCACCTCGTCGCTTGGCGCTCATTACCCGGGCGTGAGCGACGGTGGAGTGCGACGGGCGGGGTTTTTCGTTCTTGCCGGTGCCCACATGCCGGCGGTTCTGTTCGAGGCCTCCTTCATCTCCAACCCTACGGAGGAAGAGCGCCTCGGGACGCCTCAATACCGCCAGAAGCTGGCGGACGGGATCGTCAACGCCATCCGAGCATACCGAGACGGGCGCTAACGCTCATCGTGCTTCGTGGAGCGGCCCGCGGGTCGGCCTCGTGCCGCGTTACTTATAGAAACGAGGTGCGAATTGCGCTTCTCGCTGAATTGACCTTTGTCAAAGCCGTACTTATTCTCCCTGCCCCCTTTGGGACCCGGGCCACGTGGTTCGGTGGAGGCATCCGGAGACCGCATGAGTGCAGCAATGAGCAAGGAGGAGCTTCAGGAGTTCCAGAAGCAACTCACGGAGAAGCGGGACGAGATCGTCCGGCGGGCGCAGCAAACGTTGGAACAGGACATGACCCTGGACGCGGACGATTTGCCCGATGAGATGGATTTGGCGTCCAGTGAGTATCTCCAGGCATTCACATTCCGTTTGCGTGGTCGCGAGAAGAACCTGTTGGACAAGATCCAGCGGGCACTCGAACGGATCGACGCGGGCACGTTCGGCATCTGCGAAGAGTGTGACGAGCCCATTTCGGTCAAGCGTCTGCAGGCGCGACCGGAGACGACGCTCTGCATTCGGTGCAAAGAGGAACAAGAGCGAGTCGAGCGCGACTTCGGCTGACAAGCCCCTGTCGGGAGGTGGGCGTGGTGGCAGACCGACGTCAGCCTCGTGCTTTGGCGCGAGCGAGATGGGCGGCGGTGTGACCACGTCCTGCCTTGATGATGTCGTCGGGCGTACCGACGGCGACAACACTTCCGCCAGCGTTGCCTCCCTCCGGGCCGAGGTCGATCACCCAATCCGTCCGTAGCACCAGGTCCATGTTGTGCTCGATGACGACGATGGTGTTGCCGGCGTCTCGCAGCTCCAGCAAACCAGTCAAGAGCAGTTCGATGTCGCTGAAGTGTAGGCCAGTGGTCGGTTCGTCCAGAACGTAGAGCGTTCGACCCGTACCACGTTTCCACAACTCGGCCGCTAACTTGAGGCGCTGAGCTTCGCCACCTGAAAGGGTCGTGGCGGGTTGGCCTAGCTGAATGTAGCCCAGGCCGATGTGCCGCAGACCGTCGAGCCGCAGAGCGAGTTTCGGGAGGTTACGAAACACCTCACTCGCCTCGTCTACGGTCAAGTCCAGCGCGTCTGCTATCGACAGGCCACGATAGTGGAGCTCGAGAGTCTCGCGGTTGTAGCGACGCCCATCGCACGCGTCACACTGAACGTACATGTCCGGCAGAAAGCTCAGCTCGACACGCAGCAGGCCGTCGCCTCGGCACTTCTCGCAGCGCCCGCCCTTGACGTTGAAGGAGAAGCGTCCAGCCCTGTACCCTCTGGCGCGCGCTTCCGGCAGGCCAGCATAGAGGTCTCGCAATTGCGCGAAGATGCCAGTGTAGGTCGCGGGATTCGAACGAGGAGTGCGCCCAATGGGTTTCTGGTCGATGCTGACGCACTTGTCAAAGTGTTCCAGGCCTTGGATACTCTCGTAGCAGCGGGAGTCGTGGCGCCGGCCGTACAGCTCAGCGTGCGCTGCGGCTCGAAGGACGTCGAGTACGAGACTGCTCTTGCCGGAGCCACTCACGCCCGTAACCGACGTCAAGAGCCCCACCGGAAAGTCGATGTCGACAGACCTCAGCGTGTGGGCTTTGGCGCCTCGCACGGCGACTACGAGATCGCTCGCAGGCTTGCGCGCGTGGCGGTGACTTGAGGGTTTTTGCTTTAGGTACGGAGCCGTGACGGACTCGGCACTTTCGAGCACCGTCTCGAGTGGACCTTCAGCGACAATCCTGCCGCCCAGCGCCCCCGCCCCGGGTCCCATGTCGACGATGTAGTCGGCGGCTTCGATTGCGTCGCGGTCGTGTTCGACCACCAGGACGGTATTGCCTTTGTCCACCAGCTGGCGGAGGGCAGCCAGCAGTTGGTCGTTGTCTTTCGGGTGCAAGCCGACGCTCGGCTCGTCTAGCACGTAAAGCACCCCCACCAGCGCCGCGCCGATTTGCGTGGCCAGCCGGATCCGCTGGCCTTCGCCGCCGCTGAGTGTGGCGGTGCGTCGATTCAGGGTTAGAGTGCCGAGACCCACTTGCACGAGGAACGAGAGCCGCTGGGTCATCGCCTTGACTAGGGGGGTGGCCACCTGCTGCTGACTTTTTGTCAGTGTGTCGCTGCTGGGAAGCTTCGACAGCCATTCCGACAACTCCTCCAGCTCCAGCTGTCCGAGTTCAGCGATGTTTCGACCGACGATCGTGACCGCTAACGCCTCCGGGCGTAGCCGCCGTCCGCCGCAGGACTCGCAGGGCACTTCGTGCAAGAACAAGCGTGCTTCTTCTGACCCCATCGCCCCATCGTCGGCGGGTTCGGCATCTTCGTCTCTGGGCTGCAAGGCGAGGCGTTCCAACAGCGGGACCACGCCCTCGAACCGTTCGCTCTTCTTCTTGCTCGGAGCTCCAAACAACACTCGTTGCTTGCTGTTTTCGTCGAGCTCTTCCCACGGCACATCGGCGTCAATGCCGAGCGCCTTGACGAGTTCTGCCAGGGCTGTCGAGCGGGCGACGGAGCCGCGCCTGCCGAGGCCAGCAATAGCCCCCTGGCGCAGACTCCGGTGGGGGTCGGTCACCACCGCATCGACGTCGAGGCGTTCCGTGACTCCGAGTCCTCCGCACACCTCGCACGCGCCATGGGGGCCGTTGAAGGAGAACAACCTGGGTTCGAGCGGCGGGAGGGTGAGGTTGTGCTCCCAGCTGACCAGGACGTTGCTCATGATCAGGGGGGAGGAACCGTCCATGGCGTCGAGCAAGACGGTGCCCGACCCAAGTTCCAGCGCAAGCTCGATGGAATCGGTAATGCGGTTCTTTGCGTCAGCGCGAACCACGATGCGGTCGACGATGACCTCCAAGTCGTGAGACAGGTTGGGATCCAACTTGGGCACGTCTGCAAGTTCGACTGTCTGGCCGTCGATGCGCGCACGCACGAAACCTCGATGCCTCAAGCTGTCCAGCTCCGCACTCAGGGAGCCTTTCACCCCCCTCTGGATGGGCGCCAGGATCACGAGGCGAGAGCGCTCCGGACGTGACAGAACACCGTCGACGATCTCTTGAACTGAATAGGCACGAAGGGGCTTTCCTGAGATGGGGCAGTGGGGGCTGCCGACACGCGCGAACAGCAGACGGAGGTAGTCTGCCAGCTCGGTGATGGTTCCAACCGTGGAGCGCGGGTTGCTACCGAGCGTGCGCTGTTCGATCGCAATCGACGGGCTCAAGCCGTCGATGCTATCGACGTCTGGTTTGGGCAGCTGGTGCAAAAACTGCCGTGCGTAGACGGACAGTGACTCGACGTATCGTCGTTGCCCTTCTGCATAGATGGTGTCGAACGCCAGAGACGACTTGCCCGAACCGCTTGGGCCAGTGATCACCACCAGCCGTCCACGAGGCAATCTGCAGGAGACGTTCTTGAGGTTGTGCTGCCGAGCACCGACGACCACCAAACTGTCCATGGGCGGAGAAACATAACACAGCGCCTTTCCGCGCCTGCCCAGCTTTGCTACACGACAAGGCGGAGCCGACGAGGTTGATGAAGATGGGCTCGGTGGTGAAAGTTGGCGTCGCGGGAGCCATCGTTGCGGCCTCCGTCTGGACGACGTTGGTGCTCTCACCTCCTCCAGAGAGTGAGGCAGAGTCCCCCGTGCGCCCTGTGGAAGGCGTTGTCATCGACATCGATGCCGGGCCGGAGGTCAGCGTACCGCCGACTGGTGCCAGTCCCGATTTACCGGCTCCGCATCCGCTCACCGGGGCGCTGTGTCCGAAAGGGATGAACTGGGTCGAAGGAGACTTCTGCCCCAAGAGCGCGCTGTCAGCTGCCGGCTGCCGGGTCGCGGTGCGTGGTCTCGGGTTCTGCATCGACATCCACGAATATCCGAACCAGACGGGTGTGTTGCCGGCGGTGATGGTCTCGTTTCGCTTCGCGGAGGAGCTCTGCACCCAGGAAGGCAAGCGTCTTTGCTCGGATTCCGAATGGACGCTTGCGTGTCGTACCCCAGAAGACCTCCAGGCCTGCAATCACGGCCATCCTGACCCGACCGAAGAACCTGCGCGACTCTGGGCTCGGGCCGATGTGGCGCGCAATCTGTGGGCGATGGATGCGAGGCGGCCCAGCGGCCCCTCCCGCTGCGTCAGTCCCTCGGGGGTTTTTGACCTTCCCGGCAATGTCCGCGAATGGGTGCGCAGTGAGCGAGGTGGGAGCTACGCGGCGGCCCTCAAGGGCGGGGGTTACACCGAGAGTTCAATCGACTGCGAACGGAGCACCCAGACCCAGCTGCTGGACAACAGCTATCCGGAAACTGGGTTTCGGTGTTGCCGGGAGCCTTTGGTCCGGCTTCCAGTGGGCCCGTGACGCCAGTTGATAGCCCCGACCGCTTCCGCTACTTTTCGCGCCGTGCGCAACGTGAGAAAAGGCCAACGGCTCGGCTCTTTGCTCACGCCAGCGCGGCGAGCTTCGTGTATGTGGATCGACCCCTGTCGGGCCTATAGCTCAATTGGTCAGAGTCCCCGGCTCATAACCGGGTTGTTCCAGGTTCGAACCCTGGTGGGCCCACTGTTGCGATGTTTGGAGCGGGCGGCTGTTTGCAGCCCAAACGTCCGCCCAGCTCCAAGTGCCGTCGACCGTCAGCAGGTCGTCACCGAAGCCACCCCAAGTTCGGCGCGCCGCGCCGCCTCCGCCACCCATTGCGCCGCCTCCGCCACCCAGAGTGTCACCTCCGGCGACCACTCGATGATGCCCAGGTGCGTTGCAACGCTTGCGTTCGACCGTCGGTCACGCGTAGTGGGTAGGCCCCTCGTGCCCAAGGAGCCCTTTAGCTCGTGAGTATCCAAGCCCAAATTGACGCGCTCGAAGCCCTCGCTGAAATCGATCTTCACCTTGCCCGTCTCGAGTCGGAACTCGGGGATGAGCGCTCCAACCTGGGGGGAAAGCGTCAGCAGCTGGCCGAGCTCCAGGTGAAGCTCGAGTCCATCCAGGGCAGCATCACCGAGATGGAGAAGGTGAGGAATGACCTGGTAGGTGAGGCTCGCCAGATGAGCGTCCAGATGGAGCGCTCTCGAGAGAAGCTCGGTCGCAGCCGTAGCGAGCGTGAGGTGAACGCTGCGCAACGAGAGGTGGAGGAACTGCGCAAGCTGTTCCGAGATCGCGAGATCGAGTCTCAGAAGGTCGTCGGTCTAATCGAGCAGGCGCAAGTGGATGAGCTCGCGACGGATGAGCAACGTCAGCAACTCGCTGCCGAACTGGGTGAAAGCCAAGGTGACGTCGAGACCAGGCTCGGGCAGCTAGAAAAAGAGTCCGGCGAATACCGTCGTCAGCGCGAGGCCGCGGCGAAAAAGGTTCCGCCGGCGTTGTATCGTCGCTACGAAATGATTCGCAAGCGTCGCGGCAGTGCGATCGCGCACACGACCCACGGTACGTGCAGCGCGTGTCACATCTCGCTGGCTCCGATGATGTTTCAGGTGCTGCGGCGCCAGGAGGGGTTCGACCAGTGCCCGAGTTGCAATCGCATCATCTACTTCAAAGTAGCAGCCGACGAGGGGATGGATGGCCAAGCGAACAGCGATGGCGCGGCGGCGAGCGATGCGGAGGCCGAGGCGCAGCCGAACGCCGAAGAGTCTCCCTGAGCGTCGGTCCGGCGGAGCACTTTGAGGACGCGTGGGAGTCCTGTCCCTGCGTGGAGCGTCTCACTTGAAAGCGTGTCCCCAGTGCCGCCGGCTGTATCCATCCGGGGCAGACTTTTGCCAGGCCGATGGCGTGGCCCTCGCGGCACTATCAGAACTCCCGCAGCCGAGCGACTCCGACGACAGTCTCGTCGGGACAGTTCTGTTCGACCGCTACCAACTGTGCCGCGTCGTCGCCGACGGGGGCATGGGCCGAGTCTACGAAGCCCACGATCAGCACGGCGACCGTCGGGTGGCGATCAAGCTACTCCATCCGGAGGTCGCGCGGGAGTCCGTCAGCGTCGAGCGCTTTCGGCGTGAGTTCCAAGTCAGTCACGAACTCTCTCACCCGCATATCGTGGATGTCATCGGGTTCGAGGTAACTCCCGACGGCGGCTACGCGCTAGTCATGGAGTTCCTCGCAGGTGAGGAGTTGCGTGCGCTGCTCAAGCGGGAAGGAACGCTCTCGCCAGCTAGACTCGTACGTCTGCTGAGCCAGGTGGCGCTGGCGATGGACGTGGCACACAGTCTTCACTGGGTTCACCGGGACCTCAAGCCGGACAACATATTCCTGTGTCAGACAGAGGACGGTGAACTGATCAAGGTCTTGGATTTCGGCTCCGTGAAGGACAGGAAAGCAGACGCCAAGCAGCTGACGGTGATGGGCACGACCATCGGCTCACCGTTCTACATGTCGCCGGAGCAAGCGCAGGGTTCGGCGGCATTGGACCACCGGGCGGACGTTTGGGCGATGGCGGCGATCTGCTATGAGTGCATCACGGGGCAGGTACCCTTTCTGGGTCCGAACGGGCCTAGCACGCTGTTGGCAATCGTGTCCTCTGAGCCCGAGCCCCCAAGCAGCTGGGTCTCCCGCTCGAGCGCCGAGCTGGATCATGCGGTACTCTCGGGATTGGCCAAAGACCCTGGTCAGCGAACCAAGAGTATCGGTGACCTCGCCGATGCCGTTGGCCATGCGCTGGGGCTCCGCGGCTCTCACACCGAATGGGCTGGGCAGCCAGAAGCTGACCTCGAGGCCGTGTTACCCCAAGACTGGGGAGAGCGGCGCCGGACCGAACAAGAGAGCGAATCCCGGATGTCTTCCGAGGCAATGGACGCGGCGTTCGCCAGGGCCAGGGAGCTGTCGGCACGTGTGAGTACACAACACATGCGCGCCGTTCAGCCCCGAACGCCTTGGGTGCTCATCGGTGCGATGTTCGTCGCAGCGGTCGTGGTGGCCGTCGTACTTGCCCGCCTCTTGTAACCGTGTACGCAGGAGCTACCCGTGGTAGCGTTGGCGCATGGGAAGCAGCAGTGTCTTGGAGGAACTCTCCGAGATCGCCAAGCAGGTCAAGGATCAGTTTCGCAGTCAGCGCAGAGTGCTGTCGTTTCAGCAGTACTTGGAGCTGTTCGCTCGGGATCCGGTGCACCACTGTCGGGATGCGGCGCATTACGTTCGTGACGCCTTCGAGTTCTTTGGGCGCGTCGAGATTGATCGGCCGTGGGGCAAAGAAACTCGCTTCAAGCTGTTCGACCTCGATTGGACACAACGCGACGGCGATGCGGCGTGGCTGGTCGGGCAAGAACAGGTGCAGGCGGACATCTTCCGCATCCTGCAGAATTTCACGCGGGAAGGTCGTCCCAACCGGCTGCCACTGCTGCACGGGCCGAACGGGTCCGCCAAGAGCACGGTCGCCCGCTGCATCATGCTGGCCCTCGAGCACTATTCGAAGGCCGACGAAGGAGCGCTGTACCGCTTCCACTGGGTGTTCCCCAGCCGGCGCTCCACTCGTGGAGCGATTGGCTTCGGCGGAGGCGGAACCCAGCTGAGCGAGGCTGACAGCTACGCTCACTTGCCGGAGGAGGAGATCGACGCTCGGCTTCTCGACGAGCTACGCGACCACCCGCTGTTCTTGTTGCCGGCTGAAGACCGTCGGCGCTTGCTCTTGGACATGTTGCCGAAGGGCCACCGCATCAACCAGTGGCTCTGGAACGGCAACCTGTCTCACAAGAATCGCACCGTATTCGATGCCCTGTTGTCGAGCTACGATGGGGATCTGGCCGAGGTGCTCAAGCACGTTCAGGTGGAGCGCTACTTCATCTCACAGCGCTACCGCACCGCCGCGGTGACGGTCGGACCAGAGCTGAGCATCGATGCAGGCGAGCGTCAGGTGACGGCAGACCGGTCATTGGGCGCGCTGCCAACGTCACTTCAAGCGGTCACTCTCTTCGAGGCTCATGGGGAGCTGATTGAAGCTTCGGGTGGTATCGTTGAATTTTCGGACCTGTTGAAGCGGCCGCTCGATGCGTTCAAGTACCTTCAGATCACCGTCGAAACGGGTGGCGTGGCGCTGTCGTCTCAGAACATCAGTACCAACTGCGTCATGTTGGCCAGTACGAACGAAGTCGAGCTAGCCGCGTTTCGCAAGCATCCCGAGTTTGAGTCCTTCAGAAGTCGGGTCGAACTGATTCGCATGCCCTACCTACGAGATTGGCAGGCGGAGAAGAAAATCTACGACACGCAGATTGTCGAACACCTGCAGGCCCACGTCGCCCCGCACGCAACCGACGTCGCGGCCATGTTCGCGGTGCTCACCCGGCTGACGAAACCGGATCCGGACAAGTACGATCGCGAACTGCGGGATCTCGTGCGCGGGTTGTCCGCAGGTGACAAGCTCGACTTGTACGCGAGCGGCAAAGCACCCGAACGGCTCGACGCGGATAAAGGCAAGGCCCTGCGCTCGATCGTCAAGGACTTGTATCACGAGACGGATGCGCGTGCGTTGTACGAGGGCTGCGTCGGCGTTAGTCCGCGGGAGATGCGTACGGTGATTTTGGACGCCGCTCAGCATCCGGAGTATGACGGCCTGTCACCTTTTGCGGTGCTAGATGAGCTGGACGAGCTCTGTTCCCGTGAGAGCGAGTACATCTGGCTGCAAATCGAACCTGTTGACGGCGGCTTTCACGACCACGCCCACTTCAGAAAGCTGGTCAGGGAGCGTTTGCTGACGGCGATCGAGGGCGAGTTCCGACAGGCGAGCAGCTTGGTGGACGACCAGCGCTACGGAGATTTGTTCGATCGCTACATTCATCACGTCAGCCACTGGCTGAAGGGTGAGAAGGTGAAGAACACGATCACCGGGGGGTTCGAAGATCCAGACGAACGGTTGATGAAAGAGGTCGAAGGGCTGCTGGACCTGCCGGATGACTCTGACGAGTTGCGGCATTCGTGGATGAATCAGATCGCGGCTTGGGCGATCGACCATCCGGGGCAGGCCGTTTCGAATCGGGTGATCTTTGGCGACGCCATCAACCGACTGCGAGAGGCGGTGTTCCGCGACAGGCGAGTTGCATTGGCCCGACTGTGCCGCTCTGTGGTCACTCTGCTCAAAGAGGATGGGGCGGGGCTCGAGGCGGAAGAGCGCAGCGCGGCTAGCGTAATGGTGCAACGGTTGTGCTCCGAGTTCGGTTACGAGCAGGACTCGGTAGTCAACGCGGCGATGCACCTGTTGAGGGAACGGTTCGACGAGCTGTAGCCATCCCCTGGTGAAGGGTGTTGTTGCCGGCGTCAGCTCGAGGCACCGCGAGCGCCCACGTTTGCCTACAAGGGTTGGCCCCAAGCATCGGGATCTCAGCGCTCGCTGCACTTTCTTGAGCCGGGCGACGCTAGCGAGGGGTCGTAACTTGCGATGCTCCCGACCTTCGCTGCGCGAGCTTGGATCCTGTCGTGGTTCTGCTGGACTGCCGCGTCGGGGTGCGGTTCGGTAGGACTCCCAGATGAACGACCGAGGTCCGGGGACGAAGGGGCCGGGGACGGTGCCGGCCATGAGAGCGGCACCACCGCCGCGGGTTCTCGAGAGAATGAGTCGACCCCTGACGGCACACCAGTAGGCAACAATGCTGCGGACGAACCCAACGATCTCGAAACCACTCCCACGGCTGACGACCTGGGCCAAGCAGAGCCAGACGCGACAGCGGACGACGATGAGGCAGGGAGCTCCGCAGGCTCGGACGGACGAGTCACAAGCGGTTCCCAGCAGTTTTCCAGGTTAACGCGGGCCGAATACGCCGCGACCATTGAGGCCTCGCTCGGCGTGACTCCAGACGTCAACTCGATTCCAGAAGACTCTCGGGTCGGGCCATTCACGTCCAACGCAGAGAGCGCAACGGATCCCGTTCATCCCTACATGCTGGCTGCTCGAGAGCTAGCCGCGACGGTGATACCGAGCATACTGCCTGCCTGCGACGCTGCCGATGCGGAGGCTTGCTTGGGTGAGGAGTACGCGGAGGCACTGGGCGTTCTGTATCGTAGGCCGGTGACGGACGGGGAGATCGCTGTTTGGGCGGCCACGATGAACGAGCTGGCCGCGGAGGGTGTGAATTCGACGGACGCTAGCCGCGCACTGCTCGGTTCGATGCTGATGGGACCAGACTTCCTCTACCGGTCGACTCCACAAGCTGGCTCGAACCAACGTCTGACCGAGTTGTTGGCGTTTGCTCTGTGGGACGCGCCCCCTGATGAGGAACTCACACAGTTGGCGTTGGCGACGGACCTGGCTCCTCGGCTACCGAACCTCATCGAACAAGTGCTCTCGAGCGAGCGTGCGGTACCGGTCCTCGCGCGCTTCTTGGCTCAATGGCTGGACGTGGATACGGATTTGCGCTTGGAGGACCCAGGTTTTGCCGACTCCCCCGAGTATCAGGAAGTACTCGGGTTCGTCAGCAGCGCGCTCGACGACGAAACACCCATTACGCAATACATCGCTGGCGACCAATCGCTGTTGCTCCGAGAGTTGTTTCTCGCGTCCACGCGCCACCCTGACCGTTCACGCCGGCCTATCTTCAGGGGACTTGTCGTGCGCCGCGCATTGTTGTGCGATGAGATACCAGCTCCGAGTGCTGACTTGGTCGCGCTCTCCGCTGAGGTGGGTGATCGGACGGAAGACGCGCGTTGCGCTGGGTGTCATCAGTTGCTGGATCCGATTGGTGGTGCCTTCGCAGTGTTCGATGACGATGAGGAAGCTGGCGACGGTGGAGCGGAGGTCTTGGGGCATGCGGAGTTGGAGGGCACGTACGACTCACTTTCGGAGCTGCTCACCGCGGTATCCCAAAGCCGTGCTTTTGCGGAGTGCTTCGCCGAGCATTGGCTCGAGTTCCTGTTGGAGACTTCCACTCCGGAGCCGGCATGGGTCGAGAGTCTGGCGGACGCTGTGCAGGGTGGGGCCAGCTTGAGGGACCTGGTCGTTCAGAGCGCGCACAGCTTGGCAGACCAGAGCCAAGTCGAACCCCCCTGGTGCGGAGCACCCTGAGCAAACCGAAGATGCACTACCTAGGTCGTCAGTCACAACCCCTCCTCACTCGTCGTAGCTTCGTCCTCGGGATGCCTTCCGTGCTTGCTGCGGCTGTGGCAACGTCGCCCCTATGGGCGCGCTTAATCCGTCGGGCCACAGCGCAGACGACCAGCGCGCAGCGATTTGTCGTCTGGTACACCGCTGATGGCACAGTGCCCGAATGGTTCTGGGCGGATGGCGCGGGGCCTCTCGACATCCGCAGCGACCGAACGACGGATCTGAGCGGTACGAGCTTCAACAGCTCAGTCGCCGAGGCAGAGCGTCCCACCTTTCTGTTGCAGCCGATCGCGGATTATTCGGACCGTGCGTTGCTCGTGCGGGGCTTGGAAAACCCGGGTCAAGGTGACCACGCGCCCGCCGTGCGCAGCATGCTGACCGGAGAGGCGTTGTCGGGGGATGACGAGGGATCGTCTCCGTCAGTGGACGCTCTCATCTCCGAGGCACTGGTAAGCAGCCAACACGTTGAACCCGTGTTGCGAACGGGTGTGTATGGCAATCGTGTTTCCTACAACGGCACGCGCGACGTCAGCCGTCCTCGAGGCGGCTCCTTCATCGAACCGTCGTGGCAACCCGTGAGCGACGCACGACAAGTCCTGGATGCCGTGGGTGGCTTGACTGACCCCGGCACGGAAGGACGTACCCAACAGCTGAGCCGCGTCGCGATGTTGGGTTCCGTGCGCGAACGTGTGGAGGCGTTGCGCTGCGTCGCAGGAACGCCGGCTGCACAGCGCCTGGAGGCTTACGTCGAGGAGGTGGCTCGCTTGGAAGCGCTGGAAGCAGAAGCTCGGGACCTCCCAGCGTCGGTCGACGCGTTGGTGGATCCCAGCGATCCAGCCGTCGGGGACGCGGAGCGTGACATTCGTGGGCTTTCGACGGTGGCCCCATTCGTACGTGACCTGGCGGTCACTGCGCTGGCATTGGACTATGCGCCAGTGACGACCATCCAATGGGGCGCGTCGGGTGAGAACAAGATTGAGGGCGGGGCGCTGACGGACTTCCGCTACGATTTCTTGCCAGATCTCGAGTATCGCGGCGCGGGAGACCACGGGCTGGCTCACCCGGAGGACGGCGCATTCCAAGACGCCGGTCACAACATAACGGCTGGGGTCTCGACTCGTGACCGCGTTCGCATTCACCGCTGGTTCTTCGGACAGCTGCAAGCGTTCCTCGACCGCCTCGACTCGATACCTGACGTCGACGGCACACTGCTCTCAAACACGACCGTGCTCTGCGTCTCCGAGTACGGGGGGCCCAGAGCCAACAGCACCGCCGATCAACATTCGACTGGCAATCTACCATTCTTGCTCATCGGCGGACAGAACACTCCTTTCGCTACGGGACGGCAGCTGCAGGTGGACGCCTCCCACGCGGATTATCTACTCACGGTGGCTCGCGGTTACGACGAAGACGTTGAGAGCATCGGTATCAGCACCGGCGCACTCGACGGCATCCTGAAGAGTTGAAGCGCGCCCGGGACTGAATTTCCCGTCCGTGGGCCTGTGACGGCAGAGAATCAATCGTTGCTTCCGTCGGCCAACAGGTTGTGGGTCAGACGGGCACATGTCGCCTGTGTCGTCGACGAAGGCATCGACAGGTCACCGGAGCGCAACCAAGCAAGTCTGCCCTCGACTGCGGTGGCCATGCCGCTATCGGCAGACTCCGGTCAGGGTGCAAACACGCAAGCCGCGAGGGAAGCCCGGGTTGGGCCTTTACGTACAGCACAATACTCGGTCTAACCCCGCCCGGGACGATGGGACGCGTGAGCTGCCTGCGGCTTTCACTCGCCCCCACCGAACACTTATCGCCACTTACTCAAGAAGGAAGAAATGCCATGAAGAAGACCACTCATCTCGGGCTCTGGGCGAGTGCATTCGCACTGACGCTTGGAGCTAGCGCTTGCACCATCACGACGGGTTCCGACGAAGAGACGGACGAGACCGCGGAGACGGAAGAAGAAGCCACAGACGCCGATGAAACAGAGTCCACCGACGAAGAGGCGACCGAGGGAGGCGAGGAAACGGAATCGACGGCGACGGACGAGGCCGACGCAGCGGCGGGAACCGACGCGGCCGGGGAGACTGACGCAACGGGCGAGACCGACGCAACAGGCGAGACGCAAACGGACGAAGCGGAACCAGACCCTGAAGTGGACGGAGGCGCTGACGTCACTGACCCCGGAGAAGAAGAACCGGAACCTGAACCGTCGGAGGAGCGCAGCGACGAATACACCGCTGAAGCGCCCGCATGGGACTGCGGCGACCGTGACCCGGGGGATGCGGAGCCGATCAACCTCAACATGGAGGAAGACGGCACCTGGTCGGGGACGGTCTACATCGACGGGGAGTTCCGGCTGGGCGATGCTGAGCTGGTCATCGAGCCAGGTACCCGAGTGATTCTCGGAGCCGACTCACGCATCGTTTTTGGTCCCTTCGGCGCCGCCTCCACTCTCCGTGCCAATGGCACGGAAGAGGAGCCGATCACCTTCTGCGGCGAGTCCGAGGATGTCGGCTTCTGGCAGGGGCTTGTTGTTGGTGACAACGTGGTCGGGGTCAGCAACCTGAGCAACGTTCTTGTCGACGGGGCAGGCTCCGACGATGTCTCCGTCAACGTCGCGGCAGACATCCTACTCGAGAACGTGTTGATCCAGCGCGGTGCAGGTACCGGTCTGCGCGCGACCGATTTCGATCCCGACAGCACGAACCTTTTTGTCAGAGACAACGAAGGCACGGCAGTCGAGTTAACAGCGGCGGATGCGGTGATGAACTTCCCGAGAGGAGGCAACCTGACCGGCAACGACGAGGACGTAGTTCATCTAAACCTGATCAACATCGAAGTCGATGCTACCTTCCGTGATCTGCGGGTGCCGTACCTGTTCGACGGGAGCGAAATTCGCCTGGGCGATGGTGCCAACATGGTGGTCGAAGCCGGAGCTGAGTTCGTGATGGGCGCCGACGCTCGCATCATCGCCGGTTACATCGGTGACGACGCTACCATCCAGCTCTTGGGCGCCGCTGGCAACACGGTGAAGTTTCGTGGTGAGGCAGAGGATCAGGGCTTCTGGCGCGGTATCGTCATTGCGGACAACGTGCGCACGGATTCTTTGATTCAGCACGTTGAACTCCACGGTGGTGGCAGCGCCGACGCTCCTGTGCTCGACGTCTTCTCCCCTATCACCATCGCTGACATCGAGATTGACAACAGTGGGCGCGGTGTACGCATCGATGCGACTGGCGTGGACGAAGACAGCATGGGCTGGGTCATCACTGGTACCAACGGTGAACCGCTCGAGATGGACTACAATGCGTGGCCCACGCTGCCGGCCGACTCGGTGCTGAGTGGCAACGAAGACGATCTGATTCGCATGACCGGTACGGACTTCACGACCGATGGCGAGATCCCCAACGTCGGGATCCCGTACCTTGTAACTGGCGAGGTGCGCTTCCGCGACGGTATCGAAACCACGATCGCCCCGGGGACGGAGTTCGTGATGGCAGCGGACAGCCGCTTCAACGTTGGCTACAATGGAGATGACGCAACCTTCATCGCCGAAGGCACGGAAGAGGCGCCCATTCGCTTCACCGGACTCGATTCCGTGCCAGGCTACTGGCAGGGTGTATTGGTCGGGAACAACTCGAACAGCTCCAGCAGTTTCGACTTCGTCGAGATCGGACATGCGGGCCAGGGTTCGGCGGCGCTCATCCTTCAGCGGGCGGTATCGGTGACCAACTGCACCATCTTCGAGTCGGACAGCGCGGGCATCGCCAAACGCGCCAGTGATGAGAGCGACTACGCCACGTCCAACACGTTCACGGACAACGCCGGGGAGGATGTCGTCGATCTCTGAGGCGACAAACTGTCAATCTACGCAGTAATTCGACAATACGAGCCCGGCGCCATGTGGCGCCGGGCTGCGTTAATTTTGTGCACGGCGTCAGTCGGCAATCCGGGGGAGCCAAGGGGCACAGGTGAGGGGAGTAACCGTGGCGCCCCGGCTCAGCTGCCGGGCTGCACGGTACCGAGCGATATCCCCACGTATCAGAATGGCGATGACCTCTGCTACGATTTCGAGGGCTGTCCCGCAGAGTATCCGACCAAAGCTTGCACCTACAACGGTGGGCACGAGAGCTCAGACTCTCGGCGTTGGATCGCCAAAGAGTCTTGGGACTTCTTCATGCAGTTCTGAGCCACGATTCTCGCGGCAGTCTGCGGCGTGACGGTGGACAGCCCCAGCAGAACCGGTGGCAGCCTCGAAAACGCCGTGGACAGCCAGAAGAGTGCACGCGTCAGCCTCGAAACCAGCAGTGGCAGGCGCGGCAGGGGCGGTGGCACCCGGAAAAGTCGCAGTCGTGGAGCTGTCAGCTGTGTTTGCGAGGCTGCCACCGATGGTTCCGGGGCTGTCCACGGGCATTTGGGGGCTGTCCGGGACCACCTGCGGGCCTGCCACCGACGGTCGCGAGGCTGCCGCCGTGCCCTGTTGCGTGACAGGCAGGGCCGGCTGAGTCGCTTCAGCCTCCGTCTCGCAGACACGAGAAAGTTTCACACGAGGCAATCTCCGCCGGGCTGGCCGCCACCGGCTGAGTGTCCTTCTCGTGGAACGCAGAAAGTGAACACAATGCGACGACCAGAACTGCCAGCAGTCGAGTCGTGCGGGGGCCGGCAAGCCTGGAGTGGGGGCCGAAAACCAAAAACCCCGCGCACTTGGGTGGCGGGGTTTTCTTGGGTGCCGAAGAGTGGACTTGAACCACCGACACAAGGCTTATGAAGCCTCTGCTCTAACCGACTGAGCTACTTCGGCGAAATCGGGCGCGCAATATGGTCGCGCGGCGCGCCCGTTGTCAAGCAGGGCGGAGGGGGAGGCCCCGCCCACTACTCCCGGCCGAACAAGTCTTGGATCCGCGAATCGAGCGCCACCGCGATCTTGTAGAGGCTGGAGATGGACGGGCTCGATTCGGCACGCTCGATCTGTGACAGGAGCGAGATGCTCAGGCCCGTTCGGCGGCTCATTTGCTTGAGCGTCAGTTCCTTCTCTTTGCGTAGCGTGCGGATCGTGTCGCCGATGATCTTGTGGAGTTGTTCCTCCGGGGTGCGGGCGAGCCCCTTCTTGCGCATGACGCGCGCCAACACCTCGCGGAACTCGTCCACATTGAACGGCTTTTTCAGGTAGTCGACGGCATCGAGCTTCATCGACGCGATCGCCGAATCCAAGTTTGGATGGGCCGTGAAGATGACGACGGCGATGTCCTTGTCGATGTTGCGGATCCTTCGCAAAACCTCGATGCCGTCCAGTTTTGGCATCATGAGGTCGAGGATGATGACGTGAAAGTCACCCTGGCGAACCTCGTCTTCGGTGAGGGTTGGATCCGTCAAAGCGCGGACGGTAAAACCGTCCCGCTCCAGAAGGGTCTGCATGTATTCACAAATCTGACGGTCGTCGTCGACGATCAGGATGCGGACGGAAGGCAGTTCAATCGGCACTCTGGACTCCTGTGGTGAACCAAGAAATTGCACTCACACTTTAAGCTCAATCGCGTTACAGTGCTACTTAATTTGATTTGGTTTCTAAGTGTCTAATATTACAGAAAAAACACCGGCTGTTCCTGCTCTGGCGGCTTCCGAGCGGGGGCGAATTGTGGCGTTCGCCAGCCGTTTTTGGGGGCCAGTGCGTTGTGTCGGTGCGTTAGCCCACACCATCAAACACTGCGTTTCTTCGTCCGCCCGGGGCGTCGATGAAATACCCAGTGGTGGTGCGGCGTAGCCGCCTCTGCGCGTTCAAGTTTGAAGCCCGGAGGTGTCTCGCACACCGAGGCTTCGGTAGATCTCCAGCGTGGCTGTCGACTTGTTCAGCGTGTAGAAATGCATGCCGCTCACCCCTTGGTCGATGAGGTCCAAGCATTGCTCCGTCGCCCAGTGGACCCCCACTCGCTCGACCGAGGCTCCGTCCCCTTCGCAACGCGCAAGCGCCCGCTGCAGCCGCGCGGGATAGCGGACACCCAGTGCGAGTTCCGCCATGCGCCGCATCCCGGACAGCGATGTGATCGGCATGATGCCGGCGATGATGGGCACGCTGATGCCGGCCAGCTCGCAACGCTCCCGAAAGTCGTAGAAGTCCCGGTTGTCAAAGAACATCTGGGTGATGATGAAGTCCGCTCCCGCGTCGACTTTCTGCTTGAGGTACTCCATCTCGACGAGGCGATTGGGCGTCTTGGGGTGCCCTTCCGGGAAGCCTGCGACGCCAATGCCGAAACCTCTGACTTGGGGGTGCTTGCCATCCGCGTTGAACTCGCCGATGAAACGCACCAGGTCTTCGGCGTGACCGAAGTCGTCTTGGGCGCGGTCGTAGTCTTCGACGCCTCGGGGCGGGTCGCCGCCGAGGGCCAAGATGTTGTCGACCCCGGCTTGCGCGTAGCGAGTGAGGATGTCTTGGATTTCACTCCGCTTGTGGCACACACAGGTCAGGTGCGGGACCGCTTCCAAGGTGGTTTCCCGCTTCAATCGAACCACGAAGTCGTGGGTGAGATCGCGGGTGGAGCCGCCCGCACCGTAGGTCATCGAGACGAACGAAGGCTTGAGAGGCTCGAGCAGCCGCGCTGTCTCGAACAGTGCTTCGACGCCCTTCTCCGATTTGGGAGGGAAGAACTCGAAGGAGCAGGAGGGGTGATGGGCGTCTAGGACTTCGCCGATGTGCATGAGTCGACTCTGCTAACCCAAAACACCGCCGGCATCGAACCCCAAAGCAACAGAAGGTGCTCAAAGAGAAACGCCGCTCAACCTTTCGTGAGCGGCGTTTGTCGTCGGGGCGGGCAGATTCGAACTGCCGACCTCACGGACCCGAACCGTGCGCGCTACCAAACTGCGCTACGCCCCGTTCTGTTCTTCCGAGCAGAGGGGCGCGGAGAATGGAATCCGTGAGGTGTCCTGTCAAGCGCGGTTTGTGTCCGAAAGGACTGCTGCTCCGGCCCGCCGGGTGCGCGAACCGGCTCAGCCGCGGGAGCTCAGGGCTTGGACCAGTTCTGGAACTGCGTCGAACAGGTCGGCCACCAATCCGTAGTCGGCGATCTGGAAGATGGGCGCGTCCGGGTCCTTGTTGATGGCCACGATGGTCTTCGATCCCTTCATGCCAGCGATGTGCTGGATGGCTCCTGAGATGCCGATGGCAAAGTAGAGTTGGGGGGCGACGATCTTGCCGGTCTGACCCACCTGGTAGTCACCCGGTGCGTATCCGGCATCGCAGGCAGCGCGCGAGGCTCCGATGGCTGCCCCGAGCTGGGTTGCCAGCGGGTCCAGCACTTCGAAGAACTTGTCCTTGAGTGCGCGCCCACCCGATACGACGACCTTGGCTTCGGTTAACTCTGGGCGTTCGCTCTTGACCTCGTCCAAAGACACGAACTCGATGCGGTCGGCCGCACCTCCCGCCGCTGCCAGTGCGACCGACTCTACGGGGCTATCGCCTCCGCTCGGGGCAGCCGCCTCGAACTCGCTTTGGCGCACCGTCGCGGCTTGCACTTGGGTCGAAAGGATGACGGTGCCGAAGGCATTGCCAGCAAACATCGGCCGACGGAAGGCGAGCTTGCCGTCTTTGGCGGAGACGCCGCTGCAGTCGCCCGCGTAGCTGGCGTCCAAACGCGCCGCCACCCGGGGGATGAGGTCCTTGCCGAAGCTCGTGGCGGTCGCAGCGACCAAGCCGAAGCCCTTGCTGACCTCGGCAACGGTCGGGGCGTATCGCTCGGCCAAGTAGTTGTCGAGCGAAGCGTCCTCACACACGAGTACCTTGGCCGCGCCAAAGCCCGTGAGCTCCTTGGCAGCAGCCGCCGTGCCCGAGCCGCCGATGGCGAGGATCGAGTAACTCCCGGAGACCGCTGCAATGGCACTTCGGGCGAAGGTGATGGCAGAGTAGGTGGAGCCCTTGACCTTGCCACCCACGATTTCAGAAACGATCAGAATGTCTGTCATGGTCATCGCCTCCTTCAGAGCGCTTTCGCTTCGTTGGCTAGTTTGTCCACTAGCGTTGTCACGGAGTCGACCTTTTCTCCTGCCTTGCGTGCAGGAGGCGCCTCGAATCCCACGTACTCCGAAGTCTTGGATTGCCCAGCAGCCAGGTCCGCAAGCGCGAGAACGTCGAGGGGCTTGCGCTTGGCCTTCATGATCGCCGGTAGCGGTGCAAAGCGAACTCCGTCGTTGTACTTGAAAGCGGCGTCAGTCTTCTTGGAGTAGACGCTCTGGGGCGCGACGATGCGTAGGTCGACGGTCACGAGAGCGGGGAAGCGCAGTCTGACCGTGGCGGTGCCGCCGTCGACTTCGCGCGCCACGAGCACCGCGCCGTCCTCCTCTTGGATGGTCGCCGCGAAGGTGGCCATCGGGTAGTCGAGAAGCTCCGCCAACGCCTGTCCGACGAAGTTGCTGTCGCCGTCGACGGCCTGCTTGCCCATCACGATGAGATCGGGTTGTTCTTTTTCGACGACACCTTTGAGAGCTTTGGCGACCAGCCGCCCATCGAGGGCCTCGTCCGTCGCGTCCACGCGAATGGCTCTATCGGCTCCGGTGGCCAAGGCCGAACGCAACGTCGATTCCGCGTCCTTGGGGCCCAGGGTAACCACGACCACTTCCCCTTCGCGCTGCTTGGGTTTGCTGCCGTCCTCCGTCAAACGCAACGCCGCTTCGAGCGCGTACTCGTCGAAGGGGTTGAGCTTCCATTCCAGGCCCGTCGTATCGATGGAATCACTGCTGATCTTGATGCGGTTCGCGTTGTCCGGATCGGCAACACGCTTGATTGCAACGAGGATTTTCACGTCGTCACGCCTCCTTTTCGATTCCTCATCCCTAGTTCATTTCGTGTATCACGGCGCACCGGGAGCGCCCATCGTTTCTCGCTCGCTCGCTCGCTTGCCTGTCCTGGCTGGACCCTGGTCTCGTGGGGGCAGCGGCCTTGTTGGGTAGGGCCTCGCTGGGCAAGGGTCTCGTTGGGCAAGGGTCTCGTTGGGTAGCGTAGTGGGTGAGTGCCGGCGATGCCGTGCGGGAGGTTTTTGCGCCTCCGGCATCTACGCGCGCCGGGCCGCCTTGAGCTATGCGTATCAGGCCGCCTTGCCTCCGCACGGAGATCCATAAGGACGGCCCAGAGCGCCCGCAACTCGTCGGCTAGGCGGGGCCCCAATCGCGACCGGCGGGCTGGCTCGAAGGGAGGCGGGGGTTTTCGACAGCAAATGTAAGGGTGGGGCTCTATGATGCCCGACCCATGGGTATCCAGACGGACTACCTTGTGCTCGGCAGCGGAATCGCGGGGCTGACCTTCGCGTTGCGCGCGGCCGAGCACGGTGAAGTGACATTGGTCACCAAACGCGGTGATTCGGATGCGGCGACCAATTGGGCTCAGGGTGGCGTGGCAGCGGTATTCTCGCCGACGGACTCCTACGAAGAGCATAGTCGTGACACGCTGGAGGTGGGCTGCGGGCTCTGTCACGAGGATGCCGTCGACGTCTGCGTCCGCGGTGGGCGTGAAGGCATCGAGTGGCTGATGCAGCTCGGTGCCGAGTTTTCGCGGGATGAACGCGGTGAGTTGGACCTGGGGCGTGAAGGGGGCCATCACGAGCGGCGCATCGTGCACGCGGGCGACATCACGGGTCGAGAAATCGAACGAGCGCTCTTGGCCGCCGTCGCCGAGCGAGAAAACATCCGATTGCTCGAGTGGCACACGGGCATCGAGCTCATCATGCTCAGTCGTTTGGGAGGGCCGGAGCGCTGCGTCGGGGCCTACGTTCTCGACGAAAAAGCGGGAGAGGTGCGAACGATGCTTGCTCGGGCCACCATCCTTGCGACGGGCGGGGCAGGCAAGGTCTATCTCTACACTTCCAACCCAGATGTTGCCTCCGGGGATGGCGTGGCGATGGCCTATCGCGCCGGAGCCGAGGTGGCGAACATGGAGTTTTACCAGTTCCATCCGACTTGCCTGTTCCATCCGCTGGCCAAGAACTTCCTCATCAGTGAAGCGCTGCGCGGCGAGGGCGCGGTGCTTCGTCTTCCCAGCGGCGAGCCGTTCATGAATCGGCATCACGAGATGAGCGATCTGGCGCCCCGTGACGTAGTGGCTCGCGCGATCGACTACGAGATGAAGCGCACGGGATCGGAGCACGTTTTGCTCGACGTCACCGGTAAGAATGCAGACTTCATCCACAACCGATTTCCCGGCATCACCAAGCGTTGCGCCAAGTACGGCATCGACATCACCTCGGAGCCGATCCCGGTGGTTCCGGCAGCCCACTACATGTGCGGTGGTGTCACGTCAGATCTCTACGGGCGCAGCACGCTTCCCGGGTTGTGGGTCGTGGGTGAAACCGCCTGCACAGGCCTGCACGGAGCCAACCGATTGGCCTCGAACTCGCTCTTGGAAGGTTTGGTGTTCGCCAAACGCGCCGCGCTCAAACTAGGCGCGGAGATCGCTGAGCTGCGCAAGTCGCCTCTGCCCCGTGTCCCCGACTGGGAGGTGGGCTCCGCTGCTCCTAGTGACGAGGCGGTCGTCGTTTCCCACAGTTGGGACGAACTGCGGCGCACGATGTGGAACTACGTTGGTATCGTTCGCAGTGACAGTCGCTTGCGCCGCGCCGCGCGCCGCGTCGCATTGCTGGAAGAAGAGATCCGAGAGTACTACTGGAACAACCTCGTGACCCGTGATTTGCTGGAGTTGCGCAACATCGCCACCCTGGCACAGCTCATCGTTGGCTTCGCTTCCGTACGACGCGAGAGTCGAGGGTTGCACTACACGACCGACTATCCCGAGTCCACCCTCCGCGGCGCGACCGACACCGTAGCGCGCCGCGGTGTCATGCCGTACCTTCGCTGAGGATGCGTCACAGCAGTTGGAACGCGGTCTGGGGTGCGCTCTGGTGCGTAGGACTATTCCTGGCGTTGCAGCTCTCGTTGACCACATTGGTCGTCAGCGCGGGGCCTGCGCCGGGGATCGTCCCCATAGGCGTCGTTCATCTGCTGATCCTGGCGGCCTTCTGCCACCTGGTGCTTACCTTTCACGAACAGCGTCCCGCGTCGGGTTGGTCGTTCGCCGCCGTGTTGCAGGGAGTCGGACTGGGCGCTGCCGTACCTGGGCAGCTGCTTGTTGGAGTGCTGCTTGGGTTGGCTGTGAAGCTGCCGGCAGATCTGTTGCGAGGGGCAATCGAGGCTCGGTGGCCGACGCCGAGCGTCGAGTTGGCCGCTCAGGCAGAACTGCTGCGCCATGACACCGTAGCCCAGCTGGCGGTGCTGGTTCTCTTCATCGGCCTGGTCGGACCCTTGTTCGAGGAGCTCTACTACCGCGGGGTGGCTTTCCGTCTGTTCGAGCGCGGTGCCGGGCGGAACGTTGCCACGTTGGCGACCAGTGCGTTCTTTGCGTTGGCGCACGCCAGTCCGCGCGATTGGCTGCCGTTATTCGTGGTTGCACTCGTGTTGGGGCAGGCTCGCGCGAACACCGGTCGCGCCTGGGCTGGCGTTGGGGCCCACGTCAGCTTCAACTGCAGTGCGCTGTTGCTCAGCTTTTTGGACATTTCCCTCCAAGACGTCGTCGGGGCCGGTTCGTGGGTCCCGCTATCGGGCGGAATGCTCGCGTCGATGGCGCTCTTGTGGATGTTGGCGCGCTTGGGGGATTGACCGGCGTCGGCAACACATGATCCGTGGGGCGCGATCTGATAAGTCTGGGCGACCCGTATGACCCAGAAGCGACCACATATCGCGCTGTGCTTGCCCGGCGGTGGAGCGCCCGGAGCGATGTTTCAAATCGCCGCGATGGCGGCGCTGGAACACTCCTTCGACGGTTTCGATGGCAGCGGGTTTGACAGCTACGTGGGAACGTCCAGCGGTGCGAGCATTGCTGCTGCGTTGGCTGCAGGACAGGGTGTGCAGCGGATCTACCGTGCCTTCCTCGATCCGGCGGACGATTACTTCTCGCTGGAGCGGCGGCACATTCTGCGCATGGACTTGGTCGAGTGGCGCCGCACCGTGCAAACGGGTCTCCGGGCGTTGGGGCATGGCTCGCGCAGCCTGCTGTCCAAATCACTGGCGCCTTCGCCGGCCGCACTGTGGGAAGAGTTGGCGCGGTTGTACGATTCGCTGCCCGCGGGCCTGTTCTCCCTCGAAGGCTATGAGCGATTCCTCGAGGATAACTTTCTGCGTCGCGGGGTGCCCAATCAGTTCGGCAACCTCCCGAAGACGCTTCGAGTGTTAGCCCACGACCTGGATAGCGGTGCTGCGGTGAGATTCGGGGCACCTGGTTTCGAACACGTGCCCGTGACGCGGGCCTGTGTGGCGTCGATGGCAACGCCTCCCCTGTTTTCGCCAGTCCGTATTGGCAACAGTCACTACATCAACCCGGCACCGGTGCAGGTCTCTCACGTGGATGCCGCGGTCGAGCTTGGCGCTGAGTTCGTTGTCGTCATCAATCCCTTGGTCCCGCTGAACGTCAACTATGTGCCCACGGGCCATGGCGTGCGCGCCAGTGTGCGAGACAAGGGCGCGATGTGGGTCGCCAACCAGGCGAACCGTATCAAGCTGCATGGACTGCTTTGGCAGTCTATCGAACGCATTCGAGAGCGAAACCAAGCTCAGGTAATCGTTGTGGAGCCGGAGCCGACCGACGGTACCTTGTTCATGCACAATCCGGCGAGCTTCGCCGCGCGCCGAGCGATCCTCGAGTACTCCTACTTGTACACGCGTGAGCTCGTAAGCCACTGGCTAGAGCGCAATGACTTGCCGCTCGACGTGCTGGGGTGGACTCCCAAGGAGCAAGACGCCCAATGACGCAGCGCCATTGCCTGATGGTCGCCCTGCTTCTGATGGGGTGCAAGGAGTCGTATCGGGTGGGGGACTACGTGTTGGTGGAATGGTGCGAGGGCGAGTATCCCGCCTACATTCTCGAGCTGAAGGGACGCACGCGGTATCGGGTGCACTTCGATGGCTACGAGTCCCGCTGGGACACGGACGTCGCGTTCGACAGCATCAAGTCACGCTTGGAAGCTCCGCCCGAACCCATGCCGCCCTTGTGCGACACGGTAGCGCGCGCGCTCGGTATCAAGAAGCAAGACGACGACAAGGCGAGCCCCTACGAAGAAGGCGCGCGGGTGCGGGTGACTTGGCGCGGTTCCATCTACAAGGCGACCGTCGTCAAGGTGATGGGCCCGAACCGTTTCAAGGTGCATTACGACGGTCACGAAGCGTCCTGGGACGAAATCGTCCCGGGGGACCGCATCGTCGGTCGCGCCGACTGACACCACCCCGAGACAACGCTCAGTTCCCCGCAGCCTGATGGCAGGCAGCCCCGCCTTGCAGTCGCTCTCCGGGCATTCTCCCCAAACTGCGCCAAGCGCTGCCCAGCCGGCCCCGCTCCGACGGGCTCAGGCTATCCGGACGTCGTTCCAGGTCGCAGCGTGCCCGCTCCAGCGCGACCATCGCTCGCCGCTGATTGCCCAGTGATAGCTCCGTCAGGCCGAGGTACAGGGCGAGGCGGGCACGCTCGTCCTCTGAGAGGCTGGCCTCATCGACCTGCCGTAAGTCTTGGGCGGCGTCGGGGTAACGGGACTCATGGAAAGCGACAAGCCCGCTGGACATCGGACCCTGGCAGGCCGCGAGCACCCAGGCGACGCAGAGCAGCACACAACCGAGCCGGCTCGGCACGCGGCGCCGCACCATTCGTTGGGGCAGGGGGAGCAAGTCTGAGGGAGCGGGCGGCGGGTCGCGATGGCTCATACCCGGGTGTCGGCGGCATCTTCCGGCGGGTTGCTCGGTATTTCGTCGACGGGGGGATTGGGCCCAGTTTGTCCCAGCATCTCGTCGAGCCGATCGAGCAGCCGCGCCGCACTCGACTTGTCGAGCGCCGAGATACCCACACCGTCGCGCTGCAACCGCGTCCGATCTGGAAGCATCAGACCCGTGGCGCTCCCGACGACCACCCACTCCACGGCACCGGAGCGATGCACGAGGGCCCCCACCTGCCTGAGCCCGAGCGCTCCGAGGAAGGTCGCGCCCCACCGCCGCCCGCTGCAGCTGGCGCACGCAAGGCGCGCTCGACTTGGATGCCTTGGCCGGAGGCTGCTCAAACGCAGTTTCGACATCGACATCCAGTGCTCCAAGTGCGGCGGGTCGATGCAGCTCAAAGCATTGCTGACCCGTCCGCAGAGCCTGCACCGGCTACTGACGACGCTGGGCCAACCCACCGATGCGCCCCAAAGAGCCCCACGCCGACCCCCGCCGTACGTAACGGCCCAGCCTCAGAGGCATCGCCAGCACGACCCAGGCAAAACGGCCCA
>JBNKUV010000099.1:0-4103 GCA_050298815.1 Polyangiaceae bacterium
GCCCAAGGCGTGCTCTTCGACGAGCCAGCCTGAGCACCGGGATGTGCCTCGACGCCGACGCCCACCGTGAGAGCGACGCTAACAGGGCGATGCACAGGTGGGCCTTTTCTTGGTCCGGAGCTTCGCGCCGCGCCTGCGGCAGTGCTCTTCTGCTCCTCTCGTCGGTGACTCAGACGCTCCGAGGACACCAATAGCGCACTTGTGCGCTTCTCCTGCACGTGGTCTGGGGGTTCGGGCGCCCCTCTGGCCCCGCGCCGGCCAACAGGGGGGCGCTTGTATCACTTACGCGCCTGGCCCCCACAGGCAAAGACACGCGGCGTGCAGGGGTGACGGCGTAAATCATGACCGATCACATCGAGCAGCTCGGATGCCAGCTGTTGGACGAATCGGCGGGCGTGCGCGTGCTGTTCGGTGAGCGCAGCGTGCTGTTCGTCATCGAGCCCCAAGACCTGGCCCGCGTGCAGTCCCACGACGAGTGTCTTCACTTCTGTGAAAAGCAATACGGCGCACAGTACGCGACCTACGCCGCGGCGCTCACCGGCATGACGCCGGAGCAATTCGTGCTGTACGAAGGCGGTCGCCGCCAGTTTTGGGATCGGTAGACGACAGGGACACCGTACCCTTCTCCCTGTGGTGTGTGGCCCGGTCGTTCGACAGCCTCGTCGAAGCCATGTGACCACCGTCGCCGACCTGGGCAATCGCGACACCACCTGCGCCATCGTCGGCGGTATCCACCACGAACTCCTCTGGATACCGCTAGCTCTGGCCGAGCTGGTTTGCCAGTTCTGTGACGTTGTCGAGCGTGATGTGCGTCCTGTGTTGCACCGACATTCCCGCCGCTTCGACGACTTCCTGACGCAGCATGTCGGTGTCTTCGATCGCGGCGCGCATGAACGCCTGGGTGCCCTCGGGTCCTCGCACTTCGAGCCAAGCGGGGCCACCGCCTTGCTCGACCACGATGTTCCAATGAATGAATGCGCAGCACAGCCGGTCGCGCATCACGTATTCGCCGATCAGATCCAGCCGCGCTGGGCTCGCTCTGAAACGATAGCCGTCGGGCAGTTCCACGATCTCGTCCACGGATGCGTAGAACTGCCGACCCACCTCCATCCAGCGCTCACGCTGCTGCTCGGGCACCGCGCCCACTTCGCACGCAACGGGAAAGGTCTGGTCAATTTCTCTGTTCTGCATTGCCGTACTCCTTGGTTTGAGACGGCGCCGACCCTAAACTCTCGTCTGGAGTCCAGGGTCAAGATGAAAATTGGACAACTCGCCTCGCGCGCCGGTGTGACCGTCGACACCGTTCGCTACTACGAGCGGCGTGGTTTGCTGCCCAAGCCCGCCCGCACCCAAAAAGGCTACCGCGCCTACGCGGTCGCCGACGTGGAGCGCCTGTCGCGGATCAAGTTTCTGCGGGGGCTCGGCATCTCGCTGGACGCCATCACTGAGATGCTGCGCGCCTTCGACCGCGGCCAGGCCACGTGTGACAACCAGGCACCCGTGCTCGAGGCCGCCGTCGACCGTATCGATCGAGACATCGAGCGGCTGCAACGCGAGCGCGAAACGATCGTCGAGGTCTTGAGCACCTGCCGCTCCGGCAACTGCACGCTTCAAAGTAACGCACCGAGCTAGCTAGACGCCAGTGCAGAAGTCCGAATCTTGCAAGACCTCGCATGCGTTTTGGGGTGGGGCCCCATCTGGTCGTTCGCTGCAGGCAGGCTCCACCGCCACCCGCGCAGCTTTACTGCGTGGGTGGCGGTGGAGGGTGAACGACGGGGCCTTTTTGCACCGGCGTCTAGCTAGCCCGTCCCTGGCGCAGCACCCAGTCTTCGGAAAGCTGCGCGGCCGCAACGCAGTACGGACGATGGGGTGTCTTCCAAGCGACTGGTCCTGCCCCGTAGCCGTTGTTCACTTCAGCGGCCGACACAGTTGTTCGAGCAATTCCAACGGCTGGCGCGGAAAGGGAGGATGCGCTGCGCCATCGCGTTCGATGTGCTGCTCCAACAGCGTGCCCCCGCGCCGACGCGGCACACGCAGGTCCTGCGCGTAGACGTCGTCCTTCAACGCCTCTGCGAGCGTTACCCACTGCACGCCGTCTTCCTCGTAGGCCGTCATCAGCGAGTCGAGCATCTCAGCGTCGAAGCTGCCGCTGTGCAACAACAGCACGTGCGAGATTTGCCGCCCGTACATCTGCGCCGCTGCCGCCTTCGACCATTTGAGCGCTTGAACACTCCGGCCCAGAAAATCCTGACGTAGCGCGCTCAAGGCATCCTGCGAGCCTTGCTCAGAGCAACGCACGAACGGCGCGTTGTACGCCCAATCGCCGAAGTCGATGGTCACCTCTGCGATCTGATAACCCCCGTCACTCAGGTGCGCTCGCACCGCATCCAAGGTCTCGAGATCGCGGCCCTGGCGCAGATACGGGTAACGAAATAGGCGCCGCGCCCGGCGCGCCGCGGCAGCGTCGCCCACGAACTCGGAGAGCACGGCGTCGTTGCGGTCGACCTCGACGGCAAACGCCGCTGCCCCAACTTCGCCCACGTCGGCATGGGACCAGGTGTGATTTCCGAGCTGATGTCCCGCCGCACGCCACTGTTGGAGCACCTGCCGCCCTTGCGCAAACGTCTCCAGCTTGTCGCCGTTGACGAACCCGTACACGCCGCTCACCCCGTGTTGGGCCAGCGTGGTGATGATGCGTTGATGGATCTGCAAAACGCCCTCGCCGGAGCGCTGCGGACCGTGCGCGGGCAAGTCGTCAAAGGTCAACGCCACCCGCGTGGGTGCCTCCGCTGTGCGGGTTGCGGCGGCGCGACGCGGCGGCGCTTCGGCCTCCGACTCGAGACTCAGCGCCGGCCCACACGCGCACAACGACAATACCGCCAAGCTGACCCGCACCCACTGGCTCATCATGTCTTCGCTCGTTAACATGGCCAGCGCGCTCCGACCAGCAGCGCCCGACGCCGCCCAGTCCGGCTCCCTCTCCGAGCCGCTGGGAGCGCCCGCCGCGGGGGCGGTTTGGCGTGGGGTCTCCAACTCGGCTTCCAGCGGCCGCGACTGCGTCTGCATCAGTGGTGGCGACGGCATCAGTGGCGGCGACTGCACCAGTGGCGACAACTGCACCAGTCGCGACAACTGTATCGGCATCGGCATCGGCATCGGCGACGGCATCAGTGGCGGCGTCGGCATCGGCGACGGCATCGGGGGCGGCGCCTGCATCAGCGACGCCGAGGTGACGGAGTCGGCTCCATGGGATTGGGGCTGAGTCGAACCCTGGGCGTGCGGCCCGTCGCCTCCCAGCGCTGGGAGGCGACGCTAATCCGTGCCCCACTGTTCGACCCCAGCAACAACGTGATTCTGCTCACCCCCCTTTTGGGCAGTGACCTCGAGGCGGTTCTGGGCGAAGAGCGAGGGCGGCTCGGGCCAGAGCTTCGTTTTCGTCGGCCTGGTTACCCCAGGCGATGAGTTGGCTGACGTGGACGTTCAGCGCGTCGCGCAGCCGTGGTATCTTCGGGCGGCTCGGGCGCGACACGCGAGCGGAACGCGCAATGGCTGGAGCGAACACAGGTCGCAGGCTTGCTCTCAGAGGCTTGCTTTGTGCCGCCGAACGCGAGACGACACCCATCATGGATCCCGAGACGGCCAAGATAGTGGGCGCCCTGGGGATGGTGGTCCTCGCCGTAGGGGGGCTGTTCGGCGTGATGCGATATCTCGCCCAGCAGCGAGAGAATGTGCTCGCGCGCTTTGCCGCCTTCGCGCAGCGCCACCCGGGGTTGAAGCAGTGGTGCGCGCTGAGCTGCTGGGCGCGGGCGTGCCGGGGGTTCTCGCCAGGCAGTATCCCGCGATCGAGGGCAGCTACTACGGTGGCGCCGATGTGGTGGTCTCCTTCAGCCTGCCCCCCAACGCGGCGCAGGACGGCTCCGTGCGCAGGACCCTATTCGTGGCGCACCCAAAGAATTGCTGATCCGTCCGCAGAGCCTGCACCGGCTACTGACGACGCTGGGCCAACCCACCGATGCGCCCCAAAGAGCCCCACGCCGACCCCCGCCGTACGTAACGGCCCAGCCTCAGAGGCATCGCCAGCACGACCCAGGCAAAACGGCCCA
>JBNKUV010000100.1:0-304810 GCA_050298815.1 Polyangiaceae bacterium
CACCCCAAACCTGGGACCTGCTACCCGGCGCACCGACGCCTACCGGGACGGGACTTCCACCCGCTAGAAAAGCGCAGCTCGCTCCGGATGCCCTTCCACCAAAAGGCAGAGGTACCCCCTTTGCTTCACGACGCACCATCACACCACGCTAGCACGCATCGAAAACAATCCACCTGAGTGCACGCCGCAAGAACGCCGGTCTGACGGCACCCGGCAGCGCCTACTCTGCGCCGGCGCCCGCAAACCCTCCTGAAGAGACTGGATTGGCGGCTGCTACGACTTGCTCGATGTGCTCGCGAAGCGTCGGGAACAGATTCTCCTGCAACGCTTCCTCTGGCGTGAAGAACCGCGCTGCAACTACCTCCCTGTTGTCCACTTGGAGACGTGGTGGCTCATCCACGTCCATTCGAAAGAGCTCGACTCGGTCCTGCTTGCCTTCCCACGCTCTGACCCGATCCAAGGCGAGCTCCAAGCGCTCTTCGGGCACATTCAGCGCGACCTCCTCGCGCAGTTCGCGCACGGCAGCTTGACGACCCGTTTCCCCCTCCCTCACGTACCCCCCTGGCAAGGAGAAGTACTTCACGTAGGAGTTCCGAACTAGCAAGATCCGCCCCTGATGCCAGATGGCAACGAGCGCACCGTGCGTCGCCGGCCGAAGCAATCGCCAGTAGACGCGCATCAGTTGATAGGCGCACACGTAGCCGACCTGATAGAAGCGATCGATCATCCATGGAGCTTAACGGACCCCACGGAGCGAGCGCAAGTTCGCCCAGCACACCTACCTTCACGGTAGATGAGCGGCGCGGGACGCTTCTGTGGGAATGCGCCGAGAGCAACTTGGCTGCCTGCCACTCGACCGTTGCGACACAATTGAGCAAATACCTGCGCAAATGGCCTGGTGCAAGGGGACTTTGACGCACAGCCCCCCACTTTATGTGGCGGGGGACCCCGGCAGGGTGCGAGACTGTTTCAATGAGGTATCGCTTCGTCGGGAATACAGGGGTAAAGGTTTCCACTCTCGGCTTCGGCACGATGAGCTTCGGCGTCGAGGCTGACGAAGCCACCTCTCGCGACCTATTCACCCGCTGCAGGGACTCTGGAATTAATCTGTTCGACTGTGCTGACGTCTACGCCAAGGGGCGAAGCGAGGAGATCCTGGGCAAGCTCATCGCGTCCTGTCGCGACGAGGTGGTCGTGACCAGCAAGGCGTATTTTCCAACGAGCGAAGATGTCAATGCCAGGGGTACTTCCCGATACCACCTGGTCCGCGCAGTCGAAGCGAGTCTACGGCGGCTCAACACCGACCGCTTGGACATCTTCTTTCTCCACCGATTCGACGATCGCACAGGGCTAGAAGAGACTCTGCGCGCCGTCGAGCATCTCGTGCAGTCTGGAAAAGTGCTCTACCCCGCCGCCAGCAACTTTGCAGCGTGGCAAGTTGCCAAAGCACTGGGCATCGCGGCACGCATCAACGCATCCCCGTTGGTTGCCATTCAGCCCATGTACAACCTGGTCAAACGGCAGGCGGAAGTGGAGTTGTTGCCGATGGCGCAGTCGGAGAACTTGGCTGTGTTCCCTTACAGCCCCCTGGGGGGTGGTCTACTGAGCGGCAAGTACGACAGGCAGACGCGCCCCACTGGCGGGCGTCTGGAGGCAAACAAGATGTACAAGACTCGCTACGGCGCAGCATGGAACTACGACGTGGCAGAAGCGCTCAACGTGCACGCCAGGAACAAGGGCGTGAATCCCGCCAGCCTCGCAATCGCGTGGGTGGCCGCACATCCAGCAGTGACGGCCCCGCTTCTCGGTGCTCGCAACCTCGAACAGCTCGAGCCCTGTTTGCTCGCAGCCGACATCGAGCTTTCCTCGGCGGAGTACGACGCGCTGAGTGCTTTGTCGCCAGCACCGCCACCAGCGACGGATCGCAACGAAGAAAGTACGCCGAACAACTACGGCGCCCGCTGAAGAGCAACCGCATGCGACGGCGCCGACTCACCGCAGGCGAGCGCGCGCGACGTCTGGGCGCCCCAAGCGCTGCCAATTCGGGCCTATGGGGCGGTAAACCTGCGCCCCAAGTTTCCCTCTCGAAGTGGTGCCTCCACCTCTGCTAACCTCGCTGGATGACGCTGAAACTGAACGTATCGTTGTTCCTGGCTGGAGTCGTGCTTGCGAGTGGTTGTCAGGACCGGGACAAGGGCCCGGAAGTCGCCTCCTCGGCGGAGCAACCGGGCTACGCGCTGCGTTACCCCTCGGAGGTGGAAGGCACTCAGAAGCGCATCGATACCCAGGCGCAGGCAGTCAACGAGACATCCGGCAAACTATTGGCGTTCCCCGCAGACTTGAAGGACCCAGATTGGAAGCTCGTCGAGTCGGTGTACAGCGCTGCAGACGAGGAAGGGCGAGGCCAAGCCTACGCCCAACGCTACGACGAAGCGGTGGTGGTGCGGGGCTTCTTCGAACAGGAGAAGAAGCCGATCATCGGTCGCGTTGCCGGCGGCGTACAACACGCCGCCAAGGAGAAGGGTCACGACTTCGAGGCCTACGGGGCCGTATCGTTCAGTCTCGAGCGCGCTGTGGACAAGCAGCTCTCGGAGCGAGCCCGCGCGGACAGCAGCGCGCACCGCCTGATCGAGGAACATGCACAAGCACTCGGGAAGAAGAACGTGGAGACGCTCCAAGAGCAGGCCGATCAACTCACCTTCGCCAGCCACATCGTGAACGTTCGACTCGCGGAGGATGAGCGGCGTCTGCGTGACCTGGTGGAGGAGAGTAGTTCCGTCCGGGCGACGCTGGAAGAGCACAAAGAGGAGCTCCAAAAAAAAGAAAAGCCAGACGCGGACGCGATCCAACGGGTGGACGAAGCCCTGTCACAACTCGACAAGCAAGAAAAGGATGCGAAGACCGCCCTCGAAGGTGCCCAAGAGCGCGCCGACAAACTCAAGAAGCAGTACGAAAAAGACTTCGACGAGCTCATCGACCAGGTGCAGAAGCAGGCCGAAGCGCAGGGGGACGAGTAGATACTCTCGGGACCGTGGGAACAGGGCGTGTGATTTCTTGGGAGGAATCCCAGCTCGGCGCCTCAGCAACTTTTCACGCAACCGGTGAAAACGATCAGCCGAGGTGATCCCCTAAACGAATGGTCGCAAGGCCTAGCTTGTTCTCGTCGGCGGCAGAGTGGTATGTGCCGTCCTGGCGGGGGCTCGGCTCGCGCCCGTCCTCACCAGGAGAAGCCCGCCATGCCTGCACGCCCGCGCACAGCGATCACACTCATCGGCTCGATAGGCCTCGTTAGCGGCGCCTGTTCGCAAGACAGTTCCTGCTACAACACCGCAAGCTGCGAAGCACCGACGTTAGAAGGAGATGGTGGTACGAGCGTGATGCAAGGGGAGCTCGAACCCGCACAAGACCCGGACGCTGGAGGCCTCGGCCAATCCAGCGAGGACAGCGAATCCACCGACACGCCTACCGGGTCGAATCCGCCCGCCGACGCGGCGACAGACGACGACCCAACCCCGACACCTGTGCCGACGACGCCGGGACCTGTCATCAATGCTTTGCCCACCGCGCCGGTGTCTCTGAGCGAACTCGGCGAGGCCTGCGAATTGGGGAGTGAATGCAGCACGGGGTATTGCGTGGACGGCGTGTGCTGCAACTCGGCGTGCGACGATGTCTGTGTACGGTGTGACAATCCCGAGTCAGCGGGCACCTGTGATATGGTTGCGACTGACGAACAGTGCGGTGAGCTGACTTGTGCTGAGAGCACGGATTGTCGTCAGCTGCTGCCAATGGGGGGCAACTGCTCGGCTATCGGCGAGTGTGCCACCGTCGCCAATTGTGAGGAAGTGCTCGCGGAGGCCGGAACCCCATGCGCGGGTGAGACGGGTGAGTGTGACGGACAGGGCGTCTGCGACGTACCCGACAAGGCTTCCTTAGGAGCAGAATGTGTCGAGAACTCCGACTGCGCCGAGGGCAACTGCGTCGCAACAGGTGGCGGTAGCAGGGTGTGCTGCGACGCTCCGTGTGACGGCCTCTGCCAAGCTTGCGGTGCGGACGGACGTTGTGACGAAGCCCCCGAAACCGATGAGCGTTGTGAGGCAATTGATTGTCCGGATGGCGATCTTTGTTCGTCGTACCCGCCGGATTTGGCGGAGCGGTCTTGCGCGAGCTTTGGTCAATGCGTCAGCGCTGGGACCTACTGCCTAGTCGAGTACGCTCCGCTGGGCACGTCATGCGGAACCGGACTCGGGTGCGATGGAGCAGGCGTTTGCACAGCGGTGTGCTCCCCGGACCAGATCCTGTGCGGCGAGTCTTGCATCGACCCACTGACGAGCAACGAGCATTGCGGCGCCGCAGGCGATTGTAGCGGCACGTCTGCCGGCGTCGCCTGCTCCGATGGTGAAAGCTGCTTGGCAGGAACTTGCGTCACAGAATGCACGCCCAACGAAGTCCGATGTGACGGCAGTTGTGTCGACCCCACGCGCGACAATCTGTACTGCGGTGCAAGCGAAGACTGCACCGGCGTGAGCGCAGGCGAAGCCTGCGCGGAGGGTGCCAACTGTCTCGGCAGCACCTGCCGCAGCTGGACGTTGGAGGACGCCTCCTTCGTCAATGCGCGGTACGTCGGAATGAGCGGGAACGACGATGGTGACGTCGTCGTCTTGTGGGTCGAAGAGTTTGATGGGGCGGACAGTCTGTGGGCGGATCGCTTCGTCGCATCAACGAACACTTGGGACGGGCCGGCGTTGCTCGAGGATAGCGAGATGACGGTCTCTGGCGTCTTCGACGAGAATATCGCGATGGGGCCAGATGGCAGCGCGACAGCCTCTTGGAAGGAGTTCGACGGCCTTGTCCCACTTGCTCGCGCCCGAGTGGCGCGGATGGATACCTCTGGGCAGTGGGGCATGCCGTACACACTGGGCACGGTCGACTCCACAACGACAATCGACGTCCCATCCGTCGTGGCAGTGGCGGATGGGACGGCGATGACCACGTGGGCTCAGTACGATGACGAAGGGATCCTGCAAACTCATTGGGCCAAATCAGGGGCGCTGGGTTGGTCTCAACAGGGCACGTTCGGCGCGGCCGGGTTCAGCGGAACTCAGCTGAGCGCAGACGGCACAGGTGGCGTCATGATGATGTCACGCACCGATTCTGGACACCGCCTGGTCCGACGCTGGGAAGGCTCTGCATGGGGCGCCGGTGTGACGATTTCCACCGGGGATGGGAATGATGTGAACTCTCCAGAACTCGGCCTCGACGCCCAAGGCAACGCGTTCGTCGCTTGGAACGTGGGCGTCGACGGGATTGTCCAAGTGCGCCGGTTTGACGTGAGGACTAGCACTTGGCAGACGACCCGGACGTTCAACGACGCGGGTCCGCTGCGACACTTGCACGTCACCCCCTCCGGCACCGCGTTGCTGTCTTGGACTGGGACGGACGGTCCCTATTGGACCTTCTGGCAGCCGACGACCGGCGCTTGGCTGTCGCCCCAGCTATCGACAGTTGGGCAGGAAGCCAGACTGGCCAGCAACGCTCGCGGCGAGGTGATCGCGCTGAAGTACGACGGCAGCAGCAACAGCGGGAACGGATCGGCCTGGGGCGTGACACATGACCTGACAACGGAATGGCCTCCGTTCGAGCACATCGACGCCATAGCCTCCGGCACCACCGCGTACTCTCTCACTCTCGATGACGAGGGGCGAGCCTTGGCAACGATCCACTCGACCAACTTGCCTGGCGCCGGCTGGTACGTCGCGCGCCTCGAGTAGCTATCGCAGATATTCGCGCAGTCGAACCGTGGGCACCCAAGCTCGGACGAAGAACGGGCTCCGCTCGCCCCCCAGCCCCCCAAAGAAAGAAGGCTCGCGTCTGTGATGCGAGCCTTCTTTCTTCAACGGTCAACGATACCGCATCACGGCGCCGGCCAGTTGCCGGTCATCATCAACAACGTCAGCAAACCCAACGATGTGGAGTAGTACGTCTTGTAGTACTCCGGCCGCTCCATGATATCGAGCACTGTCCGCATCGCACGTTCTGCCATGGCGGTGTTGCCCGCAGCTTGGGCTGCAGTTCCAACCGTACCGATGAACGCCATCTCGTTCTGGACTGAGTTCATCGTCGATTCGCCGTTTTGGTTGAACCCCGCTTCGAGCAAGTCGATGCGCGGGTACTTGCTGTTGAACGTTTGCACCAGCCGGTCGTTGAACGCGCTCGCTTCGGTGCCGCCCATGCAGACGTCGTAGGCGATTCGCCAGGGCACACGAGACGCATCGTACGCGGAGCATGCCGATCCACCGTCACACACCTCACTGACCACAGCAGCGCCACCAGCGGCTCTGGCATTGCCGCTATAGTCACACCAGTCCGGCACAATGCCGTCGGATCCCGTAAAACTCGTGTCGCACGAGTTCAGCAACATATAGTTGGGACCAATCGCACCAGTCCAACCAGCACCCATCGCGCGATAAAAGCCTGGTGAAAAGTACGAGGGATTGAACGCATCTTCCCAGCTGTCCCCGGGTTTGAGCAAGCTATCGCCTCTCAGATCACCGCTAGCCGCGGCGTCGGCGAGAGTGCTTCCCAAGGAAGCATACTGCCCACCCCATTGATCGGCTGCCATCAAGAACGCGTAGGCCATGTCGGTGTCGGCGTCCGTAGCCGAACCCCCGCCGCCTCCGTTCCATCCGAGCAGGGAAGTACCGCTGCTCGTCATCTTGTCATTTGCCCAGGCCCAGAGAGCGTCGAAGGTCTCCTTGTCGCCCATAGCTGCCGTAATCAGCATGCCGTAGGCGATACCTTCCGATGTGGTGATGCCGTCCTGCTCCGGCGAAATCACCCTGCTGCCGGTTGTGTCTTGAACGACGAACGTCCTCTTCCAACGCGCGTACGCTTGACTGATCGCGGTATTGAACTTCTCCGCGCCAACAATCGGCATGCAAGAACCGACCGCCGAATTGGTGCCGAAAGCGTCGCTGGCGCTACCGGTAGAAGCGAAGATGTCCGTCGGGCACGCATCCTTGGTGAAACGAATGTCGTCCACGTAGAAATCGAAAGACGCGTTGAGCGGGTGCTGATCCGTGGTCGCTGCGTCGAAGGCTTGGTTGAACTGGAACTGCATGTTCAACATGTTCGCGCCCACGTTGTTGCGCTGCTCCACCGTCAAGTGCGTCGGCAGCCACATCGGATACAGGTCACGGTCGAAGCAGAACGTGTACGTCTGCCACTCGGTCGTCAGCGCTTCGTCGTCGAGGAGGAAGTGGCCCATGTGGTTCCAGCAGGAGTTGTCCACATCGGCGGCATCTTCGCAGCTGCCATCACTGTTGGCGTCACCCACCGTTTGCGGCGTGGTCAGGCTGAAGCGCACCGGGTGCTGCTGGCCGGCGCCAGCCTTGGCACGGAAGCTGATGCCGGTGTAGCCCAGAGCCATCGCGTCATAGGGTGACGGTACGTACTCTTCCTCGGTGGCGTCATACGTCCCCGAGATCACGCTACCGACGCCAACATATTGGCTGAAGCCCGAGCCCGTCGTGTGGAGCACGCCCTTGTTGCACTCATCCGCTCCCTCGTCGACGATCTCCGTCATCTGGGTGCCGGCGCCGTCGTTGTAGCCCTCCCACAGACCAACGCGACCCTCGAGTTCGAGCACACCTGCCGAAGCCTCTTCGAAGTCAGCGATGAGCCCTTCGTACACGGGGCAAGTGCGACCCTCAGGAGCGTCGACAGGCGTCATGCCGGTCATGCCACCTTCGCCATTGGGCGTCGGGGTGTTGCCACCGCCACCAGCGCCTGGGTCAGGATCGCCCGGCGTCGGCGCAGCGTCGCAACTGGCCTGGCAGATGCCGTTGCAGTCCATCTGCCCGGGAGGGCACTCACACTGCGCGAGCCCGCCGACGACGGCACACATGCCGCCCGCGGGACAAGCGACATCACACCCGCCGCAGTGCAGTGGACTCATCCTCGTGTTCACACACTGACCGCCGCAAATCTGCTCGCCGCTCGGACAACTACAGCTACCCGCGCTGCACGCTTGTCCGGTCGCACACCCGTTGCCGCACATGCCGCAGTTGTTTCCATCGGTGAGCGTGTCGACGCAGAAGTTGCTGCAGTTGGTTTCCGTGCCGGCACACGACGAACCGCAGACGCCACCGCTGCAGACTTCGCCAGCACCGCATTCGACACCACAACCACCGCAGTTGGCTGGATCGGACATCACGGGCACGCAAGCAAAGCCGCCCACGACGGCGCAGAGCTCCGTGTTCCCGTCGCAAACGCAAGCGCCCGCCTGGCAAGATTGGCCCGCGCCACACTGAATCCCACAACCGCCGCAGTTCATCTCATCGGTCTGCCCGTCGATGCTGCAGCCAGCACCGCAGTCGAGCACGCCAGCCGGACACGAGGAGCATTCCCCGAAGGAGCAAGCCTGCCCAGTCCCGCAGGGGTTGCCGCAAGCGCCGCAGTTGGCGGGGTCGGTTTGCAGGTTCACGCAGCCGATGTTGGGGCACTCGGTGAGCGAGGTCAGGTTGCAGACCATCCCGCCGGTTTCCACGGTGGAAGTTCCACCGTCGGCGGCCTTGTCTTCGCTACAGGCGACAAGCAGGAGACCCATTAGGAGGGCCAGTAGTGCGTTTCTTATCATTGCGTCCAAGTCCTTGCGGGAGCAGTGCGTCAAATTGAGGCCGGGAGAATAGTGCACGGCTCAAACCCAATCCAAGTGGATCTGGGCACTGCACATACACGGTGGGATGAGCCGCCAGAACAGAAAATGCGTTCCGTGAGCGTGCTCATTGTTTGGTCAGGCTGGATCCTTTCCCCTTTGGATTCACGGGATCGCGAGCAAACTCAGCGCACCGCGATCGGATCCTCCACACGGGGTGTTCCAAGTCCGCGCCTGGCGAAACGGTGCTGGCCACGTGCCACGGGCTGTGCCTCCCTACCGCCGGTTGAGGGGTAGTCGATTGCGGAAACGATGCCGACGCACCGCAAAGGGTCGGGGCGGAAGCCGGCGGGTCCACGAAGCCAGGGCAACGCACGCCGGCCGCTCCGGCGCTGGCGCGGCTCCAACGTTGGCACTCCCGGTGGGGTCACGTATCGTCCAGCCGTGTTCCGAGCGCGGCACCTCGAGCTTGCAGTTGGAGACCGAACTCTGATTCGGGATCTGAGCTTCGAACTCGCCCCCGGCCAAATCGTCGCCGTCACAGGCCCCTCGGGCAGCGGAAAAAGCACGTTGCTCCGAGGGCTGTGCTGGCTACATCCCCTCGCCCACGGTGCGCTCGACCTCGACGGCAAGCGAGTTGCCGAGTGGGGCGTGTGCGAATGGCGGCGGCGGATCGCCTACGTGCCGCAGCAAACACCCCAACTACCCGACACCGCCGAGGCCTACTTGATGCGCGCTAGCCAATTCGGGGTCCAGCGTCGGGGGGCAGCACCGTCAGCTCGCCTCGAACACGCCAAACGGGTGGGCCAGAGCTGGAACGTGGACGACGCTCATTGGGACGCGCCGTTTGCGACCTTGTCTGGAGGAGAGCGGCAGCGGCTCTACCTGGCCATCGTCTTGGCCACGACTCCCGATGTGCTGCTCTTGGACGAGCCTACCAGCGCGCTCGATCACGAAACCAAGTTGCTCGTGGAACGAGAGCTTCAGCAGCACACGGCACTTTGGGTAACCCACGACCACGAACAGGCAGTTCGAGTTGGCGACACCCGAATGGAGCTGCCTGCATGAGCGGTCCAGCCCCCATCGGCTCAACACAGCTTGCAGTCGCCGCCGCCCTCATCTTGCTCAACGCGGGCCTGTCCTGGTGGCTCTCCCTCGGGCTGGGAAAGCGCCTCGTCGTTGCGAGCATCCGAACGGTTTTGCAGCTTTCGCTCCTGGGCTACCTGTTGGTGCCGATCTTCGAATTCGCACACCCGTGGCTCACGGTGTCGCTTGGCCTGCTGATGATTGCACTGGCATCCGTCGAAGGCCTACGTCGTGTTCATTTTCGTTACGACCGTGCCCGCCTGGACAGCTTCGTAGCGTTGTTCGTGGCGGCGGTGGCCACGACGTTCATTGGTACGCGCTTCATCGTCAATGTCGAACCGTGGTGGCAGCCACGCTACCTGATCCCGCTCTTGGGAATGATTCTGGGCAATGCCTTGACCGGGATCTCGCTGGGGCTAGATCGCTGTTTGGGGCAGCTGCACGAACAGAAGAGTTCTGTCGAAGCTGCGCTCTGTCTCGGAGCTACGCGCTGGGAAGCCGCGCTGCCGATAGTTACGGACGCCCTTCGAACGGGGATGATCCCGATCCTGAACAGCATGAGCGCGGTGGGCCTGATAACTATCCCCGGCATGATGACGGGGCAGCTTCTGGGCGGCACTCCCCCAGGCCTCGCCGCACGCTATCAAATAGTCATCATGTTCCTCATCGCCGGCGCGACTGCGATCGGCGTCGGGATATCCGTACTACTCTCTGTCCGGCACTTGTTCGACGACCAACACCGACTGCTCAGCGAGCGCCTCGAGCGCGCCAAATAGCCGCACCAGCTGAGGACACCGTCAGCCTGCGATGGCGCCAGATGACAGCCTCAGACCGCGATACCGAGACGTTGCCGCAGCTCGCCGATGTTTTCGCTGGCGACGAATGCCAGCAGATCCGTGAGCAGCGGGCCGCGTGCGCCCTCTTCCTTTTCAAGCACTTTGGCGGCCGCGGCCAGGTCCCCACAGAGTAGAAAGCCTGCGCGACACGCTGTCTTGTCGACGCTTTCGCTCCAACGAAGCAGGTTGGTGCGCCCGCCATCGGCGACGAAGGTCTTGAATTGGGCCCTCAGCGTGTCCAGCTTGGGTCCGTCGAGCAGGGGGGCCACGGCATCGCTTAGGGGCTTCACACGAGCTTTCAAGTGTGCAGCGATGGGCAGTCCAGGACTTCCCAACAAGAGCCCCGCCAAGAACAGGTCCTCCAGCTCCTGTACACCGGGAAAGAGTACCTTGGCGAAGAACTCCGCGCGATAGAACGTCATGTGACGTCCCGCCAAGAACGCCTGCGCAGGCAAGCTCAGTCCACCCAGCGCGCGTTTACCTAGCAGACTGAACGGCGGCATGGATGGCACGTGCACATGGCCCATGTCGCGGCTCGGGTCCGCGTACACCGTCGGAGCCGGCATGCCGAGCACGGTCGCCGCCCAGCCGAGGGCCCGCACCCCGGCAATCGTGGTACTGGCGAGCTCCTGCTTCTGGCTGGCGTCGAGGTTGGGTAGTTTCTTGTCGCGCTTGAGCGACGCGGCGCGTCCGACCAAGGCCGCTGGAGTGAGCAGGGACAAGATGTTGCTGGTTACCACCTCCAGCTCTGGATGGTAGAGCTGGTCGTGCCAGTTTTCCTGAGTCAGTGCGCGCTCCGGAGTGATGAGCCCGCCTGGCGCGTGTTCATCGTTGACCGAGCGATGAGTGGAGTCCGTCGAGCCGAGCACGACGAGGGCCTGGGCCGCGCGAAAACGTCCGTCACTGTCGCCCGCTCGCCCGCAAGCTTGAAACAGGGAAACGAAGTGCTTGGGGTTCGTGGGGTCACGTCGAATGCGTGCCCGAAGCCTGTCGAGCGGCTCGTCATCGACCACCACGTCGTCCAAGCCGCTGAGATCTACCTCGACGTTGATGTGCGAGCGGGCTTCCCGCAGCTCCTCCTCAAGTTCGGCGATGCGCGCGTTGAGCCGTTCGATCTGCGCGAGCAACATGGCGCGCCCTTCGTCACCCGCCGCTTGCACGTCAATCGGTTGCAGTGACCGAGGCTCTGCTTCCCACTTCTCGACGACTTTGACACGATTGTGCGCTTCGTACGCCTGGATCATCGCTTGCTCGAGCTGATGGATCTTCATGCGATCCATGCCGAGATTGTCAGCGGCCTTATCCAGGCGATCCCGCTCCTCCAGCGTGATCACGCCGTCGTCCAGCGCATCGGCAAACAACTCCTGATAGTGCCCCGCGTACGGCCCCAGGTCCATCCCGCCAGCTGCCACGCCAGCGTCGAATCCTTGGCCGAGATCGAACCCTTGTGATGCTGTCTTCTTGCTCATGAACATCCCTCCACGACTCCCATGAGAGCTCGACCGATGTCATAGCACGGAGTGCCGGGGCATCGTCCACTCGTGAGCCCGGCTCGTCCACGAGCAGCCACGGCGTCCGCTTCAATCACACACTGTGTGCACGGCAGTATCGACTCAACTGGTGACTTCTCCTACGTTGAACCCGGTGCCAGCGAGACAAGCGCGATACTTCCCCGTGCCAGCGGGACCGCTCCTGATGCGGGCGAACTTGTTTCGACTGGGAGCCGATTTCGGCAACGGGCCGGCCGATCACGTCTGCTTTCAATACGACCAACACACGACCGACGCGCGGCGCGCGAAGCACGTCATCCTCGAGAGTCACCCCGAACGTTTCCAGATGGCATCCGGCCACGACCGGCAACTTGCCACAGTGCTGAAATGGATGCGGCTGCGCGTGGTCGCAGACTGGGGCAGCGCTGAATTGTGCGCGCTGTCTGCGACGCTGGGGGTCGAACCGAGAGCTCGGGTGAGCGGCGAAGGTGAGCGCGAACTCCGAAGCGACAGCGACGGCGACGCAGGCGGCGATGCTTCCCTCCGCTGCGGGTTCGACGCCGTCGCCCGCCAGGTCGCTGAAGACTTCGTCGTGATGACCCGCAACGGGGAGCGCGAGAGCGTGTCCCTCGTGCACGTTTGTTTTCCGAGTGGTTGGCGTCCTGAGCGCCTGTTGGGTCGAAGCTTCGACGAAATCCATTCGCCAATCCCGGAATTTGAGCGCATAGCAACCAAGTCCAATTCGCTCATCCAGGCGATGTTTGAACGCGGCCCCTACGTGCGTTTCGTCTGGACACTGAGCCCCGGTCCCGAACTCGACCGACACCCCGAGGCAGATCTGACATCGTGGGAAAGCCAAGCACGCGGCTACCTACGCGTCGAGCGGCAGATCACGGTGCCCTTCTCGAGCGTCGGCGCCTGCCTATTTCTGATCCGCGTGCATCTCTACCCGCTCACCTCTCTCACTGCCGAACAACGACTTCGGTTGGGCGACGTGCTCCGGCAGAGCTCAGATGCCGTGCTCGCCTACAAGGGATTGCTGGACCACCGCGCCGCCATCTTAGAGCGCCTGCGACGGGAGGGAGGTGGTTGAGCTTCAATACAGCACGATACCAGCGGGCTGCTCGGGCTCCGGCAACTCCGTTTCGCCCAGGAGCTGACGCAGGTCGCGCTCGATGGCGCGGCACAACGCGTTCATCGGCACGTCGTTCATGCTGCGCTCGAAGGGGTCTTCACTGGCGTCCCCAACTCCCTCCATGGTGACGAACACCCAAGAGATGAGACACGAACAGAACACCATCGGCACGACCACCACGGCTTCGTCCAGAATCGTTTGCGCGGCATCCAGCTGGTCCGAAAACACGTTCAGCATTCCGAACGGAAGCAAGAAGATGAACACCCGAACGAACCAGCGAGAAAACTCGGCATACTGGCGTGGGAACGGAGTGTTCTTTATTCGTTCGCACTGGCCCTGCAGCGTGTACAGCTCGTTGATCGTTTCCATCAAAGCTATTTGGTGAAACAAGTCCAGTCGCTTCTCCGATAGCAGGTTGGCCAAACGTTGCCCCTGATTGCTCAATAAGTGTGTCGCAGGGTTCACCTTCGCCGTGATCGACTGGTATTCGTCATCAGCTAGGTATGGGGAAATCTCTTGCTGCCAATCATTGCGCATGTGGTCGGCGTGATCCGCAAGGCGCCTCTTTACGGTATGGTGGGCATCCGGTTGCATGAAGCGCGATTTCTGCCGCAGCTGAAGCCGGAGGGCATTGACCCAAGCCAGCTGTCGATAGATCAAGTCGCGCCGGGTGGATTGGGCGCGCTCACTCGTTTCTGTCGGCTCGACATAGGCGAGCACCGCCGCGGCCCAGGCTCGACTGGCGTTGACGATCCCCCCCCAGATCTTTCGCCCTTCCCAGAAGCGGTCGTAGGCGGAGTTGTTCTTGAACCCCACGTAGAAAGCCACTGCGGTACCGATCGTAGCAATGGGCAGAAACGGCAGCCGTAGGAACGTGAGCTTGGCGTACGAGTAGAGGAAAAAGGCCGAAAGAGCCCACGAACCGGCCAGGAGTGAAACGCGCAAGCCAATTAGCAGCATCACGCGCCACGGAAGTCGTCGCTGAACGAGCATGGGCCCCAAATAGCAAAGAGACGCGCAAGCGTGTTCAGAAGTTGCGCGTCAGTCCGACGAGGGCACCCGAGGGAGCAGGCCCAACTCCCCACTGCCAGCCCGAGGGCACTACCTTGGGGCGGCGGTTGCGAGCGAACTGAACCCAACCCACGGGCGTCAGCACCATCCCGCTGAGCGAGGTGACAATCCCGCCCCAGATAGCGACCTGCTCTGCCGCGCTGGGCGGCTGGCAGTCAATCAAGCAACCCGAGCCAAGGACGGCGATCAACGCGCCTCCAGGGATCATCACCATACCGGCGATCGCCATTGCCAGCCCGGTTTCCGCCGCGTCGCGATCGGCATCCTCGATCTCGTAGTCGACGTCGGTCTCGGCGATCAGGTTCGCAATGCCGCGAGCATCGCCCTCACGCGCTGGGATCTCTACGAAGTAGCGACCGCTCGGCAAGGAGAGCTCACACCTGCCGTAGCACTCTGCCAAGAGCGCGTGCTGCCTCGTCTTGACGATGAAGTGGCGGTGAGGCGAAAGCGAGCGAAGACGGACTCGTACCATCACCAAACCCAACTCCTCTGAAGTCACCACGCGCCTGCCCGACAGCGCGCGGTTTTTGTTGTCCGTTTGGTCCGAGTCAGTGGAGGCGACCTCGGCGCGCGCAGGAGCGGACGGATTCTCCTGAGCCGCTGCCGGCAGCGTTGCGCAGTGAACTGCAAGCACGAGCCACGCCCCGACCCGACTCTGTTTCCGCATCGTCACAAATTAGAGCAATCAGCGACGCCGAACAACACATGGCCCCACCTTTGGTCGGTGTTGGGCGCCGGCAACAGTCCGTGCACCACGGCCCCTAGTCCGAATCACTGTTTGAGCGTTGTTTGTCCCCGCCAGGCTACGTATTCATCGCTGCCCGCGTTCGGTCTGTGCACCAATCAAGGGTGCACGTGGCCCCAGCCCACAGGGCCGCTTGCAGGGTCGAAGTGACATTCTTTTTTCCGGCGCTCCCCACTCGGGCACAATGGCGCCACCATGTCAGACAAGGAAAAGAAAAAGAAGAAGAAGGACAAAGACGACAAGGGGAAGGGGAACACCCTGGAGTACCAGGCGAGCGTGTCCGCCAGCAAGGCCAGCGAGTACTTGGTGGAACTCGGCCAGCGTATACTGGGCGGAGGCTTCTCCGTGTCGTCTGGAAAAGAAACGGTCAACTTGGCCGTCGACGGTCCCGTCATGCTGCAGCTACGCGCCCGCGCCTCGGAGGATGCTCAATCCTTGAGGTTGGAGCTTTCGTGGGAACCCCCAACGCCCACCGAAGAGAACAAAGAGTTGACCTTCGGCAGTGTGAGCCGCGAGCAAGATGCTTTGGAGACGGATCTGCCGGCGGAAGTGTCAGAAAGCGATGCTGATGAACCCGCGCCCGATGGCCCAGTGCAGGCAAAGAAGGCGCCGCGGAGCAAGAAGAAGACTCGCCGCCGCTGACTGCACTACGCAAAGTAGGCTTTGGCGACGTACTGTTGCAGCATGCGTTGGGTGTTGAAGAAGGCTCCGTTCAGCGCAATGGCGTTGGCCATGATGCCGACGAAAGCGTCATGTGCTTCGTAAAAGGTTGGCACCACGACCTGCTCGAGCTTGTCGTAGAGACGGTCGCCGTGCTGCTGGACCTGCTCTACGGTGTCGCCCACTCCGCCGATAGCCCAGCCGGTAACATTTTCGACGCACCCCTCGATCCACCAACCATCGAGCACACTGAGCGACGGCACGCCGTTGAGCGCCGCTTTCATCCCGCTGGTTCCCGAGGCTTCCAAGGGCGGCATGGGCGTGTTCAGCCAGACGTCGACCCCAGCAACGAGGTACTGCGCCAGCTTCATGTCGTAGTTCTGGAGGTAGCAGATCTTGACCGGTCCCCGCCCTTTCGCCGCGAAGACTTTCTCGATGATGCGTTTGCCGTCTTCGTCGTGCGGATGAGCCTTACCACCGAAGATGAGCTGCAGTGGCCTTTCGGGGCTACACAGAGCCTCTAGGCGTTCTACGTTGGACAATAGCAGGTCTGGGCGTTTGTACGCCGTGGCACGTCGCGCGAACCCGAGCGTCAGGTAGTCCAAGTCCATGCCGGCATTGCATTCGTGGTTGACCCACTCCAGCAGACGCCACTTAGCCTCACGATGAGCGTGCCACAGCTCGTCACGCGGGATGCTGAGCGCGGAACGAAGACTGTAAGCATCCTCGCGCCATCCGGGAACGAAACGATCGAAGAGCAAAGCCATCGGTGGGCACACCCAGGTCGCCGGATGGACGCCGTTGGTGATCCAATCGATGCTGTAGCTCGGAAACATCTGACGAGACACTTCGCCATGCTTGCGAGCCACGCCGTTGACGTAGTGACTTGCATTGAGTGCCAACGCCGTCATGTTGAGCTCGTCCTTGCACTGGAAAGCGTCCAAGGCAACGTCACTCACCTCACTACTGAGCACACTCGCGACACGTTCATGGGAGAACTGATCGTGCCCTGCCGGAACTGGCGTGTGCGTAGTGAACACGCACTTCTTACGCACCTCCTTGACCCCGTCACGCAAATTCTCTTGGGGGTTTCGACGCTGTCGCTCGTTGAGCAACTCGACGGCGAGTAGACTCGAGTGTCCCTCATTCATGTGAAAGCGCTCGATGGAGTCATAGCCCAGAGCGCGCAGCAAGCGCACACCACCGATCCCGAGGATGGCTTCCTGGCACAAGCGATAGCGATCGTCACCGCCATAGAGCCTGTCCGTCAGTCGACGATGGTCCGGCGAGTTCCCCTCGACATCCGCATCCAGAAGAAAGACGGGAACCGGGCTGGAGTCGAGACCAGCCACCTCGTGTTCCCAGGCCGCAAGCTTGACCTCCTGGCCCTCCAGTGTCACGGACACCTGCACCGGCAGCAGCGTGGCGAAGTCATCGACCGACCAGCACACTTCCTCCTCGGTTTGGGTACCTATCGGGGATAGGTGTTGGAAGAAGTAGCCTTTGCGGTGCAACAACGTCACTGCGACCATGGGCACGCCCAGATCGGCCGCGGACCGGATGGTGTCCCCCGCCAACATCCCCAGGCCACCTGAGTAGGTGGGCATTCCAGCCTCGAGGGCGACCTCCATGGAGAAGTAAGCGATGCGCGCGTTCATGTGTGCCATTGAGGCAAGTTATATGCCGCCGGACGAATCGTTGGCAGAGCCAATGGCAGCTGGAACACAAACGTTGCCTCAGCACTGGGTGCGCCACGAAAGATGCGCGACGGAAGGGAGGTAAACGCAATCTGTGCGCGACCTATGCACGTCCTCGCACCGCGCACCCATGCCCTATCGACCCACTCGCAAAGTGTCCTCGCCGCGCGCTGACGAGTGCGCTGGCTCCGCATCAACCGCCTCGCGTCAGTGCCAGGCTGCGGCGATCTTGGGCGGTTCCCCGGTGCGGTCATGCTCCAGAAGACGCGCCTCCGCTTCGGTGACGCAGCCCGAGCAAGAGGGGAACTGGGACCCGTGTTGGCAGCTGATGATGGTTGCGGTCGGACTGGCCGCGCCAAATTCCTCAGGATCGATGTGGCGACCACACGCGATGCAGTGGATGTGCTTGGCCTGGGATGCGCCGCTGGGGCCCTTCCCGAACTTCTCTTTCTTCTCGCGTTTGGTCAGTCGCTTCTCTCGCTTCGGCATAGCGACATGCCAATAACCCGCGCACGCCTCCTCTTCAAGTCCCCGCCCCCCAAGTCCCAACGAGCCCCGAGCCACGTGCCCAGAGTGGCGCTGCTGTTGCTTCTCGGCCTGACTTCCCATCAGACTCGCCCGTTTCACGCGATCGCAGGTGCAAGCCAGCCGTTTTTGGTGTTCTTCTTCCCTCTGGCGGGGTTCGATTCGACGCTGCTCGCGTGCCCGAGATAGGGCTAATGGGGGCAGCGTACTTCGTCCCCCGCACCGTCGGTAAGGTGCTCGGGGCTGCTCTTGGCGCGCGGATCGCTGGGGCACCGACGGTCGTCAACCGCCACATTGGCTGGTGCCTACTGCCTCGAGCTGGCGTCGCTCTTGGGTTGGCGCTGTTGGGCGCCAAGCAACTCGGCGCTCAAGGCTCAGGCTTGCTGGCACTGCTCCTCGGCACGACGTTTCTATTCGAAGTTGTTGGCCCCATCTGCACGCGCTTGGTGCTCTCGAGTGCTGGCGAAATTCCAAACCGCATGCGCGAGTCGCCCCGATGATTTGCGCCGCACAGAGCGGCGGACGAACGTCGTTGTCCGATCCCACTGACACGCGCGCGACTGGACAACGGCGAGGTTCGCAGTCCTTGGGATTTCTGTAAGCATTCGAAGACGTTGAAAAGATCCACGCCGCGTAGAGCTGCCGAGTGCTTGCATCGTATCCTACGTAACCGTGTGGAGACGTTGAGGCGCGTGTGCAATGAGAGAATAGACGAAACGCTTTGAGTCGACGACTCGTGCCTTTTCGTTGGGTCAGAGGAGTCCCTTCTCATGTCATATAGCAAAGCTCTGTTGCCGGTACTGCTGGTCGCTTGCACAACGGATGCCGCAACCACACCCGACGATGACGGCTCTGCAGGCGGCGTGATCTCCAACGGGAACTCACCAACGTCTGGCGGACTCGGAACGTCCTCGGGCACTGGGGTGGAGACGAGCGGTAGTGCAGCCACAACGGGGGGCAGTGGAGGTTCTTCACCGGGCGGCATGACGGCGACAGGCGCTCCTACGACGGGAGCTACGCACCCGCCGGGCGGCGGCGGTGCAGCCGGCGGAACTACGTCGGGTGCTGTGCTACCCCCCAGTGGAACAGGTGGGACCGGCGCCATCAGTCCGCCGCCTCTTGGCTCGGGGGGCGCAGAGGGCACTGAGGAAAACGGCGGCGAGGCTGGCGGCGGCGGGGGACGCAGCAGCGGCAACGGCGATACACCCGTCGGACGCCATGGTCAGTTGCGCGTCGAGGGCAATCAACTCATCGATCAGAGCGGCGTGCCGGTGCAGCTGAAGGGAGTGAGCAGTATGTGGCTTCACTGGGAGGATCGCGGCTACGCAGAGAGTCTTCCCGCCCTCGAATGGATGCGCGACAACTGGAGCCTCCAGGTCTTTCGTGCAGCCATGGGCGTCGAACCTGCAATGGCGTACTTGGACGACCCCGCGACTGCCCGCAGCCAAGTTGAAACCGTCGTTCAGAACGCGATCGCTGCTGGCGTGTACGTCATCATCGATTGGCACGACCACAACGCGCACGAGCATCAGGCGGAAGCCCAGAGCTTCTTTGCAGATATGGCTCAAACGTACGGAGACGTACCCAATGTCATCTACGAGGTGTACAACGAGCCAGAAAACGTCGATTGGTCGACCGTTGTCAAACCCTACCACGAGGCTCTCGTGTCCACGATTCGTCAGCACGACCCTGACAACCTCATCGTGCTCGGTACGCCGCAGTGGTGCCAGCTGGTGAACGAAGCGGCAGACGATCCGGTGGCGGGTGCCAACCTGTTATACACTCTGCACTTCTACTCGTGCTCGCACACGGGTTGGCTGCGCGAGGCAGGGGACTATGCTCGCGCCGCGGGCATCCCCCTATTTGTCACCGAGTGGGGCGCGAGCGATGCTGACGGCGGCCTCGATCAAGTTACCTGCCTCGATGAGGCACAGACATGGCACGACTGGATGAACGCGAACTCCATCAGCTGGACGGCGTGGAAACTCGACGGTTGCGATGACTCCACGTGCTACTTCGCGAACGATGATGCCCCACTCGACGGTGGTTGGACCGACGAGTGGCTCCACGGGCACGCCCCGTTCGTCCGTGACCGAATGCGCGAATGAGGTCAGCGGCCGAATTGGGGTCCGAGATTGGGAGCTCTAGGGCTGAGCTCATGGAGCGCTGTTCCCAAGCGGTGGGAATCGGGCCACAAGTCGACGCGATACGAGCCTGCGAGACATATCGCCGACATCGCACTCCGCCTAATCCCAGATTGCGCGTATGCTGCGTTTTCGGACTTTGAACAACGCACTCTATCAGCCATTCCCCATTGCCACGAAAGCGCGCGCGCAGATCTGGCGTCACGTCCCGGCGACGCGCAAGCCGCGGCATTTTCACGCAGAGCCCGAGTTCAACCTGATAGCGGGCGGAACGGCCGCCTTCGGAATGGGTGACAAGGTCTTGAACGTCGCCGCGGGTGATCTCTTGTGGTGGCCTCCTGGACAAGATCACGTACTACTGGAGGCTTCCCTCGACTTCGACCTGTTCGTCATCGGCGTCAAAGCTGAGTTCTCGTCGCGTGTCCTCTCGCGAACCATCTACCACAAGGCTGCAGGACCTATCGTGAGCCGCCTCGAACCAGCCGACCTCGGCGAGTTCAACGCGAGTTGCATCGCTGCACAGAGCCCCACCAGCGACGCAGCCGTCATCGAACATCAGTTGGGTGAGCTCTGGCACCGCGCACACGCCCTACGTCGAAGGACTCAAGACCTGCACAGCGTGACTCGGCGCGCTCTAAACGCCCTCTACGAAAGCCCCAAGTTGGCGCGGTCGGAGATCGCTCAGCTCGTGCGCGTATACCCGACCGAAGTCAGCCGTTGCTTCCATGACGACATGGGGATGACTCTGTCTGCTTTCCGTTCGCGCGTTCGCCTCGTGCGCTTCATCGAGGCGGTGGATGCTGGAGCAGAAAACCTGCTCGCGGCCGCACTAGAAGCCGGTTTTGGCAGCTACTCGCAGTGCCATCGCGTTTTCCAGCGAACCTTGGGCTGTACCCCGCGCATGTTCTTCGAAACTTCCGTGCGGGAGCAGATGCAGGAGGCCCGCCACCCCTGGGGGCGATCTGGAAAGCCCCCAACAACATGCAGCTCTTCGACTCCGCCGCCCGAACGCGGGTCACCCCCATCATCGACTCACTGTTGCATTGAGGATAACGCGCAGGGCGCGTTCGCCCGGGCACCGTCGGAAAAGCTGTAGCATCGGATGGTGGTCCGTCTCGATCTGCCATGCTGGCGGACGCATTCATTCTCGCCGCAGCTTTGCAGGCGTGCGTCAGCTACACTTTGGCAAATAAGACGACCTGATTCTTGCCGAAGTGCTTCGCGCATTTGGGACAGGTGGCATAGAAGAAGTACATCTTCTCGACACTGAGTCCTTTGGCCCGAACAGCCTCGTTCATCTGTTCGATCCATTTGCCGATGTCGCGGTATGGTCCCTCGAAAACCTTCGTCAAGAAGCGACCAGAGAGCCTGACCATTTGAGCGTTGGGCACCTCGCGGTCCGTCGCCAAGTAGACATCTGAGCCCCAAGGGGAGACTTCGTCGGTGAGCCATAGTGGCTCCTCCGGGTAGGCCGCCGCGTTCTCAATCGCAGCGTTGTCGCGGCTGATGACCGAGCCGAAATTCAGGGGGATGTGAAGAAAGGCCCGAATGTGGTCCTTGAGGAAGAGCTTGTCATTCCACTCAAACTCCTGGTCTTGCCAGCGACGCGCGTCCAGCGCGGCGCAGCACCCGGTTTCCGAGTTGTCGTATTGGGTTTCTGATAGCTTCATTGAACGTGTCCCTTCGCGAAGTCACCCGAGGAGGGGTAGCAAGGGGCGTGCCGAAACTACGCCCACGGCGCTGTTGCACACTGTCGCGCTACCGTAGGTAGAGAAATTCTGATGTGTGGGACGGGAGTCGCGCCCGGCGGGCGTCGCATGGAAGTCGCGTTGAGACGTCGAGTGATGTCCGGGACAGTGCTGTCGACGCGACGAACGTGCGCTTGCACCCGTCTTCAGGCGCAGCTGCGTCACGCTTGCTCAGTGGCCCTCACTGTTTGGCGGCAGCTCACCCAACGCCGTGATCGCGCGCCGCTCGCCTCATCGGCCAACTCAGGGGCCGGGCAAGAGCAGAGTGATGGTGAACTCTGTGCCGCCGCTCGCCTCCGAACCCAACCGAGGGCGAGCGCGTGCTGCTCAGGCAGGTGGCGCTCCTCCGCGGGCAAGGGCCGAACTGAGCTCATCAGAAGCCGTGGCGCTTGCTCGCAGCGGCCGAGAGGCACATTATCCTGACTTCCGTGTCTCGTCGTGTTCACTTGCCCATCGCGAAAGCCTCCGTGGGCCCCTCCACGCCGCCCATCGACGCAAGAGCAGGCATCTCCAGCGCTACAGACCCGTACCCGGATGCTCCCCAACAAAGCCGTTGGCAAGGTGCGGGCGCCGAGGCGGGCGGCCACATCGCCGCCGAGAAGAGCGGGCACTTTGGCGCTGATACACGCGGTCGTCGACTGCGGGACGTCCGCATTTCCGTCACCGATCGTTGCAACTTTCGCTGCGGCTACTGCATGCCGAAGGAGGTCTTCGGTCCTGGTTTTCGCTTCCTGCCGAAACCGGAAATCCTGAGTTTTGAAGAGATCACACGGATCGCCGGGATCTTCGTCGCCCACGGAGTGACAAAGGTTCGCCTGACCGGGGGCGAGCCCCTGCTGCGCGCTGAACTGTACAAGCTGGTCGAGATGCTCGCGGCATTCGACGTCGACTTGGCGCTGACCACGAACGGTTCACTACTGGCCAAACATGCCGCAAGTCTGGCGAGAGCTGGTCTCGGGCGTGTCACCGTCAGTTTGGATTCATTGGACGATGTTACCTTCCGTCGCATGAATGACGTGGACTTCCCCGTCAGTTCGGTTCTAGATGGCATCGACGCGGCGCGCTCCGCCGGCTTACCCGTCAAGGTGAACAGCGTGGTCCGACGAGGGTTCAACGACGCCGGGCTCGTCGAGTTGGCAGAACACTTCCGCGGTAGCGGCACCGTGGTGCGTTTCATCGAGTTCATGGATGTGGGCAGCAGCAATGGTTGGGACCCGCAGAACGTCACCTCGGGCGCGGAAATTGTAGCCCGAATCTCGGAGCGCCACGCGCTCGAGCCAGTCGGACGAGTGCGGCGCGGTGAAGTTGCGACACGCTATCGTTATCTCGACGGCAGTGGTGAGATCGGCGTCATCACGAGCGTGTCCAAACCCTTCTGCGGAGATTGCTCCCGCGCGCGACTGAGCGCCGATGGCAAGCTCTACACCTGCTTGTTCGCTCGCACGGGGCACGACTTGGCAACACTCGTGCGAAGCGGTGCGCCCGACAGCGAGCTCTCGACCGCTGTCTCGGAAATCTGGGCCATGCGCAGCGACCGCTACTCCGAACTACGCGGCAAAGACGAGCAACAGCGCCCGAAAATCGAGATGTCGTACATCGGCGGCTAACTCAGCTGGGCCACTCCTTGCTGGAACGTGTGCAGCGCACAGCGTTGCCTGATGCAGGTTCGGCGGGCACTCGCCTCGACACGTGCGTTTTCGCTCGTTGGGCGAAGTATGTCGAAAACGGGTGGGCGCGGGCGCGAATCGGGAACAAACTGAGCCGAACTGGCGCTGCCATGGCTCTGTCTTGGATGGACGGGCTGTGCGTCCAAATCGCCAAGCGCCCCCGACTTCGTTCATCATGATTCGACTTCCCTTCGTCCGACTCATCGCTCTTGCCGCCATCACCGTCGGCTGCGCCGGCAAAAACGACGACCCCGATCCCGCAAACACCAACACGGACGACACCCCGACGGATACGTCGAGTGACGACGGACCAGGACCGGGGGACGACGAGCCGGGTCCGTCGGAATCCGATGGGGAGGTGGAGATCACGCCGCCAGCCCCTGGCGAAACCACGCGACTCGCGCGCCTCAGCCACGAGCAATACACCAACACCGTGCAAGACTTGCTCGGCATCGACGACGATCCGAGTGACGCGTTCGCCCCCGACGCGCAGAACGGCTTCACCTTTCAAACGAGCATCGACTTTCTCGTCGACGGCAGACTCGGGCCTCAGTACCGCGCAGCTGCAGAATCTCTCGCCACGGTGGTCGCGACGGATGATGTCGTGTTCGAGCACATCGTGCCCTGCGATGCAGCACAGGCTTCTTGCGCACGAGAGTTCATCTCAGACTTCGGCGCTCGCGCCTTCCGCCGGCCGTTGACGGATGCCGAAGCAGAAGGCTTTGCTGGGTTGTTCGCCCAGGGCAACGATTTGGTCGGCAGCGGGGACGATTTCAAGGATGGCGTTTCCCTGGTGGTTCAGGCGATGCTGCAATCTCCGCAGTTTCTGTATCGCACCGAATACAGCAACGAGATCGGCCCGGATGGTTTGATCCCGTTGAACGATTACGAAGTGGCCTCGCGCCTGTCCTACTTCATCTACAATTCGATGCCAGACGACGAACTCCTTTCCGCGGCGGAAGCGGGCGAGCTCAGTGGATCCGATCAGGTGCGCGCCCAGGTCGAACGGATGTTGCAGACAGATAGGGCTTTGCAAACCCTGGTCGACTTCCACGACCAAGCCTGGCATTTCTCACGCTTTTCCAAAATCGCCCCCGATCCCAGTCTGTTCCCGGACGCACCGAACGATTTGGTCAAGCGCGTTCAAGATGCTGCCCACCGCTACGTCCAGGAAGTGATCGACGACGGCGGCGGGATGAGCGAGCTGTTGACCGCACCGTTCGCCTACGCCGACAGCACGATCGCTCCACTGTACGGGCAGGACGTCGGTGGCGGGATGGAGCGCATCGAGCTCGACGCGAGTGAACGTAAGGGACTCTTGATGCAAGTCGGCTTCCTCGCCTCGAACGCCTACTCACTGAAGACCGATCCCGTGCATCGTGGACTGTTTGTCGTCCGCGATCTCTTGTGTCGAGAGATCCCCGACCCGCCACCAGGCGCTGCCAACAGCGAGCTCCCCAATGACATCCCACCCCCTGAAACGACACGGGAAGAGATCACGATCTTGACGTCTCCCCCAGAGTGCTTGTCCTGCCACACTCAAATCAATCCCCCCGGATTCGCCTTTGAAAACTTCGACGCGATGGGGCAGCGACGAAGCGAAGAAAACGGCGTGCCCGTGGAAACCAGCGGTAGTCTGCTTCTGGACGGGCAGAACGTGGACTTTGACGGCGCCCTCAGCCTGGTCGATGCGGTCGCCGAAAGCGACGAAGCCCTGCGCTGCTACGCCACCAAGTGGCTCGAGTTCGCACGAGGACGCCGCTTGACACAAGACGAGCTCTCCGTGGTCGACGACCTGGACAGCCCCGCCGCCGTCAAGGAACTCGTCATAACAATCACGACGACCCACGCGTTTTTGACCCGCACCCCCAACGAGGAGGCCCGATGAGCCTGTTTCGCAAACGAGAACTCCGCCGTCGCCAATTTCTTCGCGGATTCGGCGGGGTCGCCGTCGGGTTACCGTTCCTGGAGGCATTGGAGCCCAAAAACGTCGGCGCCCAAGAGAACGCCATCAAGCGCTTCGGCGTGTTCTTCTGCTGCAACGGCGTCAACATGGATCGGTGGTTTCCCACGAGCGGCTTTGGGGCGTTGACTGCAGATAGCCTCAGCGGCACCGCCAACGAGCCATTGACACCCCACGTCAGCAAGTTGGTCTTTCCGCGGGGCGTGCATATGAGCCCACGCGGTTTCGGTCGAGACGGCGGCAACGCCGACGACCACGGCATGGGCATGGCCCACAAGCTCACAGCACAGCTGACCGATCCCGACTGGCTCGCGCTGGGCATCAGCGTAGACCAGGTGATCGCCCAAGCCATCAACCCCGGCTCCGACGGTTCGCGCCGCCCACCATTGACGCTACACGTCGGCCGCATCGGCATGTACCGTGGGATGGACTACATCTCCTACACCGGGCCCTCGCGCGCCGTTGCCGGCATCAACAACCCCTGGAACGCGTACGCCGACTTCATGGAGCTGGGTGGCACAGCGGCTTCGCCGTCCGAGGCAACAGACCGAATAGCGCGGCGCCGACAGAGCGTCCTGGACTTGGTCGAGGACCAGTTCCGTGCCCTCGAAGGCGGCCCCTTGAGTCAATCCGATCGCGAAAAGCTCGATGCCCATTTCACGGTGATTCGCGAGTTGGAAACGACAATGACGGCGGAAGACTCCGTGCTGCAAGCACTCGGTTGCGGCGACGCAGAACTTGCGGAACGCGCCCGCGTCTACGAGGGCAGCGGCGACTTCGTCGATGAGCAAAGTGAGTACGCCGCCATCGCCGATCTGCACGTCGACATCATGGCGCTTGCGTTGGCCTGCGACGCCAACCGCGTGGCCACCCTTCAATTCGGGGGTGGCGCGGGCGGACCCATCTTCCGCTGGGATGGCATGAACCACGAGTACAACCACCACAAGCTATCCCACGGCAAGGTGCGCGACGATTGTTTCGGCGACTCCACTGAAGACGGCTGCGCCGATGTTGCCGGTTACGAGGACATGCTCTTCGACATCGACGTCTGGCACCAAGGAAAGTTCGCACGCCTCCTCGATCGCATGGATGCGTACGTCGAAGCGGACGGCAAGACCGTGCTCGACAACTCCGTCATCATGTACGCCAACGAGCTCTCCGACGGCAAGGGTCACAACTTCATGAACCTGCCGTACATCCTCGCGGGCAGCGCGGGCGGCGCGTTCAAGCAGGGTGAGCACATCCTGCTCGGCGAAGAATACGGCGAAGACTCCAAGGCGCCGCACAACCGCTTGCTCAACACCATCGTCAACGTGATGGGGATCGAGTCCGATTGGTTCGGATTGGCCGAGGGCCAAGGCGGCCAATCCATGCAGGGCGGCGTCTACGACCAGCTCTTGGCTTGAGGATACCGAGAGCGCCCGGTGGATGCCCCTCTCGGCGAGGATCGCGGGCAGACGCCCGAAAACCACCCTCGGGACTATTCGCCAACGGAGGTAACTGCGAGCCCAGCTAGGTCGAACTCGTTCGACAACAGCAAGAAGGAGCCTCATGGTTGCGACCGTAATTACAACCTTGGGGGACGGCGAGGCGCTCAGGTCGTGCGCAACGCTGGACCATCGCTGTGCACGACAGCATAGTTATCTAAGTTCGTACGCGCCGAGGCCGCGCGCGCGGTTCAGGAGGTCGCCTCGATCCGCTTCAACTGAAACACGTGGGACGCGCCGCAGCAAGTGATCGTCGTGACCGGCCTCCCGCCCCGAGCGAAAGCCGGCGGAACGCCGAGTTTCTGAAGCGCAATCTCGTACCAGTCCCGCCTGTGCACCGTTGCGCGCCTGACGGGGGCAGGACAAGAAACGCAGTCAGGCGCCCTCGATGGTCAATTTCTAGGCGATGAAAGCGCGATGCGCGGTGTCAATTAGCTCAGCGCAGTGTGCTCGTGTGGGGCGTCCGTCGGCAGGTGTGCTCCCCAGACCGCAGCGTCACTAGGTGTGGTGTTCACCCGAGTCGACCCCACGCGCGACATGTGGGTCCAAAAACGACGCTGACGATGCCACCGAGTTGACGTATCGTTCCGGAACCGCGACACCCATTTCGAGTCACATCGGGGATGTGTTGCGGGTTCATGGAGAACGAAAGGACGTGCTCTTGACCACAAGCCAACAATGGCCACCGCCCTACGCGCGGCGACTATTAGTGACCAGCTGCCTGGCGCTCAGCATCGCGTTTGCTGCAAGCCAAGCCCTGGCGCAAGCGCCAGAACCCGAGGCTGCGCCGACTACAGAAACACCGGGGGCAGCTGCACCTGCTGCCGCCTCGGAGGCGGCGGAAGCCGCGCCCGCTGGTGCATCGACTGCGCCAGCGGACACCGCGGCTACCACGCCACAGGCGGGCGCGGACGAGCCCGCACCCGTTGAACAGCCCAATGCCGCTGCCGAGTTGAATGCGGAAGCGTCAGCCTCTGAAGGCGCGCAGATGGTCGCAGGAGCCGATGAATCAACGGATGCCGACGCCGACCCGCTGGGCGACGACACGGCAGCAGAGGAGAAACAGTTCGACTTCAGCGATCTCGAAGCCGAGGCTTCCGCATCTCCCATCGCCGCCGGCCCCAAGCTCGACATCTACGGCTTTGCGGACTTCACCTACCAACATTGGCTGAGCGAAACGACAACGAGGCCCACGTTCTTCGTCGGCAACTTCAACATATATCTCTCGACAGACTTCGGCTCCAATTGGCGCGCACTGTCCGAAATCCGGTTTCTGTATCTACCCCACGGCGGTAGCCCCGGGGGCGCGTTGGTTGGCGAGCGCATCGATACGACGGTTGCTGACTACGCGGACATCAGCAGGCCATTGCGCTGGGGAGGGATCGAGATCGAGCGTGTGTGGCTCGAGTACATGGCCCACCCGCTGCTCAACATTCGGGGAGGACAGTGGCTGACGCCCTACGGCATCTGGAACGTCGACCACGGCTCGCCCGCCATCATTGCCGCCAATCGCCCGTTCATCGTCGGGGAAGGCTTGATTCCGGAGCGACAGACAGGGCTCCAAATCCACGGGAGTGAGTTTGTGGGGTCTTCCAAACTCGGCTACCACGTCACGCTCTCCAATGGTCGAGGCCCGACGGATGCGTACGCGGACCTGGACCGCAACAAAGCCATCGGCGGTCGCTTGTTCTTCCAGAACTCGGCCGTACTGGGTGACCTCACCATCGGCGTTTCCGGGTACCGGGGGCGTTACTCCGACAGGATCTCCGAGTTTGTGTTTGATGCGGACGGCACGGCGACCTTGGGCGCCACCTTGGTGGAGGAATACGATGAGTTCGCCTACGCAGCGGACCTCCGATGGATCTATGGCGGTTTGCACTTGCAGAGTGAAGTCGTCGGCCAAGACATCGTCTACAACGACGCAGTACGCCCCGCGGCAGGGTACGGTGCCCAAGGGACGGAAGCTGACTTTCGTCGCTGGGGTGGCTACGCTCTGCTCGGCTACCGCTTCGACTTCTTGGGAGTGATGCCCTACGTCAATCTGGAGTATTACGACTCTGGGCCCACTGGCATTTGGGGGAAGATCCCGGCGTACTGGTTTGGAATTAACGTTCGCCCGGTTCCATCTATCGTGCTCAAGGCGCAATACCTCCACGCTGACGGCACTGGCTCCCCAGCCCTTGGGGATCTGCCAGCCTTCGACTACATCATGACCCAAGCGGCCTGGAGTTTCTAATGACCGGAAACCGAAGACTATTCCTACGATCCGCGCTCTGCGTGGTGTCCGTAGCGGCCACCAGCAGCTCCGCAGGGCTGCTCCAGGCGGCCTCCCCGGAACAACTAGTCATCGTGGTGTCCAAGAACAGCAAGATGAGGACTATCTCCTTTCAAGACCTCAAGCGCCTCTACATGGGGGATCGCTTGAGCGGACCGAACGGCGAGCGCCTACTTCCGCTAAACCAACCCAATGGGTCCTCCGCGCGCACGGACTTCGAACACAAGGTGCTGGGCATGGATCCCGACGAGGTGGGCCGCTATTGGATTGACCGCAAGATCCGCGGACAGTCCGGACCGCCGAGAGCGGTTTCACCCATCGACCGGCTGAAAGCGGCGATCAAGCAGGTCGATGGCACGCTGACCTACCTGCACTCCAACGACGTCGTCGATGGTATGAAGGTGCTGAGCATCGATGGAAAGCAACCCTCGGACCGGGGGTACCCGCTGAACTACTGACCGTCCCTGCTCCGCGATCAGCAACGCAGACACGCCAAAGCCCCGAAACGATCATTCGCCTCGGGGCTTCGGCGGATCTGGCGTGACGTCGAGTGGACTCAGACGGCCGCGCCCGGCGGCCTAGCACACTTCAGCCGGCGCGGCCGGTGGCCGATGGACTCAACCGCCGCAGCCGGCGGCCAAACAGACTGCAGGGAAGCCCGGTATCGATGCTTCGCAGCAGGTAAACCCGCTGGGACAATCGTCTGCTGCCAAATCACACGACGCCGGCACACACACGTTGCCGGCAGCCCCAATCATCGATAGGTCTTGGCAGTCATAGCCCACGGGGCAAGGATCGCCCCCTATCTCACAGCCTTCGACCAAGCATATCTTGGCCAGGAAGGTGTCGCAGAAGGTAGCGTCCAGCCCAGCGCAGTCCGCAGCGGACGCGCAGGACATGCCGAGCCCGGAGGGTGTCTCCTCGGTGTCCGTCTCGCTGTCGTCCGTGCCACTTTCATCGGTCACTGTAGCATCGGAAGCATCAGGATCCTCAGCGTCCGTGGCCATCGTGTCACTTGCGGTTTCTTCTGGATCCGTTTCCTCGTCTGGCTCAGTTTCATCCGCACCGGAGGGAGTAGCGAGCACTTCGACACACCCCCCCACGGACTGCACGAACCCTTTACGACAGACACACAGCCCGGTGTCCTCGGAGAACTTCGCGTTGTCGCTGCAACGGTCGTCTGGGTCATAACACCCGAGCGCTAGCAGGCAGCTCATTTGTAAGCCCCACCTGGTGAACACTCTGTGGGAACCAGTCAATCGGGTCTTCTTCAAAATCTCCACTCCTTACTCCCTTGGGTACGTGCAGGTGGGAGTTCGTTCATCTGCGACGCACTCTCCAAAACGGAGTGTACACCTTGTTGGAGAATATCTAACACCCCAAGAACGCCACGCACGGCGTTTCTGCGAAGGCTGTTGTTCAGGCGTTCGCACTGTAGTCCTATCGGATGCAGAGTAGGCGAAGGTGTCCGACGCTCGTCTTCCGCGTCACTGCCACGTGCGCACCACGGCCAACGACACATTCGCGGCGATCCACGTGTCGCACCCACTGATCCAGCCGAGCAAGAATCGCCGCCGGCTCCGAGAGCGAACGCACCTGGGCAACAACGGCACGGAGCTTGGCCGTGAGTGCCGGGTCTTGGCTGGCCATGGCGCGCCGATTGGCCTCGTGCGCGCCGGCACGCTGTGTTCAACTGGTCATCGTGGCGTCTGCGTTCACGCACATGCTCATTGGCGGAGCGATTGGTCTGATTGGGGTTCGGGTCTACGCTTCGGCGCACCTGCGGGGGGCCGCTGCCGGGCAAGAAAAACAGGGGCGGGCCGCGACCGCCCAGAACGTCACCCAGGCCAGAGCGAAGGTCTGGCTTCCGTGGGCATGCGCCCTGCTCGCGGCGGCCCCCGATCTGGACGTGGTGATGCACGCGGTCGTGGACTATTCGCACCCCCTCGGTCACCGCGGCGCGTTTCACTCGTTGGCCTGGTATGCGCTGGTGGCGGTCTTGGTCGCCAGCGTGTCCCCGTTTCGAGCGAGGCGGTGGACGTCCACCACGTGCTTTCTCATCGCTATGGCGTCGCACTCGCTGTTGGACATGTTGACCAACGGCGGGTTGGGTATCTCACTGTGGTGGCCGCTCAGCGACGTCAGGTTGTTCTTTCCTTGGAGACCTATTCCGGTCTCGCCGTTGTCCATTGGTCGGTTCTTCACGACGAGAGGCCTGACGATCCTCCAGGCGGAATTGCCGTTCGCGGTGCCGCTGTTTGTTTTTGCTTGGGTCCTTCGCCCCAAACCACGTACATCCGGGACTCTCGACGCCTCGCAGCGCGAGAGCGCTCTACGGGACAGAGTAGCAGCACCCCACAGCGGCAAAACGGCACCGGCTGAAGGCCCCCCCACCGAAGCGCTGGCGCGCGATGAGCCTCAGCCATCGGCTGGCAGCGAGAGTGAAGATTTGGCCGTGCTCGAAATCGAGGATTCTATCGACCTACATGGCTTTGCTCCTCGTGACATTCTCTCTGTGGTGGAGGCGTACTTGGAGGCCGCCCACGACAAGGGCTTCGAGGAGGTCCGCCTGATCCACGGGCGCGGCAAGGGTTATCAGCGGGCTCGCGTGCAGAAGCTCCTGAGCACCCATCCACTAGTGCTGCGCTACCGCGACGCGCCTGCCACCCGTGGCGGTTGGGGAGCGACCATCGCGTGGTTGAAGCGGGACGGCTGAACTGCAAGTTCGTACCGCCCCAAGCGCCCATGGGGGCGACGGATCTGCCGAAAAACGCCCTGGGCATCCGGACCCGGGGTCACTATGGTCTGTTCGAGCGAGATGCGCCCAGTTGGGCAGTAGGAGGTCTCAACATGAAAACCCGTGCAGCTGTTGCCTGGGAAGCAGGCAAACCACTTTCGATCGAAGAGCTAGAGCTCGAAGGACCAAAGGCTTCTGAAGTGCTGGTCCAGATCCGGGCCACCGGTGTCTGTCATACGGATGCGTTCACCTTGAGTGGCGCCGATCCAGAAGGGATCTTCCCCTCGGTGCTCGGGCACGAAGGCGGCGGGGTCGTCGTCGAGGTGGGCGCGGGAGTCAAGAGTGTCGCGGTCGGTGATCACGTCATTCCGCTGTACATCCCAGAGTGCGGCAGCTGTAGGTTTTGCACCTCCGGCAAGACGAACTTGTGCCAAGCTGTGCGCGCCACGCAAGGTAGGGGCCTGATGCCAGACCAAACGACGCGGTTCTCTCACGACGGCAAACCCGTCTATCACTACATGGGAACGAGCACCTTCAGCGAATACAGTGTGGTCAACGAGATCTCCCTGGCGAAGGTCAATCCCAAAGCGCCGTTAGACAAAGTGTGTTTGCTCGGGTGCGGCATCACGACGGGTATCGGCGCCGTGCTGAACACTGCCAAGGTGCAGCCGGGCAGCAGTGTCGCTGTCTTTGGTTTGGGTGGGATCGGTCTGTCCGTGATTCAAGGCGCCGTCATGGCCAAGGCCGAGCGCATCATCGGTATCGACACGAACCCCGGAAAGTTCGAACTCGCCAAGCAGCTGGGGGCAACGGATGTCGTCAATCCCAAGGATCACGCGGACTCTCCCATTCAGAACGTGGTAGTGGACATGACCGACGGCGGCGTGGACTACTCGTTCGAGTGCATCGGCAACGTGGACGTCATGCGGGCGGCGCTCGAGTGCTGTCACAAGGGCTGGGGCGAATCGACCATCATCGGCGTGGCGGGCGCGGGTCAAGAGATCACCACGCGTCCATTCCAACTGGTCACCGGGCGCGTCTGGCGGGGCTCTGCCTTCGGTGGCGTCAAGGGGCGCTCCCAGCTGCCCGGGATGGTGGAGCAAGCGATGCGCGGGGAGATCAAAATCGATCCGTTCATTACACACCGCCTACCCCTCGAAAAAATCAACGAAGCCTTCGACTTGATGCATGAAGGCAAGAGCATCCGTAGCGTGATCGAATACTGATGATGTCCGCGCCCACCCGTGTCAGTCGGAACCGCTGCTTTGGCGGCCTCCAGGATGTCTACGAACACGAGTCGAAGTCGCTCGGGTGCAAGATGCGCTTTGCGGTGTTCTTGCCCAGTGGCGCGGAAGAAGGGCGCCTCCCGGTCGTGACGTACTTGAGCGGCCTGACGTGTAGCGAGCAGAACGTCATCACGAAAGCCGGGGCACAGCGCTACTGCGAGCAGCATTCCGTCATATTGGTCTGCCCGGACACGAGCCCGCGCGGCAACGATGTGCCGGACGACGACGCGAGTGATCTGGGTCAAGGGGCGGGCTTCTACGTCAATGCGACAGAAGAGCCGTGGTCCAAGCACTACCACATGTTCGATTATGTGGACGCGGAGCTCCCGGAGCTGATCGCCTCACACTTTCCGGTGACCGATCGGCAAGGTATTTTCGGTCACTCGATGGGGGGACACGGCGCGCTCGTGCTCGCGCTATCCTCGCCGGGGCGCTACGCCTCAGTCTCCGCGTTTGCGCCCATCTGCGCTCCCACTCAGTGCCCCTGGGGGCAGAAGGCGCTGTCCGCATATCTTGGCGCGGACGAGACAGCATGGCGCGAGTACGACGCTACCGAGCTCTTGCGAGGCTACGTAGGCCCGGAGCTCGACATCCTGGTGGACCAGGGCACAGAGGACCCATTCCTCCGTGAACAACTCAAGCCAGACCTCCTCGAGGCGGCTGCAAGTGCTTCGAAACAGAGAGTGCGAGTTCGTCACCAGCAAGGATACGACCACAGCTACTTCTTCATCGCCACGTTCATGGGCGACCACATTACCCACCACGCGACGAACCTTCACGCCGAGTGACACGCCGCACTTGGATCCCAACATGCCGTTCAGCTCGCAGCGGGACCACGACGGGTGTCAACTGAGCCGGCAGCTTGTCGCGTAACTCGGTCGCCGCGTCAGCATGCTCTCGCTCCTAGTCGCTGCCCTTGTCCGAGGCTTCCTTTTGTCCTTCGAAACCGTAGGAGATGCTGCCTTCGAGTGTCCCTCCGGGCGCGTCAAGGACGAGCTCGACTTCGAACTCCACCGTGAGCTTCGCGCCGTCAAAGGTTGCCGTTCCGCCAAGCAGGTTCGTATCGAGAGGAATACCAAGGATCTGTGAAAAGCAAGTCTGGCCTTTGGGAAACTCCAGCTTGTCATCCGACAGAGCGCCCCGGATGGTGCAGAGGGGATCACCGCTGTTGCTCGCCACAACTGTCAGCTCGTACTTGCCATCTTCTTCGAGCTTGTCGATATCCACGACAGCCTTGTCATCCACCTGCGGATCGTCTGGGATCCCTGGAAACTCGATCGTGACGGTATCGGTTCCGAGATAGCGTCCGGCATACTTGCTATCCTCAGTTGGAGCCCCGCCATCCAGATCCTTGTCCTCTTTGGAGGTAGTCTCCACCTTGGGTGCAGGCTTGGGCCTCTTGCTTACCATCGCCGGCGGCTTGGGCAACACGAGCGGTTCCTGCCGCGTGGCGGAGGCCTCACGTTTGCCCAGTTCTTTCCCGCCGTGATCGGGATTGCCGTAGTAGTAGGTGTTAGGTCCCTCGGGGCGGGAATTGGGCAACGGAGTGTCGCTCACTTTGGGCGAACACGCGATGGCGATGACCAGATATCCCGCGCTCTTGAGCGCGGCCCGAAGCGGCGAACACATGAGCACAGGCTACTCGCTCGTCGTGTCAAAAGGAACGGTCAAACCCCAGCGAGGACACCTCCCATCCCCTGCATCCGAAGCTGGCGATGGGACACCTCCTCCTAGGCGTCGACCAGAGCTCTCAACTCGTCCAGCATCTTGTCCGCCAACTCCAAGCTATCTGCAAACGCCTCTTTCTCTTTTGGAACACGGGTCAAACGCCCATCGGGGTGGAGGCGGTACTTGGCGCGTTGCTCACCAACCAGCTTGGCCAAGCTGGCAGCGTCGAGAGGGGTATCCTCCCGAAACCGCAGGGATACGCCGCGACTCGTCGCCTCGCAGACCAGCACCCTCAAGCGGCGCAGCTCGACCTTGAGGCGCATCAGCTCCACTAGGCGAACGGCCTCCTCGGGAGCAGGACCGAAGCGGTCCTCCATCTCCGAGGCGACGTGGGCAACGTCATGCTCATCAACGGCGGCGGCGAGGCGCTTGTACACCGACAGCCGCACTCCGACCTCCTCGATGTAGCTGTCCGGCAAGAGCGCGTCGAGATCGAAGTGCAGATCGGGATCGACGTCATGAGTTACCTCCTCACCGCGTAGCTCTCGTGTGGCTTCCTCGAGCATCTGGCAGAACATGTCGATTCCGACGCTGGCGATCGGACCGCTCTGGTCGGCGCCCAGCAGGTCGCCGGTGCCACGAAGCTCCATGTCGAGGGTGGCGATCTGAAAACCTGAACCCAAATCCGTGTACCGCTCTAGAGCTTCGATCCGACTCCGAGCATCGTCGCTCATTTCCGACGCCGCGGGTACAAGGAGGTAGCAATAGGCACGCTCGCGCGAACGGCCAACGCGGCCACGCAACTGGTAGAGCTGGGACAACCCGAACAGATCTGCGCGGTCGACGAGCATCGTGTTGGCGCGGGGAATGTCGAGCCCGCTCTCCACGATCGCGGTTGTGACGAGTACATCGTATTGGCCATCCACGAACTGCAGCATCGTCTTTTCCAGAGTCGTCTCTCGCATCTGGCCGTGCGCCATGACGATGCGCGCATGGGGTACCAACTGCTGCAATCTGTTCGCGCGTTCGGCCAATCCCTGAATGCGGTTGTAAACGTAGAATACCTGACCACCACGGGATAGCTCGCGCTCCACGGCGTCGCGCAGCACAGCGTCATCGGGGCGCGCGACGATCGTGCGGATGGCGCGACGGTTCACCGGCGGTGTGCTGATGATGGACATTTGTCGCAGGCCGCCGATGGCCAGCTGCATGGTGCGCGGGATGGGCGTGGCCGTCAGCGTCAGAACGTCGACGACCTTGCGTAGTTGCTTGAGGCGCTCTTTGTGAACGACGCCAAAACGTTGCTCCTCGTCTACCACGAGAAGGCCGAGTTCTTTGAATTGGACATCCTTCGATAGCAGGCGATGGGTGCCGATGACGACGTCGACGGTCCCCTTCGCGAGGTCTTCCAGGGTTTTTGCCGCTGCTTTTTTTGACTGAAACCGGCTCAGCACACGAACCTCGAATGGCGTGTCCGCCATGCGTTTGCTGAACGTCAGGTAGTGCTGCTGGGCGAGCACCGTGGTCGGACACAATACAGCCACCTGCCGGCCTACGGACGCGCAACGAAATGCAGCGCGAAGAGCTACCTCGGTCTTTCCGAAGCCGACGTCGCCACACACCAATCGGTCCATCACTCGCGACTGCTGCAGGTCCTCCATCACCTCGTCGATCGCCGCGCTCTGGTCGCTCGTCTCCTCATAGGGGAACGCCGCCTCGAAAGCGGCGTAGTCGTCGTCAGCAGCGGGCAGAGGTTCGCGGGTTGCGCTGTTGCGCTCGGCGTAGAGCGCGAGCAGCTCGTCGGCCATCTCACGCGCCTTTCTCTGCGCTCTGGATTTTGCCTTGGCGAACGTCTGTCCACCCAGGCGGTCGAGCTTCGGCGATTCTCCACCAGCATATTTGGTGACCTGATTCAGCCGATACACCGGCAAGAACAACTTGCCCCCCATGTACTCGACGACCAAAAGCTCTAGGTTCACGCCTCCGGAGAGGGCACGGTTCTCCAACCCGAGATAACGTCCGATACCGTGCTCTGAATGAACAACGTAGTCCCCGGGAGCAAGCGCCCGTAGATCTTCCAGAGCGTCCCGTACCGCTCGTTTTCGGCGCGGCGCGACGTGAGCCCGTTGCCCGAATATTTCCTCTTCGGTGATCAACACCCGCCGCTCGAGCGGCGCAATGATGCCGCGCGCCAGAGTGCCAACGTGGACGCTCAAGGAAAGAGAGGTGCCGCCTCCATCGTCGGGTTGTTGGCCATCGGTCTCGTGGTGCTCGCCCCCGGACGCGTCCAACTCGCCCGCATGCGGGCTCACCACGACGACACCTCGGTGGTGCAGGAGTGATGCGAGACGCCGAGCCTGAGTCGCCGTTCGAGCGATCGCCGTCACCTCCATTTCATCCTCGCGCCACGCACTCAGGCGCTCCAACAAGGGTTCGAGCACGGCGCGCTTGCCGCGTGTGCTGCGCGCCGCTGCCACTGCTCGCTGCATCTCGCTGTGGTCATCGAGATGCAACGCGAGCGGCATCGCGTCCACCAGCGAAAGGGAGTCGAGCGGCGCCCCAGGTTTGCCGTGAGTGAACGAGCGGGCACAACAGACGACGGGGCGACGGCTCAGCTCGAGAGCCAGCTCACTCGGCGTCGAGTAGAGGCGCTCAGGAGGATAGTGCGGAGTGGCTCGATCGCGCTCGTGGGAATCGAGCTCCGCGAGTTCGTCCTCAATTGCGGAAACACAGCGCGCCGGCTGCTCGAAGACGACGGCAACGTCGTCCGGCAAATGCCGCCAGATCGGCTCCAGGTCGTAGAACGCCGGCAGGTACCCTGCCACGCCGAAGGAGTGCCGCCCCGTGGTCAAGTCCTCCACCAATTGACGCGCCTTGGATGACGGGTAGTTGTGCGAGTCACACAGATCGCGCAACCTGGTCTTGGCACGATCACGTATTTCTTCAGCCAGGATGGTTTCGCGCACGGGACATACCCGCACACTCGGCACCTCCTCATCAGTGCGTTGGGTGTCCGGATCGAACGTCTTGATTTCGGCGACCATGTCGCCAAAGAGATCGATACGCACCGGGCGGTCCATCCCGCCGCTCCACACGTCGATGAGCCCACCGCGGATGGCGAAGCTGCCGGGGTCCTCCACCACTGGCACTCGCAGGTACCCCATCTCCACCAGGCGTGCGGCAAACTCCTGAGGCTCCACCTCGCTGTCGGCATCAATCTCGAAGGTCGCCGTCCGTACCACCGAGCGGGGAGCGAGCCGACGCACCAACGCCGTGGCATTGACCACCAGCACTCGCCAGGCATCGCCCGCCGCCAGCGCCGAGAGCACCATCATGCGTTGCATGGTCGCTTGGCGATCAGGCTGCGTTTCCGTGTAGGGACTATTCTCCGAAGACAACAAGTACAGGACTCGCCCTTCGCCCCCCAAGAGGTAACGAAGGTCGTCCACGGCTTTGCGAACTGTCTCGACGTCTGGCACGACGTACAGCACCGGCCGAGTGAAACGGCTGGCGAGCAACGCTGCACCCGAGCCCGCGACACCTGCGAAATGCAGCAAGCCCGGTCCATCGTCGATGCGACGTGTGGCCGCTTCCAGCGCGAGGACTTCGTCCATCAGTCGGCCCCGAGCAGGGCCTCAGCTGAAGCCAATGCGTGGTTTTGAGCCCGCAACGTCCAAGGCCCATCCGGACGCTCTTCGAGGTGGGCTTTGAACGAGTCGAATGCCTCCTTGAACGCTCGGTTTTTGTAGTGGACGACCCCCTTGGCGAAGTGCGCTGGGTAGTCCGGATCGAGGCTGGCGACGGTGTCGATGACGGTCAGCAATCCACCTTGTTTGGAGCCATCACTCGACACCTCCGCCATGCGCAACCGTAGCCGCGCATTCAGGCGCAGGTCGTTTGCCACGGGCGCGAAGTCCGGGTGCTTGTCCAAGCCGACAAGTTCCGCCCAGCGCAGGCGAAAAGCAGCGGCAAGTTCCGCGCGGACCCAGCGCAGTCGACCTCCGGCGAGTGACGCTTTGGTGTGGCGTGCGAAGCCGCCCCCGAGCTCCAGCAGGTCGTCACTTTCGGGCATTGAACCGTCCCACCCGAGCACGGCCTGTTCGAAAAGCTCAGTCTGTAGTTCCCGCAGCTGCAAGAGCCCCCCACTCTGGGTTTCGGTGAGTGCTGCACTTACCAGTTTGCTCAAGCGCCCTTGGGCCACTCGAAAGGCGTCCCTGTTTCGCTCTGCTTCCGCCCTGCCCGCCCGCCGCACCAGCTCGCCGACCGCCCGCACGGATAGCGGCAACAGTCGGCTGTGGGCTCGATCGCGTAGCGCGCTGCGCTCCTGTTGCTGTTGCTGCAGCAGCGAAGTTTCGAGCTGGGGAAAAGGAACCGCCATCGGTTCCACCGCCCAAGGTAGACCCAGACGCAATGCAACGAGGATGGTCGCCATCAATCCTGCGGCAATGCCCAGTTGACGGCGCGAGCCCGAGCCAGCCCCGGGGCCCGACAGACGTTCACGCCGGGCCGGTTTCATGCGGTCGATAGACATGCGAAACGACCGCATTGTGATACCATCTACCGTCAAATTGGAGTAGCCACCAGGGCGGCTCGCTTCCTCAGCAATGCCGAGCCAGCTGCCGTGTCCCCAGCGAGTCAGTTGAATAGGTCAATTGAATGCGTCACCCAAGTGGGTCAACTGGAACTGCAGTTACTCCTCGTCCTGTCTACAGAGGAAATACGTGGAAGAGAAGCGTCGACATCGTCGAGTCCAGTATGAAGTCGAGATAACGTGCACACCGGAAGGTGGCAGCCCGTTCACCGCCCAATCGCACGACGTGAGCCTTGGCGGGATGTTCATCCGGTCGGAACACAATCCGGCTTTCGGAACGCCCATGCAAATAGCAATGACTCTGCCCGGTCAGTCGGCGCCGTTCAACCTGCCCTGTGTGGTGCGTTGGAACAAGCCCGAAGGCTTTGGTGTACAGTTCGGCCTGCTTGGCGCTAGAGAAACGCACGCGCTGACTCGGCTCGGCTAAGCGCTGGTCCCGTTGGCACAGCCGACAGTATTTTTTCGTCGCCTTCGGCTCCGTTACCGCACCCCCTCTCCATGAGCGAATCGTCCCCCGAACACTTCTTTGAAACCTGGCTGCCACGCACGTTCGAACAGGTGCGACAACGAGTCGACACGTCGGCGGTGACGGACTGCAGTTTGCTTGTCGAGGTGGGCACCAAAGCTTGGCGAGTAGCGGTACAGAGCGGCGTCCTGCGCGTCGAGCCGAACCCGACGGAGACGACGAGCACGTTCCGCGCCCAGACGGATGACGAGAGCTTTCACCGCCTCGCGGAGAACGTCCACCTGGTGAATGGGGATACCTACTCGGGCGAACTAAAACTACTTCGCTTGGACGAGGAGACCTGCCGTCTCGTGGACAACGTGCCTCAAGCGATTCGTTTGGTGGTCGTGGACGAGCCGGCCAAGGCCCAAGTCGTGCTGGCACCTGGAAGTGTGGACCCGGCAAACGTCGGTTGTACGGTAACGTGCCAGTTGGAAGACCTGCGCAAGGTGCGGGCAGGCCAAGCGAACCCCATGGAGCTGTTCATGAGTGGTCGGCTGACTCTTGACGGCAACGTCGAAGTCGCTATGGCGCTGGGCGGGTTGTTCCTGTAGCGGCCAGGCGGTTGCTTGCGCCCGCTACTACGAGCAGCCAAGCATGCCACTACTCGGCAGCTTTGGTGCTCGCACCTTCTGCCGGGGGCGGGAGTGCTGCCCAGTGCAGTGACTCACCAAGGCGACCCGAGATCTTGTGAGCAGTGAAGCTCTTGAGCGACTTCACATACAGACCCGCCGCTTGCTTGCGCTGGGAAAAATATGCGAGCAGACGCCCGTCAGGGCTGCAGGCTGGGTACGTATTGGAGCCGGAGTTCTGTGTGAGGCGACCGATCCCTTTGCCGGTCTCGCTGGAGATCACGAGGTCGTTGCGCCCACCACCGACGTTGACCGAATACACCAGCCGGATCCCATCTGCGGTGTCGCAGAAGGTCGGCGCCGCCGCGGAGAAGCCGCTCGGGGACACGGGCTTGCCGTCGACGTAAACGCGACGCGCTCCGTGGTCAGCCGCACCGCCGATCCATGCGAGTTTACCACTGGGGCTGAACACTGGATGCACGGCCACCTGCGTGGTGGACTTCTTCTTCATGCCAGATCCATCGGCGTTACCCAGGTAGATGATCGTTCCCCCCTTTTGATCGACGGCAACAGCCAGCTGCTTGCCGTCAGGGCTCAACGTTGCGCTGTAGACTGAGCGTTCAAAGGGGAGGTTGGGGACATTGGCCGGTGGCAACCCCGCGATGCGGAACGGCGAGTAGTTGACACTCTCGAAGAAGATCAGTGAACCGTCAGCGCGCCAGATGGGCGAGATAGCGGTCTTTTCCGGGTCAGTAGCCCGCGCCAGGTTGTGACCGTCGGCATCTACGCTGAAGATGGTGTTGTTCCTGGACCACTTGCTACTGAAGGTGAGATGACTCGCGAATCCGCCACGCCTTCCGGTCAGGGCTTCTAGCAATGCGTCTGTGATGCGATGCGCCGTAACCCGGACTTCCTCTTCTTTGACCTCGATGATCTCGCGGAACACCGGATTGGGGCTTGCCGCAGGCAAATACGCCAAACCGAACACCTGGACCTTGCCAGCTTGGGGTTTTCGCGCCGCCACCTTGACCACGACGTCAGCGCCGAGGGATTGCCACGCCTTGACGTCGACGGGATCATTGAAACCATACAGGCCAGCGGGAGCCTTCTTGTCGGAAATCATGCGATAGAGACCGCTGAGTTCGAAGTCGCGACGCACCACACCCCGCACGATCACGTCCTCCAGATCGGGCGACAGGGAGGGCAATATGGCCAAGCGGGGACGCGTATCGCCCTCGTTTCCAATGATGAGGAACTCACCGAGGAGATTCTCGTCCGCGGTCGGCCCGGGCTCACGGTCGGCCTGTGCTCCAAAGGCTAACAGAGCAACCGCTACTCCAAGAGCCCATCCACCGAATCGTCGCCAGAAGGTGGCAGCGGCGATGGCTCGCTCGGCGCTTCGCTGGGCTCGTCCGGCTCCGGCGCTTCGCTGGGGCTGTCGTCCCTGTCCTTGTCGGGTGTCGATGGGCTGTCTGAAGGTTTGTTCTTGCATGAGGAGTTCTCTCCGCTGAAGCGAGGAAGGAAGTTGCTCTGGCCGAGCTCTGGGTGTTTGGGCGGCGGTGGGGGCACCTGCTGGCCAACCTTGCGATCCATGTGGGCGCGAACTTTGGCGTCGAAAGTGGGGTTGCCACTCGATGCAAGCGTGTAACTCGTGACGGTGCGGTCACCTGAGACATTGACCGTCACAAGCGCAGAGATGTCACAGAATTCCATCCCCCTGGGTGCGCTGAACCCGGCCTTGAACCAGCGTATCAGGGTGGCTTTGTACTGACTGATGACGAAGGCCTTGAGCGCGTCCTGCTCGGTCCCGCCAATCACGCCGTCCGCGTGGCCCTCTTCTCGGAGGTTCGGATCTTCCGTTTCCTCCTCTTCGATGATGTCTTCGTCCACTTTCTTCGCCAGCTCGGCATCTTCTGGAGCTGGCGTTTCGTCGGACTTGGCCAATTCGTTGGTTGGCAGCGTCGCCGGATTCTTGTCGGCCTTCGGCGAGGGAGCGCTCTTGTCTTCGTAGCGCTTCTTCGGTGTCGGCTTGCGCCACATGTCCGGGAGCGCCGCTTCCTTGTCTTTCTTGGCGCCGTACTTGAGCAGTGGCAGGTCCTCGATTACCGGCGTGACCTCAATCGGTGTTTCGGGCGGGGGGACCGCCTCTTGCGAGGACAGGGCAGTCCCTGCGCCGGCAAGCGCCAAAAGAACGACAATGGCACCCTCCACCAACACGGCCAGGCCAATGGCCATGCCGAACTCGGTGGGTTTGAAGGCGCTGGTGCTCATCGCGGATGGTCTGGGTCAGCTGCGGAGCTCAACTCACTACCGCGGCTTATTGGGGGTTCGGTTGCTTGTCGTCGCCCGATGGGGCAACGTCGTCGGTGCCTGGAGGGTTGGACGAGTCGGCGGAGTCGTCGGTCTCCGGTTTGACGAGTAGATTCAGTGACACCACACCCGTAGACCGGGCCGCCGCCACAACCTTGGCGACGATGCCGTAGCGAGCGTCCTTATCTGCCCGAATGTACAGCTCTTTCTCAGTCTGTACCCGCTGGTTCCGATCCAGTGCGCCGCGAATGTCGTTGGTGACGTCCTCATCCCCGAACATCACGCGCTCCTGCTTGGTGATCGTAACGAGGAGCCGGGCGTCCTTAACGGGAGTGTTGGCGGCTTGGACGTCGGGCAGGTTGATCTTGAGCCCCGTCGTGAGCAGCGGTGCGGTCACCATGAACACGACCAAGAGCACCAACATCACGTCTACAAGAGGCGTGATGTTGATGTCTCTGAACCCGCGACGACCTCGCCCTCCTAGCTGAACGCCCACGGTTACACCTCAGGAACGCGCCTGCTGGTGGTGCAGGCCCACCGGTTGACTCAGGCGTGGATCCGCTGCCAGCGTCTCCACCCAGGTCTCGCTCGACGTCTCCAGCTCATTGAGCAAGTCGTTGATGCGCTGATCGACGAAGTTATAGCCGATGGTGGCGGGAATGGCAGCTACCAGACCGAAGGCCGTAGCGATCAACGCCTCACCGATAGCCGGAGCCACCACCGGGAGTGAGGCGCTCTTGTGCACACCAATCTGCAGGAACGCGTCCATGATGCCCCAAACGGTGCCAAACAAACCGATGAAGGGCGACGCGGACGCGATGCTCGACAGGGTCGGCATCAGCGTGGAGGCTCTTTGGTTCTCGTTGACGATTGCCCGCTTGGCCACGCTCATGAGCAGTTCGGCGCTGAGATTCGGCTGCTCGCGGCGTCGTGTCAGATGACTCACTACGCGCGCGCCGGGTGCGGAGGGGTACTGACGAGCGATGGACTCCAACTCGCTGGCGTTGCGCGCGCGAGCAGCGGCCTCTTCAAACTGACCCTGCGCGGCACGTAGCCGGCGGATCTGAAGCGACTTCAGGAACCAGATTAACCACACTGCAAACGATGCGACGACCAAGATGATCAACACCAGCAGCACGACCCCGGAGGACCCGAGAACGAGGTCCATGGGGCTGAGTGCATGCTCGGTCGCCGCAACGGGTGCTTTGGCAGAGCTCTCGGGCATTCGCCTCTAAGCTCAGTCCGCCAGCACGACGTCGACACGCCGGTCATGTGACCAACTCGCCTCGTCCGTGCCTTGGGCATCCATCTCGCCGCGAGAGGTCGTCTCTGCCTGCTCGTTCTTGAGCCCTGCGCGAGTGAGGTAGCTCTTGACGCTGTCGGAACGACGCCCGCCCAACGCCATGTTGTACTCCTCATCGCCCCGTGGGTCAGCATGCCCGACGAGACGCATCTTGCGACCTGCAAGCGGACCCGTAGTGAAGCACTGCGCTAGCTTGTCCAACGTCGGGTGATCGCCAGACTGGATCGAAGACGAGTCGAACGGGAAGAGCGCCTCAGGCTGGCCGATTCCACAGATCTTGCGAATGTCCGGTGCGATGTTCACCGTGCCGGTGTTCTGAGGTTCCACCGCGGGGGGCGGCGGAGGCGGGGGGGGCGGTTCCGCGGGAGGCGGGGGCGGCTCAGGCGTCTCGGGCGGGGGCGGATCTCCGCACGCGCTGAGAGCGAACACACCGGGAACGACCAATGACAATACCAACTTCCCTAGTTTCGGGCAGCTCACGATGACCTCCATGGGTGATAAGCGAATCGAGTCCGTGGGGCTCTTGCCCCTTCAATCAGTCACACCGGGGCACCGTGGGTGCCCGCGGAACACATTCCGTCGCACGAGAAGTAGGAGACTAAAAGTCGCAAAGCAAGAGCAGTTTCGACCAATCGGTCGAGTTTTCAGAGGTACGCGGCCAGGATCGCCGAACCGACCAAGAAGACCGCGGTCAGGAGGTACTTTCCAAGACGACTACTGGTTTCCGGGCCTCGGTGGGAGCGCTGGGATTCCAGATGCAGCATCGCCCGGGCGGCGAGGCGCCGGAGCTGCGCTTCAGCTATCTCGGCCCGCTCCGGGATACCAGCCTGGCACCGATACCATTTGGCCAGAATTGCGAGCTCCGCGGGCTCCGAGCACAGCTCGAGCAGTGTGGTGTGCAGGGCCCGGTCATCCCAGTCTTGTTCCGCCTGAGCCATGACCTGGGCCAGGCCCGATGCCTCGGCGCCAGCCATCACGCACCCAAGCGCAAAGTCCGTGACAGCTCGCCGGTGATACGAAAGTAGTCCTGCCGGGAGTAGGGCTGGTTGAGAATGTAGAAGTCTTTGCTGCTCAAGCCGATGCAGCCAAAACAGTAGGTGCAGTTCGACATGGCGCGACAGTGCACCAGGTAGCTGGACGCCGTGCAATCTTCGGAGATGACGCAATGAGTGCACCCGACCAGGCGCTCGCACCGCTGGCAGTGAGAGCAGTCCGTGCACGCCTTGCAGCTGACACAGTAATGACACCCCACCAAGCGCTCACCTTCCCGGCAGAAAGTGGACCGAGCGCAGGCCACACAACGAGTGCACTCGACGCAATCGTCGTTTGAGCCCGAGTCCAAACGCCGAACCAATTCCTGGTAGCGACTCTCGAACTCGGCTGCCGTCCAGCGTTCCATCTGATAGCGGCGATAGTCTTCGATAGCCGCGCTGGACTCAAGAGGCCACAGCAGGCTTGAGCGGATACTCAGTGCGAATGAAGCGCCGCAATTCACCGGCCTTGTCTCGAACCATGCGCTCGTCTGCCTCATCTTCCAGCCGACGAAGACGTCGATCGAGAATTGGGCGTTTGATCGGCGCTTGTTCTTCCAGCAGGCGGCTGAGTACCTCGATGGCGTCAGCGACACGTGACTCATCCACGTGCTCCAAGAGCTGCAGCTGATACTCTTGTTCCGCCGGGATCCCGCCCTCTGCGAGCAAGTCGTTGGCAACCCGCGATATCGCGCTCCGCCCCTCGCAGCTCACCAATCGCTCCAGCAGCGCCTGGCGGCGCGCTTCCTTTTCGTCCAGAACGACGGTAGGCGCCTGAGCGATCCTCGCTACCCGCCGCGGCTTGTCCTCCACGAGCTTGACACCATCGCTCTGTGGCTTGCCAGCATCGCGGTGTCGATCGGGCTTGTTTTTCTTAGGTTGGGCGGACGCTGCGATGGCTCGGTTGGATACCTTCGCGAGCAGGGGAGAATCGGGGCGACGCGCGGCGATGAGTACCGGCACACGCTGTTCTTTCGATTCTGCTTTTGCTCGGCGCCTGCGTCGGCGCCCCCCGCCTGACCTCTGACGTTGTCCGTCCATCAACGTGCCCTCATAGACTGTTTCATACTTCCTCACTCACTGTGAGAATCGCTGTTCGCCCACGCGCAAGGGCTCAACTCGCTTCGCTCTTTGTTCATCGAGGTTCTCGGCTCGACGAAATGGTCGTCTTGTTTACTGCAGCTTGCGCTCGTTCGCCGTTTGCAGCTCGGCGCGGGTCTCGCGCGAAAGGCTCGAAGCTCTCTCTAAGCCATCAACCCGCGCCCGAAGGAATGCTTCGTTCGGCCCGCGGCGTCAATCCACTGTCCACCGGCCCCCAGTGGTCGAAACCGGCGGGAGCCGGGCACTCGTCAACTGGAGGGCGCGGCAGCGCCCGACACGTGCTGCATCGCTACAGCACGGGTTTGGCATAGCACAGACCCCAGAGCCGACCGAAGAAAAACCGAGCCCAGAGCTGTTTTCGGCTGCGGCGTGACCCCGACGGCCCGTTTCGCGCTCCAGATTGGGCAATCTGGAGGGGTTGCTCGACCACAACTGGGCGTAAAACTATAGTTAAGTTTCCGCCGGACGCGCCGAGCAAGAAGTATGGTCGAAGCCCCAAACAGTATCTGGATCGACGGCGAGATGCGCCCAGCCAGCGAAGCAGGGAATGTACCCCTGCTGACACACACGCTGCACTACGGCGTGGGCGCATTCGAAGGTATTCGTGCCTACCAGCGGGAAAGCGGGGAGAGCTGTGTATTCCGGCTCCGCGAACACGTCGTCCGGCTGTTCAACTCCTGCAAGCTGGTCTTGATGGTGCCCACGGTGACGCAGCAGCAGGTGTGTGACGGCTGCGTGCAGGTGCTTCGGGACAACAACATGACAGAAGGCTACCTTCGGCCGCTGTCTTACTTGGGAGAGGGTAACATGGGGCTCCTCCCAGTGGACAACCCCGTCGTCACCGTGGTCACGGGGTGGAAGTGGGGCGCCTACCTCGGAGCGGACGCCCTCGAGCATGGTATTCGATGCAAGATCGCATCTTTGGCCCGCCACCACGTCAACGTGGCGTTTGCCCAGGGCAAGCTCGTGGGACAGTACGTCAACAGCGTGATGGCCAAGCGGGAAGTCGTCTTGGCTGGCTATGACGAAGCCATCCTTCTCGACACCCAAGGCTTCGTCGCCGAGGGCTCCGGGGAGAACATCTTCATCGTGGCCGGCGGCGAACTCATCACTCCCCCGCTTTCAGCCGGTATCTTGCCGGGTATCACCAGAGATACAGTCATTGTGTTGGCAAGGGAAGCTGGGCTCTGTGTGCGCGAAGAGCGCCTCACGCGCGATCAACTGCTGCTCGCGGACGAGGTATTTCTGACGGGAACTGCCGCCGAGGTCACTCCGGTGCGAGAGGTGGACAATCGAGCCATTGCCGATGGTGTCCCGGGCCCGATCACTCGCCGCCTACAGCAGCGCTACTTCGATGTGGTCCGCGGAACGGATACCACCCACCCCGAATGGCTGACGCGTTACTGAGGAGACGGCAGGGTCTACGCGAGGTTCTGAAATGCTTCGTATTCGCGTTGCAACGTCCGTCGCTGGGCCTTGCTGGCTAAACCGACGGCAATCACGTTGAGCAGCTCCGGGCGCCACCAAGTTGCCGCAGCTTCCATCACTTCCTCTCGGGTGACGGCGACAATCTGGGCGGCACGCGCCGCAAGTGAGGTGGGACGCCCGACTTGCAATTGCGTGGCAACGTGCTCAGCCAACGCTTCGGGTCGATCCAACACCGTGTTTGCCTCCCACCGAAAGCGATCAAGGGTGGTTTGCAGCTCGTCATCCGTTGGGCCCACGTCACGCAAGTTGGCCACGATCGCCAATAGTTCCCGCAGGACTTCGGCGGCGTTCTCGTGAGAGGTCTCGGCGCACAACTCGAGCAGACCGGAATCGGAGTAGGCCTCGTAACCGGCAGAAACGTCGTAGCAGAGTCCGCGCTCGTCACAGATGCGATGGTAGAGGCGCGTCGACATCCCATCGTCGAGCAGACGTACCAAAACTTCCACTGCCGCTTCATCCACATCACCCCATCCAGGGGCACGAAAGGCCACCCGAAGGTCCGTCTGGCTCGCAGCGTGTCGCACAACGTCGAATCGACCTTCCACTTGCGCATCGGGGGCCAAAGCAGCCGGAGCTTGCCCACTCGTCAGAGTGCCAAAACTCGCCTCGAGGCAATCCAGGGCCCGCTCACTCTCCAGCGGACCCACCGCGACAACGACGGAGTTTTCGCCGCAGTAGTAGCGCTCGTGATGGCTGCGGAGGCGAGCTTCGGTGAACCCGTCGATGTGCTCCAAGCTACCGGTGATGGGGTAACCCAACGGATGTCCCTCGAAGCACATCTCGCGGATCAGGTCGTCCGCATCGATGCGACGCCCATCATCATCGAGTGACTCGAGGATCTCTTCATGGACGATGCCACGTTCGACGTCGATGCCGTCAAAACGCGGCTTCTCGTAAACCTCCGCGAACGTTCGCGCCAAACCCAGCAGCTCTTCGGGCGGCGCAGTCAGCGTCAAGGTGCCGGTGTCACATGCCGTCGCCGCATCCAATGCCCCCCCCCGTCGTTCGATGGCTCGACACAGCGCATGAGCAGACGGGTAGCTTGCGGTTCCTCGATATAGCATGTGTTCGAGAAAGTGGCTGATGCCGTTGTCAGCAGCGGATTCGAAGCGAGAACCCACCGCTAGTTGAGCGTGGAGCACCCCACGATGCACGTGAGTCAGCGGAACAACCACCAGGGTCATCCCGTTGCTCAGCTTACGCAACTCGCAGTCGATATCCGCCGCCTGTACGACGGAGCTCATCCAGAGCTCTCTGTCTCCGAGTCAGTCGCTTGTTCTGCAGCTGCCTTGCCCTGATAGGCGGGATTGACGACGATACTCTGCGCCCGCTGTCGCAATCGCCCGAGGTAGTTGGTCAAGGCATCCGAACGCTTCTGCTCTTTGAGCGCTTGAATCAGGTCGTTCTTGTCTTCGGCGAACGCTTCCTTCGTCGCCAAGTCTTTCTCTTTGAGCTGAATGACGGCATACCCGCCGTAGGTCTCGAGCGGCTCCTCGATCAGCGCGTCTGGCTCGGGGAGCGCGAACACTCGCGTTGCCACATCGCGCTCCTTGAGTCCGGGCAGCGGACTGGCGCCTCTGTTGAAGGGACGCGAGACTTCGAACTCGGGGGCATCGGCTGCCACCTTCGCCGTCTCCACAATCAAGTCGGCCGCGGCTTTGGAGGGGCTGACGTCCCCAAGCGCATCCAACACCAGCTCGTCGACAACGGCTGACAGTTCACCGCCGGACTTCGCCTTGTCAATCACCTTCTGTGCGAACGCCTTCGCGGCGTCCGTTGCAGCCGCTTCGACCACGGCGCTGCGAGCAATCACTCGACGGGCGAGGGCCTCCGCGTCGGTCGCGGCGAGCTTGCCGTGATATTTCACGATGTGAAACCCGCGAGGCGTTTCGATGGGCTCCGAGACGGAACCCGCCCCCATGCCTTCCACGGCCTTGACCAACTCCTCACCACCGCCGCCGTACTCCTCGACGTCCAAACAGCCGACGAATCCTCCTGCACTTGCGGAGCTGGCAGTACCGAAGGCTCGGGCCAACTCCTCGAACGGCGCCCCCTTTCCGAGCAGCTGACGATAGGACTTGGCGCTCTCGCCCTTGGCCGCACGTTCGTCAGCATCTGCCCCCGGGGAAAAGGGCAGCAGAATCTCGGAGATGATCGGGCAGTCCGCCTTGAAACCTTCTTTCTTCTGGGCCCAGGCTTCGTCCATCGCAGCGGCGTTGGCTTTGACGTAGGCGTCCACCGCTTCGTCCGAAGCGCTGACGACGAAACGCTCGAACCAGGAACGCCTCACGTTGACGGTGCGCGCAGTTGCCTGGCTCCGCTTGCGCTCGAAGTCAGCAAACGCCTCATCTTCGGCCACACGGACCGCAGAGGTCACCAGCTCACGAACCCGAGCGGCAACCAACTCGTTTTCTTGGCGCTCCTTGAACTCGCGTGGGCTCATGCGTAGGAGGTTCTGCACCTGGCGACGGTAGATGTCATAGTCGAAGGCGTCAGACTTCGAGTTGCGCACACGAATGTAGGTCACCGTGGGGGTCGCCCCCGTCGTGGGGAAAGGATAGCCCCGCGCAACGGCGCTAGGAACTGGTGCTTCGACCGGCCACGAATAGTGAACGCGACCCATCGCCAGCTCGTCGTCGAGTTGCTCTTCGCTGACTGACACGCCCAATCGTCGCGCTTCTCGCAGCAACAGCTCACGCTCGATCAGAGCGTTGATCGCAAAATCGGTGAAGCCGAGCTTGCGCAGTTCCTTGTCCGTCGCCCCCGCAGGAGCCACGAGACGCAGGAGCATGTTGTAGTCTTTGGGTGGAACGCAGCTGCCTTCTACCTCCACGACACATTGATTGGTCGCTGTGAGGCCGCCCCCTGTTCCCACAGACGTGAACGCGAACGCGGCGATGATCAGCACCACGACGATGCCCATGAAGGCCTTCATGACGCCGCCCTGACGGAATAGTCTCAGCATTTCTCTCTCCGTGCGCGTGCTCCTAGGCGCGCGCAGCGCGCGCACATACCACGCTTGAAGCGCCGGTACCGCAGCGGGCAGATACAGACCATTCAGCCGGTCAGCGCTCCACCCACATGACAGCTTCGACGCCTCTTCCGCGGCGTTCACGCCCAGGAGTACGGTCAGCGGCGATGATCCGAGCTTCGGAGCTGCTGCAAGGACCGCTGGCTGGAGCGCTTGACCAGTATGAAGCTCGCCCGGGTCAGCTCCAGATGGCGGACGCCGTGGCCGAAGCCCTCGCGCAAGACCACGTCCTTTTCTGCGAGGCTGGGACCGGTACCGGCAAGACCCTTGCTTACCTGCTCCCCGCCCTGCTGAGTGGCAAACGTGTGGTCGTCTCCACTGCCACCCGGGCGCTGCAAGACCAGCTGATTAGCAAAGATGTGCCCTTGGCCGAACGCGTTTTGCAACGGCCAGTGCGGGGCACCGTCCTCAAGGGCTTACCCAACTACCTGTGCAGGAGACGCTACGACGAGTTTCGAAGCGGTCCCGACGCGGGCCGCCCCGGCGTGGCGTTGAAACTGGGGGCAGTGCACGCCTGGCAACAGGAAACGGACTTCGGGGACTTGTCGGAGCTCTCCGCCATCGCGGAAGGCGATGCGGTGCTCGAGGCCATCCGTTCCTCGAGCGACACGCGTCTGGGCAGCAAGTGCCCACACTACGATGAGTGTTTCGTCACCCGGGTCAAACGCGCGGCGGAAGACTCCGAGCTGATAATCACCAATCATCACCTGTTCTTCGCGGATCTTGCGCTTCGTGGCCCTCACCCCGGGCGTGTCCTGCCGGACTACGATGCCGTCATCTTCGACGAGGCACACCAAATTGAAGATGTCGCCACTCTATTCTTCGGCGTCAAGGTGTCCGCTCGCCGCGTTTCCAACGTCACCAAGGACGCCGCGCGCCTGCTCAGCGACGGTGTGGCCGCGTCGAGCGATGCACGCATCGCACAGCAGGTGAATATCGCAGCCGAGCGTTTCTTCGATGCCCTGGGACACGGCGCCAAGGCCGAGGAGTCTCGCGTGCGGCTGGATGAGGAAGTCTGGGCGACGCAAGCCCACGATCGCTACCTCGATTTGGACACTGCCCTCGAAGCGCTCGAAAGCGCTGCGGACCTCGGGCGGTCAGATGTCTCCAGCGATTCCACGGGACGCCACAGCGAAGCTTGGGAAACGGTCTTCCGCCGCACCCAAGAGATTCGTGCCAATCTCTCGACTATCGTCGATGGCGCGGCTGGTAGGGTCAACTGGTTCGACAACGACAGATCGAGTCGGGCTCTGACTTCCTCAGCTGTCGATCTGTCCGACATTCTACGGGCGCGCCTCTTCGACCGCGTACCGAGCATCGTGTTGACGAGCGCAACACTGACGGCGAGCCCGGCGCGAGTTGGTGACGGCGATCCCACTCCGTTCGCTTTTGCTCGATCGCGGCTTGGCGCGTTTAGCTGCGAATCGAGGGTTGTCGAGCTGGTCGTCGACTCCCCGTTCGACTTTCGGCAGAACGCGCTCCTGTACCTCCCGCGAGGACTGCCGTCGCCCAGCGAACCAGGGTTTCTCGATGCCAGCCTGAGTGAGATCGGGCAACTCGTCGACGCCTCGGACGGCGGCGCGTTCGTGCTGACCACATCGCTGCGCTCAATGCGCGCGTTGCACAATGGTTTGAAGGACCGACTCGGGGATCGGCCGGTGCTATTGCAGGGGACTGCCCCCAAACAAGCCCTCTTGGCGGCTTTTCGTCACTCGGAACGGGCGGTGTTGGTGGCCACGATGAGCTTCTGGGAAGGGGTCGACGTGCCTGGCAAGGCGTTGAGGTTGGTGATCCTCGAGAAGATCCCGTTCGCCGTTCCGTCGGACCCGATCCTCCAAGCTCGGGCAGCCGCCCTGGAAGACGCGGGTGAGCGACCCTTCTCCGCCCTGTTCTTGCCGTTGGCGCAAATGACCCTGAAGCAAGGGTTCGGACGCCTAATACGAACCCGCGAGGACCGAGGCGTGGTCGCACTGCTCGATTCACGCGTGCACACCCGCGGCTATGGTCAGCGACTACTGAGCCAACTCCCACCTGCCAGGCGCACCGTCGATCGGAGTGAAGCTACCTCGTTCTTGGCAGCATTCGCACCACCCAAGACGCCAACCAGTTCATGACGCCCTTGGTGGAAGCGTCCGACCGCAGTCTGCTCGCGCTGCGAGCAGACTGCCCGTGAGGCGGCCTGCCCCGCCCGCGCTCACGCCTTCTTGCGCGCAGTCTTTTTCTTTGATGCCTTCTTGGTGGCCTTCTTCGCAACCTTCTTGGTCACCTTCTTCGCGACCGTCTTCTTGGTCGCTTTCTTCGCGGTCTTCTTCGCAACCTTCTTGGTCACTTTCTTCGACGTCTTCTTGGCGGCCTTCTTGGTCGCTTTCTTCGCGGCCTTCTTGCCACCCTTTTCAGCAGGTTCTGCCTTCTTAGGAGCAACCTTCTTCTTGGCAACCTTCTTCGGGACGGGGGCGTCGATGGGTTCATCAACAGAGCCGGCCTCGTCGCTCATTGGGGGGCTTGGCTGAGTAACTGCCGGCGGCGGCACATCGTCCGCGTCGTCGTCGTCGTCGTCACTGGAAGCACGCGCCACGAGATCCTCAGAAGGTTCGTCGTCCGTGCTACCGTCTTCCTCATCTGCACCGTCAGGTCGACCGTAGGAACCGTCTCGACGTGCAGCCAGGGTCTGCTCGATCTTCTCGTCGAGGTCGGAAAACTCGAACGGCTTATCGACGTGAGCGTCTGCGCCGTAGAGAGGTGAGGTCATTTCGTTCAGGTGCTCACCGATGCCGGTCAGCATGACAACACCGGTGTGCGCCAGGGGCAAGGACTCACGGATTTTGCGGCACACCTCCCAGCCACTCATGCCCGGCATCATCACATCCAGAATCACGAGATCCGGAAGGTGTTCGTGGGCAAGTTGCCAGGCCATGTCGCCATCCGACGCTTCGACTACCTTGAAGCCTTTCGAACGAACGTGTGCGGTGATGAGTGCGAGGGTACTGGGTTCGTCGTCAGCGACGAGGACGAGCGTTTCTTCGTTATCAGACATATGGTGTTTGCTCCGAGCACCGCTATTCGAATTCAGTGAGCTCTGAGGGTCAAGCCTTACTCTCGCTAAAACATCAAACAAGACGCTCAAATCAACGGAAGCGATTCGGACAACCTGGGATCCTGACGGCCACGGTCCTCGATTACCGCTCGAATAGCTGCCATCCACTAGCGTACAGCGCCGTCACCTGTGGGCGTGGCGAGCATGGGGCGCATCAGCCTCGAGCTCCACCCGCCAAAGACCAGGCCAGTTCACCCCCTCCGCCGCCGGACTGACAGCGAGCGAGCGCCCAACCGAATTTCGACAAAACCCGTGTCCTAGCTTGCTCTGGGAGCGGGCAACGCACACGCTCAACACTGGACGGCCTGTCGCGAGTCACCCAAAGGACCACCAAAGGGAATTGAGTCAGATCGTTCCTACGTTTGAGCAGTCGACGGACCATGAACACGGACACCGAGCACAAGCGCGCCACCGCCCTGGGTAGGCTAATGTCGGCCGCCAACCGCACTACACGACGGTTGGTGCTCGGGCGATTGCTTGGCGGCCTCAGCCTGACGCTGCCAGTCCCGCTTATTTACGCGGCGGGGGCGCTGACCTGGATTAAAGTAGCGCACCCTGACGCCGCAACGGAGCGTTTGCTCGTCTGGGGCGGCGCCTTGGCGCTGATCGTGCCGCTAGCAGGCCTCGTGCGAAGCCTCCTGCGCCGCCGGCCATCACTTTGGGGAGCGCAGGTGCTGGACCGTTACCACGGGTTGGCTGGCCGCGTGTCGAATGCGCTGTCCTTTCAGCGACAAGCCAAACGAACGCCACTGATGGACGCCGCGATTGACGATGCGCTTTCGGTGGTCTCCGACCTCTCACCACGACGCGCCGCTCCAATCCAGGTCCCGAGGGGGTTCTGGGTGAGCGTTGGCCTCGCGGCCTCCGTCACACTACTGTCCCAGCTGGAGGTTCGGACCCAACGGTTCGTCCCCGCCGTCGTCGACAACTTCGAACCGCTGGAACTGCCGGCGGACGACGTTGAGCTACTACGCCAGTTGGCGGAAGAGATGCAAGACAAGGCAGAGGATCCGGCGGCACTGGCGGCCATGCGCCGCTTCAACCAGCTCATCGAAGACATCGCAGAACGACGCTTGGACCGGCAAGAGGTGTTTCGCCGCCTTGAACAGCTCGAACGGGGTCTCTTGAACGAGGAAGCACTGAGCGACGCAGACTTGGACGAGGCCCTGGCTGACGTCGGTCGCGAGCTTTCGAGAAGCACGCTATCGAAACCGACCGCCGAGGCGCTGGAGCAAAAGAATCTGCCCGATGCAGAGGAGGCATTGAAGCAGCTCGCCAAGCGACTTCGGGAGAAGCCTGAGACCATCAACAAAGCGGAGTTGGAACGCTTGAGAAAGGCCCTGTCCGCCGCCTCGGAAAAGTCGAACGAACGCCTTTCTCGCATCGAGGAGCAACGCCGCTCACTGCTGGCTCAGCAGAAGCGCCTGCTGAAGAAGAAGGAAAAGGGGGAGAGACTCAGCGCCCAAGAGCAACGCGAATTGGAACGCAGCAAACGTCAGCTCAAGCGTCTCGACCGACAGAAGCAACGGGCCAAAGGTGCCCAAAGCGAGATGTCGAAGCTCGACCGCGAACTTGCCGAAGCCGCCCGTAAGCTGCAGGAGGAGATGGGAGGAGCGGCGGAGAACCTCGAGCGCGGGGCAGAGGACATCAACCGGATGCAGAAGAAGCAGCTGAGTGACAAAGAGAAGAAAGCGCTCAAGAAGCAGCTCGAGGAGCTGCGACAGATGCTACGTCAGAACAAGGGCGACAATCAGAAGCGCAAGGAGATGCTCGAGCGCTTCCGGCGCATGGCTCGCGGGCAGGGCGGGAACAAACCCGCTGGCAAATCCGGCTCCGGCGAAAGCGGCAAGAAGCAGGGGAAGGGGCAAGGCAAAGAAGGACCGGGACGACTCTCCCTGGGAATGGGGCAGACGACAATCGAGGTACCCGTCGAAGGTCAGGCCCAAAGCGGCAGCCCCGGCCAAGGAAATTCGTCGGGTGCAGGGGACGAAAAGGGCGTCGGAACAGGCGCCGGACCCAACGTCGCGGGCGAGAAAGGCAAGCAGCTGGACACCGTGGACGTGTCGGCGGCTGGCATCGACAGCGGGGAGGGCGCCGCATCCAGCGAAGTCGTTTTCGGGGCCGCCGAGCGCGGGTTTGCGGGGTCCGGCTACGAGAACATCTACACAGACTACAAGACAGTGGCGGAAGAAGTCATGGAGAGCGACGAGATCCCTCCGGGCTACAAGTTCTACGTCCGCCGGTACTTTCAACTCATCCGGCCCAGAGAGTAAGCACCTCGGCCTTTTCCGCAACGAATGGACGGCCGCGAAGGGAAACAAGATATGTCAGACAGCGAAGCAGCCAAAACAGAGGTGGAAGCGTTTCAGAAGACGGTCTCCATTGTCCGAGAAGAAATCGGGAAGGTGATCGTCGGCAATCGAGAAGTCGTCGACGGGGTCTTGACGTGCATGTTGGCCGGTTCCCACGCCTTGCTCGAAGGCGTTCCGGGGCTGGGTAAGACGATGCTGGTGCGGACCCTCTCTCAAACCATGAAGCTCTCGTTCTCTCGCATTCAGTTCACGCCCGATCTGATGCCGGCGGACATCATCGGCACGACAGTGATCGACGAAACCCAGACGGGCACCCAGGCGTTCGAGTTTCGCAAGGGTCCGGTGTTTGCCAACATCGTGTTGGCGGATGAGATCAATCGAGCCACCCCGAAGACACAAAGCGCCCTGCTGGAAGCAATGCAGGAGCACCGGGTAACGGTGGGCCGAACCACCCATCGTTTGGAAGAGCCGTACTTCGTCCTCGCCACACAAAACCCCCTTGAAATGGAGGGCACCTATCCCCTACCCGAAGCTCAACTAGACCGCTTCTTCTTCAAGCTGCAGGTACCGTTCCCGAGCCGAGAAGAATTGCACACCATCCTGGAACGAACGACGACAACGCACGAGAGTGAACCCGAGGCGGTCATCAACGGCGAGGAGTTGAAGACGTTGCAGCGTCTCGTCAGAACGGTGCCTGCCGCCCACCACGTCCAGGACTACGCCGTGCGCCTCGTGCTGGGCACGCATCCTGACCAACCCAAAGTGTCCGACAAGGTCAAGCGCTTCGTCCGAACGGGAGCCTCCCCGCGTGGGGCACAGGCGCTCCTGCTCGCTTCGAAGATCGCAGCGCTTTTCGCTGGGCGTTTTGCAGCTTCGGTAGATGACGTAAGAAAGGCAGCTCTTCCCGCACTGCGCCACCGCGTGCTACTCAACTTCGAAGGCGAGGCCGAAGGCATCAGCACCGACGACGTGCTCGAGACGTTGTTGAACGAGCTACCCGAAACGCTGGCATGAGCGTACTCGATTTCGTCCGCCAAGCGCTGCCAACACGGCGCACCTCCGTCGCACCGGTGGCGCACGGCGAGGAACTGTTCGGCGACGAGTTTCAGCGAAAGCTCGAAACACTGGCCATCGTCAGCCGGAAAGTCTTTGCCGGACGACAGAGGGCGGAACGACGGACCAAGAAGAAGGGCAGCGGCATCGAATTTGCTGACCACAGAGACTATTCTCCGGGCGACGACTTCCGCTTCGTGGATTGGAGTGTCTATCAGCGTTTTGGTCGCTTGCTCGTGCGTCTGTACGAGGAAGAAGAGGATCTGAGCATCTACTTCATCATCGACTGCTCCCGTTCGATGGGGTTCGGGGACGGCGCGAAGTTCGATCAGGCGCGCAAGCTATGCGCGGCGTTGGCCTACGTCGGCCTTGCCAACCTCGACCGCATCACCATCGTTGGCGCCGCCGAACAGCTCGTCTCACGCATGCCGACGGCACGAGGTAAGGGGCAAATCTTCAAAGTGTTTCGTTTCTTGAGCGAGTTGCAACCGGGCTCTAGGACGAACTTGGAAGAAGCCCTGAAGGTCTTCGTTGCCCAACACAAGCGACGGGGCCTGGCCGTATTGATTAGCGATCTCTACGATCCCCACGGCTTCGAAAAAGGCATCAACGTGCTGCGCTACAACAAATTCGAACCCTACGTCTTGCACGTGGTGGAGCCGGACGAGGCGACGCCAAACCTCAAAGGGGACGTGCGTATCTACGATTGCGAAACCGGTGCGGAACAAGAAGTCACCATCACCGATGATCTTCTCTCGAAGATGAAGACAGCGTACGCAGACTACCAACGGGAGATCGAGAACTACTGCGCAAAGAACCAAGTGCCATACTTCCGGGCGGATACGAAAACCCCGTTCGACGAGCTGGTGCTGCGAGTCTTTCGTAAGGGAGACTTTCTTCGCTAATGACTTTCGTTGGGCTCAGCGCTTCGACTCTGGCAGCGATTGCAGCGGGTGTTGGCCTGCTGACGGTTGCCATGTACGTGCTGAAGCTGCGGCGGCGTCCTGTGAGCGTGCCGTTTTCCCCGATGTGGCAGCGAGTCCTGAAGGACAAGCAATCCACGCATCTATTCTCGCAGCTCAAACGCTGGCTCTCGTTGCTGTTGCAGCTGTGCCTGGTGGCCTTGCTAGTGCTGGCGTTAGGTGATCCCCGCCTCGCGGACGGCTGGCTCGACGGACGCACTGTAGTGGTTTTGGTCGACACGAGCGCCTCGATGCAGGCCAACGATGTGGAGCCGACTCGCATTGGAGTCGCCAAGAAGCGCCTCTCCGAGATGATCGAAGGTCTGTCGGGAACCGACCGCATGCTGATCGCCGAAATGGGTCCTACACCAAGGCCGTTGACGACAATCACTGAGGACGTGAGCGAACTCGAGGCGGCGGTGGAGCGCGTCGAGGCAACTGACACTGAAGCCAATCTCGAGCGTGGACTGCGCTTCGCTCTCGACGGCCTCAGAGGACTCTCCAAGCCCGAGGTGGTCGTCATCAGTGACGGCGCCCTCGGTGATACGGAAGCCATCGCCAGCAGGCTGCAGCTAGGAGAGACGAAGCTCAGTTACGTCCCCGTCGGCATGGGCGGGACCAACGTGGCCATCACGCAGTTTTCGGTGCGGCGCTATCCGCTCGAGAAGAATCGCTACGAAGTTTTGCTCGAGGTCGCCAACACGAACGAGACGCCCGCAGAGGTAGAGTTGACGCTGCTTGGTGACGGCGAGGTCGTCGATGTCACCACGTTGCGATTAGGCCCTGAAGAAAGGGTCCCTCGCATCTACGGGGACTTGGCCGGTGCCAGCCGAACCCTAGAAGCCAAGCTCAGACTGCTGGGCGACAACGTCGACCAACTCTCCGCGGATAACCACGCCTACGCCCTGATGCCCGAACGGCGTCGGGTCAAAGTCTTGCTCGTGACTGCGGGCAATACCTACCTGGAAGCGGCCCTGCTCCTCGACGAGTATCTCGAGGTCACGCCTGTTTCCCCAGATGCACCGCTACCGAATGAGCGCTTCGACGTGACCATCCTCGATGGTGTGGCGCCCCCCCTGACTCCTTCACACGGCTCGTTGCTGTACCTGGACCCTCCAGCAGAGGGGGCACCGGTCGGCTATCGCAAGAACCCCAACATCCAAGACTTCGGTTTCGACACCTGGGATAAGAAGAGCCCTCTGCTAGCGTTCATTGCGCCCGAGAACATCCAAGTCACACAGGGGCACGCACTTCTGCCAGGGGATGAAGACAAGGTCGTGGGAGCATCGGAGCTAGGCCCGATATTGGTGCAGGGGTCGCGCAATGGCCAACGATTCGCTGTCTTGGGTTTCGACCCCCGCAACAGCGATTTTGTCCTTCGCGTCGCGTGGCCCCTGTTCCTGATCAACACCATCAACACGTTCACCGCCGAGGATAGTCGCTATCTGTCTTCGTTTCGCACAGGCGAGGTGTGGCACATCCCCGCACCGTCCGACCTGGAGTTGGCAACGCTGAAGCGTCCCGGGGGTGAAGAGCTAACAGTTGCAGTCAAGAACGGTTTCGCGACGTTTTTCGGAGAGAACGCTGGCTTCTACGAGCTGTGGGGCGCTGACAATCAGCCGGTGCACGCCTTCGCCGCCAATCTGAGCAACCTGCGCGAGAGCCAACTCAGCCCCCGCGAGAGTCTCTCCCTAGGTCAGGTAACCGCCGGCCCAGTCGAAGGGTTCGCCAAAGGTGTGCGTCGCGAACTTTGGCTGACGCTGCTCCTAGTGGTGATGGGGGTGTCGCTGTTGGAGTGGTTCTCTTACCACCGGAGGGTAACGGTGTGACCCGGACGAGACGGCTAAACACAGTAGCCTTTGGCGCGACGATTCTCGCGCTCGTCGCCGGGCTGTATTGGATCTTTTCCAAGTGGGTCTTGGAGCGGGTAGATCCGCTCTCCGCAACGCACGACGGCAAAGTCTACGAACTGCAACAACCTATCTACCTTGGTCTCCTGGTCGCAACACCCCTGTTGTTGTTCGGCCTGCGCCATTCCTTGGCCGACCTCCCATGGCAGCAACGCGTTCTGGCGGTGCTCTTGCGCGTGGCATTCTTCGCCGCCCTTGCTCTCGGCCTCTCCCGCCCCGTGACGACCACGGAGCAGCGCAGGGTCGCCACCGTATTTCTCGTTGATGTGTCTGACTCCGTGACAGACGAATCCATCGAACAGGCTCGGGACAGGATCGAGGAGGCGATCGCCAAGCTCCCGGGCGAGGCGAAACTCTCGCTCATCACGTTCGCCGAAAGACCCCGCTTGGAGGACTTGAAGCGGGGCGATGACGACAACTTCACCGTACCCGAGGTCACGGCGCTTCGACATCAATCGGATGCCACAAGCACCCGCCCTGTTGCTGGCGGTGAAAGTCCGACAGCCCCTGCGAACGCTATGGGGGATGGGGGTGGTGCTGGTAGCGACATCGAATCTGCCTTGGAGCTCGCCTACGGCGTGTTCCCGCCTGGCTACCTGAAGCGTGCCTTGTTGTTCAGCGATGGCGTGGAAACGAGGGGCGACCTTCTCTCCGTCGCCAATCGCGCGAAGCGATTCGGCGTCACCCTGCATACCACGCCATATACGCTGCCACCACCGGGGGAGGTCGCGGTGACGAGCCTGCAGCTGCCTGACAAAGTCGAAATCGGAGAGCCCTTCAAGATTCGCGCTGAGGTCTACTCAAGCCGAAAAAACAGAGCACGCGCCCGCCTGTACCAGGGCGAGATGCTCAACGGCTTAGACGCCGTAAGGCAGCTCGAACTGGAGCCCGGCGTCAACGAAGTCGAGTTCTCCAGCGTCGTGCGTTTCGGCGGTGAGGTGGACTACTCCCTGAAGCTCGATTCGATCGCCACGGACAGCTTCGCACAGAACAATCAGGTCAAGGAGAAGCTCGATGTCCCAGGGCGGCCGACGATCCTTTACGTCGAAGGGCAGCCGCGTCGAGCGAGTTACTTGCAGAGCGCACTGAATGCGCAGCAGTTCGACGTCGATGTACGACCAGCTTCAGCTTTCCCCGCGTCCTTGCCCGAGATGGCACGCTACGACATGCTAATTTTGAGCGACGTGCCAGCGGAGCAAGTAAGCCTGTCCGCCCAGGATTTGATCGAGCGCTACGTGCGCGATTTGGGTGGTGGTTTCCTAATGGCGGGGGGGGAGCAGGGCTTTGGATTGGGCGGGTGGTCTCACACGACGGTGGAACGCATTCTGCCGGTCAGGATGGACGCTGAGCGACGCAAGGAGATGCCTAGTGTGGCTCTGTCGCTGGTAATCGACCGCTCTGGCTCGATGTCGGGGCTGCCCATGGAGATGGCCAAAGCAGCCTGCAGCGCCACCGTCGGCACCTTACAAGGCGATGACATGCTAGAGGTGATCGCTTTCGATGCTACCCCGAAGCGCTATGTCAAGCTGCAACCAGCCCGTTACCGCAGCCGCATACAGAACGAGATCCTGCAGATCCAGGCGGGCGGTGGGACAGCGATCTTTCCAGCTTTGGACGCTGCCTATCAGGATCTGTCGGTCGTCCAGGCGCGCAAGAAACACGTCATACTGCTCACCGATGGTCGTGCGGATTCCCAGGGTATCCGTGACCTGGTCCAAGCTATGGTCGCCGAAGCCATCACGGTGACCACCGTGGGCCTCGGAGACAGCGCCGACGCGGATCTCTTGCGGATGATTTCGGAAGCTGGCGGCGGGCGTTACCACCACGTGCCTGATCCCAACAGCTTGCCCCGCATCTTCACACGGGAAACGGAGATGATCTCACGTCAGGCCGCTGTCGAAGAATGGTTCCCAGTCGTGCAGACCGGCTCCGCCGATTTCCTCAAAGGCATCGCGGTCAACAATGCCCCGCTGCTCCACGGCTACGTTGCAACGCAGATGAAGGGTCCGCCGGCACAGCAAGTCCTTGCCAGCGACCAGGGCGAGCCGATCCTGGCGCGCTGGCGGGTGGGGCTCGGACAAACGTTGGCGTGGACCAGCGATGTCAAGAACCACTGGGCCGTCGATTGGCTACGTTGGCCAGGCTTCAGTCGCTTCTTTGGTCAGCTAGTACGCGAGCACATGCGCAAAAAGCACGAGCGCGAGTTGGACATGACGACCACGGTTGTCGGCGACCAAGTAACAGCAGTGGTAGACGCCTTCACACCCGATGAGCGTTTCGACAACGGCATCACGGCAAAGTTGTACCTACGGAACGAGGCCTCGGGTCAGAGTCAGGAGCTGCCCATGGAGCAAACGGCGCCGGGACGCTACCAAGCAGACTTCCGCCTCGACGACTACGGGTCTTTCACCCTCGAAGCAGAGCACCTGCGCGAGCAACCAGATGGCAGCCTGAAAAAGATTGCCGTTAGCTATGGGCACGTCTCCATGCCGTACCCGCGGGAATACGCGAGCTTCGAGGCGGACACCGAGCGGCTCGAGCGGGCCGCTCGGGCGACCGGCGGTCGCACGAACCCCACCATCGAAGCAGTATTCGACCCAGGCGACGAGAAGATCGAGACGCATCAGGAGTTGTGGTCACGCTCCGTCCTGCTAGCTCTCGGCATCTTCTTGTTGGACTTGCTAGTTCGCCGCGTGCGCGTCTTCGACCGAAAGTTCGTCGCTCCCTCGCGTGCCTAGCAGGACTTCGCGCCGGTCGAAGACATGAACGAGCACCTCGCGTCGTTGCTGGGCGGCGCTTGCTACTCTAACAGAGGTGAGCGAGCACTACTCCACCGTGCAGTTGACATCCGCCATGAAGACCTGTTGGACGTCGCCGGCATCGTCCAGCCAGAACACTCGGAAGTTGTCGCCATCAGCTATCAGGTGCACGTCTCTGGGGTGTGAGACCTTGGCGATCGCGAGGGGAGCACTCACGTAATCCAGCTCCACTTGTGCCTCGGAAACGACGATCTCTTGGTCTGGCTCCTCACCGCGCAGACCAACCCAGCGAAGCGCACCCTGGTGCGGTACCTTCTCCACGGCAGCGGGCTCGACGACCGCACCGGCCAGCGACGTACGGTCCAATACCTCGCCCTCTTCATTGAGCCGCTCCAGAGTGGTCACTTCGTCGGGATCGGCGGTAATGAGCAAGCCGCCTCGAGCCCAGGCCATGACGGCCCGCTGCTGCCAACGATGAGCGCTACCGTGGAGTTCGTACTCTTCGTAGGTCCCATCTTCTGGTCGGAAGCTCATCAGCCGTTCGCCGACCAACATCCGTATCCAATCACCATCGACGACGGTATCACTGAGTGCTCCCGAGAAGTTTACAAGGCACTCCGACATCGTGGTCGTTGGCTCCAGGCCTGGCTCCACCAACGCGCTGCGAACAAAAAGACCACAACCTTGAAACACGTCTATGCCAGACACGCTCGCTTTGCCGTCGAACCAAAGTGCGCGGGCATCCACCAAAGGAAGCTCAATATCGAACTGCAGTGCCTCTTCAGCAACACTCGGCGAGAGGAAAGACACTCCGCGCAAGCGACTCGCGTCGCTTATGAAGAGGGTGCCCGTGTTGGCGTCTCCGACCAACAGCACGTGGGGGTCGAACGAGTCGGAAAGGTCTATCGCGTCGACCTGAGTGATCTCGACCAGGTTGCCGTCGTTCAACTCAGCCAACGCTACCGACGTCTGCGCCACCCACCCAACCACTTGAGCTCCGCCCACCATCGCGGCCGCCACGCTTGTCTTGTCCGTCGGGTCGTCCGTCAGCTGGTGCTGAGTGCTCGAACAGCTGCGTCTTGGCGCCGAGGCATCCGACACCGAACTATCGGTCTTCGCCGCAACGGAACCCGCATCGCGTACAGACCCCAAGTCCTCTCGAGGGGCAATGTCGGAGTCCGCTACAGCGGAACTGGCGTCGGCCTCAACGACGACAGCTCCGCTGTCATCAGCGGAGCTGCGTGTAGTCCCATCGATGAACTTGTCGTGTGACGAGCCATCGGGTCCCCCTTGTCTTGACTCCGCCTGATTGGCGCAAGCAACGGGGCTCAGCGTGGCAAGTAACCAGGCGAGCCCCAGCGCACCGCGGAGGGCGCAGCACAACGTCGTTTCGCGGCGCCGGTGGGCCACCACACGAAACGGACCGATTACTCGGTTTGGCCGCGAACGTCGTCTGCCGAGTCGTCCTCGATCTCGTTGACGCCCGGGAACTTCATGATTTCTTTGCGCGAAAGCCGCCATGACTTCTGGACGATCCACGACAACGAGCGGTCTTGTCGCGCCGCTTCCTGTTGGATCTCCTTGAGCATTTCTTCCGGGAAGTAGAGGCTTTGTTTGCGTTTGTCCGAGGTGCCCATGATGCGTTCGTCTCCCTGTACGGTTTTGCCTGTGAAAAGCTAGGTTGGAGATGGGCCATACGTCAAGGAAACGACCAAAATCAGGACCCTACGCCGTTTCGGCCCGTGATCCAAAGCCGGGTCTGGAGACAACTTGAGACGCCTACACCTTCTAATGGGAGCTCTTGGGTGCGTCGCCTTCGCCCTCACCGGCCAGTTCATGAAGTGGCACTTCCCCGAGGTGTACGGCGCCAACGATGCGGCTCGCATGCTCTACCGTTCGGCCCACATTTACATCCTCCTAACGGGCATCGCGCAGCTGCTTCTGGGCATTTATTGGCGCAGCGCCCCTCGCGGGTGGCGACATTTGGCGCAGCGCGTTGGCTCGTTTCTTCTGCTGCCCACACCTGCACTAGTGACCATTGCTTTTGGGGTCGAACCGGGTCTGGAGAACCTCTCTCGACCATTGACGTTCGCGACGGTGGTGCTGTCCATCGCAGGCACGGCCTTGCACCTGGTCGCCACCCACAGGGCCCAATTGGACTAGATCCGGCTCGGCGAGTGCCCGCCGGGAAATCGCTTGCGATTTTTCCGAGCGTGGCGAATACGGCCCAGGTGGATTCACAGCTGGACCGGCCGTCGAGCAAGAAGAAGACAGCCTACTCCATCGCCGCCGTGATGGGGGCAGGAGTGGCTATTTGGTTCGCGTTCGTTCTGCCGCGTACAGACAGAGCGACCACGCCGGCCGCAGCCGTACCGCCAGCACAGCCGCCAGCGGAAGTCCCACCGCCCCCACCCAACGCGCACCGCTACGCCTTTGCTCATCATCGGCTGCTTCACGCCGGTGCGTTCGAAGGCGTCGCCTCGCCAACGGCTCCCAATTGGCGCGTCGCACCGGGCCTCGACGTCCAAGTAGTCGCAGAGGGTTTCACCTACCCGATCAACATCGCGTTTGCTCAAAGCCCGCCACAAGACGACGACGCACCTTGGTTCTACGTCTCGGAGCTGCACGGTACGGTGAAGTACGTGACACGTGCCGGCGACGTCGAAGTCTTCGCGCGCGATCTGATCAACTTCGAACCCACAGAACAGGTCAAGACGGACGAGACTGGGATCAGCGGCCTGGCCCTGATTCCCAACACCGGTGACCTGCTGATCACGACCAGTTTTGAGGAAGAAGCGAGCGGCCTACTGAAGAACCGCATCGTTCGCCTCTTCAGTGAAGACGGCGGCAAGCGCATGGCCCGTTCGGAAGTGATCGTCGACCTCGATGAGTTCACCTCGCCATCCAACCAGATCCAGCAAGTGCTCGTCGGGCAAGACGACAAGCTCTACGTATCGGTGGGAGACGCAGAGAACGCTCGCTTGAGTCTCGATTTGAACAAGTTCGGAGGAAAAATACTTCGGCTGAACCTGGACGGTTCAGCCCCTGCGGATAACCCATTCTACGATGCCAGCGCACCCAAAGACCCGAGGAGCTACGTCTTCGCTTATGGTCTGCGCAACGTCTTCGACTTCGATTTCGACCCGATCGGTGGGGAATGGTTTGCAGGAGACAATGGCAAGGACATCGACCGCTTCACACGCATCGAGCGGGGCCGCTCTTACGGCTGGAATGGTGTACGAGAAAGTGTCCGCTTGAACTCGCTTTACACTTGGGCCCCAGCAATCGCTCCTGTCGGGTTCACGTTTCTGCGGAACGACACACTAGGCAAGGATTCCCGAGGTACCGCCGTCCTCGCCAGCTACGGACCGCCCGCAGCTCTGGGCGCGGGCCTCGGAAAGTCGCTCCTTCGCATTCAGTTGGACGACTCCCGCAAGCGTTTGGCGGCAATCCCCACGCCGATCGTGCAGTACGTCGGAGAAGGACGCGCGACGGTGCTCGGTGTGGCGGAGGGTCCTGACGGCGTCTACTTCACCGACTTCTTCGGCGAGACCAAAGCTGCCAGTAGCGAAGGTGAGGGCAGAGTCTGGAAAGTGCACCCGAGTGAAGCCACTCGCCACCTCGCCACGGGAGAGACGACTGACCTGGACGGCACCGACAATGTCACTAAGGGACGAATCTATTTCTTTAGCTTCTGCGCTAGTTGCCACACGTTGGATGGCGTCGGCGGCAACGAGGGTCCGAACCTCACGCACTTTGGACAAGACGCGCAGGGCGACTTGAACTCCCAGGCGTACGACGCGACGCTGGCGCAACTCATCGCAAGAGAAGACGGCTTCTTCGCTTCGCAGAAGCCGCGCTTGCTCGCGGTGCAGCAGAGCCGAGGTCGAGACCGCGTTCACCATTGGTTGCGCCACCATCTGGAAGAACCGCGTTTCGACAACGCTCGCGCCAAGATGCCGAGCATGGGGTTCGTCGCAGAACCAGTGCGCGACGCCATCATCGAGTTCCTGATGTCTCGCGTGCCTGAGTAGCTCACCCCCCAGCCCGGAGAACTACCAGAAGAGTCCTGGGCCTCACGGCACCTGTCAGCACAGCCAACGGGTTCAACCGACGGACTCGTCGCCTGACACCAACGAGGCACAATGCGCTTGACATTGGACACGTCGATGGTAAGCAGCGAGTCCGTTTTTTTTGGGTCATTAGCTCAATTGGTAGAGCAGTGGACTCTTAATCCATTGGCTGAAGGTTCAAGTCCTTCATGACCCACCAAGCCCCGAGCAATTGAAACCGCGCTATCGGCGCGGTTTCGTCATTTCAGACCCGATCGGTACCGCCCGGAGCCACCGGGCGCAGGTCCGCAGGGTCCAACTCGAACTTCGCGGCCCGTTCCGGATCGAGCCATTCCACGGGATGCTCCCTGAGCCATGTACGTTGGCGCCGGGAGAAGACCCGTGTGACTTGAGCTATGTCTCGAACCAGTTGAGGCAAGTCGATCGGGGTGCCCGCATCGAGGGCCGCCTTGACTTGCCGGTAGCCAACGCTCGTCATTGGACGACTTGAACCATAGCCTCGCCCGATTAGGTCGCGTACCTCGTCGAGCCAACCGCGGGCGAACATTGCGACCACCCGCTTCTCGATCCTCTCTGCCAGCGCGTCGCGCTCGTGGCGGATACCCACCAAGCGCGCGCGGTAGCGCGGTTTCGCAAAGCCATGCTGACGCTGAAACACCGACAGGGGGACACCCGTGAGTTCGACAACTTCCAAGGCTCTGCTGACGCGCACTAGATCGTTTGGGTTGAGACGTTGTGCGCTCTGTCGGTCAACACGCTCGAGCTCGGCGTGCAGAAAGGCCCTGCCGTGCTCCTCCGCAAGACGCTGATGACGTGCTCGGATTTCGTCGTCTTTCGGAGGAGCAGGAGCGAGCCCGTAGAGCAGCGCTTTGGTCCAAAGAAACGTACCCCCACAGACGATCGGGAGCTTGCCCCGAGAACGGATGTCGGAAATCCGACTCACCGCCGCTTGAGCGAACAGACTGGCATCCATCTCTTGGTCGGGCTCGATGATGCCAATGAGGTGATGGGCGATGTCGCGCTGCTCATCTACCGTGGGCTTGCCGCTGCCAATGTCGAAGTACCGATAGATTTGCACCGAGTCCGCACTGACTACTTCACCGTGGTACCGCTCGGCAAGCTGAACCGCGAGACTTGTCTTGCCAGATGCGGTTGGACCGACAACGACCACCAACGGGGACAATTCAGCGTCGTCCAACTTTGCGCTCAAGCTCACTCCAAGAAGTAAACGCTACTATCGGCCGTCCATGTGGGCAGTGCCCCGCGAAGTCGACTCCATCCAACGATTTCAATAGGGCCTGCGCCTGTGCTTGATTTAGAGCGTCCCCTGCCCTCACTGATCCGTGGCACGCGATGGTCGAAAGCGCGGCATCGACGGTCTGGGAAAAACCCCGACCGGTGCGAGCAAGCTCCCCCAACAACTCTCGTACGAGACGCTCGGCGCTGTCACGCTGCAATAACCTCGGCACCCGATGCACGCTGATCGTGTTTTCACCATGTACCCTGATTTCGAAACCCAGTTGAGAAATCTCTTTCTGGTGTTCAGCCACCAATTCACTCTGCTCCGCATCGACCTCCAGCGTCGCCGGAAATAGCAACGCCTGCGACGACATCTTGTGTTGGGCGTACTCTTGCTTGAGCCGATGAAAGTTGACCCGCTCGGCGGCGGCGTGCTGATCGAGGACATAGAGGCCCTCGTCCGCCTCGCAAATGAGGTATGTGCCTCGCACCTGAGCGACAAACCTCAGACGATTCCAGCGGACATCCGAATCCTTGTCCGGCCTCCGCGACGGCGGGGCATTGGGCGCCTCGTGAATGCGCATGAAGCTCTGCTGCTTGGGGCGCATTCCACCCAAACGCTGGTTGAGCGCGTTCCCGAAGTCGTCGTCGCGGGGCGATGAGCCTTCTGCAGTATCCACCAGCGAAGCCAACATGTCAGCACCGTCGGGGCCAGGCGCGTCCTCGCGCCCCTGAACTGGCGTGACTTCGGAGATGCGGTCTTCGACCTGACGCCTGTCTTCGTCTTGGCCAGCGGGGGACTCGGCAGCGTGCGATTCGGCCCGAGCGGGCCGAGCTGTCACAGCGGCATTGCTGCGCTCAGTGTTGGAATGCACCCAGGATTCGCTGCTCGGGCTCGACCAACGGCTGCCCCCAGGCGACGGGAAGGCAAACGCCTTCCCCAGCTGCGCAGATAGAATGTCGTGCAGCGCATCCGCGACAGCTCTGCCGTCGGCGAAGCGAACTTCTGACTTCTGAGGGTGAACGTTGACGTCCAATAGCTCTGGAGGTAGCTCCAGATAAACAACACCTCTCGGATAGCGTCCCCGCTCGAGCACGCTGCCGTAAGCGCGGGCCACGGTGTGTAGCAACATGCGGTCTTTGACCGGACGCCGGTTGCAGAACAGTCGCAGAGCGGCAGCGCCCGCCCGGGCTCGTTCGGGGCGCCCCAAGTGAGCCTCCACGCGCAACGGCCCTCGTTCTCCCATACAACTCGCGAAGTCCTCGGTACCGAAGAGCGTCTCCGCTCGTTCTGCACGGCTGTTCGTCCTCAACCATTCCTTCGCTTTGCGACCGTCTCGGGTCAACGTGAACGTGACCTCTGGGTTGGCCAGCGCCATCGCTTCCATCACCTCAGCAACGTGTCCGGACTCCGTACCACTCGAACGCAGGAACTTCCTACGCGCGGGAACGTTGTAGAACAAATCTCGAATCTCAATCTGTGTACCTCGGGGCATCCCTACAGGCGAGACAACTGGCGCGGCTCCGCCTTCGACGACGACTTGGGTGCCGGCCTCGTCCTCCCGCTGACGTGTCTGTAGGCAAAACCGACTGACCGAGGCGATGCTGGGCAACGCTTCACCCCGAAATCCGTAGCTGGGGAGGTAGCTCAAGTCTTCAAAGGTTCTCAACTTGCTCGTCGCGTGGCGCTCGACGCAGAGCAAAGCATCCTCCGGGTCCATTCCCGTTCCGTCATCGCGAACGAACAGCCGCGAGATGCCACCTCCTTCGATCTCCACATCGCATCGACGCGCCTCCGCGTCCAACGAGTTCTCGAGTAACTCCTTCAGCGCACTTGCCGGGCGTTCAACGACTTCACCAGCGGCAATCTGGCTCGCTAGCGCTCCAGGAAGGCGGCCAATACGCCCCATGCCCTCAACTCTCGCGCGGGCGCGACGCCGAGAAGGCGAGAAACTCGCGCACCGATCGCCGGGACACCGCCCAGACCAAGGCAAGCAGCGCGCCTAGGTGCAACGCGAATGCGATGCGAAAGCCCCATAGGAATGCCAGTTTCGCGTCAGCGATGGCGAAGTCCCCTGCCAGCTTCTCTGCCAGCTCCGGCGAGTGCGCAAGAGCTTCGACCATCGCCGTGCGCACGGGCTGAGAACAGACATAGGCCGCCACCACCAGCACAGCATTGGCTAGCAGTGCCTGCACACAAACGCCGATCCGCTTGATGGCGCCAAACAACGTAGCCGCGCTGACGGCGAGCAGGAAAACACCCAGCACGAGCTGAGCCGCCGCTACCGGAACGGCCAGCGCCGAGTTGTCCGCCGTACTCTCCACCATCGCTGCGCTGACCATTGCGGGGTAGCGCAGCGAATCAACGATCAGCGGATCGTCCAAGATGCGAAGCGTCACGTATCCCTCGTGCACGGTACGCAGACCAATGAACCACGCCGTGACGAGCACGAGTGATAGAAACCCCGGTCTTCGGGGAGCTTTGGACGCTTCCGTCACGGGGTCTAGGATGCCAGAGGACCCGAGCTTGCGCGAGCCCCGGATCTGCATTGCCTCAAAACACTGAAGGCCACCTCGGAGCTGCGTGGCCTTCTTGGGATTTTTATCCGGATCTCAGGCGATTTCGGGTGTTGTCGACCGGGACCGCAGCGGCGAATCGGCACGCGGAGTCAGGCTTGTGGGTAAACCGAGACCTTCTTCTTCTTCTTGTTCACGTGCTCGAAGGCGACAACGCCGTCGACCAGCGAGTACAAGGTAAAATCTTTCGCTTTGCCCACGTTCGCACCAGGCGACATCGTTTCGCCAACCTGGCGCACCAGTATGGTGCCAGCGTTGACCTTCTCGCCTCCGAAGCGCTTCACGCCGCGGTTCTGAGCATTACTGTCACGACCATTGCGGGTAGAGCCGCCGCCCTTTTTGTGTGCCATAGCTGGTTGAACCTCAAGCTGAAATACTGGTGATCTTCACGTCGGTGTAAGCTTGGCGATGGCCAGCTTTACGCATGTAGCGCTTGCGACGCTTGAACTTGAAGACGATGAGCTTCTTGTCTCGACCGTGGGTGAGGATCTCTGCCTCCACCTTGGCGCCTTTGACGATAGGTTGACCGAACTTGGGATTGTCCCCATCTACGGCGAGAACCTCGTCGAACGTCACCTTGTCGCCAGCTGTACCAGCGATAGTGGGAATGCGAACGCGGTCGCCTTCGGTCGCCCGAAACTGCTTACCACCTGACTTAAAAACTGCGTGTGCCATCGGAAGGGGCGGCAAAGCTAGTCGCCGGAGTCGCCGGGCGCAAGGGATTCGAGGCAGAAATTAGAGAGGCCCTGCCAGTGCCTGAACCTGGGTTGCGCTGGTGCCGGGCAGACACTCACATTAATCACATATTTTCATACACTTGAAATCCAGGCACTGCCCCTCCGAGGGGCTTTTCGTTAGGCTCGGAAGTGAAACATGGATGGGTCTCCGACAGAGTTCCCGGCAATCCTCTCGGCTGCCTGGGAAGAGCTGGGCAGGCATGCCCGCATCGTCGAGCTGACGAACATCAGTGCCAACGTCTCGACCAACCAAGTCTATCGAGTCGTGCTCAGCGATGGTCACGAGCTGATCGCCAAGACGTCGACCTACGGCTCTTTTGTTCACTTTCGCCAAGACCACCAGCTCATCGACCGCTGGAGCCAACTACTGCAAGACACGCGGTTTTCGACCTTTCTTGCGCGCATCGTAATCAAGGGGGACTCCGTGTTCACGTTCGGGCAGGACAACGTCTGGACGGTCTTCTACGAGAAAGCCCCGTTTTACGATTTCCTGCCGCGCGTCCTCGATGAGCAACAAATCGACGCACTCGGACGAGAGATGGCCGAATTCCACGAAGCCTCCACCCGCGCCAGCAGCAGCATGGACCCTTCGTGGAAGACCATCGGCTCGGACATCGGCGCGCTGTATGATGCGCTGGGCAGCGTCGAGTGGCTGCGGGCTCGCCGGCTGGACGCCGCCATGGGCAAGCTGCTGCGCCGTCACTGTGACCGCTTGCTCGAAAACTCGGAACGCCTAGGTTACCACCGCTTCCCCAAGATTCCCATACTCGTTGATTGGAACATCGGCAACTTCAGCGTTGGGTTCGATCAAAACGGCTTCAAGTTCTACTCGCGTTGGGACTACGACTGGTTTCGTGTGGAGTCGCGCATGCTGGACTTCTACTTCTGCTCGCGCGTCGTACGCTCGGAAGGTGACCAGACGATATTCACCTACAACACAGAACCGCTATTTGAGGGGCGATTCTTACGATTCCTACAGGCCTACCACGCGCAGTTTCCGCTGCAGCAGAATGAAGTCTTGTTCCTCAAAGAGGCCTATCGATTCTTCCTCCTGAACTACGTGGTCCGCAGCGGTGAGCACTTCTTCCGCCCGAGCTACTGCGAACGGCTCCAGCAGGAGGTCGTCCACAACTACCTGCCCGCGCTGGAGGCGATTGACTTCGCACCACTGCTGGACACCTTGACCTAGCGGCGCAAGCCTGGTTCGAGTCCGCCAGCTGAGCGGACCCTGCGACTCTCAGTTGCAGACTCCGTTCACGCACATGCTATTGCCGAGACAACGTAGGGCGCAGCCACCGCAATTCTGCTTGTCGGATTGTGTGTCCACGCAACGGTTGGTACACAATGTCTCGCCCACGGGGCAGTCGGTCTGACACTGGCCGCCGCTGCACTCGGTCGCACAGGTGTTACCACAGACGCCGCAATTGGCTGGGTCCGTTTGAGGATCGATGCACGCTCCGTCACACTTGATTGCGGGAAAAGTACACGTGAAGTCGCAGGTGCCACCGCTGCACACCGCTATTCCACCATCTGGAGCAATGCAAGGCATGTCACAGGCCCCGCAGTGGGCGATGGCAAAGTTCGTATCAACGCAGGCACCAGAACAGTTTGTCAGGGGAGCTGCACAGCCGTCGCGGCAAGTCGACGCCTGGCACACTTGGTCGGCATTGCAGGCCTGTCCGCAATCACCGCAGTGTGCAAACGTGGACGTCGTGTCCAAACACTGCCCGGCGCAGTACTTCAGGCCAAAAGCGCAACTGATCCCGCACTCACCATCAGCGCAGCTCGGGCTTCCGCTGGGCACGCCGGAACACTGGTTGCCACACTCGCCGCAATTGTTGATGTCATCAACGGGTACGCAGCCGGACTCGCAAGGCAGGTAGCCTGGCTGACAATCGAAGCCACACACACCTGCGGAACACACCGAAACGCCATTGTCCGTGCTGGGGCAAGGTCGATTGCAGCCCCCGCAGTGGGCGATGCTGGTCTCTATCGCGACACACGCGCCATCGCAGGCGGCCTCTCCCGCGGCGCAGCTTGAAACGCACTCGCCACCCGAACACACTTCCGTCGCGCCGCAGGCGTCGCCACAGGAGCCACAGTTGTCGTGACTGCTCGTCAGGTCAACGCAGGCCTCTCCGCAACGCTCCAGGCCCCCCTCACAAGTGAACTCACACCGCCAGTCCTCGCAGGTCGCCTTGGCGTTAGCTGGTGCCTCGCACTCGTTGCCGCAGGTGTTGCAGTTCTTCGCGTCCTGTTGCAGGTCGGCGCAGACATTTCCGCAAGGGGTGAAGCCCGGATAGCAGCTGAATTCGCAGGCGCCGCCTAGACACACCGCCAAGCCGTTCTGAGGAACCGGACAGCTGCGGTCGCAATCCCCGCAATGCTGTGCTGATACGAAGGGTTCCAAGCAAGAGCCACCACACGTCAGCAGGCCCTCGGCGCACTCGGTCACGCAACCACCCTCGGAGCAGACTTCCTCCCTGGCACACGCGACGTTGCATCCACCACAGTGCTCAGGATTACTCGCACTGTCGACACACACACCGTTACAGCGATCGAGCCCTGCGGGGCAGTCCGTGCGGCATTGCCCTTCTTCACAAATCGCTACCTCACCGGGAACTGACGCGCATTCCGCACCGCAGGCTCCACAGTGATTGACGTCTTCGTTGATGTCCACGCACTCCCCAGCGCACCACATCTGGTTTCGATCGCACTCGTCGTCCACGCTGGCGTCGGGAGTCGTTGCGCCGTCCGTACCGACTTCCGTCTGGTTATCGCTCTCGGACTCGTCGGGAGCCCCTGGGCCCATATCGGTTTCGTTGTCCGTCCTGTCTTCGTTGACCAGACCCTTCTTGACACAAACCTTTCGGTCAGTGTCGCAGACATAGCCGGAAAGACACCTTCCCTTGTCGCAGGACAGGCCTTCCGCGACGCGCGTCAGATCCGACTCGCAACCAAACGCCATCAGGCTCAGAATGACCAAGCCTAAAGGCTCGCAAAGTTTCGTCTGCCAACTCATCACGTCAAGGCGCCCGTTCCAACTCAAAACCGACCACGCGTGAGTAGTGCGCACCCACTCGCATCGCATCCTCCAGCCAGCTCGGCGCCGTCTTCCTCGTCACCGTCGCTCAACAACCATAACACCGCCCCACCAATGACCAACGCGCCGCCAGCGCCAGCCAGGATGCGCGCTGTGGTCTTGCGTGTCGTCATTTGGTCGTACGCATCGGCTCGCCCGAGCTGTGTGGTCGCGTCCGCAGCGCGCTCCTCGGCGCGTCGACGTGCCACTTCGAAACCAGCGCTCGCTCCTAGAGCAGCGCCGCCAACACCCAGCGCCACCCAACTCCAAACGGGTGAGATCCCGGACCCCGTTCCCGCTGCTGCCTGTGCAGGAATCGGCGGTGGCTGGCTCGCTGGCGCGGGTGCTGGCTCAGTCGTCGGAGCCGGCCCATCGGCAGCGGCCAGGCTAAGCTCGATGTCAACGGCCTCGTCCGCCGGCAGGTATGCCTCGCTGTCCAACGTCTGGTACCCCTGTAAGCGCAACTCCAATCGATGGGCTCCCGGCGTCAACTCACCGGTCCAAGGGGTGACACCGAGCGCACGACCGTCAACCACCAGAGTCGCGCCCATGGGTTCAGATAGCACCGTCAGCTGTTGCAGCCCCTGCTCCATCAGCGCCAATTGACGATCTTCGATGAGCGCGACAACCTGCTGCTTATCCGCAGCCTCTGGCGCCCGACGAAGGTAGTCCCGGTACCAACGCAGACTGTTGGCATCATCGCCTAGCTTGTCGTAGGCGCGAGCGATGTTGTACGAAAACTCCGGGCGTGAGATGATGCGATCTGCACGCAGAAAATAAACAACCGCTTCGGGATAGTCACCGCGCTGGTACGCCGCCACCCCCTTCTTGTAGACCGCGCTCGCTCGTGCACGTGCTTCTTCGCCATCGTCCGAGAGGGCACCGGGGTCGGTCTCCCCATCGTTGCCCGGATCCGCGGCTTGTTCGTCGGCAGAGGGACCCTCCCCGGCAGCCTGCGCGTGTACCGCGGACGCTGACAGGAGTAGCGCCAACGCTACCCCCCATCTCGCGATGCTCTTCATGTCAGAAGGGATCCTTCAGGTCCAGATCAGGGTTTGGTCGGGGTTCGGGCGACGGCGACGGCACCACCTCGGATGGCCGCGGTTTGCTCGGAGTTGCTGAGCGACGGGAAGCGCTAGATCTTGCAGGCCGAGGCGTTGGCTGCCCGGGCACCAACGCTGCCTTCGACGGACTGCCCCCTCCTTCTGCCAACGCGGCTTGGTCAGATGTAACCTCTGCAGCGGCCTGTCCCAAAGTGCGCCCTGCTTTCTCATCGCTCGTAGTTTGGGATGCCCTCTCGGCGTGCCGAGAGGATTGGTCCCGATCCCCCACGTCTCGCGCCTCGTCGGGCAATTGTGCTGTGGCGACGGGAGCAATGGCAGCTGTAGGGCTCACTTCGTGAGCTTGCTCTTCCGACGACAGGAAGTCGATGCCCCAGAACGCGAGCACGGCAGAGAGCAAGAATAGGATGGCCAACAATCCGCCTCGACGACCCCACGCGCTGTTGGCTGTGGCGGGCCGGCGCAAGTCCCGCTCCACGATGGAAGATTCGCGCGGTTGCGTCACGTCGAGACCAGATTCGGCCCGTTCCAGCCACTCGTCAGAAGAGGGAGCTGGCGGCGGAACCGAATCCACGTCCAGAGCCGAGAGAGTCACCCGATCACTCTCGAGCCACGTAGCGGCGATACTGTTTCCGGTGATGTCCGTCTTGATGCCCTGCCCAGCAAGCCAGAGCGCCAGGGCACGCCCGAGTTCGTCGGCCGTCTGCCAGCGCTCAACGGACTCCCGCCTCAACCCCTGCATGATGATGTTTGCTAATGAAGCATCAACTTGCTCTTCGTCGAGCGGGCGGGGGGCGTCCTCGATGATGGCTCGCAACAATGCGTTGTAGTTGTCAGCAACGAACGGCATCCCGCCGTTGACCGCTTCGTACAAGACAACTGCCGCAGACCACAGATCGACGCGATGGTCTACCACCAGGCCGCGCGCTTGTTCTGGCGACATGTAGAACGGACTACCAAGCGTGGTGCCAGTATTCGTGAGCTCACCCGCGAATGGCTCTCGCTGCAGCTTGACGACCCCAAAGTCCAGCAGCTTGGGCTGCAGACCACCGTCGGTGTGCTCCAGGAAAACGTTGTCTGGCTTGACGTCCCGGTGGACGATTCCAGCGCTATGGGCCGTGGCCAACGCGTGCAGAATCGGCAGCATGATCTGGACTGCTTGCTCTCCAGAAATCGTGCGCCGCCGTTCCAGCAACCTGCCGAAACTCTCCCCCGTGAGTCGCTCCATTACGATGAAGGGATCACCCAACTCGGTTTCGCCAACATCGAAGACCCGAACTATCGCGCGGTGCCGCAGCCTCGCCGTGGCCCTAGCCTCGTGCATCAATCGCTGGCGAGCCTCTTCGTTGTCGGTCCCCGTTCGAATGACCTTGATCGCCACAGGCGAATCGAGATGCGTGTTCACCGCAGCCCACACCTCGCCCATTCCGCCCTTGCCGAGCACCTGACGCAAACGGTACTTGCCCGCGATCAGATCGCCGCGCACGTACACACGCGTTGCCAACGGCTCCGATACTGCAGGTGATTTCGGGTGCATCGCCGTCACGGTTCTGACGAGAATACCTGCTGTGGTTTGGGAGACAATGCCGGCGAATCTCCGTCGCTGTGTAGGATACCGACGCAGCATCTGGTCCCGTCTGCTCCGCAGTACGTGCTGCCAGAGAGGGCTACCAAGGCAGTAGTCCGACTTTGTGCATAGATATCCGAGACATGTGGTACCAGCGGGTCAGACCGGCGGCCCCAAGTCGCCAGCCCCAACGCCAGCTGGCCTACCCTGCGTCTGCACCAAAACGGCCGCTGGCCAATCGGCGCGATTCCGATTGGTAACAGCGAAGCTGTGGGGACCGTCCCAGTCCGCCACAAGGTGACCCGTCATCGCTCATCCGCGAGAAGCGGCAGGAGCGCCGCCCTCTTCAGCCGCGCGCGCCTCCGGAAGCGTACAACGCCGAGTCGCGCTGTTCCCAGGCGACCACCAGAGCGGCGGTCGCCTGCTGCTCGAGAGTCCGCGCGGCATGCCGCGGGTCACTGAGGACTGCGCTTGCCCCGACTTTCGTGGGATGGATGTCCCGAGCGTTGCCGAGGGCTCGAGCGGCGGCTTGTTGTGACATCACGGTAGCAGCCCATACGACGGCCGCTTCCAAAGTCGGGCCTAAGTGTTGAGGATCGACGGCGAAGGCTTGCTGCGCTCTCACCACCTCGTCCCAGAACGCCTCTGGGTGTATTTCTGGTGGAAGGTCTGACGCAATCTCTCGCTGCTCCTGCCCAGCATTCGGGTCCTCTCCCGGTCGACAATCATGCGCCTCCGTCGGATCGGTACCAAGCGTCGCAGGCGTTGCATCGACGATATTGTCCACGCGGGTTGCATCTGCGTGGTCGTCGGCGCTGGCGTCATTGGCGCTCCCATCATCGACTTCGTCGAGCCCCAGGTCACTCAATCCGTCGGTTGGATCTAGCACGTAGTACTCGAGTTCGAGCTGCGCCTCCAGCGACGGCATGACAGCAGGAGCGTGTGCTCCAATGGGGACATCAATCACGGCGCACCGCCTCTCGACGAGCAAACTCTGCGGCAGCTTCAATCAGGCGGGTAGCAACTCGGGTCTGACCCAGCTCCTGATGACACCGAGCCAAACCGAACCAAATCGACGGATGTCGCGCGCGCTTCGCGAGTAGGTAGCGGTAGATGGCCGCCGCGTGCCCGTACTCCCCGTTCCGATACAGCGCCTGGGCCGTTCTACAGAGCTGTGGGACGGAGAGGTTGCGCACTTGTAGCAAGTGCAACGGTGCTGGGGGCGGAGCCAGCGTCTGCCGCTCTCCCCGCTCGCCCGCGGATGGGTATCTTCCTCGCATGACAGGCGCTTCGTACGCAGGTCGGACGAGTTGAGTCTTTTCTTGGCTGCTCGTGGTAAATGTCCGGACCTATGACGGAAGAGTGGCTCCGGCGCGCTGGAAAACCAGCGCTGAGATTTCAAGTTTACGAGCCCAGCTCACCAGCAAGAGGTTCGGTGTTTGCGACCACGGGCTTCTCAGAGCACTTGGGCCGCTACCGGCACGTTTGCGCAGCATGGCAAGAGCGGGGCTTCGTCGTCGCCAACTGGGACTTGCGCGGTCAAGGACGCTCCGAAGGTACCGGTGGCTTCGTCGAGCGATTCGATGACTACGTCACCGACGCGTTGGCATTGTTGGCGCACCTCGATGAACGGGAAAATTGGCGGACACTGAACCCTCCCATCGGGTTTGGGCACAGCCTCGGCGGACTGATCACCATCGCGATAGCATTGCGCGCCCCGTTGCGCTTCCGCGCCCTCGGCTTGAGCTCGCCCTATCTCGGATTGGCACTCGAAACACCAGCTTGGAAAAAGGCCGCAGGACGCCTGCTGAACCGCGCTTGGCCCACCTTCTCTCAACCCACCCAAATAGGAGGGCACCAGCTCACCCATGATCCGGTAATCGCCCAATCCATCGACGAGGACCCCATGCGGATCCGCAACATGACGGCCCGCATGTTCACCGAAGTTGAAAACGCCCAGGCCGACGTCATACGGCAGGCACAATCATTAACCCTTCCCGTGTATTGTCGCGCCGCCGGCGACGACCGCGTCGTAGACCTGCAAGTCACCCGGCGCTTCATCGATACACTGGGCAGCACCCAAAAGACACTCGATGTCGCTCATGGCCAATTCCATGAGCTGCACCAAGAAACGGACCGCGAGACTCACATTGCCAAGCTCGCGGACCAATTCGAGCGCTGGTGTCCAGCTGCCGAGTGAGCCACCAGTGCCTTCACGTGAATCAGAAGCGAAAATTTTCCAAGTTGACGTGCACCTTGTTCAGGCCCCAAATCTCGTCAGCATATTGACGAATGGTCTCGTCGCTCGAAAATTTGCCTGAGCCGGCGATGTTCAACAAGGCGCGCCGTGACCACGCCCGCTGATCACCATAGTCCATCGCCGCCCGGTGTTCCGCCTCCAGGTACGTGTCGAAGTCGGCACATACCATATAGGGGTCGTGGTAGCGCAAGGAGTCGGTGATCGGCTTGAACAGATCCGGCTGCCCAGGGTTGAACAAGCCGGATTCGATGACTTCGATGACTTCGCGCAGACGTTCGCTGCGTGCAATGTAGTCCGAAGGATTGTAGCCAGCATTGCGCAGCGCCCGGACTTCGTCCGTCGTCAGACCGAAGAGGTAGAAGTTGTCCTCGCCGACCTCCTCCCGGATCTCCACGTTGGCTCCATCCAGGGTGCCGATGGTCAATGCTCCGTTCATCGCGAACTTCATGTTGCCAGTACCACTCGCTTCCTTGCCCGCGAGCGATATCTGCACGGAGAGGTCAGTGGCGGGAATGACTACTTCCGCCAACGACACACTGTAGTTCGGCACGAAGGTCATCTTGATGCGGTTTCTCAGCTCCGGGTCGAAGTTGACTACGTCTGCCACCGCGTTGATTAGCTTGATATGGAGTTTCGCCGTCGCATATCCCGCAGCGGCCTTTCCAGCGAAAATGTACGTTCTTGGGGTCACTTCGATGTTGGGGTTCTGACGGATCTCCAGGTACGTGGCGATGACTCCGAGGCACGCCAAAAGCTGTCGCTTGTACTCGTGGAAGCGTTTGACCTGCGCAACGAACATCGAGTTGGGGGAAACGTAGGTTCCCGCCTTCTCGCCGATAACCGAGGCGAGCTTCTCCTTGTTCGCCTGCTTGACGCGCCAAAGTTCGTCGAGCACCGCAACGTCGTTGGCGAAGTCGCGCAACTGGGAGATGTGTGATAGCCGCTCGTGGATCCAAGCCTCTCCGATCTGACGCTTGATCAGCTCTGCCAAGCCAGGGTTCGCATGCAGTAACCAGCGACGCGGCGTCACTCCATTCGTCTTGTTGTTGAACCTGTCGGGCCACAATTCGTAGAAATCTGGCATCAAATCCGACTTGATCAGGTCTGTGTGCAGTCGCGCGACGCCGTTTACCGAAAACGCACCGACCGTCGCGAGATGTGCCATGCGCACTTGCTTCTCGCCTCCTTCGGCGATCAGCGACAAACGTTGCAAACGTCCAACGTCTCCGGGCCAGCGGATCTCGACCTGTCGCAAGAACCTTCGGTTGATTTCGAAGATGATTTGCAGGTGTCGCGGCAAGAGCCTTTCGAACATGCTGGCGGGCCACATCTCCAGCGCCTCTGGCAGCAGAGTGTGATTCGTGTAGGCACACGACCGCTGGGTGATGTTCCACGCCATATCCCAGTCCAGATACTCTTCGTCGATCAACACGCGCATGAGCTCCGCCACCGCGATGGCGGGATGCGTATCGTTGAGTTGAATGACGATCTTGTCGGGAAAGTCGTGGAACGACTCGTGACGATCCTTGTAGCTTCGCACGATGTCTGCAATCGAGCAGGCCACGAAAAAGTACTGTTGCTTGAGCCGAAGCTCTTTGCCTTCGACGGTTGCATCGTTGGGATAGAGGACCTTCGAGATGTTCTCGCTATCGATCTTCTCTTCAACGGCTCGACGGAAGTCGCCTTCGTTGAACAACTGCAAGTCGAATGAAGCGGTCGCCCGAGCAGACCATAGTCGCAGCGTGTTGACCGTGTTCACGTTGTGGCCAACGATGAAGGAATCATGGGGTAGGCCAACAACCTCCTTCGCGTCCAACCACTCCACGCGGGAATTCCCGCGCTCGTCGTATTGTGTCTCGACTCGGCCATAAAAACGGACCGTCTGCGCGAGGTCATGTCTAGGGATCTCCCAGGCATTGCCGTGTTGAAGCCAGTCATCACGCCGTTCAACCTGATAACCCGACTCGATTCGTTGCTCGAAGATACCGTAGTCATACCGGATACCATAGCCCATTGCTGGCAACTCGAGCGTTGCGATGGAGTCCATGAAGCACGCCGCAAGCCTCCCCAAACCACCATTACCCAGCCCCGGATCTCCCTCTTGCTCCAGGATTTGATCCAAATCGAACCCGCGCTCGTCCATCAAGTGTTTTGCGGCGTCATATAGGCCCAAATTGATCAGGGCCAAGCCAAGAGAACGCCCGACCAGAAACTCGCTGGACAGGTAGTAAGCTCGCTTGACGTCGAGTTCTTCGTACGTGTGCTCCGTCACCAACCAGCGATGCACGAGGCGGTCCCGCACACTGTGAGCCAATGCGGTGTAGAGGTCGAGAGGGGTCGCATCATCCAGGGACTTGCCGCAGGTGTACAGAAGGTGATCCAACACCGCTCGCTTGAGTACGGGCATCGCCATGCCGACTCGAGCGCCGCTAGCGGGAACCACTGACATCGGGGGTTGGTCGTACGAGGTCGAATCATCGACAGACATTGAGTGTCCTTTGCGTGGGAGATCGCGCTCCGGGCGGAGTGCGCTGTGCGAAGGACAACAATCCCTGCGATTTGAAGCCGGTTCAAGCGCGACTTTGCGGGCAACCGGTCGTCTCAGGGCAACCTGGTCTGGGGTCGGTGGAGGCCCGATTTGTCGGCGGACACCTCGCAGGAATTCTGCTGGGGCTGCAACGAGCCGCGCGACCCGCTGCACGGTTGGTCTGCCCGGTGCCTCGCCTCGCAGCGACTGCCGGGCGATCCCGCCGGCCAGTGCACAACGGCGAGCCCTGTCGGCACCTGAACATCCAGCAAGGAGTTGGTCGAAGCGCGCCCACAAGCGGGTGAGACTCTGGGAGCAAGCGGCTCAGTCTGCGCGAGGACCGTACGCCTTGACGCGCTGTTCCACCCAACGGATGACGTCTCGCTCTGGGAGGGTGTTCGTCAACCTGCCGAGTTCTTGAATGCCCGTGGGGCTCGTCACGTTGATCTCGATCAGCTTCTCCGCGATCAAGTCGAGGCCCACAAAGAACAAGCCTCGCTCGCTCAGTTTCGGGCCCAACACTGCAACGAGTTCCTGCTCGCGGGTGGTCAACTCACACGCTTCGACGCGGCCACCGACGTGAATGTTGGCACGAATATCGTCTGCTCGAGGCACGCGTCGAATGGCTCCCAGCAACTGGCCATCGAGCAGCAGAACACGTTTGTCTCCACCGACCACTTCCGGCTGGAACGCTTGGATCAACGCAAGCTGTTTCCCTTCTCGAGTTACGTAGTCCAAGATCCCGCGGCTGTGGCGGTCACCTCCGGTAACTCCCATCACACCAGCTCCACCCGCGCCGTCCAACGGCTTGACGACGGCTTTGCCCCCTACGTCCTTCAAGAAGGCCAACATCTGGTCGGTATTGGAGCTCACCAGCGTCCTGGGCATGAATTCAGCGAAGTGAAACGCAAAAAGCTTCTCATTCGCGTCCCGCAGGGCTTGCGGCTCGTTGATGATCAACGTCCGCCGTTGGACCAAATCCAGCTGCTGAGTCAGGTGCAAGTATGCGTCATCGAACGGTGGATCCTTGCGAACGAACACTGCATCCAGCTCGGCAACCTCGCACAGCTGAACCTCGCCCGCGACAACGTGGGGCGGCTCGTTGTTCACCGACAGCGGGCGTGCCCAGGCGCGGACGACATTGCCCTCGTTGCTAACGTCGGCAACGAGTGAATGCAGACACTGATGACCCGCGGCCTGAGCAGCCCGCATGAAAGCGAAGCTCGTGTCCTTGTCTGGTGCCATCGTGGCGTACGGGTCCATCACGAACAAAAAGCGCATCTTTGAAAACCTTGGCTTGGAGAATAGGTCTGCGCCTCGGCCTAGGGGAGTGCGAGAACGCCGAACAGCCAATTCTATGACTGCTACTCGACGCTCCGGCCGGGCCGGCTGGGAAAGCGGGCTAGCGCCTCGTTTCGCGCAGCACGTGAATCCGTCGCCCTGCTTCGACACACACGCGGAAGCCCCGAAACTTCGGCAGGAAGCTCAGCGGTGGCGGAGTTGCGCGGGCCCCTTTGGTAATGGTCAACAACACCTGCCGCTTGCCGAGGTCGTACTCGACGGCATAACGACAGTCACCCATGTCGACGGTCAGTGGGAACTCGTCCTGCAGGGTTGGAAGCAACTCTGCCCCGACGTCCTGTGCTAGAAAGTCGTCCGAGCTGAGCAGTTCCAGATCGTCGGCGGAGTCTACCCCGAGCTCAGTCACTCGCTGCTGCAGCCAATCGCGGAGCTCGGGTGGGGCGGGAAGATCGGCCAACCCCAGATGCTCGAAACCAGTACCCCTCGCCAAGCTGTGGGCGAGCGCCCGCCGCCGTAGCCGTTGCTTCGTCTCCTCGATGGCATCCCGAAATACGCGGCCATCCGTGAGCAGTTCGACAAGCGCCGCTCTGGCCACCTCACCCGTTGGTGTCACCTCCTGGCTCGAGAGCACTTTGCCCACGTAAACCTGATCCACAATGGCCACCAGCTTGCCCGCAACCCGCTTGACAGAACGCACCTGTGGTTGACCCAAACCCAGCCTGTTCAAGAACGATAAGCTGACGACGCTGGCCCGAGTCGCGATTGAGCGTCGGTGTTTTCCGACGCCACTCGTGTGGGTCTCCAGCACGACGATCGCATCAGCCCCTTTGCCGCACGCCGCGTAGCTAGCGCGGTCGAGCGCCAGCTCCGTACCGCCCGCGGCCCAGGCAGTACGTTGCTTGCGAACCCGAGCCACGTGAGCTGAGCGGGGATCAGCAGCGACGATGGTTTCGAGCAATGCGTCCCGCTGGGGGCTCGCTGTTGGTAGCTCCTGAGCGAGCCCCATCATCGCCCGCAAACGCCTACGCCGCCGCGAGAGTTCCCGGCGCGCGTCGATTCGAGCCCCCGTCGACTGGCCGCGAACCGCCTCCACCAGCGCGATAGCATCGCAAGGAGTGACCGCGGAGGGATCCTCTGGCACTGCCAATTGAATGCGTGGCACGTGAGACAACGCAGCGACCAAGTCGACACAGTCGTCCAATGTCCCCTTCGCCTCGGCCTCGACGAGCACTCTCCCATACCAGGCATCGAGGGGCAAGCGATGTAGTCGCCGACCACGCTCGGTAACGCCGAGCGTTTCGTCAATGGCTCCCAATGCCCGCAGGTCGGTCGTAGCATTGAGGAGAGCCTCCGCGCTAGGTGCGTCGAGCCAGGGCAATGAGTCCATTGTCAACCCAGAGGCAGCTGTCCAAAGGACGAACTCCGCCAGCCCCTCGCGCTGCACCTCGGGCGGTGTGTGCGGCTGTAGCTGCGCTGCCTTGCCCCACAACCGAAAACAGCGACCGGGCGCAGTGCGCCCCGCTCTGCCGGAGCGCTGCGTGGCGCTATCTTTGGCGATGTTGCTCAAGGCCAGGGTGCTTCGCCCGGCGTGGTAGTGAGTTCGTCGCACCAAACCCGTGTCGATCACGGTTCTCACTCCAGGCAATGTCAGAGACGTTTCTGCAACATTGGTCGCCAGAATGATCTTGCGCCGTGCAGCGGGCTCGAACACGCGCGCCTGCTGGGCGAGGGGCAGCGAACCATGCAACTCGAAGATGTCACCATGTTCACCCGAATGCACCAAGTCTGCCAACCGGCGGATCTCACCCTTTCCAGGCAAGAATACCAGCACGTCCCCCGAGTCAGCCGGGAGGCGGCGGATGGCGCCTAGGGTCAGCCGGAGCCAGTCACCGTTTTCCGGAAGCTCAGACCCCGAGCCGAGGTAGTCCACCTCGACGGGATAGGCGCGGGCTTCCACCTCCACGAGTTCGGCTTCCAGATGCTGAGCTATGCGTTCGGCGTCCATGGTCGCCGACATGACAACGAGACGGACTCCCCGCGACTTGAAGTAGGCGTAGAGCCAATCGGTGTCCAGACGGCGTTCATGAAACTCGTCCAACACGACATGGTCGAAGCCTTCAGCCCAAGTTGGGTTCTGAAGGACGACACCCGGCGTCGCGTAAACGATACGTGTGGTATCCAACGTGCAGTCGTCGTCGCGAACGCGGTAGCCCACCTCATGCCCGAATTCTGCGCCATCGAGTTCAGCTACGCGCCGCGCGAGCGCCTGGCACGCAACTCGTCTGGGCTCCACTACGAGGACCCTTCCGGGCAGCCATCGCGGAACGAGTGTGGATTTGCCAGTCCCCGTCGGCGCGGAGACAACACACGACCCCTGCCCGCAGATGCGCTCGATGTCCTTTCTACGGGCCAGCAATGCTAGCTGTCCGTCTGAAACGCCTGGGGCCATGTCACTTCGCGAAGCGAAAGGTCATTGAGAAGCTCTGCTGACTCGGAGAGTCAGAAAGACGGATGCTTCCATCCGCAACCTGGAGAATGAGGCTCGGATCACCATCCTGATGCGTTTCCTCTTCGTCAGCGAAACGAGCGATGGCACCGTCTTCGATTTCGCAGGGCCCAAGCCCCGAGTTCCCTCGACCGTACAGGACGCGGCTGCCGCACGACAGCTGTGTTTTGCAACGAGGCCCACCGCGGGTCGATTCCAGGAAACGCGCTTCGATGGAGCAAGCTGTCGGAACCTTGGGTATCGTGCCATGGGTTGACTCCACCTGAGCCGTCCGCCGCAGTGGCAAAACTTCGCGGGGGGTTTCGAAGATCGGCGCCCCCTCTCTCGGCAGACTATACTCTGAAAGTCGAAACTCCACCCGAAACGCTTCGAACGCTTCGCTGAAGACCGCCCCCTCCTGAGTCAGTGAATTGAGCGTTACCTGGCTGCGCTGGGAGCGCGTTCCAGTGTCCGAGTACTGAAGTCTGTAGCGCCACTCTTGTTCCCCATCCCCCGCGCGTTCGAACACTTGCCCGCCAACTCGCGCCATGCCATTGAGCGGCGTGCGAGTATCGTACAACATCTTCTGGGCACAAGTGACGTCGAGGTCCTTGATATGCCCTGAGAGCACGCGCACGTTGACCACACACGGAGCGCCCACCTTGACCTTATTGCCTTTCGACGACAACACGCGAGCGGGATACTTGACCTCGATCAAGCCCGGGCCGGTTGTTTCCTCGGGCTCGGCAACTTCGAGTTCGTCTGCGTCCAACACTCGTTGAACGCTCTCTTGCTCTGAGGATTGGTCGGCTTGGGCCTGCGGTTCCGCGTCATCCACTTCGGCGATCCGGAGCGTTCCACCCATCGCGGCGGTTTCGCTCTCGACATCCTGTTGGCCAACCACCGCCGCTAACCCAACGACTACCCCAGCGACGACAATCCCAGACAACAGGATCCCCCGCCCGCGACGCTTTGGAGTCCCCAAACCCGGTACCTTGCCGGACACGATACCGCCGACGACCGGCGCCCCGCAGTTCCTGCACGCGTCCGCTCCCGGTTCGACCGGCATGCGACAGATGGAGCAACTTTGCGACGACATCACCTTCATCTTCTCCCATAGCGCAGGTTTAGTCACCCCGCTCGGCCCCCAAGACTGAAACCAAGTTTCGGACTGGGGCACAGCCCCAGCTCAGCGCCGGAGTTACACACCGACGTTCAGTAGCGACCCAAGACACAAGTGCCTCCGGGTCAGAAAGTTCGTCTCTTCAGTCTCCGTGACGCTGGCGCCGGGCTGACATGCTGCGTCCCGGCTGCTGCAGTCCCGAACACGTTGGGAATTCGGAGACTACCGGGTCCGCTGAGTGACCGCCAGGGCACATCCGCTGTGCGCTGGTCCTTTTGAGTCGTTGGCGATGAAGGCGGGTCCGCGTATAACGCGGCTCATGAGCGACAACGTACGATGGAAACAGCTACGTCGGCGGATGGGACGACGCGCGCTCGAAGCCCTCCGCAAACGCTGGGCACCAATGTGGGCCTCTGTCTTCGTCGGCAGCGCTCTCTTGTGGACCGCCCCGGACACCGGCGCTGCAGGTCCGCCGAAACAGGTTGCCGTCACGACGGAGAATGCGCGCTCGACCACGGAAGCGCTGCGCCAAATGCTGGCCGGGGGCAATGCGGTGGATGCAGCGGTCACTGCAGCGTTGGTCGCGGGTGTGACGAGCCCGAGTTCCAGTGGGGTCGGCGGAGGTTGCTTCATCAACTACTTTGACGCGCAGAACAAACAGACTGTGATCATCGACGCGCGTGAGACTGCTCCGGCGGCAATCGATACCGCGGCGTTTGAAAACCGTCCGTTCACCGCGGACGAGCGCGGCAAGTGGGTAGGAGTGCCCGGCGAAGTGGCAGGCCTCTACGAACTGCACCGTCGGTTCGGCAAGCGATCCTGGAAAGACGTGGTAAGCCCTGCCGCTACAGCGGCGACCCAGGGTTTTTCCGTGAGTCCGCACCTGGCGCGTTCCTTGGAGTGGGGTAAGGACGCTTTGCGTGGCGATCCTTTCCTGAAGGGTCTGTGGCTCTCTTCGTCGCTGAAGGCTGGCGCCAAGGTCAAGAACCCGAAGCTCGGTGTCACTTTGAGGCGCATCGCGGAGGAAGGCCCCAAAGCCCTGTATGAAGGCAGCATTGCGGCGGAGTTGGTCAACACCACCCGTGCCCGAGGAGGCGCACTGGCATTGGAGGACTTGACAACGTATCGCCCGAAGGAACGCACACCGCTCAAGGTCCAATGGGAGGGGTACGAAGTATTTACTATGCCCCCGCCCTCTGCCGGAGGGTTGATGCTGGCCCAGACCCTCTCGCTCTTCTCCAAGACAGAACTGGCACAGCTCGGTCACAACACCGCAGCCTACCAACATGCGTTAGCCGAAGCGTTTCGTGGTGCGTTCGCGGACCGCATGCTGTTCGTTGGAGATCCAGAGCTGGAAGCCGTGCCGTTGGACCGCTTGTTGAGCCGGGAGCACATCTCCAAGCGTCGTGCGATGATCTCGCTCGGCCGAACTCATGCCATCCCACGTTTCGCAATGGAGGAACACGGCACCCACCACCTGGTCACAGCCGATGCCGGCGGAAACATGGTATCCCTCACGACAACGGTCAATCGTGGCTTCGGAGCCAAACTAGCGGCGCCCCAATCTGGCATCGTACTCAACGACGAACTAGACGACTTCACCCTAGACGAGCACTCCAAGTTGTTCGGTCTGGCCGAGAGCCCCAATCGGCCACGACCAGGTGCCCGCCCAGCGTCGAGCATGACACCCACAATCGTCGTCAAAGACGGACATGCCGTGCTTGGCGCTGGCGGTTCGGGTGGACTCACCATCGCTACCAACGTCAGCCAGATTGTTCCGTCGATGTTGACCTTCGGGTTGAAGCCCAAACAGGTCCTGGACGAGCCGCGCTTTCAGATGCCACCGTCGGGGCCGACGATCCTGGTTCCCAGAAGCACGCCAGGAGCCCACGTACGCGACCTGGAACGCCGCGGCGAAATTGTGGGCCAGGTCCGGTTCACGAGCACCGCCGTCCAGATCATCAGTACTGAGGGGGACTACAAGTGGGCCGCTGCTGATCCCAGAAAGTTCGGGCACGCAGTCGTCAAATCCATCGGTAGGTAACCTTAAGCCACGAGTCAGCTGCCGGGGGGCAGCCACTCAGGCGTGTCATTCTAGCCAGAGCTGGGCGATCGCCGTGAGTACTACGACGCTGCCGTGAAAACCCATCACACCCATTCGAAACATCACCACAGACAGACGTTCTTGTTCACAATCGACAACCTTAGTGTCCGTCGAAAAATCGATCTCGTGCTCCTCTTGCTGCGAGACGCGGTCGAAGGTCTTTCTGAAGAGGCGCGCCTGTCGGCAAAGATGCGCATCGAATAGCCAAAACCCGACAGCCATCGCAAGCGCCAACCAGCTGAAACGCACGTACTCTGGAAGGGATGCGACTGCGAGTAGGGCACCGACGATAGCCAACGACCAGCTCTTGAGCATGACCGAGCCGACGCGCATGCGCCGGACGAGCACCGCTATGTGAGCCAGGTGGGTTTGCTTCTTGTTCTGCATGTACAGCAGCCGCGTCGCCATCAGCGTACGACACCGCCGTCGTCTGAGTATTGGAAAAAAAGCGTCGTACGTGCGCAGTCAGTAACGCCCGCGAGCGCAATCTTACCCGAAGCTCTGGGCTCAGTGAATCGAACTGATCAACTGCGTGATCGCTTGGGCATCAAGGTCCGCTGCCATCGCGTATCCGACCCCACTATTTTCCCGCGCAGCTACCGAGTAACCTCGCCACTGCCCGACGTAGATCGACGCGTTGTCGATGACACGCTTCTCCAGCCGACGGTGCACCGCCACCTTCCGGGGATCGTAGACGTAAACCGTCACTCGATGGCCTGGCATGCGGTAGCGAAGATAGGCCGCTTGATGCTGCTCCACTGGAACCAAACTGGCTCCAACCCAAGTGGCACCATACTGATCGAGTTGGGGTGCCCGGATCCGAACACCAACGTTGGGCTCAAAAGTTGGCAACAAATTCGCTTCGGTGACTTGAGGCAGTGGAGGGGACGAGTGATAGTCAATCAGACGATCCAACGCGCCTTCGAGACCCATCTGCGCCGTTGCAACGGACGGACCGTGAACGCTTGTCGAGCGCGCCTCGCTGCCATCCCCGCGAACTGCGAACCACAGCATCACGCCAGCCGCCATGGCCAACGCAGGAAGCATACTCCGCCAAGGCGTATACCAAGGACGACTATCCTCACGTGCCGCCTGGCGATCCTCTTCTGCCAGCATCGCGGCCTCAACCCTGACGAAGAATGCCGCCGATGGATCCGCCTGATTCAGCAGGGCGCGACGAGTACTTCCTTTCATCGCATTGATGAAAGACACTTGTTCTGCGCAGCGACCACAGCGATCAAGATGGGCATCCACTTCGAGAGTCTGCCCGGGCGAGAGCTCCCCATCGACATGGGTCTCGAGGAGTGGTTCGACTTGGCGGCAATTCATCACAGACACCAACCTTAGCCCTTATTCCCACCAGCGTTGCGGTACGTTTGAAGATCAATCGGCTCATTGTCTTTTGGGTCCTGTCCCATCTCGCCCTCCCCCACCTGGGGTTCGGGATGAACAAGACCGAGCTCGCGCGCTTGATCGATCAACTTCGTCTTCAAGATCCGACGGGCACGATGCAAGCGGGACATCACGGTCCCGATTGGACACTCGAGAGTCTCCGCGATCTCCCGATAGGCGAAGCCCTCGACGTCGGCCAGGATGACCACCATTCGAAACTCTTCTGGTAGTTCATCGATGGCGGCTTGGATTTCTCGCTCGAGCTGAGGCCGAAGCAGGTTTGCCTCCGGGTCGCGCATGGCAGAGACGCTGGCCGTGCCAATCCAGCCGTCGACGATAGGGTCGCCACCGTGCATCTGGGTCGCGGCTTTCTCTATCCGGCCCCGGTGATACTTGTTGATGAACGTGTTCTTCAGAATGCGGAACAACCAGGCCCGGAGATTGGTCCCTGCCTGGTATTGGTCTCTGGCGCGAATCGCCTTGACCAGAGTGTCCTGCACGAGGTCTTCAGCCTCAACCACGCTCCGGGTCAGCCGCCGGGCCATACCCATCATGTTAGGCAGGTGCGCCATTACTTCCTGAGCAAAATCGCTCAAGTGCGACTGTTCAGATGCTGCTCTTGCCACGGTCACGTGGGGCTAACCCTGGCTGCCACGCGGTTATTCCGGATTTCTGGCCAGGCGCCGTTCCAACTCAGCGAGCCGCTCGCCCAACTTCTTAACTTGACCTTGTAGCTCAACAACCGTGTCACTGTCCGGGAGCGAGCGAACTCGCTCGTCGATCGCGGCTTGCCATTGTTCGAGTCGTGCGCGGGTTGCGCTGAAGTCTGACTGATCGCCCACCTGGGCCTCCTGTGAAAATAGGGAACCGACCCCCCGCGCAGCGAGCGCCGCCAGGGCAGCGGACGCCTTACGGCCATCCGCGGCTTGCACGCCCGACACCGGCGGCACCGAGTCGTGGCGAATCAGAGCACGTAACGTGGTGAGGGGGATGCCACCCGGGGAGTTTTTCAGCTCCTCGGAGATGATCAACGCCAAGGTGACCTCCGTCTTATCTTCCTTGGTGGAATTGTCGATAATGCGAACTTCTTCTCCCGCGCGCACCATGTCAGCGATCTGCAACAGGGTGACGTACTTGCTGCCCTTCGTGTCGTAGAGCTTTCGGTTCGAATAGCGCTTGATGACGCGAGAGCCCGACTCGCGCGAGTTTTCGTATGGAACCGAATCCAGCATGGCGTTGCCCTTCTGGGACCCCTGGGAGAAAGCACAGGGTGGCGAAGCAGCCGCACCCCTGGGGAAGACAGAAAAGCAATTCTCTGTAGAAGCGTCAAGCAGCGCTTGACGCAGTGTCGGGCATCAGATTCACAGCATCCGCCTGGCGCGAAGAATGCAGCTCGGCGGCGGAAAACTCTGCCAGAAGTTCCATAAAGTCTGGAAAATTGCTGGTCCGAACCCCAACTTCTCGAACCCACGCAACGACCGGCTTCTCGGCGGAGCCGACGTTCACGTCAAAGGCAAAGATACTGCACATCTGTGAGTCGATGCCGAAGGGGAGCAACCGTGGCGCTGCACCGTCACGTGTTGGCAGTGATGCCCGTAGTAGTGATCGCGCGCCTTCTAGGTGCTTCGCCTGGCCCAACTCCTCGGCGCGAAGCAGGCTGGCTCCATCGTAGAACCTTTCCCAACCGTTATGCCGGAGCAGAAACTCGCGGTAGCTCGGTGGTAGCGCAACCCCCAATCGTGCCTCCGCGCGCTCGAGAGCTGCGGAAGACGCCGCCGGCCCCGGCACGAGCCCGTCGTCGCGGTAGGGTTGCGACCTGGCGAGCTCGGTATGAATACGACGGATTCGGCTCAGCGAGCGAATCCAACTCGTTGACTCAGCGTTCACGGGATGAAGCTACGGGACAACCTCCAGAGCGGCCAAGAATGTGGCTGCCGGATTCTCGCCCAAACAGAGGTACTCCCACTATAGGTCTGGGATGCGCCGCCCCCTCAAGACCACAGGTCCTTCGATATTTGGGCTGACGCTACTTTTCTGGGTCGCGATCTTCGTGTTCGTAGCTTGCGGCAAGCAGGCCCCACATTTGCTCGGCGTGGGAGAAATTCGTCCGACCGCTGCGGAGCCACGCGACGAACTGCACGTATCCGGCGAAGGGTTTGTGGAGGGCGCCCGGGCGACCATCACGTTCGACGGCATCACCCACCGCGTGGGCGAAGCGGCCGAGCCGCTACGAGTCGAAGCGACGGCGTTGTCCAGGTCCCGCACCGATCTGGAGATACGGCTGACGCGGGAGTTCGTCGACGCGTTCCTGGGAGACTCGGGCAACGTGCATCACGCCACCTTCCGCGGTCGGCTCGAGGTAGCGTTCGCCCCGCGCACTCAGGGCGCTCCGCCCATCACGGGCGAAGCATCGGATGTCGAGTTGGACTTCTTCGCCACTCCCGAGTTCGACACGGAGCCGGACGCGGAGAGTAGCGCTGGCCACGAAGAACTCCTCGAGCGCTACGGCTGGACTTTGGAGAGGTCCGAACGAGGCGCCTTGTGCGTCGCTTCCATCGACAAAAACCAGGAGGTTGGCCCCCTAGCTACCGGGGACTGCATCGTTCAGTTCGAGGGAGTCAATGTATTGTCGGCGCTGGACCTATCGCCCAAAGAGGGGTCGACGCGCGCCGCAATGACCATCGTGCGGCCAGAGTTCTTGGATCCAATCGCCCTGGATCTGGATGTGGCGGGTCTTCGGCCTCAACCACCCCGGGCGTGGCATTGGACGTTGGTCGCGGTCGCAATAGTTGCTGCGTTCTTGGTCTTGTGCCGAAGTCCGTTGGCAATGGGCGTCGCGGTTCTAGAAACCTCCATCGCTCAGGCGATGGACCCTCGCATTCGGCGGCGACAGCATGCGCTGCGCTGGAGCGGTGTCGTGCTCGGCAGTGTCCCGTTCATTTGCATCAGTGCCCTATTTGGCGCCGCCTATGCCCAGATACTTCCCGCGGTAGGTGACTTCGATCTGCTGCTAGCCTACGCAGGTTCCGCTGCCTTGCTGTGCTTGGCCCAGGTCCTCGGAGGCGGACGGAAGCGGCGCGGTTGGAGTGTTACAGCCGCGTTGAGTGCGCTTGTCAGAGGAAGCGCCGTTCATCTGACAGTACTAGTCGCCGTCGGCACCGCGATATTGCAGCGGGCGAGCATATCTATCGAAGGGGCAGCCGCAGACCAGGGTGCCGCGCTCTGGGAGTTTGGCATGTTCCGCTCCGTCGGCTCGTACTTGTCGAGCTTGGCGCTGCTTTGCGGCGTCTCGCTGTTGGCTGTGGTCCGCTTTGGCGAGGGGCTCCGAACGAGGAACTCGCTGACTCAACTGCTCGTCGACACGGGCACCTGGGGCATATCTGGTCTCTTCGTGGTCGTCTACCTGGGGGGGCCCAACGTCCCTCTGGCTCTCAGCTCGCTGCCTGTCCCAGCCAGGGCCGTGGGTTTGGCCGTGCTTCAACTAAAGCTCACCGCGATGTTCATCGCAGCAACCTGGCTACGTAGCGTGCTGCCTAGGGTGCCCGAGCGGGTTCTCACCCCTGTTTTTTGGCGTTGGCTGTTGCCGTTGACCGTCATGGCGTCGCTTGCCGACTTGATTTGGGTCTCGGGGACGTGGCCCGTTTGGATGCATCAGGCCAACACCTGGGCGCTCCTGGCCACCACGCTCCTGCTCATCTTGGCCCTATGCCTACGGCTCGTCGTCGGAAGGCGCGCCCCTATCGCTACAGCCTCGGTCAACCCCTGGCTTTGACCCGTGCACCGCCAGGGCAGCACACAACCTTCCATGGCCAGCGATGGACCCGCCGTGGGTCGGCGCGAGTCTTTGATTGGCCGCGCCCAGCCCTGGTTGTGACTCAAGGACATCGTCGCACGGCGTGACGAATTTCCGCCAAATCCGCTTGGTCCCCTGCGACATTGAAGCGTTGCACAAACGACACGGTGCCATCCGGACAGACGACGAGTGCTCCGCCCTGCTGCCATGGGTCCCCACGCGTACCGACCTGGCGAAAGCCCCGCCGGTAAGCACGACGTGCATGTCGGGTACTGGTTGGGTTGACCGTCGAGAAGACTCCGTGCCGCATGGCTAGGCGCTTGTAAATGATCCGCGCAGGATCTGTGTAGACGTGGGAGGACAGCCCTGCCTCGTCCATGAATACACTCGCGTGCAAAGGGTTACCATTACCCAGAACGCACAACCGCGCCCCGGCAGCCTCGATGTCAGGGCCGAGGGTGAGCATGTCCGACACCTGTTCAAAGCACAGCAAGCAACCGAAGTGACGAACAAGCGCAATGACCGCCGGTTTGTCTTCCCAAAGTGTACCGAAGAAGACGGGGCGACCTTTAGGGTCGAGCACTTCAATTCGGGCTAGGTCGTTCAGATTCACGGAAGACAGCTCCAATAAGGGTCACCCGAGGTGTACCTCGTTCAGCTCGACGACAAAAGCTCTTTGTGTGACTGAAGCGACTGCTGACTGAGGGCCCCACGCCGTTTGCTCTCAGTGATGCGCACGAAGACATTCGCATCTGCCCTGACAATCGTGACCCTGGCCCTCGCTTGGAGCGCTCAATCGAAGGCGGCCCCCCTCGATGGAACGTCTCACTGGACGCAATCGTCCGTCGAGTTGGTGGTCGACGACTCCCTGGAGCAGATTGACCGAAATGCCTACGAAGCTGTTGTGGGGGCGGTCACCGCCTGGCAACGCGAAGAGAGCAACCTTCCCACACTCGTGCCCACACGTGGCAACGTGGATGACATTGGCTTTCGCCGAGGCCAGGGCAACAAGAGCACCATTCGGTACGTTCCCGGCGGCGCTTCGGTCGCCAAGGGAGCGCTTGGGGTAACCATTGTCACGTCGGAGGCGGCCACGGGGAGAATCGTGGACGCGGACATTGTGCTCAACGGCGAGTTCGCTTTCGCCATGTTGGCCGGTGAGGGTGACACCGGCATGCCGTACGACTTGCAAAACGTGCTGACCCACGAGGTGGGACACCTGCTGGGGTTGCCGGAAGAAAACGACGACGCGGAAGCAACCATGTACGCCACATCGCGCTCTGGCGAGGTCCAGAAGCGCGACCTCAACGCCACAGACAAGGGTGCTGTCGCAAAGCTGTACGAGGCGCCGCCCACTCAGGACGAGGTCGCCGGGTGCGGTGGTGCCATGGTGGCCCCCCAGGACCCGGGCCGATCGAGCTGGTGGCCTCTGCTGGCCATGACTGTTCTGATCCGACGGCACCGGAGGAAGGAGGCATCTCGGCCCGGAGGCAGAGGGGCGTCGTTCTTCTGGATGATGTGCGCTCTCCTGTTGAGTTGCGCGGTACTGCCCGGTGAAGTGGAGCACCCGTCACTGACTCCAATCGGCAGCAGCTTAGAGGATGGAATCATCTGGACGCACTTCGCCGTGGGGTCGAAAGCATGCGCACACTGCACGGAGCGGATCGTCTCATTGCCGGGAGGTACGCACGAAGGCTTGCGTCAAGAGGTCAACGCGTTGCGCTTGGCGCCAGGCGGAGCCGGCTGCACGTCTCACTGAAGACTACGCGACCCTTGGCCCAGAGCAGCGTGTGGGCCCAGTTTGGTATTCAGGTGCCGTGCGCCGCGCGGATCTCGGCTTCCTCTGCGCCAAGCGCTACGATGGAGTCTCGTATTCTGTTCGAGATGCGCTTGAACACACCTTGCGAGGCAGGTTCGTCGAGAAGATCCGCTAGATCCACCGGCTCACCAACGACGGTGTGAATTGGCACACCGGTTCCGTCGAAGTTGCTTCGGATCTGCTTCGGGAGGTCCTCCGTTAGGAGGCCGTTGGTGAACACCGGCACGACGGGCACTCGTGCTCTGTGCGCCAGGCGACCAATGCCGGTTCGCGCGGGTAGCAGTTGGTAGGGGTCACCCTTGTTACGGGTACCTTCAGGATGGAATCCGACCATACATCCACCCTTGTCGAGCAACCACGCCAGTTCGTCCAAGCCCATCATGTTGAGGGCACTGCGTTCTCTTTCGCGGAAAATGGGCGGATACATCGAGAACACGGCCATCGCACCGTTGACGACGACGCCCGCGGGATGGTCGTAGAAGAACTTGGAGCGCACCGGAAATACGATGCGTTGGTGCATGCCTGCTTCGATCAATTGCACCGTCACTACGTAGAGGTCGAAAAATGAGCGATGATTGCACGCGACGATGCAGCTTTGCTCCGAGCCAAGCTGGGGCAAGCGCTCAGTGTGGTGAATGTGCCTGAGATTGCGCGTTGCTAGGTCGATCCAGTGCCGCCCGACGTTCATCTGTAACCATCGGACAGTACGCGAGAAGGCTCCGGGCTCGAAGCTCTTGCGGGCGAGACGCAGGTGAGCAAACTCGATGGGCGACAACTGCGCCCGAGCTTCTTTCAACAGCTCGGGTCGCTTCACTCCGCCTCCTTCTCCTCGAAGATGACGTCGATATACCCCGGAGCCGGCAATTTCCCTTCAAGCCCTTCGAACAGCTTCCTACCCAGCTCGTCTTTATCGAAAGTGTCGCTGGTCGCTGCTTCAGTCTCGATGGTGAGTGTGGGGTGCGGCTCTAGGTCGCGCTCTTCGTTGAATGTCTGCTCCACGCGGTAACCGATGACACCAGCAACTCCATCCAAACAGTCGTCAATCGTCGCAATCATCTCCTCACTGGGCGGCTCCTCTAGCTCTGCGACCAAGACCTTTTCGTCGGGCAGTTGAGGAATGGCGTCTACATAGCCAACCAACGGCACCGCACGCCCCTGCGACAGGGCCCCAAGCTCGTGCCGCTGCAGGTAGAGCTCGCTTTCGTCGGACGGATTGACGACAGCGCCAACGACCTCCTCACCATCGACCAGCTGAAGGGCGAGATCCAAGACCACGCGGGCAGGTAGTGTGCAAAACTCCAATTCCTTACCTTCTGTAGTCCATTCGACGTACTGACCCAGACTACGCAGAATGTCGGAATCGGTGAACAGCGGGACGAACGCCGCGCCGTCGTCGATCTGCAGTAGGTGGGGTACCAACGTCAGCTCCTCGTCCTCGGTCTCGATCACCTCACCAACGGGCACACCTTCGACGGACTTCGCCAGCGGCACCAAGAGGCCGCCGACATCGATCGCCGACGCCAACGGTGCCACGTCGCGCCGCAACCCGCGTTTCGCTTTTCTGACCAGTTCAGTCAGGTCGTGGAGGACATATTCCGACGACGAATCGTCGGGATCGCCAGAGGGTCCGGAGGGGTCTTGAGGGTCCGACACGGGCGCGGTGCTATCACAGGCCCGCGCCGGTGTCGCTTCTGACTGCCGCATCCGCTGGCGTCGCGCAACGCGTCTGCCGGCGCGGGGCGGCGCCACAGGCCCCTTCGCCACTTCGGGGGAGCGCCCCGAGATCTGTTCTTGGCCGCCCGGCCCAAGTGCGAGCCCCCTGCAGGAGCGCCGTCGGCCGGAGCGGCATTGAAGGTCCGCCCCCTCCTTGTGGTACGAGAACGGTTCTCGATGAAGGCGTTCGAAGTAGCCCGCCGTGTGGGCAAGTTGTTCAGAAAGCGCGAGCGCCGCGTCGCCGTCGGCGCTCGACGCGCCCATGTCGAGCTTCGCAACCTGGACGCGGATGAAATGCCGGCGCTGGTCGACGCATTGAGCGCGCTGACGGAGCCGCTCGAACGTCTGGAATGGGTAGAAGTCAACGCCCACACCGGCAGGGTGGTTTTTGCCTACGAGGAGCACGCATTTAGCGCTGATGAGCTGGAGGCCCTCGTCGAACACGCGGAGGAGGTGTCTAAGGTTAACAACGCCGGCTTCGATGAACACAATCAGCACCCGGTGGATGTGGAGCAGGGAGCGCAGCTGCTCGTCGAGTTCGGCGCGGACGCTGTTGCGACTTTGGTAGGTCTCGGCCTGCGTATGTCGCCCTTCCCCGCCGTTCCTTTCAGCGGCAACGGCGTAGCCCTCTTGTCGTTGGTGCGCAGCACGCGCCGTCTCCGCGAGGGCCTGGACGAGCGGCTGGGAGAACAGCGGACGGATCTGGTCTTCTCCTTGCTCAACTCCGCCGTGCAGACGATGGCCCAACGGCCCATGAGCTCTGCCGTCGACGGGATACACAAGTACTCGCTGCTGCGGGAACTACAGGCACGCCGAGACGTTTGGAGCAAGCGCGAGCTCGAGCTGGCACTGCAGTCACCCAGGCCGCTGGTCGGCGCCGAACCCAAACCACAGCGGCCGACGCCCCTCCCCCGTGGACCAATCGAGGAGTACTCGGAGCGCGCGTGGGCGGTGTCCCTCGCGGGGTTCGGCCTGAGCTTCATGACGACGCGCAGTTTTCAGCGCGCCGTCGCTGCATTGTTCGGCGGCCTGCCCCGCCCTGCAAAAATTGGCCGCGAAGTGTTCGGCGCCGAACTCAGTCGGCACCTGTCTGCACGTCGTGTGATGGTCATGCGCCCCGAAGTGCTGCGCCGCCTCGACCGCTTGGACTGCATCGTGCTGCAGGGCGACCTGGTGGCTAGCGACAAGTTCGTGCTTGGCGGGTTACAGACGGACGATCCGGACGAGGTCGTCTCAGCGCGGGAACGTGTGCGGGCAATGTTCGATCCCGAGCACCCCCTTCGAGAGCAGGTCGACGGACTCTGGATGCTGCGCCCGTGGGGCAAGAGCGACGCCAGCGTCGACATCCGGCTGCAGCACCATGCCCAAGACCGACTCGCTGGAGGAGCACTCCTGTTGTGCCTCGAACGAGCCGGACGCGTCGTAGCCATCGTGGAGGTCGAAATCGTCGCCCGAACGGGGGTCGAGGAGCTGATCGCCGCGGCTCACGACGCACAGATTCGTGTCGTCATCGCCTCGTCCGACGAGGGAGTCCTCGATCGGCTGCAAGCAGATGACGTGATCCCGGAACCAGAAGGGGTTCGCGCCGGCATCCGACGCCTGCAGCGTGAAGGACACACAGTCGCGTTGGTCGCCACAGGAGAGTCCGAGGGCCTACCACTGGCTGATATTGGGATAGGGCTCCTGCGAGCGAACGAGCCAACTCCGTGGGGTGCGGATCTCATCTGCCACCAATCGTTGGACGAAGTGCGTTTCCTGATTCAGGCGAGCCGCCAAGCCCGTGCGTTGAGCAAGCAAGCCGTCAACATTGCCCTGGGCGCGGCAAGTTTTGGTGCGCTCGTCTCAGCAGGCGGGCTGCTCCGACTCACCACACGCCGAGTTGTGTTCGTAGTGAACGCTGCAAGCTTGATCTCGATGGCGAATGGGTACCGCCACTCGGCGCTGTTGCAGCGCCTCGAGCTACCAGAGCCGCGAGACCCGACTCCATGGCATGCCCTCGATGCCCGGGGTGTGTTGGTACGTCTGGGCACCGGCTTGGATGGCTTGACACGGAACGAGGTCGTGAGACGAACTGCACCGCCCATGGTGCAGGTCACGTCGATGGCGGAGTTGGGTGAAGCCGTCTCGGACGAGCTGTTCAATCCGCTCGCACCTTTGCTGGCGGCAGGCGCGGGACTGTCAGCGGTCGTCGGATCCATTGCGGACGCGTCGATGGTGGCTGGGGTCGTGGTCCTGAACGCTTTGGTGGGCGGAGGGCAGCGCTACCGCACTGAGAAGAAGATTCGCGATCTGTCCAAGGCAGAGCCACCACGAGCTCGCGTCCGTCGGGAAGGTCAAGAGTTTACAGTCGACGCCACGGACCTCGTTCAAGGTGACGTGGTGCTACTGTCGCCCGGCGACGTAGTCCCCGCTGACTGCCGCATCATCGAAGCCCACTCGCTCGAGATCGATGCATCCTCCTTGACAGGTGAATCGCTACCAGTGCGCAAGGGTACCGACCCGAGCTTCGACCGCAACATCTCGGACCGTGACTCGATGTTGTACGAGGGCACCGCAATCGCCTCTGGACGTGCGTACGGCGTGGTAGTTGCCACCGGCAACGCCACAGAGATGCGACGCGGGGCATCTGTCGCCAAACGCAGCCGAGCACAGGGCGGCGTGGAGAGACGACTTCGCGACTTGATGGACCTGACCGGTCCCGTGGCGTTGGCAGCTGGCGTTGGCGTGATTGGCGGCGGTCTCTTGCGAGGTCGCCGGTTGGACGAACTGGTGGGCTCGGGCGTGAGCCTGGCGGTAGCATCCGTCCCTGAAGGGTTACCGCTGCTGGCAACAGCCGCGCAATTGGCCGCGGCCCAACGGCTCAGCAAGAGCGCGGCTCTCGTTCGCAATGGCCGCTCCATCGAGGCCCTGGGGCGAGTGGACGTCATCTGCTTGGACAAGACCGGCACGTTGACGGAGGGTCGCGTGGAACTCGCGTTCATTACTGACGGCGAAATCAAGGAAAACGTCGATGACCTCAGTCCGACGCGGCGATACGTCCTCAGCACGGCGTTGCGGGCGAGCCCGGACCCCGAGCTCTTCCCCGAGCACGATCCAACGGACGAAGCCCTGTACCGAGCTGCACGTCTCGCACAAACGACCGCGTCCACGCACGCGCAAGGATGGACGCTCAACTCCGAACTCTCTTTCGAATCCGAGCGGAGCTATCACGCGGCCTTCGGCGAAGTGGACAAGAAGTACCGCATTTGCATCAAGGGTGCCCCGGAAGTAGTGCTGCCATTGTGTCGTACACGCACGAGCGGTACGGAGGTTCAAGCGCTCAACGCTGAACGACGCTCAACCTTGGCAGCCGAGGTCGCCCGCCTGGGGCGGCGTGGCCTACGAGTCCTCGCCGTGGCGGAAGCGCATCCGGAGGAGTACCTGGGCGAACTCTCCCCTGAGAAGCTCGAGCGGCAGCCGCTTCACTTTCTGGGGTTCCTGGCCTTCACGGATCCGGTGCGCCCGAGCGCGGCTGAGGCGATCCGGGGCTTGCAGCGGGCCGGAGTGCGCACCGTCATGCTCACCGGTGACCACCCGAGCACGGCAAACGCAATCGCGTCGGAGCTTTCCTTGACGAACGAGCGCAAGCTGATGGCGGGCGGACAACTTGCAGATCTGGACGACAAGGGCCTCGACAGCATGATCACGGACATCTCCGTGTTCGCTCGAGTGACACCAGCGCAAAAGGTTAGGATCGTACGCGCACTGCAACGAGCCGGCTGCGTCGTAGCGATGGTCGGTGATGGCGCCAACGACGCTCCAGCGATTCGGTTGGCGGACGTAGGTGTCGCGATCGGTGAGCAAAGCACGCCCGCTGCCAGGGCGGCAGCCGACATAGTGTTGACCGACGGACGCATCGAAACACTGGTCGCGGCAATCGCGGAGGGTCGCGCCATGTGGGCCTCCGTGCGCGACGCCGTATCGATCTTGTTGGGTGGCAACTTTGGCGAGATTGGCTTCACGACCGCTGTCGGTTTGTTGTCGGGCCGCCCGCCACTGAACGCTCGTCAATTGCTGCTGGTCAACCTGCTCACAGATGTGGCTCCGGCCATGACGATTGCGCTGCGCCCCCCAACTCGAGCCACCTTGGACAAGCTCGCTCTGGCGGGACCCGAAGCAACTCTCGGCAAGCCGCTCACCAAAGAAATCGCGGTGCGCGCCGCCTTGACGGCACTCGGCGCAGGTACGGCGTGGACCGCGGCGCGCCTCACCGGTGGCCGCGCACGCGCCCGCACCGTGGCTTTGGCCGCGCTGGTAGGCACCCAACTGGGTCAGACTATGAGCTCTGGACAAGGCAGTCGCGGTGTATTGGCGACTGGGCTGGGATCGGCGGCACTATTGGCGGCGATCATACAAACGCCGGGGCTGAGTCACTTCTTCGGCTGTCGCCCGTTGGGGCCCGTCGGCTGGGCAACCGCTATCGGCTCTTCAGCGGCAGCGACGGCGCTGCCAGGGGTATCGCGCATCGCGTTCGAATGGCTCCGCGAGTTGTCCGAGCGCGATCAAGAGCAAGCACGACCCGCGGAGCTGTCAGCTGCGCCCGAAGAACTGGTCATCACCGCGGAAGTGGTGACGAAAGCTTAACTGCGAGTGCCCCCCGGACACTGCACACGATTCAAGGCGTGGCGCGCTTGAACATGCGGCGTGCCTGCCCGAAGAGAGAGCGAGCCCGTACCTGCCCCGTGCGACGACGGCAATCCAACTCGGCTTGGAGCATCCCGAGCGGCCCCAGCGGGGGCGATCCCGACGTCTCCATTACGAGCTGTTTGAGGCGCTCGAGCATTTGTGTGGGCGTCGACACCTGGTGGCCCCAAGCCATATCCAAGCCAGGCGGCAAGGTCGGCATGGACTGGCTCAGTTTGGAGCAGAGGTCACTCGTGTCGACCTCACCGTCGAAGGGCAGAGCTAGGTCTTGATACAACTTTCTCAGTGCGTCGAGCAGTTGGGGGACCGTGTGTGTTTCAGATGAACTTCGTGCCAACGACGTCGTATCGAAGCGCAGGCGACCTGGCATGTCCAGCAACTCCAAAAGCCCCTGAACCGCTTCATCGACGGTGCCGAACAGTCGACTATTGGTCGGCTCAGCAAGCTCCACCACGCCACCCTCGCATTCGCGATGCACCACAATCGGGAGTCCAGCAAGCAGCGCTTGCTTGGCGGCCACAGGGGACTGCTCCGTCGTGTCGAATGAAAGATAGGCTCGACAGGCGCCGTAAATCCACGCCAAATCGCGCATTGGAAGTGGCATGGGGCAGCTTTGCGGATGCAATACGACCAGTGCGATGTCATCTCTACCCTCAGAGGTGAAGTCTCGACGATACTGCTCGAGCACCCAACTTAGAGTTCCTGGACTAGCTAACGTACCCGGGGCCCTGCAGAAAATCATGGCACGGGTCTGAGGTCGCCTATCCTTCAACTCTCGCAGGGTCTTCAGCATGTGATCGACGTGCGCCCCTTCGGTAGCCTGTGTCACGGCAACGACATCCCACTGAGGGTCTCCTCCGCGTGGCCTGAAGTACGCTGGTATGAAGCTGCTGGCGTCGAAAGGAAGAATGCGGGCGGTCCCGGGTGCCTCGAAGCAAACGGCGCCCTTTGGCGTGAAGTGGAAGTCGACCCACTCGGCGCTGCCAACAGGTGCCCGAGACCAGCTTTCGGCGACGGCGACCAAGTACTGCTCCCTCAATGCAGACAGAACGTGGCGCACTAGCCGCAGGTCATCCAACACATGCTGTACCTCAGCGCGGGTCAGCACCACGATACCTTTGCTCGCCCCTTGGGGCCGCTTCATCACAAACGTCAAATGCTTTGCTCCAACACCAAGGCGGGATGCTGCCCGCGCTGCGGCGCAGTCTCACAGCAGCGTCGGCTGGGCGCAAGCATTGGCTTGTCGCATCCCGACTGGGCCAAGACAGGGGTTGCAGGACCAGAGTCCTCCACGCCCCCGGGTCAGAGGGTAGGTGCTCGTGCTACAGCCAAGGCAGCGGAACTAGGCGCCTGGCGATGACCCAGGTGGCCACGAAGCGCGCGACTGCCGTCAAAAAGACGGCTTGGGCAGCGCCTAGGGCACCGTTGAACCACACGAGCGCGCCAGTCATCAGCAAGGTCAAGCCCCCGACCACCAGTCCAATTTTTGCCAGGTACCCCGTGCGCTCGGAGAAGACTATCAAGTTGCCCTGCAACGACGCCATCCCCCGAACCGCGAGTCCTAGACACAACCATGGCACGAGTTCGACGGCGGGCGCGTACTTGTCTCCGATGATCAAAGGGAACACCCATTTGACACCGAGCCAAAGCGCGATACTGAACGCAATCGTGCCCGCCGATGCGAGGTAGAACGCAATCGAGACTCGGCGTTTAGCCGATGCCGTTCCTTCTGTCAGTCGCTCGAATAGCCAGGGTTGCCAGGCTTGGCTGAACGACGTGGTGACTCGCGTCGTCAATCCGCTGATCTGGGCACCGAGGGTGTAGAACCCCGCTGCATCAATGCCGGCAAGCACAGCAATGAAGGTGCGGTCGCCCAACTGAAGACTCTTGTCCAACGCAGCATTGGGAACGCTGGGCGCCGAAAATTTGATCGCGTCTTTTGCCCAACGCAAGTCCCACTTCGAACCGGGCCCAATAATGCGACGGATGACGACAATACAGGCCAGCCCCAAGACCAATGAGCCGCAAACCTGACCCAGCACCCTACCTTGCCAGCTCAGACCAAAGGCGATTACCAGAACTAGTGTCGTTCCGACAATCAACAAGCTGCTGAGCCAGGTCACGATACCGAAGGCCAGTGGGCGCCGCTCAGATTGCAACAGCGCGCTAGTCACGTTGATCAGGTAGCGACCGATCATCCACGGCAGGAAAGTCAGTGTCCACAGCCAACTGATGCTCACGCTACCCCAAAGCATGTAGGACGCAGCGGCCAACCCGGTGATGAGCACGCCACTGGCGCAGGTTGCGAGTATCGTACTGGTAACGTAGGAAGGGTAGTCGACCTTGTCCTTCTGGTAGTACCGACGGCGCAGCGCCGTGGGCGTACCCAGTGACGCAAGGACGAATACGGCATTGTACGCCGTCATGAAGAGCGCCGCGATTCCGTAGTCAGCTGGCTCGAGATAGTGCGTCAATATCGGCCCGACAGAGACATTGATCGCTGCAGCAATGGCACTGGTAAGGCCGTAGGCAACTGTCTGACGTGCGAGGCCAGATCCGAGCACGCGCTTCTGGACTTGACGAAGAACCATTATGGTTCGATGACCTCCGCTCAACGCGCGATCGGCGTCAGCCAGTGGGCGTGCTGTTCGATTCGCCCCGTGGCTGCGGCCATGTACGCACGCTGCAACTGCGCGGCCAGAGTCTGCTTCCCAGTTCGGAACTCCACGCCGTCTATTTCATGAATCGGGGTGACCTCGGCTGCGGTGCCAGTCATGAACACTTCATCGGCGCGCAGAAGCTCTTCCCTGGTAAACGGGCGCACCTCGACGTCGACGCCCGCCGCGCGAGCTAGGGCAAGCACGCTATCTCGAGTGATACCTGGAACGATCGCAGAGCGCTCGTCATTGGTCAGGAGCGTGTGCTCTCGCACCAAGAACAGATTGCCACCACTCGTGCTGGACACCGTCCCGTCTTGATTCAAGAGAATGGCGTCGTCGAAGCCATGGTCGATGGCCTCGTGGGCTGCAAGCACGCTATTGGCGTAGTGCCCACTCGCCTTGGCCATGGTGGGCATGCACGCATGCGGGAACTTGCGCCAAGAGGAAACCATCGCACGAATCCCATTGCGCAATGCCTTCTCGCCGAGAAAGTAGCCTAGCTCGCGGGTGGCGATGAACACGTTGACGCTGCACGCCTTCTTCGGCGTGATGTCAATCGGACCGTAACCGAAGAACGCCAATGGACGGATGTATGCATTGGTCAACCCGTTTTCACGGGTCACGTCAATCGCACCTTGGCACAGCTGCTCAACGGTGTAAGGCAGGTTCATGCCGTACAGCTTTGCCGAGCCAAGGAGGCGCAACATGTGGTCTCGCAGGCGAAAGAGCACCGCGCCTTTCTTGCTCGGGTAGCAACGGATCCCTTCGAACACGGCTGTGCCGTAGTGCAACGCATTGGCGTAGTAGTGAATGCTCTGCTCTTGGGCTGTCTTGATCTCACCATTCCACCAGATGTAGGGCGACAGGGCTTGCCCTTTGGGGCGCGGCACGGTGAGGGACTCCTCTTGCGGGATTTGGGAAAAGCTGGGCCACTCGACGAAGGCATCTTCAAACATTGTTCGACTCCTTGCGGGGCGTCAGCCACCGTTGCCGCGAGTCTAGTAAAGCGCCGCTGAAGAGCGAGGATTTTGCGGAGGTCGAGGCATTCTCGGCCCAACGCCTCGTTCACGCACGCAGCCTGAGCAAAATGGCTACACTCCACTGCATGACGACCGAAGGACGCATCCGACGGGCCATGAGCGCATTCGCCGCGACGCTGATAGCGGCGTGTGCTCCCCCTCCTCCCCAAAGCGCACCGCCCAAGCCGCTGCCTGGCGCCCAAACATCTCGTGCCGCGGGGGAGTCTGCGACGTGGGGTGCGCCTCGCCAGACGGCAATCGAAACCCTCTGTCAGACGCTAGCCGATCTAGACCGTGACGGCGATACGCGCCTCACCGTCGAGGACCGCATGCTTCCCAATTGCCGCCCGGGTGTGCCCTGTGCCCCCCCGTCCGGCGGGCTTGCAAGATACGTCACCCAGTTCGGAACGACACCCGTGCGACTGGAGCGCACGCACGAAGCAGCTCAGTTCGTCCAGGAACTCGTGCTGGCGCTGCGCGAGGAGCAGCCGTTCGTCCATGTCAACGCGGCCCGAGTCCATGCCGACCCCGCCAGCTACTTGCTGCATCGCATCCACGAGGACTTCTGGGATGAGCTCACGCGCCGCATCGACGTGGACGGGAGAGCGCTTTTGCATGCGCTGAGCGACGAGAAAGTCGGACGGGGTAGGAGCACGGAGATTCCGTGGTGCCCTGCCCAGACGCGGGCCGATGCATCCTCACCCAAGCGGGCGGCTCCTGCAAACGCTGGTGACACCCCAAGCGCGACTGACCAAGACGACTCACTGACCTACTATCTCTACATCCCAGCGGGGGACCAACGGTCGATGCGCGCTTTCCAGAATGCGCATCTTCCAAAAGAGCTGCGGGTGGTGCAATTGCCGGCCGTAGTTAGCAACGAGTGGATGGCCCACACGACGATGGCCCATCAGCACGGATTGCTGATGCTGGATACCGACGAGCAACTACGGGGCAAGCCGTTCGTCGTACCCGGAGGACGATTCAACGAGATGTATGGCTGGGACAGTTTCTTCATCAGCTGGGGTCTGGTGCAATCGGATGAACACCTATCGCTGGCTCGTTCGATGGTTGACAACCACGCCTACCAGGTAGAGCACTACGGAAAGATCCTGAACGCGAATCGCAGCTACTACCTCACGCGATCCCAGCCGCCTTTTCTGACGTCGATGATCGACCTGGTGTGGCAGCGCCTACCGGATTCAGGCGCCAGTCGGGCCTGGCTCCGGCGTGTCCTGGGCGCTGCAATCGCGGAGTACGAACAAGTCTGGAGCGCCTCCCCGCGAACGACGGAGCTCTGCGAGGGCGACGTCTGCTTGGCGCGTTACTTCGGTGAAGGTCGAGGACAGCCCCCGGAGGTCGAACCCGGGCATTTCAGATGGTTCTACCAGAATCACGCTATCGAACATGGGCACTGCCAAGCACCTGGAACCGAACCCTCGAGCCAGACCGACTTCTTGGCGTGTGCCGACAAACTCGCGAACGACTACCGACTCGACAAGCTTCAAGACAAGGCCATCGACGACTTCTTTGCCAACGACCGGTGCGTCCGCGAGTCAGGTCACGACACCACCTACAGATGGTTCGACGACGGGCACGAACGGTGCGCTGACTACGCTACCGTGGACTTGAACGCTTTGCTCTTCAAGTACGAGATAGACCTCGCGAGGCTGATTCACTCCGAATTCGCCGGCGAGTTCGGAGCGTACACGACCGCCGGATTCTGTAAACGCGCGAGCGGTAGGGCAGCGCTCATCGAGCGCTACCTCTGGAAAGAACAGCACGGCCTTTTCTTCGACTACGACCGAGCACGCAAGAAGAGCTCACAGTACCTGAGCAGCACGACCTTCTACCCACTTTGGGCGTCCAGTGACAACCCCTGCGGGGTCGCATTGGTGGATCACGCGCGGGCAGAACGCCTTGCCGAGGCCGCACTTCGACAACTGGAATCGGCTGGTGGACTCATGGCCACCTCTCCCCGTTCACTTTCGGCGATCGAACCACCAACGGTGTGGGTGCGGGATGATCTCGGAGCTGTTCGTGCGCAACCCGCCAGCGGCGATGGTGGACGCCAATGGGAGGCGCCCAACGGTTGGGCGCCCCACCAAATGCTCGCCTGGGCTGGATTGCAGCGCTGGGGCTTGGACACCGACGCGCAGCGCATCATGTACCGGTGGTTGTTCACCATCGTCGAAAGCGCAGCCAACTACCACGGCACAGTGCCCGAAAAGTTCGACGTAGTCGCCCGCAGCCACAAGGTGTTTTCCGAGTACGGTAACGTCAACACCGACTTTTCGTACATCGCGACGGAGGGTTTCGGCTGGATGAACGCCTCCTTTGCCGTCGGCTATGAGTCATTGTCACAACCGCTGCGGGCCGCGTTGCGTGGTCGTGTACCTCCGGAAGACTTGTTCGAGGGGCACTCGCGGTGACGACAGCGGATTCTGGGCGGGCAGCAGGTTCGCACGGTCTGCTTCGACTCGGCGCGAACGTGTGATTTGGCGCAACCTGACCGGAATCGAGTACCACGACTGGATGCGACTCGAGACGCAACGGCCCTGAGACGCCAACCCAGATCGTACCAACGTGCCTCTGAGAAACGGGTCGAGCGTGCAGTTGAAGGTGGAGCACCGCCACGTATACTGGCGGAAATGACGACCCGTCGACTGAGTCCACAAATAGGCGCTTCGTGCGCCGTGCTACTCTTGGGCTTGGCAACTGGATGTGGTCCCGACGACGTCAAGGACGGAAGCCAAAACTCGTCAATGGGCCCCGCTACCCCGACGAGTCCGACGCCTAGTCCTCCAACGCCCGGCACGTCCAACGCCACGACGCCAGGGCCCGAAGGCACTGTGACGTCGCCCAACATGCCGGTCACACCGCCAGCAACCGGCGTGACGCCATCGCCAACTGGTCCGGCCATGCCGCCTAGCCAACCGGTGCCCGACCCAGTCGGGCCACCAGGCGCTGGTGGTGGCGGACCAGGACCGGCTCCGTCCAGTACAAGCCCTGCGCCATCGCCGGCTGTCGAGGGCAGCGGAGGCGGCCCGGCAGCCCCCGCCACGGTCGTACCCATGGCGTCGGGTTCGACCTACAGCTTGACAGTAGGCGACGTGACCTTCACCGGCGACGGCACGAGCGGGTATGTCACCGGTCTCGCTCTCGGTGGTACCAACCTGCTGATCGGCTCGGACGTCAATGCCGTCACCTATGGCTCGAGTTTCTGGCCCAGTCCCCAGAGTTGGGATTGGCCCCCCGCGATTGATTCGGCCTCCTACACCCACCAGATCGACACGGCGACCAGCAGCATCGTGTTCGTCAGCGAAGCTGTGACGATGGGCGACAACACGATTTCAGTGGAGAAGCGTTTTTGGGGGGACACGACGTTGAACGCTGTGGTCACTCAGTACACGGTGACCAACTCCGGCTCCAACGTCGCAAGCTTCGCCCCCTGGCAGATCACTCGGGTGCCCGCAAACGGTATCGTCTTCTATCCGCAGGGGGATAACGCTCCAGCTGCGCAGACGGGGCCCTACTCACCCCCGGCGATCGGCACTGTCACGGTCGATGGCGGAATAGTGTGGTACGATTTCACCGGTAGCGACATCGAAGGCAAATCAGTCAGTGATGGTGCTGAGGGTTGGCTCGCATATGTGGCTGACGGCGTACTCTTCCTCAAGACGTTCCCCGACATTCCTCCGGCCAGTCAAGCTCCGGGTGAGGCGGAAGTGGAAGTGTACGTAGCACCTGGCGACACGTACATCGAGCTGGAGCCACAAGGGGCCATGGCGGACGTGGCCGCCGGCGGTACCTCCGAACCGTGGCAAGTTCACTGGTACTTACGCAGCGTACCTGCTGACTTGGACGTCAGCGTCGGCAGCACGGCTCTCGTCGACTGGGTCAGGACGGTCGCCGCACCCTGAGCCGATGGGCAGCAAGGGTAAACCCTATCGAACGCTTCGAATCGAAGACTTCGAGGTGCTCGTTGGTCGAAGCGCTGCTGACAACGACGTCGTGAGCACACAGATCGCGGATCCCCGCGACACATGGCTTCACGTCGCGGAGGATGTTGCTGGAAGTCACGTCCTGATACGCAACGCAGACGAACGTGTTATCCCGCCCACGGTGATCGAGCGCAGTGCTGAATTGGCAGCATGGTATTCCAAAGCGCGCAACCGACGCAGGGTCAAGGTGCACTACTGCCGAGCCGCGGACGTCTGGAAGCCCCGTGGAGTTCCGGCGGGTACGGTGCAAATAAAGAATTTTCGCGTCTTGAGCGTGGAGCCTCGGGGGCCCGACGAATCAGCGCGATAGACGCCCGTTCCGGCTTCCCCAGGGGCCGGGGTCTGGCGCTGGCTCAGCCCTCGGACCAAGCCAGAAGCTGTGACGTTCGGGCGCATGCCCGCGGCTCCCGCCGAGTATTTGCTCTCACTGCGAAAACCTCAAAAATCGTCAGCATTTCATGTCTTGCTGAGTTTTTCTTCGAGTCTGCCCCAACCTTTTACTCGGTGGGAGCCATTTGGCCCCGGTTGGGTCAGGGGGCGCGGCACGCTCAGCGCAAACCGTTTGCGTTACCCTGTTCGTACGAGCCATCCTACCCGGGTCGGGAAGACCGCGCAGTCACGCGAGGTCTTCGGCGGTGCATGGTGGGTTTACTTCTCACCGGCACTATCTTCGTGAATTCATGAACAACGCAAGGCAACCAATCCCGGTGCAGCCAGTTGACGAGCTCAGTAGGACTCGAGCGACAGAAGTCGTCGTACCGAGGTCGATGGCGTTTAGCAAACTAGTCAGTACACACATCGACTTCGTCTGGCGTTCGCTCAAGCGCTTGGGTGTCCCCGCGGGGGAAGTCGACGACGCCACTCAGCAAGTATTCCTGATCGCCAATGAGAAATTGGCGAACATCAAGCCCGGCCGCGAGCGTTCGTTCTTGCTGGCAGTGGCCGGGCGCGTCGCATCCCACGCCAGGAGAGCCGATCAGCGGCGTCAGGCAGCCCAGCAACGCCTGTCCGAGAGCCCACCACCTGAAGGAACTCCCGACCCAGAACATTTAACTCAACGACTCGAAGCCCGCGACCTCTTGGATCAGGTCCTGGACATGATGCCCCCCAAAGTTCGTACAGTATTTGTGTTGTTCGAGCTCGAAGACCTTTCCGTCGACGAAATTGCTGATCTTTTGACCTTGCCGCGTGGCACGGTCGCCACGCGACTCAGACGATCTCGCACCCTTTTTCACGAGGGAGCTCAGCTGATCAAAGAGCAGCAGCGGGGAGGTGAGCTCTGATGGACCCGAAACGACTCCTGAAAGAAGGCGCTGACGACTTCGAGCGTGAGCTGCTGCGGTCCGCTCAGACGGATGCAATCCCCCTGCACAGCCGCCACGCAATTCTGGGAGCGCTGGGAGTTGGAGCCGTGGCTCCTCCGGCCCTGATCGCTCTGGAGACGCTCACCGAAGCGTCACCAAACCCAGTGCCACTCGGCAGTCCCCATCACACGGTTCCCCCCACACCGCCGATCGCGCCCACCGCCACGGCACCTACTACTGGTGCTGCGGCAACCGCGGGCGCAAAGGCAGCGGCGGTCGCCGTCAAGAGTGCTGTCGTTGCCGCCGTGGGAGCCGCCACGATCTGGGCAGGAACGACGCTGACACAGCCTGAGTCTCAAAGCCACGATCCGGTACCAGCGCAGCAGACTCAGGGCGTGACCCCAGCGGCCCCGTCGACGGTAGAGACAGCTGTAGGCGAATCTCCAGCGCCGGAAGCGGAGGTTGCCAAGCCAAAACCGAAGCGAGCCGCGGCACCCAACAGACGAGCCGAAAGCACCGATCCGCTGGTGCGTGAGCTCTCGCTGATTGACAGCGCACGGCGGGCCCTGAGGGCCAACAAGCCCTCGCTTGCTCTGAAACGCCTCGACACCTACAACGCGGCGTTCCCCAAAGGCAGCCTGAGGACCGAACAAACGGTGCTCCGAATCGAGGCTCTGGCAGCCAGCGGCAATCAGAGCGCAGCCAACCGGCTGGGGAGCTCGTTTCTGAAACGTTCACCTAATGGCCCGTACGCTCGTCGGGTGCGCTCACTTCTCGGCGATGCTGCCGAAGACGGCAAGAAGCGCTAGGGTCGGACGAGCGCATGCGACGCCCCTACTCCGCGCTATTGCTATCTGCGCTTACGACGGCTGCGGCGTGCCGCGACAAGGTTCCTCTTGGCTCATTAGGGACTGTGGAACTGTCGACCGACGTCATCACGCCACCCGGAGCCGGTGGCAACAGCGCGGAGAGCGACCCCAGCGGTCCGACGCCCGAAACGGATACCACCACGCCGAGTGCGCCCGTCCCAAGCCCGACCCCGGACTCTGGCGACGACGCGTCGCCAGACGCGCCGAGCGACGCCGGGGCGTCTGACGGTGGCGCCACCCCATCAGACGCCGGTTCGGTCGCGGCGTTTCCTGCTTGTGGTCAGCCGACCACGCCTGGTCCGCTCAACGCTGCTGGAGTCGGAGGCTTCGGGCCGACCGAGCTGCTCACCGACTGGATACGACCGATGCCCTCGCCCACCCTGTCCTGGGAACTGATGGTCGAGCAGGACGTCCCAGAGAGAGGCCCGAACCAATCTCCCGTCACTGGCTACTATTGGGCCAACCATTTTTTCTTTGAAGGCGGAGTGGACGGAGTATTCGGGCTTCAGACCGAGGGGTTCTATCAGGCAGACGTCCCCACTGGGGAGTTTGAGTTCACGAAGATCGCGGTGTTTTGGCTCTCCGGGCCCCCGCTCGACGCGGAGCTTGGCGATATTCCCTATCCGGACGCTCGGGTCGCATCGGAGAACGCAGCCGGCGCTACTTGGACGACCATTCACGCTCGCTTCGAATGGGAAGAATGTCACGTTTACCTGCTAAGCGTAGCGCCCCAGTCGACCGAGGATGACGGCAGCCTCTGGTACGGCGCGTGGATCGAGGATCTCAACACCGGCGAACGTATCTTGCTCGGGCGTATGCTCCTGCCAAGTGACGTGGGCATGATCTCCACGTTCAGCACTTCTCGGACCTTCCCGATAGACTTCGGCACTGCGACGGACTGCAGCGTCCACCAGTACGCCTCGGCGCTGATCGGCGCTCCGAATGGCGAGGGCGGGATATCGTCTCTACTGCAGTCGCGCGTGGCAGAACCCGCTCGCTGCCCCACGTCACGCGCCACACCGTTCGAACGCGCCGTGCGCCATGAACTTGGTGTGCGCGAGTAGTTCGCCCTCGTGGTCGGCTAGTACAAAAGGTCGGGGTAACCCGCAACGCTCGTGAGTCGCGACGCGCCTAGAAGCGCACACCGATGTGGAGTCCTCCGGCGCCAGCTACAGCCGGCACTGGATAGACGCTCTGCTCCGGGTCGAGGAAGACGAAACGATAACGACTGAAAGGGAACACCAACCCGAGCTCGACACCAGCAAACCAGGGTCCGTCAATCGTTGCATCCAGACGAAGAGAGAGCTCCCCAGTTGCCCAAAGACGCGTTTCGGTTCCCGAAACGGGAATGCTCGAGCCGCTACCCACCACGGCACCCAGCTCGGCGCCGACACACGGGCTCGTTGACACGGCGCGACTCAGCGGTAGGGTCAACGGACACAGCATCGGACGCACTGTCAAGTAGCGAAAGTCGGCGGTGGCTCCGGAAACCTTAGTTGGTAGCGCCTCAACCCAAGTCAGGGCCAGACCCAAATGGGCCGCCGTGCGAGCATCTGAGGTGGCCCACGCATAACTGACTGCCGCTCCGAACGCAGCTTCTGGGGAGATCCCGAGCGCTGCTCGGGGCCCAACAGAGAACTGATGACGAAACTCCAACGGGGTGTCACCCCCGGGAACGTCATAGAGAGATATGGTACGTGTGCGGTCGCTGCCCGGCGACTCGATGGACGGGGTGACTTCCGTGCTCTTCGATGAAACGGCAGGATCCCCTCGGCGGGCGTCATCATCGCCGGTGGGATTGGCAACTCCAGCTCCGGCAGCTGGTGCGTCTCCGGTCACATCACTCTTGGCGGCACCTTGGCCTTCGGCGAACTCTTCGTCGAAGGCCAAGTTCTCCTTAGGCACCAGTTCTGCTCGGGGGTCGATCGCCAAGGCGCTAGCCAGCGCGAGCACCGTCGCAATGTCTTTGCAGGTTTTACCGTTCACTCGCCGCGCGACTGTGGCCCCATCTTGCTCCCGAATCACGAGGCTCCCCGAAGCCCCGCTCGGAACAAGACGCAGGTCGATTTGGAAGACTCGGGCGGGTTCGCTCGCTTGTGCCAGGCGCGCGCTACCCGTGCGCAGAAAAACTTGGCGACGAAACGCCTCTTCGCCCGGGCACCCGCGGTCCGCTCGATACTCGATGCGGATGGGCTCGACCTCCGCCTTCGTCGGCGAAGCGAGACAGAGCAGCATCAATGCCAGGCTGAATCGGAGCTGTATGAGCATCATGGTGTGCGATTGCAGTGCAGCTCTTCGAGTGCTTGTCGCTCCGGGCCACAAGCGGAGCTATCCGTCGGTTCCCCAACCGTGAGGTCATCTGGCGAGCATCTCCAGTCAATGGTCTGATCACATTGCCAGACACGCTGAGCCAACTGGAGACAAGAGGGTCGCTGTGTGTAGAGTTCCACTGCGAATTCGCACAGAGCGTAACAGTCGGCCGCTTCCATGCCTAAGCAGAACTGCATCTGGTGGTCGCATGAATACTCGCATTGCCGCTCTGCCAATCCGCCAGTGCTGCCGGCGCCGCACCCCAACGGCCAGAACGCCAAGACTATCCTCATAAACCCGCGAGTGAACCCTCTCCTGCGCCGGGTGATGCCACCGCGCTGTGGCTCTGTATCGACAAAATTGAAGCAATCCATGATTCGGCAGTGACGCGTACTCAGTCCTTCGCAGTATCTCAGCGTCACTGGAGCGGCACAACGTTGTCTAGGTGGCCCCGGATCGCTAGTCCACCACGGCGCGATGTTCCCAATCCTGCTCCCCCGGCTCGCTATCGTGGGCGAAGAAGCACGCACATCCACGGTCGACACGGCCGTCAGCCAAAGTGGGTTCGCTCGTTCCGCAGCGAGGCTCCGCCCGGTAGCAGCGCGTGTGAAACACGCAGCCAGCGGGCGGGTTAGTCGGGCTCGGTGGTCGACCCTGCAGCGCGATTGGACGGCTCGGCCTCCCCAGAACGGGCACTGCTGCCCGCAGCGAGCGGGTGTAGGGATGCTTCGCCTCATGCAGTACCTGCGATGTTGGCCCGTGCTCCACAATGGTTCCCAGGTACATGACTGCCACTTGCTCGCAGAGCACCTCGACCACCGCCAAGTCGTGTCCAATGAAGACGTAGGCGAGGCCCAGCTCCCGTCTGAGCCGATCCAATAGGCGGAGCACACTAGCCTGAATCGAGACGTCGAGGGAAGAAACCGCCTCATCCAGAATGATGACGTTCGGACGCGGGGCGAGTGCCCGAGCAATGCACACTCGCTGGGCCTGCCCTCCTGAAAGCTGATGTGGGTAGCGGTGAACGATCTGTTCTGGCAGCTCGACCAAGTCCAATACTTCCAAGATGCGCTCCCGTCGCCCTTCCGGTTTCAGCTCAGTCAAGGCCAGCAGTGGCGCCGACAGAGAGGCCAGTACAGTCCGCTTCGGATTGAGGGAGCTCACCGGGTCCTGAAACACCATCTGCACCTGAGGCGCCACGAGCCGACGACGTTCCGCAGCGACAACCGGGTAGGGACTACCCGCGAGCAACATTCGCCCATCACTTGGCAGGTCCAGTCCCGCCATCACTCTCGCCAACGAGCTCTTTCCGCACCCTGACTCCCCCACGAGCCCCAAGCTACCCCCACAGGGCACATCGAGGGAAACTCGATGCAGCGCGCGCACCCATCGACGCGGACGCCCAAGCCAATCGCGCTCCACACAGAATCTCTGGGAAACCCCGTCAACCCGAATCAGCGCAGCTTGGGTTTCAGTCTGTCGCCTCGAACTCAAAGCCATAGCGTCGTGCTCACCAGCGCCGGGCATGCTCAGTGTTGCTCCACGTTCGCGGCGTCACCTCGACCGATGATGATCCCTGGCTCTCCGAGCTTCGGCACCGAAGCCAGCAGTCGCTTCGTGTATGCATGCTGAGGTGCTTCGATGATCTGAGTCGTCCGACCCTCCTCCACAATCGTCCCGCGACGCATGACGAGCACCCGGTCGCAGATTTGGCTGACAACCGCCAAATCATGGCTGATGAACAGCAATGCCGCGGAGCGTCGGCGACACAGAGCGTCCAACTGCGTAAGCACACTGGCCTGCGTCGTGACGTCCAGTGCTGTCGTCGGTTCGTCGGCGATCAGCAAGTCGGGTTCTCCTGCGAGCGCCATCGCAATGACGACGCGCTGCCGCATCCCACCCGACAGCTGATGGGGATAAGCTCGAAGCCGTGCTTCAGGGTCTTGAATGCCGACCTCCCTCAGCAACAGAAGAGCTGCGGGCTTCCTGCTCTCGACTCCCAAGCCTCGATGCAGGCGGAGCGCCTCGCCGAGCTGCTGTTCGACACGCCGAAACGGGTGAAGACTCGTCATCGGATCCTGAGGGATCCAAGCGATACGTCCGCCGCGAATAGCGGCCCAGGTCTTGGCAGGAGCGTTGACCAAAGGCAGCCCATCGAACGTGATTGAGCCCGCCGCAATGCAACCCGAAGCATCGAGCAGATTCAATACGGCTCTGCTTGTGACAGATTTTCCAGAGCCGCTCTCTCCAACTAGCGCGACGCGCTCCCCCGCAGCAACGGCAAACGACACATCTGAGGTAACCTGGTGGGTACCAAACGCTACTGACAGCCCCCGGACACGCAACAACACGTCCTCGCCGCCTGTGGGCGCTTGGCTTGTGTCAGCTTTCGCCCCGGCTGCACGACCTCCGTCGCGCCGTGACGCTGTGTGCCTTGGGTCCAAAGCGTCACGCAATCCGTCTCCGACGACGTTGAACAACGCAACGACGATGAAGATGAACACTCCGGGTACCAGCGAAACATGCGGCGCAGTCGCTAGCAAGTGTCGCCCCTGACCCAACATCCCTCCGAGATCTGCGGTGGGCGGCTGCGCCCCCAATCCCAGAAAGGATAACCCCGCAGTCTCCAGAATCATCCAACCGATGCTCGTCGAAGCGGCTATCCCGATCATCGGAACCACGGCCGGCAGTATCTCGGATAGAAGGATCCTCGCATCACTCAGTCCACCGACGCGAGCCGCATCCACAAACGTCTCCCTCTGGAGCGATAGGACCTGTCCTCGGACGGTCCTGGCAAAAAACGGAATGTTGACGATAGCGATGGCGAACGTAGCGTTGCGCAAACCCGGCCCCAGTACCGCAACGATCGCCAACGCTAACAAGAGGTAGGGGAACGCCATCACCACATCGACAAGCCGCATCAGAACCTCATCCGCGCGACCGCGAAAGTAACCTGAGATCAGCCCAAGTATACAACCCGAGAACGCCGCGACGCCAACACCGACCACCGCGACGGCAACTGATAGCCTCGCGCCAAACAGCAGCCGCGCCAATACATCTCGCCCTAGTTGATCCGTTCCGAGCCAATGGCCCGATGTCATCGGGCCGAGTAACCGCTGCTGAAGGTGCGTCTCGGCTGGATCTGGCAGCGGCAGCCACGGCGCTGCCAGGGACGTCATCAACACCAAGAGCAAGACGGAGAACGCGGTCGCCGTACTTCGCTGACGCAGCAGGCGAGACCAGGCGCCGTCCCTTGCCATAGGGACAGCGGTCACGACTCAATCCTCGGGTCGAGCAGGCGCTGCACCACGTCTGTCAATAGGTTGGCAAGCAAGTAGAGACAAGCTACCAGGAGCACGGCGCCCTGGATCAGCAAGAAGTCACGCTCCAGAATGCTGTCTACTAGAGTCTTTCCGAGTCCCGGCCACTGGAACACCGTTTCGATGTAGACGGCGCCGCCGAGCACGAACCCAGCCTGCAGCCCAATAACCGGCGTGATTTGGGTGGCCGCGACCACAAACGCGTGACCGTAGACCACATGACTTTCTGATACCCCCTTGGCCCGCGCCATCACCACGAAATTCTGACGCAGCGTTTCAAGCATCGCTGAACGCATCATGCGAGCGACGACACCGGCGACGACTAGACCCAGAGCACCAGTCGGCAAGACCAAGTGGCGCGCTCGGTCCGGCCACCCCCCAGCGGCCTCACCCCACAGACTCACAGTACCGCTGACCGGAAACCAACCCAGCGACACGGCAAAGAGGGCCATCAGCAGCATGGCCATCCAGAACGCAGGCGTCGAAATCCCCAGTATTGCAACGAAGGTCAGCGCGCGATCCACCCAACTGCCTCGGTTAGCCGCCGCCATGCTACCCAACAGTAAACCCAAGAGGGTCCCAACACTCAACGCCGATACGGCCAACAACAACGTATTCGGCAGTCTCTCAATCAATACGTCAAACACCGGGCGCTCCATCGAGTAGGAACGCCCAAAGTCCCCCTGCAACAGCGACCAGAGCCAACGCAAGTAGCGCTCGACTACTGAACCCTCCAGGCCCAATTCACGCTGCAGCTCCAGGACCCTCTCAGGTGTTGAAAAAGGGCCGAGAATCGCGGTCGCGGGGTCCCCAGGCAGGAGCGCTACCATTGAGAACACCAGCACAGAGATGCCGAACAGCACAAAAAACAGGGCCGAGAGCCGCCTGAGAAGATAGCGCGTCATCGCTTGGCTACCTCCTCGAGATAGAGCAGGAACGATGGCTCGAGGTACATACCCGACACGCGTTGACTGAACACAACATTCTGCCTCCAACTCGCAACGAACAACCAGGGCGCTTCGTCGTGAACGCGGCGCTGCACGCCAGCATACAATTGCGCTCGCTGATTTGGATCGGTGGCCCGACGAGCTAGAGCCAATGCGTCATCGACGCTACGGTTGACGTACCATCCAGAGTTGAACCCTTTGGGCGGCATCGCCTCGGAGCGCAGGGCGAGGTAGGGCAACGTGTCAGGGTCGTTGGTCATCCATGCCATCTCAGCCATGTGCGCCCGTTCGAGACCAGCGTTTACCTCCGTCAAGTAACTATTCCACTCGAACGTTTCGATGATGACGTTGATACCCACGACCGCCAAATCAGCCTGAATTGCCGTCGCCATCTGCACTGGCGCCAGCATCCCGGAACCCGAGTTGGGTGCAAGCAGCAACAGCTCTGTCCCCGGAGCCACTTCAGCATCGCGCAGGAGTTCCCGAGCGCGCTTGGGATCGTAGGGGTAGGGCTGCACATCGCCTGCGTGGTCCCCAAAGGCTGCTGCGATGGGGCCCGCGGCGACTTCGGCAGTTCCGAGCAGCACCTGGCTGACCAACGCTTCCTTGTTCACGGCAAGGTTGAGCGCTCGCCTCACGCGAACGTCGTCCAACGGAGGGCGTCGGGTGTTCAGCAGTAGAAACCACAGATGAGGACCACTTGTTTCGGCGATGGAGAACCGGTCCGCGTGCCTGAAGTAGTCGACGCTATCGGGCCCAAGCTCGACCGCCACGTCGATGTGACCTGCAGATAGCGCAGCAACCCGCGTCATTGGATCACCGATGACTTCAAAAGTGAGGCTTTTCGTCTTGGCGAGCTGTCCCCAGTATGCGTCGTTCCTGGACAGCCGGACAACGCCTTGTGCCCAGCCGGCAAAGGAGAAGGCCCCCGTGCCTACGGGGTGCCGCGCTACGTCCTTGCCATAGGTGCGAACAGCAGCTGGGGAGACGATCAAGCCGCTCGGGAATGCTAGATTGGCCAGCAACGGAGCGAAAGCCTCGCCGAGGTCGAAACGAACCGTCAACGGGTCGACGACAACGACTCGACGAACAGTCTCGAAGAAGAACGCCAGTGGAAATGGCCCTGTGTCATGCTCTGGATGATCCGAATCCAACATGCGCTCGAAGTTGAACTTCACCGCCTCAGCGTTGAACGGAGTACCATCGTGAAAGCGGACTCCAGGCCGCAGGTAGAAGGTGTAGTGGCGACCATCTTCCGAAATTTCCCAGGTCCGAGCGAGGGCAGGGCCTGGCTCCAGGGTTCCCCGCTTGAACCTCACGAGACCTTCGTAAATGTTGACGGCGATCCGAAAGTCGCTGGCCGCCGTCGTCACGTGAGGGTCGAGCGAGCGCGGCTCCGCCTCCAAGCCAACGACCACCATGCCTGTTGGTGGACTGGAGCCAGAGCTGCCCGTAGCCGCCAAGCCCACAACACCCAGGATCAGTAGACACAACGTCCCGGAAATGAACTTGAGCGCGTGCATGGACCCATGCAACCGCAGAACTGGTCGAGATGCAAACGTTGCCCGGCAAACTCCGCGGGTCGTGCACACCCGCTCCCCCGTAGCAGCGGACAGCCAGAGCTCACTCCCCGTTGACGTCGAAGTCCATCTGTTTGGTCCGCTGGGCACGTTGTGCGCTATGACGCGAAGCGTGAATGACCAGCTAGCTAAGCGTCTCGAAGCGCGTGTCCGACATCTGGCGGAAGACATCGGCGAGCGCCATTTCCAACGGCCACTCGCGCTATCGCGGGCCCGCCAATACATCCACCATGAGCTGACAACGCTGGGTGTCCACGTCACTGAACTGCCGTTTTCAGTCCAAGGAATGGAGTTTCACAACATAGAGGTCGTCGCGCCGGCGAGAAGTCCTTCGAACACTGCACCGCAGATCGTCGTTGGTGCACACTACGACACCGTGCCCGGTACCCCAGGTGCTGACGACAACGCCAGCGCCGTCGCCGCGCTGATTGAGCTCATTGCCGCGCTCGGGCACGACCGCTTCGAGCGCAGCGTGAGGTTCGTGTTCTTTCCTAACGAGGAACCGCCGTTCTTCCCAGACGCAGGCATGGGAAGCGATGCGTACGCGCGCAACCTGCGCCAGCGAGGCGTGAATGTGTCGGTCATGATATCCCTCGAGATGCTGGGTTACTACAGCACTGAACCCGGTAGCCAACGCTATCCCCCGGGCCTGGGCCTACTGTACCCCGATCGGGGGGACTTCATCGGCTTCGTGAGCAACCTGACCTCGAGAAGTCGAATGCACGACGTCAAGCGCGTGTTCAAGGCGAACAGCGACTTTCCTTGTGAGAGTCTGGCCGCGCCCGAGTGGACGGTGATCGTGGGCCTGAGCGATCACCGTTCTTTTTGGGGCCAGAACTACCCAGCGCTGATGGTGACCGACACAGCGTTCATGCGAAACCCGAACTACCACCAACCTACGGACACCCCCGACACCCTCGACTACGCTCGGTTCGGTGAGGTTACCCGTGGATTGATCGGGACCGTGCGCGCTTTGGCGGAGGGCGCCTAGGGCGCTCCATCGCGGCAGGGGTGATCGCGAGAACGTCCAGCGCCCTCTCCGCCAATGGCACGCAACAATTGCGACTTCCCTGCTCGGCAACCGCATGCGGGCGCCGAGTAGGGACGGAGATGTTTCACCATGGTGCGAGGACGTCTTCTCGGCGGCCGATACCTGGGCACAGAGCGCTGTTGCACCCGCTGACATGTCAGGACCGATGACATCGCGCGGTCCTGGTACTAGAGTGCTGACGATGAACGACAGCGCCGCCGCTGACTCCCGCCGCTTCCTCGTGACCGTACATTACTCGCCGCGGGGTGGCGGACCACGCAGCGACGAGACTGGCCACTTCCAAATGGCGTTCAGGGTTCGCGCCACAAGCAGCACGGCAGCCACGACCATCGCGTTGGCGGAGTTCCAACACGCAGCCGGCCTCTGGCGCGAGGAGGTTGAGCGCGTAGGTGTCGTTCCGTTAGACGGTTGACGACCGCACATCATTCGACGCAGCGATTCGCAGGGCGATTGAGGAGCAGAAGAGTCCCGCGTGGCGGACGTGGCGCTGGTTTTTTTCGCCCCAAACGAGCACGATGTGCTCTAGTGCGACTGAAGTGCCGTTCGCGATTGGCTGTCTAGCTCTCGTCTTTCCGAGACTCGCCTTATTCTTGATGTGGCTGGTCGGCGGGGGCTACATCGGGCGGGCGTACGAGCATTGGTTGTGGCCAGTGCTCGGCTTTCTCTTTCTACCGCTAACCACCCTGGTGTTCGCGTTTTCCATGAATTCGCTGGGCAGCAGTGGCGAAATGACGCCGTTCGGCTGGCTGCTGACAGGACTTGCCGTGCTTGGTGACCTAGGTCTCCTCGGCGGAGGTGAGCGGGGCCGCAGGAAGTGGCGCGAGCGTGAACAGTGATTGCTGACCCCGCGAGCGCTTGAATGTCATAAGTTCACAGGGGGGACATCACTGATACATCGGGCGACAAAATCGAGATAGCCGGTTTCTTCGGCGCCATCTGTCGTCGAGAAGAGGGCGGCGATTTGAGCAGACTGTTCACTCAGCTGGCGCGCTACGTCGAGAACCGCAGGCACATCAAGCCCAAGCGCAGCGGCTGACTCCTTGACGATGCGGATCGGAAGGTCCGTATCCAGCGTCTCCATCCGCAGACTGTTGAGCGAGGAGACGAGGCGCAGCACGTGCACATCGACCGAGTCGACGGGGATGTTCTCATCGGACTGGATCCGACACGCAGCGACTAGGTCCTCTGGCATGGAAAAGCGCTCCAGCGCCGCGGAACCAATTCGGGCATTATTCATCGTCAGTACTCGTTCCAGCGCTGCCTCGTCGTTGAGTGGTGCGAGCTCACCGGCAACAGTCAAGGCCGCAAGGGAACGAAGCCCCAGAGATTTCCCAAGATCGTGAAGGAGTCCCAGGAGGAAGATGCCCTCTGATGAGCCGCGCCCCAATTCCAAGGCAACGAACGAGCAAGCAAAGGCTTCTGTCATGGCCGCATGGAACAGCTTTTCCCACCACCCGCTGAACAACTCGTTCTGCACCCGCACTTCGACATCGAACAAGCTGCGACATGCGACACCAACGGCAATGTCGGCGACCCGCCGAAGCCCCAGTCTCGTGACCGCCGTTCGCACGGCAGTCACCGGCTCGCCGCGCCGATTGAGGGCTGAGTTGGCCACCGCGAGCACCGCCGCACAGATCGCCGGATCACGCTCGATCAAGTGAGCCAGCTTGCTCGCATCCACGTCCGGGTGCTCCGCCAGGTCGATCACCCTGGAAGCCATCATGGGAAACGAAGCGGGTTCGGGCTTGTTCTCCTCGAAATGCGCCAATACGCGAGCAGCGACTGCTTCGGTCTCAGGTGTGACAGGCACGGACATCCCTCCAGAGTCTAAGTTGAAGTTTGCCTGAGCAGCTCGGCCTGTGCCAGGCCCAAGCCGACCTTCGCCCGGGGCCCCGTCACTGAAATCGCGCAGTCCCTAACACAAGGGTGAACGACCAATCCCACAAGCCGTGACGAGCGCATACACGATTGCCAAACTGCTGCTAGCACGCGGCCTCCGGTGTGGCAGGCTAGCGACATGGGACACTCTGATACGCACGCAGAGATATACCAGGGCGGTTGTCATTGTGGCGCGCTGAGATACGCGGTCACCGGTCACCCGCAGTTTTCGTTCGTTTGTCACTGCGACAACTGTCGCCGGCTGAACGGTGGAGCACGCATGGCAGGAGCGGCGTTTGCCTCCAGGCAACTAGATGCGATCGGCACTCCCAAGACGTATACCTATCGAGGTGGCCAGGGAGATATCGAACTGAACTTCTGCGCCCACTGCGGCACCCCGGTATTCGCGTATCCCAAGGCGCATGCTGTGGTCGTAGTGCGGCTCAACTCCCTCGATGACCAAAACGCAATCCCTCCATTCAAGGCGATCCATGGTGACCAGGCCTGCGGTTGGGACCAACTGATCGTCCCGTTGAAGAGCCGTCCCCCAGTCTGACGCTCGTACGCGACTCCTGTGACGCGGTGGGGCGCCCGGTCGCACAGCAGCCTGCTGCGTTTCCGCCGGAGCGCCCCAAATTCGCACGAGACGATAGGGAGGACAATCTCGCCCCTCGCAATCTCCTTGGTTAACCGGTACGTTGGATCGCTGATGCCGCAGTGACCCTAGAGCTCCTTATCCACGCCATCGTCCGCCAGACGACCATCCTCATCGCGCAGCTCGCCACGACACAGGGCGTTCGCGCCCCATTGGCCCAGATCGCCAATCAGGTCTTCATCGATCTGGTCCGCGAACTCGAGCGCCAAGGGGTCAGCCGCAAAGTGAGTGCCGACATGTTCGGTTTGGGACTGAGAACGTACCGGCGCAAGATTCAACGCCTGACGGAAAGCTCCACCGACCGCGGCCGCTCCTTGTGGGAGGTCGTGCTGGAGTACATCAAAGAACGCGGACTCGTCGGCCGCCTTGACGTGCTAGCCCGCTTTGCAAACGACGACGAGGCCCAGGTCAGAGCAGTGCTGCGCGACCTCTGCGAGAGCCAGCTCGTCTTTTCGTCCGGCAAGGGGCGTCGTACGTCGTACCGCGCCGCGACCGCCGAAGATCTAGCGGCCCTGCAACAACCCCGTGGGGTGGAAGGTGAGGACGAGCTCATCGTCGCGCTCATGTACCGGGAGGAGCCGCTCACCATAGGGGAGATCGCGAGCGTTGCTCAATCTGAGCAGGCGCAAATCGAAGCCAGCGTGGCCCGCTTGGTGTCCGCTGGGCGTGTCGAGTGCTTCGAGCAGAACGGGGAGACTCGCTATGCGGCCCGCGCGCTGGTTGTGCCACTGGGCGCCTCCGTGGGTTGGGAAGCAGCGGTATTTGATCAATTCAAGGCGCTGGTAACCACCATTCTTTGCCGACTACGGGAACACAAGTCGTCAGCACTGGAAGACACCGTGGGCGGGAGTACCTATACCATCGACGTATGGGATGGCCATCCGTTGCAGAAAGAAGTGTTCGGTTCTTTGGGCAGGGTCCGCGCATCACTGAGCGAACTGCGCACACGCGTGCAAGAGTTCAATGCGGAGCACGCGTTACCCGAACGCCATACCCGGACCGTCATCTACGTCGGCCAGAGCTTGATTCACGAGGGCGAAGACGCGGATGACTAATAGCGCCCCGTCGATGGTGACTGACGACCAGCGATGCTTGCGCCGCTGGTCATTTGGGTGTGGTCTCAGGCAGCTGGCGACAGCCCCCCGTGCCTGGTGCGGCGCACTGATGTTGCTTGCCGCCTCGACGGTGAGTTGCGCCAAGTCAAACGCAGGCGGGCCAGAAGGCACCGGAGGTGAGACTCACTTCCTCAAGTCGTGCACCAAGGAGACCGAACAGGAAGCCTGCGGGGCTCGCTACCAGTGCGTGTGCGGCGCTTGCACGCAAGAATGCGAAGGAGTGCAGGCCTGCGCAGAAGTCGCTTTGGCAGAGTGCACACCCGTCCGCGCCGAAGCGAACTGCGGCGCGGACGCTCCCGCACGCTACTGCGAGGCCTTCTGTGAAGAGGACTCCGACTGCGCTGGGTTGTCCACCGCCCATCACTGCGAGGATGGGGTCTGTCGCAGCGGCAATGCAGAGACCGCCAGCACCGATGGCGGGCAGGGCGATTCTGCTGGGCAGGACGATGCCGGTCAATGCCCGACAGGCGAGGTCGACGCGAACGAAGTTCTCTTGATTGGCGATTCGTTCTTCGCCGTCAATCATCAGATCGCCGGTGCGCTGGAAGCGCTGGCGCGCACAGCCGGTGTCTTATCGGCAACCGATCGCTATCGCGACAACTCACAGTTGGGGACCAACACCCTCGCTCTCGCAGGTGAAGGTCTTGCTGACCAGTTCTCGTCCGCCATCGACGAGGCTCCCGTCAAGGTCGTCATCATGACGGGAGGCGGTGCAGATGCTCTGGGCTTGCTCGGTGCGGGTACCTGTGAGCCGGTAGGTGATAATTGCCCGGCTGTCGTTCAGATTGTCGAAGCTGCCCAACGACTGTTGTCGCAGATGGCCGACAACGGCGTCACGAACGTGGTGTACGTCTTCTACCCTGACCCACAGGATGACGGCATTCGGGAGATCATCGACGTCCTCAGGCCACTACTCCAGGCCGTCTGTGAGACAAGCTCCGCTGCTTGTCACTGGGTGGACTTGAGGCCGCGCTTTGAGGGCAACTACGACGAGTTCGTCACGGAAGGTGGGCTGAACCCGACCGAGCAAGGTGCGCAGGCTGCCGCCGAAGAGATCTGGGCACTAATGCAAACTCAGTGCATCGCCCAGTAGTAGGCACCGGCATAGTCCGGAGGTATCCTGCCTCCACTGGCTTTGCTGGGCGACGCACGCTCCGATCGGGTTCTGTTGGCCCGCGAATTGTCCCGAAGCGCAACGGCATGGCGCGATAGGGTCGATCGCTGCACGGACAATCTCAGATTCGCTGAGACACACCCTAGCTGCCGGGCATCACTGTAGTCGACCATGTTTGCTACCAATCCGTTGGGCTTCCGAACAGCGCTCGCTCTGGCTGGGTTTTGCAGCGGATTCTGCTGCACCCTAGGTTGCAGCTCGGACAGCACCGAAGAGGCGGACCTCCCGACCGCAACCCAGACCACCCCAGGCACAGTCCCGACGGCGGTCCCTCAAGCACCGGCGGCGAGTCCATCTTCGAGCGAAGCCGAGACCCCAGTGAGCGCACTGCCGCAAACCCCGAACGCTGGCGCGCCAAGCGATACCCCAGCGGAACCGGGCACACCGCCCGAACCCACCGCCGGGGGCCCTGTGTCCTCTACCGAGCCGGGCGACGTCCCTCCGACCGACGAGCTCACTCCGCCGTCAACGCCGGGCGAAGAGGTACCGCCCCCGGTACCCGCTCCCCTCGAAGAGCCCCCCAGTACACCGACAGACGAACCGTCAACGCCTCCTGAGCAACTGGGTTCACCGGTTACTCGTCACGGACAGCTTCGAGTCGAGGGAAGTCGCATCGTTGGCTCTCACGGCATGCCGGTCACTTTACGTGGTCAGGGCTTCGGTTGGGACAACTGGTGGCCGCAATACTACAACGCCGACGTCGTGTCCTGGCTGCGCGATGATTGGTGCGTTGACATGATCCGACCAGCCATGGGCATCGAGCCTGATGGCGCCTACCTGGCTGATCCCGACGCCTCCACCGCTCGCATCACCGCCGTTGTCGACGCCGCCATCGCCAACGACATCTACGTGATCATCGATTGGCATGCCCACGACATACACCAATCCGAAGCCGTTGAGTTCTTCGGTCAGATGGCGCAGCGCTACGGTGACCAGCCCAACGTCATCTACGAGATTTTCAATGAACCTGACGACGAAACCTGGCCAGAGATAAAGGCGTACGCCGAGGCTGTCATCGCGGCCATCCGCGAGCACGATTCTGACAACCTGATCATCGTCGGCAACCCGGAGTGGGACCAACGTATCGATGAAGTCACGGCTGATCCAATTGCGGGAGTGTCCAACATCCTCTATTCCGTGCACTTCTACGCCGCGACCCACGGTGACTGGCTGATGGATCGCACCAAGAGCGCTATCGACGCCGGCATTCCCGTCATCGTCAGCGAGTCCAGCGGAAGCGAAGCCGCCGGCACCGGCGCCAACGACTACGCTGCCTGGCAAACATGGATGGACTTCATGGACGAAAACCAAGTCAGCTGGATCAACTACTCAGTCTCCGACAAGGCGGGGGAGACAATCTCTGTCCTCGAGCCGGGAGCCCCAGCGAGCGGCGGTTGGGATGCGTCCCAACTGACAGAAACCGGTGAACACATCCGCGATGTGTTTCGAAGCTACTGCGACTGAGCAGCGGCGAAGCCATCGAGCAGGAGTTTCCGTAGACCCACGCTTCTGCGCGCGAAAGTCAACGGTAGGAGGATCTACGGTCAGCTTTCGCGCGGGTACTGCCTCAGCGCGAGAGAACGGCGTTCCCCATCGCCGCGGGCGCCGTATGACGCGGCGTGCGTGGGGAACCACCGATCCTTCAGCACGGAAAAACGCGATTCGATAAGGTGGAACGATAATCCCGCGAGCGTCGCTGTCAGAGCAAACTGAACCGCCATGCGAAGAACGAGTGACCCGTCGGGGAGGAGGAGCTTCGATACAAGCGATTGTGCTGGGTAGTGTAGGAGATAGAAGCCGTACGATATCTTCCCTAAGTAGCGCAACGGACCAAAGTCGAAGAGCCACGGAGCCACCTGACGTCGGACCAAACACGAGATAAGCAGCGCGCTCGTCAGGTTGAGCAGCGAATAGACCCAAATGAAGCCGTACGCCGGCTCGAGGCCAAGCGGAAACCCAAGGCTCGTCGCACCCAGGGGCACCGGCGACCACTGCATGATGGCCAAGCCAGCCAACATGGTTGAAACCGCTGCCAGCAGCAGGGCCGGTCGAACGCGCTCGAACGGATAGAGTGAGGCGAGCCCGCCGAGGGCGAAGGCGTCGAGGTGGCTCGTCGTTGCGACGTAGAGGGCAATGTGGGGTTCGAAGAACTCCCCGGGATGCGCCATGATCACGAACCATGTGACAGTGCGAAGCAGCGGGCCCAGCAAGACGACGGCCCACAGGAGTCTCCTCAGGCCCGACTCAGGACAGAAGAAGATGACAAAGGGCCAGAACAGGTAGAACTGCTCTTCCACGCAGAGCGTCCAAAAGTGGGCGATCACCTTCGTGTGGTCGAAGCCAGCGCTCATATGGTACCAGTTGTAGGTGTACGTCAGCGCGAACGGCAGCCCGGCTTTCAACCCTCGAATCTCGAGCCCAGCCAGCACAGCGAAAGCAAGCAACGCCAACGTCGCGAAGTAGATCGGAAAGATGCGCAAGCTCCGCCTCCCGTAGAACTCCCGGAGGTAGTCGCCCAAGGGCGCGCCCTTGGCCCGATACAGGACGCGCGTGATCAAGAAGCCCGAGAGCACGAAGAAAGCCTGCACGCCGATCCATCCACACCACAGGACACTGTTGTGAAACAGAAAGACTAGCAACACCGCGATCGCTCGGAGACCGTCGAGCCCGGCAAGTTTGGGTTGAGCACCAGCTACGGCCGTTCCCGTTTGACTACGCATGAAACCCTTGCAGAACGCTCATTGCTTCACGAGCACACGTCGTGGTTCGTTGGGAAATTCGTGACGCGGGCTCGCTGCTGACCAGACAAGAAGCACAACCTGCTAGGAACCGAGTGAAAGAGATTCTGCAAAGATGGGCTCAGTTTTCGTTGATGGACGTCGGGGGGCGCATGGCATGCTCCGCCCGATGGGAAGCGACGTATCGTTCCCACGGCTCGACATCGAAGCCCTGGCGGCGCGCCTTCTCGATGTAGCGGAACGAGGCAATCGCTGACACGGCGTGTTCGTGACCACGTCGTGTGATCACGACTGAATCATAGGCTTGCCAGAACTCGGGGTCGTCCGCGATGCGCTTGAGCCAGATTGCGATGTCACCACCTATCTCCATCGCGGCTGGGGGGGACTCAGTGAGCTGCATGTTCTCACACACGAGCAGGTCCGGACTAAGCTCGTAGAAGGTGGGTTTGTGGAAGGAAGCATGTCCCTTCTTCCCGCGCTTCTCCCGGGAAGCGCGCGCCATCGCGACACTGTTGAGACCCAACAAGTCTATCGACGCTCCAGCGTACTCGTATGGGAAGCCGCCCGCTGCCACGACCCCACAGCTCGGCATTTCGGAGCCAGCGAAGAAGTGGTTGAGCGCTCGCGCAGTCTGCCGGCCTCGTCGCGCGAGATCAAACTCCGCCTGAACGGGAGAGCGCTGGCCGTGCACCAAGCCGAGACGGTCGAAGTGCAACAATTCGAAGCTCGGCATCGTCGCCGCGGCGACGAGCCCCACGCTCGCCAGACCGTACCGGACCCACGGAGCGAGTTCGGGTGCATCGAGCACAGATTTTAGCCAGATATGGGGGCGAGCAACTAGGACTACCAAAAACAGCGGCAGGAACGGCTGATAGAATCGTCCGAAGGCGAAGTGATCGCCGCCAGTGTAGAGCGGGATGAGTAGCGCCAAACACAAGGCGGCTTCCAGTATTCCGAAGAGGCGTACGTGTTGGTGCTCAGCTGCGGACGCTGCCCGCAGTTGCCGGCAGGTGTACACTGCGCCAGCGACCACACACGAGGCGCCGACGAAGAAGATCGGGTTGTAGACGGCCGACTTTCCGAAGTAGAGCAAGCCGAACAGAAGATCCTCCAAACGATCGCTCGAAACCTTGGCGTAGTAGGTATTGGGTAGCGGAGCGCCGAAGTACCACAGGCGCCACGCTACCAAACTCATGACCGCTGATATCCCCACGGCCGCTGCAATTCGCACTGAATGCACGGCGCTACTGAGTTTCCTCGTTTCCAGGTAAACGACCCCTCCTTTGAGCACTACCAGGAACGCTATCCACAAGACGCCCTCTGGGCGGGACGCGCCAATCAACGGGAGCGTGCAGATGAATGCGACATGCCAGCGTCGTTCGTCTTTACCGCCGGCAAGCATGAACAAGCAATAAACGCTGGCAGTAATCCCAAAGGACCACATCCCGGTCTCCATCAAGGCCAGAACGTTCCACTCGATGAAGCCGGGTGCGACGATCGTCGCGCACGTGGCCAGGGCATGCGCTGGTGGGAGCAGCCGGCGCCGGCGGTTACCGAGCAGGACGTCCAACATCGAGCAGGCAAACCACCAGGTGGCGGAAACGAAGACGATGTTCAGCGCCAACAGCAGCTTCTCGAAGTGCGTGGGCGTCATGCTGTACAGCGATGTACAAACGAGCTGCCAGAGTTCCGACGAGAACCCTTGAACGCGTTCGCCTCCCTCGAAGAATACGTAACCGTGTCCCGCCGCGAAATTGCGGGCGTACTTGAAGTAGATGTTGGCGTCATCGACGCCCGCCGTGTCCTCACCATAGAGCATCCAGTAGGCGAACGTGACCAACCCAGCGATGGTGAGGAGCAAGACAAAACGCTTCGTGGACTGACCAATGAAGCTGTGATCAGCTGCGCGCGAAGCAAGTTCGGCAGGCGCATGCCGCAGTGAGTAGTCAACGCCGTGCACGGTCGTCCCATACGCCAGGTCTACCAATCCGCTGTTGAATGCTTTTGCGGATTTCATCCGGTGTTCCGATTTGATCCGCACCCACGCACGTTCATGCAATGCCCACACATCTACGAATTTCAAACGGGTTTCCGCCCGTGCACCCGAGACACATCGTCACGCTCGACGGTGATGACGACTAACCCCGATGGGCTATTCAGCGCTGGTCCCCCGTACCACCGCCACGCCGCGAGATGCCCCGTTCTGCACCCATATCGGAGGCACAGAGCGCTCCTGTATTCCGGCGCCGGTGAGCGGGCGATGCGCAGGGGCTCGCGCTCATGCCGCTCCACGCCTTCTCGGCCCGTTTTTCGACTTCCCGCCTGCGCCAGCGTTGGCAACCGGTGCTGCCCAGTCGACGAGCGCCCGCATTCCGGGCAACCTCAACGATTTGATCCGCTGGAACTTGTTGCAGCTCATCCGACAGCAATAGCCCTGCCTGCTTCGGCCCTCCGGGACGTACTACCGAGCTACACGCGTCGCGGCAGCGCTTGTCGCCACACACGAGAGCGAACGCGAGTAGTTCAAGGACTCCCCAATGCAACGATTCTGTGTCAATCGGCTTCACACCACGGTCCCCAAGCGCCCAGTACTTTCTGCCCTTGCCCTCATTTTCAGCGCAACCGCGTGCGGCGACTCCGAAACCAACACAGCCACCATGCCCGGCACCACTGCCCCAGGGCCGCTCGCGACAGTGCCGTCGGCCGAGAGCACCGCGACTCCAGGCGCCGACACTTCTGCAGTCCCGGGGGCATCCAGCGAACCCGCAACTCCGGTCGTCCCGGCAGGTGGTACTTCACCCGTAGCGCCGAGCGTCCCAACTCAACCGATGGCTACGGTTGGAGAGCAAGCGGGACCCGCGTCAAGCGCGTCCGTCCCCGCGCCGGCACAACCCAACGCCGTGCCCATCCCAAGCGCGTCGGGCACAGTAGCGGCAGAACCCGTTGGCACGACTCCACAGACATCCGAACCCGCCGAACCCGGCGTTGAGTCGTATACTTGCAGCTTCGACGTCCAAGGTGACGTCAGCAGCGCCATCTCAACCGTCGGCATCATCAACTGGTCGACTGACGCCACCGGCGTCACGGCAGCACACATCGAGTTCGGACTGCAGGGGGCGGAGACGACGCTGGTTGCGCCAGTAGAACCTCCGGACGGCCAACATCGAACGCTTCTCTTGGGCATGAAAGGCAGCTCAACGTACGCTTACCGAATCGTCGTCGAGGCGGGAGCGCAAACATGCACGAGTGAGGACTACACCATCGAGACAGGCCCGGTGGTGAACGCACTGCGCCCGCTCACGATCGAAGTAAGCAACCCAGATGCGATCGCTCCAGGGTTCATCGTATTGAGTGACGGCATCGGCAATGGCGGTGGTGGTGGCGGCGGTGGCGGGAATGGTGGCGGCATGATGTACATCGTCGACCAGGATGGAGACCCTGTATGGTGGGCTGACGCGCCCAACAGCACGAGCCGGGCTCGAATGGACTGGGAAGGCAACAACATGTGGATGCTCTCGCTGAACGTTGGAAACAGTGGAGGCGGAGCCATGCGCCGCGTGTCGATGGACGGCCTCGACGTCGAGGAGAACGTCGACGGACTATCTGACATCCATCACGACTTCTGCGTATTGCCCGGTGGAATCGTCGCTGGCCCATCCTGGTCAACCGGCGGCAACGATCCGCCAAGCAATCTCATCGAGCGCGCTCCCGACGGGACGATAACCACCATCGCTGAAATCGGCCCCAATATTTACACGTCAAACTCTTACCACACGAACTCCATTCACTACCATCCAACCGATGACGCCTACACCATCAGTGATCGCAACCCCAATCTGTACGTCAAGGTCTCGCGACAGGGCCAGGTGCTCTGGCAGCTCGGTGGCAGCAACCCTGTTGGCGCCATGCTCACTGGCGACACGACTTGGTCCGTAAATCACGGTCATCACCTCACTGAAGACGGGCACTTCCTGCTGTTCAACAACAACGGCCGCGGTGGCGGTGGCGGTGGCGGCGCCTCGCTTGTCTTGGAGTACATACTCGATGAAGATGCCAATACCGCGGAGCTGATCTGGGAGTATGACAGCGGCGTAGGGAGTGCGACGCTGGGCGACGTTCAGCGACTGCCCAACGGCAACACGCTCGTCACCTACTCCAACGCCGGGACCATCCACGAAGTGGGCCCTGATCAACAGCTCGTCAGAACGATTGAAGCCGCAGCATCCTTCGGCTACGCAATACATCGGCCAACGTTGTACGGCCCCCCCCCGAAGTCACGCTGAGTTGACAACGGGCGATTGAGAGAAGCTGACTCGAGCTTCAGCGTGTGCTGCCGGCCATCGTTACTGAATGTACCCGCCCGCGCCGGTTTAGCGCCTCGTCGAGATTGGTCGCCGCACTGACCAGGGCCAGGTGGGTAAAGGCCTGGGGAAAATTGCCGAGGGCTTCACCCGAAGGTCCGATTTCTTCTGCGTAGAGCCCGACGTGATTTGCGTAGGTTAACATTTTCTCGAATACGGTTCGGGCCTCGTGTAATCGCCCAGCACGAGTCAGCGCATCGACGTACCAGAAGGAGCAGAGGTTGAACGTCCCCTCTCCTCCCTGAAGCCCGTCGTGACCTGTGATAGCGTAGCGGTGTACCAAGCTGTCCGAAACCAAGCGTTCGCCGATACAATCCAGGGTCTTCAGGAAACGCGGATCCGTCGGGCCGGAGAATCTGACGATTGGCATCGTCAGTACCGAGGCGTCGAGCTGATCGCTACCGGGGTACATCATGTAGGCTCCAACCTGCGGATCCCAGCACTCGTGCTGCACAAATTCGTAGGCCTTGCCAGCCAGCTCGCCCCATTGAACGATGGGCGCGGGCAGACCCCGATCGCGTGCCAGCTTCTGCGCGCGGTCAAATGCGACCCACGTCATCAGCGCCGAATAAGTGAATCGCCGGCGCGGTCCGCGGACCTCCCAAATCCCTTCGTCAGGCTCTTCCCAGTGCTTTGCGAGCCACTCCAGACGCTTGGACAGCCCGACCCACAGATCATACGAAATCGGCGAGTCCCGGTTGAAGAGGAATACGGAGTCCATGATCTCGCCGTAGACGTCAATCTGCCGCTGGCCCACCGCGTTGTTGCCCACCCGGACCGGCTTTGAACCGCGATACCCTTCTAGGTGGTCGAGGTGGATCTCCGGGATGTGAGCGGCGCCATCCACGGTATACATGATCATGACGTCCTTCTCGATGGACGCCTCCTCGCAGCGACGCTGCAACCAGTCCATGAAATTCGCGGCTTCTTCGAGGAATCCGAGCTTCATCAGGGCGTGAATAGTGAACGCGGCGTCTCGCAACCAAGCGTAACGGTAGTCCCAGTTGCGGACGCCTCCGACCTCTTCGGGGAGTGATGTCGTGGCGGCCGCGACAAGGGCCCCCGTGGGGTGGTAGACAAGCAGCTTCAACGCCAATGCGGAACGGTGCACGGGCTCCCGCCATCGCCCTTCATAGCGGGATAGCCCAATCCAATCGTGCCAAAACTCCAAGGTGTTGACGAAGTGCTCTTCCGGACCGCCCAAGCGCATTGGGCGGACCTCGCCTTCCCACTCGAGTTCGAAGTCTACCGTGTCCCCCTCGTCGACCTCGAAGCGTGCAACCACACCGTTTCCTTCGATCTTCAACGGCACCCCCGCACGCAACACGCAGGTTCCCAAGGCTGACCGAAAGACAGCACCCACGCCTTCAACCAACTCGGTGGTGTGGGCGGCCCGCGCATAGTCGAATGCCGGAACGCACTCCAGTACGAACACGGTGCGACCCTTCACGGCACGCGCCCGCCGCACCAAGATGTCTCGACGGGTTATCTTCGAGGTCGCACGTGGCACCATGAAATCCACCACCTCGCCCACAGATTCTTTCGCGAGAAAGCGTGTCAGCAAGATATTCGAATCAGGCAAGTACATCTGCCGCGGGCGGGTTCCCCCGGGGCAATTCAAAGCGAAATACCCGCCCTTGTCGGCATCTAACAGCGTGGCGAAAAGCGACGGTGAATCGAAGCGCGCTGGACAGAACCAATCGATGGTGCCATTCGTGCCGACCAGCGCAACTGTCTTGAGATCCCCAATGATTCCATGTTCTTCGATAGGCAGGTAGCGGCGTGAGGGGTCAACCGGAGTACTATTTGGCACCACTCATCCTCGTTCGAGTTGTGTTTCGAGCAATTTTCGATCTCCGAAAGAGGGCGCAGGTACCGTCTACTCGACGCCAAGCCCCTTCATTAACTGCCCTTGTTCGCGCAGCTGCTTCTGTTCACTGTATCGCATGGCCAGGACATCCGCATTGCCCCGTATCAGCAGGGTCACGCGAAAGAGCTCCTCGCACACGTCCACCACACGATCACGATACGAAGAGGGTTTCATGCGGCCGGCGTCGTCAAACTCGTCCCAAGCCTTTGGAACCGACGACTGATTGGGGATAGTGAACATCCGCATCCACCTTCCCAGGATACGCAATTGATTGACGGCGTTGAACGATTGAGAGCCACCCGATACCTCCATCACCGCCAGGGTGCGACCCTGTGTGGGACGCACAGCGCCGTCTGATAGGGGAAGCCAATCAATCTGATTCTTGAACGCGGCTGTCATGCTTCCGTGCTGTTCCGGAGTGATCCAAACGTGCGCTTCAGACCAAAGTGACCACTGTCGCAGCCGCACGACCTCCGGGTGCTCAATGGATGTGCGATCGAACACGGGCAGACCATTAGGCACGAAGACACGGACCTCTGCCCCAAACTTGGTCAGCACTCGCTCGACCTCTAGCGCGAGCTTGCGGCTGTAACTCGTCTCGCGCAGCGAACCATAGAGCACCAAGACCTTTGGTGGATGGGTTGCGCGTGGCCCGTTCAAGTCCTGGAGCACAGAGGCTACCGAGTGGAGAGGAAGGTCGTCGTCGATGTGAGACATGTTGCACCGAAGGAAGTCGCGTCCGCCAGGGGTGGTCGAATCTGTAGACGGAGTCGCAACACAGGACAACCCCCGCAGCCAGACCCGAGCACGGGAGCGTGATTGTCGCTCTACCCTAGCTGCGGGTCCCCAGGCCTGGTTCGCCTAGCGCCTCGGTCAGAGCTCGAGCCCGCACACTCCGCGCTTCGGGCGTCGCGTGTGGTGCGTACCATGAGTGCACACAAGTTCTTTCATTGTATACTTCTAGTGCCCTCTTGCCCAATTCTTGCCCGCCCGGCATCGACCTTTGCCCAAGGTTGAGGCTTTCGGCGTGTCTTCGTCGGCGTTGGCACGGCGCCTGCTCATTGCCCTCTCGCTGCGAGCGGCCGCACTTGGCCACGCACCATAGCGGCGAGGAGAACAGGACGATGAACGGAATCAAACGCATGACTATCGCGGTCCGGGCCAGTCTCGACCGAGTCCTAACACAGGTCGAAAACCACGAAGCCGTCACGCAGAGTGCGCTCGAAGACCTTCACCGGCACTTGGCAAGAGCCAGGGCTCACTCCAGTAGGGTCCAGCGAGACGGTGACGCCCTTCGAAAGGAAGTCCAACGCGCCAACGCTGCCGTGGAAACCTGGCGCCAGCGCGCAATCTCGACAGATGCTCACGATGGGGCGCTAGAATGCGTGCGACGCTCCCGCGACGCTCAAGCCCAAGCAATACGACTTCAGGAACGGCTCATGGAGCACGCGCACGTCTCCAAACGACTCCAGAAGGAGATGCGCACGTTGGAGGAACGCTACGCCGCTCTAACTGCCAAGAAGCGCCTGCTCGAGGCACGGGATGCCGAGGCACGGGCCTTGGAGATTACGGAAGGGAGTGTGCACAGCGTTGGCAGCGACGTGGAGACTCTTCTCGAACGATGGGAGATGACCATCGATGAGCGGAGTTATCAGCTACCTGGCGTCGAGGAGGACGAGTTTGAAGTCAGCTACGTCGAAGCGGAAGAGCGCCAAGAACTCGAGGCAGAGCTGGCTGCACTGCGAGGTGAACGATGAGCGCCGAGCACCAGAACCCAACACATGCGATGTCAGCATCTCGCGATGTCTTGAGCCAGCGTGTCGATCGAACTAGCCTATGGCTTCGAACCAGCGGCGTCATCGCTGTACTAGCGGCAGCATCCACGTTCATGCTCCAACGCTGGGACGATGGAACGAGCGATGACCTACGTTACCTCTATCTCTTGGCACACGGTTTGATGCTTTTCGGGGGTGCCCTTTTTTGCGGTGCCAAGATGAAGGAGAGCCGGACCGCACGCACCTTCCTCCTGTTGACTCTGGGAACGATGCCCGCCTGCTTCGCGGTACTTGGTGGACTGATATTGTCACGCTTTCGGTGGGAAGCGAGCGTCGAGCTGCCGCAGTATGCCCGCTGGCAAGCTCACTCCGACTGGACCGCGCTGGGTTGGGTTGCATTGACCTGGGCCCTGGGTTGGACCCTGACCCGTCTGGCAAGCCGAGCGCTGGCGCGGCATAGCGCAGCGCGGGTCGCCTGGACTTTCCTCCTGAGCCAGTCTTTGCTGCTCATCCCCGTTCGCGATCCAAGCTTGGCTGGCCCCATCGCGATGTTGGGAATGTTGGGAGCATTGCTATTGGAGCCGCTCTGGCAGCAGCGCTCTGAAATGCGCACCTTCGAAGGCCGCGTCATTCGAGCCCTCTACTGGATGGCCCCCTTGCTCATCCTAGCCAGAAGCGTTCGCTTTTACGGTGTCGACCTACTGACCGTCGGAAGTGTCAACGTGGCGATCGGTGCCACGATTTTCGCCCTAGGCGTGCGCAACAAAGCAAGCGGTCTGAGGGACCTATGCGAAACTGGCGGGGCGGTCATTGCCGCGGTTGGCGCTGCTCTGATGGGCGTTCAAGTGAAAGCCATCTTTTGGCCGGATACGTCCTTCCAGCTTCTTTCGGCGCTGCCTCTCGCCGGAATGCTGTTCGCCTTCAGTCATCTAGCAGGTCCCGGAAAGAAGTTTCTCCAGACTGCCTCGGGATGCGTCGCAGCGGTGTTGTGCCTGGGCGCAGTACTGATCAACGGAGGACTCCTGACCTCGCTCGTTGCGCTTGTGGCTGGCGTGACGTGCGTTGCCTTGGGCCTGCTCGCTGACAGGCGCGTCCTTCTTGGCGCAGGGGCGCTCTCGGCACTAGTTGGCCTCGTCGCCACCGTCGAAGCGGCCATCGGATTGAGCAACCTATTCAACTGGGGCGGGTTGACAGCGCTGGGCGTGGGTTCTCTGATCCTGGCAGCATTGGTGGAGCGTCACCGTGCGCGCATTGTTCTGTCTTTGGAAACCGCCCAGCGCAAAGACGCAGCTAGACGTGCCCTGGAAGAACATATGGATGTGGCGACAACATGATGCGGAGGCTCGAGTGCGCAGGACCGCCAGGCTTGGTCGCGAGAAAGGAGGTGAACCTTCTGAAAGGCTAGAGCACGACTGCGTCGTCCTCGAGGGCGTCGCAACTCAGCTCTGTATCTCCTCGCGGAGCCGGGCGAGCAAACGGCTGTCGATACGCGCCTTGACGGTGCGCCGATCGAGGCCCAACGCTCGCCCGGTCGCTGCATAGCTGCCGGTGCGAGAATACGAAAGGGTGACGTAGACGTTGAGCTGTTCTTCGAAAGACCCATCCGCTGCCAGAAAGCTCCGCGCCAACTCGGACTGTACTCCGTCGGGCGTGGGCACCACCAAGGAAGAACGCCGCTTAGGATGCGCTGTCGGCGAGTAACGCCCTCGCACGATGACGTTGCGCACGCATTGCTCCAACTCGCGCACGTTGCCGGGCCACGAATACTCCAAACCGAGGTGTTGACGCACGAAGGTGCACACCTCGTCGACGACCAGCTGAACCTCATCCGCGAGAACGATCCGACGCGCCACGTGCGCAACGAGGCGCTCTAGATCATCGGGCTTAGCGGCGAGTTGGGCCTGCAAGGACGGAGTCTCGATGACATCGGAACACAGCCGATAGTACAAGTCCTCACGAAACTGGCCACTCTGCATCTTCTCCCGGAGGTCTTGATTGGTTGCTGCCACCACCTTGCCCGGAAACTTGCGCACCTTGAGTTCGCCCACGCGCTGAAACTCTCGCGTTTGCAGCACCCGAAGGAGCTTCACCTGCACACTGGGGTCTAGTTCGCCGATCTCATCGAGAAACACCGTGCCGTGTTCGGGGCAACTCTCGAACCATCCAGGCCGGTCAACAACCGCCCCGGTGAAACTGCCCCGCTTGTGACCGAACAGTTCGGACTCCACCAGCGTCGGCGCTAGCGCCCCCACATTCAGAGCAAAGAATGCGTCCGTAACGACTTCTTCGAAGTGCAGCGATCGCTTGTCGAACGGCAGGTAGCGAGACATGCCGATGGCCCGCGCGACCAACTCCTTGCCCGTTCCACTGGGACCAAGAATCAGAGTATTCGTATCGTGCATGCTCCGATAGAGCGACCGCTCATATCGCCTCATATCGTGGGTAAACACGCTTTCCCAGACGGAAGCCCTCAGAGCCTGTGCGGGCTCTGAACGGCCGACGATAGTTTGGAAAATGTTCTCGAAGCCGCGGCGGATCTGAAACATGACCGCGAATAGATGCTCCGTGCCTCCGAAGAGTCGCTGAGCGAGTTCATCACTTCCGAGATAGTGCCGCACACGGGCTGCCAATTGTCGGTAGACAGCTACCCGACGTTTCTCAAACCCCGGGGCTCGCGACTCCGTCGTGAGCACGGACATATCGTCCGTCAGTTCGAAGTACAAAGCGTAGCGCAGTAGACTGCCAAATAGTCCGAGCTCTTCGCTGCTGCGGCACGTCGGCACTCGGGGCCTAGCCCGATCCAATGCTTCACGGGCACGAGCTGCTAGCGGTGATAGGTTGCTGTTTCGGTGGCCCGGCCCAAGACCCCAAGCATCGGGTTCGTCCACGAATCGTGAACCTAGCGCCTCCCGCTCCAACATTGCGCGGCTCACCGAGAACGGGTTGACGTAACATAGACGGTCAACCACCCGCGCTAGTCGCTCATCTTCCCGGCGAAAGAGTTTCTGAGTCTTTGGCATCAACGTCGACACTATTCGCCGCCGAGGGTAGCCCACTTGGCCCCACGCAGCCAGGTCGCTCGCGGCTCGATGTGCTCTCAGTCCGCCGCCTCAACTGGTGAGTCGCCGTCGTGAGCCACCGCTAGGAACCGTTCCAAGCCCGGGGGCCCGTTCCGCTACTGCGCGATAGGCAGCCGGTGCCCAAGGAATGCCAACGCCCCGCGGATTTGTGCGTCGGTCACGGTGTGACCTGCATGCGACTTCAGCGATCGGTGCGGCCAGTGTAGCTGCCGCAACATCTTGATCATAGCTTCTTGCCGTGGGTGATCGGGATCCTCGCTCCCGAAACCGACGAACATCGGCACCCGGCGCTCGGCGCGCGCGGCGAGCAGACGTTGATACTTGCTACCACTTCCTCCTGCGAAAACAGCAACCCCGTCCACGTCGACAGCCTCGCGAAACGCCAGGTTGCTCGCGTAATACGCTCCGTTGGAGAATCCGAACAGCAGAACCCTGTCCCAGCGCTTGCTCTTGTTCGCGATGGCTGTTCGTGCTTGGCGCCACTCGGTGAGTAGCTCATACTCGAACTTTTCTTGCAGGTCTTGCGCAGTTGGCCAGGCTAGTACGTGAGGATCTCGTCCCGGCCCCAGTCCAGGACGGCCGCGCGGGATGAGCGCGCTGAACCCGTACTGTTCGGCATTCTGTGCCATTCGCAGTTGCTGCGGCCAGGCAGCTTCTGGAGCTGCACCTACCAAGCTATGCAAGAAGATGACGAGCGTCCGTTGCCCCTTGGGCCCCAGCTTTCGATTCTTGGGTTCGTAAAAGCAGACATGGTCGCTCAGAGAAACCAGTCCAGGGGCGCACCACGCGGCAGTGTCACCTCGGTTCCGAGCGGCGCCCTTGGCGTGCGCCTGCATCGAAAAGGTCAGTCCAAGAAAACCGGCGGGCAGTGACAGCACGAGGCAACTCAGCACGACCAGCCGGAACAACGTCACCGGACGGGGCGAGTTTGAACTTCCGCCCACTGCAACTTTCATTAGCGAGCCTACGCTTTTTCGAACTCGCTCCGGTCTCAGCATCGCTCAGTTATCTCACAGGGTCGCCCCAGATTGGGAAAGTTTCTACCGACATCGTGGGCGGGAATCCTGCTTGAAATGGCCTCATCACTCGACCATCCTCCGAGCGTGCACAGTGACCGGGTAGCGGATGGCGGCGAGCAAAAAGAGTACGTTGACGTGGGGTTAGAAATGAACACGAGCTGGCTCCTGCTGATCGCGCTGACCTCCCTTGGAGCTGTTGGGTGTGAGCGCGGGTCTGATCGAGCACAAGCAAGCGGGGGATCCGGGGTCGTGGTCACCAGCAGCCGAGATGGTACCCAGGTGGTTGCCCAAGACGAACGAGGGAACAAGTTCTCCGTCGACACGCAAGGGGAAGCCTTGCCCGAGGGGTGGCCTGGTGATGTACCGCTTCCCCCGCATGCGACAATCACCGCGCAAGGGCAATCGAGCCGAGCGACGACGCTGGTGTTGAAGACCAATTCGACACCAGCTGAGGTGCTCGGGTTCTACGAGCACAAACTGGCCCAGTGGGAGCAAAAGACCTTGGAACCCCAGCCCAACGGTCGGGTGAAAATCGTTCGCAAGCAGGGCGCGACGGGGCGACAAGTCATGGTCGCGACGGGGCCAGAACGGGATTCTCAGGGCAACATCACGATTCATCTGGCCGTCAATACGGGCAGCGATGACGGTGCCGAGTAATATCTCGCCGCCAGCACCCCATAGCGATCCGCTTGTTCAGCCAGTCGCACAAAGCGAAACGAGTGTCGTCTCGAGACGACACTCGTGAAACATCCACTTGTAGGGCGCAGAGTCATGCCCATCATCGAATGGTGTTTGTTATGCTCCGCGCGATGCACCATCCCGGTGCACTTGCAGTCAGGAGAAGACGAATGAAGGCGAACGGAAGCATGATACAACGCCGTGCCCTGGGCTTGGCACTAGCAGGCGGCGCAATGAGCACCGGTTGTTTTGGCAGCTTTGGTCTTTCCAAGGCGGTTTATGACTGGAATGACAGCTTCGGCAGCAAGTGGGTCAAGTGGCTCGTATTCTTGGGAATGAACATAATTCCCGTCTATGGCATCGTGCTGACCATTGATGCGCTCATCCTCAACTCCATCGAGTTCTGGCTCGGAAGTCATCCGGTAAGCGGCTCAACGCGGACAGATGGACGTCGCGTAGCCAGCCGACAAACCAAGGACCCGAACGTAGTTCGCCATGACGTCTACGAGGGTCAACGTCACGTCGCAACCGTATACCTTCGCCGCGATGGAGAAAATGGTGCCAGCCTCCTGAACGCCAACGGCCGGACCCTGACCCGCGTCCAGTTCGATGGGTCGACGGTGTCGTTGATGGATACGGAGGATCGGATAATCGCCCAGCTCGACGATTCTCAGTGCCGCCGAGCTGCTGTCGCAATTCGCAGCGGCGCCAGTGCCCACGAGGCGGTGTTTGACGAGCTGGCATCGTCACGGCAGATGAACCGAATTCGACAGGCCGCGGCGACCAATGATTGGGACGTCTCACTGTAGATACCGACCGTGACCGAATTGGGCGGCGTGCAACTGAGATAGTCGTCGTGGACTAGGCCCGGAGGGCGAAGGCCTTCACTGGCCCACGTCGCGCGTCCCAGCTCGCACTGGATCGCCGCCTCGGTCGAGCCAGCTGGACCAAAACACCTTCAATCAAGGCTCACCATTGCCAGTCAGCCTTGCGATACACGGCAGAAGCTGCCAGATTCCGCCGCCGTGCTGCGTTTGGACAACATCTCACAGCAATACGGCCAACAGATCCTCTTCATGGAAACGTCGATGAGCGTTTTTCGTGGTGATCGTGTTGGCCTCGTCGGCCCCAACGGCTCCGGCAAGTCGACCATCTTCCGCATGTTGGCGGGTCGAGAACAACCTGACTCAGGCCGTGTCGTCATCGACCGGGATGTCGTCGTTGGCTACTTCGATCAGAACGTCGGCGAGATGAGCGGACGTAGCGTCGTCGAAGAAACGATGGCGGGTGCAGGTGAGGTTGCGGAGCTAGGGACCAAGCTGCACTACCTCGAGAAAGCCATGAGCGATCCCGAGCAGGCGGACGAGCTGGAAGCCATCATCGAACAATTCGGTGAAGTGCAGGCGCGCTTCGACGAACTCGGGGGGTACGCGTTGGAGGCGCGCGCTCGAGAGATCCTGGCGGGGCTCAGCTTTCGCCCCGACGACGTGGACAACGACGTCGGTCGTCTTTCCGGGGGTTGGAAGATGCGAGTGGCGCTGGCGCGTATCCTGCTCTTGCAACCCGATGCGTTGCTGCTCGATGAGCCGACGAACCACTTGGACATCGAGTCGATCATTTGGTTGGAGCGATTCCTCAGGGACTTCGAGGGGGCTCTGGTCATCACGTCCCACGACCGCGAGTTCCTCAACCGCGTGGTCACGAAGATTGTCGAGATAGACGGCGGTGAGCTTACGACCTTTTCCGGCGATTTCGACTTTTACGAAGAACAGCGCGCCCTACTCGATTCGCAAGAAGAAGCTCAGTTTGCTCGACAGCAGGCCATGCTGAAGAAAGAGGAGGACTTCATCGCTCGCTTCAAGGCTCGAGCGAGCCACGCCGCGCAGGTTCAATCGCGCGTCAAGAAGCTCGAGAAAATTGAGCGGGTGCTTCCTCCCAAGAAGCGCAAAGTGGTCGAATTCAACTTCGCTCAAGCGCCGCGCTCTGGGGACGACGTCGTCAAGCTCAGTGGCGTCTGCAAGCGCTTTGGTCAGCAACGGATTTACGACAACTTAGATCTGCTGATTCGACGCGGTGAGCGGCTATGTGTCATGGGGGTAAACGGCGCAGGCAAGTCGACGTTGCTCAAGCTAATCGGCGGCAAACTAGAGCCTGACGCTGGTGAGCTGACAATCGGAGCGGCCGTCAAGCTCGGCTACTTCGCGCAGCACGCAATGGAGCTACTGGATCCGGCGCTCAGCGTGTTTGAAACACTTCAAGGCCAGTTTCCGAAAGCCAACACCGGTACATTGCGTACCCTCGCTGGGGCCTTTGGGTTCTCTGGCGACGAAGCCGACAAGCCCTGCTCGGTCCTCTCCGGCGGCGAAAAGGCTCGTGTGGTCTTGGCGCTGCTGCTGTTTGATCCACCGAACTTGCTGGTTCTGGACGAGCCCACCAACCACCTCGACCTGGACACGAAGATAATGCTGATGCGCGCGCTCGAGAAGTACGAGGGCACGTTGATCTACGTTTCCCACGATCGGCGTTTCCTCGCTGGCCTTTCGAATCGCGTGCTGGAGCTGTCTCCGGATGGCGTGCACGTCTACGAGGGCACGTACAACGAGTACGTCGCGCAATCGGGGCATGAAGCGCCGGGCCTACACTAAGAACCGATACTCACAACACCGCACTCCCCAAACCACTGCGCGACTCACCGAGCCCATCGATGAGCTCGACCAGTTCCTCGGTGGTGAGTCTTGCGGCCCGCTGCCCACCTTCCAGCAGTGCGTCAGCTAGACGACGTTTCTTGCCATGCAAACGCAGGATGTCCTCCTCGATCGTGTCCTTCGTCACGAACTCGTAGACGGTGACTGGTTGCTCCTGCCCGATGCGATGAGCCCGGTCGGTCGCCTGCGCTTTGACGGCGGGGTTCCACCAGGGATCGAGGTGCACGACTGTCTCAGCTGCCGTCAAATTGAGACCGAGACCGCCTGCCTTGAGGCTGATGAGGAACAACGGGGCGACTCCCTCTTGAAAGCGGTCGATGCATGCTTGTCGCTCAGCCTTGGGTGTGGAGCCGTCCAGGTACTCGTAGGGGATCCCTATTTCGTCCAGTCGTTCACGCACCATAGCGAGATAGTCTACGTACTGACTGAACACCAACGCACGGCGGCCGTTCTCGGCAAGCTCCGCGGCCAAGCGAAGGAACGCATCGAGTTTCTCGCTATCCGTAGGCGCCTCCGGAAAGACGAGGCGCGGGTGACAGCAGAAGCGACGTAGTCGGGTGATCTCCGCCAAGACTTCCAGCTTGTTGTTCTTCTTCCCGGCCGCTGTTCGAAGCCTCTCGTGTATTTGCTGTCGCAGGAGCGCGTATCGAGTGCGCTCTTGCGGTGAAAGCCGGACCTCATGGCGAACCGTCGTCAGTGCGGGCAGCTCTTTGAGCACCTGCCCTTTTTCCCTCCGCAGTATGAATGGGCCAACGATTTTGCGCAGGGCATGCCGCACGGATGGATCATCGTCGCGTTCGATGGGTTTGAGGAAGAACGTGCGAAAGTTTGCCCAGCTACCCAGCAAACCGGGCTGAAGGAAGTTGAAGATGCTCCACAGATCACCCAGGTGGTTCTCGATAGGCGTCCCGGTTGCCGCGACACGCATCTTTGCCTGGAGGGTGCTGGCGGCACGCGCTCGCTGCGAGGCGGCATTCTTGATGTATTGGGCTTCGTCCAGCACGATCGTATCCCACGACACGTTGGAAAGAACGGCGCAATCTTCGACCAAGAGCCCATAACTGACGACCAGCAGTTGGCTCTCGCCAATGGAAGGACTTTCGCCATCGACGATGCCCGCCACTTCGTCAGCGATTTTCTGGCGTCGATCACCAAGGTATTCACTGACGGCAATACTTGGGGCGAAGCGCCGACATTCGCGTACCCAGTTGGTGCAAACGCTGGTTGGGGCGACCACCAAGTGCCTCACTCCGACGGGGCGAGAAGCTAGAAACGCAAGCACTTGGAGTGTCTTACCAAGCCCCATATCATCTGCTAGGCAGGCACCCAAACCGAGGTGTGAGAGACGCCGCAACCAGCGATAGCCATCCAACTGGTACGCTCGCAACTCGCCATGGAGAGCGGGTGGCGGCTCGGGCTCCTCGGTCTGAAGCTGGTCGAACCGAGATAGCGCTGTGCGGACGTTCGCGTCGAACTCGAATTCATCAGGAGAGAGGAGCTGTCTCAGTGCGGGCAGGTGGGCGGCTGCGACGCGAAGACCCGGGTCTTTTCCCTTGGCTTTGGAGCTGAGCGCGAGCATCGCCATGACACGCCGTACACGCGCCTCGAGCTCGACGTAGGCGCCACTGGGCAACTGCGCGAACCGGCCCCGGCACACCGTCGGCAGACGCACGAGTTCCGACACGTTCAACGAGGTCACGTCATCAATCGCGACCTCGCCGCTCAAGAGGTACCATCCCTTCTTGGCTCGCAGACTACCGTGCAAGCTCGCACTGCTCACCGTCCCGCGGAGCACGACAGGAGGACTCTTCGGCCACTCGAAGTCTACCGCGTGACCGCCGGCGCGAAGGTCGGCAAGCAGCTCCAACAGACGATCTCCCGATAGTGTCCAGGAGAGCTCCGACTCGCCGAAAACCCGCTCATCAGCGACCTCATCCAGCGTGCGCAGCGTTGCACACGTCGAGAGCAAGTCGTGCATCAGGCGCGATTCAACAGCGAAGTCTCGCTCGAGCCGTTCGAGTCGTCCGGCATGCGTCCGTGTCAGCACTGAGGGCCCCGTCGCGGTGACGAAAAAGCGACCGCCCGCCCCGAACGGTTTGACACCGGCTTCGACCAGCCAAGCACCCGCCACTGACGAGATTCGCAGGCAAGGCGTGGCGTTCGCGGGCACGACTCGCTCCGTACCCAGATGCGCGCTCTTGATGGGCACGGTTTCGGCGAGCTTGCTCATCACCTCCAACGCGCGCGGGGCTTCGGCCATTGGTACTCGCAGACCATCCCCGACCGCCTCGATCACTCTCTGCATCGACGGAGTTACCCGAACTACCAACAGGCGAGCATCACCTTCCAGAAGCACGTTCAGTCCAGGCCCCAAACCTGCAGGGTTTACCTCGATGCACAGGTGCTCCGCCTCCTCTCGCGTGGAAAGTTGGAACACGGCACGCGCCACTTCCACGGGCGCCCGACCGCGCGTGCCATCGACGACACGCGTGTGGCCCACCAAGGCGTCTAGTAATCGGGGTGACTGATCCACGACTGCCTGCTCCGATTCCGGCGGTTTTACGTGCGCGCGCACGACATCCAGCACACGCTGGTCGTCTTCCGGCAGCTCGTCGTACAAATCTAGAGCTTCCGAGAATGACAGCCGACGCTGCAATTGGAAGCCACTGCCAGTGCTATAGCGTTGAATACCCGGCTTGTGCACTCGCGCCGTCGGCGGTTCCACGTACCATTGCAGACGCTGCGACCGTTCGGGAGCCTCCTCGTCAAAGCTCAGTTGGTCGAGAACCTGGAGCCCAATCTCCCATGCTTGGCGTGGGCGCAGCAGCTGACACAAGTCGCCGGGCCGCACTTCTAGGAAGCCCGCGCCGATCGCGAGTTCGTGGTCACCGCGAGCGCGCGTCCACGCTCGTTCGAACTCAGCACCATCGATCGCACGGGCAAGCAGAAACGCCTGTCTCGCGAAATAGAGATAGCCGTGATGAAACCACTGAGTCCCCCGCTCGACGAGCACGTGGGGCCAGCTCACCCGAGAGCTGGAGCGCTCTTGAAACGCATACACGGTGAGAGCGAGAAACAACACTTCCCAAGCCGATGCATTGGCCTGCACCCGGTGTGGGTCGATTCGAGCAAACCGTGCATCGGGGTCCCGACGAGCCTCGTGCAGTCCGGCCAGTGCACGGGCCACCGGCTTGAGGGGAAGCGCGGGACCACGTGCGCGCAACCACCTGCCAGCGAGACCATCCGTTTCTTCTTGATGGCGAACAGTCAACAACAACGCCAGCATCGGAGTCCACAGTGTCGCCGGCGGCGTCTTGCTTGCGGACCAAGCCACACACTCATCGACGAGCTTTTGGGCACGATCGACCCGCCCGCGCACCAGTTCGAGGGCAGCTCTCGCCCCGAGCGCCAGCGGCGCCGGCATTCTGCCCAGCAGTCGCTCGACTTGCTCCTCGTCGTTTCGGTAGAGCGCATGGGTCGTCAGTACCTCTGGCAGTCGCTCTGCGCCAGGTCCCGCAAGCTCCGTCACGATGGCCCAAGTATAGAGATCTGACACGTCGTCGAGTCCGCCCAGGGCTCTCTCGAGTACTCGGCTAGCTATCAGTGGTGCTTGCCGTCCCCAGGTTCGGAGAAACCAAGCGGAGTCGAACGGCTCAACGATGGACTCTCGCAGTTCGGCTTCCGTGTCACCCCGCTCAGGTGCCCCACGCTTCAGAGGCGCAGGGACCGTTCCGCGACTCAGCTCGCACGCGACATTGCCCGCACTGCGATGACCGAGCAACCGCGCGGCAGCCAACACCGCATCACTCAAGACACCGAGGGAGGCACTCTTTCGCAACACGAGCTGCCGTAACTCGGGGCTGATCGACAGTGCGGGCTCAGCCATCGCCGAAACCCGCAGCTCGAGCGGCCGTACATCCCCAGCATCAATCAACAGGCCACTTTCCACAGCTCGCTCTAGCTCCAACGCCGACGCGCCGAGCCTATCGAGTGTCGACCGACCGAGTCGGCGTTCGGCGGCAAGCGCCGAAATCCAGTGCCAATCCGCGCTTTTCAGACGTCCCGTCAGACGCTCGAAGCGTTGCTCCAACTCGCGAGAAGCTGCCGGTGTGCGTGAGACCACGGCCGGTCAGCGGGCGACGTTGCGTTCCCATCGGCAAACGGCAGAGCAGCCATCGCTGCCTTCCGTGTTGCCGTCGTCACACTGCTCGGGACCGTTGACCTTGCCGTCACCACAACGCGGACCAAGGCGGCAGTTGGCTGCACATTCACCGTAACCGCCATCGTTCTCGCCGTCGTCGCACTGTTCGTTCTCGGGGTCTCGAACGCCATCGCCGCAGCGAGGCCCGTAGGTGCACATCGGTCCGCACTCGCCATAGCCGCCGTCATTGACGCCGTCGTCACATTCTTCGCCGAGTTCTTCCTGCACGACGGTGTCGCCACACTGCGCTCCGAGACGACAGTTCTCTGAGCAGTTCTCGCCGCCGTCGCACTCTTCGCCCCACTCTTCCTGGATTGTGCCATCGCCACAGCGCGGTCCGAGGCCGCACTCCTCGGTGCAAGAACCGTAGAAGTTGTCGTTGATGCCGTCATCGCAGGTCTCATCTCCGTTGACGACTCCGTCACCACAGTAGGGGCCGTACTGGCAGAACTCGTCGCAGGCGTCGTACCCGCCGACGTTGCCCTCCTCGCCGTCGTCACATTGCTCTTGGTCTTGGACGACTTCATCACCACAACGTGGTCCGAGCACACATTCTGGAGCGCACAGACCGTAGCCACCTGCGTTGACTCCATCGTCACACTCTTCGCCCAGCTCGGGCTGTACTATCGCGTCGCCGCAGGTACCGATCAGACGACACGTGTCGGTACAATCGTCGCCGCCGTCGCACTCCTCGCCCCAATCCGCCTGCAGCATGCCATCACCACAACGCGGACCAGGTTCACAATCCGGGGTACAACTACCGTACGTGCCGTCGTTGATACCATCATCGCAACCTTCGTCCCCATTGACGCTCCCATCACCACAGCGCGGGCCAAGCAAGCAACCCGTCGTACAACCGTCATAGCCAGTATCGGAGTTGCCGGTTCCGTCGTCGCACTCCTCGAACGGCGAATCGACGTTACCATCGCCGCAATAGGGGGGAATCACGCAACCAGGCGCGCAGTCCTCCTCATCGGTGTCTCCCCAACCGTCCACGTTGTTGCCATTGTCGCATTCCTCACCCGCAGCAACGTCGACGTTGCCGTCTTTGCAGTAGGGGCCGAGGGTGCAGACGTCTGCCGTGCACGACTCATACTCGGGAGTGGGCGTGTTGTTCGGCTCTTCGTCGTAGGGCGACATCGCTTCCGGGGTTCCGTCGTCACACTCTTCGTTCGACGTGGGGATGCCATCACCGCACACGGGCGAGCAGAAGGAACGGGGTGGCAGGAAGCCCTGCAGCGTCAATCGGAAGTTGGAATACTGGTAGTTGCGTTCAGCGTGAAAGAGCACGATCTCGTAGACGCCACCCTTGGTCAAACCGAAGCGGTCATCGGTGTTGTCCGCTTGCTCAGCGGGGGTGTAGTCGCCGGCATCGCATACCGGAACCATGCCCACTTCGGCGCAGTCGGCACCGCCGTCGTAGTCCACCCCGTGAATCGAACAGGTCGAGTTTTCGTCCCCGAGGACGACGCGACCCACCTGCGCGCAGTGAATACCGCTGATATCCACTGCGGCTCGGCCGTTGATGAACACGAAGACGTCATCGTCGCCGTGGAACTCCAGGGTTTCACCCCCCTGGTACTGGAAGAAGTAGCGGAGTTCCGTCGTGAAGTGGTAGTTGCGTCCGGCGCAGACGCCGCCGCAGCAATTATTCGGGTCAAGCTGCTCCCCACAACTCGTACTGCCGTCGGCGTTGTGGCCTATCCCATTGAGAGGGAAGAACGCCGCAGAGCTGAAGACGTAGCGGTCCTCGACCACCGGATCCTGCTGCAGCAAGAGCGAGCCATCGATGACCTCTATCTCCACGTCGTCGGCAGGGTCCGTATCGCGGTACCACAACGCGAAGCTGTCGGCGCTCTGAACCGTCGGGTGAGAACCGTCTAGCTGCGGTTTGCGCTGCGCGTCCAACTGACCACAGGTGTCTTGATTCGCGGTCGTACACGGCGCGCCAGCAATGTTTGAGTCGGCACCGTCTCGCTGAAAGTCTGGATGACCGCCGGAGGCGGCGCTGGCGATGAAGTCGCGGTAGGTGACCGCCATCTGAACGCTTTCGGGAAACTCCGAAAGCTCCTCACACTCCCACCCGGGCTCTACCTCACAGCTGCTGGAACAGCCGTCACCATCGGCGGCATTGCCGTCATCACAATCCTCACCCCCAGTGAGCAGACCATCCCCGCACTCCAGATTCGGAACGCCGCTCGCGTCGAAGATAGGCTCGCTCTGACACGTTGGCCCACAGCCATCGCCCGCGGTGGTGTTGCCATCATCACACCCCTCGTCGCCCTCCTCTGGTGGACCGTTGCCGCACACCGTCTCGGTGCAAGCCCCACCTGCCGGAGGACAGGCGTGACTCGGTTCACGCAGACATCCAGCACTACAACCATCACCGCCAACGGGGGTACCAGGTGCTCCCAGAGTGCCGGGCCCGTCGTCACACTGCTCATTTCCGAGTACGACGCCATCGCCGCATATCGCACGGCAGGCGAACCCGGCGCGCGCACACGTGAAGCCTTCCTCGACCTCCGTACAATCGCTGGAGCACCCATCGCCATCTTCGGTGTTCTCGTCATCACACGCTTCAGCGCCGTTGACCACACCATCACCACATTCGACGGTGTACTCGCAGTTTTGCCCATTGGAGTCACACGCCCAATCGGTCTCGATACGGCACTCGGCAGAACAGCCGTCACCCGGCTCGTTGTCGCCGTCATCACATTGCTCCCCTGCCTGAAGCGCGCCGTCGCCGCAGTAAGTAACCACGATACAAGCGGCTCCCGGGGTTGGGCAGGTGTACCCATCCTCGAGTTGACACTCTGCATCGCAACCTGGCGATGCAGACGCGCCGTCGTCGCACTCTTCGCCGGTGATTTGACTGACACGCCCATCACCGCAGGTGTACAGCTGCTCGCAGGCCTCACCCGGAGGGCAAACGTAGCCTACCGACTGCGTTAAACAATCCGCCGAGCAGCCATCACCATCCTCGGTGTTGCCGTCATCGCAGACCTCGCCGATCTCCTTTTCACCGTTGCCGCAAATGATTGTGTACTCGCACGCCTCCCCCTCCTCCTCGCAGATCCAGTATGGGTCGACCAAGCAGATGCCTGAGCAGCCGTCGCCCCACGAAGTGTTGCCATCGTCGCACTCTTCGACGCCATTGAGGATGCCGTCCCCGCAGCGCTCGTCCTTGGTGCAGGCCTGTCCGGGCCTGCGGCACAGGTACCCATCCTCCAAAGCGCAACTCTCGTCGCAACCGTCCCCCGCCTCCTCGTTGCCATCGTCACACTCCTCCTCCCCGTTGACGCGGCCGTCTCCACAATCGTAGAGCAATCGACACAGTTCACCTGGAGGACACACGTAGGCTGGGTCTTGTTCGGAACAATCCGCCGAGCAACCATCCCCATCTTCGACATTGCCATCGTCGCAGAACTCGCCCGGGTCCAGCCGAGCGTCTCCGCATTCGATGGTCGACTCACAGGGTTGCCCCGGTTCCTCGCAAACGCTGTTGGGCTCCAGGCGACAAACGCCGTTGCACCCATCGCCGGGAACCCCATTGCCATCATCACACTGCTCGGAATCAGCCAACTCGCCATCACCGCACGCGGGCCCTGCGTCACCGTAGTCGCAGCCAAGACCGGTGGTTTCGTCGCAGGATCCCGCGTCCTGATCGACTGGATCCGTCCCATCGCTGGTCAGAATGTCCGTTTCGTCCAAACCCCCGCCGTTACCCATGCCACCATCTGGCAGTCCGCCACCGGTCCCATCAGTGCCACCGTCCTCACCAACCCGGTCGCCCTTGCCGACGGTGGGGGTTCCGCCGCACGCCGACGCGAGCCAACAGGTAGCGACTATCGAAACGAGGGAACGCTTGATTTCCATGGGATTCCGACTCTTCATCTTATGTTCATTTAAGGGGATGCACGTCTCCGCACATCCAAGCGCAATGCGCCAGTCGTCACCGAAGTTCACATTTTCTCGCACCAAAGAACACACCTATGGATCGTCGGCCGGTGATTCCCCTCGCAATGTACGACGGGACCAGCGCTAGGAGAAAAGACCAGCTGGAAGAAACAGCGCCCCCGTCTGCAATCCGGTAACGCTTCCAATGCGTCTGCGAGGAAGCCCGGCGAGGACGACTCCGTTGCCTCGTCGAACATCCCGGGTCCACATCGCTCTGGTGTCGACGCCCCTAGCCGGATTCTGACGCGGGGCGTTGCACCGAACAGCTACGGAACCCGGCCTCGAGTTGTGCCGCGTCGAGACCCAGGCCCAGCACGACGAGACGACTGTTGCGCTCCGCACCCTCCCAAGGACGGCCTAGCTGCACGTCGACCGCCTCGCTCACTCCCTGCAGAATCACCCGGGCCTCGACCCCCTGAACCGCGAGTATACCTTTTACGCGTAGTATTCTCGCTTCGACACTACCTAGCGCACGTTCAACCCAGTCCGTAAAGCGTTCCTCGTCGAGTTCGCCGTCCAGGGCCAGCGACACTGCGTCGATGGTTGCGTGACCGGAGCCCCTAGGGAGCATTCGTAGTGCCTGGGAGCGCTCAGCCAGCAAGTCGAGGAAGCTCTTTTCAACGACGCCACAGCGAGACTCAGCGACGACGGCGGCGGGCGCATGTCGTTCGATTGCCGCGCGCAAGCCATCCACATCCACGAACGTCTGAGAATCCGCCACTTGGTCCACGTGCGAAAGCACGACCACGTCGGCGAATCCCAACTGCTCGATTGCGATGTCGTAGCCTAGCGTCGCTCGAGCGCGCGTGACGTCTACGACGGTGACGACCCCATCCAAAGTCAGACGCGCTCTGGTTCGTGGGGCGGTGATACCCCGGATGACGCCCGCAGGAGACGCTGCTCCAGAGGTCTCGACGACAATCCTCTTGGGAGCAGGCTCACTCTCGCTCAGTTCGACCAAGGCACTCATCAACTCGGCTTGACTCGTGCAGCAGACACAGCCACCGGCAATCTCGCGCAGCCGCGCGACGTGGGCCGCCAACAGTTCCCCGTCAATCCCAACTTCCCCGCGCTCATTGACGACCACCGCCACGTCACCCCGCGGCATCTGCTCGAGCCAATGCTGCAGCAACGTCGACTTGCCTGACCCCAGAAAGCCGGTGAAGATCGTGACAGCGATGGGACCTCTCGACACGTCTGTCTCACGTTAGCGCGTCGAAACGACACTGTCGAACTGATGTCACGTGCTCCTCCATGGATGCGACGTCGGATAGCCCGGTCGCCTGCGGCCATTTTCTCAGTGCTCTGTTGGGAACCGCGCTATGGTTGGGCATCTTGGAGGCTCTCGTCAAAGGTGGTTCCCTTCTTCACATGAAGCAGTTCCTCGTCGAGGAGCATGGGGAGCAGAAGGTCAGCCAATGGTTGAGCACGCTGGACGGAGAGCTCATGGAGATCATGAGCCTACCGCTGCCAGCAGCATGGTACCCTTTCGACCACTACGTGCGAATTGAACGGGCGGCGGTGGACCAGTTCTACAATGGCAACCTACGGGCCGCTGAACGCATCGGCGCGTACGACCTTCGCAAGAACATCAATCGGTTCATCCGCATCATGTTGCGAGGCCTGAATGTGACCTTTCTGCTGGACAAGACATCGCAGATGTGGAGTCACTCGGTCACAGCAGGGGAGGCCGTGGTCGTTCGTGACGAAGACGGCAAAGGCGCAACGCTAGAAATCCGAGGTATCAAACCAATCGATGAGGTTTGGTACTACGACATGATTGGTTCAGTACGCGAAGGGTTGCTGCTCTGTGGCGCCAAGAGTCCAGACGTCAGGGTGGAGAAAGGCAACGGCCCAGATGGGCTGACGGCTCGTTTTCACAGCCGTTGGCGCTGAATTAACCCTATCTGCCTCAGCTTTGACTCGACCTACGAAGATTCCGCGGCGTCTAGTGACGCCGATCCTCGTAGGTGCGGTTCCAACTCGAGAGGTCAAGGGGCCGCGAGCAGATCGCTCATGACTTGCCCCCGGTGGGGCAGGAAGACGTCCTTGAGGCCGTTGGAGATGGGGAAGCAGGGTCCGTCTGCGCAATCGTCCAAGAAGCGCTCCTCGACGTGAACGAAGTTCAACGACGACGGCGCTTGGACACCGTTGCCCAGTGAGCTTCCTTTCGACTCCTGGTGGCAGCCGATGCAGGAGCCGGCAAAACGCGCACGCGCGGCGATATCCACCGGTGTGAGCCCCGTGCCCGACAACTCGGTGGCGAGATCCGCCTGGAAACCGTTGGAATCACCCGCGAGGAGGTGCATCGGGTAGTTCTGAGCGGTGAAGTCGTTCACACTCTCCGCGTCGCGACAAGCCTCGTCCACGTCGAAGCGCATCGCGGCGGGATTGTCAGTCAACAACCCTTCCATCGCCGTTAGGAAGTTGTCACGGCACGCCTGGCTGACAGGCGTGTCCACGGTGTCGTTCCACAGAACACCTGCCGGCGCAGCCTCGACCGGGAAGGGGATCGTGCGCACTGCAGGGCCGTTCGGCTCGAGCTTGAACTCCCGCATCGTCCATGTGTCGTCGTTGAAGCTGTTGGTGCGAATTTGTCCGGTCCCCACCATCAGGTTGTTGGCATCGATGAATGGCGCAAAGTCCGTTCCACCACTGACCAAGAACGCGTCATGTAGCAGCGCTCCGCGTACCACGGGATCGCTCACCGCTTGCAACGAATCCCAAAACTGCGCAATTGGCAGGCACCCGTTCAAACCTAGGGTGGGGTTGGGGTTCGGCACTTCTGCCTCGACGATCAGCAAGTTGCGAGCATTGCCGACTGGCGCGTTGCTAGCGAACACAATGCGCTGATTGCCGCAGTGAGCGCCATCACTGGGCGCCAGATCGATACGATTGACGACAGCCGTGGCAAACCAGGTGCTCAGATTGTTGAACATCTGCGCCTCGAGCCGGTCGCACTCGATGGGGAAGCCATTGAGCGAGGGTGCGCCGCTGGTCGTCTCGTCCCCGCAGTGCACGGCCGTCGGCAAGTTGCCGGGCGCAGAGGCGAAGCTATCGATCATTTCCTGGTAGAGGGTGACCCCGTTCTCAGCGAACCCAGCGTTCGCGCCAAGTGCGTCCAGCGTTTCGGCGAGGTCGAACTGGGAGACGGCGGCTTCTGTCGTCTCGAAGAGGCTACGCTGCAGGACGCTTTCGGCGCTCCCCAGGGTCAGATCGCTGATCTCCGACGCAGAGTACGGCCGACAAGAGATGCGAACATCGTCGAGTCGACCATCCATCTGTGGATCAGGCCAGTTGGATTGACCCAACCAGTTGTTGATCGTGACTCCCATATCCGACGGATTGCCGGTGATGGTACCGTTCACCACCGCTGTGCCATCCACGTACAAGGTGCCCACATCGCCGTCGAGTACCACCGCCACGTGGGTCCACGCACCGAGAGGGAACGTCAGCGGGAAGGAAAGCTGCTCTTCGGCGCCGCCGTTGATGGTTGGCACCTTGAGCGCGAAGCGCAGCGTATCCGCGCCCCCAACCTTGGGCGTCAAGAACATGTTCGTTGCCGTGTCGTTGCCGAAGTCGAAGATGCGGTTCCAGTCAGCATTTGCATCGAGCGAGACCCAGGCCGCGAACGTAAAGTCGTCGCAGTCACTGATGAGGCCATCCGGAAGGTCCACATGCTGTGTTCCTCCGTCGATCTCGACTGCACCACCGACGAACCCAGAAGGAGTGAAGCTGGCGCCATTCATCAGCACTCCATCGTTGCCTTGTCCTGTGGTATCAGCGACCGCTGTTCCGCCACCCTCGTTCATTGGGTAAGTAGCGACATCGGTGGGGCCGCACGTGCCATTGTCCACGTTGTTGCATGACCCCGCAGCGCAGCTGTCACTCGTGCACGGATCGGCGTCATCACAATCGAGCGACGTGGAGCACACTGGCGCCTGAGCCACAACACTGACAGCGTCGATAACGACTGTCGTGGCTTCCAGCTGCTCGGTCTTCTTGTTGTTGTAACCACCTAAGACGATCTGGTGGCTCCCCACCGCAAGATCTACGCTGGTGATGAACGTACCGGCAGCAGAGCCTCCGCTGCACACCTCGGCCACCGTATCGCCACTGCCGCCGAGCAGCATCCCATCGACGGACAATAGAACCTGGCTGCACTCGTCGTCCTCGTAGTTTTGCGCGGCGGTCATACTGTATTCCAGCACGACATCGACGGTGCCAGCGATGGGCAGTGTGAAGACCCGACCCCAACCGCCGGACATGCCGGTAATCGCCGTTGCATTCACACCTCCGAGACTCACCTGCAAAGCTCCACCCGAATGAACACCACTGGCGTATGCCGGTTGAGTCGTTCCTCTGAAGGTGTCATCCATGTAGCTGAAGCCATCCGCGCCACTGGCGAAAGTGGTGTTGATGAGCACACTTCCATCCGTACAATTGCCGCAGTCGCCAGGGCACGAGTTGCAGTCCTCAGTGCCACCACAACTGTTGTCGCCGCAGACGTCACCTCCTACACCGGCGGGTATGTCGCCGTCGGCCGTGAAGTACAGCTTGTCCAAGCGAACGCCGTCCTCCCGATTGGCGATCTCGATTGTGTGGCTGCCGCTCGCTAGGCTGTAGACCATCGTGGCCCCGCCCGCGTCACTGTTGTGCACATCATCCCAAGCCCAGGTTGAACTCCGGGGGATATCGTTCCAGCGAACGAAGCTCCCACCGTCAACGCTTACCCAAAATGAGTCATCAGCAGCGGTGGGCGCGATGGTTCTGCCCCAAAGCACGTAGTCGCCCGCGTCCACGGTGAAGGTGTACAGAGCGCGATTGGGCCCCGGGGAACCTGTGTTGTTCGATGCAGGTGCAATATACGCTCCACCCGCTGCTGAAGCATCAGCGACAACGCCGAACGACGGACTGCCAGAGAACGCAGCCAACTCCGCCTCTAGGTATACGCTGGTGGTGGCGCTGCACGCGCCGCAATCCGCTGCGCACGAGTTGCAGTCTTCTCCTGCTCCGCAAGTCCCGTTACCGCACGTCTCAGGGCACGCCCCGCAATCTGCTGCGCACGAGTTGCAATCTTCTCCTACTCCGCAGGTCCCGTTGCCGCACGTCTCAGGGCACACCCCGCAATCTGCTGCGCACGAGTTGCAGTCTTCTCCTGCTCCGCAAGTCCCGTTACCGCACGTCTCAGGGCACACTCCGCAGTCCGCTGCGCACGAGTTGCAATCTTCTCCTGCTCCGCAGGTCCCGTTGCCACACGTCTCAGGGCACGCCCCGCAATCTGCTGCGCACAGATTGCAGTCTTCACTCGGACCGCACGTTCCGTCACCACAGACGTCTGGACAGCTCCCGCAGTCGAGCTCACAGCTGCCGCAATCTTCCGTCGCACCGCAAAGATCATCTCCGCAGCTGTCCCCTTCGCCGCTGGGCACGTCTCCGTTTGCAGTGATGTACAGCTTGTCAAGAAGGACTCCGTCTTCTCTGTTGGCGATCTGCAGCGTGTGACTGCCCGCGGACAGTGCGAAGACCAACTGCGCTCCGCCAGCGTCACTGTTGTGCGCGTCGTCCCACGACCACGTGCTGCTCTGTGGGATATCGTTCCAGCGCGCGAAGCTACCCCCGTCAACGCTCACCCAGAACGAGTCATCGTCGAAACTACCCGCCCGGGTGCGCCCCCAGATGACGTAGTTCCCGGCATCGACGGTGAAATCAAAGGTCGCACGGTTCGGGCCGGCCGAGCTCAGGTTGTTCGACGTTGGCGTAATGTACGCCCCGCCCGCCGCCGTGCCGTCCGACACCACGCTGAACGTGGGGTTTCCACTGAGGGCAGCGGACTCCGCTTCCAGGTAGAGGGCCGAAGGCAACGCACACGCGCCGCAATCCTGGGAGCATGAGCTGCAATCCTCACCTGCCTCGCAGGTGCCATCACCGCAAGTTTGGCACGCTCCACAATCAGAAGGACAACTCGAGCAGTCCTCGTCCAGGTCACACGTGCTGTCGCCGCACACAGACCCAATGCCAGCGAGTTGCGCGATCTCTTGTGCGGTGTAGCCACGGCATGAGATCTCCACCTCATCCAAGCGACCGTCCATTTGAGGATCGGGCCAGTTCGACTGTCCGAGCCAGTTGTTGACGGTGAACCCCATGTCCGACGGATCACCTGCGATCGTCCCCGTTGCGACCTCGGTCCCGTCTACGAACAGCCGCCCGGTATTCCCTTCGAGCACAACCGCCACGTGAACCCACGCCCCCAGAGGGAAGGTCATCGGGAACGAAAGCTGTTCCTCCGCGCCTCCATTGTTCCCCGGCACCTTGATGGCAAACCGCAGAGTATCTGCTCCCCCAACCTTGGGAGTGAGGAACATGTTGGTCGCTGTGTCATTGCCGAAGTCGAAAATCCTGTTCCAATCTGCGTTGGCATCCAGTTGAACCCAGGCGGCAAACGTGAAATCCGAGCAGGGTTGTAGCAACCCATCAGGCAAGTCAACGTGCTGGGAGCCACCGTTGATGTCGACCTCTCCGCCACCAGTGATACTCGCCCCATTGATCAACGATGCATCGTTGCCGTTGCCAGTGACGTCCGTACCGTCGGCGTCAAACAGATAGACCGCTAGCGGGTCGGTGCAGGTGTTGTTCGAAGTGCACACACCAGCGGCGCAGGCGTTGATTGTGCACGCATTGCCGTCGTCACAATCAGCGTCGACTTGACAGTCGATATCGCCCAGCTCAACGATGAACCCGGGCGACGGGACGCCAGCGTCGTTGACGGCGTAGAGCAAATAGTAGCCCGGCGGCGCGAGATTCTTGTTCGGCGGGGCATCCACCGTCAGAAAGTCCCCCGCTTGGGTGAAGCCAGCGGGATAATAGCGCTGCCCCATGTTGAAGCTGTGCGTCGTCGTGCTCAGGCCGATGAACGCCACTCGTTCAATCGTCTCGGAACTGTCCATCTCGACCTGAAAGGACGACCCATGAGCGAGACGCGCCGCGTCGATACTGACCATGCGTGGGCGCGGCGCCAACACGTCGGCGCCTGCGGCAGCTTGGAACAGATAGGGAGGGTAGTAGATCTCGTAGTTGAAGTTCGTGACTGGCCCCGGAACGCCGCCGCCCGAACTGAAGATGGCTCCATTTTCCAACAGGATGGTGGTCGAGTGATAGTTGCGAATGATTCCTGCACTGGCCAGCCCGCTGAAGGTTTGTGTGTCGGGGTCCCAAAGCTCCGCTTGGTAAACAGCATCAGGATTCCCCCGATCGCCGAACTGGGTCCCACCAGTGACCACGACATCGCCTGTGGGTACGACGACGGAGTTCACCCACTGCCTACGCCACTGCATCGGGGAAACATCTGTAATGACCGGGTTGCCACCATTGATGTCGAACACGGTTGCCCGCTCGCTCGACACGGTCAGGTGTTCGTTGGAGTAGCCGTTACCACCCACCTGCAGAACCTTGCCGATGTCGTACATCACTGCCGTCGAGGTGGGGCCGATGTTTGGCCGAGTGGAGTCGTTCTGCCCCGTCTTGAAGTCCCCAAGAGCGATGATACTCCCGTTGCCTGCCGTGCTCAGACGCCACCACTTTTCCGACGAGATGCCGAAAACGTTGCCGTCCGGCGCGACCCACTGTCGGGGATACCACCAGCGGTTGTGATCCGGACCGAACGCATCGCGGCTATTGGCCCCAAACAAGCTGCTCCAACCACTCCCGGGGGTGTATACCTCTGGCGTCATCGCGACGTCGGCGAGGCTCTGGGAAGAACCGGGATTCTGCCAAACGTTGATCGCGTATGGGAATGCACCGCCCGTGATCAGGGTGCGTCCGTCAGGAAGCATCGTCATCGTGGCGTACCAGCGCTCCGCCGCGAGCTGAGAGGCTTCGGTCGCGGGCACGCCGGACGCGTAGTCGTACATCGTGCTCGCGAGGGGCTCGTTGCCGCCCGAGATCAATATCTTGCCCGTCTCTGGTTGAAGGACGCCTGCAGCGCAGAAGCTATTTACCCCCTGTGAGTTGGGAGAGATTGTCGTTTGCAGCGTCCAAGGGTTCCAACGAACCAACGTTCGCCCGTCTTGCGCCCCCTGACCTTGAGGGGACCCAAACGTCAGCACACTGCCATCGGGCAACAGTGCCGAGTGGATGGACACAATCGGCCAAGATTGACTCGACGACCACATGCCGAGCTGGGCTGCGTCATTGGAAACCGTGAGGTTGTCGAGAAGGGGATCTGGACGGTCTGGAACTACGACGCTGAGCGTCTGAGCCGATGCACTCTGCGCGGTTGCGGCGAGTAACAATCCAAGTCCAAGGCGTGCGGTGTGACGTAACTTCATCGTAGATTTTCCGGTCCCTCATTCTGAGGGCGAGTCCTGATTGCCAAACAGGCGATCGACTGTCTCTATCTCGCGGGCCAGTCGTGGTTCATCCAGTGGCGACCCGGCGTAGGTTTGCGCAACACGTCCGGACGCGTCCAAGAGCCGGATCTCGGTGCGATGGTCCAGCGGTGCAGCTCCACCCGGGAGGTCTTTGGCCGAGTAGAGCTGATGCAGCGCCTCGATGTCGGTCTTCTTCCCGGTAACGAACGTCCAGTTGGGCACGTTCACCCCTAGGCGCCGGGCAAACGCGCTCATCACCTCCGGCGTATCGTGCTCCGGATCAATGGTCACAGACACGAACTGCACGCGTTCCAGCATGGATTCAGGCAAAGCGTCCCGAACTCGCTTCAGCGCGCTCGTCTGAGTCGGGCAGATGGACGGGCATCGCGTGAAGATGAAGTTGAGCACCACGCTCTTGCCGCGATACTCGGCCATCGAAAACGCCGATCCGTCGTGGGAGGTCAAGGTTGAGCCGAGATGGTTGACAGGCTGAGTGCCGTCGGGCTCAGCCGTAGCGCCGGGGGAGGCCGCGACCCACCACATTGCCGTCGCAGCCACGATCAGCACCGTGCCGATGGCGGCAGGCAGCAAGCGTTTACTCGGCGTCGTCGATGTATCAACCTTGTGCACTGCGGAGCACCCAGTACCACATACCGCGAGCTCCCTTGGTGCCTCATGACGAGCGGTGCCCCTTTGCGGAACGCAAGACTAGCCGAGCCGCGGGCACTGCAGTCAGGCTGTCTCACTTAGGAGCTTTCGCTAAACCGGCTCAGCCGGTTTGTAGCCGCCACGTCGCGAAGCCGTGACATCTCGCGGCGTCCATGCGCCGACGTCATCGGCTCGGTGGCCTGGCTTCGCCAGGCGGGTATCTGGACCGTGGAGAAAAAGCAGCTGCTCACCTCGTGAAGCGCAACAGTGGGCTCAAGAGCGGCACAAGCATGCCGTTCATCCTCCGCGATGGGACCTCGCGCCGGGATCGCACAAGCGACGAACCTACCTGTCGGTAGGGATGTCGGCGAGGTGGTCAGGGTCAGGCTAGCGGCGTTGTTTCGTAGCCCGACCTACACACCCCCCATGTTGCCCGCGATTGCGCTCGAGCTGCTCGAAATGTCGCGGAAACCGGACGCCTCGATTCGCGACGTCAGCGCTCTGCTCTCGAAGGATCAACTGCTTTCCGCAAAGCTGCTCTCGATCGCCCGTTCACCTGCCTACGGAATCGCGTCCGTTTCGTCGATGGAAGACGTGGTCGCCCGTCTCGGCCTGTGTCGAGTCAGCGAGCTCTTCATGAGAGCAAGCGTCGAGGCTCGGGTCTTCCGTGCCCCTGGCTTCGACGGGACAATGGCCAGGCTCCGCAAACACAGCGTATTCGTCGCGGAGATGGCCCGTCACATCGCGCGTACGGCCGCGGGCAACGACCGCAACGCCTACTTGTGCGGGCTGCTTCACGATGTCGGCACCGCTGCGGCCATCGTAGCGATGACGGATCTGACGTCGTACTCAGTCAAGCCTTGCTTAGAGGACATCTGGCAAGGGCTTCGACCGATTCACGCAGAGTGCGGTGAATTGGTCGCACGCTCGTGGGAACTTCCAGGAGAGATCATCGCCGTGGTGAGCGACCACCATCACTGCAAATCCCGAGCGCGCGTGCATCCGGTCACGGCTTCAGTTGCCCTTGCGGACGCGCTGTCCAACGAGGTGCAGTTGGGAATGCTCGACGAGACATCAGGCGAGGACATCGCTCTGTTGTGCGAGATACTCGAGGTGGATGATGACCACCTTCAGAGCTTACGCCACACCGCAACCGAGTTACTTTGCAACGTGCTTTAGCGGGGAACACGCACACTTTGGTACGGACGGCGCGCGTCACCCTCAGTGCCTTGCAGCAAACTCGTTCTTCCACACCTCGCGCCCGTTTGAAGCCGCGAGTTTTCTGACGTAGGCATGGGAGCCGTCCGAGTCGTTCACAGACTCGGACCCAACCAAGTAAACAGCGTCGCGCTCGTCCGACGCAATGTGCGGGGAGTCCCCCTGCTCCGTCGCAAAGCGCTGTGTCCAGATGATGGCACCAGAGCGCGCGTCCATGCGACGCACGTAGACGTCGAGTTGGGGACCGTCGACGACGCCCCCGGTATAGCCAGCATCGTAGAGACGATCACCCGATCCGTAGACGAGAGCGCTGGTCGCGGAATGGAACATCGTGTTGCCGGCTGGTTCCACGAGCGTCGTCTGTTGCCAGGTCTTGTGACGCAAGTTGGACGTGACCGAGTAGACCACGGGATCCTGACCATCGTGAGAAGGGCACGTACCGCCAGGGCGCGTACGCCACCCGCCAAGAATGATGTTGCTATGCTCGTCCGTGGCGACGGAGTAGTAGGAGCCGCCGGGTAGCTTCGCGGCGCGACGGCCTCCAGGCGATGGCTGATCCTTTGGCGTCCACCCGGACGAGCCTGCTCTGCGCACTTTGCCATCCCTCGGCGCCAGCTGGGCCAGAATTGAGCCGTCTGATTCGTCCCACCAATAGCGCTGACGGTCCTCTCTCGGCCCGTAGTCGTAGCTGATGACGACTATGGGGCGGCTCTGTCGGTCGAGTGTAAGCGAGACAGCCTCACTCTGCATGGTGAGCGGATAGGTTTGATCCCAACTCACATCCCCAGAAGCACCAACTACCCGCATGACGCGGGCTTGCCGCACCAGCTCCGGCAAGCCGTCCCAAGCAACGTTGTTGGCGTATATTGCGATGTCGTCCCACGCAGCTTCGTCCAGAGGCCGACCCTCCCGCTGGGACGATCCAGCAAGGAAGACATCTCCGTCGGCGCTAACTTGCATCACTCGGACGCTGTCGACGCCTGGTCGGTGGTACTGTCGCAGCCACAGTCGCTCCCCGGTTTGTTCGGAGTACTTGGCCACGAACACGTCTTGTTCCGTGGACGCAGCGCCATCGAGTATCCCCACCGTGGTCCCGGCGATGAATACGCCACCCCGCCCGTCCACCCCGACACCGACGGCGTGGTCCGCTAGCTCAGTCCCCAGTTGAAGCGTCCATTGCGGCTGTCCCGTGGACGAGTCGAGGCGCATGAGGAACGCGTCACTGTCGCCCAAGTTGGGGTTGTTCGCCAACGACCCGTCAGTGCTGCCGACTACAAGAACGTCACCCGTCGACGAGACAGTCACAGCCGACGCCGTTGCGTCCGCTGGCTTCATTTCCGTGTGCGCGTGAAAGTCAGGGGCTGCGGCAAACAGCGTGCGGCTACGCGGCTCCATGTCGTCATCTTCTGCTGCGAGCACCTGCACGCTGCCTTCCGGCAACGCCACGAGTCGATATACCCCCACGTCCCCTTCCCGGGAGTCTTCCGCGGCTGCAGTTGTGGGCGCAGGATGTTGCCCCCCGGATGCGCCACATCCTGCCAACACCAGGGCCGCTATGGAAATGGTCGTCCTCATACCCTTCAGGTATGTACGCCTCGTGAAACCGGGCAATTCCACCTTGCGACTAAATCGGGTCGGGCACCGTTCTACGGCTCGTACCGTGTATTCAATGCACAGAGCTGTACGCCTATGTCCAACAACCGCTACGAGCTGCGACGCCGGCGCGCCAACAAGCCAAGTCCAACCAGCACCATCGAAAACATCGATACCGAGTTCCAACGGGGTTGGTGAACGGCGCATCCGCTGCTGCTGCTCGAACCGCCCATCGGCGCTTGCGCCATCACGGGCGGTTGGCCGGCGCTGGCTGCCGGCGCGGTGGTGGCGCTGGTCGGAGCTGGCAGGGCGGTCCCAACGGGATTCGTAGTCATCGTGGGTGCTGGCGTGGTGGGCTCTGAAGGCCCACCACCGGCGCCGACTGGAACCCCCGTGCCCTCGTCTGTGGGAGCCTCGTCGACCAAGCCATTGCAGTTGTCGTCCAAGCCGTTCATGACCTCGACGGCATCCGGGTTAACTCCTGCTGCCTGATCGTTACAGTCATCGAAGTTTTTGGCGAAGCCAGGTTGCGGGTCGCAGCCGATCTTTGTCTGACCGGACGGGTCGCCGAAGCCGTCGCCGTCCAGGTCTTCAATCCACAGTGATTTTTCGAATCCCTCGTCTATCTCACCGTCGCAGTTGTCATCGATATCGTTGCAGATTTCGACGATCCCAGAGTGGACGTCCACGTTTTGGTCATCGCAGTCCCCCCCGTCGTTGATGCGGTCGGGCACGACCTCACAGGAGTGGATGCCGGTGCTCTCCTCGCCGTAGCCGTCGGCATCGGCGTCCAAGTAATACCACGCTGCATCGCAGCCCACGCCCAGGTTCGCAGTGATGCCCTGGGCGTGATCGTCGTGGGGGTCGAGGTTGTCATTCGCAGCGTTGGCCCAGATCTCGAACTCCATCGGCCCGACCATGTCTGGCGCGACCCAAGAGAACGTGAACTCCACTTGCCCATCGCTGTACGGTTTCGGCTCGACGTGAGTTGCCAACGTCGGGGTATCTTCGAACAAGTGGGTTTCGGCGGGGTCGACGATCTCGAACGCGCCCAGCTCCTTGCTGTCAACCAACACTCCGCCGATGACTGCCGTGGGGTGCGTCGCGGTGACCGTGATCGTCACGCTCTGTCCTGGTTCGATGCGGTCCGCAGACAGTGTGGCCACGACCTCCGGTTTGTCCTGACCTTCATGGCAATTGACACAAGCGAAGTTCATGCCCGTTCGCATGGCTTGGGCCCGTGCTGGCAGGAAGAGAGTCGTCAGCCCGACAAGGCCGGTAGCTACAGTAAGCAGGGAAAGCGATTTCATCGGTGACCCTACAGCCTCATGCGCAGGTGCCGCATCGGCAAGGCGAAATCATGTGAATCGAAGCAGCTCGGCGCGGCCGCATAGTGACACCGATAAAGTGTGGAGCCAACGGTCACACCTCCCACCTGACCCGGATCGGCTTGATGCCTCCGACCAAATCAGCCCCTCATCAGAACAAAATTCCCGTCCTACACCGCGCTCGAGTGCACCCCGACCTTGGATTTCTGGCTGGACCTGTCGGTGCCCCGATTGGCCTTTCCGAGGCGTACTCGGCGGCGCCCTCGGAAAGCAGACTGCAGGACTTGGCCCCATTGCCTGCCGTCTCCCGTTGGGCTTTTTGTGGCGAGCAGCGCGGTGCAAGCGCGATCGGGAGGAGAGGTCGGGCAACGACGCGGGTTCACTCACCTCGATGGCGCTTGGCCGAAGAAAGAGAGTGGGGGGCTTGTCAGTTACTTTGGTCTTGGAACGAGTTTCAAGCACCTGGACTGCCAAAAACCCCGGGAGCGGTTCCTCCAGTTTGTACTGGAATATCAGCGTCCCAATTGCGAGCACGCCCCGACGAAATCCCATGACAATGACCCGACAGCCGAGACGATGTCTCGTGGCACGCGAAGCCATCCGCAAAGCGCCGTCGGGAGGCAGCTCCCTCGCTGGCCTTCTGCAGGCCGCGGGGCTAGGTTCCGCCCGTGCCGTTCCCCAAGCCTTCCTTCAATTGGCGTCCCCACCCCTGGCACGGTCTCGAAGTTGGACCAAGCCCTCCGGAAGTAGTGACCGCCTATATCGAAATCACCCCGTTCGACGACGTGAAGTACGAGATCGACAAGGTCACCGGCTACATTCGCGTCGACCGTCCGCAGCGCACGTCGGCTCAGCCCCCGACACTCTACGGGTTCATTCCCCGGACCTACTGCGGCACCCGAGTCGCCGCCTTGGCAGACGGAGCGGAAAAAGGTGACGGTGATCCGCTAGACATCTGCGTCGTGAGCGAGCGCCCGATCAACCGAGCGGACATCCTCCTCAACGCCCGTGTGTTGGGTGGTTTGCAGATGATCGACGGCGGCGAAGCCGACGACAAGATCATCGCGGTACTCGAAAACGACTTGTTCTGGAGCAAAGCCAGATCTCTGGACGAGATCCCTGGAGCCTTCGTGGAGCGGCTGACTCACTACTTCTCGACGTACAAGCTCGTGCCCGGAAAGAAGACTGCCGCTACCGTGTCGGGACTCTACGACCGTGAGCGCGCAATGTCGGTGATCCGGGCCGCTATCGCTGACTACGAAGAAGCCTTTGGTTGATCCGTTCGGCCCATCTAGATGCGGCGGTTCGGGCGACAGAGAGTCAAAAAGAAGGGCGCCCCATGAGGCGCCCTTCTCGTTCAGTGTCGTTGTGGTCTCGGGTCAGCCAGCGTCGCCTGCGTCCGGCGCCGGACCGGCGTCAACCTCTGGCACGCCACCGTCCGTCATGGGAGGCGGAGCTTGGGGCGCGACACATTCAGGGTATGCTTCGCCCGTGGTGTTGGGACGACCGTCGATGCTGAGCAAGTAGGTAGCTACCGCTTCAGCGTCAGAATCGGTCATGCCACCGAAGGGCCGCATGGGTCCGGCGGGCATGGGCGGACAGATTCCCTGCCCATCATCGTCCAAACCATCCTTGAGGACCTGGACGATAGCAGCCTTGGTCCAGCCCTCGAGACCATCCGAGTGCGGCGTCAAGTTTGATGTATAGATTTCCTCGGGGAATGGCGGCACGGGCAGGCCCATCTCCGCCGCGGGGAAGACACGCCCACCGGTGAACATATTTTCGTAGTCGAAACCCATCCCGGAAGCGAGCAGTGGCGTGTGGCAACCGAGGCACGACCCGGCGTAACCAGCGATGTACAACCCGCGTACCGCGTCCTCGTAGTCGGGATCATCCTCATCGAGCTGGATCGGGGGGAAGGCTTCCAGCGGGATCGGTGGGGGCGCACCCGGAAGAACGACCTGTGACTCCGGGATCTCGTTTTCAACCGCCGGGATCGACTGCAAGTAAGCCACGATGGCGTCTGCGTCGTCCGGCTGCATGTTGTGGAATTCCTGATACGGCATGACCGGGAAGATCACGCTGCCATCGGGACGAACACCGTTTTGGAAAGCGTCCTTGATCTCGTCGGCGCTCCAACTACCCAGGCCGGTGTCCTCGTCAGGAGTCAGGTTCGCGGGCCACACCGCACCGGCTTCGTCATCATCCGGAGCGATGTCGAGGAATGGCACCACTGCGTTGCCGGCCAAGAACATGTCTTCCATCGGCAGGCCGTCAGCGTCGCGTGGCGTGTGGCAATCACCACAGGGAACGACGTTGTTGACGATGTACGCGCCACAGTCCATGAGGTTATCTCCCTCGAGACCAGCGCAGAGTGCCTCCACTTCAGGCAGCTCGATGGGAGGAGTGCCGCTATCGGGGCCGGCGTCTGGGTCGGTCACATCGGTTCCATCGGTTTCATCGGTGGCCGCGTCCGTGGGGTCCGTTGCTTCGGTAGATTCGGTCATCATTTCCGTCTCTTCCGTCGCTTCGGTTTCCGTCTCCGTCTCGCCGGCATCCGGCTCGGAGCTGCTGTCGCCATCATCGTCCCCACATGCCGTGGTGAGACTCAGTGCTCCAAGTGCACAAAACACCGTTGTCCATCGCGTGTTAATTTTCATGTCAAGCCTTTCGATTCAAGTCTGCGTATGGCCAGGAGGGCCAGGAGGGCCAGGAGGAGACCGAACGCCAACCCCGAGGGATCGGGTCGTGGCGCGGTCGTACACCGACACCCACCACCTTCCGGAGGGCCTCCCGAGCCGACTTGATAGCCTGAAGGCCCAGAAGCGTCTACATCCTGACTAGCGCTCCCGTCGCTTGCGTCCGGCGTTGCACCAAAGCCGGAATCTCCTGCGTCTGACAGTGGCCCAGGTTCACCCACAGACGCGTCCAGAACGGCCGCGTCAGAGCGTCCGTCCACGGGTGAACGCGGAGCCATCCCTCCTGCGTCCACGGGAGCAGGGCCAGCCGGCGAACCAGCACTTACCGAAGGAACCCGTGCCAACAGTGCGGTCATCAGTAGCGGCGGTGCGCGATCGTACTTTTCCCAAAGGCTGTACACCTTCTGCCCAGTAGCGTCGGAGCGATTCTCATCCCGGAGGAACTCGACGTACGGACGCGAGGTGGTCTGATACCAGAGCCGAGCTTCGATAAGGAGTGGGAGTTGGACCCGAGGCGGGACGGCGAAGCCGTACTCGGCCAGATCCCAGTGCGCCAAGGCCCGTCCGCCTGCGTCCGTCCCCAGTTCTTCGTAGTCACGACCAACCGGATGCGTTTCCACATCGGGCGTGAACCCGCGTGGCGGAATGCGCGTGTCCTCCAAGATCTCGTTCTGCAGAACGAAGTGAAACCCCTCCTGCCCGTCCCGCCCCATCTTGACTTCGTAGGCGCGAAGCTGTTCGTCGGGGATGCGGTCTGCTTTCGAGTCGTCGTAGCGACCGGAGTGCATCAAGACCGCGCCACTAGCATCGCTGACCTTCACCTCGAGCCAACAGCGCCGACCCTCAGGATAGCCGGTTGGCAGCTTGTGTCCGGAAAGGTTCTCTACCCGAAGGACAAACCGCTGCTCCTGATCGGCCTCTAGTGATGGGGCCTCCACCAAAGACAGCCGTGCAGCAGCCTGCAGTTGACGTTTCGCTGCCCGGCTGGTGCGCTCGAATGCTGATCGGCGATCGAGTTCTGGATATTCGCTTGCCAACACTAGTGGCACCCAAGTGTTGCCCCCCGCCAACTCATGAACATGCATGGTTCGCTCGGGGAGCCCTCTAGCCCCACCAGCGAAGCCAAGCTGCGCTGGCATGTGACAACTTTGACAAGTCACTCCTTCGGTTGGAAACGCCGAGTTCTTCCACTCCGAGTAGGTGCGTTCGATGGGAAAATGTCCTTCGGCTGGGTTGGAAACGTCGTGGCACAGGCCGCACAGCTCGGAACTCTCGTGGTATGCGGAGTACGCTGCTTCGTGATCGGACTTCGAGTCAGCGAAGGGCCCCCGGCGCACGAAGTCGTTGGCAACGGTGTATTGCCCCGTCCCGATGAGTAGGGGCTCGGCCGGCTCGAGCCGATGGCAGAAGTCACAGTCGACACTCTCGTAGTCCAGCTCCGAAAGCGTCGCGAGTTCGGGCGGTGACGACCTCCCAAAGAGCCAGGCGCGTGGAGAGTGGCAACGCAAGCAGAGGTCCCCCGAGCCGGGAATATCCTGATTGGCGATGGCCAAGGCAGCCTGGAAGAGCGGATCCCGTGCGGCGTTGGCCATCATCGTTCCCTTCCAGCTGTCGCTCGGTGAGTAGTCCGCGTACTCGCCGTGACACGACTCACAAACGCCGGGGTCTCTCAGGGGCTCCGTGAGTTGTCCTGGTTGGGTGCCAGGCAATTCGAACGGGCTCATTCCCCCAGCGTCCGGTTGTGCGCCCGCCATCAACGTCGCCAGACACGAACACACTCCGGCGAGGAGCGAGCACCAGCACTTGCTGAACATGTGGATTCTCCTACGCTCGCTGACGCCGCCTGAGTCTACAATAGCGCGCTCGGGTCATTCTGACGCGACACACAGCGAGGGGAAGGGCGTCCCCCCAACGTACGTTGCACCCATGGTCACTTGGGGCGTGAGCACTCGGGCTGCCCTCAGTCCTGAAGCGATTGGGAACTAACCTCTAGCGCGTCGCCGGGCCAGCATGGTCAGCGGGAGGAGGATCCCCAACAGCCACGACGGCTGATGCTTCGACCCGAAAGCGGCAACGGAGCAGCCCTTTTTCCCTGTCTCGTTGGCGTCCTGCGCGGCTTCGGCGACCGCCTCCAAGTCGATGGAGGCCTCGATATCGCCTATCACGGCGTCCACATCCACATCGTAGCCCTGGGTGTCGATGCCCGCTTGGGCCAGTGCCCGTGCACACTGCAGCAGCTTATCCGGACCGGCGATGAACTCACCGTCACAGAATAACGACCCGCTCCCCTCGCAGCCGGCATGACACTCCGAGTCTACCTGCGTTTCGCAGTCCTCCCACTGGTACTCTTGACAAGAGACCTGACAACCCATACCCGCAATGGCGCGACACGAGCCCGAACAACACTCCTCGCAATGTTTCACACAGCTGGTATCCGGCGGCAGATCTGCGCACTGGGCGGTGCACTCACCGTCGCACGTGGCCGCGCAGCTGGCATTGCAACGCTCCGGATCGACATCGCTCGCACATGTCAGCTCGCAGCTATCAATGCACTCCGGATAGCAGTTGTGCTGACAGATCACGTCGATACCTTCGGCACATTGCGAATCGCAAAAGGCGCCACAATCGTCAGTGCACTCGATGCTGGGCGGCGTTTCGCACTCCTCGCGACAGACGTTCATCAACCTGGTGGCACAGTTCTTCCGGTAAACGGTCGTACTGCAGCCCGCCTCGCAGGAGAATTCGATGCCGCATCGAGCATCTGCTTCGATGCGGATCCCGTCACACCCGGCAATGCCTGCCTTCGCTTCCGAGGGCGCAAGGTAATGCGCCAGCAACACCAACGAGCAAATCATCCAACATCGAGACATGCCAAAAGATAACGCAAACACCGTGCCAGTCGAAGATAACGAGCACAGATCGTCCGTCTACACTCTCGCCACGCCCCAAACCTGACATTCGAGTCAGCCTGGGATCCTACAAGACGCAGACTCACTTAGAGCAGAGCACACCAGCCCCAAGGGGTGCATGCGCCAAGCCGTCGAGTTTGGCGGGTGCAAGCGCGCGCGACGCAATGTCGGCTCCGTCCACCCCCAGCAGCTCCCGGCAACGTGCTCGGGCGGCCGCGCGGGTCGACACAGGGCAATGGCCGGACTAGGTTGCGCAGCCATGAGTCAAAGTCGGGCGCCCCTCGCGTTCCCCAAGTTAGCAACCGCGCGCCCCGCGCCCCCGCCCCCTCCGGATTGGGGGGCTCTGCTCGAGCGCGCTGGCGTGACGGTGGCCCCCCAGCAGCTCGCCGCGTTGCAAGATCTGGTGACCCTGTTGCTGGGCGCCAATCAACTCATGAACCTCACTGCAGCGCGAGAACCCGAGGCTGTCTGGCGGACGATGATCTTCGACGCGTTGACTCTGTCTCCGTTGCTCGAGGCCCTGCCCGAGGGCGCGGAGGTGGCCGATGTGGGCTGCGGCGGAGGTTTCCCGGGGCTGCCACTGGCGATCCTCTTTCCGAACTTGCGCTTTTCGCTGATCGACGCGACCGCAAAGAAGATCGCCTTCGTGAACCACGCAGCGGCGCAACTGCGGCTCGCGCACGCGACGGGCGTCGTCGGTCGTGCTGAGGTGTTGGGCGCTGCCGACACCGGCAAGTACCGGGAGCGCTTCGACCTCGTAATGGCCCGAGCCGTGGCGCCGTTGCGCATACTGCTGGAACTGACAGCACCGCTGGCACGTGCTCCGAAGGAGGGCGCGGCTGCGGGACGCCTAGCACTCGTCAAAGGTGAACGTGCAGACGAAGAGCTGAAGCTCGCCCAGCGGGCGATCGACCTACTCGACGTAACATTCGACCAATCCTTCGCGACACCGACTGGCCAAGTATTGCTGTTTGCCAAGTCTGCCCCCTGCGCTCCGCGCTACCCACGGTCCAACGGCGCGTTCAAGCGGAGCCCCCTGTAGGCCCGAAGCCTGAACCGATCCGGCGAAGCTGCGGCGGCCGGTGGCGAAGCCGGAGTGGCCACCCCTCGTTGGCCGACACGAGGCCACCCAGCGCATTGAAATATCTTGCAAAAGCAGGTGGCGCCGCCTTGGCGTGACACTTGCTGAGTGGGGCCCATGGCACGCTGGCCAGCCCACACCCACGGAGGTACCCTGCATGTCGATGGCGTCTCACCCCACGTCTCCCACCAGCGAGCGACCACGCTACCTGGAACAACGGGCTCCAATACTCTTTCCGGAGTCGGCAGAGGTGCCTGAAACGCAGCTGCATTTGAACCTGCGGACGCTGCTCTACTTGTTGCTGCAGAAGGCCCTCGGTGATGGCGTCACTGTGTGCTCTGACCAGTTCGTGTACTTCGACGCCGAGGACCCATCCCGCTGCTTGGCGCCCGACGCCTTCGTCCGGCGTCAAGCTCCAACGGAGTTAGTGAGGACGTGGAAGGTCTGGGAGAGAGGCGCACCTGAAGTGGCTGTCGAGATAGTCAGCGATGCGGACGCGGGCGAGCTACCTTGGGATCGCAAGCTCTCTCGCTATCGGCATTTGGGCGTCAGTGAACTCGTGCGTTTCGACCCCGCGGATGACGAGCGCCCATTGCGGATTTGGGACCGCGTGCAGGGCGCGCTCGTGGAGCGGGAGCTACAGGGCGTGTGTGAACGTTCCCTCGTGTTACCCATCAAGTGGGTCGTGGCCCCTGCTGATGGCCTACCTCGGGCACTGCGCGTCCAACGCGACGGCACCCTCGTGCCCTCGCCTCGCGAAGCGGATCGGCTCCAACACGAAGCGTTGGAAGCCGAGCGACTGGCGAAGGAACACGAGCGGATGGCAAAGGAACAAGAGCGCCTGGAAAAGGAACAGGAGCGGATGGCCAGGCAGGCAGCCGAAGCACGCATCCAGGAACTCGAAGCGGAACTCTGGCGGCGCAGCCAACGATGACCGAGGACAAACGGCTGCGAGCGTGAGGTCCTTCTCACAATTGCCTGACGAACTTCCGCGAAGTCTCTTGGAACCCGAGCGCAACGTAGAACGCGTGGGCATCGCTTCGTCGAAGGGACGAGGTCACCTCCATTTCCGAGCACCCTATCTCTTCGGCATGCCTTTGTGCGACCACAACCAGGGCCTTCCCTATCCCCTGGTTCCGAATTGCGGAGTCCACCGCCATCGACGTGATCCGTGCGACGGCTCCGTCCACATGAAAGAACGTAGCCACCTGGAGGACCAGGAATCCCACCACCGTATCGCCGTCAGTGGCCACCCAGACGAACGACTCGTCCCCCAGCATTCCAACCCTTCGCGCGGTCCACTCCGGAGATTGCGGGTAACCCAGCTGTGTCAGGAGTGTAGCTATCCTGGGGGCATCTGATTCCACCGCCCGTCGAACAGCAACACTCACTTGTCCTCCGGCATGATTTCCGCAGCGGTTTTCATGCAACGAATCTCACGCACACTCTCAAGGAAGCCTCGGTTCACGCACGCTACGGCGTTACGACCCTTGGTCGGAACAAGAACAAGGGAAGAGGCGCTGTGGCCGGGGGTGAAGTGAACGGCATTTGAAGTCGCGCAGGGGATCTCTGTCTCCAGATCATGCTTGTGGCGAGGCACCTTCAAGGCGCCGCTTTGGGCGGGCGCATGACGCAGCTGAGCGACCCCGCCGAGTTACCATCAAACGCTAAGTGCCCAGGCCCAATCTTGTTGGTTAACCCCTCGGGCGCAAGTATGTAGCAAACGACGTTTTCCTTATCATCGACGATCTTGTGGATAACAGTCCCCAATGCAACCCCTTGGGTTGTACCGATCTTCGTAAAGGCCGAACCGAGACGGGCGTAAGATGAAACCCCAAAGGAGAGTACGGCACCCAGAGTGAGCACTAAGATGAAATTTCGCTTGTTCATTGGTGAATTCCTCCGTCACTCATCGTAGGTGACGGTTGTCGTTCGATCAATGCCTGACGGTGGCTTGTCGCCTGGCCTGAAGCACCATCAATCAATCCTGGTGAGCGCTCGCACTTCCGACTGATGGTTGCTTGAACGGCGCCCCCGGTCGCATCGCTGATCGCGTCGAGGTGATTCTGAAGAAGCATGGCCGCAGTCTCGACGCTGATGAAGCAGACTCCGAGCCGACCGGAGTGCAGCTGCGGCATCCCGCGCTGGCCGCTTGCTACGACGCTGCCGCATTAATCCCGGACCAGGAATATCCGGCCGGAGCGGAGCCTGGAGCCGAGGACCGGGACTGCAACGTCCGCGTGCTGGGGACCCCGATCTATTTCCTCGCCATGATCCTGGCGGAATTCGTTTCCGCGGCCGATGGGCGTGACGCCTTGGGAAGGTACCTCAAGGCGAACGTTGCTCGTGCTGCAAGCCGGTGGTGGCGCCCTAGAACCTGGCGCTGACGGCTACGGGTCCGCCTTGCACTCGAGGCGCTCTGCGTTCAGCTCGCGAACCTTGGGATCGACGAGCCAGACCCAACGCACCCCGGCACGCGCACATAGCGGAACCTTTTGTCGTCGATCGACGAGGGACGTACTCTTGGACAGGACCTAGCACGCCCAATCAGGCGCGAGTTCGATGAAGGGTGCATCCAGAACCGCAGCCAACCGTTCGCGACGCCAGCCGGCAAGATCGGGCACCAGAATGTCGGGCCCGAGGTGTAGCTCGGGTTCGTACAGGATGAGCCAACCACCAGGGCCCCCTCGTCCTCGATGAAACGCGGAGCCGAGGTCCATTCCATGCCACCTCTTGAAACTCGCGTCAGAACTGGGAGAAGAACTCCCAGGTCGCGTCTGGAGCGAAGTCCGGCGTGTAGTGATCCCCGCTGAATTCGCACCAAACGACTGGATATCCTTCTTGGCAGCCGTCGTGACTGACGCAGCCACTTGGCTGCACGGGTGTCGTGGTCGCGCTGCAACCGTTTCTCCGCACGAACTCGTCTTTGCCCTGGCGACCCTGATCGATGCCGACGACGCCGTCGCCCGGCGCGTGCGAGCCCCAGAACGCGACCGGCGCATCGCCAGCCTCACAGCCGCTGATTTGCGCACCCGCCATGGGCGCGATGGCTCTGAATACGTCGCCCATCGCGCAGCCGACCGCGTGCGACATCATCCCGCCGTAGCTGAAACCGGTCGAAAAGATCCTTTCTTGATCGATGCACAGATCCGCGTTGATCTGGTCCAGCATGTCGCGCAAGAACTGGATGTCGCGGCCGTTCGGGTTGGCCCAACCGGTGACGCCGTTGTCCACCAACCCTTCGGGTGAAACAAAGATGGCAGTGCCGTTGGAGCGCTGTTTGAGGCCATAGTACGCGCCACGCGACGCACTGCCGTCGCCATTGACGACACTGTTCGCATTGCCGCCGCGCCAATGCCACGTGAAGTACAGCGGGTACGGAGTGCTCGAGTCGTAACCAGCTGGAATGTCGAGCACGTACTCGCGCGCCATGCCCGAAGACTGGACCGTGTGACGGCCGTTTTGGGGCCAGTCTGCCGCGCCACATCCCGCGCCCTGGGTCGGCTCAGGCTCTGGCTCGGGCTGCGGTTCTGGCTCGGGCTGTGGTTCTGGCTCGGGCTGTGGTTCCGGCTCGGGCTGTGGTTCCGGCTCGGGCTCAATGCCGCCGTCAGCACCAACCGAGGGAGCCCCCGACGCGCCGGGTAGGCCGCCCGCGCCCGTCATGTCGGGTCCGCCGCCCGCGCCGGCGCCGCCTCCGCCGTCGCCTCCAACGGGCTCAGCGCTGACAGGAGCGCCACCGCTCCCGTCGTTCCCTGTCGAGGTCATACTGCCGGTAGCCGTGGCGGAGGCGGGTGAGGTCGCCGTCACGCTGGCAGTACTCGAAGGAGTACCGGGCATACTCGCGCTGGGCCCACTCGTGGGAGCTGTCTCACTCGGAGCCAGGGGCGTGGAATCGCCGCCAGGGTTGTCAGCCTCCGAGCAAGCAGCAGACAAGGCAACGAGAGCAACGAAGGGGAGTGATGTTTGGAAGCGACGAGTCATGGCCCTTAATGACTCCGCTTGCGTTCAGCTTGATAGACTTGTCTCGAGAACTTGCGGAGTTCCACAGGCTAGGAGAAGTCGCGCAGCATCGAACTGGCTGCTTACAATTTGTTGTAAGATTCCACTCCAGCAGCATGGGGTCAAGCAGCTTCGTGCTGGCCCGTAGGGCGTCGCCCAGACGTCGGTTGATAAGCGCTGCAGCCGCTTCCTTGGCGACAGCTTCCAACAAATCAATGGCGCCGGGTTCGAGTTAACCGCGAGCATTCATTCAAACGGGTCACCCTCACCGCTCGACCATTCGGTGTCCTCACCTTTCGCGTCCCGTTTTCGATACTGGCGCCCTGCGTCGAAGTGCGTTTCCGCCATCAGTTGGGCGTACTCGAAGAACACGTCCTCTAGGCGCAGCCACAGGGCGAGCTGTTCGGCAGAGAGTGTTGCTTGCAGTTGGCCGCTGAGCTCGGACATGCGCGCAAGCAAGGACTGGTGGCGCGCGCCTCGCTCGACGTGTTGCTGAACGCTGGGTGGAATTGACGGCCCACGCTGCGCTCGATCGCTTCGCGTCCTACTGCGCCAGCCCCAGCCGCTCCGACGCCCCTCATTCACGATCAACCAATCCGTTGCGGGAACTTCGAGCGGCACTCCGACGCACCCGCGCCAGAGCGGCTGATGACGATCCGCCAGCAGGGTTCGAGCGGCTTGTGCCTCGAGCGACATCCCTGGAGAATACTGTACTCATGATCAGTATTCAAGGGCGGAGGTGCTCGAAAACGGACCCAACGGCAGGTTCTGACTTCCGTAGCGCTCGAGCCGCCGCTCGCCCTCGCGGAAGCGCCCTCTCACGGCGCGCCACACGTCGGTCTGGGCATCACGATTGGAGCGTCATTCATTGCACCCTCGGCCATGGTCGAGAACAATGGGCCAACCGTTGCCGAAAACGGGCCTGGTCAGTGCCTCGCTCCTACCCGCATTGCTGCGAACCGCACCGGCGCGCCAGCTTGAAGTGGTGCCCTAATGTATCCCCAGCCCCAACAACTGAACCTGACCCGGACGGACACGTTCCCCAACAGCTCCCTACCGGTGCTGATTTACAAGGGAGCTCTGAGCGCCCCCGATCTCGCCGCCACTCTTGAAAAGCGCTTCGCGATGAACTCCTGGGTCGGCTCGTGGCGCAACGGCCTGTACCGCGTACACCACTACCACAGCACCGCGCATGAAGTGTTGGGGATCTATTCGGGGAGCGTGCAAGTGCGTCTGGGCGGCGAGTTGGGAACGTTGGTCGAACTCGAGGCAGGCGATGTCGCGATTCTTCCCGCGGGCGTGGCCCACAAGAACGAAGCACAGTCGTCTGACTTTCGTGTGGTGGGAGCGTACCCCCGTGGCACGTCCGCCGACATGAAGTACGGCAATCAGGATGAGCGTCCCGGCGCGGACGAAAACATCGCGCGTGTCCCCAAACCCAGCCGCGACCCGATGCACGGTAGTGATGGGCCATTGATCACGTTGTGGTCCGCGTAGCACACGTAATCCGCTCCAACGAAGCCGCTTCGCAACGGTAGTCGTGCTGCGGCTGCGTGCTACGACGCCTACCGCGCTCCTGCACGGGCCAAGTCCATCATCGGTTGACAGTGTTTACTCACAGCCGTGTACTGAAGACCCATCTGCATCGCTACCTCGCAGCGAAGCTCCTGGACGGCGTAGACAGTGAGATGTTCCTCGAACAGCGCTTGACCCAGCTGCCACGCTTCACGCGGCTTGCCGGCTTGGTGCGTCTGCTGCACTCGCGCGAACAATGCTTGCTGCTCAGCACTGAGCTCGGCGGGGGGTGTGGGTGAGGCGCTCGCCTGTGCTGGTGCCGCGACCGTCCCCACAAGAGGCGGGGGCGGGGGCGGGGGAATGCTGTACGGGTTGATGGAGCTGGAAGCTGAGACCGCGGTGCGCTGTGGAGCGCCAGCACTGGGCGGGGCAGCGCTGCCTGAGGAGGTTGCCGTCCCGGACGCGGCGACCGCCCTGGACGTTGGCGCCGGTTGCTGGGCGAGAGCTTCGAGTTCTTCCAGCGCTGAGTGATACGCCTCTTTGACCCACGGGGCTTCACCCGTGCCGAGTAGATGCTCTCGCAGGCGGTGCGCGAGACCGGGATCGACCCCCGCCGAGTCATCGCTACGAACGGACAGCGAAAGCTGCACCAGTGCGTCGTTCGCTTCTGAAAAGCCTCGCATCTTTTCGTTGTAGAACGGATTCATGAATGCGCCCTCGTCCTGCAGGTGCACGCAGCCCAACGTGTGACCCAGCTCGTGCAGCAACACGCTGGCCGCGCGGTGGGTTCGACGCTTTCGATAGAGGCGTTCCCGTTCGTTTTCGTCCAGCTCGTTCAAGGAGTCTTCAATCGCTTGACGTTCTGCAGGATCGCTGGGGGTTCGCATCATCAGGTGCTTGCCTAGAACGTACGCATTGCCCAGCTTCCGGAAGTCGCCTTCGATACGCGGCACCTGCCCCGCCAAGCCGACGACCCAGGAAACCGAATCGCCGGGATCGGTCTGGCGAAGTTCCGCCAAGAGAACGCTCAAGTCTTCGTGCGTTGGCGTCGACGGCCAGGGACGCGCATCGACCACCTCGAGCTTCACTCCGTGATCACGCGCCAGAACGTCATTGACGATGTCCAGATATCGACTGAACTGGTGAGGCCAGTCGAAGACTTGCGCGGCGTGCTGAGGTGTTGCGTACAGGCGGATACTCAGGCTGCGGGCACGCCGCTCCAGTCGTGGCCCTTGCTCCCGATTCAGGTCCACTGGCGTTGCGGCTTGCGCCGCGTTGCGCTGCTCGGCCTCGGCCTGACCCCAGCGCGAATCGTAGAAGAAGCAGCTCGTGGTGAACGCGCCTGCCACGACGATCATCCAATGGAAGAAAACCCGCGCGAGCGCCTGCCGCATCCAGCTCGAGTGGCCGCACCAGGTGAAGCCTGGCTGCCAAAACTTCACGTTCATCAACTCCCTCACCTCCCGCAAGGAGCCGATTCTACACACTCGGACCAATGCTCTCAACAGTTCACTGCAAAGACACCCGATTGGTTCTTGATTGATAGAGTCGAACACGCCGGCCAGTTCCACCAGTGCAACGCTTGCCCACGATGTCGCACCGCTGTTGCCGCTGCTCGCTGCCCTGCGAAAACGATGTGGGGCCCTCACCACGGGCGTCGTTACACAATGGAACACCCGGGGCGACGGTACTGAGGACACTCACATCGATCCGCCGCCGTTGGAAGGACTCCGGAGGCACATCGCTAGGGCTAGCGCTCCGGGAGGAGTCGCGCGCCCCGAGACGCAACAACGTTACCGCGTCGCCTGCACAGTCTCCGCGAGTTCAGTCGCACTGCGATTGCTATGCGCCGCGGGGCTGAATTGGAGTGTTGCCGTCCATAGGTACGACGGAAACGCCAACGAAACTGCCGCCGACTGAGCGTGAGCGCATCTAGGAGACACCATGCGCAAGAAGAGCTCGATGCTCGAAAAAGAAGAACCACATGTCGTGGTCATTGGCGCGGGTTTCGGCGGGCTGGCGGTCGTCCGAGGGCTGAAGAACGCCAAAGTTCGGATCACGGTGGTCGATCGCAGCAACCACCACTTGTTTCAACCATTGCTTTACCAGGTCGCCACGGCAGCACTGGCGGCTCCGGACATCGCAACGCCCACACGGAAGCTACTCTGGAAGCAAGAAAACGTGACCGTCTGGATGGCGACCGTCACGCACATACGCACTCAGCGAAAGGAAATCGTGCTCGATGGCCTGACCGTCAAGTACGACTATCTCGTCGTGGCGGCAGGCATGACGCACACCTACTTCGGTCACGACGAGTGGGCACGCAACGCGCCAGGGCTCAAGACCATCGGCGAAGCGTTGGATGTCCGACGCCGAATCCTACGCGCCTTCGAGAGTGCAGAGCTCGAGCCCGATCCCGACGAGCGGCGCGCGTGGACCACGTTCGTTGTCATCGGTGGCGGGCCGACGGGGGTCGAGCTAGCCGGTGCCCTGGCGGAGATCGCGGGCCGCACCCTGGCCCGCGACTTCCGCCGTTTCGACCCCAAGAAGGCTCGAGTCGTGCTGGTGGAACGTGGTCCGCGTGTGCTGCCCTTCTTCGATGAGAAGCTCTCAGCCAAGGCGCGCCGGGAGTTGGAGAGCCTTGGCATCGAGGTTCGAACTGGCGTCGGTGTTACAGACGTGCAGGAGTCCTACGTCGAATTGGGCGAAGAGCGCATCGCCGCCCGAACGGTGCTGTGGGCGGCCGGAGTGAAGGCGAGCCCCCTGTCCGCGCAACTCGGAGCACCGACGGACCGCGCGGGCAGAGTGTGGGTGGAGGATGATCTTTCCGTGCCCAACTTCTCCACGGCCTACGTGGTGGGCGATTTGATCGCGCGCACCCAAGACGGCAAGGCGCTACCAGCCGTGGCGCCCCTCGCCATGCAGAGTGGCGCCCACGTCGCGAGAAACATCGAGCTGGCTCTTCAAGGCCTGCCGGGCAAGCCGTTTGTCTACGTGGACAAGGGGTCGATGGCGACCATCGGACGCCACAAGGCCGTCGCGCAACTCGGGCGTTTCAAGTTCTCTGGCATCGTCGCGTGGTGGCTGTGGCTGTTCGTTCACGTCATGTCGCTGGTCGACTTCAAACGCCGCATCGCGATACTGATTGAGTGGGCCTGGGCGTACTTCACGTGGCAACGACGTTCCCGCGTGATTCTGGAGGTGCCCCACGAGTTGCGCACGGACCAGGAGAGTCCCGACCGCCGCCGGCTGACGGAGGCGGATCTACTCGCGGAGCAGGAACGCGGCGGCGAGCCGAGTGCCCGGCAACCGCGGGCCGCAGCGGGGTAGCGCTCCAGGAACCGCGCCATTGGCCGCATCAGAGCGCCCCGCCGACCGTGGCTGTGCGATCCAGCACTCGCCATGCGTGCGGGACGCGGGTATTGAACTCGTACTGTCATGCACGATTTCGATCAAACGCTGAAACAGCTCCATCCCCCGTCCCTGACACTACTGAACGATCGCCTCCAGGGCCTCATCCGCGGGCGCCTGTGGGCGAAGGTCCTGCTCGCGATGGTCGTGGGGATGGTCGTGGGAGTTGCCCTGGGTCCCAGTGCCGGCTGGATCAGCCCGGATACGGCGCACACCCTGGGCAACTGGTTCGCCCTGCCAGGTCATGCATTCCTCGCCATGATCCAGATGATTGTCGTCCCCCTGGTGTTCGCTTCGATCATCCTAGGACTCACCGCCAGTGACGACCTAGAGCAGCTGCGTCGAGTGGGCACGCGAACAGTCCTGTTCTTCGTCGTCACGACAACGTTGGCAATCATCATCGGTATCGTACTGGCGCTCGTGATCCGTCCCGGAGCCTTCGTGGAAGCCGATCTGGGTGCGGGAGTCGCCCAGGGTGTGGCACGTGTCGCTGGCGAAAAGAGGCCACTGACGGATACCCTCGTGGGGCTCATCCCGCGAAATCCCCTGGGATCGATGGTAGAGCTCGAAATGCTCCAGGTGGTGCTGTTCGGTGTGTTCGTCGGCGTGGCGTTGGTGTCGATGCCGCCGGCCCAATCCAGGCCACTGCTCGAGCTCTTGGGTTCGCTACAGCAAGTCTCCATGACGGTCGTCAAGTGGGCGATGCGGCTGGCCCCGCTCGCCGTGTTCGGCCTGATGGCGCAGCTGACTGCCAAGCTCGGCTTGGATGCACTGTTGGGTCTGTCAGTGTACGTCGGGACCGTGCTCCTCGGGTTACTCGTGGTGATGCTCGTCTTCATCACCATCGTGGCGGTGGGTGCGAAGCGGAACCCCGTGCGGTTGCTCTCCCAGCTCCGCGAGCTGTTGCTCTTGGCATTCTCGACGTCGAGTTCGGCGGCAGTGATGCCGTTATCCATCAAGACGTGTGAGGAGGAGCTCGGCGTGCGTCCCTCCGTCAGCCAATTCGTGATCCCCCTGGGTGCGACAATCAACATGAATGGCACCGCCCTCTACCAGGGAGTGGCAACCGTCTTCCTTGCGCAGGTGTATGGGGTGGACTTGGGCATCGGTGCTCTGGCCCTGGTCGTTCTAACCGCAGTGGCCGCATCTATTGGGTCGCCAGCGACCCCCGGTGTCGGGATCGTCATTTTGGCGATGGTCCTCGAATCCGCCGGGATCCCGCCCGAGGGGGTCGGGTTGATCATGGGCGTTGACCGTATCCTGGACATGAGCCGAACCGCTGTAAACGTGACCGGAGACGTCGTAGCAGCGGTGCTCATGGACCACTACTCGCCAGAATCCGCAGATCCGCACACGATGTCGACCTGAACGCGCCGCACCCACGCCATTCTGACCGCTGCCGCAAAGTTCCCTTGACGCGACCCGACAACCGGCACAAAGAGCGGCAAGCTTTCGTGAAAGACAGACAGCCTTCTGGCTCCAAAGTCGCGACCGAGGGGGTACCAACGCTGCCGAGCTTGTCTTTAGACATCGCGCGACAGCCGGACGACACAACCTGCGGTCCCACCTGCCTGCATTCCGTCTACCGCTACTTCGGAGATGAGGTACCCCTCGAGAGACTCGTGCGCGAAATCCAACCGCTGCCAGGTGGTGGGACACTTGCGGTTACCTTGGCCAATCACGCACTGCGGCGTGGGTATCTGAGTACGATCTACACGTACAATCTGCAGCTCTTCGATCCCACCTGGTTTACTGCAGACGTCGACTTGTCCGAGCAACTGCGAAAGCAGCTCAAGTACAAGAAGGGCGAGCGCTTCCGCGTAGCGACAGACGCCTACCTCGAGTACCTCGAACTGGGCGGCAAGCTCCAATTGGGAGAGCGCCCATCGAGTCTGATTCGCCAGCAGCTCAAGAAGCGGGTACCCATCTTGACTGGTCTCAGCTCGACCCACCTCTACCGTTGCGCGCGAGAATACCAGGACAAGTACGACTCCGTGCGCGGGCAGCCGGCGGGGCACTTCGTGGTGTTGTCCGCCTACGACATGCAGCACCGACGAGTCACGGTCGCCGATCCCCTGCACGATAACCCTGGCTTCGGCACTCATACGTACGAGGTAGATCTGGAGAGCCTGGTCTGTGCCATCATGCTGGGCGTCATCACCTACGACGCCAACTTGCTCATGATCCGACCCCAAGATCATTCATCCACCGGTCACCGAAAACCCAGCGAGCAAACCTGATGCCCACGCTCATCGTGGTGGAAAACCCCAAGCTCTGGCCGTTCGAGTTCCCAGGCACAGAGTTGGTCACCCCTCAAGACTACCTGACGCAGCCACGTTTCGTCGAAATGAAGCGGGCTCGGGTTTACAATATGTGCCGCAGCAACGGTTACCAAACCGTCGGCTACTACGTGTCTTTGCTCGCCGCGGCCAGAGCACACCGTCCCTTACCGTCGGTATCGACCTTGCAAGATCTCAAGCTCGCCTCCGTGGTTCGAATCGTGGGCGGTGATCTAGAGGGCTTGATTCGCAAATCGTTGGCCAGCATTCGCTCGGATCGCTTCGAAGTCTCCATCTATTTCGGAAGGAACCTCGCCAAGCGCTACGACCGGTTGACCCGCGCCATCTTCAACGCGTTGCCTGCGCCACTCCTACGCGCCGAGTTTCGTCACGATGATGGCCAGTGGCGGCTCACCAGCGTGCGCTCCATCGCGCCATCCGACATTCCCGAATCCCATCGTGAGTTCGTCTTCGAACAGGCTCGCAAGTTCTTCTCCCGCCCCAAGTTGGCGAATCGCAAACCCGCGCGGTACGCCCTGGCCGTCCTCGTCGATCCGGAGGAACCGGACGCACCATCGAACGCCAACGCACTGGCTCGCTTCGAGCGGGCGGCGCTGCGCCACGACATTCAGACGACTTTCCTGGAGAAGGACGACATCGGACGCCTCGCCGAGTTCGATGCTCTCTTCATCCGAGCGACGACTTCCGTCAACCACTTCACGTATCGTTTCGCCCGCAAAGCATCGGCTGAAGGCCTGGTGGTGATCGACGATCCGGAGTCGATCGTGCGTTGCTCCAACAAGGTCTATCAGGCTGAGCTGTTCAAGCGACACGGTGTCCCGATACCGAAGACTGTGATCGTCAACCGGCGCAATGCAGGGAGTGTTGCAGCGGAACTCGGGCTACCGTGCATCGTCAAGCAGCCGGACAGTGCGTTCTCAGCAGGCGTGGTCAAGGCATCCACGGCGGAGGAACTGGACCGAATCCTCGGGCAGATGCTCGACAAGTCGGAGCTAGCCGTCGCTCAGGCGTATGTCCCGTCGGACTTCGATTGGAGGGTGGGGGTTCTGGACGGCAGAGCGCTGTACGTGTGCCGCTACTACATGGCCCGCGGACACTGGCAGATCCAACGCACGGCAGCATCCCAAAAGCGCGTGTATGGTCGTTCAGACACATTGCGCGTGGAGGATGCACCCAAGGCGGTCGTGGACCTGGCTCTGAAGGCTACCAGCCTCATCGGCTCCTCGCTATACGGCGTCGACATCAAGGAAGTCAGCGGAAAGCTGATGATCATCGAGGTCAACGACAACCCGAGCATCGACGCTGGCTGCGAAGACATCTGCCTCAAGGATGATCTCTACGACACCATCATGCGCTCGTTCGTGCGCCGCATCGAAGCGCGAGGCGAGCTCGGTACGATCCCGCCGAAGGCACCCGACCTATGACCGACACCGAACCAGAGCCGCCAACGGCAGAGCTTGCAACCAAGCAGGAGCCAACGTTGGGCCTGTTCGAGGGCTACGGGATCGAAATCGAGTACATGATTGTCGATCCAACGACCTTGAACGTCCTGCCCATCGCTCCCTCCGTGTTGCAATCCTTGGGCGCGGTCGACGGCACCGTCGAGTGCGGGGAAGTGGCGTGGTCCAACGAGCTTGCGGCACACGTGTTGGAGCTAAAAACGAATGGTCCCGTCAACACCTTGGCGGACGCAGCGCGCACTTTCCCTGAGGCCATCAGCCGAATGAACGAGCGGCTCAAGGAGTTTTCAGCTCAGCTGCTGCCAACGGGCATGCACCCTTGGATGCGCCCCGACACAGAGTTCGTGCTCTACCCAATCGACGACGAGGGGTATTACGGGACTTTCGACCGCATTTTCGATTGCCGAGGTCACGGCTGGTCGAATCTGCAGAGCATGCATATCAACCTCCCGTTCGCCAATGACGACGAATTCGCCCGGTTGCATTCGGCGATTCGCCTTCTGCTGCCGCTCTTGCCTGCGCTCTCTGCCAGTAGCCCCTTCGTCGAAGGGGTGCGTGCTGCAGAGTACGATCATCGGTTGTTGGTCTACCGTGACAACGCCGCTCGAGTGCCCTTGGTCTCGGGGTACGTGGTCCCTGAACACGTCGTGTCGCGCCAAGAGTACGAGCGCGACATCCTGGAACCCATCTACGAGCAGCTAGCGCCCCTCGATCCCGAGGGGGTACTTCGCTACGAGTGGGTCAACGCCCGTGGTGCTATCGCGCGCTTCGATCGCATGGCGGTGGAGATCCGCGTGCTGGATTCCCAGGAGTGTCCACGCGCAGATCTCGCCATCGCGTTCGCCGTGTGCGAAACGTTGCGTCGGATGGTTGCCTCAGGTGACTCTGTAGAGCTCAGTGCTCGCTGGGGCGAGGAGCAATTGGCCCGCATCCTGTGGCGCGTATGCGAAGCGGGGAGCGACACGATCATCTCGGAGCCGCAATACTTGGCGTTGTTCGGGACAAGCCAGGCGTGCACAGCAGGCGAAATCTGGAAGGTTCTGCTCCAGCAATTGCCGCCGAGCGCGCGTCAGAGTGCTCTCTTCGACGACGCCATGCGGCTGACTCAAAGCGGCTGCCTCGCCAAGCGGATCGTCGCAGCGACAGGCGATGGCGCACAGCCGGCGTTGCAGACCACGTACACGCAAATCGCCGACTGCCTGAGACTCAACGACTATTTCCGCGTCTAGCTGATGCCCACTCCGAAGCACGCGGTCGTCTTGGTCACCTGCGAGCACGCCTCCGCTGCAGTGCCGCGACGCTACGCCGCCCTGTTTCGTAGCAAAGAAGCCACTCGCGCGCTCGAGACCCATGAAGGCTCGGACCTGGGCGCGCGCAAGTTGGCGCGGCGGCTCGCTAGCGCGTATGGGGCCGAGTGCTATGAGGGCGTCGTCACGCGCCTGTTGATCGACTTGAATCGGTCTCGCCGCCACCCACAGGTGTTCTCTCGTTTCAGCCGTGCATTGGGCAATGAAGAGCGCCAGATAGTGCTCTCTCGCTACTACGAACAGTTTCGCCGACAAGTGCACTCCGCGACACGAGATGCCACTGCCGCTGGCCATCGCGTGATCCACCTCTCCGTGCACAGCTTCACGCCCGTCTTCAATGGAGAGACGCGCAATGCGGATCTGGGATTGCTTTACGACCCTGCGCGGGAGGGCGAAGCCCGGTTGGCCACACACTGGAAGAGCACGCTTTCGGAGGTCCTCCCACACCTGCGAGTCCGCCGCAACTATCCCTACCGGGGGAATGCTGACGGCCACGTGACAACTCTGCGACGGCAGTTCGCCAGCGATTGTTACGTTGGATTCGAGATCGAAGTGAATCAGCAACTGTTGCTGACCGCCCCCCGCGGTGTGCTGAACCGGCTGGTCTTGGCGCTCTCGGATGCGAAGACCGTCCGATAGCTGGTTTCAGGACTCACCGCTAGCCTACCGAAAGCGCGCCCAGTAGGCTCCGCTGGCGTCGTCACGATTCGGCTCGAAACACTGTGCGGGATCGGTTCGGCTGCCGTCCTAAGGACCCGATCCGAAATAACTTTCCCTACCACGACCGGGAATTGAAGTGGAGCCCGTCGTGACCGCAACGCGAGCATTCATGTCCGACACGACGTCCACCGGGGTTTCGGCATCATTGACCTTCTTTCCGGATGAAGACGACCGTTGTGAAGTCGGTCAGTACACAGCGCCCGACGTTGGTTTTACTGCCCTGCCGTCAACCGTCTTCGCCGACGCCATCGACGCCGTGACCCCTGCAGACGAAGATGACTGGCGCGGGGGAACGCCGACCATGGCGGTCCTCGAGGGCACGATTGCGCAGGTCGAAAGTCGTATGCTCGAACAACCCAACGCAGCCTACGCGATCGTGCTGGTGACCGACGGCATGCCTCAAGACTGCTCCGATGACGCAGAACGCCTTTTTGATCGACACGGGGGATCCCGAGCAAACCAGCGTGGCACTTCGCAACGTCATCGACACCATCCGCGGCAACTCATTGACCTGCAACATCACAATCCCAGAACCGCCATCGGGGCAGTCGTTCGACCAAAACCTGGTCAACGTCACGGCAACGACGGGTGGCGTGGCAGTTCCGCTCGGATACAGTACCGACTGCAGCGTCGCTGACGCTTGGCGCTTCGATGATGAGGCCTCGCCCAGTGTGATCGAACTGTGTCCCGACGTGTGTGCCGCGATCCAGGCGGATCCGATGGCCGCCTTGGATGTCGAGGTCGGCTGCCTCACTCGTATCGGAGTGTCGCGCTAGGGCCATCTTGGCGCGCGTGGGGCGTGCTGGCGCGAGCACTGAGCCCGTCGAGACTCGATGCGGTCAACGCTACTGAACGCTCAGGGAGTGGACAACGACGCGCAACTTGTTAAGTCAGTGGCATGAGCACGCAGCAAGAGGGCGTACGAATCGAGTCCGACTCCATGGGTGACCTCGAGGTTCTAGCCGACCGCCTGTGGGGCGCGCAGACCCAGCGCAGCCTTCAAAATTTCTCGATCTCCGACGAACGCATCCCCTTGCCCGTAGTCCACGCGCTGGCCGCCATCAAGAAAGCGGCCGCCTTGACCAATGCGGAGCTCGGGCTACTCCGACAACAAACGGCGGACGCGATCGCAACGGCAGCCGACGAGGTCAGCGCTGGGCAGCATGACGACCACTTCCCGCTCTCTGTCTGGCAGACGGGCAGCGGGACACAAACGCACATGAACGTCAACGAGGTCTTGGCCAATCGCGCCAGTGAGCTCTTGGGGGCCGGGCGCGGCAAAGCACGCACCGTTCACCCTAACGATGACGTGAACCGAGGCCAAAGTTCGAACGACGTGTTTTCCACCGCCCTCAATCTGAGCGCGGCGCTAGCCCTGCGGGATACGGTGCGCCCGGCTATCGAACACCTTGCCAAAACGATCGGCAAAAAAGAACGTGAGTACGGAGATATCGTCAAACTCGGGCGCACCCACTTGCAGGATGCCACTCCGTTGACGGTGGGAAACGAGTTCAGCGCCTGGCGCTCTCAACTGGAGCACAGCCTCGAACGCCTAACCGCCGTCGCCCCGCATCTGTTCGAGCTAGCCCTCGGCGGAACGGCCGTCGGCACGGGGCTCAATACGCATCCAGAGTTCGCCGAGCGCGCGATCGCTCGCCTGGCCGCACACTTCGAGCTCCCACTCCTTCCCGGTCCGAACAGATTCGAAGCCATGGCGGCGCACGATGCCATCGTGTTCGCTCACGGGGCTCTCAAGACGCTGGCGGTTTCCCTCACGAAGATTGCCAACGACGTACGCTGGTTGGCGTCCGGTCCTCGTTGTGGGCTGGGCGAACTGAGTCTGCCTCCCAACGAGCCCGGTAGTTCGATCATGCCGGGCAAGGTGAATCCGACACAGTGTGAAGCCTTGTTGATGTGCTGCATGCAGGTTTTCGGCAACGATGTCACCATCAACCACGCTGGAAGCAGCGGAAGCTTTCAACTCAACGTCTCCAAACCGCTGCTGATTCACGCTTTTCTGCAGAGCTGCCGCCTTCTGTCAGATGGGTCGCAGAGCTTCGCAGAACGCGCGGTGGCCGACTTGCGCGTCAATCGGGAGCGGCTCTCCGAACTCGTGCAGCAGAGCCTGATGCTCGTCACCGCGCTCACTCCACACATCGGCTACGATCGCGCCGCGGCCATCGCCAAACTGGCTCACGAACGCGGCATTACTCTGCGCGAAGCGGCGTGTGCTCCTGGTGGCGTGAGCGACGAAGACTTCGAGCGCTGGGTCCGCCCAGAGCAAATGCTCGCACCACGACCTTGACTTCTCGTTGCGGGCACGGTGCCCTGCACACATGACGGAATTCTGGGCCAGCGTCTCGATCATGCTCGTGCTCCTCAACCCGTTCGCGTTGTCGGTGTACCTCGCGGAGGTGTTGGAGGCGCACCCGCTGCGGGTCCTCGCTGGCATCCTGCGAAGAGCGTCTTTGATCGCGTTCTGCGTGTTCGCGCTGTTCGCTTGGGGCGGCGAGCGCATCTTCTCGGAGGTGCTTGGCGTTCGCTATGCGGCGTTTTTGGTCTTCGGAGGCCTGGTGTTCTTGTTAGTGGGCGTCAAGTTGATGCTCTCCGGCTCCCGCGCCCTCGACGCACTACGCGGTGAACCCGAGCACCTGGTGGGAACGATTGCCATGCCATTCATGGTGGGTCCCGGCACGGTCAGTGCTGCAGTCTGGGCGGGGGCGAAGCTCGAACTTGCGTGGGCTGTGGGCTCGATTGCGTGCAGTCTGGCACTAACGGTAATCGGCGTTTTGGTGATCAAGGTGATCTTCGACCACTTGCGCGAACGGAACGCACGATTGATCCAACGCTACATCGAGATCACGGGGCGCATCAGCGCCATCGTGATTGGCAGCGTCGCCGTGGAGATGTTGATGCAGGGCATCGAAACTTGGCTGAAGCTCTGACAGACCCCTTCGGTGCAACCGGGAGCGCGGGAATTTCGAGGTGGATTCGTCTCAGCTGCGGAGGCATTTCGCCCCACCCGTGGCGAGTGCGCACACTGCCGGCTAGCTGCCGAAGTAGTTCGCAGCGATGTACCCCTTGAACTCGCAGTATCGACGCAGATCCCGGCGCAGCACGAGCACAGCGAGCTGGAGGGCGACGGCGTCGTCAAGTTGACCCAGCACGGGCAACACATCCGGGATGACGTCAGCCGGGTTGACCAGGTAGGCAACCATCGCGACCAATGCCGCCAACGAGGCCCACGAAATCTCGCGGTACTTGCCCGTTCGATAGTCTTCCAAAAGCTCTATCGCCAGCGTCGCCTGATTCGCCGTGAGGCGTACCCGGTCTGCAACGAGCTCCAACCGGCTTTGGCGGTCGCTTTGGCGCGAAATGTTTGCCAACTGTCGTTTGCTGAAGTCCCTGAGCTTGGCTTCCCATCGGTGACGCGCCTTACGGAGCACACCCTTGGGGCTCTTGCTGGAGCTGGCGTCCGAAGGTGGCTCGTTCGCGGCTTGTTTGGGCAGCGGCGTCGAGACCGGCACTGCGGGTTCAAGGACCCCACCGCCTTCGGCGAGCATGTCGGCTTCGCGTCGCCGATCGGCGTCCGTTGGCTGCAGGTCCCGAGCGCGCCGTTGGCTATCCGGAATACTGTCGGATGATGCTTCTGCTTCCATGATGCCCACCGACCGGTGCAAAGTTGGGGCCAAACTGAGAAGCTCAGCCCTGGTTCGCAGGAACTGGAATCCGCATCGGTATCCAGACACGCCACACCGAGAACCAATGGCACCAAAACTGCCAAGGCACTCCACCGTTGCCGAATCATGAGAGCGCGAACACTGGCACAGCGGCAAGTGGGGCGACCGTCCGCGCCAATAGCCACCGCGCTCACCGTCCGCGGCGCAACGCCTCGTTGCCAGACCACGACGCCCGCGATCACGGGCGTCTAGAGCCGGCACCCCCCGACTTCACTAAAAACGATACAGCACGTCGAGCGTCGTCACCCACGAGTTGGCAGAGTAGAGGCCAGCATTGACGGTCGGTGATGGCTGGCCTGGCTGATTGGGGTTGCAGGTGAGCGGGTGATCGTACGGAGGCTGACACCGGCTGCCGGGCACCTGCTGATATACTTTGCCTTCGGCTTCGGGAACGGCGACGGTGGGCTGAAAGCGATACTCCTGAGCCAAGGCGAGCTCCAACCCGCCAATGTGCAGGGATGCGCCCAGTGCTCCGCCCATCTGCTGCCCTGCCGGAAAGTCGACGTTCATGTACGCCTTGGGGGCAACTGCGCTCTCATAGAAGGCCCCCGCCCTGAGCGTCACTCCGTCACTGACTCGGAAGTCGCCCCCCAGCTGAACGCCGACGGTATCGTTCCATTGCTTCTCCACGTCCAGCAATCCGACGTCGACGTCGGTCTGGACGAACGTCGCCGTGATCCCACGACCATCCAATCGAAACCGTTCAACGCGTGACCAAGTTTCGTACACGACGTTCGCCTCCAGATCGAACACGTCGCGACCTTCGGACTGATGGATGTAGCGAATGCCAGCGCGACCTACGAGCGGCAGCGGCAGCGTCAGATCCATCTCGTCGGTTGGGGTCAAGACGGCGCGCCCCGTCTCGGGCGGCTCGCCTGGGCTGGGGACGATGGAATCGATGAGCTGTTGGTTCAGCGACTGAGCACGCAACCTGCCGTTGAGCACGAGCTGAGCGGGAAGGACCTGCCCAGCTACGGCGGCTTGCCAGGACGGACTCAACTGCACCCAGGCTCCGACCATCAAGTTCGGGGTGAACAGATCCGAGCCCTGGAAGCGAGAGTGCAAGTCTGTATTCGAGCTTGCGGGGTTGATGGGACCAGACGGCGAGCCGTTGACCACGATCTCGTAGGTGAGCTCGGGAACCGATATCCACTGGAAGCCCACGCCGATCCCGAACACGTCGTCGTACTTCCAGGCGGCGTTGAACGTGTAGTGCACCATCATGGTGTTGCGAGCCACCATCATGTAGCGCTGCCCACCATCCAGAGGAAACTCCTGCCGCGCAATGCCCGCCGGGGCATACGCCACCAAGGCGAAAGCCCAATCTTCCAAACCGAAGTCCGAGGAAACACCAACGATGGGACCCAGGGCTTGGAAGGGCGCTTGGTTCTCTACTTCTTCGAATGTGACGACCGGCGGGTTGCCGTTCGCGTCGAGATCTCTCCAGTTGAGGCTATTGGCTCGGCGGTAGCGTTGCTGGTTGTAGGAGAACTTGTTCCCTACATGCAGCATGTTCGCAGCCCGAGTCAGGCCGGCGGGGTTGACTGCAGCGGCGGACAAGTCGTCAGCCTTGACCGTGAAGGCACCACCTCTCCCCGCCGCGCGTGCCCCCACGGACCCAGAATAGTACCCCCCGGCGCCCGCGGGACACGTGATCGCAACAGAGGCCACAGCAGCCAGGGCTGCCCGCCACGTGCGTGCCGCGCTACGAGTCGTCTTGTTTTGTGTGTGGCTGGCACTCGTCGAGCGGCAGGAAAGTGGCCTCGTACCTATCAGATTCATTCTTGGAATCGCTGAGTCTATGTGCGGACAAAATCCGTCACTTGAATTGAGATCGCATGCATTGCCTGACCAGGTGCTCGAACTCCAGAAAAATTCCTGGCTGCCCCGCTGCGACGGCGGGGTCAGAGTTTCACTGCTTGCCGACATGCCTGGACGGTGCGAGGCTGCTCTGGGTCCGTGCGAGTCAGCGGGCACAGCTCATACAATGCACAGTCATCACGATAGTCGCGCGAGTGTCCTAGAACCCCAGCGGTCCATCAAGCATCAGAACGTCAAGGAGGACACCATCGGAGGTCACAGGGAGGTCCGCTCCCTCGACGGATGCAGGCGTACTACTTTGTTCCAACCCCCGCGTCTCGACCCATCGCACGCGCGATATTCATCACCGTCCACGACGCCGAAATGCGACGCACGCTCGTTTGGGGCGCGTATGGTGGTCCTGCACTGCATGACCGCATTGGCGCTGGTTGCGTCGGCGTGCGGGGATACCGCTGCCGATCTGAACGAGCCCTTGGCCAGCCCGGTGGGGATCACCACAGGTGGCACACCGACCCCTGTGGCCCCAGTGGTGCCCGCTCAGCCAAGCGTCAGCCCCACGGTGCCCGCGCCAGTCAGCGCCAGCTGGGAGGCCGGCAACACGTACCTACTCACCATTCCGACCGACAACTGGACTGATCCTCGCGACGTGGGTCCAGAGATTGGCGCGTACGTTCCGCAGTTCATCCTCCAGGTCGATGCACGCACAGGCGATACCGCAGCATTGACGATCGGCACGGCGTACGACGCGGTCCAAGATCTGTGCAGCCCCACGGCATCCACACAAACGACAGCCGCGCCCTACCCTGGCGTTCAGATAGGCCCATTCGATTTTCCCATGCGCCTGGTGAAGACAGACGACCTAGGAGCCGTCGAGGCAATCGTTCACGCTACGGCATACCAACTCACGCTCACCAACTTGATGCCGATGGATGGCGATCCGGATGACGGCATGCTGACCGTCACGATGGACATTCGGGAGATTTATCCCATGTTCACCGAGCTAGCGACTGACCCAACGGCGGAAGTCGTCTGCAATGCCCTCGGGGGTGCTTTCGGCGCGCCGTGTGAACCCTGCCCAGCAGATCAGCAGCCCTGGTGCCTACCACTCATCGCTAGATTGCTCGAGGCCACCCCTGCGCCGGCAACCCTCGCGCTGCAACCGGTGCCCACCACGATATCGACTGTGGAAGGTTGCATGGCGACGCCAACGGACGAGGAGACGCCGGCACCAGCGCCAACAGCCTCAGGGACGACCCCCGCGCCGTCAGCAACCGCGCCCGCCGCAGCACCGACCGCTTCCACCGGAGGCGCGGAAACTCCCGCGGAGGCGCCGGCACCGACCACTCCCGCGGCGCCAGCTTCAACGCTGCCTGCCGAGTAGCGCCCACCATGCCCATCAACGACTTCGACGGGCTGCTAGAAGCAGCACGACACCAACCAGTGCCTCAGCGCATGCTGTTCGTCTTTCTCAAGACCGTGGTACAGAAAGACTACACCGAGGAACAACGCGCGAGGACCGAAGCGGATCGGGGGGGCGCCTTGTTACCACTCTTCTGTGTAGATCTCACGCCGCTGGAAGTGCACACGCTCGAGGCCCTCTCCACTGAAGCGGACCAACACTCTACCGAGTGGGACAAAATGTTGGTGGCGTGCATGGACGACGAGCCAACTTCCAAAGGTGCCCGAGCGCGGGTGGACGACGCGCTCAAGGCGATGGTAGCCCGCGTTCAGACCGGCGGAGACTTGTCCATTTATCTCTGCTTCACCCGCAGCGGTGACCCAGTGATTTTCGAATGAATGTTCATTGACGGCTGACACCACCGTCGCACAGTGGCAAGCTGCACACCGGCATGCTAGCTACTCTACTCGTGCTGGTGGTATTCCTGACACCCCATCCAAGTCCTACCACCATGGAGGGCTTCGAAGACGCAGCACTGCAATTGATGGCTGAGGGTACCGGCCTGACCATCAAGTTGCGCGACGGAGACTTCGACGATGCCGAAGCGATGGCGCTCGGCCCTCATTCGGACGGCATCGTGCAGCTCCGATGGAGTGCGGACGGGCATGAAGTGTCCTTGCGCGCCTACTTTTCCCGAGATGAGCGCTGGGTGGAGCGCCGTGTCGCCTTCAAAGCGGACGACCCAGAATACGACCGTGGGAGACTCGTTGGTTTTGTCGTAGCATCGATGTTCGTGGGTCTCGTCGAGGCCGACGAGCAGCAAGATCCCGCGCCACCTGAGGCGCCGCTGGCCAATGACACCAAGGTAGAAGAAGAACTGGGCCCAGCGACGTCCGCCCAACGAGCGGTCGTTGAAGCGCCACTACGGCGGAGTGGTCCAGACCCAATCATCGACGGAACGCGAATCATGCGAGGACGTCACGCCCTCGAGTTTTCGGGCATCGCCACGAAGGGTTTTTCGGACAATGCTGACACCTGGGGAGCGAGAGTCGCAGTCAATTGGAAGCTGCAAGACTGGCTCTACCTGCGTCCCACCGTAGCGGTTCGCGTTGGCGAAATGCCGGAAGCAGAAGCGACGAGCAACAGCGGACTGCTTGGACTGGGGCTCGGACTGCCGCTGTTGCCGTCCAGATCGGGGCTGAACGTGGAGCTGCGAGCCACTGTCGTCGGTGGCTGGCTCGCGGTGACTCATTTCTCCGGAGACGATCCGAAGCCTGTGCGCCAGGTGCGCGAACAGGTGGGGGCAGAACTCTTGGCGACGCTCCGATTCGGAATGACCGATACGGTGGGAATGTTTGCTTCCGCAGGCGCGGAAGCCATGGTGGGCCGCACGGACGTCTACACCGACGGGCAATTGGTATCGAGGATCCCACGGACGCGAGGCCTGGTAGAACTGGGCGTTCGCACAGAATTTTGAGGTCCTTTGCCTGCCGGGTGCCGGTCGGTGACACCTTAGACTTGGCATGTCAGCGTCTCCCCGATCCAGACTCAGGCTCGTTAGCGGCCCGCCGCCGTCGCCTGCGCCGGATCCATCTTCGGTACCGAACGCCGCTAGCTACGACGATTCCACCCTCCTCGCAGGGCTCCGCCGTCGAGAGCCGGCCGTTTCAGCGGCGTTCTACGATCGTGCTCGCCCGATCATCGATCGGACGCTATCCCGCTTGGTGGGCCCCGCGGATTCTGAGTACGAGGATATGGCACAGACGGCGCTGTACGAATTGGTGAGTACCATCGGGCGCTTCCGCGGGGAGTGCCCCCTGGACGCGTGGTTGTCCGTCGTGACCGCGCGAGTCGCCTACAAGCGTATCCGGCGACGCCAACTGGAGCGTCGGGTGTTCGTCGTGGCGTCAGTGGAAGACGCCGCGCAGACATTGCGCGGTCGCTCGACACCGTTTGTCACCCGGCAAGCCATGCAGCGAGTGCGCCGCCACTTGGGCAACATGGAAGAGCACCGAGCGTGGACGTTCCTCCTTCACGATGTCTACGGTTACGATCTGAAGGAGATTGGATTGATCACTGGCGCTAGCCTCAGTGCTACGCAGAGCCGCCTGGTCCGCGGCCGCCGAGAACTCCACGAGAGGATTCGCCAGGACGGCGAGCTTGCACACTTCTTCGATGACCTGTCGGAGGAGGCCCCGTGAACAATCCCCGTTACGCAGCGGCAGCGGCTCGATTGCTGCGCAAGGAGCGCTCGGAGACTGAACGCAGGTCACCCGAGGGCGCACGGGAGAACGGCATCGCGACGATCCTGGTCGCCATGGCCCAACGACGGCGCCAAGCACGCCAACGTTGGCTGGCTGCCGGCGCAGTCCTCGGAGTGGCAGCAGCAACTCTGCTCTGGCTGACATCCGCGGCTACGGAGCCCGCCCCTCCTTCGGGCGACGAACTCGAGGCCGTCGCTTCCGCCGCCAACGGGGGTGCATGGTTTAGCACCAAGGATGGCCGTCAGCCGCTGGGCGTGCAGACTCCATTGCCGGTGGGCGCCCTCGTCTCCACGATGAATCACGGCAGCGTGAAGCTCGAGCTATCCACCGGCAGCCAGCTCAGCTTGCAGGGCGACACCGAGCTACAACTCGCAAGCAACACCACAGAACAGCGCTTCGTCCTATCGAGTGGCAGCATGCGAGCGAACGTGCAGCACCTGGAGGCGGGGCAACGTTTCATGATCGTCACCCCGGACAGTGAAATAGAGGTCGTCGGAACGAGCTTTCAGCTCGGCGTGCTTGGCTCCGGCCAAGCGTGCGGGGATGGTCTAAGAACTCGACTCGAGGTCACGGAGGGCGTCGTGGAAGTCCGCGCGGATGCGCGCTCTTGGCGAGTCGAAGCTGGACAGCGCTGGCCTTCGGACTGCGCCGCGCAATCAGTGGTGGACCCCGCCATCGCTGACCGGGTTGCTGAAAGCGAAACGCCCGACGCTCCCGCTATCGAAAAGGCAATACCCAAAACCCGCACCTCGAATGCTGCGGCGGCGAAAGAAGGCTCTTCCCTGAGAGAGCAGAGCGATCTATTTGCACGCGCCGCAGCCGCAGGCCGACAGGGAAGAACCGATCTATCACTGAAGCTCTATGGCGCGTTGCTGCAGCGCTTCCCGAACAGCGCACTCGCTGAAAACGCGGTAGTCAGTCGGATGCGCCTCTTGGCGCACTCTCGACCCGAGCGTGCGAAAGGGGAGGCACGCCGATACCTTTCGCGCTTTCCTCAGGGGTTCGCCCGCGAGGAGGCTCGACGTGTACTTGGCGGCAACTAAGAGCGTAGTAGCGACGACGCGAACGGCACCTCACGCGTTCCTCCTGCTTTTGCTAACCTACGGCTGCGACCGCAGCTTCGAGTTTGACATACCCGGTCCCGACGATGGCCTGACGGCAGCAGCCACCGCGGAGCCAACAACCACCGCGGAGCCGACAGCAGAACCCAACCCTCCCCCCGCTGAAACGACCGACAGTGGTACACCGGACCCGATCACCCCACCAGCTCCCGCACCGACGTCGGCGACAGACGCGGGCACACCGACGGACTGCCGCACAGATTCTGACTGCGATCACCCCGACCTGCACTGCGACCTGCTCACCGGCCTTTGCTTCGACTGCGTCGTCGATTCGGACTGCACGAACCCTAGCAACGCGTGGTGCGACCGCGCGTTACACCGGTGCGTGCAATGCGCAGTGGACCAAAACTGCGACGATGGCCTGATCTGCGACTCTGCCGCACGACGCTGCCTGCAGCAGTGTACTGACCTGAGCGACTGCCCCGCAGACGCACACGCCTGCGATCGCGAACGGCACGTGTGCGTCGCGTGCGATCGCGACCACGAATGCCCCTCCGCCGAAACTCCGTGGTGCGGCGTCGGGGGAACACAGTGCGTCGAGTGCACGACAGACGCACACTGCGCAGCGCCGCTATTGTGCGACGCACTCGCAGGCGTTTGCGTCGAGTGCCGGAGCTCAGCAGATTGCGCCGAAGGGGAGATCTGCGATCCGGACTCCCTGACATGTGCTCCATGATCCTCGCCAGGATTCTGGGGGGCTCGGGCGCTCGTCAAGCCGGGTCGCAGCGGCCGGGATCGGCGGGGGTGATTGCAGCTTGAAGTACCGGGGATGGCTCGATGATTCAGAGCGAATCCAGGTGCGCGATGAGCAGTTGCAGCTCCTGATCGGTTATCTGCTGCTGGTCGTATGACGGCATGAACTCCCGGCGGTCATCGTAGGCGCCACTGTGGCCGTTGCGCACGAGTCTCTCAGCCGCGTGGCCTTCACCTGCGACGGAGCGGCCCGTAGGTCCACCTCGACCATCCGCGCCATGGCAACCGGAACACACCTGCAGGAACAGCTCCTCTCCGGTGGTTGGTTTCGGGAACGACCACAGATAGTCCACGATCAAGTCGACTTCGGCGTCGGTGAGGGCTTCCTCACCTATGGGGATCATCGGTGCCGGGTACGTCATCGATTCTCGTCCCTCTCGCACCAAGAAGTGCGCAAACCCTGAATCGGAGTAGCGAACTCCAGGCCCCAGTTCACCTCCGAGGGCATCCGCGCCATGACAGACGGAGCAGTTGACGGCATACAACTGTTCCCCAGTGAGCGCTTCCTCGATGGTCGGAGCATCAGGCTCCGCCGGTACATCCACCCCCTCGTCCGGCGTCGCGCCATCAGCCGGAGTTCCCTCATCAATGGGCGTGTCCGGCATTGGCGTATCTGCCGTTGGCGCGGCTTGCGTGGGTACGGTTGGGTCGACGCCCATTGGGTCCGGTTGGGGCAGCGCTTGAGGTGCAGTCGGCGTTGGGGTAGCGGTCGCCTGGGGTGTGACTGGTACGGGTTGCGGCGCAACGGCGGCCGGGTTCGCACCCACCGTCGGAGCGGCTGCGGGGACCTGGGTGTTCGCGGGTGGAACAGCGTTGGCGGCCGGGTCCGTACTGACTCCCGGCGTCGTGCTGGTGGGCATTGCTGCGGGCCCCCCAACGGTGCTCGTCGCAGCACCATCAAACGCCGTGTCCATCATGGTGGGGCTGTCGGGCTCTGCCTCCCCGCAGGCGGCGAAGGTTCCGCACAAGAGTGGACCAAGGAGCATTGCAAGTTGAGTTCGCATGGTACCCAGGTGCAGCGAGTCGAGCGAGATCAGGCCGCGCCGGTTGCTGGACGTTCGCTTTTCGCAGCAACATCAAAGTTTCACAAAAACTGGACGCAACCTACAGGCGCACGAATTGCGGGCTCAATCCAAACCGCACTCCGAAAAGACTCAGCCGCTGGATGCCATCCGCCTCTGTCGCGGCGTCGACGAACGTCTGAAGCTGGGCGCGTGGCCCGCAGACGATGAGCGTCCGCAAGTCCCGTAGGCGATGGGAGTTGCGCAATCCGTTTTCACCTCGCACAAGTCGAGGTCATCAGGGCAGTCGGTAGGCTCGTCGCACTCGACTGTGCCCTTGGCTGCCAAGTCCTATTCTTCATCATCGTATTCCCGCGTTTCTTCCGGACCAATGACGGTCTGCCCTGCATACACCACGACTTTCACCGAACCATCTTCCGGCTCGGGATGGGTTCGGTTGTATGCAGCAATCTTGTGTCTCAGTTCCGAGCCGCGCGCCCGAAACTGGGCAAGCACGCTCCTTGCTTCGTCGTAATGGTCGTGCCCCGGCCACACGCGAAAGCTGAACGTGCTCCCGCCGACCCAATCCGCTGCACGGGCGCGCGTCTTGCCGAGACGCAGCTTGGTGCACAAAGCGGTCACCATGGCCTGATAGTGATCGAAAACGGCTGTCTCCCATCCTTTGGGGTCGTCGAGAGCCATGACGCAGCCATCGCTTTCGAAGGCATCCGCCTCGGTTGGGTGCCGACGAATGCTTCCCGCTTGGACCAGGCGCTCCGTGGCTTGAGCAACCAAGTGAGCGTCCAGCGATAGCGTATGACTCAGTCCGCCCGCCGTGATTGGCCCCAGGCGGTGCACGGACAGCCAAACCAGTTGGTCCACTGCCTCGATGCTGCTGACAGGTTCGCTGTCCGAAGTAGCCTGGTAGCGACTCGAGTCACCGCGCCCGGTGCGATAGACGAGCCCCGTATCCACCAGGTCCTTCAGGACACCCCGCACGCTCAGCGGGTCGTCAGCGAAGAATCGAACCAGCACCTGCTCTCGAGAGATCGGGCCCTTCTGCTGGACATGCTCATACAGCACCTCCCACAGGCTGCGCCCCCGCGGAATGGTTGCGGCGATACCCTGATTCGGCACGCCCTGGCCGTCATGCCCCAACACGCGAGCTACCCCTCGAGCGTGCGCCGATGCCCCCGGCCGAGTCGCCTCGAGAACCGGCCGTGGACGACGATCCAGCGCAAATCTTCACTCTGCTAGGTGTGCTCGCCGAAGCGGGGAACCTCCATCCACAACAATCTTCAGATCCAGGCCGTTTGGGCCACCCAGCGTCGGTGCCCCCCATTCGGCAGTGCGGTGGGAGCAGAATGCGGTACGTTGCGAGGGTGATCCCGGATGCCCCCACCCGACGTCGCGCCCTGCGAACTCGTCCGTTGGTCGGCGCTTTGTCGCTCTGGGGCGTCATCTTGGCCAGCCTAGGTGCCAGCGGATGCACCGGCAAATTGGTCACACTCGGCAGCGCTCCCGACGAGGAGAGTCCAGCACTCTCGGTTGCGGACGGAGGCATTGACGAGGCTGGGCTGGCGGCTCCGGGTGTCACGACGGAGGAAGGCGAGCCGGTCTTGGTCGCCATCGATGATCCCCCCCCTGAGGCGGACCCCAATTGTACACCTATCACCTGCAACCCTACGGGCGGTCAATACTGTGGCGAAATCGGGGACGGTTGCGACGGCGAGCTGGTGTGCAGCGCACCGTGCCCCATGGACTGGGTCTGTTCGGAGGAGGGGGTTTGCGTTGGCGGCCCGAACTGCGACGCTCTCGACATGTGCGAGGTCGATGGCGTCAAGTTCTGCGGTGTGATCGGCAATCAATGCGGCATAGAGTTGGAATGCGGTCAATGTGAACCGGGCTTCGTCTGTGAAGACCACATCTGCAAAGACCCCCGCTGTGAACCGCTGAGCTGTCAGACGGCGAACGGCAACTACTGCGGTAGCATCGGGGACGGCTGCGGGGGCACACTGGAATGCGGCGAGTGCACTCTCGGTGCCATCTGCGGAGGCGGAGGTATCGACGGCGTTTGCGCTGGGGCTAGCGATTGCACACCTGTTACCTGCATGCCGGACAACGGAGAGTACTGTGGACTCATCGGCGATGGCTGCGGAGGGCAGCTCGAGTGTGGAGCGTGTTCAGACGGTGGAGCTTGCGGCAGCGACGGTGTCGCCAACGTTTGCCCAGGTGCTGGCAACGAATGTACGGGATTGCAATGCCAAATCCAGCGGTGCTCAGATGGCAGTATCACGACCGTCAGTGGAACGATCTACGACCCCGCTGGTCAGCTACCAATCTACGCAGCCCTCGTGTACGTCCCCAACGACGACCTGGACGCAGTGCCAGAAGGCGCCAGCTGCGACCGCTGCGATTCAGAGGCCTCAGGCTCCCCCATCACCAACACCCTGACGGACGAGAACGGCAACTTCGTGCTGGAGAACGTCCCCGCGGGGGCGAACATTCCTCTCGTCATCCAAGTCGGCAAATGGCGTCGACAGATCACGTTGGCCAACATCACGGCATGCGAGGATAACCCCATACTCGATCGCGACCTCAGTCGACTACCGCGCAACAAGACAGAGGGCCACATCCCGAGGATAGCGATGGTCACGGGGCAGAGCGAAGCCCTCGAGTGCCTCCTGCTTCGCGTGGGTATCGACGAGGACGAATTTTCAACCGACGGGGGAGATGGGCGTATTCACATGTACGCCGGGGGCGACCCCAACGAACCCGACGGGGATTTCTGGAAAGGTGCGGGCGGTGTGAGTTTCGAGGCGGGCCCCACGTTCCCCGTCGCTGCCAACACCCTTTGGCCGTTCCCTGAAAAGATGCGCCAATACGACATGCTGATGATGTCGTGCGAGGGCTCTAGCTTGGTGGAAGCCAAGGAGCCCCACTACCCGAACTTGCTGGACTTCACCAACGAAGGTGGCAAGGCGTTTCTCAGCCACATGCACTTCAATTGGTTGCGTCAAGGCGTGCCCGAATTCCGGGGAACGGCCGAGTACATCGGCAGCGGCAACGACCTCGACGAAGGTACCATGGCTGTCATCGATACCACCTTTCCCAAGGGTGCCGCGCTGGCACGATGGCTAGCCAACTCGGGCGCTACTGAAACCCAAGGCCAGCTGCAGATCTATGCAGGGCAACACTCAGTCGCATCTGTGGTTCCGCCAACTCAGAGCTGGATCTCCGTTCCTGCCGAAGATACGAACGAAGGCCTGCCATCGGTCCAATACATGACCTTCAACACGCCCGTCGGTTCGGCACCGGAGAGCCAGTGCGGTCGGATCGTGTACACGGATCTGCACGTGAAGGAATCCGTGGGGGACACGGGTGGCGATGACTCCGCACCCAGCAAACCCTTCCCAACCGGTTGCAAAGACACTGGCTGGACGCCTCAGGCGCAAGCTCTCGCCTTCCTCTTCTTCGACCTTTCTTCCTGCATACAACCGGACACGTGGAAACCTCAGGCCCCCGCGCCCCCGCCCATTCCCGGGGGTCCTCTGCCCCCAGCCGCTGTGCCGCCACCGCCGCCGCCACCACCACCACCGTCGCTTCCACCACCTCCGCCACCGCCGCGCGTCGCGCGCTAGGGCAGTGCGCCTTGGTGTGGTCGGCGTTCCGGCCGCATTTCCTGCTCGCACACGCGTGAAGCTCAAGACCCACTTTGGTGACGATTCGAAGCAACCTTGCCCGTAGGCGCCTCGTGCGCGCCCGGTCTCTGTCGGCCAACGCCCAACTCGACCTACGTCAGGCGCCGAAACCCCGAAGGAAGGGCAATCAGGCCCGGAATGGGGAGATCGGGACCACGGTGCTGACGCGCGAGAGCGGCTCCAACAGCATCACTACATGGTCCCGCACTTGTACGCTCTCCCCTGCTGTGAGTTCGTACTCTGCAACTGACGGCTCGCCCCCCATGCGGGTCATGTCGATAGGCTCGCGATAGCGAATCACAACCCGGTCGCATTCGACGATGAGTTGGTAGACTGCGTCGTACCAGGTATTGGCGGAGGTGAATGTCAACTGTCCGCCCACGTGTCGCATATCGTAGGTGCCCTGTTCGAGCACGCGGTCTTGAACGCCACTGCCCAGACCCGAAACCCGCAGCTTCGCCCGTGATTGGCAGGGATATTGTCCCTGCTCGTATCCAAACGCCCTAGCTTCGCTTCCCATGACCTAGCTTCCGAATCGGTGTTCGCTGCGCGACAACGCGCTACCGAAAGGAGCAGTGGGAGCAACTGGGCGTCTCTATCATGTGCACTGGGAAAAATTGGCGAAGGAGTCGGCATGTCTTCACGCCGTGGCAGCCTGCTTGCCCCAGCAACGCCACATCGGGGTACATCCGGTGTCAGGAGAGAGAGAGTTCTACGATCGTGGCTTGATGTTCACCCCCGTCGTAAACGGCCAACCCGGTCTCGCTTTGTCCGGCGTTTGGTGAGCGCCAAGGTCGACGGCAACCGCCCCGCAGGTTGCGTCGAAACAATGTCGCATAGGTGCGAGAGTGTGCGCTCGCAACCGATTTGCGCGCCCCGGGAGCCGTTGACAGCTACGGAGCAATCGTCATTGGCACAGCAAGGCGGGAAGCAATCGGACGCAGTTGCTCCAGGCGAACCGTGAGCTAGTCTATGAGCGTGCCCCGAAAAACGATGGTCTGGAGGAGGATGGGAAGGCTCGTCGTGACAGTCCATACCGAGGATGTCCCGAACGAAGAGGATTGGAATGGGTACATAGCCCAAGTCCATGACTACCAACCACTGGAGGCGCAACGGGTGCTCGTCATCTCGGCCGGGGGTGGTCCCAACGGCACGCAGCGCAAGATGATGGTCGACGCTCTCGCTGGTGCGAAGACTCCAGTCGCGATCCTGACGAACAGCTTGATGATGCGCTCGGCAGGGATAGCCGTCAGTTGGTTCAATCCCAGCTTGAAGGTCTTCGGACCGACAGCGTTGGACCCAGCGATGGACTACCTGGAACTCACCCCGTGGGAGCGCGCCGAAAGTAAACGTTGTGTCGTCGACCTACAGAACAAGGTAGGAATCGCGGTGGCGCGTGCCGACAAAGTCGCCAACGGCTGACGCGAACCGGAAGACTGAGCCGAGCACGGCTCGCACCACCCAGTTACGGTGCTCCCAAAGCGCCATGACTCGACCCACCCACATCAAGTCACGAGCACTTGATCGGCTAGCTGTCTGCCGTCAGCGAAACGGCGGATGCTCTCGAGTGTGGTCGCGGCAATATTGTCCAGCGCTTGATGCGTCAAGAAGCCTTGATGACTCGTGATCAGCACGTTGTTGAACGTCATCAGCCGCGCGAGCTGGTCGTCGGAGATGATGCCACTGGAACGGTCTTCGAAGAAGTAGTCGGTCTCTTCTTCATAGACGTCCAACCCCGCCGCACCCAGCTTGCCAGACTTCAGCGCGTCGATTAGGGCACGCGTGTCGATCAGACCGCCACGGCTGGTGTTGATCAGAACTGCACCTGTCTTCATCTGACCGAGGCGCTCGGCGTTGATCAGGTGATGGGTCCCCGGCATCAGAGGGCAGTGCAGGCTAACGACATCGCTTGACGTCAAGAGGGTCGATAGGTCACACAGCTCAGCATCCACGTCGGAAGGAGGCTTGGGGTCATATGCCAAGACACGCATGCCGAAGCCCGCGAGTATCTTAGCCGTGCACTGGCCGATCTTGCCAAGTCCGAGGAGGCCCGCCGTTTGGCCACAGAGGTCGTTTCCCACCAGGCCTACCAGGCTGAAGTTACCTTCCTTCACTCGGTTGTAGGCCCTGTGAGTCTTTCGGTTGAGCGTCAACAAAAGAGCCACCGCGTGCTCGGCGACGGCGTGAGGTGAATACGCTGGCACACGGGAAACGACCACCCCGAGTTCTTTCGCCGCTCTCACGTCTACGTTGTTGAAGCCCGCACAGCGAAGCGCTACCAAGCCAACCCCTAGACTCGAGAGTCGCTGCAGTGTGGGACGCGAGAGATCATCGTTGACGAAAGCGCAGACAGCCGTGTGCCCCGCGGCAAGCTCTGCGGTATGGGCATCCAACTTCGGCGCTAGCCACGTGAAGCGGACGTCTTCTCCAAGGTGAGCCTCGAAGGCCTCTCGTTCGTACGCCTTGGCGTCATAGACGGCAACACGAAACCGAGTCGCATCCCGCGGTTCGCTCAGGTTCGCAATACGCCGAGTCTTCCCTCGAACCTTGGCGCACAGCGACGCGATCAGTGACTTTGATAGATCAGGATGGCTGTCGAGCAGGTCCAGCATGGCCGCCTTGGCGATGGTGACTATCTGAGTTGGCATGTTGGCGATGAGAGTTGCTGAACGTAATTGACCGAGTGTGATACTGGTCAGCCCTCCCAGCTCACCAGGACCGAGCGTGCGAAGGTAAAGGCGCGACTCGTGGTCGGAGTGGGTGAACGCGTCCAACGCGCCTGTTCGAACCACAAACACGAAATCTCCCGGATCGCCTTCGGAGAACAGCACTTGGCCCCGTGCGAGCGTACGCTCTTCGCAAGTAGCCACGACGGCACGCACCGTTGATGGAGCGACGTATTTCAGCAGCTCGACGGACGACGCAAACGTAAACAGCTCGTCAGACATGAGCGCTATCATACCTCACCGTTCGTCGGGGCCCTGCTCCGGCGCGCCCCGGCCCGGCACCCAAGCAGGCGGGCGGGCCCCCGAGGGCCCGAGAGAAGTGCACAGGTAGCAGGTTTCTCCCCTGAGCACTTGACTGGTGCTTCCAAAGTTGCTCCGCTTTCGCGTCTGATGATGGTTGTGTCAGACCAGGCGAAGAAGCGGAAACTCTACAAGGATATCCTCGTGATCCACCCTTGGAAAGTCGCCTATGTTCGCGTTCCAAAGGCCGCAAACAGCTCAATCAAGGAGTCTTTGGCGGATGCCCTGGGCCTCCCACAAGTGAAAGGCCTTCCTCGTACCAAGGATCAGTTCTGGCAAGAGATCGATCAGGAGTCGGTCCAGCTCATCAGTACCAAGCGCTATGCGACGCAGCGGAGGTACCGTCGCTACTTCTGCTTTTCCGTAACCCGAGAACCGATATCGCGCGTCATCTCTTGCTACAAGAACAAGATAGTCAGGAACGCCTCCCTGCAGGAGTCGATGATTCGCGATGGGTTCAAACTGGGAATGACCTTTCCCGAGTTCGTCGAAACCCTCGCCAAGACGACGGACATGCGGGTCAATGTCCACCTCCGCTCCCAACACACGATGCTCTGCTATGAAGGCAAGGTACTGCCCGATCTGATCGTGCCGATGCATGAGCTCGCGAGCGGTTGGAACAAGATCCGTGAGGAAGTCCAGAAGGCTGCAGGCGTGGAGCTGCCTCAGCTGGACGTCCACAACAGCACAGCCGAACTGAAAGACACGATCGAGGTCGACGCCCGCCTGGAAGCGCTGATTCGAGAACGCTACGCCGAAGACTATCGCTTGCTCTTCCCCAACAGCTGAGCAGAACGACATCCTCACACCTCATCACGGGCAGCGCACCTCGACGATTCGAGCATCCTGACCCAAGGATTGTCCAATTTCTCCTTGAGCAGACTCGCACTTGGTTCCAGTCTCGACGTTGCTAACACCCCAGAGGCGGGACGGCGCTGCGACGAGGTCGGACGCCGACGTATCGCAGATGGACGACGTCAAGATCACGTTTGAGAACATGCGCTACGACAAGCGCGCCGGAGAGAGCGTGTTGGATGCGCTATTGCGCGGCGGCGCTAACGTACCGTTCTCGTGTCGACGTGGTTCGTGCCACGTGTGCGTGCTCCAGGCAACCGAAGGAGAACCGGATACCGACGCTCGAGGCGGCCTGCGACAGGAGATGGTGGATGCTGGGCTGTTCAAAGCCTGTATCGCCAAGGCGTGCGGAACGCTGACCGTCCAGCGCCCGGACACCACCCAGTGGGTTTCGGGGGCGCTTGTCCACGGAAAGACCCAAGTGTCTCCCACTGTCTACCGACTTCTCCTGGAGACCAGCCTCGACATCACCTGGAGCGCGGGCCAATTCGTACACATCAAAGGCCCCCACGAAGAGTGGCGAACCTATTCGATCGCAAGCTTGCGGCGGCAAGACTACTTCCTCGAGTTGCACGTCAAACACTGGCCCGGCGGCAAGGTATCCGACTGGGTGGCCTCGGAGTTAACGGAAGGCATGATGGTACAATTTCGTGGCCCCTTCGGAGCATGTACCTACGAGACGACGTTCAGCGGTCGTCCTCTGCTCTTGATTGCTACCGGCACCGGAATCGCCCCATTGAGCGGCGTCGCACGTACAGCCATCGAAGCCGGGCACCAAGGCGCGGTGCAGCTCTACCACGGAGCGCGTAGCCCCGCTGAGCTGTACATGCGCGACGAGCTGAGCGCTCTGGCAGACAAACACGAGAACCTGACGTTCACTGCTTGTGCGTCGGAGCCAGCCCTCGCCGCTGAGAGCCTACCGCGCGGCGTGCTGCCAGGACGTGCTCTCGACCGAGCTCTGGGCGAGCATCCCGAACTGGGTGAGTACGAAGTGTTCCTGTGCGGCAACCCTGCGGCGGTCAACGCAGCCCGTGCGAGTGCCCTGGCCCGCGGCGCAAAAAGCACTCGTATTCACGCGGATGCCTTTGAGAGCCCAGCTGTGCAGCCACCGACCGACCAGGAGGTCCCGACGAGGATTCAACCCGATCCGAGCCGTGGCAAGCGCTCGGACAAGGCATAAACTATTCGCACTTCCGCAGTGCACTCAGATCGGCATCACCAATGTGCCTCAAGTTTGCCGTCACTTTGGCGATTGGCCAATCCCACCAAGCGATCTCTTCGAGTGCAGCGATTGTGTCGTCATCGAAGCGCTTCTTGACGACCGTTGCGGGATTGCCACCAACGACCGCATAGGCGGGGACATCCTTCGTCACCACGGAGCGCGAAGCGACGATGGCTCCGTTGCCAATGTTCACGCCAGGTAGTACCAACGACTCGTACCCGAGCCACACGTCATTGCCGACGACGGTATCGCCCTTGAACGGCAGTTGTCCCTCCCCCGGTGCAGACGTCTCCCAACCATTGCCAAATATGTAAAACGGATAGGTACTGAAACCGGAAAGCTTGTGGTTGGCGCCGTTCATGATGAAACGTGTTCCCCTGCCGATGGCACAAAACCGCCCAATCACGAGACGGTCACCAATGAAGGGAAAGTGGTAGAGGACGTTCCGCTCGAAGTCTTCTGAGTTTTCCGGGTCGTCGTAGTAGGTGTAGTCCCCAACGACGATGTTAGGGCTCTTGACCGTGTTCTTGATGAAGCAGACTTGCGGAAATCCCTGCAAGGGGTGCTTCTCTTCGGGGCTGGGGCCGTTCATGGGGACACGGTATTGGACGCCTCCGTCCAGATCACAAGCACCCGCGCTTGGGCTTCTTGATGCCGTCGACGAGTTCCCAGGGCGGGTCGCAGTTGAATGAACCGCGGCGCCTTCCAGCCCCGCGCCCACTGTCCAGGCGTTCCATCTCGCCGACCAGTTCAACGAACTCCCCACGTGCGCTCCTGTGCCGTCCACCCTTGGATGCCCGTGCCCAAGACAGTACATCGCCATAAGACATGTCGTTGGTCTCACCGTACCCGCGCAACAGCATGCCGAAAGCGGTGACGGACGCCGCAAAGCGAAAGTCCCGGGAGGCCTGGCCGAAGCTCGCGAAGCGAGCAGGGATGGCGCTCGATAGCAGGCGACTCTCGCTCGATTCCAACGGTTTGTAGCGCACATCGACCCGCAGTAAGTCGTCCCCCGTGGCAGCAACGATTGGACGCACCTCGTAGAAGGCCGTGACGACGTGGTCGGGCCCAAGGTCTCCGGCATCCTTCGTGTCGTCGTCAAAGTCGTGCCGGGATAGGCGGCGGTTATCGTAGCCAATGAGCCGATAGCTGTGCACCGCTTCGGGGTTGAACACTACTTGCAGCTTGGTGTCCTTGGCGACAATACCGACGGTGGAGCGCGCCTGTTCACCGAGCACTCTCTCCGCCTCGCGCGGGCTATCGATGTACGCGTAGTTGCCGTTGCCCTTGTTGGCGAGAATCTCCAGGCGTTCATCCCCAGAGGACGTGTCCCCGAACCCCAACACTGAGAGAAACACGCCGCTCTTAGCCTGCTTCTGGATGTAGCGCGACAGCTGCTCGGGATCGGTGATGCCGAGATTGAAGTCGCCATCAGTAGCCAGGAAGACGCGGTTCATCCCACCAGGAATGAAGTGCCTTCGCGCCATGTCGTACGCCAACTCGATCCCCCCGGTACCGTTGGTCGAGCCTTCGGCGAACAGTTGGTCAATGGTCCCCAAGACCAGGCGCTCGTTCGTAGCGCGAGTAGGCTCCAGCAGCACCGCCGTGCGCCCGGCATAAACGACGATGCTGATCCAGTCTCGACTGCCGAGTTGGCCCACGAGGGTGCGCAGGGCACGCTTGAGCAGCGGCAGCTTGTTGGGCGCATTCATCGAACCGGAGACGTCCACCAAGAACACGAGGTTGCGGCTCTGGCGGGTGTTCTTCTGTGGCGCGGTCCGAAGACCAATGCGCACGAGACCGCGATCCTTGGCCCACGGAGCCTGCGCCGCATCCACACTGATGGAGATGGGGTGGCGCCCGCTCGGCCTAGGGTAGTCGTACTCGAAGTAGTTGATGAGTTCCTCGATGCGCGTCTTCGACGACGGAAAGCGCCCATCCGACAGTGCTTCGCGCATGCGGCCGTAGGACGCTGTGTCCACGTCGACGGAAAACGTGGAGGTCGGCGCGTTCTCGACCAGAACGAAGCGATCGTGATTGTCACCACGACTGGACGGCGTCGAAGCTGGCGGCGTCACCTGCACCCGCGGCCGAGACTCGGGTCCTTTGAAACGGCTGTACGGGATCCGCAAACCACGGGCCGGTGGTGCAGCGGAACTGGACCGCGACCGCGGTTTCGCCAGTCGCGGCACCACTGGTCTTCTGGACCAGGCGTCATAGTCTTCCGCAGCCTTCTCGAGTGGTTCTGCCGCCTCATCCTCGTCGGACTCTCGCGCGAACCGACTGCCTTGGCTCGAGGGAGCCACTTGGCGGGGCGCTACCGTCGGCGCCTCGTACCGGTCAGGAGCATCCTCGCTCGTCGCGACGTCATACGTATCAACTGTCACCACATCAGGCGGGTTGGATGCATGCCAGAGGAGCACCACCACAGCAGCTGTCGTCAATGGCATGACAAATAGCCCCTTCGCTCGCCCCAACGGACGGAAACCGCGCCACAGAATGCGCAGCCGCTGCCACCCGGTGAGCGGCACTTCGGGCTTGCTCGAAAGCCCGTCCCGAAGCACTTCCGCCAGCAACGTTAGCTCGTCGGCTTCGCGCTGGAGTGCTTCGTCGCCTTTCAACGTTGCTTCGAGTTGGGAGAGCTCGGCATCGCTCAACTCGAACAGAGCTCGCCGGGTCAGATTCTTTTGGGCTTCCTCGTGATTCATGGTGCCCTCCTGATGACTTCAACGCGGGACGTGGCCTGGCGCTTGGGAGCGGGTCCCGCGGGCTCCGAATCCAGCAGACCTTTCTGTCGTAGGCGCTTGCGTATGTGCGTGAGTGCCTCGTGCAGAATCACCCCGACATGCGAAACGCTCAGGCCCGTCACCGCCGCGATCTCGCGATAGCTCAGCTCACCGCTGAACTTCAGCACGAAAACCTCGCGCTTCGTGGGTGGGAGTTCACTGAGCTCAGCCAACGCATGCGCGAGCATCTGCTGTCTTTCAACCGAACCGTGCTGGGTCGACGGCGTGGGTAGGGTGATATCCTCGAGGGGTTCGATTTCACCGTGCTGCTGGCGCTTCACTTCGAAAGCGCGGTTGCGGCAGACGGTGAAGAGCCAAGCCGCCACGTATCCGCTGACATCCTCACCGTCCTGCCGGCACAGTCGCAAGAACGTGTCCTGAACGATGTCAGCTGCGAGAGTCGGCCCGACCAGGGACGTGGCGTACCTGAGCAGTGGGGCCTCATGCCGTACGAGCGCCTGCCGAATCCACCCCCGCTTGTTTGTCTCCGCCACTCGGTCAGTCCAATCAGCAAATCTCGATCAGACTACGCAGCGGGGGCGAGTTTCTTAGGGGATTTTTTTTTGTGTTTGATTTCGGCAGGTTTCCCTCTGAGGTGCCCCGACTTGGAAATGGGCAGCCTCCGCCCCAGGGGTTAGGCCGATTACGGAGCCAGGGCCGAGCGGAAGCTCCTCATCAAAGAGCTCACGAAGGGCCGGTAGCCGTAGTCGGGGGCATCGTCATTGGACAGCTCTTTGGGACAGATGGAGGCAACCAACGCGTTGGGTCCGACATCATGGAGCACCTGCAGCTGGCGCAGACCCGGAAAAGCGCGGGCGTAGCGTTGGGTCATCCCGTAGGAGTCACTCGTGTCCTGACATACGGGGTTCTGGTAGACGTCCCCTCCCAGATCCGTGCACTCGCAGCTGGGTACCGCCTCCCCCAAATCGCGCCGTTGCCGGTCCTCGTCTTGCGATATGCATTCCTTGGGCGCGGCCAGCGGGTAGATGCATGCGTACTGCAGACTGTTGTTATCCGCGACATTCCACTCGTGGCCGTTGATCGCATTGGCCAAGAATCCCGACTCGGGTGGTGCCAGCGCCTCGCCGGTGGCGGGATTCGCTCCTGAGCGCGGCATGATGGACTCTCGCATCAATGGGTCTTCAGGCATCGGGACGCCACCCGTATTGGCCACGTTTCGGTCCCCAATCAACCAATTCCAATTGATAGCATCCATCCCAGCGCCCGCCTGCGCCGCCCGGTAGACGAGTTCGTCACTCGGATCGGCTGAAACGGCAATGTCCTGCCAGGGGACACCCAAGATGCCCGCCAGGAAGATGTGGTCCGAAGAGCGTACGGGCGACGGACTACCGGAAGCCCCAGGGTCCTGGGCTAACTGTCGCTCAAACTGGAGGTCTCTGAATAGTGGGTTCCCGACGACCAGCGTTCCATCTCTACATTGAGAAGGATCTTCAGGGTCGGGCGTCAAATCGTTCTCGAAGGGGCAGATCTGTCTCATCTTCAGCGCGTTGGAATAGCGTTCCACCGGGTAGAGGTAGTCGACACCGAAACGTACTTTTTGCTGGAAGCAGCGCAGGTTGGGGTGCTCCTCTATACCTTCATATCGCCGGCCGACGTCGCACCCGGCGGCCACAGCTGTGCCGTCATCCAGAGTCTCAGAAGGGCACCCTGCTGGGATGGCAGCGGCTCCGCAGGAATGGCAGCATTCGTGATCGGGTCCGAACGCTGGGTCACCGCAGGCGGCTGTCCCTCTAAATGCCGGCTCGAACAAACCACTTTGGTCGACCACCTGCGCAAGCCGCCACATCTGGCCGCTAGCCTGGAACGAGCAGTCGTTTTCATCGGACAGCATGACGATGGACAATAGAGAGTCAGGACGCAAGAAGTCCGCCCGTTGATTCAGCACTGTTTGATCAACACGCATGTTGCCAGATCCGTCCGTCGCCGGACCGGCGCACAAGTCGTTCGTGTCCGAAGCCGCGCACGGCTGGCGCTCAATGCCGGTATAGGGGTAAGGTTCTACGAGGAAGCGGTACCAAGCTTCCAGCGTCGCCTCCCACCCACAGCCGAACTCGCCGGCAGTCAGCACGAGACTTTCGAACTCCGCAACGAACGTGTCGCGTTGACTTCCAGCGCTCCACGCCAAGAACCCACTGGCCGCCGCAGAGGGTGCAGCGGCTGCACCGCGAGGCAAAGTACCGAGAAGATGCGCCATGTCGACGTTCTGTTCGGACGCCTCGACGTTCGTCTGCGTGCAATTTGCATACGAGCCGTAGCCGCCCAGGCTGCTCGTGATGACACCAATGTGGATGTCCGCGATGGGCTCGAATTCACGTTCACCTTGTGGACACGTTTCCTCAGACGTGGGTGGCGTCGTCCCGGTGTCGTTCCCATTTTGGTCGATGCACCGGGGACTCACCAAACGGCTCACCAAGTCCGGCAGAGCCAACGAAAGCGCCTCTTGCTTGTCCGCCATGGACAATGAGTTGTCTATCACGAACAGTAGGTCGACCTTGTCCGGTGGCACGTCGGACACCAGTGGGGGTCCCGGGCCGCCACTCGGGGTGGAAACCCCAGGACCGTTCTCGCCCTCGGTATCGGTATTTGCACCGTCTGTACCCCCGCCATCAGTGCTGTCTTCTTCTTCCCCAGAGAACGGCGTGTCGCTCTCGCCGCACAATGACTGAGTTGGGAGCTCCGGACAATCGAGTTCGCTCGCGGGCGTGCAGGATGCCGCTTCGTTGATCTCGGCACATTCCGCATCCCGCTCGCACACGACGGTGCAAACGTCGCACAAGCAACTGCCCTGGTTGCAATCGGAATCTTCATCGCATCGCGCCAACCAATTGGTTTCACTTCCGGCACCTCCACCGTTACTACTAGTGCTGGCGCCACACCCTGTACTGATGCCGAACAGAAGTGCCAAGAACAGCCCCCGCAGCCAACACGCACGGCGATTTCGACCGTGGAAGGGGCCTCCTACCTGTTCATCGGTTGATGGGTGTTCCCCAGTCGGCTTCATTACTTGCATGCTCCTTCACTCCGCATTATTCGCTCGCTTGGCGCAGTTCTTCCCCTGCCACTCGTCGTTTGCCTCGGTTGAGTCTGAGTCTCTCTGGTGCTCAGGTGTCGAATCGTTCGCCACTTTCCTCGGGCTCCAGGTATGTCTGTCCTAAATAGAAGATGACGCGGGTCATGCGCTCCCGGGGAACGGTCTGCGTCGCGTTGTAGGTGTCCAGTCGCTCACGCAACTCGACCGCCAGATCCCGCATTCGTTGCAGAGATCCGAGCACCTCTTCGCGCATGGGGTGATCGGTCCAAATCCAGTAATTGTACGTACTGCCACCAACGTGCTCCGCGGCGGTGCTCGACTCCTTGCCCTGGCGCAGCTTGCTTCCAATGGCGGTCACGATGGCCTGAAAGTGATCGAACACAGCCGCTTCCCAGCCATTGGTTGCCCCCCGCGGAATGAGACACCCGTCGCAAGTATACTCCTTGCGTCCAGCGTTTTCGGTGCGCGTCACCTTGCCGTCGGCGACTAGGCGCTGGAGCGCGCCTTCGAGCTCGGACAGTTCGGCGGGCACCAACTCGGCGATCTGCTCGGCGGTGGAAGGCCCCAATCGATTGACGGCGACCCAGACGAGGTTGGAAAGGCCCTCTCCGGAATCATCCACTTCGGGAAGGCGCACCTCTTCGGCGCTTGCCGCGCGAAGCGTCGTGCGGCTCCCGCGCCCTGTGCGAAAGACGACGCCGCTGTCCACGAGGTCCTGCAACACACCTCGCACTGTCAGTTGATCGTCGTTTCGAAAGCGCGAGAGCACGTCGGTCTGCACCACGGTGCCGCGCTCCTGAACGTACTCCAGCACAGCTTCCCACAAAGAACGACCACCGTACGTGCTGCTCTCTTCCAATCGACGCACACGGTCGTGGTACGTGCGAAGCGCCATCCCGAACATGTCGGCAATGACCTTGTTGCCGACTCCTTGCTCTTTCAGCTCACGTACCAAGCTGACGAACACTTGGTTCGCGGTATGCGCCAACGACGGACGCCCACCGCCTGAAGTCGCCAGCTGCGCGATCAAGACCGTCGTCTGCCGAACGATGGAGTCGATCAGGAGGTTGACATTCATTGGGTGTGTTATGCATGGAACGCACAGAGCGTCCCAAGTGCGGAAACACGCACGGGAATAAACTTCATCATATCCAACGCTTACCCATCCAGGGATCGCCTCCCGGGCAAGCATGGCCAACCCTTCGCCAGTCTTCGCGTCAATCGTGTAGGCAGAGCCACCAGAGCCGCCCACCGCATTCGTCGTACTCGACATGCATCGCGTTCCACACCACTCGGGCGTAGCCGGCGTGGCAGGTGACGTGAGTGCGCCGTTGAGCGATGCCGTCGTGCGAGACCGAGGTCGGTTATCAGCCCTGGACAGCGCCAAAGCTCATTGAGCCCGCGATGTGTCCTCGCCCCGAGTCGGAGCCCTTCTTGTGTACTCCACCGCCGGCGATATCTACCCGACGTCAGCAGGCTTTCCGGTTTATCTATTAGTTCCAATAGGTTTGGCGGACGGCTTCTTTCCCTCTGGGTACTGGTTGATCAAGTTTTCTGAGGAGCGCGCCTTGTCCGAAACCGCGAGGCGAGCGCATGATGGGACTCGTGACGGCGTTTCGGCGACAAGTGTTCGAGTACCTCGACTACCGCGCGTTCTTGGCCGACTACTACGCACACAAGAAGCGCCACGAGTATGGTTTCTCGTACCGGGTGCTGGCTCGGCGCGCGGGCTGCCGCTCTACCAACTACCCGTGCCTGGTGATCGCAGGCAAGCGAAACTTGAGCCGCGACATGGCGATGCGGTTCGCCGAGGCCTGTGAGCTCGGCGGTCAGGCTGCTCTGTACTTCATCGAGCTCGTCGCGTTCAACCAAGCGCGAACCCAGCGAGAGAAGGAGCACTGCTACGGGTGTCTGTCCCGCTTCAAGCAGTTCAAGCGAGTACACCGGATCACGGAGTGCCAATCCATCTACTTCAGTGAGTGGTACATCCCGGCAACCCGCGAGCTGACGGCGCGAGCCGACTTCGACCCGGATCCCAAGTGGGTTGCGGCAGCACTCGAGCCAAACATCAGTGTAGGCCAGGCTCGAACCGCTCTGAAGACCTTGGTCCGGCTGGGCTTCCTGACCCACGACGAGACCGGCACCATTCGTCGAACGCAGCGACTCGTGAGCTCCGGCGGGCCCCTCGGGCACCACTTGGTGAACTACCATCGCGCGATGCTGCAGCGAGCCAGCGTCGCCATCGAGACGATCTCACGCGAGGAGCGCGAGATCGCTTCTCTAACGTTGTGTGTGAGCGAAAAGCGTCTGCAAGAAATCAAGCAGCAGATCCGGAGCTTCCGCCAACAGCTGCTCCAAACCGCCGAGGAGGACGACACACCGGAGCGTGTCGTTCAGGTCAACTTTCAACTTTTTCCCCTTTCCAAGCGCATGAAGCCATGACAGCAACCCTCCCCCAACCTTCGTCACCCGGTCGCCGTTCAGTGCTCGGGATGAGCTCTCTGCTGCTCATCACATGCGCCGGAACGGAGGCAGATAATCCGGTAGCCGAACCGGTAGATACGACTCCATGCAAGAGCGAAGCAGAGTATTTCACAGCTCCGGAGACGTCGGGAACGTTCTCGACACTACGACAGGCCTTGACTGGCGCTGAACAAGTCCCCGTTTGGTTGGAATGCGTGGAGTGGGAGCTGCAACAAGACCAACGCCTCTCGCTACAAGTGTTCAACTTTCGCGGTGGGTGCGCGATCGCGTGGGAGGGCGGCGTCCGAATCACTGACGCCGGCGAGGCCGTGATCGAACTGGAGAACACCAATCCCGGGTGCGCAGTTGCCGGCTGTGGCAATTGCATCTACGACGTGCGGGGAAGCGTGGCCCTCAGCGAGGCGCAGACGAATGGCTCTCTGCCATTTTCGCTCGAGCGCTTGCCTTGCAATGGCTCGAACGGAAGAAGCAGCGATTGGACACTACCGCTGAGCACCGAGCCCACTGGCATGTCCTGCAGACTCTCAGATCCCTACGGCGCTGCATCCGCGTACTACAACGGCGCCGGGCGCGATGATCAGCTCTACACCGAGTGTGTCGCTGCAGGCGAAACGCCCGGAGCCGGTTCCTTCGACGTTGTGGTCGAGGATTGCGGTCCAGATCTGAGCTGCGTCGAAGGGCGTTGCCTGCCGGAGTGCACCGACGACTCAGACTGTCCCCTCGGCGGCGCGCTGACGTGCCAGACCGGCTACTGTCGGCTGCCCTCCCAGTGAGTACTGGTGCTCGAGCTTCCGAGTGCGAACTGAAATGGACTCTCCAGTCTGGCTCAGCTGCTGCTAGGGTATCGGCGATGGACGTACCGCTCGAGGCCCTCTCGGAAGAAGAGGAAGCGAAACTGCGGAAGCTGCTGAAAGAGAGTGGCTCGGCGTCGCTCCCCTACGCACGCGGGGTGGCGTCCGCGGTGGCCTGTGATCCATCACTCGAAGATCCTGCCGTCTGGCTCCCGCTGGTGTTGAGCAGCGACGTGCCCGACCAGGAGACTCTCAAGCACATCTTTTCATTGTTGATGAGAGACTTGCACGCGGTTTCCCAGTGTTTGCAACTGGGCGAGCCGTTTGCCCCCCACCCAGAAGAACACCTGGCGATCAGGCAGTTTTGCAAAGGGTTCGTGCGCGCCACCCGCACGAGTGAAAGCTGGCAACACGACCCGGATGCCTTGGCCTTGGTGCTGCCCATGGCGGTACTCGCTGGGTATCTCGACCTCAGTTCGCTACGAAAGGTGGAACCACAGTCGGGAACGGACGATGTGGCTTGGGCCCGCGAGCAACGCGTCCAACTCAAGGCGACGCTCTCTGCCATCTTCGAGTTCTTCGAGCCCCGACGCGTTGAGCACCAGTCGCGCCGTTCTGAGGCAGTGAGCAAGGTGGGCCGCAACGAGCCTTGTCCCTGCGGCAGCGGTAAGAAGTTCAAGCGCTGCTGTGGCGCGCTGTCGTAGAACGCAGCGCCAGTTCCGGGGGCGGTGCTACGCCTTCTAGACTACTCGCTGTCCGGCGAAGCGCCATGAGCATGTGGCCTACCGAGGGAGCTCGGGCGCGGCGATCAACTCGGTGGGTAGCTCACCGGTCAGTGACTTCAAGAACGCGACGAGGCTTGCAACGTCGCGTTCCTCGAGCTCTTTTCCGAGCTGGTGCTTGGCCATCTTGCGCACGGCCTCTTCCAGCGTGTTAGCCGACGCATCGTGAAAGTAGGGCGCCGTCTTCTCGACGTTGCGCAGGCTCGGCGCCTTGAACAGCATGCGGTCCATGGGGCGACCGTGTACCTCAAACACACCCAGGTCCTCCTGGTTGGGCCACGGTTCTTTGACGCCAAGTCTCTCCAGATTACTGCCGCCAAACGTCGCTCCCGAATGACAGGCGCCGCAACCCAAATGATACAGCAGCGCCAGGCCGCGCTTTGCCTCGTCACTCACCGCGGCATCGTCGCCAGCGAGGTACTTGTCCCACGGCGCAGGTGTCACCAAGCGCCGTTCGTAGGCGGCTATCGCAGCGACGATGTTGCCGAAGGTCACCGGCTTGTCCTGCTTGGGGAACGCTCGTTCGAAGGCCTGCACGTATCCCGGGATCGATTGCACGATGCGGACTACCTCTGCCTCATTTTCCAGGGCCATCTCCTTGGGGTTGAGCAGAGGCCCCGCTGCTTGTTGCTCCAACGTGTTGGCGCGACCATCCCAGAAGAAGAGTGAAACGGCGCCCAGATTGAACACGCTGGGGGTGTTACGTCGCCCCACGGCTCCCTCGTGCCCCACGGCCTTCGGCAAGCCATCCACGCCGTAGTCCCTCAAAACATGGCAACTCTGACAAGAGATCTTGCCGCTCTTCGACAGGCGAGGGTCGAAAAAAAGCTGGTGCCCTAGGCTGACGACTTCGGCCGGAGTGTCGTCTTTGTAGCGCTCAATCGTGTCGGGCAGCGGGAAGGTGCGTCGCGCCACTTCGTACGCGCTCCGCACCGCCTGAACAGGTAGCTCGAACTGCTTCGCCATCAATTCGACGTCGGGCAGGGGACGGAACTGAGGCGGCTTGGGTACCTGTCGAGAGGGGGACTGGTCGGGCGCCGCCTTGGGATCCTTACTGCAGGACGACAAGAGCAACGCAAGCAGTCCAGCACCGAGCCAGCACACGAGCTGTCGTGCGATAGATGTGCAGAAGAGGCCGCGCGAGAACCTCGACTTCACTGCACTTCGATGATGCCGCAGGAAGCCTTCGCCCCGGCTCCTTCAGCGTCGCTGAGTGCGTGGATGATGAACGAGTAGTTGCCGACGTCCGTGTCGCCGCCGTCCCCAACTGTCCACGTAGCAGTACTTTGCGTCTGGGTGTACGTCCCCATTCCTCCGGAGCACGTAATGTCCTCGAATACTTCACCGTTCGGCACCCAATGACCGCCAGCGGCTTCGCCATCTGGTCCACAATCGTGGTTGGCGTGAATATGAGCGATATGCGGGCCATCCGGGCAACCCATCGCCTCCACCACTACTGTCACCTCATCCCCCACCTGAGTCCAAGTCGCGACAGCCTCGAAGTCCGCCCAATCGGACGGCGCGGCCGTGGTCGACGTGACGATGGCCACCGCGACGCCGTCAGGCATTGGTCCACTGCCGCCAGCGCCAGACATGCCGCCCATACCCATCATCATGTCATCGATGCTCCCGCCGCCACCTTCTGCGCCTTCACCGTCACCGCCTCCCGCTCCGCCGGCACCTTCGGCGGGGGAGCCGCCACTACCTTCGATCGCGCCACCGGCCCCGCCGTCGCCCGCCACTGCAGGGGATCCGCCAGCGCCTCCCGCCCCCATTTCCGTGGGCATCGTGGGATCGCCCGAAGGGGTGCTCGTGGTGGTGGCCGTTGGCGCTGGCTCAGGCGTACCAGGGGTCGTGTTGGTGGGTGTGGCCCCAGGGGTTTCGTTGGGCCCCGGCGTCGGAGCTTGATTGCTCGGAGCGGGTTCATTGCTCGGAGCCGGTTCGGTGGGCATGGCACCAGTTTGCACCTCGGCGCCGTTGTTGCCGGAGCTTTCCTCCCCGCCGCAGGCCGCTAAAAGGAAGACACCAAGTAGAACGTTAGTCGTGTGTGAATACCGCATGAGACACTCGGGTCCGCGACGGAGACAGTTGGAGGCGCAAACTTGTCGACGGACTATCGTCGGAGGGTGACGCAAAGCACCGCGGTGTGACAACCATCAATCGTCGCGACGAACGAACAACCGTCTGGCGCATAAAACTTCAGTCACCGTTTCCTCGCGCCAGCGCTAGTACCCCGTTAGGTCACCGATACTCCGGAGATCCCAATGCCAAACGTCTGCTCGGTATTCGGATCGCCGAATAGCGCTGACCGCAATGTGGTCGGGGAAAAGTGCACCAACGACACGAAGCCGTCGAGTGGACGGTAAAGCGCTCGCGGAATCGTTTACGAACCCAATTCACGCTGCACGCGGGCCAGATCAGCTTCCGTGTCCACACCGTGGCCGGGCGCCCGCGCGATCACATCCACGACGATGCCGATCCCGAGCTCGAGCGCCCGCAGTTGTTCCAGCGACTCCGCCTGCTCGATAGCCGCTGCCGGCGCCCGGGATACCTCGAGCAGCGTCTCCACTCGGTAAGCATAGAGGCCCAGGTGACGAAGAAATGGCGTGCCCTCCGGCAACCGCGCGACGTGGGTAGCATCGCCGCGCGAGAAGGTATCTCGCTGGTACGGGATCGGCGCCCGACTGAAGTAACACGCCAGGCCGGAGCGAGCGAGGACCACCTTGACGATGTTGGGGTCGAACACATCCGCCGCGTTCTGGATGGGCGTGGCCAGTGTACTGATGCCCGCGGTGCGGTGCGCCGATAGAGTGGTCGCCACCTGCCGCACCAGCTCGGGCCCCACCATGGGTTCATCGCCCTGCAAGTTGACGACAACGTGCTCCGTTGACCAAGAGCACCGCTCTGCCACCTCCGCCAAACGGTCTGTGCCCGATGCGTGGTCGACGGAGGTCATCATGCACACGCCGCCAAAGCCAGCGACGACGTCACGAACGCGGTCATCATCGGTAGCCACAATGACCTCCCTTGCCCCTGCACGCTCTGCGTTCTCCACCACATGCTGAATCATCGGCTTGCCCGCGAGCTCTCGCAGCGGCTTGCCGGGCAACCGCGACGACGCGTAGCGAGCAGGGATGACGACGGAGAAGCTCACGGAAGCGTGTCTTCCAGATAGGGCTGACTCTTGACCACTTGATCCAACCGCTGCAGTTGGATTAACAGCTCCTGCATCCTACTCAGGGGCCACATGTTGGGACCATCGCTGGGTGCGTTGTCCGGGTCCGGATGTGTCTCCATGAAGACGCCTGCAACACCGGCAGCCACTGCAGCCCGCGCCAACAGCGGCACCATCTCCCGCTGCCCGCCCGAACTCGTGCCCTTCCCTCCGGGCTGCTGTACCGAGTGCGTCGCATCGAACACGACGGGGCACCCCGTCTGCCTCATCACGGAAAGCCCGCGCATGTCGGAGATCAGAGTGTTGTAACCGAAAGAGACCCCGCGCTCACACAGCATCACTTGCTCGTTGCCGACCGCACGACACTTCTCCACCACCGGGAGCATGTCCCAAGGTGCCTGAAATTGGCCTTTTTTCACGTTCATCGGCTTTCCGGCTCTGGCAACCCGCTGCAGGAAGTTAGTTTGACGCACCAAGAAGGCGGGAGTCTGCAAGACATCCACGACGGCGGCCACCTCTTCGATCGGCGTGTCCTCATGGACATCGGTCAAGACGGTCAGCTGGAGGTCGCTTTTCACCTTCTCCAGAATCTGGAGCCCCCGCTCCATCCCGGGCCCCCGATACGAACTCGCCGATGTTCGGTTTGCCTTGTCAAAGCTCGATTTGAAGACGTAGGCCATGCCCAGCGCCTCGGTGATTTCTTTCATCCTTCCCGCGATATCCAACATGAGCCCTTCGTCTTCGATGACGCAAGGCCCAGCGATGAGGAACAGCGGTTGGTCGTTACCAATGATCTTGTTGGCGAGTAGCATACGTATTGTTGCGGTGCAGAAAATGAGCTAGCTCATCGGGGCACAGCGAACAAGACGCAATTCACTTAGGACCCGATCCGAAATAGCTTGCTAGGCTCACGGCGTTGTCCATTACCCCCTTCGACAAGAAGTTCGGCGAGCAACTGGTCCCTTCGGCCCCAACCGGACCGGGCGTTTATCGGTACTTGGACAGCGAGCGACGCGTGCTTTACGTCGGCAAGGCGAAGAACCTGCGAAGGCGCCTGTCCAACTACCGCCTTGCAACGCGAAAGAAGGCCCATCGCAAGCTGCGCATCTTGGTTCGCGAAGCCCACGAACTCGTGTACGAAGTCTGCGCTTCGGAAGAAGCAGCGCTGCTGCGCGAGAGTGAGCTGATCCGCCAGTTGCGGCCGCCGTACAACGTCGACGGTGCCTACGCATTTCTCTACCCGTCGCTGGGCCTCGGCACCTGGCGCAAAACCACGTTGCTCTGCTTTTCGACCCAGCCCGGTGAATTCAGCCATCTCGCGCTGCAGTGGTACGGGTGCTTCCGCTCGAGACCTCGTGCGAAACTGGCGTTCTCCGCACTCATCGACCTGCTGTCGTTGGTGGGTCACCGAGAGAAGGTCGCTCACCTGCCACCGTATCCCAAGCTGAAAGGTTCACGCTTGGTTGGGCTGAGGCAGCTGTCGCCAGAGCTTCGCGTGTCGTTGGCGGGATGGTTGGCTGGCGAGCACGCCGGATTGCCTAGGGAGCTGGCCGTACGACTGCTCGCCAAACCTCGAGCTCTGCGCGAAGCGGCGCAAGTGCAGGCTAACCTCAAGATGTTACACGCCTTCTACGAGACGGACGCGGCCCGGCTCCGCGCCGTGCTCGACGATTTGGGGCTACCCCTGCAGCACGTATCTCAGGACGACCGCGATGCGCTGTTCATCCGCGCCCAAGCCAAACAGCGCCAATAGACGTGTCAGGGTAGCTTCGCGACGAACGCATCGAACGATCCGAGCGCGGTATCCGGCACCAGCTCGGCTCCGGTCGTCCCCACGACGTACGCGCGGCCGGCGCGGTCCATCACGCTCCCGCCACCATAGTCGTGCGCCTCCGTTCCCAGCTGCACGCTTCGTTCTACGTCTCCGCTGGCGTTCAGCCACAACACGACGACATCGCGTGCCTTGATGTGTCTCGGCCCCAGTGGCCCATAACTGTCTGCCGAAAACAGGAGCGCTTCCTCTGTCCAATAAAGGGACACCGCGACGTCTATGGTGGGCGTTCCCAGCTGCCGCAGCCACAAAGACTGCCCATCCTGACCACCACGTTTGGAGACAAACACGTCCAGCGCACCTGCGTTGGCTCCGCCCACGGCCCCCTCGGTATCGCCAGCAACGTAGATGTCCCCTTCGGAGTCCACCGCCACGGCGCGTGCCATATCCGTGGCGTCCGTACCGATGGTAGAGGACCAAATCATCGCGCCATCGTCCCCGCTGTGTTTGGTGACAAACGCATCCTCGGCGCCACGAGAAGCAATGCCTTCGAAGTCGCCGCTCGAATATCCCACGACAAAAAAATCGCCCGCTGCATCCACCGCAATGTCGTAGGCGGTGTCGAACTCGGAGCTCCCGTACTGCGCCCACCACAGGGGCGTGCCATCGCTGCCATCAAGCTTCCCGAGCACGACGTCACCATTGCCTTGTGCGATACCCCCCAATGCACCCTCAGTATGACCTGCAACCAACACGTTGCCGGCATCGTCAATTGCCAAGGAATCGATGGCGTCGAATTGTTCAGTCCCCGGCTGCGACCACCAGATGAGCTCCCCATTCTGGCCGTCCACCTTAGCGACAAATCCGTCGGCTTCAGCAGTGTCCACCATTTCGTCTGCCGTCCCTTCCGTATAACCGGCAATGAGGATGTTTCCGGATGGGTCGAAGGCGACATCGAGGGGTTGATCCGCCTGGGGCGAGCCCAGCTGCACTTGCCACAATACCCCGCCGTCGACGCCGGAGAGTTTGGCCAGAAACACATCCCCATAGCCAAGTTGAGTAGCTTCTTGGACGGCTCCGAGGGTCAGCCCGACCACCGCGATGTCTCCGTCTGGCGAAACAGCGATGGCGTCACCGTGATCAGTTTCCGTCGTGCCAACATGAACCAGCCACGCGAAGTCCGGGGCGATATCCCCACCGTCACCCGCGGGGTCAGCAATCGCGGCATCGGGAGGTGTCGGGCAGGGACTGCACTCGCAAGATTTACATCCTGCGTCCGGCTGTCCGTGTACGTCACCTCCGGTATCGCAGGCGGGGAACGCCGCCAGCGCGACTCCCCCAACCGCCAAAAAAGCGCAACGTCGGACGCTCACGTGCCACGTCGAGGCGCTCCTGGCGACAATGCGTGAGGAGCAACTCTCGTGGGTACAAACCAGGCGACGACAAGATACGCAATACATCACTCGTACCCGCAATCACGTGACGCACACGAAACTGAGGCGGTCGGCTCATTCATACCTGCAGCATTTTTCTGATGCAGCGAAATTCGTCACTTGTCTGACACATACTCTGAGCGGGCCTCGGGCGTTTGGGTACGGTGCTGTGAGTCCCGTGTATTTTGCACGCGGACCCCTGGTTTACCTCCGCCTGACGGCGGCGCCACCGCCGACTCCAAAACGCCCCCGTGTACCGCTCACGCACTGATTTGTTCTTCCAAGCGCGCCTGGATATCTCGGCCCTGACCGCCAATCTGCCATTGGGTTGGCCGTTTCTTTCAATATTTTCAGGTCGGGCCGTTCGGGCGGGCGCCTGTCCCGACGGCGGGTAACTGTCACCCATGAACCGTACCATTTTCTGGCGCGTGTACCGCGCCCGACCCCTGGCGACTCTCATACTGTGTCTGCCTGGACTGTTGCTGTTAACTTGGTACGGCTGGGAGGCGTTTTCGAAGTTCGACCACTACCGACGATTCGTCGGCAGTCAGCAGGAGCTGACGCCGGAGCTCGCTCAACTGCTGGTGCACGACGCACTGATGAGTGATCGGCGCCGAATGACGATGGCGCCACCGCCAGAGGAATCGAGCCTGCGTACATTCCGACTCATCTTGAACCGTAACGATTGGAACGAGCTGCTGGACTCCGCGTCGATTCGAGAGGATCGCCCCTATGTACGGGGCAAGGTCGAAGACGTCGCGGCCAAGACCACCCAACCAGCGAGGATCCGTCTACGCGGCGGCCGACATTGGCACCTCGCTGAGACTCAGAAGTCCATGAAGATAAAGATGGACAAGGGAGATCTGATCGCAGGAAGTCGCGTGGCCAATCTGCTCAATGACCCCACGCCGATGGTCATCGGCGAGGACTTGATCATCGACCTAGCACGAGAACGAGGCATCCTCACCCCGGCTTCCTATTTCGCGCGGGTCAAAGTCAACTCGAAGGACTTGGGAGTCTACCACTACGAGGCTGGTGCGGATGAGAGCCTTCTGCGCGACGCCAAGAGGGTGCCGGGCAGCATCTACAACGGTGAACTGTCGAAGCGCGTCCCAACAGAAGAGCTTTGGCAAGGAGCACGACGTTGGACAAAAGTGGCTTCGCGCACGGACAGCGAGGAGGACAAGACGAGTTTTGGCGAGCTGGAGGCGTTCTTGGCGCACTTCCGCGAGGATTCGGCACGGGAGTTTGCCGATTTTGCGAAGTTCGAACTCGACCTGGAGCAGTTCGCTCAGATGGACGTGCTGGATGTCGCCTTCGGTGGGGATCAGCACGACTTCCGCGAGAACCACAAATACTACCTCGACCCCTACCGTGGGCGCTGGGAACCAATCGCTTGGAACTTCCGGGGTTTCCATGCGGACCCCCACTTCAACCTCGTTGATAACCCGATCCTGCTGCGCTTGAAGTCGTTGCCGAACTACCTGGCTCTCCGCGATCGGCTGCTCTATGAGTTCCTCACTCGAGAAGGCCGCCCCTCTCGTATTCGCGAGCGGGCACTGCAGCTACTGACTCGCTTGGTCCCGGAGCTACAGCTGGACCCGTACTGGGATGCCTATCGTCAGCTCCCACGTGTCGATGGATTCACCCGGCGCATGGTTCGGCCGATGACGGTCGAGCGACTCTTACTCGTCGTCGAGTCGGAATTGACGACGTATCGACATCGGCACGCACAGCTCGTGGCCGACCTAGAGCGCAACCCTCTCTACCTCGCCACGGGCCCGGTAGAACGACTGACACCCGAAACCGCCAGATCGGACGCGCAAGCGCACGAATCCAACGACCAATCCCCCCAGCCGGCAGAATCACGCCCCAACAACACCGCAGCAAGACCGACAGCGGTAGCAAAACCGACAGCGCTAGCAGAACCGACAGCGGCAAAAGGGGAGCAGTACGCGCTCCCGATCACGGTGGTCATCGATGGCCGAGTCGGAGCTGCGCTCCGGGAGATGAACGTCGAGTTCGACGAGCGATGCGAAAACCCGGAGCCAACGCTGTATCGCGCCGCCGATGGCACAACCCCTACGCCATACGTCCAGTGGCTCCCGCTCGAGACACGCAACGTGCGTGGGAATCTGGAGTTGGACCAACCTGAAGTGCTATTTCCTGGAGTTCGAGTCGTGCCTCACGAGCGCCCCAACCCGCGGAGGGGAAAGATTCGCAGCGCCCTCGCACCCACGGAATACCGATTCCGCGTCGTTGCCGCGTGTCGACCAACTGGCGTCGTGGCTCAAGCCCGCCATCTGTCGACCAATTCGCGCATCGTGAGCCGCGTGTGGTCGACGGAGGAGCACGGCAAACTCAACGAGAAGCACCTTTCTATCGACGAAACCCCCAAGTTCGAGCCGGGCGAGCGCTTCCCTCACCCTTGGGACTATGCTAACCACGACAAACGCGCCATCACTCTCGGGCCTGGCACCGTCACCATCACCGAGACGCGCGTCTTCCCTCCAGAGCACAGCGTCACCGTCGAACCGGGAACGCACCTCGTGATGGGCCCTGACACGTCGCTGGTCTTCTTGGGCTCGGTGCATTTCAATGGACGCGCCAACGCTCCCATTCTCGTCGACGGCAGCGAAGACGTCGACTGGGGTGGGATTGCGATTCATGGCGAGGGCACATCCGGCTCCAGGTTAGCGCACGTCATCGTTCGAGGTGGTTCTGTTCCCTCTTGGCGTTCCACCGCATTCCCCGCCCTCGTGAACATTCATGCCACTTCGGACATCAAAATCGAAGACTGTCAGTTCAGTGGCCACAGAGGAGAGACCGACGTCATCCATGCCGCCTATGTAGACAGAATCGACATCGCTGATACCACCGTCTCGGACGTCGGCGGCGACGCAGTGGATCTGGAGTTTTCCAACGGAGAACTCAAGCGCTTGCGTCTGTTCAACATCGGGGACGACGGCATCGACACGATGGGCAGCGACGCTCTCATCAACGACTCACTCCTCGTCGGGCTGAAAGGCAACGGCATCTCAGCCGGAGAAGAGAGCCGCCTGAACGTCCGCAATACCGTGATTGCAGAGGCCAAGGTCGGAGCCTTGACCAAGAACGCCTCAATCCTCTCGCTCTCCGGCAGCGTCCTCTTCCACAACGGTATTGGGGTGCGTAGCTATCAAAGGACCGTACGCTACGGGGACGACAGCCAGCTTCATGCCAACGTGCTCTTCGTGGTTGGCTCAGAGAAGCACGCCATCAAGCGGAAAGACCGAGAGCACGACCGTTTGGATTCAGGGCGAATCCAACAGGCACTGCCACAAAGCGGAACGCTCGATCACGTCCTCGAGAACGTCCTCGGGCTTTCGGATTGGCAACAGGCTGAGGCCAAGCTCACGGAACTGCGCGGAGGCGTCCAGCTGTGAGAAGACTGAAGACCCCCAGCTTTGGCTTCGTGCTCACGCTACTCGTCTACGCGGGTGTCATCACGTTCTTGTCATGGGGCTTTGCCACTCCAAGGCTGGACAGGATCTGGCACCTGCATCATGAACTGAAGATTGGGCGCGTCTCCAAATTGACAGTGGAGGACAAATCCCTGCTACGTCAGGCGCTCAAAGACCACCCGACGCTAGCAGCTGCGTTGTTGCCTCGTGGGGATATCGGACTCATCTCTGCCAATCGCGAAGGCTGGATCGAGACCCCGGAGGTCACCCTCGTACGAACCGGCGATTCGACGACGCAACAACTGCAGATGAACGTGCAGACGTCGCCCGAGCACCTTCCATTCAAGGTGCGGCTGAGCGGCGAGAACTGGGAAGAGAAGCTCGACGTTGCCGAGCGCCGCCTGTACACCATCGACCTGCCGCCGACTCCAGGTCATTCCGAACTCATCACGTTGCGCGTCAAAGGGAAGCGATTTCGCGCCGATCCTGCCATCCTCGGCATCGAACTTCACTTCGACGGAGAGTCCAGCTGGCTCCCGAGCGATGAGGATGGCGACGAGGACGAGGACCAGGACCAAGCGTCTGGAGACGACGGATGATCCGCAGATTCAACCGTTACGAGCTCAAGTACGTCATCCCACTGTCGCACTGTTCAGCGATCATGGATGAGCTCGAGGAGCGCATTCGCCCGGACAAGCATGGCGGTCGACGCGGGTATGGTCTGACAAGTCTTTACTTCGACAGCCCTGAATACGATTTTTACTGGGCCAAGATCGAAGGTCTCAAGTTTCGACGCAAGGTCCGCCTCCGCATCTATCCGGGTGAAGACATCACGCAGGTGGAGAAGGGCCTCGTCGAGATCAAGCAACGCACGAACACGACTGTGCAAAAACGTCGCTTGGTGCTACCCATCGCGGACGCGGCGCGCTTGTGCGTCGGTAACCTGGACATTGAAGCGGCGAATCTGGACGCCATGGATGCCTCTGTCGCCAATGAGGTTACCTACCTCGCGCGGTCGATGAACTTACGCCCCAGCGCGATCACGGCGTACTGGAGGAAAGCATTCGAAGGGGACAACGAGAATATCGGCGTGCGCGTGACCTTCGACACGATGGTGTCTGCCCGCATGCATGCTCTCGATGTGCGTGCCACGGCCCAGAACCGCCTCATCTTGCCGGTGGATTGGTGCATCATGGAAGTGAAGGTCAACGAAACGATTCCAGATTGGATCGTGTCACTGCTCGCTCGGCACCAATGCAACCTACAAAAGGTGAGCAAATACTGCGCGGGAGTATCACAGATCGGAGGCGGCAAGTTGCTTCCCAAGGTCAACGCGCCTGGCATACTACTCGATCCCTTCCCCCCCAACACCGCCACCGATCCGACGCTATCCGCCTAAGAGGCAGGACACCTCAAAGAAAGAACTATGGACGAGTTTCTCAAAGAGCTGGAGCGCTCCGGGAGCCTGACGGACAACATCACGTTGTTGGATGTGGCAACGGCGCTGGGCCTCAGCTTCGTGTTGTCTCTGATCGTTTGCTGGGTCTACCGCTACACACATCGAGGTGTCAGCTATTCCCAACAGTACGTGCACACCCTGGTGTTGATGGGCACGGTGGTTTCGCTCATCATGTTGATCATCGGGTCCAATGTTGCCCGTGCATTTGCGCTGGTCGGTGCGCTATCGATCATCCGCTTTCGCAACGCCATGAAAGAAACCCGCGACGTCGGTTTCATCTTTTTGGTGATGGCGTTGGGCATGGCCGTCGGCACCCGCTTTTATCTCTTGGCGGTCTTCGCAGCGGTCGCACTGGGCGCCATGGTCATTGTGTTGGCGCGGTTTGACATGTTCGCCAAAGAAGTCACCGAGCGGATTCTCAGGGTCCGCTTTCCCGCTGATCGGAACTACGAGGAGGCGTTCGAAGAGCCCTTCCGGCGCTACCTCGACGAACACCGTGTCATCTCGTTGGAGACCGTGCGCGGGGGCTCGCTGCAGGAACTGATCTGCTCGGTGGTGCTGAAGAAGGGCACCACTCCCTCCGCCTTGCTCGAGGCCATACGCGCCCACAACGACAACAACAAGGTCACGCTGGTGATCGGTCAACAAGAGGTCGACCTATGAAGGATCGACAGCAAATGGGGCGTATTGCCCCATTCAAGATGAGCTCAACCCTGCTCCTGCTTTCCGCTGTGACCTGGAGCTGCAATCAAAAGGATCCGTCCCTCGACGACACGGAAGAATCTGACAGCCCAACAGAAGAAACCGACACGACTACCGATCCAGGGGACGGCGGTCCCACAGATGGCTCCGACGGTGGGCCAGCACCGGAGCCCCAAGAGCCGCTCGCAGACCAGCTGTGTCCGATTGCCGAAGGAGCCACATGGACGTACGCACACTCGAGCAACTGGAACGAGATTCAAACGGTGGAGGCGATCGAATACGAGGGGGAGCGCGCGTTCATGCTTGCCGACACGCCCAACCCGTCGGACAACCTGCGCGCAGACGCCGTACACGTCAAGCACGACGGTCGTCTACTGCGGGTTTACAAAGAGGAAATCTGGGTCAACCCAAACACGTTCCAAGAGGCGCTGGACTCGAGCGCGACGTACGGCGTTGGCTTCTTGCGCTGCTCCGAGGCCTGGCGCTCGGCTGACGTCGGCTTTTCCGAAACCCCGGAATACATCCGCATCGAGACACCCGCTGGCGGGCAGCCAAAAGCTCCGGAAGGTCGCAAACACACCTTCACCGTCGAAGGACGTGAGTCCGTTCGCACCTCGACCGGGCTCAGCTTCTCCGACTGCGTGAGGGTGCGTCGCACGAAGGATTGGGCGGCGGTTGATTCGACTGATGACGCCCAAGAAAAGCTCTATTGGTTCTGCCCAGGCGTTGGCAAAGTGCGCGAAGAGAACGTCGATAGCGGCAGCTACGAGGAGCTGACAGAGTTCTCACTGCCGGACTAGCCTCGGGACCTCCACGCCGGGTGCGGGCCTCATAGTTGGAGCGCAAACATTCAGCGCCAGGTCCGACCCAGCGGGTATCTGGGCGGGCGCGGCAATCGTCGACGAACGTGTAATCGGGCTCAGCGCTTTTGGACACGGCGTTGTCACAATAACCGCACTGAGCCGTCACAGCGATTGCACCCAAGGCAGATACTCGGCGCTGACCGCCTGACTTGTCGCGGGACTGTTACGCAACCTGCGCAGACACGCCACGGAGGAGCTCCACCATCCCGGGTATGGTCCGCTTGAGAACACTCTCCCCGCCACGGCGTCAGGTGGCGTGGATCGCTGATGCCGACGACGGGTTCCCTGACAGCAGGGAATTCGGACAGGCTGCCGATGGTGAGCTGAGCCACCGAAGCACTGACGCGGTTCGCTCCGCCGCACACCCCGCCGCATCGGCAGCGTCCAGTTCCAAGCGCGGCACCGCGCCGGTCGCAGCGTGGATGCGGGGGATCGGCGACTACCTGAAGCGGCAGCTGCGGGCAGCGTAGAGAGCCAGCGCCAAGCTCAGGGGGGTCGGCGGTGGTTTTCCCGCTGGGGCCGATCGGGTGTCTCGGTAACAAAGGGGGTCTTGCGGAACATCGGGCACTTGCCCGACCAAAGCGCTGCCCCATGCGCTCGCATTCCGCTACTAAATCGTCACGTATCGTTCTCTGTACCGGCAAAGTTGAGCGCCGGTCGACGATCAGGCACCCGATGACGATGAGCTTGCACCCGCGTCGGCTGATACAGCAGCCGTTTCTCACCATTTCCCTGCTGACCGTCAGCGCCTGCACTTCCGATGATTCCGCCACGGGGACGACGGACGCAGAAGCCTCGCCGACCGATACGGATCCGTCCGGTACCACCGACGCCAACGAGACGGATACCGAGATGCCGACGGACCCCGCCGCCACGGACGGCTCTTCAGACGCTGGGGCGCCCACTGCGTCGGGCGAGGCGCCCGAACCGCCGGAGCCGCCCAGTGAACGCGCAGGTGAGGCATTGGGCCAATTCACCCTGACCTTGCAGCCTGCTCTGGGCGAAAACGCAGCGTACGCGACCCTGCAAGGCAAGATTTGGCAGGCTCCCAGCCCACAACGAGATGGTTGGGAGACGACGCTCGCGGAGGGTGATTGCTTAGTCCGCGAACCCCGGCGGCCAGAATGCGATGACGAGTGTGCGCCCCCCGCCTTCTGCGCCGTAGGTGACCAATGCGCCGAAGAGCCGCCCACGGTGGATGTTGGGGAAGTGACGGTCTGGGGCCTCGAGAACAAGGGCATGACAGATAGCTTCGTCATGACCCCGCTGAACCCCACGACCAATCAGTACATCGCGTCAGGCGATGCGCAATTGGTCTTTCCGCCACTTGGAGATGCGGATGTGTTCATCCTCGAGGCACAAGGCGGCCAGCTGGAGCCATTCATCATCGCCACACCCGGCATGTCGCCGGTCGAGCTCACAGTCGAGGATGGCCTTCCGTTTGAAGAAGACACGCCGTTGGAGCTCACCTGGATCCCCGGCGACAGCCCCACGGCACGTATGAACATCAACGTCGATATCAGCCATCACGGCGGCACCCGAGGGGAAATCGTATGCGACGCTGAAGACACCGGCGAGCTGACCATCGCGGCCTCCCTGGTCACCAAGCTGTTGGACTTGGGCTTTTTCGGGTTTCCTGAGATCTATGTCGAACGCTACACACGTTCCTTCGCCAACGTGGGCGACAATCACATCAACACACGGGTTCTGGCTTACAGCCGCCTGATGCTCTCCATCGATGGACTCCGGTCGTGCTTGGATGTCTCCGAGTGCGAGGAGGGTGAGATGTGCGTCGCCAGCATGTGCGTCGCTGAGGAGTGATGCGCACTTGCAGTCTGACAGAGTGGAGTCTCCCATGCAGCGGACGTTGATTGTCGCTGGTTGTTCCTTGGTACTCGCTTGCTCGATCGGCGGCGAAGACACTGAAGAGCGCGACGCGAGTACTGAGGGAAGTAACCAGAACGCCGAAGAGGGCGATCTCGCTCCAGATGCGGCCGTTCCTGCGAACCAAGACGCTGGCCCCGAAATGGTCTGGGAGTGCACCTACGATGGGAAGGACCGACCCGACTACCTGGCACAAATTGGCTGCGAAGCGGACTTCGAGGCCCTGGCTGCAGACCAATCCGTCAAGACGGTCGTCGACCGCGACGACGGCGAGCGACTCTACTTCCAGAACAGCGCGAAGTACTCCATCCATCACGAGTTCGTTGCCGAGTACGCCTCAGCGCCCCAAGGTCTGCCCTTGGTCCCCACCTTGGCTGAGTTCAATCGAGACCAATACACCTCCAGCGCTCGACGGTTCTTGCTCGGCGCCGTCACGCGCTACGGCGACCAGTGGGTCTACGAACTGGCGCCCTACGATACTGCCACCGCGGAAATGATCGAAACGGCGTTCGACAAGATCTCCGAAAACATCTACATCGGCTCCGAGCTGCGCTTTCACCTCACCTCGGAGACTATCGCAGAAGTTGCTCTCGATTTACCCGCGAGAATCGAAACGGTCGCCACCGAGGAACTGCTCGGCGACGGCGAGTACCAGTCCCTCAACGTGGCTGAAAGCATTGGACGCCTGACGTTCGTCACCGCCGCGGAACTCGCTGACTCCTACGTCAGCTTCCGCGATATCGTCGTGCTCGATCACGTACCCAACGACATCAGCGTCACGCTCGGCATCATCACCTCCGAGTTTCAGACTCCGCTGGCTCACATCAACGTGCTGTCACAAAACCGCGGAACGCCCAACATGGCGCTGAAGGGTGCGTACGACCGAGAGGAGTTGCGCGAACTTGAGGGCAAGTGGGTTCGATTGAGCGTGCGCCCGAACGACTACGAAATTGTCGAGGTGACTCAGGAGGAAGCCGACGAGTGGTGGGAAGAAAACGGCCCGGATCCCGTCACCGGTGTCCCCGGGGTAAACCTGGACATCACCGAACTGATCGACATCGAGGACGCCGTCGATCTCGAGAGTATGGATCTGTACGACGCCATCAAAGACGCGACCCGCACGTTCGGGGGCAAGGCGGCCCACTACGCCGCACTCACGCACATCGACGGTCTTCCGGTGCCCAAGGCCTTCGCCGTTCCCGTCTACTACTACTTCCAGTTCATGGAGGAAAATGGCTTCGATGAACAAGTCGCCGCCATGCTCGCCGACGCTGAATTTCGCGACTCCGCTGCGGTGCGGGACGAGCGCCTGCAAGAGTTGAGAGACGCCATGCTACTCGCACCGGTGAACGCGGAGTTCGAGCAGGACTTGTTGGAGAAACTGGAAGCTGAGTATTCAGGCATCCGCATGCGATTCAGATCCAGTACCAATGCGGAAGACCTGGATGGCTTCACTGGTGCTGGCTTGTACGACTCCAAGAGTGGCGACCCGAATGATCCCACTCGTCCCGTGCTGGATGCGGTACGCGAAGTGTGGTCGAGCGTATGGTTCTTCCGCGCATTCGAGGAGCGGGAGTATCGCAGCATCGAGCACACGGCCGTCGGGATGGGGCTACTCGTGCACAATTCCTTCCCCGAAGAGGAAGCCAATGGTGTCGCTCTCACGAACAACCCATTCGACAAGACCGGCCTCGACCCCGCTTTCTACGTCAACGTGCAGCTGGGAGATGAGTCCGTCGTGTTACCACCAGAAGGAGTGACGACGGATCAGTTCTTGTACTTCTACGACACCGTGGGGCAATCCGTTTCGTACTACAGTTCATCCAGTCTGATCCCGGAAGGCCAAACCGTGCTCAGCCAAGCCCAGATCCGGGAGTTGGGGGATGCGCTGGACAAGATCCGCACGTTCTTCACGCCCGCGTATGCCCCTCTACCCAGTTCGCCGAACCCGTGGTGGGCCATGGACGTGGAGTTCAAGTTCGATGGGCTTCCTGGTGAAGTCCCCGCGCTGTGGGTTAAGCAAGCGCGCCCCTTCGGCAACCCTTGAGACTCGGTCAGGGGCTCAACGCGAAGCAGTAGATCCCGCCGTACCCACCGCCGGAGCCGACGGTCCCGACGTTGGGATCCGAACCCCCGCCCCCGTCGATGTCGATGCCCGCCATGCATCCACCCTCGTCCTGACCACTAATCCAGTGCTCGCGCCCCCCGGCGGGCCAAGAGAACCCAATCCTCGGACGGCCATCGGAGGAATGCTCCAGGCTCGTCCAGTCGGCGCAAGTTGCGGTTTCGCTGTACAGCATGCCCTGTTCATCCGAACCAGTGAGCACGTGGTGGTTGTCGATGGCTTCACCGTCGGGTGCGTGATTGGGGACACCATCCTCGTTGGGCAGATCGTTGATGATCTCGGGATCCGCCCCGTTGGGCCTGGTGTTCGCCAGATCCGCGGGTGTTTCTGCGACCAGTCTGCCCAAGCGGTCATACCAAGGTCCATCACCCACGCGGTCGATGGCGTGGACAGGGCCACCGCCAGGGCCATTAACTACACTCAAGAAAGCCCGCCACTGCTTGGCGCCGGAGCCAGGCATGGACGTTTCAGCGACCTCAGTGCAAATCTTGTCTGCGCCCTCCAAGCCCGTTGCCTCGCCGTAGCGCAGATCACCACCGAAACCGTCGGGACTGCCACTGAGCCTCGAAATGGCGGCATAACTCGTGACGAAGAAGCTGAACGGCTCCAGATTCGGATCCACCTCGGGCTCGGGCTGCGTCTCCGGCTCGGGCTGCGTTTCCGGCTCGGGCTGCGTTTCCGGCTCGGGCTGCGTTTCCGGCTCGGGCTGCGTCTCCGGCTCGGGCTGCGTCTCCGGCTCGGGTTCTTCCGCCATCACGTCCGTCTCGGTGGCGGGCGTCACCGGGTCGACTGCGGGCTCGGGCTCCGTCTCCGGCTCGGACGTAACCGCAGGGGAAGGCTCTGGAGAAACCGCGACAGGGTCGGCCCCGGGAGTACCGGGCATGCCACCATTTCCAGGAGTAGCGGCGGGTGGTGAACTCTGCCCCATCTCGTCCGCAGATGCCGCCGGCGTTGCAGGCCCTGGGACAGTCCCTTGCGGCCCCATCGCCACGGAGGTGCCCGGCATCGCGCCCTCCGCAGTTGTTCCATCCCCGCCATCCGAGCCGCACCCGGCGAGATACGCCATCGGAAGCACCAGCAAGAGCCCAGCGGTCAGCGGTCGCCGCGGACCAGAATTCGAAACTCTAGAAGTACTCATGGGTCAACATCTCCTGGGACTGCTGGTTCTGTTGCTCCAGCGTCACACAAGACACACAAAACGCGAACAATTAGCGCTCCAGAGCGGTGTCGGCGCAAAACTCAACCACTGACGGCGAGGTGCGGGTCACCACGCCAAAAAAACGCCGTCCCGGACCTCGAACCCATGGACTAGCCTCTGGCGCTCTTCTGGACAGACGCGGCGAAATACAGCAGCGTCGACGAACACGGACGGATGGGTGCACCGAATCAGCGCATTGTCCTGGTACAGCCACCTGCGCGAGGGAGGCTCTCCGGCGGCTACTTGTACAACGAGCGAATGGCAGACCATGGTGTTTGGATTCTGCGGGATCTCGAGACGAGCGAGTTGGACGCACAGCTTTCGGCGGTGGATGCGGACCTTCTGCTCCTCGACAGCATCTTCTTGACACCAGAGCACGTCGCTATGTGTTCATCCATCGCGGCAGGAACGAAACGCGTCGGCACGTTGCTGCACTCGCTTCCCTCGATGATTGCCGCGGCGGAGGCCGAACGAGAGCCACGCTCCACCCCCACGGAGCTCGAGTGGCAATTGCTGGCTGAGCTGTCGCCGGTTTGCGTCTTGGGCCCCCACTTCGAACGCATGCTTGGTGCAAGGAGTATCCCCACCACGCTACTGCCCCCGGGAGTTGACGACGGGTGGAAGCAACCAGCCCAGCCTCGCCGCGGCTCGATACGCCTGATTTCAGTCGGTGCCGTCACTCCGCGCAAGGGCTTCTTGGACATCGCCCACGCATTGCACGACATCCAGCAACAAGACGTGCACTGGACGGTGCTCGGTAGCCTCAGCGCTGATCCGGACTACGCCAAACGCGTCCAGGACTGTGCTCGCGACTTACCCACCAACGTCCAAGTCGAATTCCTGGGACAACTCCCGCCCGCCCACGTCCAGCAACGGGTGCGTGAATCTCACCTGCTCTTGATGCCGAGCTACGATGAGAACCACCCGTTGGTGCTCGTCGAAGCCATGGCAGCGGCGGTTCCTTGCTTGACATATCGCGCCGGCGCCGCACAGACGATGCTCGGCGATGACGACGTCACGCCGCAAGACTGCGCGCGCGGTGTGACGGTAGCCATCGGCGACCGCGCCAGCTTTTCGCGCGAACTATCGAGGCTGGTGCAAGACGAACCCGCCAGGTGGCGACTCGCGACGGCCTGCGAGCGCTACGCACACGGACTGCCGTCGTGGACGATGGCGGCGAACCGCGCAGCGACAACGTTGGCGACGCTTTGAGTTGCGGGGGCGGCGTTTACGGGGCACTGGTTGACGATGGGACGCTATCGGATGCGGGACCTACTGCTGGTGCCCAACCTGCTCAGCCTTCTCAGGCTTCCATTGGCATGGGCGTTTGCTCGCTTCGCGCAGGATCCGGTCGCTGCGTTGCTAATCCTGTTTCTGGCTGGGTTGAGCGACGTGCTCGACGGATGGTGGGCGCGTCGCTACGAGCAAGCCACAGCAACTGGGGCGGTCGTCGATGGCCTCACTGACAAAGCGTTTGCTGCTGTTGTCGTGGTGACCATGTTCTACCGCTATGATCTATCTTGGTACGGTGTCTTGGCACTCGCCTCTCGCGAGATCATCGAGCTGCCTCTCGTACTTTGGTGGGTGTTGCATCGCTCTCAGCGCAGGGCCAAGGCGGAGGACCCGAAGGCGAACTGGCTCGGCAAGCTCGTGACCGTAGTTCAGTTCGGGGTGGTGGTTTCGGTTGTGGTATCCAGTTCGTGGGTGGTTCCGCTGTCGTGGCTGTGCGGCGTCGTCGGCGTCTTGGCAGCGGTAACCTATTGGAAACGAGAGCTTGCACGCCTTCGGTGATGAACCCGACACGGGGCAAGCACGAACAGTGACAGCGCCGCGCGTAGACGATGGGCGCCGCCTGTTTCAGGTGCGGACCAGGCGCTCTGCTCCGTCTACCGCCATGGTCTCCCCCGAGAGTTCGAACGCTTCGGGCTGTGGTCTGCACCTAGACCCATATTCGTTCCACCACTGCTCTGCGTCGGTGGGCGTCCAGCTGCCGACGGTGCAATCCGCCAGGCGCTGTTGAAGCTCAGCAGCTGATTGGGGTCGCCCAGCAGGATCTTTGACGAGACAACTCATGACGGCTGCCTCGAGTTCAGCGGCAACCGACACACCATGTCTCGACAAGGGCCTCGGTGCCTCATGCAGATGCTGACTGCAGACCTCAACCACGGTCTTGCCATCGAACACCGGAGTACCAACGAGCAGAAAGTAAGCGACGGCACCCAGCGCGTACATGTCGGAGCGGGCATCCGCTGCATTGGCATTCAGAATGGATTCGGGAGCCATGTATTGTGGGGTGCCCGTAATGGCCTGACCCTGTGTCAACTCCACGCCACGCTCCGCGGAAACGTCCTTGACCAAGCCGAAGTCGAGCAGCTTCAGCACATCCAGCTCGCCCCCTTGGGCGCACAGCATCATGTTGGCGGGTTTGATGTCGCGATGAATCAGCCCAATCCCGTGAGCTTCCCGCAGAGCAGCACACGCCATGTTCAGGATCCTGACCACTCGCGCCGGGGACTGGGGTCCGCCCACTTCGACAATTCGTTGTAGGGTGGCACCTTCGAGCAGTTCCATCGCGTAGTAGAAGACGTTTGCCTCAGTGCGACCGTAGTCGAAGATGGTGATGGTATTCGGATGAGTCAAACGCGCGGTCATCTGCACTTCGCGCTCAAATCGCCGCAGGCTCTCATCACCCGCCCGCTCGGGCTTCAAGAGCTTGATGGCGGAGGGGCGGCGCATCATGCCGTGGCGGGCCTCGAAAACTTCACCCATTCCCCCCTCTCCCAGCTTGCGACCGATGGTGTATTGGCCCAGTTGCTGTACTTCGCGCACCTTGCTTCTCAAACCGTAGATGACGGAGGAAATGACGGTGCAGGTGATCGTCGCGTAGATCCACATCATGGCACTCATGCCGGGCAGCCAAGGAAAGATGTCAGAGTCCAGCTGGCGCCAAGTGAGCGCGCCTCCCGGCGCCGGCACGAGGAAGGTCGTCGCAATGATCACCGGCACACCGTAGGCCGCCGAAACCCAGGCAGTGCGGCGCGGAGTCGTTGGCACCAAGGAGGCGCGAATGGCTACGAGCATTGCGCTCCCGCCTTGAGCCATCATCACGAAGAGTCCATCCGCCATCAGAGCCCCCTCTGAAGACTCAATCGCGCGCTCCACCAAGAACCCGCTCGCCGCGTAACGCACGAGGACCGTACCGACCACGCCGTGGAGCAAAAAGGCTCCTGAGTCCATGAATCGACTGAAGCTCAACGAACGCTCACCCTGTTGGGACAACCACCAAAAGGCCCCCGACATCACGGTACTCAACGCGTTGACTAGATGCTCCATGCCCGGAGAACCACCGGCCGTTACCTCCAATAGTCCCACAGCGGAGCTGCTCAAAGTGATGAAGAACACGACCTTCCAGAACAACGCCACACGCCTCTGATAGAACGCGCGCGTTGCTTCGCTCTCATGAGCAGGGGAGGCAGCCGCACCAGCTAATGAATGGCCACTCACTCGGCACTGATACCACAGGCCACTTCGCGTGTTGTCGGTTCAGGTCGCCATTTGCGAACGTTCGACCGCCGCGTGCTACATTGGCGCAGTGGAGAGTCCTCGTAGTCACGTGCACAGGTGTATCGGGCTGGTCACTGCCGGCCACGCCCAATTCGTGGAGGCACGTCGTCGACACACGCGCCAGCATCGCGACGTGCTCGCTTGCGGCGTTCACCCCATCAGCAGTCTTCAGCGCTGCATCGCGTGCGCGGCGTTGCTCGCTGCGCTCGCGGCGAGCGCTTGTACAGGCAACGCTACCGAACAACAGACTCGCGAAACCACGTCGGGGCCCCACGGAAGCAGTGCCAGCCACCAGGTGGATGCTTCTACCTCGGACACAACTGCCAATGGGGGCCGACGCGACATCGACACAGGCGACGCGGGCGCTCAAACTCCTGATGCGGCCATCGCCCCCGTCGATCCCGACCCCAGCGCGGATCCATCCCAGACGCAAGCGGGCGAGTTCCGGGACGCCAGCGCGGGCGTGTCCCACGCCAAAGACGCAGGCTCAGAAACGGAACAACCAGCCCCCGAGCTACTGCCCGCCGGGACTCCGCTGCCAGACGATTGGCGGATCGAAGCCGTCGCGATCACCCGACACCAAACCTGCCTGCTGTCGCGCGGGACGCTGTTCTGCTTGGATGAAGTCCCGACGGGCGTGCTTGATCGCAGCGCGTTCGTCGCGCATCACTACAATAAGCTGGCTCGAACACAACCGGCAGTCGTGCAACAGGCCACCGGCGGCGAACTCCACATGTGTGCGCTCTACGACCGCGCCGTGTCCTGCTGGGGAGACGACTTGGACCGATACTCGGCGATTGGGTACGGCCACATCGACTTTCTGGTCGACGTGGCCGCTGTGGAGGCAGGTTCGTTGAACACCTGCGTGCTGACGGAACTGCGTAGTGTCTGGTGTTGGGGTGACAACGTCGCCGGACAACTTGCTGGCTTCGGCGTACCCGGGGAATTCTTCGCCAGCGACGAGCCACGCAGTCCAGATCCCACGCAAATCGACGTCGGCGGCAGCGCGCAGGACATCACCGCCGGTGGCGAACACATTTGCGCTCGATTGGACGGCGGCGAAGTGACCTGCTGGGGCTCGAACCAGTACGGTGAAGGCGGCTGGGGACCACCGCGTGAGGCGGGCACTCCGCGAGTGGATCTCGGTGCAGGACGGAGCGCGGTTTCACTCGCCGCCGGCTGGCATCACACCTGCGCCGCCTTGGACGACGGTCGGGTCAAGTGCTGGGGCTACAATAACGTCGGGCAGCTCGGGCTCGGCGACAGAGTCAACCGCGGCCAGAACCCCGACGACATGGGCGATGCTCTACCAGCCGTGGACTTGGGAGAGGGAGCGTTCGCGACTCAGGTGGCGGCAGGCTACACGTACAATTGCGCGCTACTGTCCGACGGTAGCATCAAGTGTTGGGGCGGAAACACCGATGAGTACTTCGCGGAAGAGCCGGTGTTGTCCGTCGGGGATGAGCCCGGAGAGATGGGCGACGCCCTACGAGCCCTCGATTTGGGCCCAGGGCGCACGGCGAAGTCGGTGGTCGCCGAAACCGACAACGCCTGTGCACTGCTCGACGACGACTCCGTGAAGTGTTGGCATGACCTGCCGAGGGAGTGAGCGCGACGCCCCAGTGGCGACCGTCGGTCTGCGTCTTGCGCGAAACGCGCTGCCCGAGCAAACGGTTATCTTCCGAATCGTGCAAGACCACTTGGAGACGCTCTATGCTGCCGCTTCGGCGTCGTCGTCCTCTTCGCCGTCGACTTCCACGCTCGACGGCCGACCCGAGCGGATGGGGCGGTAGCCGTACTCGCGCAAGTCTGGATCGCGCTTGCCGAGGGGAAGGTTCGCATAGAGATGGCTCCGCACCGCGCCGATGACGGCCACGGCGTCCGCCAACACCTCATCTCTGACGGCGATCTGTTGCGATAGTTCGGAGCGACTCGACAGGCGAGCGCCGAGGATTGCCTGCAGTTCGTCCCGCGCCTGCACAATCTGCAGTTCGATGTAGGGAGAAAAGACGCGGGTGGCGTCCGCTTCCCCTTCAGGCAGCGCTTTGATGCGCTCGTTTTCGGCCACGCATTGTCCGAGGGCTCGGTAGACGCCACCGAAGGTGTACGGGTTGCGACCGAACACTCCGTAGACGCGCCCGATTTGGGGATTGCGCCGTCCCGTGACGGCGTGCAGGTGGTCGTCGACTCGAGCCAGAGCACGCTTGCCCTTGCGCAGGGCATCTCTGCCGGCGCGTGTCGTCAGCAGTTTCTTCGTTTCAGCGTCGCTCAAGCCAGGCACCGCGCTTGCGACTGCTCCGAGCGCTGCACTGACGCGCTGTCGAAGCGGTGGAGAAAGACGCACACTCTGTCGCGCGATCCGTTCGACCTCGCTCTCTCCTTCGACCTCTTCCGCGCGCGTCGCGTCCGAACTGAGGATTTGTTCTAAATGGATGTGAATGTCGTCGGGATGTCCCGAATCACTGATACCGGCCATGATGGCCTCCCTCTTGTCGTGATACCCGCCATCGGCGAGCTGCTCACATCGAGCGCTGCGAAGCTAAGGAAAAGCGCCCAGCGATGACAACCCTCGTGACGGTATCGTTGCTCAACCTTGGAGCCTCGATGGATGAATCGACTCCAAGCGCGAAACACCTATTTATGACGCAGTGCTCCCTCCCACGTTTCGCAATGTCTCCCATGTCTGTGATCGGGTGCATCGCTCCGATGGCCTACTGCGTCAATGCCTGGCCGCAAGTGGTGCTCGGCGTCGGAATCGCGGCATGAGGTCTGAGGGGGCGCTTCCTAGTTCACTTTCGTCGGCTCGGAGCACGCGTCAAGCGAGGTTTTTGCGGTGCGCCGTGTGTCCGACAAGCGGGACCAAGCGAGTCCGGTACGCGCGGCGGGGTTGCTTGGGCACGGGCGGATCCTGGGCGGAACAGTGGGAGTCGCGGCGCTGAGGGGGAAAACATGGCGCGAGGTGGGTCAGGAGTGCGACGTGGGATTTGAGTGATTTCGGCAGGTTGGGAATTAATTGCCGTTTTCTCTGAATTATCTGGGCGCCAAACAAGACAAGTCACGGTTTGGCCGAGATTGTTTGGCGTTTGGGGGAAGTGCATCGCGGCTTCCGCACCGTCGTCCGCCGGTCGGACCAAATTGATCGGGCTGTACCCGAGGTGGTTTGCGACGTTGACGCCGTGCTCCACGCCTCCAACGAGAGCGACTGCGCTTTTGCCCGAGTGGCTTGCGACTTGACCGATCTTCTTCGCGCTCCGGGCGAATCAATCTGCGCGTTTGGGTGGATATTCCGTCGCCGCGACGCAATGGTTTGCGATGGGGCTCCACTCCCCCGTCAGAAGGTAAAGTAGGCCTCGAACATCGGTTGTCGCCTGGGAGACGACTCTCGGCTTCGTCAACATGGTGCCGAGCGCGCTGTTCCTTGCGATTCAAACGTTCTCAGGTCAGGCCAAACGGAAGATTGCCGTCCGCGTCGGACAATCCATCGTCGACTTCGAAGCCTACGACCAGCACGGACAACGGTTCCCATCGAATTCACTTCGAGGCAAACGCTACCTTCTCAAGTGCTATCGCGGCCATTGGTGCCCGTACTGTCGCCGCGAGTTGAGCGCCTGGAACGACATGGACAACGAACTGGCAAAGCGCGGCATCGGCTTCGTCGCCATCAGCCCCGATACGCCTGGTGAGGTCGCCGTGTTTACCGCGCGTAATCCCCATTTGAGGTCGCCAAAGGGCGCAGTCTCGCCCGTCCGCTGGCCATTCCCACGACCATCCTCGTTGACGAGCATGGCGTCGTGCGCTGGATCGACCAAAGCGACGATCACCAGGTGCGCAGTAACCCGCGTCGCGTGTTACCCGCGATCGACGAAGCGCTCGGTATCGATCCAGCTCCCGCTGCCACACCAGCCGAAACAGACTCGATCACACAGTCTGTCGCTCCTCAAGCCTCGGGCGCGGGTTGTTCTTGACGGACGTCGCGAGTGACCAAAGGCCCCGGGCGTGTTCGCTGCTCGACACGCCCAGGGCCGGAGCTGCGAAATTCGCTGCGCCCGGCGACGCAATGCAAACAGCAACAATTCCAGCCATTTGAGCGGAGTATCGAAGGCCGACGCCGCCACCCGGCAGATCGGCAGCTGCGAGGGCCTGGGCCCGGGGGCTGTCAAGGCTTCTCCGAGATCAGCCGATCGTTGGCGGGGCGCTCAAAACGATGGGCCCGGGGAAGGCAATTGGGCGGTAGTGTTTGGCCCAGTGTCAGACTCGCCCAGAACTCCTTGCCGTCTGTGCGGAAGCCTCGACAGAGTCCTCGTTCTGTCAGCACCCGATTTCGAGTACGGCTCGCTACCGGGTGAGTTTCATGTCGTGGAGTGCAGCCGCTGCGGGCACCAATTCGTCGACCCGTTGCCCTCCCCGGAGCAGGTAGAACACCTGTATTCGGAGTCTTACTACACCGTCAATGAGCGCTCCCCACTGTACTTTCGCGGCATCGTCAAGTCATTCAAGCAGTGGCAAGAGGTCGCCACCACGGTGCGACGGACCGAGCCTCTCCAACCTCGCAGCATCTTGGAAGTCGGTTGCGGCAATGCGCGTCGCCTCGCACGATTGGCAGAAGCGTGGCGTCCGAGCCCGCGTGTGGTCGGCGTTGAACTGCTGGTATCGGACGAACTTCGTCGATTCGCCGATGCCAACTCGGTGGAGCTGATCCAGGCGGACGTCGAGCGGGAGCTCAGCCCCCTCGCTGGACAGACCTTCGACCTCATCGTGATGAGTCAGCTCATCGAACACTTGCGTGATCCTGCCAGCGCTCTCGTGCAACTGGCAGAGCTACTCTCCGATGGTGGTCGTTTGATCATCGAAACCCCAAACCGCGGCGGACTCGACTACCGACTTTTCAAGAAGCGTTATTGGGGAGGCTACCACCTACCCCGCCATTTCCACCTGTTCACCCGTAACTCGTTGCAGCAACTCATTGAATCCACCGGGCTCACGGTGTTGGAATCTGGGTTCGTCCCCTCTCCGGGCCTGTGGATCATGAGTCTGCGTAACAGCCTTCGCCTTTCGAGCGCGAAGCGGAGCTCCTCGCCGTTTGAGGTGCTCAATTTCTCCAATCCGCTAGCCGTGGGCGCATTTTCCATCATAGACCAGACTCGACTGCTGCTCGGCAAGGACACCTCGAACCAATTTGTGGTCGCCACGCGCCGCCCACCGGCCACGAATGAGGACAATTGACGTCTGAACCTGGGCGAACCCCTCGAACGAACCCCTTCTCAGCACGTGGGTCGCCCGGCTATGCTGAAGCAATGAGCGCCTCGGATGTTCCCCCGTCGTCCTCTCGGCGGCAGGCTCCGCGCGTGGCCGTGCTAATCCCCTGCCTGAACGAGGAAGCAACGGTGGCGGACGTGGTCACGCGCTTTCGCGGGGCGTTGCCAGATGCCGACATCTACGTCTTCGACAACAACTCGACGGACGCGACACACGAGCGTGCTGCCGCCGCAGGTGCGACCGTGGTGAAGTCCGCAAGGACTGGCAAGGGCGCAGTCGTCAGACACATGTTCAAGCACGTTGATGCCGATATCTATCTGATGGTGGATGGCGATGCGACCTACAGTGCCGAAGCAGCTCCGATGCTACTCAAAGAATTCGAAGTGTCCGCCGCCGACATGTTGGTCGCTAGTCGCATGCAGAAGCATGGCGAACACTCGTTTAGGCTATTTCACCGATTTGGAAACTGGCTCTTTGCAGGTCTAATCAACCGACTCTTCCACGTCGAGCTGACCGACGTGCTGAGCGGTTACCGCTTGTTCTCTCGCGAATTCGTAGAGCTCCTACCATTGTCTTCCGTGGGCTTCGAGATCGAGACCGAGCTCACGTTGCAAGCCATTGGCAACGGCTTCAGCATCGTCGAAGTTCCCGTCCCTTACGGCCAGCGCCCAGAAGGCAGCCACTCCAAGCTGAATACGTTCAGCGATGGCGCCATCATCCTCAAGGCAATCGTGAGCCTGTTCCGGCGGTACAAGCCACTGATCTTTTTCACCTGGCTCAGCTTCTTGACGGCGCTCAGCGCATTGGCGGCGGCGGCAATGCCGATCCTGGACTATCTAAACTACCGGTATGTCTACCACTTGCCATTGGCTGTTCTCGCTGCTGGGCTCGGCGTACTGTCGGCTTTGCTGCTGTCGGTAGGGTTAATTCTAGACAACCAAGCAGAGTACCATCGCAGCCAGATCATTGCACTTCGGGCACTGCTCTCCCATCGCAACCGCCCATGATTTCTGCCAAAGTAACCTACGAGGCCACGGACAACCTCCGCGCGATGGAGGCAGCGGTCAACTACCACGAGTTCCTACGCAGACGCATCGTCAGCTCAGCAGGTCAGGGAAACAAGCTGCTGGACTTCGGGGCAGGTCTCGGTACTCACGCCGCGCGAGTTCGAGACGCACTTTCAGCCGAAGTTGTGTGCATCGAACCCGACGAAGACCTGGTCCAGCAGCTTCGTCATGCTGGTTTCGAGGCCCACACATCTTTGGGTGACGTCGCCGAAGCGTCCATTGACTTCGCTTATTCGCTCAACGTGCTGGAGCACATTCCAGAGGACGAGCAGACCTTGCGAGAGCTCAGTAGACGACTCAAGCGCGGCGGGCGATTGTACTTGTACGTGCCAGCTTTTCCGCTGTTGTTCTCTGCGATGGACCGGAAAGTGGGGCATCAGCGCCGCTACCGACGCCGGGTGCTGGAGGAAAAGGTGCGCGCGGCGGGACTCGTCGTGGAGTCTTCCGACTATGTCGATCCAATAGGCTTCTTCGCCACCTTGGCCTATCGCCTGATCCCCGCCACCGACGGAGGAGTCACCGAACGATCCGTGGGCTCGTATGATCGTTGGATGTTCCCCATCAGCCTGCGTATGCAACCATTGACCCGTTCGTTCGTAGGCAAGAACCTAGAGCTGGTGGCCCGCAAAGGCTAGCAGCCCGCGGTGAAAGTCGGATGGAGTCCGGCGGAAGCGCGGCGCGTGTGGATGCAAGGATGTTCACCAATCCAAACCGCGCAGGAAGACCAACCACGCGGCCCCGACCAGCACGAAGCCGATACACAATGCGACGGCCAAAGCGCGGTGTCGTGTCGCCGCGATCGTCGAGGCACTCGGAAACCGCTTGGCGAACCAGCGATCTAGTGGTGCAGCGTAAGCCAGTGCGATCAACGCCAAACCCAAAGGCGCTGCTGCAATGAAATACCGACTCACCGCGGCCAGAAGGACCGTCATCCCCAAGTAGAGACTCAGCATCCACCCGGCGAACAATGCCATATGCGGGTCTCCAACCTTTCCACGTAGCAGGCGTGGCAAAGCCACGATTACCCCGAGCAGCACGATCGGGTTACAGATTGCCATGCGCATACTTTCGGCGGTGAACTTGCGCGTGATGTGCGGGCGATCCACGACGAGACGCGACGCATTGTAGGCGACGTTCTTGGCGTACGCCTGTGGATGTGCCGCGATATTTCGCAGCCCACGCTGGCGCAGTTCGTCGTCTGTCTCGGGACTCGATAGGTGATACAGGGAGCGCGCCACGCGTTCGAGTCCGACGTACCCCTTTTCGAACTTGCCGTCGAACCGACCTAATCGCTCGTACAGGGCCCAGTGGTCGCGACGCATCGCCGGGATGCCACGAATGTGGTTCGGGTTGAGGTGCTCTCCGGTGCTGCCCTCCGTGGGGTTCGCTATCCAGTAAAGAACATGACCACTTCCCGCTCCCCAGTAGAAGAACCGCCCAGTGGCCCGGTACGTGTGCACCAGATAAGGCACGCAACACAGGATCCCAATACTCATGGCGAACGCCATCCGCTTGAACGCGACGTGTCGTCGGGTCGCGTAGCCCACCAGCGACAGGACGCCTCCACCGAACAGCATGGGCCAAAATCCGATCTTGACCAAGACCAACCAACCGAAGCTCACCCCACTAGCCAGCAATGCCCAAGCCTTCCCACCTCGAATGTAACTGGACAGGAAGTTGAGCAGGCCGACAACCAGCAGTACTGTCAGTGATTCCGTGTACAGGAAATGCGAAAAGTTGACGAACGGCAAGTAGAGCCCGAAGAGCACGGTGAAGGCAGCTGCCGTCATGGGGCGAGCGAACCTACGCACGAAGCAAAAGAACATCACATGCGCGGCTCCGAGAAGCACACCGTTCACCCCACGCATCAAGTTCACCGGAGCGTCCAACGCCACCCAGGGCGCTAGAAATAGCGGATAGCCTGGACCACTCCACAAGAAGACATACTCGGGCGGGGAGAAGTAGCCCTTCGTCAGATTCTGAGCGTACCAAAGGTATCGCCACTCATCCCCGTACAGCTTGTTCCACATTCGAGAGTGCGAAAACCACGTGTACGCGAGGGTGACCGCCAAGAAGTAGAGCGTGAGAGGGCCATAGCGCAATAGTCTCGCACTGAAGCGGGCGCGTCTGCTGAGAGCAACACCGGCGGGGGTGTGCTCACCACTTCGCATGCCGGTGCTCGTCACGACGTTGGACGGTACAGTAGCAGCCTGGCCTAGACCACTGTCTTGTGGGACCAAGACGTCGCACTACTCGGACCCAGGGCACGCTTCCCGGCTCAAGGGAACAGCTCATCGAGGCGTCTACCCTACTGAACAACTGGTCGCCTTCTGTCGTAGGACAGACTCCCGAGTAGTCGAGGTGTCTTCTGTGTTACGGTGAGCCGATGCGTTGGTGCGTGCGGGCGTTGACGCTCCTCTTGGGGGCGTCGATGTTGGAGTTGGTCTCCGTCGTATCAGCTTACCCGTTCGGAAACTCGCTTGGCTTTCATGCTCGCGCGGTGTTGTGGAGCGCGACTCTGGTCACGCAGCTGGTTGCCATCGCGCTTTGGGTGCTTGCGGACGCGTTGCATGCTCGGCGCAGCTTGCCGACTTGGGTGTCAACAGCCGCACTGTGCTTGGTGTTCGGCATAGCCCTTTGGCCCGTGGCGACAAGTCTGACTTCGGGCGACTGGATACGTCATCGAAGCTATGTGGCTTGGCTGCGGTTCGCCATTGTCGTCGTCCCCCCGGCGCTGGCGGCGTTGTACTGGGAACTGTGGAAGCACATGGAAACTAGCCGGTACGACGACGGCCCGCGTCCCTGGGTTGCGGGGCTCTCTGCGATCGCCGCCTGCGCGATCGCCGCTCTGAACGTAACTCGACTCCAGGGGTTGTACCCGGCGGCTCACCTCACGGCGATGCTCGCTGCGGCTTGGCTCGCCGTGCCTCCAGCATCACAGCTTGCAGAACCGATGTGTCGCCGCCTACAAGCCGTGAATCCGAGCCGGTGGCAGTCCTGGCTGACGTGCAGCGCGGCACTCACGTGCGCTGCATCGCTAACCTTTGGCGTTCTTGCCGGGGACAGCGTGAAGGCGGAGCTGAGCTTGCGCAGCGCAAGGGCGACGCCCATCTTGCCACTGCTGCCCAGCGCCGCACAACATTCGCCAGTGTTCGACACGCTGGCGAGTCTCGATCAGCGCAAGGATGTCCCTGAGTTCGACTCGGGTCCCAGTGAGCTGCGCATTCCCGCCGATTGGAATGTAGTAATCTTCTTGGTGGACGCATTGCGGTCAGATGCGTTGCAAGCCTTTCGGCGTCCTGGAGACCGACTGGTTGGTGATCTGGCACCCCATGTGGATCAGTTCCTCAAACAGGCTGTGGTCTTTCGCACTGCGTATTCGGCAGGGACGCTGACCCGCGTGGCAATGCCATCACTTCTGCGTTCAATTCAACCGTTTGCCGATCTGGAGAACGACGGCACGCCATTGCCGGTGCGGATGGCAGACAGCGGACGCACCTCGGTCGCCGTCGCGCCAAGCGCGCTTCGGGAGGCGTGGGTTGACGGCTTGGCTGGGCTGTTCGATGGCTTCGACTTCGTGTCGGTCTACGGCAACGATGACCAAAACCGACAGCCTGAGTTGATCCGAAGTGCGCTCGAGAGCGTCCAGAACAAGCCTTTCTTCGCGTGGTTTCATCATTTCGGTGTGCACGACCCGGGCTGGGCAGGCGAGCGTTTGGACGGGGCGGCGCATGTCTGGATGTTGGAGAACCCGCAGAAGTGGCCCGATTTGTATCCGCGAGCCCTGCAGTGGATGGACCTCCAGTTTGCACGCCTGCTCGCGGATCTCCGAGACCTCGGCATTGCGGAGAAAACAGTTGTCGTCTTGGCAGCGGATCACGGTGAAGGGTTGGGGGACCATGGCTCGTATGTTCACGGCATGAGCGTTTTCGACGAACTCAGCAGGGTGCCATTGGCGTTCTACATCCCCGGTCAACGTGGACACTCGATCAACCATACCGTGGGCAACATAGACATCGCTCCTACGCTGGCGGCACTGTGCGGAGCGCCAGCCCGGCGTACAGCCGGCACGAGCTTGCTGCCTCTCATCGTCAATCCCGACGCACAATGGCAAGCACCGACCTACTACATCAGCTCGGCCAAGGGAGCACACGGTGCTGTTCGCGGACGACTGAAGTACGTCGTTGATACGACCACGGCCGTCGATATGTTTTTCGATCTGAACGAAGATCCGCGCGAGCTACGCCCTATCCTCCAGGCTGAGGCACCCAGCCATCGAAGGCTCGTCAGCGACATGGTCCGGTTGAATCCCTCGCTCTTCGCCAAAGACCTCGAGTCCGGTGACGTGACGGACCTGCTCGATCGCCAGCTTCAAGAAGTCGATGTGGCTCATCCGCCCCGTGATCTTCCCTTGTTGCTCGACTTGATTGGCCTGGCGCCCACGTCGAAGCGCTTGCAGTGGGCGGAGGCGACAGCAAGAAACGGTTCCTGTAGCGTGGCAGCTCACGTGGTCGGTCGCTTGCAAGGCGTGGACGAAAAACGGTTCAACGTGGTCGCTGAAGAAAAACTGCGGGACCTCGCCCCCCACGAGGCTGCCCAATTCGCCGCGGTATTGGCCGAGAATAACGCGGGACCATTCGCCGTTGCCGCGGTCTTGCAGGAACTCGAGACCGCGGCGCACACCGACTTCGGTCTGGTTCAGCCTTGGTTGAGCTTGACGCGTACGTGGAGGCTCAGCGCGCAGGCGGCAGCGCCAGCTGCGCTGGCCGTATTCGCGACAGCACCCGATAGCGAGGGTCGACGCGACGCAATGGAGTGGTTTGCGCGAGCTGACGGGCACGTCAGGGACGAGTCAGAACTCCTGCCGTACGTTCTCGAAGCTGCTGAGCATGAGGTTCCCGCGGTGCGTGCCGCGGCAGCACTGGCTGCCGGCAGGTTGCGGGGGGATGTCGCAGCGCAGTCACTTCGAACCGCCTTGACGGACGATTCTGTGCTCGTGCGGGGCGCGGCGTTGCGCGGTCTGGGGGCACTGCTTGGAGAGGACGCCCTACCTGACGTGGAGCGCGTCGGGAAGCAACCGCTTTTGACGAGCACCGCCGTGGACGTCGTCGAGTCCATCGGAAGCCCACGCGGTATTGGCTTCCTTCGTTGGGCCAAGGCCCACGGTGCATCACGATTTCAAGTGTTGCGCGCATATCGCAAGCTGCAGAGGCGCTAGCAGTCCAACGCCGAGGGGCGGCATCTCGTCTACTACGGACAACAGATGACGAACGGCCAAGCCGTGCTCCCGGAGGCCATGCAGGTCCAGGACGTCAAGTCCGATGGATCGCGCTGAGCGGACTAACTGGGGTAGTCGCCTCATCACTTGGCGCTCCGACGTCCGTGCCCTGACCATCGGAAGGGTTGCTCTCAGCAAGGCTCGCGGAGGTCGGCACGGCATCGCCGTCGACGGCCTCGGGCATACGACGAGAGGAGCCGTCCTCTGCGTTCGTAGAGCAGCCAAGCGGCAAACTGGCTAGAATCGCGCAGGTGCCGACCAGCCCACTAGCGAGTCGAACGGACATCCGAGGAGCCTAGCAGATGATGAGAGAAGCTGAGTCCAACAAACTCGGTGCAGTCCCTGAGAGCTGGGATTGACGCGCCGCAACGGATTGGGTGGTGGCAGATCCATGCTCGATTTGGACCTCAGTCCGGTGGGAGTCTCGTCGTCAATAGTGAACGTATCAAAGGTTCAGGGCGTCTCCAATCATCACGATTCGCCAGCACCGAGAGCCACCGGCTTCCGGATGGCACAACCGACGGAGCCACACGGCCTACTGCGCGTGCGGGGGCATGGCCAATGGGCCGCGCTGGACGGCGTTGGTCCCATCGGCGACGGCCCCGACAGTGAAGCGAGTAGCATGTGCGGGAGCCGTGGCGGGTCCATCCTCGGGAACGAACTCTGCGGCGTGGGGAGCGACAGAGACTGCGTTGCAACGCGTGGTCGCTTCGGACTGACCCAACGGTAGCACGCAGCCATACGCCAGGACGCGGCGTCTCGTTTGACGGGAACCGCACTCTCGTGTGCACCATGCTCCGCGTCCGCAGTACCGCTCTTCACGAGGAGAACCTACTGCAAGCAAGCACCCTTCACCACGGCCATGATTCTGAGCTCGGCGGAATGCTGGGCCTGCCAGGCGCATCGCCCAACGTCACGAAAGCACTTCGACACGAAGTGCCACCACAATCGCTTCCCCAGCCCCATCAACTGCTGTGGGTACACGTACGACTCGTCGCCGTTCTGCTGGCCGAATGGTATCCAGCGGACCTCATGGCAACAGGAGGAGAACAAGTACCCTTGCCAAAACGCGGCGTTGTCGAAAGATACAGGCCTCACTCTCCGTGGAGCGAGCAAGCCAGAAAATTGGGGAACGGACGATCCAGGTCCAATGCAGAATATCGCCGACAAGTACTCAGTCACATCGATAATCCGCGACACTCCGCTATCGATTCTGTACCGCGGCCACGCCACCGTGGATGGGACCCCCGTGGTAATCAAAGCCATGCGCGCGGAATACCCGACCGAGGTCGAGCTCGCTCGCCTGCGTCACGAATATCGAGTCATCAAATCGCTGTCACTACCAGGAGTGGTCCGTAGCTTTGGTATTGAGCAAATAGGCAATAGCCTCGCACTGGTGCTCGAGGATGTGGGCGACAGGTCCCTCGACTCAGTAATCGCATCAGGTGAAATAGACACCCTGCGAGCGCTGCGTGTGTCTATCTCCCTGGCGCGGGTGCTCCAGGACGTGCATCGGCGTGGGATCGTGCACAAGGACATCAAGCCAGAGCACTTTTTCTTAGTATCCGACGATTCGTCGCAGGTGAAGTTGATCGACTTTGGTCTCGCGACCCAGCTACCGCGGGAGCTTCAAACCCTGGAGCCCTCGACGCAACTCGAAGGTTCCTTACCCTACATGGCGCCCGAGCAAACCGGGCGCGTGAACCGAGCCGTCGATCGACGCGCGGATCTCTACTCCTTGGGGGTCACTCTCTACGAGCTGTTTTCAGGCAAGCGACCATTCGAGACCGAAGATTGGGTCGAGCTGGTCCACAGTCACATCGCTCGCGTACCCAAACCCTTGCATGAAGCGCGAAGCGAGATACCGGCAGCTCTGTCGGATATCGTCGCCAAACTACTGCAAAAGGAACCAGAACAGCGCTACCAGAGCGCCGCGGGCCTGGTTTGGGATCTCGAACACTGTCTCGAACAACTCGAGAGCGTCGGACAGATCCAAACGTTCGGGCTAGCAAGCAAGGACCGCACGGAAGAGCTGCGCATCCCCGAGCGAGCGTACGGGCGAGACACCGAGCGAAAGCAACTGTTGGACGCCTTCGATCGAGTCAGCCAGGGCGCCACTGAGTTGATGCTCATCGGCGGCTACTCAGGCATCGGCAAGTCCGCCCTCGTTGGAGAGCTGAAACCGAGCCTGCTCGACGGCGGCTACTTAGCCAGAGGCAAGTTTGACTACCTCAATCGAGCCATCCCGTACGCTGCCATCGCCGAGGCCTGCGGCGGCGTCGTGCGAGCCCTCCTTTCCGAAACGACCGAGGAACTGGCGCTCCGCACTCGGCGCATCCTCGAGGCAGTCGGTGACAACGGGCAGGTCATCGTCGACCTCGTGCCAGAGCTGGAGCTCATCATTGGCAAGCAGAAACCCGCGGCGCCGATCGGCCCGGGCGAATCTCAGCGCCGCTTCGAGTTGGTATTCCAGAGTTTCCTGGGGGCCGTCGCCGACCAACGGCACCCCCTCGTGTTGTTCTTTGACGACTTGCAGTGGGCCGACGCTGCATCATTGCGACTCATCCAAGTCGCCCTGACCGGCAACGTCTCACACTTGCTGGTGCTTGGGGCATTTCGAAACAACGAAACCGACGCCGCGCATCCGCTCTGGTTGGTCGTGGACGAGCTCCGGGAGGCCAACTGCAGGATCAGCACTCTGGAGTTGGGTCCGCTGTCTCTGGCGGCAGCCGGACAGCTGCTCGCGGACAGCCTGCACACTGAACCAGGTGAGGTCGGGGAGTTGGCAGAGACGCTGATACGGAAGACCCAAGGAAACCCGTTCTATCTAGTTCAGCTGCTCGGTGATCTACATCGCGAGGGACTGCTGCACTTTGATGGTGAAAGTGGTGCCTGGAACTGGGACCTGGCGGGGATCGACTCGAGCTTGGCAACGGATGACGTCGTCGACTTCCTTCTCGAGCGACTGAAACGACTCGACCCCGCGTCACGCCGCGCACTGCAACACGCCGCCTGCATCGGGCATGAGTTCGACACGCAGACGCTCGCGTTGATCTCCGAGCGGCGCGCACCCGAAGTCAACCAAGCCTTGTGGCCAGCCCTCCGAGAGGGCCTGCTGATCCCGCTCGACGGCAATTACGCGCTGCTCGATCCGGAGCTCGACCAAACCTCGGCGCTGCTGGCCCGCTATCGCTTCTTGCACGACCGGGTGCAGCAGGCCGCTTACGCGTTGGTGGGTGAGAGCGACCGCCAGCAAGCCCACCTCAGCATCGCGCGCCATCTGCTCACAGGGACCGCGGGCACTGCCAGAGAAGAACGTCTCTTCGACATCGTCGACCACTTCAATCGTGCCGCTTCCGTCATCGACGACCCCGAGGAGAAAGCAACGCTAGCAAGGCTGAACCTCGAGGCGGGCGAGAAGGCTCGACAGGCCGCCGCACCGCAGGCCGCCGCGCTCTACTACGCCGCTTGTCTGGAAGCCAGTGCAAGCGACTGGGTAACGCACTTCGACGTAGTCTACAAAGCGCATCTGGGCAAGAGCGGGTGCGATCTACTGCTGGGCAACCTAGACGAAGCCATGCGTCTCTCGGACGCGGCAGAAGAACACTCCACGACAGCCCTTGAGAGGGTGCCGGCTCGACGAAACAAGATCGTGGCACTGATCATGTTGAATCGCCTGGAGGACGCCTGTGCCACAGCGGTGGATACCGTGCGGATGCTAGGCCTCGATATCCCCGACCCCACCGACAAAGCGGCCCTCGGCGCTGCCATCCAGGCACGCTTCGGCGCGTTCCAGGGGGCGCTTGCCGAACGCGACATCAAGAGCTTCGCAGACTTCCCCCCGATGACCGACGAGACCCAACTCGCCATCGTCAACACAATCGCCACGGCCATCCCGGCGTCGTTTCTCTCCAATCAGGAATTGAATGTATTGTTCGTGGTCGAGGCGGCCCAGGCACCGCTCCTGCACGGCACAGCCCCAGCCTCCCCATTCTTCTATGCGCAGTACGGCATCGTCCACATCGTGGTCACGGGGGACACCAAGACGGCATTCCAGTTCGGTGAACTGGCCCTCGGTCTATCAGGGCGGCCTGAACACATGGCGATGGCAGCGCAGGTCCACTTCCTGTACGCGTCCTTTCTCTCTCATTGGCAACGGCACATCTCCGATAGCTACGAGCACTTCCGGGTTGCCCTGAAGCTGGGGTTGGCGACTGGTGATCTCGCCTATTCCAGCTACTCGGTTGCGTTCGAATCCCTTTGCCGCGTGATATGCGGGACTCCGCTGGTCGAGGTACAACGGTGTATCGAGACTGGACAGGATATGTTGGCCCGCTCCGAGGACGTCATCACACGCATGTTCTTGGAATTGGCGCGGCGTGCCGTCGATCAATTAACGGGCTGGTTCCCAGACGCGACAGAAGACTTCGACACCGCCGCGTTCGAACAGCATGCACCTCCACCAGGCCTCGCTGTGCACGGCACACTCAAGGCCATGACGAGCTGGCTCGAGGGCAAAACGGACGATGCGCTGCAAGCGACGGAGCAGTTTCCGCCATTGCCGGCCAGCTTCTACACCGCTGACTTTCTCTTCTACCGCGCCCTATCGTTGGCAGCGGCGGCCGAGGCGACAGAGGGTGGCGCTCGACGGAAGCTGATCGACCAACTGGAAGCCGAAGCCGCCAAGTTGCGGGACCTTGCCGAGAACGCGCCCGACAACCACGGTCAGCGGGCAGTGTTGATTCAAGCAGAGCAAACGAGGATAGCCGGCGACGAGTTGCGTGCGATGGAGCTGTATGACGAGGCGATCAACAAAGCTCAAGAGGGCGGTTTCCTCGTTCATCAGGGCATCGCCTGCGAGCAGTGCGCACGAATGCACTTGCGAGCCGGGCGAGAGCGTGCAGCCCGCCCATACATCACCGAAGCCCACTGGGCGTTCGCTCGCTGGGGAGCGAGCAGGAAGGCGGCTCGGTTGGTCCAGGAGTTCCCGCGCCTGTTGAGCGAGCAATTACGCGTCCACACCCCGCTGGCTTCGGACACCTCTGTCCATCCCTCGTTGCACCCCACGATCGTGAACGCGACGACCAGCGCCAGCGCAGATTCCCACCTCGATCTTGCCAGCGCGATCCGGGCAACAGAGGCCATAGCCTCCGAACTGGTGTTGGAGAAGGTGCTCGAGCGACTGATGCGCGCGCTGATGGAGAATGCTGGAGCGCAACGAGGGACACTCTTACTGCAACAGGACAACACCTTGTTCGTTGAAGCGCGGGGTCAACTCGAGCCCGATCGAGTGGATGTGGGGTTGCACATTCCGCTGGGCCCCGCTGCGAACATTGCCACGACGATAGCCCAATACGTCGCCCGAACACTCGAAACCTGCGTGGTTTCGGACGCCAAGAACGACTCCCACTTCGCTCAGGACCCATACGTCGCTCGATCAGGAGTTGCTTCCGTCCTATGCCTACCGATGCTGCACCAGGGCAGACTGACCGGGGTGTTGTACCTAGAGAACAACGCGAGCGCTGGCGTTTTCAGCTCAGACAGAACCGAGCTTCTGCAGTTCCTCTCGGCGCAAGCAGCGGTGGCGGTGGAGAACGCGCGATTATATGGTGAGGTCAACCAAGCGCGCGACAAGCTGCGGGAGGCGAACGAAAGTCTCGAGGCGGAGGTCGCCGACCGCACGGAGCAGCTCCGGAAAACACTGGCTGATCTGTGGAGCGAAATGGATCTCGCCAAGAAGATCCAGACCGTCCTTCTTCCCAAGGACACTCGCGTCGGCGATTTCGACTTTGCAGCCACCATGATCGCGGCCGACCAGGTGGGAGGTGACTACTACGACGTCGTCCACGGCGACTCCCACGACTGGGTGTTGATTGGCGACGTATCAGGCCATGGCGTCAGCGCTGGTCTCATCATGATGATGGTGCAAACCGCTGTCAGAAGCGTACTTTCCTCAACGCCCAAGTCAGCCGACCTCACCCCGACAACGATGTTGACGCTGGTCAACAAGGCGGTCGGGGAAAACCTCAAGCGCGTGGGCGATGGTCAGTACATGACGCTCACAGCACTGCGCCTCGAAGGGAACCGCCTGCGTTTCGCTGGTTTGCACCAGGATATCTTGGTGTATCGCAAGGAACGACAGGCGGTGGAACGCATCGAAACCCAAGGCACATGGATTGGGCTGGTTGACGACATCACCGGGCTACTGGAAGATGCAACTGTGGACTTGGACCCGGGAGATATCGTCCTCATGTTTACGGACGGCGTGACGGAGCTGAGAGTGGGGGAACACATGCTGGATACGAGTGGGCTGGTTGAGCGGTTCGAGCAGGTGGCCAAGTCCGGGAGGACCTCGGAAGCTATCGTGCGTAGCCTTCTCGGACCGCTCCAACACCAAGCCAACGACGATGACCTGACGTTGGTGGCTCTTCGGTACAACCCCCCCACGCCGCGGAGTAGGCACTGAGCACTATGGATATGCCTGAGCTCAACCTGAGCATGCAATCCACCTGGCAGAGCGCCAGGGAGGTCCGCGAACGCATCGAGAGCCACCTCCGCCGTGAGTCGACCTACCCAGAGGAGCTGCGACGGGCGACCGCCATGACCGCCTCTGAGCTGGTGGAGAACGCGGTCAGGTACGGCCACCCCGGATCGGACTGTGGGCAGGTGCAGGTCGGCCTGAGGGCGGGCGCCGAGCGCGTCGAGGTGACGGTTCAGAGCGCATGCACCAACCCTCCGGGGGTCAAGGAACTGGCTGAGCACATCGACCGACTAGGAGAGGCTAAAGATAAGGGATCGCTGTATTTGCAGCGCCTGGAGACTTGTCTGGAACGGCCACGACTGCCATCCCAACTCGGCCTGTATCGAATAGGCTTCGAGGGACAGTTCGATCTGGAGTATACCTACGACAACGGAGTGGTGACCGTGAGGGCGACGAGGAGAGTTCGATGAATGGGTCCGATTTGAGATTCGAAAAGGACGGGCTGACCATCGTCGTGTCGACCACGCCCGCTGAAGCCCGGGTGATTTGGACCGGGGTCAGCGACTCGCGGGATCCAAGCACGTTCCTGAGTCCGGCGGTCGACCGAATCGTCAAGTCCTCGAGCGGGTTGAAGGTGACCATCGACCTGTCCGGCATGGACTTCATGAACTCCTCGACCATCTCGTCCCTTGTGGGACTGGTCAAGACGCTGAACGGCACTTCGCCGGAGGTCGTCGTGGTTTTCGCTGATTCAGACTGGCAACGAGTTCATATGCGCTGTATGCGCACCATCACCCGGGTGCTCCAGCATGTGACCGTCGAGGGACGGCAGAGCCCAATCACGAATTGACGAGCAGGGACGTCGAAGGTGTGTCCGTTGTCCGCTCGACCCACTGAGCGGGCACTACTCTCTGGCGGCGACAACCGAGCTCAAGGTCGATCGGAAGTGTTCCTGGATGGCCTGATTCTCGAGGCGGCCCCAAAACGCCGCATGGCCGAGCCATGTCGCCAGACCATTGAGGTCTTGGAACATCGGGGGAACGTGCTTCGGCGCGCGAACGAGTCCCTCGTGAGCGTGCGCCGCTAGCACCGGAACGTCTTCCAACGCCACCTTGCCCACGAACAACCAACGAATCAAATCCGCGCGTCCTGAGGCAATCGCCGAGGTCAGGAAATTGTAGTTGAGGACAATCCCCTTGGTGTAGACGATGTCCTTGGTAAAGGGCGCGCCTCCATCCAGTACACCGCCTCGAAACACGCGCTGGGCACTCCAGAAGCACGTCTCTTCATCGTACCCTTCCGTGCGGAACCACTCGAATACCTCGAGAAAATTCGCGCCATCTTCGCTCTTGTCGACGGCGAGCACTCGATCATTGAGGCGCCGGGCTCGCCGCGGGTGACTAGTCAGTGTCAGCACCTCTAGAAGCGCAGCCAATCCTTCCTGAGTGGGGGCAACTCGTGGTGGTCCGATACCCAGCCACCGAGCAACTGGCTGGGCCCGACCGTTTAGGCTGGTGGCTACATGAACCCAGCCCTCGTGCACCTCCAGCAAGCGCAAGTCTCGGTCACTGAACGCCGCACCCTGTCGCACTTTGATGTAGCTCGCGCCTGCAGCTGCGTCGGCGACGATGCCATCATCCAGCATGACGGACACGACACCTTCGCCAAAGTAACCCTCGAGGCGCTCGTTGAGGATCGAGACGGCGCGCTCAGCACTCAAGTCGCGCACGGGCTGGGGCCCCAACACCGCATCGTCCAAGTTGGTGAGAATCTCGTACATGCCCAGGGCCACGCCCCGCACTTGCGTACGACCGTCGGCAAAGTACTCCTTCGGGGTGCCGTAGAGTTGGCGGCTTTGCGAGTAGAACTGCGGGGTGCCGCGCGACTCGAGCATGCTGATGACGTCAATGTACTGGCGGGCAGACTTGGCCAAGATTTGGCCCACGGAGTCACGCCCCAGAGCGCGATGGACGTCTGCCTCAATCGCCTCGAGTTCCTCACGCTTGCGGACCGGATCGAACCCAAGTGGCAGGGCGCGGTAGTAGTCCGGACCTACCTGCGGCATCTGCTTCCACCTCGATGTCTTGAACTGTTCGAAAATGCTGGCATCCCATTTGATGCTATTCAAGACGCGGATTGGTTGTTGCGCGTCGACGATGCGCTGAGCAAGTTGCGCCACTCGCTCCTTGTAGGACTGCCAGGGTTGGGGACTCACGCACCTTTTTTACCACGTGTCTGGACCCATCGAGGAAAACTCGACTCGGCCACGGGGCAGTGGAGGATATGGCGCATACTTGGCGGCGGGTCGGGGAGCCGCCAGCCCAAAGGTCAGGGAAGAACCAATGAGAAGGTCAGGGAAGAACCGATGAACGTGGGGCGTAGGCGGGTACCCGATGAGCGACGACGAGCGGCGCATGATCCCCAAACCGGCCTGGGCGGTCACCTTCGAGGGACAACTCGCCAGCGCGATACCCGTCCACCCCAACCTGTTGTCTGCGGCGAAGCTCTTGCTCCTGACGCCGTTGTTCACCCTCGGGCTGAGCGGAACCGTTCCGGCGCTCGGGACACCCGGCGCACTGACGCTAGCCTTCCTGGCGTTCGCGGTACTCGACTATCTTGACGGTGTCGTGGCGCGGGGGCGCGGGCTGGAGACGTCCTTCGGACGCATCTTCGACCGCGTCACGGACTACCCGGTGTTGTTCCTCTTTTCGTACTACGCGCTGCCCGTAGTCCCGCTGGTCCCGCTGACGGTCAAGCTGGTATTCGATGCGTTGCTGTTGGTCTTGTTCGTCCTCGAGCGAGGCTCGACGGAGAATCGCCTGCGTACGACGCTCAGCTACGCTGCGCTGCTGGGCTTACTGTTCTCGAGTCGGGGTTGGCTCGGGGGCGTGTTTTCACCGACGTTGGTGGCCGGCCTGCTCTGGCTGGGGGCGTGTTTCTCGGGCCTGGTAGTCCTACACAATCTCCGAATTCTGCAGAAGCGCTTCATCGCAGATGCACTGAGCGGGTTGAACCTGACTTGTGGCCTTTGGAGCATTCACCAGGCGTACCACGGCCACTTCCTCGCGAGTCTGCTGCTGCTCATCCTGGGCGCAGCCTTCGACGGGTTCGATGGCGCTGCTGCGAGGCGTTGGGGCGGGACACGCTTTGGGGTGTACTCCGACGACATCGCGGATGGCGTGAACTACGGGATTGCACCCGGCGCAGCGGTGTACTTCGCTACGAACAGCGTGGCCGGAGCGGTGATCGGAGCTAGCTACTCGCTCTTCACCGTCGGACGCCTGATCTACTTCACCCTGAACAAGTCAGCGGCGGATCCTAACTACTTCTCGGGCATCCCCAGCACGAGCGGTGGCCTCATCACGCTCTCGGGTGTGATCTTGTATCAACACGAACCGCTGATTTTAGGGGCCCTCGTCGGCGTCGCGTGCAGCCTGATGGTTTCGTTTTCCAGCCAATACAGACACCCCGCTCGCGCGGCCGCCAAGCACCCACGGCGGGCGATGTACCTAGTCCCGCTGTGCCTGCTGACGCTGACCTTGGGGTCTCTCCTTGGCGGACCCAAGACAGCTGTCGGGATCGTGCTGCTGCTGAACGTTGCCTACGGTTTCTGGCCCATGGTCACTGCTTTCCGAGATGTACTAGCCAGCCGAAACCAAACCTCCAACTAGTGTGCCGAACGTGCGCGTGAAGCGCCCGGCTACTCGAGAAACTGCCGGAGCTCCACTCGATGCGGGACTCACGGCTCATGGGCAGTGTGGAGTGGTCGATGGCCAATGCGCAGCAACCCGCGCGTTGAGACAACCGCCAGATGGATGGCTGGGCGAGTACGCGCACCTCTGCGGGACTCAGTGCTCCGTGTGCACCCAGACGGCACGCGCAGACGTCGTTTGACCCAGGCCCCGGGTCACCGAAGACCCAGTTTTGGGGGCCGCGGCCGCCTTTCCGTTCCGGAATGGGTGTGTCCCCAATCGAACAAGGGGACGGGGCGGTGGTGCTCTGTTCACACCCTCACTGCACATCGGGGGCACGTGCCTGTGGGGAGCCGTGCGCTGCCCGGAGGTCTGCACCCACGCAAACTCGCCCGCCGTGTTGGAGCGCGCTTTGGAAGGTTGCAAGCTGTACGGTCGATGCGCCTTCTCTTGCGTGCACCTGCCACCATGAATTCCCGACTCTTCAGACGCCTTCCCCTCATCGCCACCATCCCAGTCGCTTTGGCCGCCTGTGCTCCCCAAGAACCGGACCTCGAAGAAACCCGCGTGATGGGACAAATGTTGCGCGGCGGACAGTCCGACGCCGGCGACTCTTTCCTGAGTTTCGACGTGTTGCTGACCGAAGCCAACAACGGTCCGACGATCTCCTGCGAGGAGGGCACGCTGGAGGTAACGATCGAGGTATCGACCGACCGCGGACGAAGTTTCGAGCCGGTCAGCGCGCAGGCCATGAACGTCGTTTGCGAAGGTTCGGTCGGACCAGATGTCGCCCTCGTCGTGGACAACAGCGGCTCTCAAGAGGGGCAGCTCGAGGCGATTCAAGACGCTACGTCGCGACTTGCAGCTGACATCATCGAGATGGGAGGTCGAGCCAGCATCACGCGCGTCAGCACGGAGTCGAGCGTCATGACACCGCTGACCGATGACTTCGCTTCTCTCGAACGCGCCATTGGTGACTTCAGTGTCACCAACGGCTGGACTGCACTCTATGATGGCGTCCGTCTTGGCAACGAAACGTTGGGCAGAGCCGAGGCCGCCGAAGATGGTGCTGCATTCGAAACCGCTGACGAGTTTTGTGGCATCGCTCCGCGCCGAGCAGTCGTTGCGTTCACCGATGGTCGCGAGAACAACTCCAGTGATGAACACGCAACGAGTAGCTATCCAGGGGACGGCATCGACACCCTGTTCAACGACGTCAAGCAGTTGAAGGTTCGGGGGACCAAGACACCGGTCTACACCATCGGTTTGGGCAACGATGTCGACCATCAGGAACTGAACCGTCTGGGCAACCAGAGCGGCGGCAAGCATCACGCCGTCGAGTCCCTCGACGAATTGGCCGAGACGTTCGCCAACGTACGCGGCTACACGGACAAGCGCTTTCGCGTCTGCGGCGAGTTGCCGTCCAATCATTGTGGGCGCCTGGACGTTCGCATGAGCTACACGTGGTCCGACGGCAGTCGCACCCTAGACGGTCACGAAGAGACTCGAATCACGGTGCCCTGCGCAGAGGGAACAAACTCGGATACGACTGCGGGGCCCCAGCCTGGTCGCGCGGCAACCGTGCTCTTGACCCTGAGCAATCCGGCCATTGAGCAACCCAAAGCTGAGGACCTCATCCTGAGCACCGTGCAGTACGTCGGTAGAGACTCCGCGACGAACGTGCTCGTGGTACTCGATGACAGCCACCACGGCGAAAACCCCGAAGACGCTCGCTATGTGGCGGACATCCTAGACGCCAACGGCATCGACGTGAGCTACATCGATGAGCCCGAAGACGGAGTCGAACCAGATGACCTCGCTGGCTACGACGTGATCTGGTTCAGCAATCCCGGCTACCCAATGGACGACGAGCTCTCCTTTGCCACGCTCCAAAGTGCGATGGCTGCCGGCGCGGGTGTGGTCTTGCAGGGCGACGACATGACGTTCAGCTACGGTCACTCCTTCGACATGTCGCCCCTCACCCGTTTGGTCCATCAGGACAACGGCGTTCGTCGCTGCGGCGTAACTACTGACAACAACAGCGGCGACGGCAATTACGATGTCACCTACGAAGACGACACGCTACTGGGCGATCTTGCGGGCAGCGCCCACCTCTACGGTGACGACATCGACATCTCAACGCCGCTTGGCACGGGTGAACAGGTGCTGGCCGCTGCCACAGCCGTCGACGCCAACGGGCAACCGGCCTGCAGTGGCTCGACGACCGCCGAGACGCCCGTGGTCGTGTTCTACGACCCTGCTGGAGGCTGATCCGGGCTCATTCGCACAGCCCCTCGTGTCGTCTGGGGCACGCGATGCGCACGTGAAAATGGTCGTCGTGCGCCGAGGAGTTGGCAGGCTGAAGCAGGAATTTGGCGGCGTCGTCGGCGTACTTCGCAAAGGCGGGCCTGGAGCGAGCAAAGTCGAGCAGGCGCCGACGCAGGTGTGAGGCCACAAAAACGTACTTGATGTCCGCTCTCTCGTCCTTCATCCACGTGAGAACCATGAGCCAATTGCGGAAGTCGTCGAAGCGCAAATGACTTCGGTCCTTGGCTCGCCCCTCGCGGTCGTAAGCCACGAAGCGGTCGAGCCGCTGTGGCTGCCCATCCTCGTTCAGCGCAAAGAAGCCGACGTCCGCATCCCGCCCGCTCTGGTGCGAACGGTGCCCGTACAGAGGTCCACCGAATTTCGACGACAAGTCGCCCACCACGAGCGGTTCGCTGTCTAGGTTCTGCACCATCTGCTTGGCCGTGCGTTGCAACATCAAAACCAGCGCGGGATGCCCGTAGACGTTCTCCTGGGAGTTGGATTTGATGACCAGGTAGGGGGTGGGGCGCAGCATCTTGGCGCGCAGTTGCCAGCCCCGCCTGGGGGAGCCGATCGAAAGCGACATCACCGAGTACGGCGCCTTTTGGAAATCTCCAGGAAGATCACGGTCCGAGCGTTTGGCGTGGGCCAAGCCCACGACGGCCATCGCGGCCGCTAGAGCAGTCGCCCAGTACCAACTTCGGCGAGGTTTGCTGGTCATGGGAGCCTGGTCGTTAGCGCACGTCGCTACTGGATGCCAAATCTCCTGCTGAACCGCGAGCCACCGCGATGGGTGCACGGGACTACGAGCTGATGGCGGGAGCTGGGGATATCGAGATCTAACTCTCGCCCGCGCTTCCGCCGGCGTGGCTGGGTGGGCTCCGCTCCCAAGCGAATCAGACAACACTGCTGCACCCGGGTTCATTGTGCAGCGACGTCAGCCTGACTCGATGCCCTTCATCGACAATGCTCTCGATCCCAGGCACGCGATGCTAGGCCGCTGGCGGGAGGACGACACCATGAGCACAGGATCCGAGCAGAAAGGCCGTTTGACACCACGGGACATCCTGCGCCGATACATGTCCCCGCTCTCGCCCCCGACGACCCGACGGCAAGTGCTCCAGAGCTTGGGTCTCGGTGTTGCGGCGGTCGGCTGTGGGAGCTCGAGCCCCGGAGACGCTGCCGGCCCAAACCCAGCTTTCACCCCCGGTGGAAGCAACTCTGCAGGTAACAGCGCAAACAGTCCCGGAACAACTGGAGCGTCGGCGAACCCAAGCAGCATACAGCCAACCGCCGCCCCCACCAGCGCTGAGACCCCGCCAAGCCAGCCAGCGCCCGCGCCGGAAGCCACCCAACCCACCAGCACAACGGAAGCCTCCCCCACCTCTGAAGGCACGGCGACTCCGAGTGAAGGCGAGACCGCAGAGGATCCCCTCCCCCAAACGGAAACAGTGGAGGCGCCGGAGTCCCTCTCAGGACAACCGATGGGGCGCAGCGCCTACGACCTAGTGGAACTGGGCGCAACCGGGATCGTCACTTCACGGATCGCCATGGGCAGCGGAACCACGGGTTTCGACGGCTCATCCGCGCAAACGAGCATGGGCGCAGCCTACACGCGCTTGCTCATCGACGGCTTCGAGCGTGGGGTGCGTTTCTACGACGCCGCAGATGCCTACGGATCTCATGGCGTCGTGGGCGACGCCCTGCAGCAGGTGGGCAGAGGCAACGTCACCCTGCTGACCAAAACCTTGGCCGAGACCCGTGCGGATGCAGAATCCGATCTCGATCGTTTCATGGAAGAGCTGCAGACCGACTACATCGACATCGTTCTCTTGCACATCCGAACGAGTCCCAACTGGGTCGCCGAATCGGAAGGAGCGATGGAGGCCCTGGCCGAAGCGAAAGCCGCGGGGCGGATCCGGGCCCATGGTGTGTCCTGTCATTCCCTCGAAGCCATGCAGTTGGCGGCCGCGACCGACTGGGTGGACGTGAACCTTTGCCGGATCAATCCTTTCAGTCTGCACATGGACGGTGAGCCATCCACGATCGTCAGGGTCCTGGAGCAGATGCAGGCCGCGGGACAGGCCACCGTGGGCATGAAAATCCTGGGACAAGGGGATGCGGTGGATCGATTCGACGAAGCGATTCAATACGCCACTCGGCTTGAATACCTGCACGGATTCACAATCGGCTTTCGAAGTCTCGACGAATTGAACCAAGTCGCCGAAAGCATCGCAAGCGTCACCCATGCCTGAGTGGGTGAGCTTCGATTGCGTTTTGCTGTTGGGTGTTGGGCGGATTCGCCACCGAACGCCTTGCGGTGCGCAGGGAAGCCCCATAATACAACGAGTCAGTGGCGCGCACCGCGAATGGTTCGTTGGGCGTCGTCGAGGTAGCCTTGGCCAAGCAACCCGTCGTTCCCTCCGCACCAACGATCCGCACCGTAGCCAAGCAGGCGGGAGTCGCTGTCAGTACGGTTTCTAGGGTCATCAATGGTGGCTCTGCGAGCGACGCCACTCGCCAAAAGGTCAACCAGGCGATCGCCGAGCTCGGCTTCACACCGAGCCTTGCAGCCCAAGGCCTTGCGAACAGACGCGCCTCCGCAGTTGGCCTGGTGGTGAACTCGACCCGCGGTTCGTGGTTTTCGGAATTGATCGCAGGTGTGGAGGAGGCCTTAGCAGGGAGCCGCGAGAGCGTCCTCATCGCTAGCTTGCGCCTAACTGGCCAGTACAATCAAAGTGTCGTCGTTGACTGGATCCGTGAACGCCGTGTGGACGGGCTCTTGTTCGTTCGCTACTCGCTACGCGAGGCGCCATTGGTGAAGGCGGCGGCGAAAGCGCAGATACCCGTGGCCCTCATCGCGCCGGATAGTGATGCTCGTGTACAGGTAACGGTGGCATCTCAGAATGTCGAAGCGGGCAGACTCATTGGGCGGCATGCGGTCGAGCTGGGGCATGAACGAGTCGCCTTCATCAGCGGGCCGGCGGGATCGCGGGATTCCGAAGATCGACTGAGGGGGCTTTCGGAAGTGTTGGCCCAAGCCAAAACCCCACTGAACCCAGAGGCCGTCACTGGCGGAGACAGCTACTACTCGGAGACAGGTGCCCTGTACGCACAGGCCTATTGTGAAGTCGACCAGGCAATTCGCCCCACACTGGTGATCGGAGCAAACGACGCCATCGCGCTGGGGTTCTCGAAAGCTGTGCTACAGAAGGGCCTACGCATCCCAGAGGACGTGTCCGTCGCCGGCTTTGACAACTCCCCAGAAGCGGAATTGTTCTGGCCCGGTCTCACCTCCGTTGCACAACCAAGTCGCGAAATGGCAGCTGGCGCATGCAAAGCGCTACTGAGCCACATCGACCAAAGCGGCGAGCAGCCTCCAGAGAACCTAGCCTATCCCGTTAACCTAATACAACGAGAGAGCTGCGGCCCCGCGCCGAATCGCTAACCTATGCAGACACCTTGGATGTCACGGTCGAAGCTCTAGCAGACGACTCCTCCGCCGGTAAAGCTCCCGGCGGCAACGAGTCTGCCGGCGCGACGTCGCGTTGTCGCAGATGCTGACGCTTCCGCAGCAACGTCTTGCCAAGCGAAGTCAGCTGGAAGGACTCAACCAGATTGAAAGGAGAGTGCAGCTCGTGAATCCTGAAGTCCCCACGCTTTTCGATGAAGCCCCGCCGAGTCAGCGAACGGAGTTCTTGCTGTAGTCCGGGATGCGACTCGTAGTTGACGGCATCCCCTCGCTCCAAGAACCACAGATGTCGCGCTTCATCGTCTGTGACGAGAGCAAGCAGAAGAGAAGAATGCTCGGCGACCTGTTGCTCCAGGGTTGCAAGCTCGCTCTCCAGGTGGCGCACCTTCGAGCTGAGCTCAGGGTTGATTGACGGCGGAGCTGTCTCTACAGCTCGCGCCGAAGGGCCTACTTCCGAAGTTGCCTTCGTCGCGTCTTCCTTCCCTTGACGGCCCGAACTTCGCGCCAGAGCGATGCCGCCGACGACCAAAGCCACGATTGCGATGATTCCTTCCAAACCCATTCGAACCCCTTCATGGCGCGACCTTGCCCGCCGCGAAAGCCATCAGCTTTCGCCTAAAAACGACTCTGTTACGATAGCCGGTCGCAGTAGCACAAGACATATGATTCCCAGTTTCCCGGCACGCATCGACGTACGGGGCAGCTCGAATGTTCGAGCTAGGGCGAACTTCGATATGCTTTGTCCCTGCCCCACCTGGGCTGGATCTCGAGGACTCAGATTCATCGCACAGCTAGCACTGCGCGACACGTGCGGTTCCAGCTGCGTACTAGCGGTCCAGTTGCACCGCCTCCCAGTCATCCTTGCGTGCTAGCTCCGGCGAATCTTCGTGCACGAAGATCGCGTTCTGATCGTCCAGGGCCTTGGTCCCAACACTGTTGCGAGAATAGTGATTCTGGAACTCGTCCGACGCCAGGAGCGTGAGGATGTAGTCCTTGTTCAGCTCCTTCTTCTTTTTCTTCTTTGCCGTCTTCGCGGCTCCACGAGCGAACGACCTGGAGCGGCAGGAAACGACATAGTCCGGCTTCTGACCAAGCGTATAGGCTGGATCGATCTTGCCGTGTCCGATACCGGCGCCCGCCTTTTGCGGCAATCGAGCGATGTATTTGTCGTTCTTGCCGAGCACATCGAGCGAACGCAGGCGCGAGTAGTACGGCACGACACCCGCCGGCACGACGGCAACGGAGGCATCCGGGGTCGCGTTCTTTCTGAGCCAGATGGCGGGCACCAGATGCTTGGGTGGTCTGCCGTTCTTGCCAACCTGTGCGATCTCTTCGATGGTGTTATTCATCGGGATCACCGACGCGACAATCAGGACCATCCACATCGCCCGTCCGATACGATTCTGGGAGACGAGCCCTGCAGCAACGCCCGCCGCGGCAAAACCGATCAGAATCGGCATCGATGCCGAGAAAAAGCGATAAGGGCGGAAGTTGTCGCCTCCCGCACTCATCGAATAGGCGCAAATCGGAAGCCAACACAGTGGCCACAGCCATGCTGCGCGCTTGCCGCTACGCAACAGCGCCAGTGTGGCACCACCCCCCATGAGCAGAAGGAATGGATATCGCCGGGAGAACTGCTCCACGTAGCGCCATCCAGACAATATGCGCCCGGTCCTGCCGGTCACCTTGAGGAAGTACGTGTTTGGGAACCATTCCCCGTAGTAGACCACCCGGAACGCTAGGTGGCCGACGAACGGGATCAGCGTCAGCGCTAACACCGGTATCGTCCGCCATCTCTTTTCTGCGAGGATGAAGACCATCAGCGCGTCTCCGCCCCAGAGAACAATCGAGTCGCCGCGCACCAAAGGCAGCAGCGCCAAGGCCACGGCCCCCCAACGATCCAGTGAACCACGTCGTACCAGCCGCGCCACGACGAACATGTGAAGGAAGGTCGACAAGGAGGTGCCGAAGCCTGACGCCGCCCAATACATGACGTCCGTGCACACGGTGACCGTGAACGCCGCCACGCACATCACGACGCGGCTACGAACGCCCAAGGAGCGCACGAGATCAATCGTCAACCACATCGATGCTAGGATCAGGATCCAGGCAATGATTTTGACGAATAGCGACGACAAGTCGTCAGGTGCGCCCAGGAGGTGCACCAAAGCCATGACCAGGGTCCACAGGAAGTTGGTATACCCTTCAACGTACTCGCCCGGGTTCCACACCAACCCGTTGCCTTCCACCAGATTGCGCGCGTAGCGCATCGAAATCATCTGGTCGTCGTCGAGCCAAAACCAACGCACCCCATCCAGGACCCGGTTGGCGATGGCGGCGTGGCGCACAAAAATGTAGGTCGCGAAAACAGCCGGCAAGCCCCACGCCAAACGCAGCGCCCACGCATCGTTGGGCTGGCACTTTTTCCACCAAATTGGGGCCTTTTGTTGGATGGCTCTGGCAACGCGTCGCCAACTCGGCTCCCCATCCTGACGGTCCTTGTCTGAACTCACACCCTCCTCTCACGCTTGCGCGGCGCAGAGTCAAGCCCAAGAACCGATTCCTCGCCACTCGGGCTCACTCTCCGCTTCAGCGCTTTGCGAACGGTTTGTCACCAGGGCGGGGTCGGCTGCCCGCAGCGGGAGCGGATGTTCCACCGGCTACACCGACCGACAACGCTGCCACTCGAGACGCGACGGGGAACTTGCCCGAATGGCCGGGGTTCTGCTGACATTGGGCAGCCACGGGATGGGTGGCAAGGGAAAGGCCTTAGTGTGAAAAATAGACTCTTTGCAGGGAGCGTGGTCGGAGGGTTGATAGCGACGGCGGCAACGACGGGCGCCGCAGCTCCAAAGGTCCAGGGGCTCGCAATCGGCGTGGAGCGAACCTTTGGGTTCGTTTTGACGAACGACACCAGCGAGGGTGACAACAACACCGTGACTGGCAGCAGCCTGGGCTTTTCGTTGGGCTTCAGCCCAGCACTGGCCGGCTTCCAAGGAAATACAGCCACGACAAGCTGGTACTCGGCCCCGCGCGTGGGTGCGGATTACATCCTCCCCAGCGGTCTGACCCTCGGAGGTGGCCTCGGCTACGCGTACGTCTCGGCATCGACGGAGGACGATCCCGACGGTGGCGATCCCGATGAAACGAATCTCCCCAGCCGTTCCGCGCTGCTCTTGTCGCCTCGCTTGGGGTTTTGGGCTCCGCTACAAGACGCTTGGGCGATCTGGCCTCGCGCCGGTGTCACCTACGTCTCGATCACCTACGGCGAAGAGGAAGACGTCAACGCCCAAGAACTCGTCAGCTCGCGCACGGCTTTCACGATCGAGGCCCCGTTGGTGTGGATGGCGGGTCAGCTCGGGCTCGCAGTCACCCCCACCATCGACGTGGGCATAGGGGGCAAGGTGGAGCAGGACGGCGACGAAGCGGAGGAAGAATTCTCCGCAACCGAATTCGGACTCCAGTTCGGACTGTTCGGCGTGATCTAGCAGCATAGCGTGGGGTGTCTGCGGAACGCCGGCGGTAGCAACTGGGCTGCTGTAGAGCCACTCGCGCTTTGAGTTCACCAAGTTGTCTTGACAACTTGACATCTCTGAGCCAGAACGCCGGGGTGCTGAACCCGAACTCGCCGTTGCCGCTCTATCACCAGCTCGCCGAAGAGCTGGCTGACCAGATCCGGGCGGGAACCTTCACCCCGGGTCAGCGACTCCCATCAGAGCCGGAACTTGCCAAGCGTCACGGCATCGGCCGCCCCACGGTTCGTCAAGCGACAGATATCCTCGTGCAGCGGCGTTTGGTCGAACGACGCCGCGGCGCCGGTACGTTCGTACGCCCGGTGGGGGAGCGAGTGGACCTTTTCTCGCTCTGTGGCACTCTGCACAGCTTTCGCAGTAGCGGCCTGTCACTCGAGACCCAATTACTCGAGCCCGTCGCCCTGCGGCAAGTCCCAGCAGACGCAAGCGAAGACAATCCCTTTATCGGTAGACAAGCTTACACGTTAGTTCGTCTGGGTGTTGTCGAGTCCACACCGGTACTGGTGGAGCACGTTTATCTAGAACACACCGTGTTTCGAGATCTCGACCGCGTTTCGCTAGGCGGCGCATCCTTGGCAGAGATCGTGCGTGAACGCTACGGCCTCGAACCGACGAGTGGAGAGCAAACGTTCACGGTCGCTGTCGGCTCGCCGCAAACCCAAGCGGCCTTGCGGCGTTCCGCAACCCAACCCGTGTTGCTCATACGACGAACGTTGAACTTCCCCTCGGCAGTGCACGCAGTCTACTCGGAGTTGTTCTGCCGCACGGACAAGATCACCTTCACCCAACAACTCGGAGATCCCCAACCATGACCGAACCCATTCGCGCCACTGGTGGCTACTACGCGGATTTCGGCGGAGCCTTCATCCCAGAAATCCTCCACGAAACGTTCGCGGAATTCAATGCGGCGTTCGACCAGGCTCGCAACGACCCCGGCTTCTGGCAAGACTACGAGCGCCTGATGAGCACCTACTCGTGTCGCCCCACGCCAATCACGTTCGCTGAAAACCTCACCCGCGAGTTCGGCGGTGCAAGGATATTCATCAAGCGTGAGGACCTGAACCACACGGGTGCCCACAAGGCCAACAACGTCATGGGTCAAGGGCTGCTCGTGAAACGGATGGGCAAGCGAAGGGTCATCGCCGAGACTGGCGCAGGCCAACATGGTGTTGCCACAGCAACCATGGCCGCCAAGTTCGGCTTCGAGTGCACGATCTACATGGGCGAAGTCGACGTCGCCAGGCAGCGCCCGAACGTGTTCTGGATGGAGCAGCTGGGCGCCAAAGTCGTACCGGTCACTGAGGGTAGTCGCACGCTCAAGGACGCCATCAACGAAGCATTCCGGGATTGGGTGACCAATATGGATGACACCCACTACGTCATGGGCACTGCCTGCGGCCCCCATCCGTTTCCCGAGATGGTGACGTACTTTCAGTCGATCATCGGCAAGGAAGCGCGCGCGCAGATGCTAGCCAGCGAAGGTCGTTTACCATCGCATGTCTACGCTTGTGTGGGCGGCGGCTCGAACGCAATGGGCATCTTCAGCGGCTTCTTGAGCGACCCTGGCGTGGAGCTCATAGGCGTTGAGGCTGGGGGTTCTGGCATCGACACGAAACGACATGCCGCTCGTCTCGCATCCAAGGATGCCTCCGTCGGCGTGGCCCAAGGCTACAAGACGTACTTCTTACAGGATGAAGACGGGCAGATGAACGAAACCCACAGTGTCGCGGCGGGTCTCGATTACGTTGGGGTTTCCCCAATCCTGGCTCACCTACGCTCCACGGGCCGCGTACGATTCGAAGCCGCCACAGACCAAGAAGTCGTCGACGCTCTCAAGCTGACAGTCCGAAAAGAAGGACTGATCCCAGCCTTGGAGTCGTCCCACGCCTTTGCTCAGGCGTTCAAAGAAGCATCGGCGCTGGGTACAGACGACGTGATCCTAATCAATCAGTCAGGACGCGGGGACAAGGACATCTTCACTATCGCCGACGCAATCGGTGACCCTCTGTGGGTCGAATTCATCAAACGCAAAGCGGAGTCCTACAATGCTTGAGGCCTATCTCAAAGAGCGCCGGAAGACGCGCGATGTCTTGCTGATGACGCACATCGTGATCGGCTACCCCGATATCGACACCAGCCTACGCTTGGTCGAAGCGATGGTCGAATCCGGTGTGGACTTGATGGAGCTGCAAATCCCATTCTCTGAGCCGGTCGCGGACGGCCCGGTGATTCTGCACGCCAACCAACGCGCGCTGCAAGCTGGAATCAAGGTGGACGACTGCTTCGATTTCGCCACGGAAGTCACTCGCCGTTTTGACATCCCGTTCCTGTTCATGAGCTACTACAACATCGTGTTTCGACGTGGCGTGACCAAGTTCGTCAACGACAGCAAGCAGGCCGGCATCCGAGGAGCCATCGTGCCAGATCTTCCGCCCGAGGAAGCGGGCCAATACCTTGCCGCGATGCGCCAACACGAGCTTGACCCAATCTTCATATTCTCTCCCAGGTCCAGCGCGCAACGCATGCAGGAGATCGCTGCACACGACCGCGGTTTCGTCTATTGCGTCGCCCGCAAAGGTGTAACTGGAGCAAACACTGACTTCTCGACAGGACTCGCTCACTACTTGCAGCAAGCAAGGAGCGCCACACATCTCCCACTGGCGGTCGGCTTCGGAGTCCAAAACAAGGCAGATGTGGACTTCCTGCGTGGAAAAGCAGATATCGCCGTAGTGGGCAGCGAGAGCATCCGCGTGCTGGACGCGGAAGGTCCCGCTGGAGTCGCCAAGTTCCTGAGTTCCTTGAGGTGAAAACGTGCGCGCAGCCTGGCCTCCGTCTGTCGGGGCCAGGTCGGCAGACGCAATCTGAGGGCAACGAAGTGGCCCGGTCTGGGCAGACATGGGAGAAATCCCAGGGGTCAATCGTTTACAATTGGCGCTCGCCAGAGCGAGCCCAAGGTGACGCGCTGCGCCCAGCGACAGATCACCTGCAATGCCTCCTAAGGAACCCAGTCGAAATTACTTAGCCGCGGCATCCCCGCCCACAGCGTTGCTCGTCGCTCGGCAGCGTTCCGGCACACGAGAACACTATTCGTCGCGGTCGCGACTACTCCTGAGCCGCTGCGCCAGCTTCATTGCATTGAGCATTCCCGAATAGTCGGCAGTACCCCGCCAAGCGATGTCGTACGCAGTACCGTGGTCCACACTAGTTCGCACGATGGACAGACCCATTGTAACGTTGACGGCTTCGCCGAACGCGAGAAGCTTCATCGGAATCGTCGCTTGGTCGTGATACATGGCCACGACGCCATGGTACTCACCGGCCGCGGCTTTGCGAAATGCGGTCTCCGCGCCAATAGGACCTTCTACTCTGGCCTTTCCGTAGAGCTTTCGCTTGGCCTGCGTGAGCCCTGGGAGAATTGCCTTGGCTTCCTCATCCCCCAACAACCCACTCTCGCCAGCATGAGGGTTGAGCGAGGCGACCGCGATGATCGGCTTGTCCAGGCCTGCGCGGCGCAACATTCGAGCCAAGTGCCGCGTTGCGCGACGAACGTTCTCAGCAGTGATCGCTTTGCTCACCTTGCGCAGCGGGAGGTGGGTCGTGACGAGTGCGGTAGATATCTTGGGCGAGTAGAAGCACATCGTGACGGGACCCGCGCCGTCGAGCGTCTCGAGCCACTCCGTGTGACCAAGAAACGAGCGCGCACGACGCAGGCCTGATCGTGCGATCGCGGACTTGCTCACCGCAGCGGTGACGAGGGCCGCGTTGTTGCGCTTGGCAATGGCAAACGCCTCCTCGACGTAAGCAAGCTGCGCTTCGCCCGCCACCGGGGTTGGTTCATCCGGCTTTCGGTCCTTTGTCGTGAGCGGCGGCCCCGCGTGATGGATGTAGATCCCGCCTCCACGCGGCTTTTGCTCGGTCAACAGACGGAACTTGTGAATCGGCGCGCCCACGAGCTTCGCTGCCGCCAAGAGCGTTGCCTTGTCGCCAACGAGGACGCGCACGCCGCGCAGCTCCATGGCTGCGCGGACGGCGACTTCAGGACCTATACTTGCTGGACACCCGGTGGAGACGACTATCATTCATCTTCATCATCATCGAGGCTATCGGAGTCCGGGGGATCCGGATCCGGCATGCGCAGCTTATAGCCTGAGCCTCGAAGTGTTTCCAACGGCAATGCATCGCCAAGTTTGGCACGCAATCGTCGCACATGAATGTCCACTGTTCGCGGACCTCCATCGTACCTATTGCCCCAAACGCGGGCTAGCAAGTGGTCTCGAGAAAGCACTTTGCCGCGCCTCTCGCATAGGTACGCGAGCAACGCGAACTCTTTGGCGGTCAACACCACTGGTCGACCGGCAACGGTTACTTCATGAGCTGCCTTGTCGAGCACGATTGGACCCACCTTGTGGCGCTCATCCGTGGCAAATTCACTGCGGCGCCACTCGACCGCGCGGATGCGAGCGTAGACCTCCTCTGGGACGTAAGGGTGAAGCACGAAGTCATCAAAGCCGCTGGAGGGCTCAATTCGAGCTATCTGCCCCACGGTGACGGAAATGATGGCGCCAACATTGTCGAATACCTGCTCTTTGCGCACGGCGCGCAACGCAGCTATCGCCAGATCGGGTCTGTCCAAGGCCTCAAACAGGAGCGCACGAGGGCGGGACTCGACGTTGACGTCGTCTTCACTGAACAGATTTATCGGATCGTCCCACAGGTCGAGAGTGCGGACCTGCGCACCCAGCTGCCTCAGGGTGATGGCGGCGCCATCCTCCCGTTCGAGCAGTGGGCCGTGGCCAACAACAGCGACAAAGGAACGAATCCGGGGTTTTTCAACTGAGATCGGTGCCACCTACTGTGATCCGGGCAATTTTGATGGTTGGACAACCCACGCCAACGGGGACGCTCTGTCCGTCTTTGCCGCAGGTCCAGATGCCGTCACTGAGTGCGACATCGTGGCCTAGCATGCTTACTTCTCGCAGTGTTTCCGGACCATTTCCTATCAGGTTCACGCCTTTTAACGGTGCAGTGAGTTTTCCGTCTTCGATCAAGTAGCTTTCAGTCAACGAAAAGACGAAGTCGCCATTGGAGATGTCTACCTGGCCACCGCCGAAGTTTTTGGCGAATATTCCGCGCTTTACGCTCCTGAGGATCTCCTCGGGGTCGTGGGGACCGGCGGTGAGTATCGTGTTGGTCATCCGCGGCAACGGAACACTCGTGAAGTCTTCGCGGCGGCCGTGGCCGTTCGGTTGTGTTTCGTAGTGTCGAGCACTCAGGCGATCGTGCATGTAACTTCGAAGCACGCCGTTTTCGATCAGGACATCCTTCTGAGGGTCGTTGCCCTCATCGTCGACGTTGATGGTGCCACGACTGTGGGCAATTGTGGGGTCATCTACCACTGTGCATAGGTCACTCGCTACGACGTTGCCGATCTGACCACTGTAGTTGCTGGTGCCCTTGCGATTGAAGTCCGCTTCGAGTCCATGTCCGACTGCCTCGTGCAGCAGGATCCCGCTGTCCCCTGGCGCCAGCACGACCTCCATCTGCCCCGCGGGAGCTTCGCGTGCATCCAGAAGTGTTAGGGCCTGACGCGCCGCTGTTTCCGCGTGTTCTTCAGGCGTGTGCGATTCGAAGTAACCCATCGCAGTGCGCCCGCCGCCGCCACTTCGGCCGGCTTCACGACGCGTACCTTGTTCTGCAATCGCCCGCACTCCGAAGCGCATGAGCGGTTGCCGGTCACGGACGAAACGTCCCGTACTCGTCGCAATCAGGATCTCGCGAAGTTCCTCCGAAAACGACGCCTCCGCCTTGATGATCTTGGGGTCGAACGCGAGCACCGCGGCGCTCGCTCGCTCCAACAGACCGCGCTTGTCCTGGCCGGGCACATCGATCGAGAACTCTGCCAGCTCGTAGCGCTGAGGCGTTTCCATCGGAGTGACCGCCACCGGGTCGACACTTTTTCCAGCGTGGGCGATTCTGGCGGCCGTTTCCGCGGCGCGCTTCATCGCCTCATAGCTCAAATCTTCGACATGAGCGTAGCCCGTGGCGTCCCCGCGCTGGACCCGAACGCCCAGGCCCATGCTGACACTGCGGGCCGCGCTCCGGGTGATGCCCTCTTCAAAACTGAAACTAGCGGCAGTCTGATACTCGAAGAACAGATCGGCGTAGTCGCCTCCGTTGGCCAGCGCAACTGCGAGGAGCTTGCGGCAGATTTCCTCGTCGATGGCGAATGGGCCGCCGGGCGCGAAAGGGGCTCTAAAGTTGGACATCTATGGGCAACTTGAGCAAGCTCGCCGCGTTTGGCAATGGCTTTGGGGCCCGGGCGCCGCTCCGATTGCCGTTTCGCCGGGAGTCGCGTAGGTTTTGAGGCGTCGTGGCCGGCACTCTGGTCCTGGGGCGCTCCAGTAGGCATCTGTGGGCCACGGTGCTTGACCGAGTATCTGAAACCCACCTAAATACCGACGGACGCCGAATCGGTGTTCGATTCGCGTGAGGCGGTCGGCTTGGATCCCCATCAAATACTGCAAACTGCACAGGCGCTCACTGACCAAGGCCACTACCAGCAGGCCCTGGGCCAGTACGCCAAGCTACTCGAACTGAACCCGTCCGACACCAAGGTTCTGCTCAGAGCGGGTGACGTGCAAGCTCGCGCCGAGGATTACACCGGTGCGATCCGCACCTACGACCAAGCTGCCGCCCTCTACGCGGAGCAGGGAGCTGGGCTCAAGGCCATTGCCGTCTACAAGCAGATCCGCGAGCTGATCCATCAGTTCGTCCCGGCTCAGGTAGACGAGTACTCGCACGTCGTCGAGCGCCTGACGCTTCTCTACGGGCAGCTTGGCCTGGTCAATGACGCGCTGCGGACGTTGGACGACGAGGCGGCCCGCCTCAGGGCTGCCGAACGCGACGAGGAGGCCCTCGAGTACTACCAGCGAATGACGGACCTGGGCCCGAACGTCCCTCTGCCCCACTTGCGCCTTGCCGAAGGATTATTCCGGGTAGGCCGAGTAGACGAAGCGCTCAGCTCGTTCAACTCCGCCACGAGTCTCTTGCTCGCCGCCGAACAAGAAGAAGATGCACTGCGAGTGTTGGAGCGAATGCTGCACATCAAGCCCGCTCCCAAACAGGCCAAGCTTGCGGCCCGCTTGTACTTGAAGCGCGGCACGGAAGCCGAAGGAATGCAGGCACTGTCCCGCCTACAGATCTGCTTCCAAGCAGACCCGAGCAACCTAGAGACGTTGGGCATGTTGGCGCAGGCTTTCGAGCTCATCGGTCACCAGGACCGCTCCATCGAGGTCCACAAGGAAATTGCACGCCTAGCCCACGAACAGGGTGAAAGAGCCGCGTGGAACGACGCGCTCGAGTTTCTGCAGCGAGCCGCCCCCGAAGATGAACAGGTGCAGGCTCTACTCGACATGCCCGCGCCAGGCGGGAGGTCGGTCAAACCGGAGCAGCCTGCTCAGGCGCGCTCGATTCCGCCACCCAAACCGGCGCGCTCTTCAGGACCGCCACGACTGGAGCTGGTCAGCTCCCGACCGCCGCCACCGTCGTATCTGGGCCGGCCCCGCCCCGCCGCGACGAACCTGGGTAGCTCCAAACCGCCACCCAATCCGCCAAGCAGTCGCCCGCAGCACGCTCCGCCACCTCCGTCACGAAGTGTGGCGCCGCCTCCTCGGCGTCGTGGACCACCTCCGCTTCCGCCCGGGATGTCCGTGGCGCCACCGCTGGAGTCGACAGCCTCCGCGCCGGCTGCCAGCAGTGCACCTCCCACGACGCGCGCGGTGACGTCGCCGCCAAGCTCGTCAGAACCAGCGCCCGTCACGGGGCGCACCCTAAAGGACTATGACGATGTCATCGAGAATAGTCGGCGGACTCTGGCGGACGCGCGCACGTACCGCAATCTGTCCTTGTTCGACAAAGGGATACAGCTGGTTCGGGCAGCGCTCGTCGACGACCCTCGTTCGATCGAATTGCACGAGATGCTGCGCGACCTGTGCACGGACGTCGGTGATCGTGACGGCGCCATCGAACAGATGCTCGAGATGGTCGACATCTACGTCGAGTTCGAGCGACCCGACCACGGCCTGTCCGTCCTGCTGAACGTGCTGGACGAAGAACCGGCATGCGAGCCCGCCCGGGAGATGCTCCGAGCGTTGCTCAAAGCACAGCCTGAGCTTCGCTCACCGGCCACCGCCCCCTACGAAACCGACGAACCGGCAGAGGCTCCGGCATCTGCACACGCTCCGGCCGGAGCGCCACCGGCCTCGGATTCCTTTACAGCTGCCCCGGCGTCCTGGCCGAGCACCGACGCACCCGCGCACGACACAGAGGAGGCGGCGGTGGCATCAGCGCCAGAGTCCGCGGTACCGGCCAGCACCGGCGCGTGGCAATCAGATGCCGACGCCGCGCCAGCGCCGCCTATCTCCAGCATCAGCGTTCCGAGCGTTGTCCCTCCGCCTCCACCTGGAACGGCCAGCTCCTCTCGAACTCCAGCTCCACCCCCACCGCCGCCATCGTCGTCTTCGTCCGCGGTGCCCACACCCAAGCTTTCAGTCGAAGAAGCTTTGGAGGAGGTCGAGTTCTTTGGCTCACGCGGCATGTTGGGTGAAGCTCGCCGACTGCTGGAGGCTCAGCTACTCGCTCACCCAGACCATCCCCTGCTGCTCGAGTCCCTCGCTGAAATCAAAGAGCTACTGGCGGATAGTAAGGCCCCGACCGATGATCCAAGCGCGAAGCTCCAGCGGACGACCAGCAAGCGCCCCGGTGACAGCCTAGACGAAGACCTTCAGCTCTCACTCGCCGAACTGGAAGAAGCGGTGCGCGCGTCTCAACGCCCTCCAGGGCCAGGCGAAAAGCCCTCGGGCGTCGATGTGGACGACCTGTTCGAGAAGTTCAAGACTTCCGTGAAGAAACAAGTCGCCGAGAACGACGCGGCAACCCATCACGACCTTGGTCTCGCCTACATGGAAATGGGCCTGCTCGACGACGCGATCGAGGAGTTCGAGATCGCTTCGCGCGATCCAGACTATGAGTGCAGGGCATTCATCTCCACAGGCGAGATCTACAGCGATCAACAGATGTGGGACAGGGCCATGGACGCGTACTCCCGCGGACTCGACGCCTCCAGGAAGAGTGCGGAAGAGGAGTGCCAACTCTTCTACGCGATTGGTCATGCTTCCGAGCAGGCGGGGCAGCTGGATCAGGCGATCTACAACTTTCGGCAGGTCCTGCGACGCAACCAGGCGTACCGCGACGCGAAGCACCGCGTAGAGAAGCTGAGCAAGACTCCACAACAGACGCCTTCCGGCAGACCACGAGCCCCCGACGAAGAGATCGATCGGGCGTTCGAGGAGATCCTCGGCGACTGAGCTGACGAATTCCGAGCTCCGCTGTTCGGCAGCTGAGCGAGCGTCGTCCTGTGCCGCCGTCGCAGGCCGTGGGCGATCACCGGCTCGTATCGGCGCTCAGCGTGCCCGCGCGGCGCCCGCGCACTTGTTGGGTTGGACGAGCCCACAGGTCTCACCGGTCGGGCACCGCCCGCAATCGACTACCTTCGAGCAACCGTCACCGATTTCGCCGCACTCCGCTTCCGCCGCTTCGCATGTCAGCGGCTCACACTCTGGCGGACTTGCACACTTGAACGGTTCATCCAGCCCGCAAACCTCGTCGTTCGGACACTGGCCACAGTCCAGAGTACCGCCACAACCATCCCCGACGTCTCCGCACTCCGCTTCGAGTTCGTCGCAAGAAAGCTTCTGACAAGGGCCGCAGCGCAACGCCTCTTGGGCTCCACAGACCTCACCCTCCGGGCACTCCCCGCAGTCTAGGACGTCACCACAGCCATCTCCCACGAGACCACACTCAGCGTCCAGCGTCTCACAGCTCGCGGGCTCGCAGCCAATGCAGCGGTTGTCGTCACAGTATTCGCCCTCGGGGCACGGCCCACAATCGATGCCGTTGCTACACCCATTTTCTACCCAGCCGCATTCCGCGTCTAGACCGTCACAGGACTCGGGGCAACCGGGCAGGCCGCAACGGTTCGGGTCACCTCCACCACCGCAAACCTCCGGCAACTCGCACTCTCCACACTCAATGGTTCCGCCGCACCCATCGCTCACGACACCGCACTCGGCGCCTTGCTCGACGCAGCCGGCGACAACGCATGCCGGGACAGTGCACAAGCCACCTGGCGCGCATACCTCCCCGTCGGTGCACGAACAATCCAACACGCCACCGCAACCGTCCGGCAGCGAACCGCAACGACCCGTGCAATCATCGACCGGTAAACACTCTGGTGGTGCAGGCTGCCCCGTGCCGACGCAGGCACCAACGTCAAACAACATGTACAACAGGACCTTCTCTTGGTCCGTGAGATCGCCGCTTAGACCCGTTGTTCCGTCGCAATGTTCAGGAAATACTACGTCGGAGAATGCAGAAGGGTCACCGCCTGAGGAGACGTGAAAGCCGCTGTACGCCACACGCCCACAGATCGCTTCAGGCGGCGCTCCGTATGGCGTGTTGAAAGCAAACTGTTGGACTGAGGTAGCGGCTCCGTCCAAAAGACGGTAGAGGTACTCTTCGGAAGCCGTACCGACGGTGAGCGCTATGTCTCTAGGCTCGATGATGTCGAGCTGGTATTCGGAGTTGGCGGCACCTTCGTTGAGCAGCCAGTCAGCGAAGTCCTGAATTTTTCCGGGATTAGCGCCGGGCCGATCCAGTGATACCAAGCCAGTTCCGTTGTCGATGTCGGTGCTCGCGGACGGATTCCAGGTCGCTGCAGGCTGCAGACCCGTGTCCACAGCAGTGGAGGGGTCGTAGTCGAGAGTGCCGTTATCGTAGATCCACTTGAACTCGAGATGGCTGGCGAAGACACGCCCACCGCGATTGACGTACTCCCGAATGATTGGGTCGTGGGCATCGTTGTCGGACGAGCCAGTCCCCTCGCAGTCGAACACCACCAGGTCGTAGCTCATCACCCGTTCAAGGTCGGTGTGGAGGTCTTCCTTCGGAGTGAAGCCCGTCGGCAGCTCTGCGCCGTCCTCACCGTAGAGATGGATGCGCGCGGGGGCAGTTCCGTCGGCGCCTGGCTCAGAGAACTCGGCAACGGTGACGCCCATCTTCTCGAACACGCACTCCATCGCATCGATCTGGCCGGTCGTAACGGCTATGCGCGGGATGTTCACGGCAAGCCCATCTGCCATATGCCGAGGCAGACGAGTTGCGGCGTTGGGGAGTTCCGTACTTGCACACCGTGCCGCATCCGGCAGCGTGAACTTCTGAGCTCGGCGCCACTTGCCCAGCTTAGTGACCAGCACGAACTCCTCTCCAACGGGGATGTCACCCTTGAGGCTGAAGTAGCCAAGCGGATCGGACTTCGAACTGGCGAGAACTGGTCCTAGGTCTTGGTCCTCGCAGCGATCGCAGGCAAGCCCACCCAGCGGGATGCCAGATTCGATAGCCGGTAGCGTCGTCTCGTCATTGCTGCGTAGGATGTACACGAAGGCGTTGGGCACACCTACCTGGTTTGCCACATCATCGTCGGCGCGCCCGGCTGTGATGACCCTGCCGGTAATCTCGGTCGTTCCACCAACGCCCGTGCAGTTCGGAATCGCCTCGCAGAGCGGACAAGCACCGTCCGCACCTTCGACGCCGCTCAGACACAACGCCGGCCCACCGAGCCCACCGGTACAGGTTTCGCGCGCCGGGTCGCAACTGCGCTCTTCGGCGCCGCAGTCGAACGCATTGCCGCATTCGTCAATCGCTGTGCCGCACTCCCAACCGAGTTCCTCGCAGCTCGTCGCCGCTTCACAGGGAACGTCAGGAAAGGAGTCGCAGCGGTACGGCTCAGAGAGGCCGCAAAACTCTCCCGCGCCGCATCCTCCACTGATCTCGTCACAATCGATGATGTTTTCGGCATTCCCGCCGCAGCCATCGAAGACGATGCCGCAATCCTTGTCGGCGCACGCCTCGTCTGGCGTTTGGGGTATGCATTGGGCAGCTAGCTCGGCACACTCGAAAGCAACTTCTGCCCCACAGAACTCTCCTTCTGCACAAGCGCCACAGTCGTGGCTCCCGCCGCAGCCGTTACTGACCAGCCCGCACTGCTTGCCAGCACAGGCTTCCCCCTCATCGATGGGGTCACAACCATCGGCTGCGCCGCATCGCCCGGGACCACCTGCGCCGCAGAGCTCCCCTTCGGAACATCCGCCGGTCTCGGCTTCACAATCCAACAGGCCTCCGCAGCCGTCGCCGGCCAAACCGCACTCGACCCCTTGCTCTGCACAGGTCTCAATCTTCGCCGGGCAGTTCTTCTGCGCATCGTCGACGCTGGAGCAAACGAACGGCTCGACGATACCGCAGAATTCACCTGACCCGCAGCTACCACAATCGTAGCTATCGCCGCAGCCGTCCCCAGCGGTGCCACATTCGCGACCAGCGCACGCCTCCCCTTCCGGGATTCGATTGCAGAGGTCCGTCGAACGGCCGCAGTGGTTGCGCTCAACGAGACCGCACACCTCTCCTGGTTCGCACTCTCCACATGACAGTACACCGCCACAACCGTCCGACACTGGTCCACAGTCCGCGTCGAAGTCATCGCAGGTCAGCGCTTTGCAGTCCGTCGGATCCTCTTCCACCAAGACTACAACGTCACTGCGTCCAGGGCCCAGTTCGTCCGTCTCCGCGCCGCCATCACCGGGTACGTTCGTCGATGGCGAGTCACTGCACGCCACGAGGAGTAGGCCGCAAAAGACGCTCACCGATGCAAGCCCTCGCCCCCTAAGACGCGTGGCAAAGTGGAACGGAGAGAATCTAAGGTCGTGGTGCTGCATCAGTGGTTGTCGCTCCCCGAGGGCGAAGCCAGTGTTCGTTCCCCGGTAGTCGAGATTGTGTTCACAGGACGACAACGTGTCCAGAGATTGATTCGACGCGCAGAACCGATATGAGTTTGACACAAATCATCTCGAGCGGCTGGGCGCGTCAACAGATCGTTCGAAGAGGCGGCGTCGCGAACTGACGACACCGAGCGCCGAAGTGGTCGTTCCATGTCAGCGTAGCACCTTGGATCGACACGGTTGCCAAAGTACTTAAGCACCTCTTCCCCGAGTGCTCCGGACGGTGTCGGGTTGAGTAGGCCAATACCGACAACGCAGCTACAACAAGCCAGCTGCGGCAGTTTGGCTTAGGAGAGTATGGCGTAGGAGAGTTCGCCAACACGCTGGTCCTCGACACTCGGCAGAATCGATTCGCATGCTTTCTCAAACGCGAGACGTTCACCTCAAACGACCACTAGAAGACCAGCTACCGGTCTTCCCAAGAAGTACCCTGCACACACTCGCTCCCGGTACCCCAGGTCAGCAAACGTGGCAGGCGATCCCTACACGCGCTGAGGAGCCCAGTCAGAATTGCGTGAGCCCCGAGAGCGTCGATGCGCCACGCCGCCGGAAAGGCGCGAGGAGTCGAGCATGCTGAAGCATTCGAGCGACGAGTAACGCAGCCGGCGGGGGTGCAGCAACGCGTGCGGCGCCACTGGCTCGGAGCTTGAATGCGGCGCCCGATGACGGGATCAACTGGCGCGCTACTCGCGCGCAAGGCACAAGCCAGCCGCCACGAACCTACTTCGACGCTTTTGGAGTGGGAGCCGGCGCCGCAGTTCCGGTCGCCGAATCACTACCGTTGTACGCCTTGATGACTGCATCGGTAACGTCCAACTCCGGGCGGAAGTAGCGAACGGCTTGCTTGTCGACGACCATGACGTAGCCATCCTGGGTCGCGATGTTCTGCACGATCTTCAGCGCCTGATTCAGGATGGGCTGCATCAGCTCGTTCTGCTTCTTCTGCAGCTCTTGATTGAACTCGACAAACATCTGCTGAACCTGGGCGGCTTCGATTTGCCACTTCTCGGCTCGCTGGGCGAGCACGTCACGACTCAGCACGCCTCGTTGCTTCTCGAGGTCCTCGCGTTCCTTCTGCAGCGAGTTCTGCTTTTCATCGAGCTGCAGCTGACGCTCGTCAAAGAGCTTCTTCAGCGTCGCACGCATGCGCAAGCCATCCTCCGTCTCCATCACCGCACGCTCAGTGTCGATCACGGCTATTTGTGTCGCGACGTCGGCCGTCAGGGCCGGAGCAGCTAGAGCAATGGTTGCGGCAGCGAGGCCGGCGTGAAGTACCCGTGCAATGGCAGGAAGCATGGGGCGGGCTTAGCCGTCAACCGCGGGAGGGTCAAGTCGGGTAGTGTGGGTAAAAGGTGGGCTGTTCCGCGTCAATCCAGCCCCGGGTGCGGGTTACATAATCGAGTGGATCGCCAAAAACTAGCCGCGAAGGCTGCAAGTACTGGAAAATGGGTCCAACATTGACACACTTGGTCGAGCCCTGGATGAACCATGGCTCGGGCGCGGAAGATTGCGGAGGACCTCTTGACCACTCTCCTGGCGGTAGATGACAGCACCACGATGCGCAAGGTGATCGAAATCACCTTTGCGGGCGAGGACTTCGACACCGTCCTTGCCAGCTCGGCCGAGGAGGCCATGGAGCGGCTCTACCAGGCGTCGCCCGTGGTGGCTTTGCTCGATGTCGCTATTGGAAACGACGACGGCTACGAACTTTGTCAACGTATCAAGGGTGAACTCCCGCAAACGCGCGTGCTGTTGGTTTCAAGCAAACACCATCCATTCGACGCTGCGCGCGCTGCGGCCGTGGGAGCAGACGATCACATCGACAAGCCGTTCGACACCCAGTCGATGATCGACAAAGTGAGAGAGCTGGCTAGTGCGCCCTCTCGTAACGTTGCTGCTGCAGCCCCAACAGCAGCCCCCGTGATGCCCGCACCAGTAATGGTGGCCGCACCAGGACCAATCCAGCCCGATATGTCGACGGTAGCTCCGCAGTCCGCTGTGTCGGAGCGGCCAGTCCTCGAACCCGAGTCACCGGTCGCCGTCGAACCCGAGGAACTCGAAGCCATCACCATCGAACCGCCCGCCCAGGAGTCGGCACCCCCCGCTAGACCGGTGCCGGCCTCGGCGCCGCCGGTAGCGGCGTCCGCTGTCCCCACCACGTCAGGTACCAACGGACACGCGATGGAAGCCCGACTGCGCGACCTGGGCCTGACCCCGGAGCAGGTACAGGGAGTGTTGGCTCTGTCGAAGGAAGTCGTGGAAGCGGCGGTTTGGGAGGTCGTGCCCGCACTCGCCGAAACGCTGATCAAGGAAGAGATCGCCAGGCTGACCAAGTAGGTTCAAGCCGAGCGCACAGTCGCAGCAGGCCAACGGTACTGGTGATACTGACGGCCGTTGCACCGACGGCAGCGCAAACGAAGAAGCCCCGACGGATTCGTCGGGGCTTCTTTCGTGAGCGCCCACTCACACTCGCGGGAGGACGCTCAGGCGAGCATCTCAGAGACAGTACTGCCGTTCGTGGGGGCACCGACTGCCTGCTTGATGGTGTTCAGCACGTTGGCATTCGCCACACCGCCACCGAAACCGCCGTTGCCCATCTGAATCGTCTCACCTTGCTTGAGCGCACCGCCCGCGCTACCGACAAAGATGTGTGGCACGTTGTTCCCCGAGTGGGATGGCCCATCAGCGATGTGGTTCGTCCAGAGAATGACTGAGCTGTCAAACAAGGTGCCGGACGCGGTGGTGTACTCGGCGAACTTGTCGAGGCCCGCTCTGAAGGTCTGCATGCGGAGCGCATCGATCTCCTTGTGGGCCTCGAGCGCCATTTGGTCGTTTCCGACATCGCCATCCGACTGGATGCGATGGCTGATGTGGTGGAAGCGCCAGCCGCGAGCGTTGTTTGGCACGTCGTAGACGGTGCCGTCCGTGCCGTCGCCGACCTGCAGAGTTGCGGTGCGGTTGAGGTTGCAGGCGAAAGCGAAGGCCGTCAGCGACATCTGCAGCAGCGCGACCTCTTCTTGTCTACCGTTGGCGTTGTGGGAGCGACCGTCGCTGAAAGCGTCGAAGTCGCCCGCATTCAGACCGTCTGTAGTGCAGCCCTGCAGTGGGCCACCGCCCACCAGTGGAATGTCACTACCAGTCATACCCATGTCGTCCATCGTGACTTCGATGTCCCGGATCAACTCGAAGTGCAGATCGAGACGGTCACGATCCGCCTGGCTGAGTACAGACTTGGCCTTGATCGCATTGAGTTGGTCGCGAACGTAGTCGTTGACGCTGTTGCGACGCGCAGCGAGCTCATCCACAATCGCCTGCGTATCCGCAGGGTCAGCCGGGTTCTCGGCCGGCGCCGGCGTTACCGCGCCCCCACCGCCACTGCTGGCGTTCGGGGCCAGCCCAATCAGATCCCGGTAGACCTGATAGGGATTGCTCTCTGCTGCCCGCACCTGGCCGGACTGGACGAACGACAACCGAGCGTCGATGTAGCCACCTTCCATGCCCGCGTACAACGCGAGAGGCGGCGTGCCGCTGGGGTTGAGCGCGTTGGCAATATCGGTGTCGATCGACGGACCACCGCCCATTGCGGTGTTGCTCGAACCGACGGGGGAAACGCCAGTCAAGGCCTTGCACAGGCCGTCCGCGTGACCGCAGCCACCGCCGCCTCCCGCGAAGTTGACGCCGCGCACCACCAACATTCGACTGCCGTAGGGAGCCAACGCACTCATGGCCTTGCCGGACAGACTGGCCTCGGTGATGGGTCCCGCACTAGGACCGAAGTCACTGTCGACGACACCACACGAGTGGCAGATGAAGAAGCTGAAGATCGGCTCGCCATTCGCCGCCCATGCGGAACGGCTGGGGAGACTCTCCAAGAACGGAAGACCTAAGGCCAAGCCGCCGGCACCTCGCAGGAACGCGCGACGATTGACGACGGACCGTTGACCGCGACTGAATCCAACTTTCACAGTGCACCTCCTGTCGCGCGCGTCGTAAATGCTGGCTGCGAGACGAGCGCTAGAATCATTTCTTTCAGGGATGCCCCGCCGCGGCTCTCCGCAGCGACAGCATCAATCATCGCCTGGTCACCAGTAGTCATTTCGCGCTGAAGAGCGAAGTTGGCCAGGTGTTTGGCGTAACAATCGTGAACTTGGCCGGCCTCGGACATGATTTGCATCAACTCCGCAGCGCCAGAGAACACCTGATTCCCCTCTGCAAACGGATAGCGGGACATGGTGTTGACCAGATTGCCGTTGTCCTCGACACGAATCCGACCGAGACCATCGAAATTCTCGAAGGCAAAGCCAAGAGGATTGATGTAGGGCGCGTGGCAGGAGGCGCCGCAACTGCCCGGACCTGAGGCGGCGGAGATCCGCTCGCGGTTACTCCATCCTGCCTCCCCCGGCGGGATCTCGATGTTAGACCCGGGAGGTGGCAGCGGGATGGTGGTGCACATCATGTCGATGTTCAGGGTGACGCCACGGTGAATCGGGTCGGGCACGAGGTTCTGAGAGTTCAGAATCAAGAACGGAAGATGGGTGAAGAATCCGGGACGGTCAGGACCGAGATCCATTTCTTGCATCCCGGACGCCGGTGCCTGGACGCCATAGTACTGCGCCATCAGCGGTCCAACGTAACCCACGGTGGACAGGAAGATGTCCCTCACACCCAGCGACTGGCTGAAAATGCGATCAAAGAACATGTACGCCGCTTCCTGCAGCTCATAGTTCGTCGCCTCGTCATAGTCAGGCACATCGATCTTCACGATGCTCTCGTAGCGGTGCATCTTGAAGAGCTCGCCGTGGAAGCGCCGCATCACCTCGCGCGCAGCGGGTTCATCGATCATCTCTTCTGCCAACGCACGAACCCCTGCGTCGTTGTCGAACTCGCCGTTGGCGGCTCGATCGAGCAGGTTGTCATCCGGGGTCACGCCGCGCAGCAGAAGCGAGAGCTTGGCGGCGATTTCGTAGCCCGTCAGGCGGGAGCCGGGGTCCGAGAACTCGGTGCGATACAGGAAGTGGGGCGACTGAAGCAGGGACTGAAGCACCATCGCCGCGCCACGCGCGTGCGGGGTATTGCCATTCTCCGTCAGAGCAGCGCCCTCGTCGTAGAGCGCTTGAAGCGCCTGCACCTCGTCGCCAGTCAGCGGACGCCGGAAAGCGCGGCGGCCCACGGTCTCGATGAAACCCTGTGCATCCTGACCCGGATACACGGCCGATATGGCCGCGTCGTTCGCTCCAATGGCAGCGGCGAGCTCTTCTGCCGCCATCTGGTAATCGCGGTAGAGGTTCGCATTCATGAACAGCAGTTCTTCGTGGTTCGAGAACTCGTAAACGGCAGTCACGTCGTCCGCCAGGTTTTGGCGTTGGCCAGTCTCGTCGATCTGCAGCAGGTAGCGTGCCGAGTTTTCCCACTGGTCGTGGGTCAAGCGCACGATGCGTGCGTACAAGGGCTGCCCATCGAGAATTATCTCCAGGACGGGCGCGCTTTCCACCGTGTCGGCCAGCGGATCGTCGGGGACCGCCAGGTCTTCCACCGGCGTGACCGGGGCAACGGTGCCGCTAGGCCCCGCGATGGGGGTCGTCGCACCCGGTACGGTAGCAACCGGACCGACCACACCGGGCCCGGTTGCGCCCGGACTCGTCGACGCAGCACCCGGGTCCGAGGTCATGGGCGAACCAACATCGCCGGAGCACGCGAGGACTCCGAGCAGAAGGGGCGCCAGCCCAACTAGTTGTTTGGTCTTCATATTCAACACCTGACAACGAATGCCTTCAACGGCGTGAGGTCAGCCGACGCTCTGCACTTTTTGAGGAGCACTTTCACGAGCGAGGAAAGTTTCATGGTGAGGAACGTTTCCACAGCAATTTTGCTCCCTTGTGGCCCGCTGACTCCAACGCCACAAAGCAGGATCTGCGAAGATACCGTCCCATTTCCGACCGACGAGATGTCGGTAACTTTGCCCAGATATCCACAGGTAGTTGCGGCGTGGGAACAACGCTTACCTGCCCTCCCGGAAGCCCAGGTGGCCATAGCGATGAAAGCGCACACTGACGGCCTGTTCGCGCGTGTAGTGCAGCAACTCCCAACGGGGTGCCGAGAGTGGGCGCTCCCAAATGAGATGGATGCCCCGGCGGTGGGCTAGCCGCAGAAGGCGTTCGTTGGGTGGCCCCACGTGCCGAATGCGCTCTGCTCCCGTGACCTCTAGGTGCTCCAGGAGGGCGTCTGGGTCGGGCACAGCTCGTCCGGCGAGGGCTCGGAACAACGGCAGCCTCTCGGCATCTGCTTCGATCACGTCACTCACACTCAGGACTTCCAGTAGGCATTCAGCCACCACGGCAGCCAAGGCCGTATGCGCCATGTCCCATGCGGAGGTTGCGGCGGTAACGATGAGGACCAGGCCCCGAAGTGGCCGGTACCGAAACAGGTTGTCCTCCCCCAGCAGACGGCTCGCGTCGTATCCGCTCGCGAACTCCTGGGTGTGCACCTCAGTGAAGTCGGCGGCCAGGTCCCAGAGTCGGTCTGACTCCAGTGCCGGAGCCAATTCCACTAGCCGCTCGACGACACGCCGCACCCGATCCGGCAAGCCTGCCCGTGCTCCAGCCTGGTAAGCGCCGCCCGACCGTGCGGCATCGTGGAGCTGACTGAGTTGGGCTACGTAGTTGGGGCCACCAGCTTTGGCGCCAGCACCGAACGATGACTTCTTCCACCCGCCGAACGCCTGGCGACGCACGACGGCGCCCGTGATGCGACGATTGACGTAGATGTTGCCCGCCTGAATGCCGTCAATGAATACGTCTTGCTCACGTTCGTCCAAGCTGTGAATACCCGCCGTCAACCCGTAAGGGGTCCCATTGGCGATCTCGAGCGCCCGGCCGACGTCCGCAGCCTCGAGCACTCCAATCAGAGGACAGAAAAACTCCGTGCGGTGAGTAAACGATCCGGGGCGAACCCCCAACTTGACCCCTGGACTGACCAGCCGGGGATTGTCGCTGTCGAGTTGGGGTTCGACGAGCCAACGTTCACCTGGCTCCAACTGCGTCAACGCGCGTCGCTGAAGCTCACTTGGCGGATGGATCAACGGGGTGACGAACGTCTGTGGGTCCCACGCCGAACCAACACGTAAGCTCCGAGTCGCGTCTGCGAACGTCTCGATGAACGTGTCGTCCCGATACAGCTCGCGGTCGAGGATCAGCTGGCTCAACGCACTGCACTTCTGCCCGGCGTGCCCAAAGGCGGAAGCAACTACGTCCGCGATGGCCTGCTCGTGATCCGACATTGCGGAGACGTAGAGTGCGTTTTTGCCGCCAGTTTCAGCAAACAATGAAAGGCCCGGGCGCATGTCGAGGAACAGCTCGGCTGTGCTGGTGGCGCCGGTCAGGATGACTGCGCGAGTGCGCGTATCGCGTACCAACTGCGACGCTGTCTCGTCCTCGCACACGACCAGCTGGAGCCATTGGGGAGGAACGCCAGCCTGCCAAAGCACTTCGCAAGCGCGTTGGACCACCAAGGGCGTTTCCAGTGCCGGCTTGATGATGGCGGGATCCCCGGCCGCCAGGGCTGCAAAGACTCCCCCCATTGGAATGGCTAAAGGGAAGTTCCAAGGCGGCGTGATCACGACCAGCCCCCGAGGCTCGACTCGCACGGTCGCGTCTTGCTCCAACGCGCGCTGAGAGCGGAGGTAGTACTCAGCGAAGTCAATGGCCTCGCTCACTTCGATGTCCGCCTCTTCGATCCGTTTACCTGAATCCAACACCATCAGCGAAACGAGCTCGGCTCGCGCCATTCGCAGGCCCTTGGCGGCTTCGCTCAGCCAACGTTGTCTTACTTCACTGGCGGGGGGGCCTTGCAGGTGTGTCCGACTAGCGCATTCGAGGGCCCGCTCGACGTCGTTGCTGCTGGCCAGGTGAACCTCGTACGGTACGTAGCCCGGCCTCGACGGGTCGAACCCATCCCTGCGCACGTTGCTATCGGCCGCCTCACCGGCAATCAAGGAGCGCACCTCGAACTGGGCAGCCTGGGTCTTCTCGAGCCACCCCTGGAACAGGCACAGATTGACCGGCAACGAGAAGTCCGTGTCCGGTTCGTTGTCGAAGTCCTCGGTGAGGGAAAGCCCCGGCTCAACCGCTGACCTGTCCTGGACGCGTCGAGCCTCCGAACTGACGTGTTCGATGTGTTTACACGACGCACGAAATCGCGACTCCTGCTCGCTCCACGCCCTGCTCCCCGCGCGCATGGAGAAGCTCTGAGCCAGGTAGTTCTCCGGTGCCGTATTCTCGTCCAATCTACGAACTAAGTAGGCGATTGCACTAGGGAATTCGTGTTCTTCAACGATTGGCGCGTAGACCAAGGTGGGAGCGCCAACCTGCTCCAGGGAGCGCCGCAATGGCTCGGCCATACCTTCGAGCAGTTCGAAGGCAACCCCGGCGGAGACGCCGTTCTGTACCCGCAACAACAAAGCGTAGCAGACGTCGAATAGGTTGTGGCTGCCGACGCCCACCTGCACCGCGTCCACGTTGTCAGCCTGGCAAGCCGTCAGCAACAGTCGCTTGTAGTTGGCGTCCACATCCAGCTTGCTCGGGTAGATTGGATTCGGCCACCCATGCAGATTCGACTCGACCGTTTCAACGGCGAGGTTCGCCCCCTTGACCAACCGAGTCCGAATCGGCGCCCCACCGCGCGCGCGACGACGGCGAGCCCAGGTCAACAACTCAGCATGCCATTGGACAGTGTCCGGCAAGTACGCCTGCAACGCGATGCCCGCCGTCAACTCGAGTAAGTCGGATGAATCTAGTGCCTCCTTGAAAGCAGCGAGTGTGAGTCTGGCATCGCGATACGCCTCCATGTCCAACATGACGAGCTTCGGGCGACCATCGCGGCGGCGGTGCTCCAGCGCAGCGTGGTAGATGGTCCTCAGTCGCTCGGATACCCGTCGAACACCCGCGTCGAAGGCAACCACCGACAATTGGCTGTCAATCGAGGAAACCTTGACGCTCAACGTCTCAACGCCGGGTCTAGCCAACAGAGACACGTAGCCTTGCACTCGGCGCTCCGCCTCCGTCTCGCCAAGCACCTCCTCCCCCAGATGATTGACGTTGACCTGCGTTCCGTCTCGCCCGCGCCGCGCTAGATAGGCGTCTAGTTCTTTACCTGCCGGCAACACGAACGCGCTGGTTTCCTGCTCGATACGATTGAGCATCGCCGTACCACTGAGCGTTGGCACCCAAGTGCCGACACGCCGCAATGCGGTGAGACTCAGCCGCTCCAACGGACCCAAGTACGAGGGTGGCCCGATCTTCTCGAGCAAGTAGCGGGCTTGCTCAACGGCGCGCTTCAAGGAAGAGGAGCGGTAGGCTCGATCCGTCAGCGCCGTAGTGAACACTTGGCCGCGGCGGTCTGTCATCATACGGCCCAACACCTCCGCCTGCTCTCGATCGCGAGAGGTCGTGTTGCACTCGCACAGTGAGAGCATGGCTTTCGCCAAGTCCACCGTCAGACCGGTTAGCTCCTCCCCGGAGCAAGTGCGGCCCTCCACGGACCCAAGGATGGTCTGTGCCGCATGAACCGCTGAAGCCGTGGAAGCGTCGACCATGACAACAGTATGAGCCGACGGGCAACAGTGGCAATCGGCGAGTCGTAGCAATCGACGTGGTCGGCGAGCTCTGCTCAGCCTGCAGCCCTGGCCGTCCCGCGGACTGGCGATACACGCAGTGTGTCCGTCAGGTCTGGCACTGAAGCGATCCCACTCTGCGGCTAGCACTCGGTCGACACCGTGTGAGACCGCCGGTGCTGGAAACGTCGTCATCGCCGCCTGTAGGCGAACGCACGGGGGCACGCCCACGACGAGCGTTGTGTCGGGCACGACGGCACCGGCGCTCGAAAAATGGGGGTGCAACGCGATGTTCGCACAGCAACGGACCAGCCGGACCACAAACACGAGCGGGTGCGGCTCCGCACACGCCCGCCAGTGAAAACCGTTTCCGAATTGGGACTACTGTTCTAGTTTCCCCGCCATGACCGACAGTGTGAGTGAGATGCCCAAGGCGTATGACCCTGAGTCCGCCGAGCGTAAATGGTATGCGTTCTGGGAGGAGAACGGCGTCTTTGAGGCAAGCACCGCCGAGGGGGACGAGCGCGCCACGTACAGCATTTCCATGCCGCCACCAAACGTGACGGGTTCACTGCATATGGGTCACGCGCTCTTCGGCACGATTCAGGACGTGCTGATTCGCCACAAGCGTATGCAAGGCTACAACGCCTTGTGGCAGCCGGGCATGGACCACGCCGGGATCGCAACGCAAACAGTGGTGGAACGACAGTTGAAGCGCGAGGGGCTCACGCGTCACGACCTCGGGCGCGAGAAGTTCCAAGACCGCGTCTGGGCCTGGAAGGAACAAAGCGGCGGCCGCATCCTGGAGCAAATGCGGGTCCTGGGATGCTCGGCAGACTGGTCGCGCCTCAAGTTTACGATGGACCCAGACATGAGCGGAGCCGTCCGCGAAGCCTTCGTGCGGCTGTTCGAGGAAGGGCTCATCTACCGGGACACCCGACTCATCAATTGGGATTGGGATAGTCAAACTGCCCTCAGCGACCTCGAGGTCGAGAACGAGGAGGCCACGGGTGAACTCTACGAATTTGCCTACGAGGTCGCAGGCGACGTCGGTGCCGGCGCGACCGAACTCGTCGTCGCTACCACCCGACCGGAAACCATGCTGGGCGACACCGCCGTGGCCGTTCATCCTGATGACCCCAGGTACGAGCATCTACACGGCAAACGACTGAAACACCCATTCGTCGATCGCGAGATCCCCATCATCACGGACGAAATCCTGGTGGATATGGAGTTCGGCACCGGCGCGGTCAAGGTGACTCCAGCCCACGACTTCAACGACTTCGCCACCGGCAAGCGCCACGACCTCGAAGAAATCAACATCCTCACGTTGGACGGGCGCATCAACGAGTTGGGTGGCGAATTTGCCGGCATGACCGTCAAAGAAGCCCGCAAGGCCGTCAAGAAGGCCCTGGCCGACAAGGGCCTCGAACGAGGCAGCAAACCCCACAAGCTGCAGCTCCCCAAGTCCCAACGTAGCGGAGTTGTCGTCGAACCGATGATCTCCACGCAGTGGTTCCTAAATACGTCGCCACTAGCGGAAAAGGCTCTAGCAGCTGTCGCGAACGGAGAGACCGTCATTCTTCCGGAAGAGTGGCGCAAGACCTACGACCATTGGCTCACGAACATTCAAGACTGGTGCATCTCTCGGCAGTTGTGGTGGGGTCATCGGATCCCGGCGTGGCATTGCCAAAAGTGTCACCACATCACCGTCAGCCGAACCGACGTCTCAGCGTGCGACAAGTGTGGGGCTAGCGAGATCCAGCAGGACCCCGATGTCCTCGACACCTGGTTTTCCAGTGGCTTGTGGCCGTTCTCTACTTTGGGATGGCCGGAAAAGACGGTCGCTCTGGAGCGATTCTATCCATCTGTCGACATGGAGACGGGATACGACATCCTCTTCTTCTGGGTGGCGCGCATGATGATGATGGGTATCCATTTCATGGGGAAGCCCCCGTTCAAACGCATCTTGCTGCACGGCATGGTCGTCGACGAAACGGGGGACAAGATGAGCAAGGTCAAGGCCAACACCATCGATCCCTTGGACTTGATTCACGGTTCCGATTTTCACGACGTCGTCGGCAAAGCCCTGCCCGGGGCACCATTCGATGAGGCGTTTTCGAAGTTCAAGAAGGCCTACCCATCCGTGGCTCAATTCGGCGAAGGCTTCCCGGCTTACGGCACTGATGCGTTGCGCTTCACCCTCTGCAGCTACTCTCCGCAAGCCAAGCGCATCGCTCTGAGTCCCAAGCGCATCGAGGGCTATCGCAACTTCTGCAACAAGATCTACAACGCCGTCCGATACTCGATGACGTACATCGACGGGCAGGAACTGACGGGGAAACCTCCGCAGGTTACGTTGCTAATGAACAGGTGGATCTTGAGCCGACTGTCGAAAGTGGTGGAAGAAAGCACCGCCGGAATCGAGAACTTCCGGTTAGATGACGGCTCGGGCGCTCTCTACCACTACTTCTGGAGCATGTGTGACTGGTTCCTCGAGATGAGCAAGCCCGTCTTCAACGGCACCGACGACGCTGCCAAGAGTGAAACACGAGAGGTGTTGGCACACGTCATCGAAACGTCTCTGCGGGCGTTGCACCCCTATATCCCGTTCGTCACCGAAGAACTCTGGCAGCGTGTCCCGAGGCCCGCCTCCCACGCGGTCTCACTTGCCCTGGCAAGCTATCCTACCGCCGCGGATGGCCGGACTGACGACGTCGCGGAAGCGCAAATGGAGATGCTGATGAAGGCGATCAGCGCCGCCCGAACCATCAGGAGCGAGTACGCCGTGCACCCAGGCGCAGCCGTTCCAGTGATCATGCGTTCCGACTCGGCCCAATCTCGAGCGCTGCTCGAGGGAGAAAAACTCTCGATTGCAACGCTGGTCAAGACGGATGGCGAGGTGATCGTCGAGGCGACAGGCCCGGAACGCCCCAGAGCGTACGTCCTGTCGGTCGCGGGTGACATCGAGGTGCTCGTTGGACTCAAGGGTCTCATCGATCCGGGCAAGGAGCGCCAACGCATCGAGCGCAACCTGAAGAAGATTGCCAAAGACAGTGCGGGTCTCGAAAAGCGCCTTTCGAACCCGAAGTTCGCCGAGAACGCCCCAGAAGAAGTGGTCGCTGAAGCCAAGCAACAACTGCTGGAGCTGAAGGAACAAGAGCAGCGCTTGAGGCAAGCCGAAGCGCTGGTGGACGAGTTCTGAGCAGACGCGCCGGTCGCACACTCCCGGGGCGCACACCTACAGTGGACGCGCCTTCCAACCATGTCGGCTCCGTCGACAGCACAACTGCGACTGTTTCACTGAGAAGCTGCCCTGTTGTAGCTCGCGTTCATGCCGTTCTGCCCAGTCGTGGATCGCGCGAAATTCTGGGTTCGAAAAGTAGCTGGCCCAAGTGCCCTGTGCCTAAGTGTCGTACTCACGGGTTGCCTCTCTGAAGCACCACCTGAGCCAGAGAGCAGAAGTAACGCCAAGCTAGCCCCAGCCAGTAGCTCGGATGCCACCGGAGCGGACGGTAGCAGCGAGGTCGAAGGTGCCGGTCGCAAGCACATCGACGGCCCCACCCAGAGCGGCGCACAAGCCATCCTGGCGTCGGGCCTCGAACATCGAGCTCACGAGGACTTGGCCCAGCTCGAGGCGAGCCAATCCCACGTCCATCGCATGAAAGTCCGCCCCGATCTGTCGCCAGAAGCACGCCAGGAGCTGCGCCAGTCGATCGCCCGCCGCCTGCGCCGCACCACGGATGATCTGGAACACTTCCAAGTGGGGACGCTCGGTGAGGCCGTCAGCACGCGCGAGCGCTTTCAACACGTCGTCGTTCAGGTCCGGGACGAGCAGGGAAATCTCAGCACCGAATGCCTAGAAAATGAGAGCCAACTCGACGCGCTCCTGAGAGCGAGGGGGGAGCAGTGAAGCACCTCGAGCTCGGGCTTGCCATCTCTTTGCTCTTGGCGCCACTGCCGGTCAAGAGCGCGAGCGCGGCGACTGTGGAAGTCGTCAACGCCGACCCGGACGGTGTTGGCTTCAACGACCCCACTGAAGCGGCAGCAGTGCCGGGCAATGGCGCGACCACCGTCGGCGCGCAGAAGCTGGCCGTCGTGGAGTGGGCTGCAGACAAATTGGGAGAGCTTCTCTACAGCCCCGTCCCCATCGTGGTCGAGGTATCCCACGACGACGGACTGTTTTGCGGCGAGAACTCTGCGACCCTCGCTGCCGCCGGCCCCGCTTGGCTGATGCGGCTCGACAAGCAAGTCGCCGACCATCCCGACCTACCGACGTGGTTCCCCTCGGCGCTGACTCATCGGCTCACGGGTACCCAACTGTTCTCGGAGGACGTCAACGCTGTATTCAACCCGGACCTCGGCGAAACGGGCTGCATGGCAGGTCTGAATTGGTATCTGGGCTTGGACAACGACCCACCCCCTGGGACCCTACCCTTTGTAGATACCGTGATGCACGAGCTGACTCATGGTCTAGGGTTCACATCGCTTGCCGACGAGAACGGACTCATTTCTGAACTCGATCCCACATCGATCAGCCCCTACTTCGCCTACGCGTTCGACGGTGCGACGCAGAAATTCTGGTGGGAGATGACCACCGAAGAACGTGCAGCGTCTTCGACCAATGGCCTCCTGGTTTGGGCGGGCCCCCAGACCACGCAAGCTGCGGCGTCGCTGGTGACCGCTCCCCTCGACGGTGACGGCCACGTTTACATGTACGCGCCGCCGACGTTCAACGACGGCAGCTCGGTCTCTCACTTCGAGGAGAGCACGAGCCCAGATCTGTTGATGGAGCCCTTCGCGAGCAGCAATCTCGACGTGCAGAGCAACGACATCGACTTGGCGCTCGAGTTCTTGCATGACATCGGCTGGCGCGACCCGGGATGCGGCAACGGGATCGTCGATGACGGGGAACAATGCGATCATGGGGACGCAAACGGCGTTGCGCAGGATAGTCCGGACGATTGCACTTCGCAGTGTGAATGGTTCGTCCTCGACGAATGCCCAGAAGACGCGAACAAGACCGAGCCAGGGATCTGCGGTTGCGGCGTTGCCGATGACGACACCGATAGTGACGGCACCGAAGACTGCATCGACGAGTGTCCCCAAGACGCCACCAAGACGGCCGCAGGCGTGTGCGGCTGCGGCGTTTCGGACACGGACACCGACTCGGATGGCACGCTTGACTGCAACGACGTGTGTCCCTCCGATCCCAACAAGATCGTCTTGGGCGTGTGCGGCTGCGGTCTCAGCGATGTCGACACCGACGAGGACCAAACTGCCGACTGCCTGGACGATTGCTCCGAGGATCCAAACAAGATCGCCCCGGGCGTGTGCGGCTGCGGAACTGCCGATCTGGACTCCGATGGTGACGGCGCGGCAGATTGCATCGACGAGTGCCCCGAGGACGGCCTGAAGACCCAACCCGGAGTGTGCGGCTGCGGTTCTTCCGATGTGGACACCGACGGAGATCTCGTCGCCGACTGCATCGATCAATGCCCGCAAGATCGTCAGAAGACAGAACCACTGGTGTGCGGGTGTGGCGTGTCGGAGACCGATCGAGACGGTGATCTAACGCTCGACTGCCAGGACGCCTGTCCCTCCGACGCTAGCAAGACCAGCCCCGGAACTTGCGGCTGCGGGGTGGCAGACGACGACCGCGACGCCGACGGCACAGCCGACTGCCGAGACCAGTGCCCGGACAGCGCCATCAAGACGTCTCCCGGTGCGTGCGGATGCCATGAAGTCGACGAAGACAGCGACAGTGACGGTCGCATGGACTGCAACGACGAGTGCCCGTCCAATCCAAACAAGACGGAAGCAGGAGTGTGCGGCTGCAGCGCGCCGGATACGGACACGGATGGCGACGGCTCGTTCGACTGCTTGGACGTCTGCCCCGAGGACCCGAACAAGGCAGATCCAGGCATCTGCGGATGCGGGGTACGAGACCAGGACGCCGACAATGACGGCACCCTCGACTGCCAGGAAGCATGCCCCGGGGACACCCGCAAGGTGAATCCGGGCATCTGCGGGTGCGGAGTCAGCGACGACGATAGCGACCGGGATGGCGCCGCGGACTGCCTCGACGAGTGCCCACTGGATCCGAGTAAGCGTGAACCCGGCGACTGCGGTTGCGGCGTTGCGGATACTGACTCGGATCGCGACATGGTCCCAGACTGTGATGACGGTTGTCCCAGTGAGCCGGGCTTGCCGTCCAACGACGGGTGTCCCCCCGAAGACGTCCCCGATGAAGTTGGGGACGCGGGAGCGCCGAAAGACCCGCCGGGCATCCTCGTGGGGGACGGGGGCGTGGTCTTGCTTCCCGATGGCGGCACCTGGAGCCGCGACGACCTCGAGGCACTGCTCGGAGACTCGGGCCTGACACCGGAGGAGATCAATGAGCGTCTACTTCAACAACTGCTCGACGAGCTCACTGCTGACGGCGGCGCGAGAGTGGATCTGAACCTCGGTCTGCCGGATGAATGCCAGTGCAGTGTCCCCGGCCGTAGAGTTCCTACCAAACCCTGGGCTTTGGGCCTCATCCTGGCTGGTGCCGCCGCGGCCTGGTACCGACGGCAGAACCACCTGACTCACTGACGACCGCCTCGTGGGAATACTCCGACTTTGACGTCAAGGATCGGCCGCGCAGGCCGTTCTTGATCAGGAATGCTCCACGCCTCGACACCACCGCCTAGTCCAGGTGGCAGTCCGACTTCCACCCCCCCTCCCCCATTGCGGCGTGACACCGTGGACGAGAGCCCCGCTGCCCCAGTCCGCAGCAGCGCCGAACCGAGCCCCAAAAGCACTGGCGGCCTGATCGATGCGGATCTGCGAGGCAAGGACCTGAGCTATGTCGATCTCGGTGGGGCCGATCTCAGCGGGGCCGATTTGACGGATGCGCGTCTGCTGGGAGCCAATCTAAAGGGCGCCGTGCTCCACGGTGCCCTGTTGTTGCGAGCAGACTTTCTCGGGGCCGACTTGACTGGGGCGGACTTGAGCAACTGCAACGCCGAGAGTGCCGGCTTCAACCAAGCCAAGCTGCGTGGTTGCAGCCTATTCGACGCGAACCTGACCCACGCCAGCCTGATCGAAGCCGATTGCAGAGAGGCGGATTTCCGCGGAGCCAAACTGGTCGACGCGCGCCTGCGCCACGCCAAACTCATGGGGACCGAGTTCTCGCGAGCCAACCTTCAAGGCGCCGATCTCGCCAATGCGCGAGTCGACCAGGCGCACTTTTTCGAGGCGGATCTGCGTAGAAGTCGGCTGCGAGGCGTGCACGGCTACGATACGGCAAGTTTCCTCAACGCGGACATTCGGGACGTCGATTTCGCGGGCGCGTACTTGGTGCGTCGCCAAATCATGGACGAGAACTACTTGGAAGAGTTCCGCACCCGGAACCGGGGCAACGCCATCTTGTACTGGATGTGGTGGGTTTCTTCTGACTGTGGACGATCGGCGCTACGCTGGTCCGCATGGGTCGTGGGGATCACGGTGATGTACGGAGCGCTCTTCGGGTATCTCGCGCTCGACTATGGTGAGCACCCAACCGCGCTCTCCCCCTACTACTTCAGCTTGGTGACACTCACTACACTGGGTTACGGCGACGTATTACCGGCAGATAGCCTCGCGCAAGCCGTCGTGATGAGTGAAGTGGTCATCGGCTACATGATGCTTGGTGGCTTGCTCAGCATCTTTTCCAACAAGATGGCGAGACGCGCGGAGTAGCGACGATGCTGAGCTGGCTAAGAAGAAAAAAAGAAGACCCCAAGCAGGCACTTGCCTCGGCGTTGGGAAGTTTCGAACTTCCAACGTTTCCGAACGTGGTGCTGCAGGCCCTCGGCGAACTGAGAGATCCGAATTCGAGCCTGGCCCACGTCGGTCGCATCATCAGCAGTGATCCTCGCGCCAGCACTCGAATGCTGTCGATCGCAAACTCCGCTGCCTACGCGCTCAAACACCCGGTCCGAGACGTCGAGCATGCCGCTTCGCTCCTGGGGCGGAGCGAGGTCGAGTCGCTGCTACTAAGCGTCGGCGTGCAGGCGTCCATACCGCAAGGTCCCAAGCGCGGGTACGACCCAACAGCATTCTGGAGCTTGGCCACAAGACGCGCCGCGACGGCACGCTCCCTTGCCACACGAGTTGCCCCGTCGAAGAAGGGAGAGTGCTTCACGGGAGCCCTCCTGCAAGACATGGCAATTCCGCTGCTCGCGCACGCCCGTAGCGATCAGTATGGTCCACTCCTCGAAGCCTGGCACGGCGGCGAAGTGCGCTTGTGGGAGGCTGAGCATCAAGAGCTCGGCTTCAACCACGCCGTCGTGGCGGGTTGGATGTGCGAGAGTTGGAAGTTTCCGGACCGTCTTCGGGACACGATCGGCGCGCATCACGACGCAGAACATGAAGCCGATTCGCCCGACGTCGCGGCTCAGTGTGTTGCCGTCGTTGGCCTGCTCGGCTCTGCCAGCGAAAGCCATGAAGAGTTCGTCGAGACCGCCCATCAGGTACTCGGCCTGCCCAAAGAGCAGCTTGAGCAAATATTGGGCGACGCGAGCAAGGGTAGCGTCCCAGCGGCAGCCTAGCGATCGCTCTCGGCGGCACTAGACACCCCCTAGCCCAATCCGAGCAGGTTCAGCTCCTGCGTGCACTGAGCGCACAGAAATCCGGCCGACTGCAGACGCAACACCCCAATGACGGGCCGGACTGCACGCGTGCTCAGAGAAGCGGCCGCTCACTTCTGGTGGAAAGCAATGGGGAAATTGATATGCGGCCCCAACTGGAAAGCGAAATGACGCACCTCGTCATCGACGAATTCCTACTTATTAACTTCTCCGCCGCCCACCGGCTCACACGAGTCTTTTTCATCTGCCCTGTCGGAAACAAATTGCGACAACTCACGTCACTCCGGTAAGGGACGGGCGCTCACGATTGAGCACTTGTTTACCTTTTTCCAACACAAGGAGGGTCTCAAATGGCTTTCAAAGCTCTGCGTCAATGGATGCTGTGCGCCCCAATTTCCGTCATGTGCCTGGCAGCGTGTGGCGATGATGACGGCGGTACCTCGTCGCCCGATGCCGGCGGAACCGATGTCAGCACGGATGACAGTACCGACGCGACGGACACCAGCACCGACGACGGTACCGACGCGACCGACACCAGCACCGACGACGGTACCGATGCGACCGACACCAGCACCGACGACGGTACCGATGCGACCGACACCAGCACCGACGACGGTACCGATGCGACCGACACGACTGGCACGGACACGACGGACGGCGGTACCGACGTCGTCGATCCGGATGCTGGTGGCGACGGAGGCACGTCGAGTGATCCCCTGGACGTTGGGGGGCGGGTCATCAACATGACCGAAGAGCGCTTCTTCCCCGAGGGCGTCACCGTGGACAAGAACGGCAACTTCTTCATGGGCAGCATGTGGCACGGCACCATCTATACCGCCAAAGCGGACGACGGCGAGGCTGTACCGTTCATCGAGCCGAATGAAGACAATGGCCTAATTTCCATCATTGGCGTCTACGCCGACGATGCAAGTAACACGCTCTGGGTTTGCTCCTCTGACGCAGGCAACGCGGAGTTGTCAGGTAGCGGCGAGGTGGCTATCAAGGCGTTTCAAATCCTCGACGAGGAAGGGGCGCTCAGCGGCGAGTTCATCGAGAGCTACGCGTGGCCGGCTCCGTCCGATGACGTCATCGACATTGCGACGATGGACCTGCCGGACTTCATCACGGACGCCGAAGTCAATGGCTTCTGCAACGACATGACCGTCGACGCGGACGGCAATCTGTACGCGACTGACTCGTGGTACCCCCGAATCCTGCGCCTGCCTGCAGGTGGAAGCGAATTCGAGGAATGGGTCGTGAGCGACGTCTTCCCCGTTGACAGCCCTTGGCATCTCAACGGAATCGATATCGATCAATCCAACGGCATGTTGTATGCCGTCGAGAACCACCCAGGCACGCTGTATTCGGTAGAGATTACCGAAGACGGAACCGCGGGCACCGTCAGCCTCGTAGAAACCTCGAGGGACCTCCTATCGCCCGACGGGCTCAAGGTGATCGCGCCCAACCTGCTGCTGACCGCCGAGGGTGGCAATGCAGGTGGGGGCCTGGCTCTGATTTGGTTGAACGACGACGGACAAGTCGACGAGCTGATTCCGGGTGACGAATACGACACGGGGTTCAACCAAGTGGCGACCTTCGCGCTGCACCAAGCGAGTGCCTGGATCGTAGAAAACCAAGGTGACCACTTCTGGGGTGCGGAAGCCAACGGTCCGGACGCCGATCCGCCATTCCGCCTCGTCGAGGTCCCCTTGGAGGTTGGCGCAGGTGGCGGCATCGTCGAGATTGAAACGGAAGACTTCTTCCCGGAAGGTTCGACAGTAGATGGCGACGGCAACTTCTATGTCGGCAGCATGGATCTGGGCAGCATCGTGAAAATCACCGATGGCACACCAGAGACCTTCATCGAAGCAGACGAAGACAATGGTCTAGTGTCCGTACTGGGCTTGTTCGCCGATGACGACAACAGCACCCTATGGGTATGTTCTTCCGACGCCGGCAACGGCCAACTGGCGGGAGCGGCGCCTGTTGCCATCAAGGCCTTCGACCTCGCCTCGGGTGAACTGACGGGCAGCTGGGATTGGCCAGCACCCAGTGACGACGTCCTGGACATTCTCACCGGGGACATGGCCACGTTCGTCGCTGACGCCACCGTCAACGGCTTCTGCAACGACATCACGGTCGCCTCGGATGGCACGCTGTACGCAACGGACTCTTGGTATCCGCGCATCCTGACCCTGGAGGCAGGCGCGGACGAAGATAGCATGCTGGAAGAGTGGGTCGTCAGTGACGTCTTTCCGACCGACAGCGCCTGGCACCTCAACGGCATAGACATCGACGAAGACGCCGGCGTGATCTACGCGGTCGAGAACCACCCGGGCACCCTGTACGCAGTATCGATGCTCGGCAACGGCAACGCGGGAACTGTCACGGTGATTGAGACGTCCCGCCCGCTATTGTCGCCGGATGGTCTCAAGGTAGTCGGTGAGAACCTCTTGGCGGCAGCTGAAGGGCAACACGGCTCGATGGTGCTGATCGAAGTGGATACCGGTGAAGACACCGGATACGTTCGGCGCATCAGTACTGGCCTCGACGGCATCGCCACCTTCGCGATGGTGGATGCGAGCGCGTGGCTCGTCGAAAACCAAGGCGATCACTTCTGGGGTGGCGACGGGATGGCGACCAAGCCCTTCCGCCTGGTTGAAGTCCCCCTCGGCCTCTAGTCCCAAAACAAGCGCTTTCGGCACGAAAGGACTTGTCTTGAGGGCTAGCCGAGCCGAAGGCGAGCGTTTTGGGGTGAAGCCGGAGGAATTCACTTCCGACAGCGAGGGGTCTTTGCGAAACTGACCATTAGCCAGATCTGGCCGCCGCGAGCACTTTTGCCGCTGGCGTGACTTCCTCCAGACCGCGCCTGATGGTGATGGATCCTGGAGGTCCGTCTCCTCGTCGCCCCATGTGCCCGCCGACCATGGCGACGAGGCGC
>JBNKUV010000101.1:0-30376 GCA_050298815.1 Polyangiaceae bacterium
CGTGCTGAAGAAGGAAGAGGGCGGCCGTCACACGCCGTTCTTCACGAACTACCGCCCGCAGTTCTACATCCGCACGACGGACGTGACTGGTTCGGTGAAACTGCCGGATGACGTCAAGATGGTGATGCCCGGCGACAACGTAACGATGGAGGTCGAGCTGATCACGACGGTGGCGCTAGAAGAGCAGATGCGTTTCGCAATCCGTGAGGGTGGCAAGACGGTCGGTGCTGGCGTCGTTTCCAAGATCCTCGAATAAAGTAGCGAACATCGTGGTCGGAGAGAGCCGCAGCCGTCGCCCCGGGCGAACATTGGTTTCCCTGGTGTGCATGGTCTGCGGCTCTCGCAACTACAAGACCACCAAGCCCAGACGCGACGGACTGGCGCCTCTAGTCCTCAAGAAACACTGCAAAGTGTGCAACTTGCACACCGAACACCGAGAAGCCAAGTAGCCAGATTCAGAGCAGTGACCAAGCCGCAGCCGATCGTCCGAATCGGCAAACCAGCACGAGAACCGAGGAAAACCGCTCCAGCCCAAGAAAAACGTAGCGTCGAACAGGCTTCTAGTGGCGATTCAAGTAGCCACATAGGGGTGTAGCTCAGTTGGTAGAGCAGCGGATTCCAAATCCGCAGGTCGCGAGTTCGAGCCTTGCCGCCCCTGCACAGTTCGAGGATTTCAAGTCATGGCAACGAAGGAAGAAGAAAAGACGTCGGAAGGTTCGGATGAGGGCGTCAGCCCGAATCCGGCCGCGATGGCGGCAGCGTCGGCGGATTCCGAGTCGGATGAGGTCGAATTCGAGGGGGGAGAGCCAGCCAACCTGGGCACGGAGAAGTACGTGCATGCCGCGTTCTTCGCTGCTGGTGTGCTGATTGCGTTCCTCACCGGAAAAATCCTCGCGGCGATTTGGAACATGCTCGCAGAGTGGCCGACCGCGGTACGTGCAGTTCCTGCCCTCCTGCGCTATGCAGAGGACGAGCGTCCGTCGTTCACCATGCTCATCGGTGCAGTGGTGGCCGTCGGATGTGTCATATATGCCATTCGTCGCAAGGACGTCCGCCAGTGGGCGGATGAGGTCGCCACAGAGCTGTACAAGGTTCACTGGCCCGACCGTGAAATCGTGACCAACGGCACCGTGGTTGTCATCGTCGCGGGAGTGTTTGCGACAGTCTACGTGGGGCTTTTGGACCGCGTTTGGAACTTCATCACCAATCTGGTTTACGGGATATGACTGCTGACGAAGCGACAATCGAAGAGACCGGCGCCCCAGAATCCTCGGATGAAAGTCCGAAGGAGAAGAAGTGGTACGCCGTGACCGCGTATTCCGGTTTCGAGAACAAGGTGAAGCTGGCGTTGCAGGAGCGCATTCGACAGCACAAGGTCGAAGACCTCTTCGGCGAGATCATGGTCCCTTCGGAAACCGTGACTCAGCAGACGAAGGACGGCAAGAGCCGCGTCAGGAACAAGACGACGTTTCCTGGCTACGTCTTCGTTGAAATGGTCATGAATGAGGAGACTTGGCACATCGTCAAGGACACGCCTAAGGTGACCGGGTTCATTGGGAACCAGAAGCCTCAAGAAGTCAAAGGCGCTCAGATGGAGCACCTGCGCAAAGGCATCACCGAGGGCGCCGTCAAGCCGAAACCGAAGCAGCAGTTTGCAGTCGGGGACGACGTCCGCGTCATCGTCGGTGCGTTTGCGAACTTCTCGGGTTCGGTCCAAGAGGTCAACCCCGACAAGCAGAAGCTCAAGGTCATGGTCAGCATTTTCGGCAGACCGACCCCTGTAGAGCTGGACTTCAGTCACGTGGAGAAACGCTGAACGCAGCTGCCTCGCGCGAGCGCGCAACAAAGAACACTGCCCGCCGGCGAGGCGTGAGCACGCATCCAAGGAAATCGACAAATGGCCGCATCAAAGAAGAAAGTCTCTGGATTCATCAAGCTGCAGCTGCAAGCGGGCAAAGCCAACCCGTCTCCGCCGGTTGGTCCTGCGTTGGGTCAGCACGGCGTGAACATCATGGGGTTCTGCAAGGACTTCAACGCCCGCAGCCAAAAGCTGGGCGACACGATCGTGCCCGTGGAGATCACGGTGTATGCAGACCGCTCCTACACCTTCATCATGAAGTCCGCTCCAGCGAGCGTCCTGCTGAAGAAGGCTGCTGGGCTGCCGAGCACCGGCAAGCCGGGATCGGGTTCTCCCGAGCCTAACCGGAAGAAGGTGGGCAAGGTCACCCACGCGCAGGTCGAAGAGATTGCCAAGATCAAGCTGCAAGATCTCAATACGACCGACGTTGCGCAGGCGATGCATAGCATCGAGGGCACCGCGCGCAGCATGGGTATCGAGGTGGAGGGTTGAGTTTCACGGGGTTCGCTTCGTTAGACGCGAACGCACCCCGGGACGGGCAGCTGGCAATGGGGCCACTGCCGGGTTTCTGGGAGGCTGCCTCGGTGGCCGTTACGACCAGAGGAGAGTGAATGGGTAGAATTAGCAAAAAGCGAAAAGAAGCGCTCGGCAAGTACGACCGAGTCGCGCTCCATCCACTCGTCGATGCTGTAGGCAAGGTGAAAGAACTCTCCTATGCCAAGTTCGACGAAAGTGTGGATGTCGCCGTTCGCCTTGGCGTCAACCCCAAGCACGCTGACCAAATGGTGCGTGGAGCCATCGTGCTTCCGCATGGGACGGGTAAAACCATCCGCGTGGCAGTGTTTGCTAGGGGCGACAAGGAGAAAGAGGCACTCGAGGCTGGAGCTGACGTCGCCGGTTCGGACGAACTGGCAAAGCAGATCCAAGAAGGCAACATCGATTTTGACCGCGTTATCGCTACGCCCGACATGATGGGTACGGTTGGTAAACTCGGTCGAATTCTCGGTCCCCGCGGTTTGATGCCGAACCCCAAGGTCGGCACGGTGACGCTCGACGTTGCCCGCGCGGTCAGTGAAGCCAAGGCAGGCAAGGTCGAATACCGAGTCGACAAGGCGGGTGTCATTCACTGCCGAATTGGGCAAGTGTCTTTCGACCAGCAGAAGCTGACGGACAACGCATTGGCTCTCATTGCCGACCTGATCGCCAAGAAGCCTGCCAGTGCCAAGGGCGTGTATCTGCGCTCCGTCACCGTTTCCAGCACTATGGGTCCTGGCGTCAAGGTCGATACATCGACCGTCGAGGCCCGCAAGGAGGAGAGCTGATGCTTCGCACCGAAAAGGCTGCTGCCATCGAGGACATCAAAGAGCGCTTCGCACGCATGACATCCGCGGTTTTCGTGGACTTCACCGGGATGACCGTTGCCGAAGTCGAGAAGCTTCGTAACACGTTCCGGGACAAGGGCGTCGAGTACAAGGTTCTGAAGAACACGCTGGTTAAGCGCGCGCTTTCCGAGGAGCCGTATGTCGAGACCCTCTCGAACAGTCTCAAGGGCGTGACCGCCGTTGCCTGGAGCTTTGAGGAGCCCAGCGCCGCAGCCCGCGTCCTCAAGGACTTCGCCAAAGAAAACGAAAAGCTGAAGATCAAAGCAGGCCTTCTCGAGGGTCAGGTCTTGGACTCCAAGGCTGTCGAGAACCAGCTGGCCACGCTCCCGAGCAAGGACGAGGCCCGCGCCACGCTGTTGGCGACGCTCATGGCGCCCGCACAGCAGTTCGTGATGTTGATCAACACCCCCGCATCCAACTTCGTCCGCCTCCTCAACGCGAAGGAAGCCCAAGGCGAGTAACCCCAAACCGCGGCCGCAGACCTCGGATGAACGGGGCGCGGCTGCCATCCCAAACAAAGACTTTTTTCAAAGACTCAAGGAGCACTAAAAATGGCTGAAATTACCAAAGAACAGGTTGTCGACTACCTCTCCGCAATGCCCGTCATCGAGATCGCTGGTCTCGTCAAGGAGCTCGAGGAGAAGTGGGGCGTCAGCGCCGCACCCGTTGCAGTCGCCGGCGTTGCTGGCCCCGCTGCAGCAGCCGAGGCTGCTGAAGAACAGACAGAGTTCGACGTCATCCTGACCGACGCCGGCGCTTCCAAAATCCAGGTCATCAAGGCAGTACGCGAGATCACCGCGCTCGGCCTCAAGGAGGCCAAGGAGCTGGTCGAGGGCGTGCCCAAGCCGATCAAGGAAGGCGTGGGCAAGGACGAAGCAGCGGACCTCAAGAAGAAGCTCGAGGCAGCTGGCGCCAAGGTCGACGTCAAGTAAGTTGGCCCGCTACGCCGCCTTCTCCTAAGGCCCGCCATTGGTTTCGAAGCCTTGGCGGGCCGAAAGGAGGGCGGCGGGGTCGGTCCCGGCATCTCTCAAATGCCCCACCGCGTTGGCCTTGTTGCCGCGCGTCAATATCGAGCAAACCAAGTCATGGCGCCACGGGGGCGCCGAGCCAGATGGCTCAAAAACCCGCACCCCTACATCATTCAGAGGAGCTCAGATGGCGTCCAAGGTCCAGTCGAACTTTCGCCACCGCACCAACTTGGGGAAAGTAGAGCCGGTTGTCGAGATTCCCAATCTCATCGACATCCAGAAGAGCAGCTACGACAAGTTTCTCCAGGCGGACATCGAGTCCAACGATCGCAAAGAAATCGGCCTGCATGGCGTATTTCGCAGCGTTTTTCCGATCAAGGACTTCGACGGAACCAGCGAGCTGGTGTTCGTCTCGTACCATTTGGACAGGCCCAAGTACGACGTTGAGGAATGTCGCCAACGCGGCATGACGTTTGCGGCTCCCATCAAGGTCACGACCCAGCTGATGGTGTACGACACCATCGAGGGTGGCGAGCGCATCGTTCGCGACATCAAAGAGCAAGAGGTCTACTTCGGCGAGATCCCGCTGATGACCGATACCGGTACTTTCATCATCAACGGTACCGAACGTGTTGTCGTTTCCCAGTTGCACCGCAGCCCCGGCGTCTTCTTCGACCACGACAAGGGTAAGACCCACTCGAGCGGCAAGCTACTCTACTCGGCTCGTGTGATCCCCTATAGCGGCTCCTGGCTCGACTTCGAGTTCGACCACAAGGATGTGGTCTACGTGCGCATCGACCGCCGGCGCAAGATGCACGCAACAGTGCTTCTACGTGCCTTGGGCATGAGCACCCAGGAGATTCTAGACTACTTCTACGAGCGCGAGACGGTCTACTTCAAGGGTGAGCAGATCGAGAAGAGCGTCAACTTCGAGCTGCTTTCTGGGCAGCGCGCTACGACTGACATCACTGTTGATGGCAACGTCATCGTTCGCAAGAACACCAAGTTCACCAAGGCAGCCATCAAGAAGCTAACGGCTGCAGGTGTTGAGCGCGTGTCGCTCGAGCTCGCGGACCTGATCGGTCGTGTTTCGGCCGGCGACGTCGTCGACCCGGAGACCGGCGAGGTTCTGTTGGAGAGCAACGAAGAGATCACGGAAGTGATTCTCGAGCGTTTGCGCGAAGCGCGGATCGACGAGTTCGACATTCTCTTCGTCGACGGTATGAACGTGGGTCCTTACCTGCGCGATACGCTGATGGCGGACAAGGTGCTCACCACCGAGGAAGCCATCATGGAGATCTACCGGCGCCTGCGGCCCGGCGATCCTCCCACACTCGAGACCGCGAGGACCCTTTTCAACAACCTGTTCTTCAACCCGGAGCGTTACGACCTTTCAGCGGTTGGTCGACTCAAGTTGAACTACAAGTTCTACCGCGACCTGCCTGAAGAAGAGCAACCCGCTCTCGAACAGACCTGCCTCACCAAGGACGACATCCTCCACACCTTGCGTCACCTTTTGGCGCTGAAGAACGGTCAAGGTTCAGTCGACGACATCGACCATTTGGGCAACCGTCGCGTGCGCGCCGTCGGTGAGTTGATGGAAGTGCAGTACCGCATCGGTTTGGTGCGTATGGCTCGCGCCATCAAGGAGCGCATGAGCGTGTCTCAAGAAATAGACACGCTGATGCCTCATGACCTCATCAACGCCAAGCCCGTGGGTGCGGTCGTCAAGGAGTACTTCGGTAGTTCCCAGCTTTCCCAGTTCATGGACCAGACGAATCCGCTGAGCGAGGTGACGCACAAGCGTCGTCTCTCCGCTCTCGGCCCAGGTGGTCTGACCCGTGAGCGCGCAGGTTTCGAGGTGCGCGATGTTCACGCGACGCACTACGGTCGAATCTGCCCCATCGAGACACCTGAAGGTCCGAACATCGGTCTCATTGCCTCTCTGTCGACGTTCGCGCGTGTCAACGAGCACGGCTTCGTCGAGACGCCATACCGCCACGTTCGTGAAGGCGCGGTGGATAGCAAGGTTCGTTGGTTCTCCGCTCTGGAGGAAGAGGGCAAGTTCATCGCGATGGCGACCTCAACCATCGAAAACGAAACCCTGACGGACCCGTTGGTGTCAGCTCGCTACAACGGTGACTATCGCATGGTGACAGCGGATCAGATCCAGCTGTTGGATGTAGCGCCGAACCAGATGGTGAGTGTCGCTGCGGCGCTGGTGCCGTTCCTCGAGCATGACGATGCCAACCGCGCACTCATGGGTGCGAACATGCAGCGCCAGGCAGTGCCGCTAATCTGCACCGAAGCCCCTCTCGTGGGGACTGGCATGGAGCGGCGTGTAGCTGTCGACTCTGGCGTGTGCTCCGTGGCCCGACGTGCTGGAACGGTCGAAAGTGTTGACGCCACGCGTATCGTGGTTCGCCCCGATCCGGGGGAGGGCTCCGAGGTGCCGGACATCTACCACATGATGAAGTTCCAGCGCTCGAACCAGAGCACCTGCTACAACCAGAAGCCGATCGTTCGCCCTGGTGAACGAGTGGAGGTTGGTGACGTGTTGGCGGATGGTCCCGCGTGCGACATGGGCGAGATCGCCCTTGGCCGCAACGTGGTCGTCGCCTTCATGCCTTGGCAGGGCTACAACTTCGAGGACTCGATCCTCATCAGTGAGCGAATCGTCAAGGAAGACGTCTATACATCGGTGCACATCGAAGAGTTCGAGTGCATCGCTCGGGACACCAAGCTCGGCAAAGAAGAGGTCACCCGCGACATTCCGAACGTCGGCGAAGAAGCGCTCAAAGATCTGGACGAGGCAGGCGTCGTTCGCATTGGCGCAGAGGTCAAACCCGGCGATATTCTCGTCGGCAAGATCACGCCCAAAGGTGAGAGCCAACTCAGCCCTGAAGAGAAGCTGCTTCGTGCCATCTTCGGCGAGAAGGCAGGCGATGTTCGCGACAGTTCCTTGAAAGTACCACCAGGCGTTGGCGGAATCGTCATCGACGCGCGTATCTTCTCTCGCAAAGGCACCGAGAAGGACGAGCGAGCTCGCGCAATCGAAGACCAGGAGCGGGCACGCCTCGAGCGAACCCGCGACGAAGAAGTCAGCATCCTTCGCGATTCGTACTACCGCCGCATTCGCGAGATCCTCGTCGGCCAAACGACGACCGCGAAATTGGTAAACGATCGCGGCGAGGTGCTGATCGAAAAGGGCGTCACCTTGACGAACGAGGCCCTCGACGGCGCACCGCGCAAGTACTGGGGCGAAATCGGCGTCGAATCCGACACGGACAAGGTGGCCCAGCTACTTCACGATCTCGAGGAGCTCGTTCGCAGCCGCGAGGAGCACTTCCGCGACAAGATCGACCGACTGAGCAAAGGCGACGAGTTGCCGCCAGGCGTGATCAAGATGGTGAAGGTTTACATCGCCATCAAGCGCAAGCTCCAAGTTGGCGACAAGATGGCTGGTCGTCACGGGAACAAAGGTGTGGTCAGCCGCATTCTACCCGAGGAAGACCTGCCGTACTTGGCGGACGGGACGCCTGTGGACGTGGTTCTGAACCCGCTCGGCGTGCCTTCGCGTATGAACGTGGGACAGATTCTCGAAACTCACCTTGGCTGGGGTGCTCTAAACCTCGGGCGGCGGGTTCACCGCATGCTGGAGACCAACTCGGAGGCATCCAAGATTCGCGAGAAGATCCGTGAGAGTCTCCCGACCGATCCACAGATGAAGAAGTTCGTCGAAGGTCTGACGGACGGCGAAGTCATCTCCCTTGCTGAGAAGATGAAGCCGGGCTGCTTCTTCGCCACGCCGGTGTTTGACGGCGCCAACGAGGAGCACATCAAGACGTCTCTCGAAACGGCAGAGCTCGAGCGCCGTGGTCAGACGATCCTCTTCGATGGTCGAACGGGCGAGCCCTTCGACCAGGATGTTACGGTCGGGGTGATGTACGTGCTCAAGTTGCACCATTTGGTCGACGACAAGATCCACGCACGGTCCATTGGCCCGTACTCGCTCGTTACCCAGCAACCGCTCGGTGGTAAGGCGCAGTTCGGCGGTCAGCGTTTGGGTGAGATGGAAGTCTGGGCCATGGAAGCGTACGGCGCGGCTCATGCCCTACAGGAGTTCCTGACCGTCAAGAGCGATGATGTTCAGGGCAGAACACGTATGTATGAAGCGATCGTAAAGGGCGACTACACCCTCGAGGCGGGTCTCCCTGAGAGCTTCAATGTTTTGATCAAAGAGTTGCAGTCGTTGTGTCTCAACGTTGAATTGGTTGAGTCGGCTGAAGCACCAGCAGCGGAGGAGTAAGAGATGCGCGATATTTTCTCGTTCTTTGAGAAGCCCAAAGATCCGCTGACTTTTTCGGCGATGCGTATCTCTCTGGCGAGTCCAGAGAAGATCCGAGAGTGGTCACACGGAGAGGTGAAGAAGCCGGAGACGATCAACTACCGTACGTTCAAGCCCGAACGAGATGGCTTGTTCTGCGCTAAGATTTTCGGACCGGTGAAGGACTACGAGTGCTTGTGCGGCAAGTACAAGCGCATGAAGCACCGTGGCATCGTGTGCGAAAAGTGCGGTGTCGAGGTTATCCAGAGCAAGGTACGGCGCGAGCGTCTCGGTCACATCAACCTGGCCACGCCCGTTGCTCACATCTGGTTTCTCAAGAGTCTGCCCTCTCGGATCGGCAACATCCTCGACATCACGCTCAAGGATCTGGAGCGCGTTCTCTACTGCGAGGCGTACATCGTCGTCGATCCGGGTGAGACCGGCCTCGAGCGCGCGGAGTTGCTGAGCGAGGAGCGCTACGCCCAGCTGCTCGATGAGTTCGGCGAGGATCGTTTCCACGCCGCCATGGGCGGTGAGGCCGTGCTCGAGATGCTCAAGCGTGTCGACGTGCACTCCTTGGCAGAAGAGTTACGCACTCAGATGAAGGAGACCTCCAGCGAAGCGAAGCGCAAGAAGTTCGCCAAGCGGCTGAAGGTGGTCGAAGCGTTCCGCGGCAGTGGGAACCGCCCTGAGTGGATGATGCTGAACGTCATTCCTGTGCTGCCTCCGGACCTACGTCCGCTGGTTCCTCTGGACGGTGGACGTTTCGCGACCTCCGATCTGAACGACCTGTACCGACGTGTCATCAATCGCAATAACCGACTCAAGCGGTTGTTGGAGCTCAACGCACCGGAGATAATCATCCGAAACGAGCGCCGCATGCTGCAAGAGGCCGTGGACGCTCTGTTCGACAACGGTCGTCGTGGCAAGACCATCACGGGGCCCAACAAGAGACCACTGAAGAGCTTGAGCGACATGCTCAAGGGCAAGCAGGGCCGTTTCCGTCAGAACTTGCTCGGCAAGCGTGTCGACTACTCGGGCCGTTCGGTCATCGTGGTTGGTCCCACGCTGCGTTTGCATCAGTGTGGTCTGCCCAAGAAGATGGCTCTCGAGCTATTCAAGCCGTTCATCTACAACAAGCTAGAAGGGCGCGGATACGTCAACACCATCAAGAGCGCAAAGAAGATGGTGGAGCGGGAGCGTCCCGAAGTTTGGGACATCTTGGACGAGGTGATCAAAGAGCACCCCGTGATGCTCAACCGAGCGCCGACGCTTCACCGTCTGGGGATCCAGGCGTTTGAGCCCGTGTTGGTCGAAGGTAAGGCTATCAACCTGCATCCGCTCGTCTGTACGGCTTTCAACGCCGACTTCGACGGTGACCAGATGGCAGTGCACGTGCCTTTGAGCATCGAAGCTCAGATGGAGACTCGCGTGCTGATGATGAGCACCAACAACATTCTCTCGCCAGCGAGCGGACGTCCTATCATCAACCCCACTCAGGACATCGTGCTCGGGCTCTACTACATGACCCGAGACCGTCGGATGGCCAAGGGTGCCACCTCGTCGTCACTCAAAGTGAACGACAATGGGCAGCTCGAGGGCTACGTCGAAGGCGTGTACGCCTCTCTCGAAGAGGTGCGTGCTGCCTATGACCACGGAATGCTCGACCTCCATGCGCCGATCAAGTGTCGCATCAGCGATCACGATGATGACGGGCACGAGCGCAGGCGCATCGTCGAAACCACTGTGGGTCGGGTTTTGCTCAGTGAGATCCTGCCGCCCAAAGTGCCGTTCGAGTACGTCAATCGCGTCTTGAACAAGAAGGCACTCAGCGAGCTGATCGACGTCTGCTATCGGAAGCACAAGAACAAGGAGACGGTCCTCTTGGCTGACCGTCTGCGCTCGACAGGGTTCGCTCAGTCGACCAAGGCCGGTATCAGCGTTTGCATGGACGACATGATCATTCCTGACCGCAAGAAGGAACTGATCGATAAGGCTCAAGACGAGCTGCAGCGCGTCGTCGATCAGTATCAAGAGGGCCTGATCACTGACGGCGAGCGCTACAATAAGGTCGTCGACATCTGGGCTGGCGTTTCCGACAAGGTGACGGAAGAGATGATGGAGGTGATCGGCAAGAATCGCATCACCACCGAGTCCGGAGAGCAGATCGCCGAGTCGAGCTTCAACTCGATCTACATCATGGCCGACTCCGGCGCTCGTGGTTCCACCCAGCAGATGCGCCAGCTCGCTGCTATGCGTGGCCTGATGGCGAAGCCGTCGGGTGAAATCATCGAGCAGCCGATCACCGCGAACTTCCGCGAGGGTCTGAGCGTTCTCGAGTACTTCGTGTCGACTCACGGCGCTCGTAAGGGCTTGGCGGACACCGCTTTGAAGACGGCGAACTCCGGTTACCTGACTCGTCGTCTGGTGGATGTTGCCCAGGACTGCGTGATTGCGGAGTTTGACTGCGGCACGCTCGACGGCATTCGCGTCACCAAGCTCGAAGAAGCCGGCGAAGTGATCCAGCCGCTAGGTGAGCGCATCCTCGGTCGCGTAACTCTCGAGGAGGTCGTCGATCCCATGACCGGTGACGTCATCATTGCTCACAACGAGCTGCTGGATGAGGCCAAGGTCGCTCGTATCGAGCAGGCTGGCATCGAGGAGGTCGTCATTCGGTCCGTGCTCACCTGTCAGACGCGACGAGGCGTCTGTGCCATGTGCTACGGTCGTGACTTGGCCCGTGGCTACAAGGTGAACATCGGCGAAGCCGTTGGCATCATCGCGGCCCAGTCGATCGGTGAGCCCGGCACTCAGCTGACGATGCGCACCTTCCACATCGGTGGCGCTGCGGCTCGTGGCAAGATCGAGCAGAGCGCACTCGAGACCCGAACCGAAGGTACGATTTCTCTCCGCAACGTCTACACTGCGACGAAGCAGGACGGCTCAGTCGTCGTGATGAACCGTCACGGTGAACTCGTCGTCATGGATGACACGGGCCGCGAACGCGAGCATCACCGTCTGCTCTATGGTGCTGAGTTGAAGTGCAAAGATGGCGATCGCGCTGCCGGTGGCACGACCGTTGCGGAGTGGGACCCATTCGCAGTGCCGATCCTCACCGAGGTCGGTGGTGTGGTTCAGTTCGGCGATTTGGTCGAAGGCGTCACCGTCAGCGAGCGTGTGGATGAGGTGACTGGTCTTTCTCGAAAGATCGTCATCGAGTCGCGAGCCGCTGACTTGCGTCCACGCATCAGCATTCTCGATCCAGAAACGGGCGAGCCCATGCGCCTCGGCAACACAGATCTGGAGGCGCGCTACCTACTGCCCGTCGGTTCGAATATCGTGGTTCAAGATGGAGAGACGATTCACCCCGGTGAGGCGCTCGCCAAGATCCCGCGTGATACGACGAAGGTGCAGGACATCACCGGTGGTCTGCCCAGAGTGGCGGAGCTGTTCGAAGCACGCAAGCCTAAGGACCACGCCATCATCAGCGAGATCGACGGCATCGTCAGTTTCGGCAAGGACACCAAGGGCAAGCGCAAGATCCTGATCACTCCTCTGGATCTGGATGGTAGCCAGCTTTCTGATCAGTCCCGCGAGTACCTCATTCCCAAGGGCAAGCACGTTCAAGTGCAAACGGGAGACCAGGTGCGGGCAGGTGATCCGCTACAGGACGGACCGGCGAACCCTCACGACATCTTGCGCGTGAAGGGTGAGAAGGAACTGGCGGCGTGGCTAGTCAATGAAATCCAGCAGGTTTATCGACTCCAGGGTGTGACCATCAACGACAAGCACATCGAAACGATCGTGCGTCAGATGTTACGCCGGGTAAAGATCAAGACCGTCGGAGATACACAGTTCTTGGCGGACGAGCAGATCGAGAAGCACCTCTTCGAGAAAGAGAACGCCAAGGTGATTGCTCGTGGCGGTGAACCAGCGGTGGCTGAGCCCATGTTGCTTGGTATTACCAAGGCGTCCCTATCCACAGAGTCGTTCATCAGCGCTTCGTCGTTCCAAGAGACCACGAAGGTGCTCACCGAAGCGGCTATCTGCGGGAAGACCGACGATCTACGCGGGATCAAGGAGAACGTCATCATGGGGCGCTTGATCCCAGCAGGTACGGGGCTGCCGGCATACAAGCGGCTCGAACTCGTCGTGCAGGATACGCAGGAGATGCGGCCATCGAGCGTCTACGGACAGCCCGGGCCACTCGGTGTGGATCTATCGTCGGTCGCTGGCGAAGACTGAGAGTCGCCCGTCGCTGATGCGTTTGGTGCCGTGAGACACTCGCTTTAGCGGTACCGAATGTGACGCCCCCGCATGGATAACTGCGGGGGCGTCTCGCATTTTGGCGTTGCACGCTACCGACCGGCAAAGTGGGCAGGTTATCTTTCGAGCGCGAGGAGCGGTCGAATGAACAAATTGCTGCACAATGCATTGGAACGGGGAATCACCAAGGGGGCTCTGCGCGTCACCTACGCGGACGGCAGATCGCGGTCCTACGGGACTGCCCAAGACAAGGAGGTCGCGGTGCGCTTTGCCGACGCGGCAGCCGAACGAGAGCTTGCGGTCGACCCGGGCCTCAGGTTGGGTGAGCTCTACATGGACGGGCGGCTAATCGTCGAGCACGGGAACTGCTACGATCTCGTCTCTACCGTTAAGCGCAACGTACGCGGATTCTCGACAATTCCCGGGCGGGCACTTCATGCGGCGCGGTTTGCTGCATCATTTGCTGCCCAGCGCCAGACCCTGGCGACGGCGAAGCGCAACATCGCGCACCACTACGACTTGGACGAGCGCTTCTACCGCCTTTTCCTTGATGATGACATGCAGTATACGTGCGCCTATTTTCCGCGTCCCAAGATAACGCTAGCTCAAGCGCAGTTGCTGAAGAAACGGCACATTGCGGCCAAGTTGCGGTTGAAACCGGGCCAGAGAGTGCTCGACATTGGATCAGGTTGGGGTGGCATGTGTCTGTACTTGGCTGAAGTGGCCCAGGTTCACGCAACGGGGGTGACGTTGAGTCGGCCTCAGTGCGAGGTGTCAACGAGGCGAGCGGAGGAGCGAGGCCTCACCGAGCGCGTGAAATTTGTGCTGAGCGACTATCGGAACATCGTGGGACCCTTCGATCGGCTGGTGAGTGTCGGGATGTTCGAGGCGATCGGGCTCAAGGAGTTCGACAACTTCTTCCAAACTGCCGCGCGTCTGATGAAGCGAAAAGGAGTGCTTGTGCTTCACAGCATCGGTCGTACAAAACCCCGCGCTGTGCCCAATCCTTGGATGGAGAAGTACATCTTTCCGGGGAGCTACATCCCATCGTTGTCTGAGGTACTCCCAGCAGCGGAGCGAGCCGGCTTCATAGTCAACGATGTAGAAATCCTGCGACTGCACTACGCCAAGACGCTCGCCGCTTGGCGGCGCCGCTTCTGCGCAAAGAAAGAGGAGGTTTTGGCGCTCTACGACGAACGGTTCTTCCGCATGTGGGAGTTTTATCTGTGCTCCGCGGAAGCTGGGTTTCGCATTGACCGCTTGTTCGTCTTCCAGATGCAGTTGACTCGATACCAAGAGGCGGTGCCGTTGACGCGAGAATACATCGCGGAAGCGGAAGCAGAGCTCGAGGTGAAAGAGCAGACGACACCTGCCTATTGCGCACGAGTGGCGGAGACTGGCTGAGTATTTCGGCTTCGTATCGGCCGTTTTCTCGGAGGTGGGCAACGGTTTCGCACAGCGGCTAGCCAGCGGGCGTCGATGATGGTACCCAAACTGGGTGAGTTGGACGTCGGAGTACAGTCAGAAGCGGTCATGTACCCCGAGCGCCGCAACTGGTATCAGTGTTCCACTTGTCTTCATCGCATTGGGGTTATCTGCGTGCGCTGGAGACGATGAGCTGCAGAATGTGGGCTCCGAGGCTGAGGGAGCGACGACAGACGCTCAGCGCGAGTCGGACGCCAGAGACTCAGGGGCGGAAGTGCAAGTCAGTGACGTCGAAAGCACCGACTCGGCGGAGCAGCCGACGTTTGAAGATGTTTTGCCTGGGGTGGGAGAGGGATCGCCCCCTCCGCCAATGCCACCAGATCCCGAGTGGGCAGAGGAGTACGGAACCGACTGTGCTGGTTACGGCCAGAAGATGCGTGACTGCGAGTTGCTGACTGAAGGTGACTTCTCTTGCGCGGAGCCAAGCTCGGACGCAGAGGAGTGTGCGATGGTGTGTTTGGCCATTGCGAGCTGTTCGATAATTCAGCGGTACGTCTGTCTGGGCGAGGCGCCAGCGGCGCTTTCGACATGTTTCGAAGACTGCTTTCGTGCTTTCGACAGTTTCGTGTGTGGTTCAGGAGAGTACCTGCCTTCGAGCTGGCAATGCGACAATGAGGCCGACTGTCTCGATGGGTCAGACGAGGCGGACTGTGAGCCGTTCCAGTGCGAATCGGGACAAGAGGTCCCCTTGGCATATGTCTGCGACTTCGGCGCAGATTGTGATGACGGTTCAGACGAAGTTGGATGTGAGGGGCGCTTCGTGTGCAGCAACGGGGACGAGATCCCCGACTTTTGGGAGTGCGACAACTTCGATGATTGCCAGGACGGCTCCGACGAAGAAGACTGCACGCCATTTATCTGTGACACTACAGGCGCTCTGGTTCCAGAGCGTTTTGTTTGTGATCAGGAACACGACTGTTTGGATGGGTCAGACGAGGTGGGGTGCGCTGAGCTTCTTTGTGAGTGAGCCATCATGTGAGTTCCCAGAGCGGCCCAATGTTGGGTTCTGCGCCGTAGCCGTCCACCTCGACGCCAAACGCATTGACGACACTGACGAGCAGCTTCGTCATGCTGTTGGCGCTTTCCGCGCTGCATTGAAGCGCGCCCTCTGGGCAGTTGTCGGTCAGCTTGATTCGCCGCCCCATGCGGAATGCCCCGTGTGCAGTTCCGGCAACGACGACTGGGATATTGCTACTGGCGTGCAGCCCGGGGTCCCCCATCTCGCCCGCCATGACGATCAACGTATCGTCTAGCAACTCGAAGTCTTCGAGCCGCCCCATGAGTTGGGCGAGCTTGCCGTAGCTGTAGCGATTCTGAACCCCAAGAGTGAGGCAGCTTTGCAGATCTGTGGGGGAGTACTGGTGAGCGATCTCGTTGTGCACGTCCACGGTGTCGCTGTAGCCGGGTTCGTCTTCTAGTCCCGTGCCCTGGATGGCGCCGTGACTCAAATCTCCCTGAAAAAACGATGCGAAGCGGGTGATGTCACAGGCGAAAGCCTGCGCGAGGATGTCGATGTGCAGGTCGTGGTCCTCGTCGGCATGAGGTCCGCCGCCATTCCAAGGTGCGTAGCTGTCGTAGGTGGGGGGGATCGGCGGTAGCTCGCAGCTGGCCACGGTCTCGATGCCGCTCGTGCGTTCGAGGCGCTTTTCGATGTCGCGCAACGCCGTGAGGTGTTGTTCGAGCTTGTCTCGTTCTCCCGGAGCCAGGCGTTCCTGCAGTCGACCGATATCGCTTCGCAGATAGTCGAGGATGCTCTTGCCCTGCGCATACGCATGGCTCGTCCCGTCACCAGTTGAGGCAAAACCGCCAAACACTTTTTCGAACGCGGCGTGGGGGCTCGAAATTTGGGGAATCGCAGCGCCTCCCGTCCCGAGCGAGATGACATTCGGTATGTTGCCGACATCCCCCGTTCCGACTGAAAGCGTCAAGCTCGTGACCAGGGTGTCCTCGCCGAGCTTGTGCTCTACGGCCAGATGTTGGTCGATGCTGGCGTTTCTGGCCATCGAACCAACGAACAGCGTGTGGGGGGCGTCATGGCCGGCGGCATTCACCAGATCCAGCCCCTCAATAAGCGCAAGGCGCTCACGAAACGGTTCTAGCGGTGACAACACGCTGTTTTCGTAGTCGAGGGAGAAGGACGTTTCCGTGTCACCCGGTTGCATGACGAACAGGGGAGAGCAGGCGCTGTGCGGATGATACATCGTGATCAAGCGAAGCAGCTGATCATCGGCAACCGCGGAGCGCTCCAACAGCCGAAAGAAGGGTAGCGCGACGGCAGCCGTGCCCACGGTGCGAAGGAACGAACGACGTGCCCACAGACGCTTTTCTTTGCCAGCGAGGTTCACTGCACCCTTCTGACAATGAACAGCTCGCTTTCGATCAGCTTTATCAGGACTTCATCCAGCTGGGTCCGCTGTGCAGGGTCGAGCTGCTCCCAGAGTGCCACGAAGGCGCTTTCGGTCGTCGGCCATCGGGATCCAAAGGCGTAGCGTGAAGCCATCTTGGCGACGCAACGCTGAGCAACGTCACTCCGTGCGACTTGCCGGAGGAATTCAGCAGCATCAGAGAAAACAAACGTTTCTCCCCCGACGGTGAGGCTTCCCGAGGCGTCGACGGGGTGCCCGTTGTTGTCGGCCGTGCCGCTGCGCACGCGTCCACCTTCGTCGAACTGCTCGAAAGCGAATCCGATCGGGTCGATCACTGCGTGGCAGCCCTGGCAGAGTTCATCCTCCGTGTGAGCGGCGAAAAGTTGCCGTGTCGACAGTGCGGGATCTGGCTCCGGCGGGACCACAGCGATCCCCAATGCCGACGGGCTCCCTGGTTCGGTACACAGTACCTGCCGTAAGAACGCCGCCCCACGTCGTATGGGGCGCGACTCGGTGGGAGAAGCGTGAGTCGCCAAGAAGGCGGCTTGGGTAAACGCGCCGAGTCGTGGAGTGGCGCTCAGGTCGAGTTCGCCACTTCCGTCCAGGCCGTAGTATCTGGCCACAGGTTGCGACACGAGGGTGAAGTCGGCTGTCAGCAACGTAACAAAGTCTGCGTCGTGCGACTCGACCACTCGGCTAGTGAAATCTCGGCTTTCTTGCAGCAGTGCGTCCCTTCGTTCGTTGAATTCCGGAATGTTGTCTTTGAAGCTCGTACTGACCCCTTCGGCCGTGAACCACTCCACAATCATGTTCGAAAGTGCATTAATTCCGGCGCTCGTCGACAATAGTCGCCGGGCCTGGGTGGCGCGCTCTGACGCTTGCGCGAGAGTCCCGTTCCGCGCGGCCATCAACAATTCCTCATCGGGTGGGGATTCAGTGGTGACGTAGGCAAGTGCCGCAGCGATTTCCCACGAGGAGAGCGTGGCCTGCTCGGCATCGAGCACCCCCGAGCCTGAGTTCTCGAGAGGTGGCGCACCCAAGTGCGTGACATAGACGAATGATGGAGACTGCACCAGGGCGGAGATGACGAGCTCCATTCCTCGGGCAAAGCCTGCTTCGTTGCCGGTAGCAAAGACGGCGAAGAGTTCCTCGAGCTCGACGGCTTCCGGCTCGCGTCGGAAGGCCTGCGTCGCTAGGGCAGAAATGAACTCACGAGCGCAGGTTATCGTTTCCTCGTCGGCGCAGGGTGACAGAGAGGTCAACTCGGGGAGAACGTCTTTTGCAGCGCGGTTCGCTATTCTTTGGAGCTCCATGCCCCAGTCGGAGCTGACAACTTGACCCTCATTGCGAGTGAAGTTGCTCTGCCGAGTATCGGCGGGCAACGTTGTTTCGTAGACGTTGAAAGTGCCAAGCAGTGAGCGGAGCGAGTTACCGAGCTCTCTGTTGCTCAAGCGACGAACATGGGCCAGCGGATACGCGTCTTTGGCGACGGTTGAGTCCTGTTGTTCGACGGTACCTGGAGGCGCCGTGGGTGGCGTCGCCGCGCTCTGGGGGGTTGTCGGGAGAAGGCTCGTGGCGCTACTCGGCGCAGAAGTCCTCGAGTGGCTATCTGCGGACTCGGGATCTTGCTCAGTGGGTTCCGTCGTGCCCTGGGCTGCCGTGGCTGGGCCCCCCGAGCTGCAGCCGAAAAGCGGGGCACAGATCGTCGCGATGACGACCACGCATGTCCGGGCCATAGTTGGTCCGTTCCAACACGGAGACCTCGGCGCCGAGATCTCCGACACCCACGAGAGCTGTCCCAACCAGGCTTACTCCAAGGTGGGGGTATCCCAGTCCACCCAGTCCGCTAGATTCCCAGTACGCTGGCCGGAAGCGACGATCTCCAGATCGGGTGCTTCCTTCTTGTTCAGATGTCGTTGGATCGCGGCGATGGCGGGTTCGTCCCACTCCGGGCGCCACTGGCAGTGAGAGCTGCTCTGGACTGCTGAGTAGTAGCCTATGTTCCCCTCTACCCCCAACGCCTTGTATACCTCCGCTCCCGCTAGGGCGCTGACATGTCCGAAGCGCGCTCCGAGCCAGTCGATGTGTGGGTTGTCCAAGATGAGCAGTCCTCGAGGAGCGGCGATGGCGACGGCTTCGTGCTGATCGCCCACGAGGTTGTTGGGCTGGTTCGTAAACGCCTCGAAAGCATCTCCGAGCCAGGGTTGTTCGCTGTACGCGCTGCTCGGTGGCTGTGCTCCCTCTTGGGTAACACCTCGAAAGATAGGAACGCCTCCAGAGCCCGATTCGATGGGAATGGTCAGCGCGATCCGCTCGTCGAAGATACCGATACTGAACGCGCCCTTGCCGAACCGTGAACAGCCAGTGACCGCGATTCCATCGGACCTAATGATGCTTTGGTCGGACTGCTCGATCACATCGATGAATCGACTGACACCCCACGCCCAAGCAATCAGAGTGCCCGACGATCTGGCCTCCTGGCCGTAGAGGTCGAAGAATTCTCCCTGTTTGGCGCGGCTGGTACCTGATTCCGCACCGAACTGTGTCGGTTGGTAGTTGAAGGTGGCAACGCCCTCGCTGTTGAGGATCTGGCTGCTGACCCCACCAACTCCGCCTAAAACGAAGATCACGGGGTAGGGGGCTTGGCCCCCGTTGGGGAGCGTGAGTTCTCCGCTGAAGGTTACCTCGTTGCCGTTATAGGTTACGATCACATCGATGCCATTGTTGGTCACCGACCCGGTAACGCTGTCTGGTGTGGGGCCTTTCGAGCCGTAGATCTGGGCTTGGAGGGTCTTTACGAGCTCTTGGCGCCGGCATTGCCACTCCTCTTTGGAGGCAACACGGGTGCCGTCGAGGTTCATGAATGGATCTGGCAACATGGCCCCGCCGTTGCCGCTGATTTCCCCGACCTCACAAGCCTGACCGGAATTCTCGACGAAGTCCCCGTCAGAGGGAGTACTCGGTGAGGGGGCTTCCGCCGGCTCCTGACCCATCGTGTCGTCAACGGGTTCTTCGGCCATCATGTCGTCAACGGGCTCCAGCGTTGGCGTTTCCGGCATCGGGCCTTCTTCACTTGGCGTCGGAAGGGCGCTCGGCGTGTTCGCCTCGGGTACCGTTGGGGTCGCGCTCGGGGTGGGCCCCGCGCTGGACATGACGGGGGACTCTGGCGTTGACATCACCGGCGTCGGGTTGGGAACGGAGCCGGCGGGCATCAGACCCGGAGAAACTGGAGGCGTGCTCGTGCCGATCGCGCCTGGGCCAGTCCCGTCCGGAGACATCGACGCAGCGGATGGGGTCAGGGAGCCGCTTCCAGCGGAGTTCGGCCCGTTTGAGTCACTGTCATCGGACGAACAACCACAAATGAGAGAAGCGACAAAAAGCGAACTACTGATGGCTTGTAAACGCATGGGATCCTTGTCACGTCGGGGTTGAACCGCCCGAGCCTTTTTTGCCGGCGCGTTGTCGCGGTCGACAATCCGCCAATGCCCTCAAACCGACGCTGGTATGGCGCTCTGGCGGTCACGCCTCGGATGTCCCACCCGCGCCTGGAAGGTTCCGTTGGAGGAGCTCGTCCAGCAGTGAGCAGTGCACCCCTGTGAGACTTTTGGAACCGGCTCCAAACCAGGCGTCGCAGGCGGGTACTATTTCACCGCGCCGCGCTGCGATACATCGCGCTGGCTGCGTTGTGGGCTCAGCGCACCCACCAGGACCGGGGTCAACGCGCGGCTGATGGGCCTTGGTCTGAGCAGGGCCGACAAGACCGTCGCGAAAGGAGGAGCGTGTTCATTTCTTAGACGCAGTAGCATCGGGTTTCGCTGAGGGCGCCGTTGGTATTCCGGGAAGGAGTAGGTCTTCGAGGAAGAACGCTGCCAGATCGGCTCGGCCGCTGAGCCCCGCCTTGCGATAGACGCCTCGGGCCTGGTCGCGGGCGGTGCGCTCACTCACGGAGCGGGTCGCCGCGATTTCCTTGAGGCTCAGACCCTTCAGGAGCAACAGTGCCACCTCGGACTCTGCGTTGGTCAGATGCCAGCGCTCGAACTGGCGTTCGACAGCGACGCCAAGTCCAACGATGACGTCAGCTGTCTCCTGTTTCCAGCGCGCAGCTTCTGCGCGGGACGTCTCGAGATCGCGCTCCAAAGTTTGCGCGCGGCCGGCGAGCCTTTGGCTGGCGAGCAGGAGTCGCACGACACCCGCCGCCGCCAGGAGCAGCACTGTCGCTTCGACCGACACGTGCGCGATGCTCGTTCCCTCACCGAGGTCCACCGCGACGTCGACCGCAACGAGCCCCGCGATTCCGGCAAAGAGCAACAGCGAAGTGCGACTCCAGTCTGCCCAATCGTCTCCGGTGCTCATGCCGCTTCTTTAGGTGATCGCGCCCGATTGTTGAACGAGCTCGCGCGCGCGGCTCCCGTCGGATGACGGATTCTGGCCCTAGACCCAGGCAAAATCCAAGGGACTTGTGCTCCGGCACGTCATGCGACGCATGGCCGGGGAGCGCGGTCCAACCCAAGGTGCACTCAGCCGATGCGCCTCATTGCTTGTCTGTTTTGGTTGCTCCTCGTGTGGGCGAGCCCTTGCCTTGCGGAGCCGATTGGCGCCCAGCAGGCAGCCCGCCTGGCCTTGCAGCAATCCCCCGAGGTCCTGCCCGCCCGGATGCGGGCGGAACGAGCGGGAGCGATCGTGTCGGACGCGGCCACGCCGTCGGCCCTTGCCCCGACAGTCGCTCTTGGTGCCGGTGTGCGACGCAACGCGGACGCTGCGTCGAGGCCTGAGGTAACGCTCTCGTTTTGGCAACCCTTGCGTCTTGATCCCGTCGGTACAGGGCGCACTGCCCATGCCACCGCCCTCACCGAAACGATGCGCGCGGAACAGGCGCGCATCGAACTCGACCTGAGCCGCGACGTGCTCTCGCAATGGATCGAACTTCGCTATTGGGAATCGGTGGAAGGTCTCCGGCGGCGCGCAGTTGAGCGGGCCGAACGGTTGCACGCACTGGTGGTAGCTCAGGTGGCAGTCGGTGCGGTGGTCCCGGGGGACGATGCCCTAGCGCTGCTGACTTTGGGAGGCCAGCGGGTTCGCTTGCTGGAGGCACAAGTCGAGCGCGAGAGTGCCATGATGGCATTGCGGCTTCTGCTGGGTGCGCCGGAGCTCGTGCTCACTACTCGAGGTGATCTGCAGCTTCCTCAGCGAGAGGGGCCAAGGTCACACCCCTCTTCAAGGATGTTTTTCGCGCAGGCGAAGGCCCAGAGCGCTGCAGCCGATCTGGAGCTGTTGGAAGCTCAGACCCCAATGGCTCTAGGCTTGAGCCTCACCCGCGAGGGCACCGGGGATTGGCTGTTCTTGGGGCAGGTGTCCGTACCTCTGGGTTCCGGCAACACAGCCAGCTACGCCGCTGCCCAAACCCGGCGCGACGTCCGGGCACTCGAGTTTGAGGCCACCCATGCACAGGAGCGGATGAAGCACCTGGGCGGCGACTTGCGCAGGCAACTCGAGGTTCGAACGCGGATGGTCGAGCACGTGCAGCGCTCGGAGCTCGCTCCCGCCCGAAAAGCGAGCACCATCATCGACCACCAGTTTCGAGCTGGCAAGGTGCCCCTTCACGCATTGCTGGCGGTCAGAGACACGGTCTTTCATGCAGAAGTCCAAGCGCTCCAAGTGCAGAAGGAACTGGCTCTGACACAGATCCGCCTTGCCTGGGTCGAGGGTTGGTTGGCGAGTTGGGTTAAGGGTGAACTATGATGTTCCGGTTGCAGCTACCGTTGAGTTTGTTCCTGCTGGTCCTGCCATCGTGCGCGGAGCCAGCGCCGTCTGCGCCTAGTCCAACAGCGGTGCGAGAACGAACGGCGGTCGAGTCGCATGTGGAAATTCCGCCGGAAGCATTGGCTAGGGGCGATGTGCGGATGGAGCCAGTTGGAAGCGTTCAGCGCGTGCCTCGCAGGGTCACCGTCAGCGGGAGGGTGCAGGTCAGTCCCAATGGCGTCGCAATGCTGACGGCGCCGACGGATGCTCGAGTCGCTGCGGTGCGGGTCGAGCCGGGACAACGTGTGGAACGGGGGCAAGTCCTAGCCCAATTGCATGCGCCTGCTGTTGCCGTTGCTCGCTCAGCGCTGCAACGCAGTGAAGCTCTTCGCCTCCGCGCACAGCGGTTGGTCGAACAGGAACGTCAACTCGAAGAACTTCAGGCGACCAGTATTCGTGATAGCAGCCTCGCACGCCAGGAACTGGCGGTCGCAGAAGCCGAGTTCGCCGCAGCAGAAGGAAATCTGCGCGCCTGGGGGGCGAGCAAAGGGAACGGTGAGAAGATGGACGTAAGAGCCCCCTTCGCAGGGCTGGTGAGTCATGTCGCTGTGACGGCGGGAACGTCTGTAATCGCGGGAACACAGTTGATCCGCGTAGTGAAACATGAAGCGCTCTCGGTTCTGGCATGGGTGCCTCAGGGAAGCTCGCATCAAGTTGACTTGGGACAGGTGCGCATCAGCCTGCCCGAGCACCATACAGCTTGTGAGGGAAGAGTGTTGGGGAACCTACAGCGAGTTGACGTGGTGTCCGGAACGGTCCCGTTCAGGATCGCAGTTGATGGCTGCGCCGCTCAGTTGCTCGAGGGCGCGCACGTCGAACTAGAGCTGCCTCTGCAGGGGCGAGAAGGAGACGCTGGGCGTTTGCATGTGCCCGCTTCGGCCCTGACGGAACTTGGCGGTGCGCAAGTCCTCTTCGTTCATCTCGGGAGCGGAGTATTTAGGGCGGTCCGTGTTGCTGACGTGGAGATCGTTTCCGGACAGGTATACTTCCGCGCGCAAGGGCTGGCTTCCGCGGAAGTGGCCACGCGAGGGGTGCTCCTGTTGAAGGGCGAGCTTCTAAAAGGAGAGCTCGAATGATCACAAGCCTAGTACGCTCAGTTCTGAGTTCGGCCTGGGCGAGCGTGATCCTCGTCGTCGTCCTGATCGCTGCGGGGGTTCACGCCTATCGTGCGCTTCCGATCGATGCGGTTCCTGACGTGTCCAACGTTCAGGTGCAGGTGCTCACGCAGGCCCCCGGACTCTCCCCGTTGGAAGTTGAGGCGAGGATCAGCCAACTCGTCGAGCGGGCGCTGGCTGGCGTGCCTCGCGTTGCGAGGGTTCGCTCCGTCTCGCGGGCAGCCATCAGCGCTGTGACGCTGGTTTTCGAGCCTGGGACCAACTTGCTGGATGCGCGAGAGTTGGTCGTTCAGCGCCTGCCCTCAGTCAGCGATGAGCTGCCGCCCGGTATGGGACCCAGCGAGCTGGGGCCGCTGACCACGGGGCTGGGGGAGGTCTATCACTTTACGTCGAGGTGGCCGGGTCACTCCTTGCAGGAGCTGAGGACCCTCGTTGATTGGGAGTTAGCGCCCAGACTGAGTCGGGTCCCTGGTGTGGTTGAAGTAAACTCCTGGGGTGGGGATAGGCGCCAGGTCGTGGTGCAGCCAGACCGGATACGCATGCAGAGTCGTGGAGTGACCGAGACCATGCTCGTCGAGGCGCTGAAGGCAGGGGGGGCGAGCATTGGGGCTGGCATGGTTGAACACGGCGAGGAGGGGACGTTCATTCGCGTCGATGCCACCTATAAGTCGCGTGAACAGATCGCGGGTCAGCTCGTGCGCAAGCTCGATGGGGAGAGCGGCCCGGTCCCCGTACTGATTGAAGATGTTGCCAGCGTCAATGAAGGGGTGGCGCCTAGGTTCTCGGCAGCAACTGCCGACGGGCAGGGAGAGACCATCTACACGATGGTGCAAATGCTCGCGGGGGCGAACGCACACCGCGTGGTTGCGGACACGAAGGTCAGGCTGTCAGAAATCGAGGAGACCCTGCCGCCTGGGGTGCTCATCGAACCATTCTACGATCGGGCGGCTTTCGTCGAGGAAGTGCTTCACACGGTCAAGTCTAATTTGCTCGAAGGTGGAGTCATCGTGGCGCTCGTGCTTCTGCTGATGTTGGGGAGCCTTCGAGCGGGACTGGTCGTTGCCTCGGTGATCCCTCTGTCCATGCTGGGGGCATTTTGGCTGATGCGGCAGTTTGGGATCAGCGGCAACCTTCTGAGTCTCGGCGCAATCGACTTTGGCCTCGTCGTCGATGGCGCCGTTGTCATCGTGGAGGGAACGCTCGCCGCCATGGCGGCGCATCGCCTGGATGCGCGTGGGGCTCTTGCGCGGGTTGCCACTGAAGTGGGTCGTCCTGTGACCCTTGCGGTCGCGATCATCGCTGTCGTCTATTTGCCGGTGTTGTTGTTGGAAGGGGTCGAGGGCAAGATGTTTCGCCCCATGGCACTGACGGTGCTATTCGCTCTGGCCACGGCGTTCGTACTGACGTTCACCTGGGTCCCAGTGCTAGCCAGTGTGGCGTTGCCTCAGAAGCAGGTCCGGGAGCCCTGGATCGCTCGACGCGCGAGGTCGATCTACCAAGCAGTGTTGACCAGGGCACTCTACCGATGGCGCTTGGTCACCGTCGCGTTGTTACTACTTGTCGTGTCGGGTGTGGCTGTCATCTCGCGGCTTGGAGGGGAATTCGTGCCGAGGCTGGAGGAGGGTAGCCTTGCGATTCAGTTGACCAGGCCCCCCAGCGTTTCGCTCACCGAAGCGATCGAAGGCACGACCAGAGTCGAACGTGCCTTGCAGGCCTTTCCGGAGGTTGAACGGGTCGTCTCACGTATCGGAAGCCCCGACGTCGCGACCGACGTGATGGGTATCGAACAGGCTGACGTCCTCGTGCGCTTGAAGCCTCGGGCACAATGGACCACCGCTACTGACGCCGCGGGGTTCGCGGAGGCACTTCAGCCGGTTCTACGGCAGGCCCTCCCCGGCACGGGCTTCGCTTTCACCCAACCCATCGAGATGCGGGTCTCGGAGCTGATCGGTGGCGTTCAATCCGATCTTGGGGTCAAGGTCTACGGGCACGACCTGCAGCAGTTGCGGGCGGCTGCCGAAGAGGTCGCTTCGCGTATCCAAAGTGTAGTCGGGGCTTCGGACGTACGCGTAGAACCGACCCACGGCCAGCAAACACTCAGTATCGAACCCTCGCCGAAGCGACTCGCGCAGAACGGTGTCGCTGCTAGTGAGCTGGCATTGCACGTACAGTCCTTGCGTCAGGGCGTAGTGGTTGGGGAGTACCTCGATGGCTTGCGACGCTTCGACGTTGTCGTGAGGCAAGCAGCGCCCGATCTTCGACCCCATGGAGTCGCCGGGTCGATGCTGGTGAGCGATGTTGGCACGCTCGTACCGCTGCCGCTGGTGGCGACAGTCTCACTCGACGAGGGGCCTGCTCAGGTCAGCCGTGAGCAGGGCCTTCGGCGCGTCCTCGTCGAGACGAACGTGCGGGGACGGGACCTGGCGAGCTTCGTAGGGGAGGTGCAGAACAGGTTGAAAGACGTGAGACTGCCTACCGGCAGTTTCATTGAGTACGGAGGTGAGTACGAGAATCTGCAGCGCGCAGCGACCCGTCTGTTGGTCATCGTGCCGGTCACGTTGGGCGTCGTGCTCCTGCTCCTGTATTGGGCATTTGGACGCATGCGGGGGGCACTGCTCGTGTTCATCAACATTCCGGCGGCTATCAGCGGCGGTGCTTTCGCACTGGCGATACGGGGCCTCGATCTGTCGATGAGCGCAGCCGTGGGCTTTCTGGCACTCTTCGGCGTCGCGACGCTCAACGGTGTGGTGCTCATGACTGCGATCCTCGCCCGCCAGCGCGAGGGGATGATTCCCGCAAACGCCGTCTTCGAAGCAGCCACCGAACGACTGCGCCCCGTCTTGACGACAGCGCTCGTCGCGGCGCTCGGCTTCTTGCCCATGGCGATCGCCACGGGTACCGGAGCAGAGGTGCAGCGACCTCTCGCCTCCGTGGTGATCGGCGGCCTGGTGACGAGTACCTTCGTCACCCTGCTGTTCATGCCGGTGATAACGCTGCGTTTCGGTGAGCGCTGACTCCGGTTGCGGTGCGTTTGACAAACAGCCACGTGCGACGGCGCGCGTGAAACGCTGCCCGTTTGACGGCAGAAATTGCGGCGGATTTCGGGACTTCCTCGTCACAATGCTGAACACTCAGCCACCTACCGCCGGTTCGGATTCCGGCCCAGCGCATCCCCGGGGTGGCTTTTGTGCGTGGGGACTCGACAGTTCCTTGACAGCGCCCGGCCGATCGGTAACTTCCACCTCCCCGAATTTCTGGGACACGAATATGCCCACCATTCAGCAACTCATCCGCAAGGGTCGCAAGGCCATCATCGAAAAGACTGCTTCGCCCGCCCTCAAGGCGTGCCCGGCGAAGCGCGGCGTGTGCACCCGTGTGTACACCACCACGCCGAAGAAGCCGAACTCCGCTCTCCGCAAGGTTTGTCGTGTTCGCCTCACCAACCAGATGGAAGTCACGAGCTACATCGGTGGTGAAGGTCACAACCTGCAAGAGCACAGCGTGGTTCTCATCCGTGGTGGCCGTGTGAAGGACTTGCCCGGTGTTCGCTACCACGTCGTTCGCGGCACCCTGGATGCGTCTGGCGCCATCGGGCCGTCATCAACCAACAAGGCTAACCGCAATCGCAAGCGCTCCAAGTACGGCGTGAAGCGACCCAAGGCCTGATCAGAGGAAGCAAGATGCCCCGTCGTCGCGAAGTACCCAAGCGCAAGATCACTCCCGACCCTGTCTACCGTGACAAGCTGGTCGCCAAGTTCATGAATGCCCTGATGCTGCACGGCAAGAAGAGCACAGCCGAAGGCATTCTTTATGGCGCATTCGAGATCATCAACCAGCGCTTCAAGGAAGACCCGGTCGAGGTTTTCCGTCGCGCTCTCGACAACGTGAAGCCGAAGCTCGAGGTCAAGAGTCGTCGCGTGGGTGGTGCTAACTACCAGGTGCCCGTCGAGGTTCGCCCAGAGCGTCGCGTGGCCTTGGCGATGCGCTGGCTCGTCCAGTACTCTCGCGGTCGCGGCGAGAAGACCATGCGCGAGCGACTTGCCGCCGAGTTCGTTGATGCCTCACAAAACCGCGGTGGCGCAGTCAAGAAGAAGGACGACACGCACCGCATGGCAGACGCCAACAAGGCGTTCGCCCACTATCGCTGGTGATCTTCTGAAGCGACGCTCGTCAGAGTCGTCGCTTCTTGCGTTTCCTACTCCCAGGAGTCTGACGACAAGTATGCAGAAAGCTACATAAGCTCGGGTTACAAAAGAGCAGCGGGCTGGCACAGTCCCATCCCGCCCCGAAAGATCGCAGTTGCTGCGGCGCCTTTCGTACCCCGAATCCCCTTCCGGAAATCAAGCAGCCCTCGCACAGCAGAGGGCTCAAGGCCCGGAGGGGATTTTTTGCATTCTGAGCCTGACACTTCGATCCCCTTTGCTTCCCCGTTTCCGTTTACTCCGTCCCTGCGCAAGTCCACGATGTCTCGCGAAATCTCACTAGAGCTCACGCGCAACATCGGCATCATGGCCCACATCGATGCCGGTAAGACGACGACAACCGAGCGCGTCCTGTTCTACACGGGTATCTCCCACAAGATCGGTGAGGTGCACGACGGGGCTGCAACCATGGACTGGATGGAGCAGGAGCAGGAGCGTGGGATTACGATCACGAGCGCGGCCACGAACTGCTTCTGGACGCCCAACGGTGGCCCCGCCGACGGCGTGGAACATCGCATCAACATCATCGACACCCCCGGCCACGTCGACTTCACCATCGAGGTAGAGCGCTCTCTCCGGGTGCTCGACGGTGCCGTGGCGGTTTTTGACGGCGGCAATGGTGTCGAGCCGCAGAGCGAGACGGTTTGGCGTCAAGCTGACCGCTACAAAGTGCCGCGCATCGCCTTCGTCAACAAGTTGGACAAGACGGGAGCGGACTTCCAGATGAATCTGGATTCGATGAAGGAGCGGCTCGCCTGCGTTCCGGTGCCGATCCATTGGCCCGTAGGGCAGGAATCGGAGCTTCGCGGCCTCGTGGACCTCATCCGTATGGAGGCTGCCATCTACGATGATGAGAGTCTCGGTGCGAAGTACGAGTGGACCCCGATCCCAGACGACCTGCAAGACAAGTGCGCCGAGCTCCGAGAACAGCTGATCGAGCACTGCGCCGAGGTCGACGATGCTCTGATGGAGAAGTGGATGGAGGGCGGCTCCAAAGCGATCTCCAACGAAGAGATCTACCGTGCGGTACGCAAAGCGACGGTAACGTTTGCGTTCGTTCCAGTGACCTGCGGCTCTGCTTTCAAGAACAAAGGCGTTCAGCTGCTGCTGGATGCTATTGTGAACTTCTTACCGTCTCCGTTGGACGTACCGCCTGTTGAAGGCGTGCACCCCAAGACAGAGAAGAAAGAAACCCGACCTGCCGACGATAAGGCACCGTTCGCCGCTCTCGCGTTCAAGATCGCCAACGACCCCTTCGTCGGCAACTTGACCTTCTTCCGCGTCTATTCCGGAACGCTCGCCAGTGGCACGGCTGTCTACAACTCGGTGCGCGGCAAGAAGGAGCGCTTCGGGCGCATCCTACGCATGCACTCCAACAAGCGCGAGGAGCTCAGGGAGTGCTACTCGGGCAACATATACGCTGCGGTGGGCCTGCGCGATACGCGAACCGGAGACACCCTCTGCGACGAAAAGCACCCCATCGTGCTGGAGCGGATGGAGTTTCCCGATCCGGTCATCTCCATTGCCATTGAGCCCAAGACGCAAGGTGACGTCGACAAGCTGGGTATCAGCCTTCAAAAGCTGGCGTACGAGGACCCGTCGTTCAGGACGTACACCAACGAGGAAACAGGTCAGACGATCATCGCAGGCATGGGCGAGCTCCACCTGGAGATCATCGTCGATCGCCTCAAGCGTGAGTTCAAAGTCGAATGTAACGTTGGCAAGCCCGAGGTGGCATACCGCGAAGCTATCAGTGACAAGGTAGTTTGTGAGCACCGCTTCGTGCGGCAATCGGGGGGTCACGGTCAGTACGGCCACGTCGTGTTCGACCTGGAGCCCGGCGAAAAGGGCAGTGGCTTCACCTTCGAAAATGGCATCGTTGGCGGCGTCATCCCTCGCGAGTTCATTCCCTCCGTCGAAAAAGGGATCCGGGATGCGATGTTTCGCGGCGTGCTAGCTGGCTATCCGATGGTGGACTGCAAAGCGCGCTTGTTCGACGGAAGCTTCCACGAGGTGGACTCATCGGGACCGGCGTTCGAAATCGCCGCGTCGATGGCGTTCCAAGAGGGGACCAAGCGGGCGGGACTTCACCTGCTCGAGCCGATGATGAAGGTGGAGGTCGTCACGCCGGAGGCGAATATGGGCGATGTCATCGGCGACATCAACTCCCGGCGCGGGAAGGTGCTCGGCATGAACCCCCGCGGAAACAACCAAGTGGTCGACGCAGAAGTGCCTTTGGCCACGATGTTCGGATACTCCACGGACTTGCGCAGCAAGACGCAGGGCCGCGCTACCTACTCGATGCAGTTCTCGCACTACGAAGCCGTGCCGAAGAACGTTCAAGATGCAGTGGTTGCCAAAGTGAGGGGTGAGTAACTCGTTGCAGCAACCGTTTTTGGAATCAACAAGAGAAGATTGAGTTTTCTTACTGAGGAATCGACCCATGGCTAAAGAGAAATTCGTACGCACCAAACCCCACGTGAACGTCGGCACGATTGGTCACATTGACCACGGCAAGACGACGACGACCGCTGCGATGCTGAAGGTGCAGGCAGACAAGGGTCTGGCAAAGACCATCTCGTACGCGGACATCGCGAAGGGTGGGATC
>JBNKUV010000102.1:0-175871 GCA_050298815.1 Polyangiaceae bacterium
TACCGCGGCCACACTCCTGTGCTCGCAGCCCGCTCCGCCTCCACCCGGCGCCTCAGCGCCTCCGCCTTGTGTCGCTTTTTCATTCACGCCTTGTCGGCGCAAATTCGCGATCCTGCAGGACGTGGCTCGGCGACTTGGTACTTCGCGGCTGCGAAGCACGGCCTCGTCGTTCCGCTCCTCACCAGGCTTCAGCCTGCCTCCGGTGCTCACTCCTCAGGCGCGCTTCTCGCTCGCGCCTCCTGCCTCTCGCGACGAGCAGAAAACTTGGGACACCCCTTAGTCATCGCCGGCCTTCGGACAGCAGCGCGTCATTTGCATCGCTAGCCCCCGCTCATCATCGTCGCATCATCCTCTTCAGGCGGCGTCGCATCGTCACGTTGGTCGAGGTAACCAGCGGGTAAACTCACTGCCTGCGTCCCGGAACTCTTGCCTCGGGGCACGCGCATCGCTTCGGGAGGGAAGGACAGAGAACCGTCCAAACTAGCGGCAAGCTCCTTCAGCTCATCCAGCGTGCGAACCTTCATGAACGCCTGCCGCATCGTTGCGCTGCCGCGAAAGCCCTTCGTGTACCAAGTGGTGTGGCGACGAAATGCCCGCATTGCCGGCGCTTCGCCAAACCACTCCGCGAGCCAATGCGCATGGCGCAACATCACCTCACAGACTTCGCCCAAGTTGGGTGGATTCGGGGGCTCCTCGCCGGCGAACACCGAGGCAAGGTCTCGAAACAGCCACGGGCGCCCAAGGCAACCGCGCCCCACAATCACTCCGTCACAGCCTGTCGTGCGAAGCATTCGGAGCGCATCTTCCGCCTCCCAGATGTCCCCGTTGCCGAGCACTGGGATCGAAAGCGCCGACTTGAGCTCGGCGATCGCCTCCCAGCGGGCCTGCCCATCGTAGAGTTGAGCAGCGGTGCGAGCGTGCAGGCCAACGGCGGCGCACCCTTCCTCCTGGGCGATCCTGCCTGCGTCGAGATCGGTGCGAATGCTCTCGTCGATCCCCATTCGAAACTTGATGGTTACTGGGACGTCGCCAGCGGCTTGCACGGCCGCGCGTACGATGCTCTGCAGCAACTTGGGCTTGGCGGGAATTGCCGAGCCCCCGCCCTTGCGAGTGACCTTGCGCACCGGGCATCCGAAGTTCATGTCCAGGTGGTCAACTCGCCCCTCGTGCACGAGCCGTCTGACCGCCTCGCTGACGTAGTAGGGATCGGTGCCGTACAGCTGAAGACTACGGGGACTTTCGTCCGGGCCGAAGTCAGCGAGCTTCAACGTCTTCTCACGGCCTTCGACCAATGGCCGAGCCGTAATCATTTCACTGACATAAAGACCAGCACCGAAATGGCGACACAACCTTCGGAAAGGGTAGTTCGTCACGCCAGCCATGGGCGCCAGCACCACCGGCGGCCATACCGACAGAGGGCCGACCCGCAACTCGTTGAACTCGTTGGGACGGGCTGGGGGAACGCTGCGATTCAGCTCGCTCTTGTAGATGGAATCCATGAATTATCGGGAACAGGCCAACCTAGTTCGCATCGCCCAAGAAGTCGACATGCCGACGGTGATGCTGCGCACGACCCCGGTAGCATCGACGAAGTAGTTCGTTGGGAACGCTTTGACCTTGTACGCAGATAGCAGCTTCCGATCCGCGCGCACGACAGGATAAGTGATGCCATGGACGTCCAAGAACTGTTCCAAGTTCGGGTCGTCTCCATCGGCCACGACCGTTAGCAGTACGGCATCCTCCCCGAGTGACTCGTTGAGACGTTCCAGCATGGAAAACTCTTGACGACACACGCCGCACCACGTTGCCCAGAAGTGCAAGAGGACTGGCTTGCCGGCGAAGTCTGAAAGCCGAACTCGCTCTCCGCCGAGCAGCTCTGCTTCGAAGTCAGGGGCAACTTCCCCCCGGGGCAGCAGTTCGGCTTGTTGGTAGTAGCTGATGGCTAGGAATAGCCCGACGAAAAGCGCGATGCGGAAAACCCATCCGAGGGCGCGCCTTCGACGCGTTCGCCTTTCGTTGGCGTCGCCCTCGGGCGGAGTCATGTGTCGTCCTCGTCGCTGGGTTTGGGAGGCTGGCTTTGGGATTCGATGGCCCTTTGTGCGTTCACTCGCGCTCTCGCAAACTGCCCGGCGGTGAACGGCAGGGTCATCATCGTCTTGGCGAGCTGACCTGCGAGCTCCAACGGAGTTGCTCCGTTTGCCTCCAGGGCGACTCGTTCTCCGCTTTGCTCGTCGACGAGGGCACCTCGCGCGATTGTTCGCGAGCCGTCCGAACGGATTTCCACCATCAAGCGAGCAACGACTGGGGGTTCAGGAGCCGATGTCTCCAGATTTGAAGGACCTTTGTTGACCTGAACGATGGACTCGCTAGCTGCGCTCAAAGCCTCTCCGGCCGCACTTGCGCGCTGCTTGGCTTTCGATAGTTCTTGTCGAACCCGAGTCTCTACGCGTGTTCGAAAGTCTTTGACTCGGTCGCGGATCATATCATTTACCTCAGGCCGGCAGCTTCGGACCGATCCCCCGGCAGCGACGTTCGCGGTTGCTTGTCTTTCCACGTCGGCCACTGGAGAGCGGCGTCGGGATCGCATGGTGGTGTCTGATTGATGCCATGGAACCTCGTCCCCTCCGAAGTCTGTGTCTTGAAGATGTGGATGCGTTCGTGTTCGTCGATGAACAGAGCTTCCTCAGGCCCACCCGGTCCGAAGGTCTGCGGCCATCCGAACAGCAGGTACCTGCGCTCAGCCCGTTCGTCATCCACTTGTGCCCCCGGTGTGGAGGAGAAGCTACCTCCGACCACCGGGAGGCAAATCTTGAATAGGTAGGCGCCACTTTGAATCAGCAGACCGGAGTTTGATTCGATCAACTGCTCCTTACGTAAGGACAAAGGCGGAGCCTGCAATAGATTTCCCGCGCGCGTGGGGCTTTGGCCGGCGAGGGCGTGGAGCCACAGGGCCGAGCCAATTCCATCTTCGTCAGGATCGACGGCCGGATTCTGGCGAACGTGATCCTGTGCTTGGACGACGCCACGGGCGAATGAAATGGCCTGCTTCGTGGCGGCGGCCTTGCCACCGGCGATGACCCCGGGAATGGCCTCGTGCAGTACGAATCGCACGAAGGCCGCGCTGCACAGTAACACTGCCGCGACTAGACCGATGCGCAGGGTAGTCCGCCTGCTTCCACTCGGGATCGGCGGCATGGCGAGCCATACGAAAAGCACCAGAAAGCCTGCTACTGGCGACAGCTTGGTCCAGTGAAGGCTTGCCGCAGAGAGCAGCAGTATCGCGGTTACCCGCACGGTAGGGGAGCTGAGGAATCGCACGGGCAGGCGGCTCTGAGGATGGTAGGGACGTTCGCGGCAATGTAAGCACATTCTCGACTCCGGGCACAGCGCGCCACGCGGACAAGAGCGTGGCGCGCTGGCGCTAGGCCTAATCCGCGAGCAACCTTCTGCCGTCCCTATCGGGGTGGAGGCCGAAGCTGGCAAGCCAAGCACAAAATCCCGGCAGACACCGGCACTTACGCCTACTAGACTCAAGCCCTGGGACAGGTCGCCGCATGCGCATATTGATCGTCGATGACTCGAGTGCGACTCGCACGTTTTTGAGAGAATCTCTCGAAGTAGCCGATGGCGACAGTGCCGATCGCGGCAGTGCTGATCGCGGCAGTGCTGCTCGCGGTAGTGCCGAGATCGAAGTGAGCGAAGCTGACAGTGGGCTCGAAGCGCTGCGCTTGCTCCCCAGAGGGCCATACGACCTCGTCGTAACCGACATCAACATGAGCGGAGTCAACGGGTTGGAGCTCTTGAAGTTCATCAAAGACCAACCGCAGTATGCCTCGACGCGCGTGTTGCTGATCTCTACCCAGTCGTCACCCAAAGACCAGCAACGCGGCCTGGATTTAGGGGCTGACGCATTCTTGGCCAAGCCGTTCTCCTCTGAGCAGCTTCGGATGCTGGTGAGCAAGCTAACGGGGGCGCCGAGTGGCTGACACAACAGAAAAGGCGCGAGAGGAGTTTCTGTCCGAGGCGCAGGAACTGATCGAATCCCTGTCTCGCAACTTGCTTGCGTTGGATGAACTGCAAGCATCCGGCGGCGAAGACCCCGCACTCATCAACGAAGCGTTTCGTGTCGTCCACACGTTGAAAGGCTTGTCGGGCATCTTCTCCGCCAAGTCGATAGGCTCGTTGGCCCACCGCGTTGAGGATGCTTTGGACGCTCTGCGGCTCGGCAAGCTTTCCCTCAGCGCCGAGTTGATGGACGTGCTGTTTCGCACCGTCGAGCTGTTCTGGCAACTACTCGGAAGCGAGAAGGAGGGCGGTGACCCACCGGATCTCCAAGATGTCCTCAACCGAATTCGCAATCTGATGGCAAGTCCCGAGCGCGAGGACTCGGAACCCGGGTTTGAATTCGATCCGGCGCTACTCGCCGTCCTAACGGAGTATGAGGAGCATCGCCTCCGCACATGCGTCGAGCGCGGGTTGACACTGTACAAGGTGCGGGTCGTCTTCCGGTTGGAGACGCTGGATAAGGAACTCGAAGGTATCAAGACGCAGCTTTCACACCACGGCGAGGTGATCACGTACCTGCCGACAGGCGAAGCCGCGAGCATCGACACGATCGAATTGGATCTGTTGCTAGCCTCGGGGTCGACGATTCCAGACATAATGGAGGTCGTTGGAGGAGCCAACGTCCAGGTCGAGGCGATCGGCGCGAGCGAAGAGGAAGCGCCCACGGGTGAGACGCAGCAAGTGCACCCCGATGCTTCCTTGACTTCAGATAAGGGCGCCGCGACCGTGCAACCGAAGGCCGCGCATCACGACAGTGAGTTGGCGGCCGCTGGGGTGATGCGCTCCGTGTCGCAGACGGTGCGTGTGGATATTCGGAAGCTAGACGTTCTCATGAACGCTGTTGGCGAGCTTGCGATCGTACGAGGCGCATTGGGCAGAATTTCTGAGCGTTTGCGTGCGGAAGGTGAGCGTCAGTTGGCAAGCGAACTGCATCGGCTCCATCGCAGTTTCGACCGAAGGCTAGGTGAGCTTCAGGGGGGCATCCTCGAGGTGAGGATGGTGCCCTTGTCTCAGGTTTTCGATCGGCTGTCGCGCGTCGTTCGTCAGATCAGTCGAGATGTCGGCAAGCAAATCCGCTTGGTCATTACAGGTTCCGATACCGAGATCGACAAACTGATTGTCGAAGAGCTGAGTGACCCGCTGATGCACATTGTGCGCAACGCAATCGATCATGGGATCGAGTCAGCCCAAGAGCGGGCCAAAGTCGGCAAGCCGGAAATTGGCATCATCGCGGTCAACGCATTCCAGAAGGGTAACCACGTCGTCTTGGAGGTGGAAGACGATGGCGGTGGCATCGATGAGAAGTTCCTCATCCAGCGCGCTGTCGAGTCGGGGTACCTGGGGCAGGCGCAAGCAGCAGAACTGTCCAAAGACGAAGTGATGAATCTCATTTTTATGCCGGGGGTGACCACGCGTACCGAGGCCAGCGACTACAGCGGGCGCGGTGTAGGTATGGACGTCGTCAAGACAAACATATCCAAACTCGGTGGCGTCATCGACCTGCACAGTGAACGCAGCATAGGGACCAAGATCACCGTCACTTTGCCCATTACATTGGCTATTGTGAGCGCGCTGCTGGTTCGCTGTGCTGGGTACACGTTCGCGCTTCCTCTGACGTCCGTTTCTGAAGCACTGTCCCTCGATCCCGGAAACATCAAGTGGATTGACAATCGGGAGGTGTATACCTTGCGCGGCGCGTCGTTGCCGTTGTGTCGCCTCGAGCAGTTGCTCGAGCTGTCGACCCACGGGACTTCGAGCAAGCGCCGTCGCTTCGTCGTGGTGGCGACCGTTGGCAACCGTCGCTTGGGTATAGTGACGGATGAGCTCCTGGGACAGGAAGATATCGTCATCAAGAGCCTGGGTCGGTCACTCAAGCCCGTGCGCGGGTTTTCTGGCGCTACGGAGCTTGGAGATCAACGCGTTGCGCTGGTGATCGACGTGGCGGCGATCATCGAAGAGGTCCTGCACGGGGCCGAAAGTCGTGAGTTGATGGGGAGCATGCATGCATAGCCTCGTCAAAGAACACTTCGGGGGTACGAGTGGACTTGCGGCTGCCGGCGTGAAGGAGTTTCTACTCTTCAACTTGGCAAACGACGCCTACGCCGTGGAGTTGGCGTTGGTGCGCGAGATTCTGAGCCCTCCCGCGCTCACCAAGGTTCCCCGCGCCCCCCATGATGTGATGGGGGTGTGCAGTGTCCGAGGCCTACTGGTGACGGTGTTCGACCTGCGCCGCCGGCTGCGGGTGGCGCCGAGTCAAGCGACGCGCTCGTCGCGCATTCTGCTGACGACGACTTCCGATGGTGAAGTCGTGGGGGTGTTCGTCGACGAGGTCAGACACGTTGTTCGAATGGACTCCAGTGACATCGAGCTGGCCCAATCTGTTCTCGGTGGTGATGCGCCTGACCATGTGTTGGGTGTCGGACGCACGGGCGGTGAGGTCATCGTTGTTTTGGACTTGGTTGGGATGGTGAGCTGATGGTGCGACGAGGCAAGGGTGCTTCAGATGCTTCTCGGAGTCTCGTTGGGTTCCTGGTTGGTGGGATCCGCTACGCCGTGCCGATCAAACACGTTCGCGAAATCACGAACCCCATGCCCATCACGCTGTTGCCCAACGCACCGCCGGTGGTCGTCGGCGTGGCGGATCACCGGGGTGAAGTGATCACTGTGGTCGACCTTCGCGTGCACTTTGGTATGCCGCCCAGCCAGCAAACATCGCGCGAAAAGTGGATCCTTCTGCAGATGTCTGCGGAGCCGCTCGGCTTGGTCGTCGATGCCGTGACCGAGGTCTTTGGTACTGCCGGGCAGGCGATGCGCGCTCCCCCACAAATCTCCAGGGTGGAGCAGCAGGCGCTCCTTGGTGTACTGTCCTACGAAGGGAGCTTGGTGTTCGTCATCGACGTCGAACGGTTTGTGCAATTAGTGAACACGGTGCGTCGGGAATCCATGCCTTCCCTGGGAGCCCCAAGGTGAGCATCGAGCAACTGAGGGAGGGGCTCGCATCAGACGATGCCGAAGTACGGCGCCGGGCGGTGGCGAAGGCAGCTGAGCACGGAACGGAAGAGCTGCATCTGGCTCTAGTCGATGCATTGGGGGACCACGATTGGAGGGTACGCGTCGAAGCGACCGCCGCACTGGCGCGAGGACGCGCCTTTCCCGCAGTCAGTAGTGCTCTTGTGGACGTGTTGGTTAGGCAGACCGACGTTGGGTTTCGAAATGCAGCGGTTGAAGCCCTCGGGAGGCAGGGCGAGAGTGCCGTCAGTGCGATTGTCGCCAAGCTGGATGAGTTGGACGCCGATGGCCGCAAGCTTGCTGCTGAAGGGTTGGCAAAGATTGCGAAAGCCAGCGCACTCCAGCCGTTATCGCAACTGGCGCGTGACCCGGATGTCAACGTGCAAGCCGCCGCGGTGGAGGCCGTGGGGATGGTAGGTCGGTTGGACGCCGAGGCCGCTCTGCCTATCATCGATGACGCGTTGTCATCCGAGCACGAGTTCGTACGACTCGCAGCACTCGAGGGGATTGAGCGACTCGGTCTTTCGTTGCCGTGGCGTATGCTTGAAAAGCTTCTACGTGAACCGGCCCTCGTCTCCACCGGCCTCGTTCTCGCCGCCGAAATGACGGAACCGCGTGCGGCGTTTTATTTCGTTGAGCGACTCAACCACACCGTGGGGCAAAGCTGGCTTCAGGCGGCGGCGGCGACCTGCAAGTACGTGGAGCAGGGGGTAGACAACCGTGAACCGTGTCGTCATGCGCTCCTGGGCCTAAGCCACGCTGCCGTTGCGAAGTTGGAAGAGACCGCCACTGGCGGAGGCCCGCACGCCGGAGAAGCGCTGTTGGTTTGGTGTTTGCGGGGTGCCAACGAAGCGCTCGAAGCGATGGTGCGGTTGGTGGGGCACGACGAACATGCCGCACTCGTGCAGCGCTGTGTACGCATCTCCGGGAGGCACTCACTTGGAGCGCTGAATCAATGCCTGCTTTCGACGAGGGCTGAGGTTCGGGCGGATGCCATCGATCTCATGGCTGATCTGGCCGAAGATGAAAGTCTGCGAGACCAAATACTGACGACACTCCGACCGAGTGCGTCGGATCCGTCGCCGCTCGTCGTGCGTGCGTGGCTACGCGCGGTTGCCAATTGGGGCCAGTTGGCAGACTTTCGACTGACGTTCGAACACCTGGGTTCGACTTCTCAACTCGAGACGTGGCGGCTCGTGGTTGCGGCGCTGGAGTCGGGGGCCCAGCGATTTTGGCGCGACGCCCGCGAACTGGCTGGTTCGGTGAGCCCCAGCTCGGCTCACGCAGCTGCGGCGGCAGTCGTGATGGGTGCAGTGCCAGAGCCACTCGGGGAGTCGATCCACGCAGACGAAGAGTGGTTGACGGCTGCGTTGTCCAATGAGTCCCCTACGGCGCGGATGGCCGCCATCGAGACCCTCGCCGCGATGGAAGGCGAGTTTGCGGTGGATGCACTCGCCTTCTGCCTGACGGATGATGAGCCCGCGGTGCGTATGACGGCAGTACGCGGCTTGGGCACTGCGGCAATGGCGGGTAGTGAGGCGGCCCAAGCGCGCTTGCTCCAAATCTCCAAGACGAGTGGGGATGTTGGGTTTGTCGTTGCCGCGTTGCAGGCGTTGGGCGCTACCGGGGATCGCGAGGTGCTCAGAAAGCTCGAGCCGCTCTTACAGGCCGAGCAACCTTGGCGTGCGTCAGCTGCGGTCGTTGCGCTTTCGGGTTTTGCCCCAGCAGATCGACGAGATGCGTTGCGACGCGCCCTGCAGCATCCAGCCCCCGAGGTAGTCAAGAGCGCGCTCGAGCTGTTCGAGGCAGTCCCGGAAACGGTCGAGGATATCGCCGCGTGCCTCGAACACAGCGTTTGGGACGTGCGTCGCACCGCAGCAGACCGTCTCGCATCCTCGCGCAGTCAGCGGGCGGGGGCGTTGCTCAAGGAGCGTCTGTCCGAGGAGCCGGAACCCCTGGTCGCTGCCGCGATCTACCGCAGTCTGGGAGAGCTGGCAGCGAGTGATGCCATCAACTGGAGCATGCTCCCACCAGATTCGGGGCGGGACGAGTGAGCCCCAGTGACAGGTCGACGTCTCTTGCGCCGAGTCTATCTCACGCGGAGTTTCGTCAGTTCTGCGACTTCTTCTCCGCCCACGCCGGGTTGAGCTTTTCGAAAGCGTCATTTTACACGTTTGAGCGACGCTTGGGAGAGCGGGTCGTCGAACTAGGCTTCTCGACGTTCCAAGAATACTATACAAATTTGCGTTTCAACAAGGACTTGGCGGAAGAGGTCGAACTCGCGCTCGATCTGATCACCACAGCAGAAACCTATTTCTTCAGGCAAGAGTATCAGCTGACTAGCTTCAAGGATGAGCTGCTTCCGCGACTAAAAACAGAACTGGCAGCGCGCAGAAAGTTGACGATCTGGAGCGCGGGGTGTTCCACGGGTGAGGAGGTGTACACCATCGCCATGCTCGTCCAAGGTTCCGGGTTGTTCGATGATTGGGATGTGCGGGTCGTGGGGAGCGATTTGTCGCGCACACGTGTCGCCATCGCGCGCAGGGGAATCTATTCCGAGAGCAGTTTTCGTGTCACTGACGCCGACCAGCGCGATCGCTACTTCGTGCGAGAGGATACTGGCTGGAAAGTGCGGGACGAGGTGCGTATCATGTGTCACTTCGGGCAGTTGAACCTGCTCGATCGTATGGTCGCCAGTGTCGGGCGCGTGGATGTCGTGTTCTGTCGCAACGTCCTCATCTACTTCGGAAGCAGCGCCAGAGCTCAGGTGATTGACAACCTGTACCGGAGGTTGCGTCCAGGCGGGTATCTCCTGCTCGGTCATTCGGAGTCGCTGGTGAACGTTTCGACAGCGTTCGAACTCGTGCATCTCAGTGGAGACTTGGTCTACAGAAAGCCTCCTGCTGGGACCCATGGGAGTGGTTCGGGGAATGGATCAAGCCTGGGCAGAGACGGAGGTGGAGGATGACTTTGCTGCAAGTCATGGTAGTTGACGACTCCGTCTTTCGCCGGCAACAGCTCAAATCCCTAATTGAGGGAACTGGGCTGGCCCAAGTTACGGGGACTGCCAACAACGGCGGGGAAGCTATCCGGCTACTCAAGAGTCTTCGTCCTGACGTCATCACTCTAGACTTGGAGATGCCCGGTATCGACGGGTTCAGCTTCTTGCGGTTGATGATGAACACCAAACCAACGCCCGTCATCGTCATCTCCTCTAACAACCGACGAGATGCCGTTTTCAAAGCGCTGGAGATGGGCGCCCTCGACTTCATCTCCGCCCCGGAGGGACGGCTGGACGATGAGTCGAACCGAGCCTTGACTCAAAAGCTCAGTTCCATCCGCGCCGTTCAGCTCGAGCACTTGAGCCGCTCCACGGCGTTGACCGCGGTGGCAAGCACCGTGAACAAGGTTGCGCCGGCACCCGACTGGTTGCGGCGTCCCAACCGCCTGGTTGCCATCGGGGCCTCGACCGGCGGTCCCACCGCCCTGACTCAAATAATCTCGAGCTTGCCTGAAACGCTCAGGTGCGCGGTATTGGTCGCTCAGCACATGCCGGCGACGTTCACTGCGGCTTTTGCCGAGCGGTTGAACCGCTACTCACCGCTGCAGGTGCATCACGCGATGGACGGGGCACCGATCGTCGCAGGTCAAGTCTACGTCTGTCCAGGCCACAGCTGTATGGAGGTGCGGGACGACGGTGAGTTGCGCGTCAGCTTACAGGCGCCGACGTCACGCGAGCGCTACGTGCCGAGCGTGAATCGACTACTCAAGAGCGTCGCCCAACATTATGGCGCGAACTCTGTCGGGGTCGTGCTCACGGGGATGGGGGACGATGGCGCTGATGGAGCCGAGGCGATAGAACGTGCTGGCGGGCGTGTCATCGCAGAATCCGAATCGACCGCAGTCGTTTTTGGCATGCCGCGTGCGGTACAGGCGCAAGTGCCGAGAGCCCTTGCGGTGCCGTTGGGCGAGATCGCCGGCATGCTCGAGCGTGTCGACTCCATCCCGCCCCACCCCTGACGACTGCTTTTTCGGCAGCCTGCTAGGCTCTGCGGCGGACGCTTTTTCTGGCGACTTCCAGACCAAAAGCGCCACAGACACGTAGATGGGGCTTTCGGGAATCAAACGATGGCCCCGGCAGTTGTCCCGGCGCCAAACCCCGTAGGAGACCGATGACTTACAACAGGTTTTTTCGCTCACTCACGTTCCTGCTCCTCGTGCCGGTGGTGCTTGTCTATTGGCCTGCAGCGTGCGCCAATTCTGGAACCACGGGCCGGGCCACGGAGCCACAGGTGCGCCAGGAGGATCCGCCCACGGGTCTAGGCAGCGGCATTCAGAGCAGCTCCAGCGGGGGGATACTGCCGCATCCGGCGTTTGCTTTTGCAGGGTCTGAAGCGTCCGCGGCCAGTGTTGCCGACATTGCCGAGCGTGCGACGCCCAGCGTCGTCAGCATCGCTTCCAAACGAATGACGGAAATGCCAAATCATCCATTTGCGCCGTTCTTCTTCGGCCCCCAGGGGCCACGAGAACAGAGCGGTTTGGGCTCAGGCGTGATTATTTCCCGTGACGGCGTCGTGCTGACGAACCATCACGTCGTGGAAAAAGCGACGGAGATAAGGGTCACGACTGCCGATGATCGAGAGTTCGACGCAGAGTTGGTCGGAAGCGATGAAAAAAGTGATCTTGCGGTTCTGCGGCTGAAAGGTGACTTGGGCCAGCTGCAGCCCCTGGTTCTAGGAGACAGCTCCTCTCTCCGCCTTGGTGACATCGTGCTTGCCATCGGCAATCCTTTCGGCGTGGGCCAGACCGTCACGATGGGAATCGTCTCTGCCAAGGGCAGAGCTGATGTCGGGATCACCGACTACGAAGACTTCATCCAGACGGATGCGGCGATCAACCCCGGCAACTCGGGCGGCGCGTTGGTGAACATGCGTGGTGAGTTGGTGGGGATCAATACGGCCATTCTGTCTCGCTCCGGCGGCTATCAAGGCATCGGATTCGCGATCCCGACGAGCATGGCGCGCCCGATCATGAACAGCCTGCTGGAGAACGGCCGGGTGGTGCGTGGGTTCCTCGGAATTGGTATCCAAGACATCACCGCCGATCTGAGGGCTGCGATGGGGTTGCCGGATGACGCCAAGGGAGTGCTGGTCACGGAGGTGCACCCGGACAGCGCCGCGAGCAAGGCGGGACTCCAGCGAGGGGACATCGTTCAGAAGGTGGACGGTGCCGAGGTGGACAGTACTGGTCGGCTACGCAACGTCATCGCCGGCAAGGGGGCGAACGTGAATGTCTCGCTGGAGGTGAATCGCAAGGGCAAGCCGATCACGGTGTCCGTCAAGTTGGGGGAGCTGCCGGAGGAGTCAGCCAAGGCGAGCCCCAAAGAGAGCGAAGCTCTACCCACATTGGGCATGAAGCTCGCCCCCCTCGATCAGCGGCATCGGCAGATGTTCCGCCTGCCAGCGGACGAACCGGGCAAGGTCGTCATCGCTGCGGTCGCGCGGGACAGTCGCGCCTCGAAGGCTGGCCTGCAGCCCGGGGACATACTCTTGGAGATCGACCGAAAGCCGATCGACGGCGTCAATGCGGCAGAGCGAGCTCTGAAGAAGAGTCAGGGTGAGGTGTTGGTGGTAATTCGCCGCAGAGGGGCCAATCGTTTCATCGTGTTGAAGTGAAATTGAGCCGTGCTGCGTTGCGGCACGCCAGCACCCTTCGCGCTATACTCGACAAACCGCTCACAGGACTGCGTATCCACTCGCGCAGGTCACCGATGTTGCGCACTAATTTGACCCGCAACCCGGTTTGCGTTTAGCACCACCCCTAATGTCCCACCCGCTGTATTTCAGTATTCGGCAATGTCTGTTGGCCTGGCTGTTCGTCATGCCGGCGGTTGCGGGGCCTGTCGGGCCGGGCAAGGGCGGGGGGAAGCGCACTATCGTCGTGCCCTCAGCCCCGCGAGTCGCGCAGGCTTCGGGCACGGCGGCGGGTTTTGATCACAAGCGCGGCCAACCGCCCAAGGAGCCGTTGACCCGCTTGCCAAAAGGGGCGCTCGCACAGGTAGAGGACTCGGTGGCGCGGGCTCAGGTGGCAGGTGGCGTCCCGAGCGGGCAGACTCGCCGTGCCAGCGATCCCGAGTTGTCAGCCCTACGCGCTGCAGATCGTGTGTTGTTCCCGAATGCACTCACCGGGTTTGAACCTGGGTGGGATTGGGGGGATGCCGATCCCACGGTGCAGGCCGACGGGTTGCCGCCGGTCACTCAAGCCCTGCCCAGTGCCAAGGTTGCGGCCGCGGCGGATGCTGAGTGGCTGCGCAGTCTTGCGTTGCCCGACTTTCCCGTGGAGCTCGACGCGCGAGTGGTCGAGTACTTGCGGTTTTATCGCGATACCGAGCGAGGGCAGGGCATTGCACGTGCTTGGGCGCGCAAAGTGGGGCGATATGCCCCTGCCCTCCGTGCTGAGTTAACGCGAGCGGGGTTGCCACGGGATGTCGTGTGGCTCAGCCTGATCGAAAGTGGGCACAACCCCACCATCTCCTCCCCTGCTGGTGCGGCAGGCCTATGGCAGTTCATCCCCGACACAGCAAGGATGTACGGCTTGACGGTGGATCGATGGGTGGACGAGCGCTTGGACCCGCAACAATCCACCCGTGCCGCCGCCGCGTATCTTGGCGATCTCTATCGGCGCTTTGGTACCTGGGAACTCGCGATGGCCGCCTACAACATGGGTCACGGTGGGCTCCTGCGTGCAGTGCGCAAGTACAACACCAACGACTTCTGGAAGCTGTCGCGCTATGAGGCCGGGTTGCCCTGGGAGACGAGCTTGTACGTGCCCAAAGTCTTCGCGATCGCCATCGTGATGAACAATCTTCGAGCTTTTGGCCTCGACGACATCGAGCCTGACCCGCCTGTAGCATTCGACACGGTGTATGTGGATTCTGCGCGGCCACTGGCCGATGTTGCACGGGCGTGTGGGATCGCTGTCGAGTCGCTGCGGTCGATGAATCCCCAGTACCAGAGTGAACGCGTGCCCCCTGCCGCAAACGGTGAGAAGGACGAAAAGCGTTGGGCGATCAAGGTCCCTCCCGGGAAGGGTAAGAAGACGGCCGCCAAGTTGATGGACGCGCCTTACAAGCAGCGATACGAAACCTACGTCGTGCGCTTCGGGGACACCCTTGACGGGATAGCTCAGCGATTGGGGATCGAGAGCAAGACGCTCGAGAATCTCAATGCATTGCTGCCCAACACACGGGTGCAGGCAGGCGCCGTGCTCATGGTGCCTCGAATCACTAAAGGGGCCTTCGCACCGGACACCGAAGAGCTGGTCGTCATACCACAACGACGTTTCAAGGTTCCTGGCCGCAAGCGAGTGTTCTATCGCGTTCTCGATGGGGACACGTTGCCCGAGGTCGCGGGCGCCCTCGACGTTACTCCCGAGGAGCTGGTCCTGTGGAACGACCTCGATGACGTCGCCAAGTTGCAGGGCGGAATGGTGATTCAAGCATTCGTTCCCAAGCACGCCGACTTGTCACAGATACGTTCCGTGACCAGCAAGGACACGCGCATCTTCGAAGTCGGTACGCGCGAATTCCTCTCCCACGTCGAATCCCTCAACGGGCGCAGGCGCATCGTCGTCAAGGCGAAGCCCGGCGATACTCTCGCCAAGATTGGCAGGAGATATGGCTTGGGTGTTGGCATGATGGAGCGCATCAATCGCTGTTCGCGCAGTCGAAAGCTGGATGCCGGGGAAGAGATAGTCGTCTACGCCGAGGGTGCGCCCAAGGGGGACAAGGCGCGGGTCTCCACCTCGAAACCCAAAGGACGACCGCTGGCTCAGTTGGTTGCGCCGGAGCCGTCGGCACTGCCGGCGCGAGGGCGCTGAGTCATGGTGGCTTCTCTGACGGCAGTCGTGCTGGCCGCAGGCGCCGGAACACGAATGCGAAGCCGTCGCAGCAAGGTGCTCCACGAACTCGCGGGAAGAGCCTTGCTGCACTACCCGCTGCTCGCGGCCTTGCATTCGGGGGCGGACGAGTTGGTTGTGGTGGCCAGTCCAGCTAACGAGCGAGCTGTTCGGGATTGCCTTGCCGAGCTCAGGGAGTTGGCCGATAGCAAGTGCCGCGTTGGAGTTGCGATTCAGAGCGAACCGAAAGGCACAGGCGATGCGGCGAAGGCCGCGCTATCGCACATCAACAACCAGCGGGTGCTCATCCAGAACGGCGACATTCCTCTCGTTCGCGGACAAGACTTGGCGCCTCTCATCGCTGCCTTCGATGCGGATGCCGGTGCGCCCTTGGCCATGATGAGTTGCCAACTAGACCAGCCCTTCGGGTATGGGCGTATCCTGCGCGAAGACGGGCGTGTCGTTGGGATTCGGGAGCAGAAGGACCTGTCTTCGGATGAGCAGCACGCGATCCGTGAAGTCAACGCGGGCATCTACTTTGCGAACACCGACTTCTTGGCGGCATCACTCGCTCGGCTGACCAACGAGAATGCTCAAGGTGAGTTCTACATCACCGACATCGTAGAGCAGGCGGCGCGCGAGGCGTCCGCCATTGCCGTCGTCGGTGCGCCCGAAGTGATGCAAGGGGTCAACGACCGAGCGCAACTGGCAGCGCTCGAGGCGTTGTTGTTCGAGCGCATTGCTGAACGCCACCGTAAGGCCGGGGCGACCGTCCAGGTTGGTGCTCTGATCGACGATACGGTGACTCTCGGCACCGAGGTCGTGATTCGGGCAAACGTGGCTCTGCGTGGCCGAGCCGTGGTGGCCGACGATGCCGTCATCGAGCACGGGGCGGTGATCGTCGACTCGAGCATCGGGGCGGGGGCCGTCATCAAACCGTATTGCGTCATCGTCGATAGTCGGGTTGGTGAGGGTGCCCAAGTTGGCCCGTTCGCTCACATGCGCCCGGAGAGTGAGCTCGAGGCCGATGCCCGCATCGGCAATTTCGTCGAGATGAAGAAGAGCGTGCTGCGACGAGGCGCCAAGGCAAACCACCTGTCGTACTTGGGCGATGCGGACGTCGGCGAGAAAGCGAACATCGGCGCCGGGACGATCGTGTGCAACTACGATGGGTTTTCCAAGCAACGCACCGTCGTGGGGAAGGGTGCGTTCATCGGCTCTGACTCGCAGCTCGTGGCTCCTGTGCGCATCGGCGATGGCGCCTACGTGGGAACAGGCACCACCGTGACTGAAGACGTGCCGCCAGAGGCACTGGCGCTCAGCCGAACCAGGCAGATCGTCAAAGAAGAGTACGCTCCAAAGCTCCGCGCACGACTCCAAGACGCCTCGCGCAAGCGCAAGGCGGACGAGTCCTAGTCGTTTGGCTTGGGGACGATCCCTGCCCCGAGGGTGGCGAGGGCGTCACTCGGGATATCGTGACGCATGAGCTCCTTCTTGGCTTCCAGGTATTGGGCCGAATACGGATTGGGGGCAACGATGGTTGGGATCCGCTCTTCGACTTCTATGCCCGCTGCCTCGATTCCCGTCAGCTTGTCCGGGTTGTTGGTGAGCAGACGGATGGATTGAACGCCAAGGTGTTCGAGCATCTTGCCGGCGACGTCGTACTGCCGGGCGTCAACCGGTAAGTGGAGCTTCAGGTTGGCCTCGACTGTGTCCAGGCCCTGGTCTTGAAGGGCGTAGGCTCGGATCTTGTTGGTCAGTCCGATCCCGCGTCCTTCTTGGCGCAGGTAGAGCACCACGCCCAATCCTTCGTCCGCGATGTATGCTTGTGCCGTCTGCAACTGTTGACGGCAGTCGCATCGCAACGAGCCGAAGACCTCGCCCGTGAGGCACTCTGAGTGGATGCGTACTGGCACCCCCCGTTTGCCGCGAACCTCGCCGCGGACCAGCGCCACGTGTTCTTGGCTGAGCTCAGGGTGAGCTCGAGGGTCGTTGTAACGGAAAACACACAACGAGAAATCGCCCCACTCTGTGGGCAAGGTTGCCTGCGCTAGCTGCCGCAGCTGCGGGTGTTCGGTTTTGTCCACTTAGCCTATCCGGTGTTCTAGTCAGGAGCTGGCCCGGTGACCACACAACTCGACCAAGGCGCTTTCCAAAACGGCACGAGGGGGGCGTTTCGAGCCTCCTTTTAGGGCGAGATCCACGTCCTGCAATAGCATGAGCCAGTTTTCCAGGACGGGGGCAGGGATGCGGCGAACTTGCTGCTGCAGCTCCCGCGCGCGGAACGGCGGCACGCCGGCCGCCTTGGCCGCTTCCGGTCCCCGTAGGCCCTTCGCGAGACAAGCCTGAAAACGCAACATTTGTCGCGTTGACCAGGAGAGCACGCCAAGCAACCTCAGGCCCCGATCCGTCGGCTCGTAGACCTTTTCGAGTAAGGTCAAGGCTTGACCGCGGTCCCCGCGACCGAGCGCGTCTACGAGTTGCCACACCGTTGCGGGGCGCACGATGGGGATCAAGTCGCCCACCGTATCTTCGGTGATCTCATTGCCGCTGCCGATGAACAAGCTGAGACGCTCCAGCAGATCATCCATCGTCGAGAGATCGGGGCCGGCGACCTCCGCGATCAACTCCGCGGCCGATGGCGCTATTGAGTTGCCTCTCTTCTTTGCTGCCGCACTGACCCAGCCTTGCAGAGCGTGTTTGGGTAGCGAACCGCAATCGACGATGAAGCCCTGCTTCTTGGCCAGGTTGACCAACTTCCGTTTGGCGTTGAGTTTCCCCGCTGCCAACACCACGACAGACGTCTCCGACGGCGCCGCCGCGTAGGCCGCCAGTTGGTCCAACGGAGCGACGGACCTCTTGTCGCTGGCGTTCGCTGCGTCTTTTTCGCTCTTGGACTCCCAGCGGTCGACTTCTCGGACCAGCACCCAGCGACGGGCCGCCATCATGGGCATCGTGCGCGCTGCGGACAGCACCGACTCAGCGCTCGACTCGCCAGCGGTGAACTCGTCCTCGTTGAATCCAGGTACGCCGCCCGCAGTGGTCGCTGCACGCAGCGCCGCGACCACGCGGGAGCGCAGGAACCGTTCTTCTCCCAGGAGCAAGTAGAGCGGCAGAAGTTTTCCGCTCTGGGCCTGGGTCATGGCCTCATCTGGACTCATTACGCCGAGCGTTCGGCTTATTCCGTCTGGCGCTTCGACGCAAGCGGAAGTCATGGACAGCCGATTGGCCCTAGTTGACCACTGTAGTAAAGGCCCAGTGTGACCTCGAGAGCCGCCAGTTTAGGAGTGAGTAGGGAGTCCTTGCTCGCGATCGGAAACTTCGACGGCGTGCATCGGGGCCATCAATACCTGCTGCAGCGCGTGGTGGAGGAAGCGAACGAGTTGGGCCTGCAACCCAAAGTGATGACTTTCCATCCTCACCCGTCCGTGGTCTTGGGTCGAAGCACACTGCCGGTGCTAACGAGCGTCGATCGAAAGGTCGCGCGCTTACAGGACATTTCTCCCTCACTCGAGGTTCTGGTGGAGACCTTCGATCGGGCGCTGGCCAGCATGTCACCGCGTCAGTTCGCAGAAGAGATGTTGGTCGGGCGCCATCATGTCCGCCGAGTCGTAGTCGGCGCGAACTTCCGTTTCGGGAAGGGGCGGGCCGGAGATCTGCAAACGTTGAGGGAGCTCGGGGCCGAATTGGGGTTTTCTGCCGACTCCTTGCAATTGCTGTCGGACGGAGGAGAGCCGATCTCGAGTACGCGGGTGCGCGGCTTGGTCAACAGCGGGGATGTGGAGGAGGCAGCACGTCTACTCGGGGCTCCACACGAACTTTGGGGCGAGGTTGTCGCCGGCGATCGCTTGGGGCGGACGTTGGGGTTTCCAACGGCCAACCTCGGCTCCGTCGCCGAGCTTCTCCCGAGCAACGGTGTCTACGCATGTCGCGTGTCCATTCCCGCTTTGGGACGGCGCGATCTGCCCGCAGTGTGCAACATCGGTACTCGACCAACGCTGGGACAACAGACGGTACAAGTCGAAGTGCACGTGCTCGGTCTCGAGGCTGAGCTGTATGGGCATGAGCTCGGAGTTCTGCTGATATCCCGCATCCGTGATGAGAAGGTGTTCGAAAACCTGGGTGCTTTGGCTGAACAGATTGCAATCGACGTGGAGCAAGCCCGGATAGTCCTGAGGGCATAGTCTTGCTCATCGGCGTGCCGGCCCCGCCGAACGGCATCTGAAACGCTGGGGATTGCGGGCTGGGCCGAGCAGCAGTACGTTCCCGTCGCGATGGTCCGACCTTCCTCCGCCAAATCCATTCCTCGACACGAGTTGATCGCGGCGGCGTTGGACCTCGGTATCCTACGTCCGGAGTCGCTCACCGAGAGCGAGCTGATGACGGAGATCCAACGCGTCAGCGAAGGCAAGTCGGAGGCCGCCGCACCGTTGCCAACCAGTCGTGGCTGGCTGGGCGTGGCACGTCACCTCATGACGAGCGTCGTCGAGCAAGGGCTCAACCTCCCCAGTGCTGCTCGTGTGATTCGTGACTCGGTGCGCCCCCGTAGCGTGCCATCCGAGCGTCCACCATTGCCGACGGTCACTTTGGCGCAAATCTACATTTCTCAAGGGCACGACGAGCGCGCAGTCGCGACGCTGCGGGACGTTCTACGGCGTGATCCAGTTCATCCGAAGGCGCAGCGCCTGTTGGACGAGATGCTGGGCAAAGCGGATCCTGCCAGCGACAGGGCGCGGTCGGCGGCGGTGCCCGCGGATGTTCCCGAGGCACAAGACCACGGTTCGCAGCTGCCGACCGATAGTGTCGGCGCCGACGCGAGCGGCGAACTCGGTGATGTGTCAGCCAACCGCAAAGCCCGTACGAATGACGCCAAGGAAGTGGAGGCCGGCGAGGTCGAGCAGGCGTCGGAGCAACTCCCTCCGGAGGAGGACACTCTGCTGGTCTTTCGCAGAGATGACGAAGCGATCCTGTACTGGGAACTCGGGCGACGCGGCCAGGCCGCTCGTCGGCGGGGCGCACGGTTGGAATTGCGCGTGGTGACGTTCACACCCGATCCCAGGGGGGCGCTTGCCGAGGATCAGTGCCACCCGATTGGTGATGTGCGGGGCTGCTTTCACGTTCAGTGTGACGCCAACGTGGTCGCCCGAGCCGCTCTTGGCATTCAGGAGGAGGGGCGGTGGCACGTCCTGCGCGTCGCAAGCGCGCTGGTCGTCGTTCCGGAGCAAAGCGACCTGCAAGAAGACTTCAGCCCCCGCAAGGGAGCGCTCGATCCCGCCGTGATTGAGCGGGCGCGCGTCGCGGCCTTGGGTGAGCGCGGATCCGCGCCTCCAAATTGAGCAACTCGAATCGGCCTCGGTCGATCGGGGGCCATGCGTCGAACCTCGCTCTTGACCCTCGTGTTGTGCTCGAGCCCACAGCCCTGCGCAGCGCTTGACGTCACCATCTCGGCATTTGCCGAAACCGGTCCCCATCGCCTTGGCTACGGTGGCACCGTTGTCCTCAGCGTGCCGTGGGGCCGCTGGTTCGGACAGCCTCCCCCCGGCGCCTTGCTGCAGTTGAGTCAAGGCGCAGACGACGACGCGGCGTCCGACGAGCAAGCGGAGGCCCCGGCCCCAGCGCCACGAGATCCCGTGCCCGAAGCAGAGGCGGCCGACGGTGAACCGGTCGAGGTCGCCGGGGTCGCGGGCTGGACGTTGTTGGAGCTCTCGCCGGCGTTCGTTGGGGCATTGCTGGATTCAGCACTTCGAGAGTTCGATCGGATTGACACCCGCCTCGATTCGTTGGCGAGCCGCTCTCGAAGTTCGGCCTGGCTTCCGGCCATGAGCTTGCGTGCTGGGCGCAACATCGATCAGACGTTGCGCTTGACCCCCACCGACAGTGACCCCGATCGCTGGCAACTCACAGGCGGTGCGGATCTTCGCTTGGAGGCACAGCTCAAGTGGGAGTTCGATCGTTTGGTGTATGCTTCGGACGAACTCGCGGTGGAACGGCTTCGCGCGTCAGCTGAGCAGCGCCGGACTCAACATGTGGACAAGGTGCTCGATTGGCTGTTTCGCTGGCAGATGGCGCAACTACAAGCGGCGGAGCCCCTTTCCGAGCCGTTGGAGCGGGCCGCGGCAACGTTGCGAGCGAGTCAGGCACAGAGAGCGCTCGACGTTCTGACCGGTGGGTGGTTCACACCCCACCTCAGAGCCGAGACTGAGCGCCAGACCGCGCGCTGAACCAAGATGGGGCCGAGCGCAATTGCCGACATTTGGCAGCGCGCCCAGAGGCCGAGTATGGTGGCATCGTGTCGCGAACCCTCGACGCCAAACGCATCGTGGAAACGAGCGCTCTACTCCAGCGGCGGATCGAAGAGCGATTTGCCGACTCCGGTCTGAGCAAGGTGGCCGGTGACTTGCACGACGTCGCCCGCGAGGCTGCCGACGTGGCGACCTGGCTCGCTCGTCCCATCTGGCCCCTACGCGCCCTGCTCGCTGCGGCAGTGTTGCTGCTGCTGTCGGTCGTTTTGATGGCTGTTGGCGAGGTGCGCCTCGAGGGTGAGCTTCGGACGTTGAACGAGCTGGTGCCGTTCTTGGAATCCCTTGTCAATGACGTCGTGTTTCTGGGCATTGGCATCTACTTCGTCATGAACATCGAGGTCCGCATCAAACGCACTCGGGCTCAGAAGGCCCTGCACGTGTTGCGTTCGCTCGCGCACATCGTCGACATGCATCAGCTGACGAAAGACCCGGAGCGTCTGCTCGTGCCCGGCCCGGACACCGAGTCTTCACCCAAGCGGGAAATGACGGCGTTCCAGTTGACCAGGTACCTGGACTACTGCACGGAGATACTCTCCATCATCAGCAAGGTCGCGGCTGTCTACGTGCAACACTTCGAGGATCCGGTGACTGTGAGCGCCGCCAGCGACCTGGAGGATCTCACCGTGGGTCTTACCCGGAAGATCTGGCAGAAGATCATGCTCCTGGACCGCTTGGTCGCGATCAGCGCCTGATCTGACTCGCCGGCCGACAGTCGCGTCGGCGGCTCTGGTGTGCGGCCCCCGAAGGGGCTACAGACCGCGCATGGTTTCTGAAACCAGAACACTACTGACGGACCTCCAAAGGCGTGTTTCGGCGCTAAGGGGGCATCTTTGACGTCCCGAGCCTCGAACGACAAGTCGAAGAGCTAGACCAGCTCTCGAGCGATCCGGAGTTCTGGAATGACCAAGACAAGGCCCAGTCGCTCCTTCGCAAGCGCTCCGCTGCCAAAGAAAAGCTCGACCTGATAGTTGGGCTCGAGCGGGATGCGTCCGATGCTCTGGAGTACCTCGAGCTTGCGGATGCGGAAGGTGATGAAGAGGCGCTCTCCGAAGCTGCCAGCCAGGCAACGGACCTAGAGGAACGGGTGCGCCGCGCCGAGCTACAGCGCATGCTGGGAGGGCCCGCGGACCACGCGCCTGCCATCGTGAGTATCCACCCGGGCTCCGGTGGCACGGAAGCGAAGGACTGGGCCGACATGTTGCTTCGCATGTACCTGCGTTGGTGCGAGCGTCGTGGCTTCAAGACGGAACTCATAGACTATCAGCCAGGCGATGAAGCGGGCATCGAAGGCGCGTCGTTTACGGTAACCGGCACCGATGCATACGGCTACTTGCGGGCAGAAAATGGCGTGCACCGTTTGGTCAGGATCAGCCCCTTTGATTCCAACGCGCGGCGCCATACGTCATTTGCGGCCGTCGAGGTCACTCCCGATATCGAGGATGAGATCGATATCGAGGTCAACGACAACGATCTCGAGGTCAGTACCATGCGCGCTGGTGGTAAGGGTGGGCAGAACGTAAACAAGGTCGAGACGGCCGTGCGAATGAGGCACATTCCGTCCGGGATCATGGTGGTCTGCCGCGCAGAGCGCAGCCAGCTGCAAAACCGGCGCATGGCGTTGAAGATGGTCAAGGCAAAGCTGTACGAGCGAGAGCTCGCGAAGCGGGAGCAACAGCGCCAAGACTATGAGGCCGGCAAGGAGCAGATCGCTTGGGGTAGCCAGATCCGCAGCTATGTCCTTCAGCCTTACCAAATGGTCAAAGATCTACGCACCGAATACGAGAGCGGTGACGTCGATGCCGTGCTCGACGGCGATTTGGACCGCTTCATCGAGGAGTACCTCCTGATGAGCGCCGACAAGCAGGGCGAACGAGCGAACTGATGAACGAAAAGGCCCACACCTCAGAAGAAGCACTCATCGAAGCTCGCCGTCTCAAAGCCGCGAACGTCCGGGCGCGTGGTGAAAACCCCTTTGCCAATGATGCGGACACCGAAGCGCGCACCATGATCGCAGCTCTGCGTCGTAAGTTCGACACCGCCAAGGTAGTCCATCCTGGCAAAGACGTCTACGAGCCAGCCGCAGTCGAGGAGCTGGCGCAGGGACGAGAGGTCGTTGTCTTCGGCCGCATGATGGCGCGACGCGGGTTTGGCAAAGCCTCATTCTTAGCTTTGAGAGACGACTCTGGAGAGATCCAGATCTTCGCAAAGAAGGACGAGATGGGTGAGGCCTTCGATGCCCTGCAAGACATCGACATGGCCGACCACATCGAGGTGCGCGGCACCGTCATGGTCACCAAGACGGGAGAGTTGAGCGTGATGGCCCGGAGGTTGCGCTTGCTGACCAAAGCAATGCGCCCCTTGGCGGACAAATGGCACGGCTTGACCGACGTGGAGCTGCGCTATCGTCATCGCTACGTCGATACCGTGGCCAACCCCGAGGTGGCGGACGTCTTTCGCGCGCGCTCCCTCATCATTCAGGGCCTGCGCGACTTTTTGGATCGGCGTGGCTTTTTGGAGGTCGAGACACCGACTCTCAACACCATCATCGGCGGCGCCGCCGCGACGCCTTTCGAGACGCACCACAATACGTTGGACTTGGACCTGTTCTTGCGTATTGCGCCGGAACTCTACCTAAAGCGCCTACTGGTTGGCGGCTTCGAGCGCGTGTACGAACTTGGGCGTTGCTACCGTAACGAAGGCATCAGCACGAGACACAACCCAGAGTTCTCCATTCTGGAGTTTTACCAGGCCTACGCAACCTACCAAACGCTGATGCCGATGACGGAGGACCTGTTTCGTCATGTGGATGCGTTCGTGGAACGAGGCATGGTTGACCGCGATCGCGGGCAGATCTACGACGCCTGGCGTGAGAGACGCGCGTTCACGCTGGAGGAGCCATTCGCGCGAGTGCCGATGGCGGACGCCATCGCTCGCTCAGCAGAGGCCGCTGGGCTAGATGCCGATGCGCTCATGACGAACCTCGAGCGCATCGCCAAGCCCGCTCGAGGCGACGGCGAGCCCGAAGGGACGGCCCTGGTCGGCGTGTGGGCCAAGACGAGTTCGCGCAGTCGCAAAATCGATTGGACGAATCTGCGCAAGGGCCTAGCGGTATGTGAAAATGATGGCGAGCGACTCTTCGCCGCCTACGAGTACATCGCCGAGCCGTTCCTGGCAGAAGACTATCGCGCGCAGGCGGCAGATAAGAGTCTGCCGGTGTTCATCCTCGACTATCCAGCTGCGGTGTCGCCCTTGGCGCGGAAACGCGACGACGACCCGACGTTGGTCGAGCGTTTCGAGCTCTTCGTCGACGGCATAGAGCGCTGCAACGCGTTCAGCGAGCTGAATGACCCAGATGACCAAGCCGCACGCTTTCGCGAGCAAGTGGCCAAGAAGGCCCGCGGAGCCGCCGAGACGATGGACTACGACGAAGACTACATCCGAGCGCTCGAACACGGGATGCCGCCGGCAGCCGGCTTTGGTCTCGGTGTCGACCGCTTCGTGATGATGCTCACCGGCCAACCGTCGATTCGAGACGTCATCGCGTTTCCCCAGCTGCGTCCTGAGGCGAAAGCCTGATGACGAGCGTGCTCGCTCACCTGGCACGCGAGGAAAGCCAGATGCAACAGTGGGGGCAGCGTGTCGTCGAGGCTTGGACTGCCATTCCGCTAGGGCTCAAGATCGCTCTGATCGGGCTCGTTGTCGCGGCCGTTGGCTGGGCGGTACTTCGAGTGCTGATGGCACTGGGCCGTCGCGGGCGTCGAGGGATCCTCGTATTCGCTACCGTGACCAGCTTCGTCGGCGCGGTCGTGTTCGGTGCGATCTCCGTGACCTTGCCTGAGCCGGTGGGGACGCAGTTCAACCTCTGGCACCAGGTAGTTCGAGTGTGCGCCGCCGTGTTCACGACGCTGTTCATCGTCGGCGGTTTGGCGCTCTCGCTTCCTTGGGCGCTCAACCGCATCGAGAACAGTGGCGCCGTTGGTTTCGTGGCGGCACGTCACGTAAGAGCGACCAAAAGCGGTTTTCTGACCGTCATCAGCATCCTATCGACTGCGGGGGTTGCCGTCAGTTGTTTGGCTCTGGTCGTCGTCATTTCGGTCATGGGCGGCTTTGGCGCCGATCTGAAGCGAAAGATTCTGGGCAACAACGCGCACATCAGTGTCGTGCGTGACAACGTTGGCGGTTTTGGCGACTGGGACAGAGCGCTCGAAGAGGTACGACGCGTACCTGGGGTGTCCAAGGCGACTCCCATGGCGGCGGGCGAGGCGATGGCCTCGAGTAGCTCCAACACTGCCGGAGTCATCGTACGCGGTGTGGACATCGACAGTGTGGGCGAGGTGACCGACCTGGTGCAGAACGTCGAAGTCGGCAAGTTCGAGTACCTGCGCCATCCCGAGGTGCTCGGAGACTTGCCGCCAGAGACCGTCATTGGCTTGGGCCCGGGCGGACAGGAGTACCGCAAAGGGCCTAGTCTGAAGAAGCAGCTGGAGCTAGACGACGACGTCGCTGAGATCATTCGCCCGAAGGACGCTTTCCCGGGACTCATCATCGGCCGCGAACTGGCCAAGAGTCTGCACGTGTTGGTCGGCGATGAAGTGAGCCTGGTTGCCCCGCTGGGGGACTTGGGCCCGATGGGCGTCATGCCGAGGACTCGGCGGTTTCGTATCGCCGGGATCTTCTACAGCGGGATGTACGAATACGATTCGAGCCTGGTGTATGTTCGGCTGGACGTCGCTCAAGACTTTCTCGACCTGGAGGGCAAGGTAACGAGTATCGAGGCGACCGTCGACGATCCCGACAACGTCAAATCGGTCCGCGACAGGGTCGCTACGGCCATGGCCCAGAGGGAGCTCCGGGTGCGCGATTGGCAGGAGCTGAACAAGAACCTATTTTCGGCGCTCAAGCTGGAAAAGATCGCCACCTTCGTCATTCTTTCTCTCGCGATCATCGTCGCGTGTTTCTGCATCATTTGCACCTTGCTCTTGATGGTCACCGAGAAGAGCAAAGAGATCGCCATCATCAAGGCTCTCGGAGCGAGTGACGGCACAGTGCTCCGGATATTCATGGCCGAAGGCTCCGTCATCGGTGCGATGGGCACGCTCTTCGGCGTCATCACCGGGTGGGTGATGTGCGAAGGGCTGAAGCGTTTCGGCGTGCGGCTAGATCCCGATGTCTACTATGTCGATCGGCTACCCATCGAGGTGGATCCGATCGACTACGGTCTGGTCGCGGTGTGCGCCTTGGTAATTACCGTGCTGGCGACCTTGTACCCAGCCCTTTCTGCAAGTCGCCTGCGACCCGTGGATGGGATTCGCTACGAGTGAGCGCACAAAGAAACCGCAATGTCTGACGTAGAGAACATGCCCGGGCCGTTGGTGGAGGTTTACGACCTCAAGAAGAGCTTCATCCACATGGGGAACAAGCTCGAGGTGCTCAAGGGTATCGACCTGACGATCGAGCAGGGCGAGGTCCTGAGCATCGTCGGAGCGTCCGGCGCCGGCAAGAGCACGCTCCTGCACTGCATCGGGACTTTGGACTTGCCCTCGAGTGGTCGTCTGCTCCTCGCTGGCGAAGAGTTGACGAAGCTGTCTGGCGCTAAGCTGGCGGCTGTTAGAAACCGCATGATCGGCTTCGTCTTTCAATTCCACCATCTGTTGCCCGAGTTCACAGCGGTCGAGAACGTGATGATGCCGGGCATGATCGGCGGAAGGCCAAAGAACGAGATGCGGGACCGTGCCGTTCGACTGCTAGAACTCGTCGGTTTGAGCCACCGCCAAACGCATCGTCCTGGCGAGTTATCCGGCGGCGAACAGCAGCGCGTCGCGGTGGCCAGGGCCTTGGCGCTCGAGCCTCGCCTGATCCTCGCGGACGAACCGACGGGCAATCTCGATACCTCTACTGGAGATGCGGTGCATGACCTCTTCTTCAAGATCAACGAGCAGTACAACACGACGGTTGTCGTCGTGACCCACAACCCTGGCTTCGCTCAGCGCATGCCCCGCGTCGTTCAAATGACGGACGGGCGCATCGTGGGAGATGGACCGGGCGAGTTGTTCGCTGGAGCTAGGGCAGCCGAAGCTGACCAGTGAACCCGCGTTTCGTTGCAAGGGGACGGAGAGGGGCGAGTTGCGCTGTCAAAACGGTGCGCAGAGGTGCCACTACGACCTCTCCACCCGTCTTCAGCGAGGGATGCAGGCTCATGCTCGACCGACCCCCAGGGGCAACCTGGTATCGTCGACCTTGGTGTCGCGGAGGGTGAGACAATGGCGGCAGGCGGTGATTCGAGCGCCAGCGGCAGGAGCAGCGACTAGGCCTCAGTCCATTCAGAGCGGAGGATGCCGAACCAGGCTTCGTCAACCGGGGCGCCGGACATGACTCGGTTCTGTCGCAAGGTCCCTTCGTGAAGAAACTTGCACTTGGCGAGCACGCGTTGTGAGGCGGTATTCCTGGTGTCAGCCATGGCGCGTATGCGACCCAGATCAGGATTCCCTCGGAAGGCGTTGTGGACGACAGCGGAGACGGCCTCAGTGGCGAGACCCTGCCCCCAGTGGTCACGACGGATGGAGTAGCCGAGCTCACCCAATGAGTGCTCCGGCGAGAAGCGGATGTTGATGCCACCTACGAGTGTGCCATCGAGGCAGATGGCCCAAGAACAGTGTGCGGTGCGGTCCAGCAACACCTGCTTGGCAACGAACTGCTGCGCATGAACACGTTGGTACGGTTGCGGAATGGGCAGGAAGCGAGCCCATTCGGGATCAGCGGCAACGCTGACAAGGTCGTCGACGTCGGCAAACTCGTACGGTCGGAGGGTGAGTCGCTCGGTGACCATCTGGTCTGGCATCTGTGCTGGCGTCATGGTTTTGGTCCACCTTTCTTGGGACGACGAGGCCGTTCTCTGAGCGACCTCTCTCGTCACCGGCAGTATGCCGTACCGGCTCGAGGTAGACGAGGAGACCATGGATGCTGGGGTCAGGGATCTGCCAAAGCGGGCCCATGCAGCGCTACTGAAGCCGGAGACAGATGCGGTCATCGCTAGCGTGCTCGCCGCGGAAAACCCCGGCCGCCGCCGACGAAATATTGTGGGAGTTTCCGGAACCGCGGCGCCACGCCACCGATCGTGAAGAAGCCCTGGTCGCGGTGAATTCAGTGCGCCGGCGACTGACGCCTTCTTGGCCTTCTTGCGGTTTCGGCCGCCGTGAGTCACTCCGCGTCGGGGATCTCAGGTGGACCAGCAGAGCGAGTCCAAGTGGGGATAGATTGATCAGCGAAGTAGTCAGCGCGCCCAATCAGCCGATACAGGGTAGGCCGGGTGAGACTTTGCAGATGAGGGCGCGCCCACTCGGGGTGCGTGCCCTCAAAGTCAATCGAAGCAAGATAGTCGGACCACACGTTCACGTCGTCCAATGCGTCATTGCCGGAGAATCCCGCGTAGCGCAGACGCTGCACATCGTCTACCTCGTCCAGGGTGCACGGCACGGTGAGGATCTCCGCGCTGTAGCTGCGGTCGATGCTCTCCGCGCGGTTGAACTCTTCGACGCTGGCGGTCACCGTCATTTCACAACCCGCTGCCCCCGTCTCGAGCGGAACGTCACTGAACTCGTAGTCCGCGCTCAAGTGCAGCTCCTCCACCAGTAAACCACTGGCGTCCAGCGTTTGATCCAAGTTGCTCCTGTGCCAGCGTTGCCCGTCTACGGGCAACAGCACGTCGATCACGATGCCTTCCCCGCGCAAAGGACTATCCGTCCACGCATAGTTCCAAGAGCGGTTGTGAGTCGACGACTCTGAAAGGTCGACTGACGACCCCGTGACCTGCCAGCTGAGGGTGAGCGAACCGTCCCCGGGGGCCTGAAACGGCCCCTCTGCACGCTCGAGAAGCCGCGGTCCCTCGCACGCGTTGTCATCGATGACTTGATGGCTGTATTGCCCAGCCTCCGCGAAGTTGTAAAACACGTACTCGTCGATACAGTTGCCAATGTTCCCGCGGGCTTCCCAATCCCCCAGTAGCAGCATTGGGTCAGCTGGGGGGTTCTCCAACGGGCTGATCTGCGCTGCTCCGTCCTCTCCCGCATCCACGAGGCCACTTTCCGCCGATCCCTCTGACGCGCCGGCGTCATCATTGTCGTTCACTGGGTCCGACATGGCCTCTTGTGGGGTGTTGTTCATACCCGCGTCTTCCGAGTTGGGAAGGCTCCCCGAAGCCGACGCGTCCGACTCTGGCTCGTCCTCGTTCGCCACGTCGGTACCGGCGTCCAGACTCGGACTCGATGTCGCGGCGTCTGCGGTAACGTCGGCCGTGGTCTGCTCGAGACAGAGACCGCTGGCGGGGAGCGCCCGGCCGCCACACTGGACCTGCAGCTCACCACTCTCGCGACGAGCGCACATGGCCTCTGTCATCGGGCACTGGGCGTCGTCCTCGCAAACGAGGGTGCAGACGCCGCACTCGCAGGTAAGCTCACCACACTCCGCGTCGCTGTCGCACCGCATGAGCCAGTGCGTTTCCGTGCCGAACTCGGGCTGGGGCTCACGTGTCTCGTTGCAGGCGAACACCAGCAAGGTTGCGGCGACCGAACCCAGTCGGGCCGCACTGATGGGGACGGTCATGATTCTTTCTCCATTTCCGCAGTCGAATCGGCCAAGACGTTTTGACCGAAGTAGGCCACCACGCGCTGCACGCCGCTGTTGGGGCGCGGCAGCTTCTCGTTCAACTGATCGATCCTGCTACGCAGGTCGCTGGCCTGATGCCTGAAACGTGCCAACAACCCAAGCGCTTCGTGTCGCAAGGGGTGATCGTTCCAAACATCGAAGCTATAGGTGCTGCCCCCAATATGTTGTACCATGTTGGACTCCGCCCCAATCAGTCCGAGCTTGGCGCACAACGCCGTCACCATCGCTTGATAGTGGTCAAACACGCTAGCTTCCCAACCTGCGCCCGGCAGGTACGGCAGCACACACCCATCTGACAGGTAGTTCACACCATCGCTACGGCACTCCTCGCGCACACGACCATCCGCTTTCAGCGGTTCGAGGCTTGCATCCAAAACGGCCGCATCCAACTGAGATAGCTCCAAGAGTGCCGCCCTCGCGATCGGCGAGTTGCGCGCAACGAGAATCCAAACAAGGTACTCACGACTCGACGCCTCCTCTACGGATCGTCCCAGTCTGAGTTCCCCCGCGTCTGCGGCTCGGTATGCCAGACTATCCCCTCGCCCTTTGGCGAAGACGATCCCCGTCTCCACCAGGTCGTTGAGCACGCTCTTGACCGTCGAGTCGTCGTCTTCGCAGAAGCGTAGCAGCACCTCCCCGCGCGTCGCGACGCCGCGCTCTTGCAGAAAGTCCAACACGGCGTTCCACAATGGGCGCCCGCGATCGGTACTGCTCTCGGAAATGCGCCGGACGTTGTTGTGGTAGGTACGCAGAGACATCCCGAACAGGTCCGCGATCAACTTGTTGTTCAAGCCCTGCCGGCGCAGCTCAGTCGTCAACTCGAGAAAAACCTGGTTGGCAGTGTGCCCCAACCCAGCCCGAGCCCCACCCGAGGTCGCGAGTTGCGCGACGAGGATCGTCGTCTGCCGCACAATCGCATCGATCAGCAGGTGAACGTTGAGCACGCTCTCAGCCTAGCCCGAGGACGGCGCCAAACCAGTGTAAGATGTTTCACACCCGACTCGAACCAGTACCACGGATAGCAACTGTAACTCTCGACGCCCACTGCCCATGCCATCGCTGGATCAGTTCTCGCTGGAGGGCGTCCGGCTCGCCTCTTGCAGTTCAAGCCAGCTGAGGTCACCTCTGTGGACGCGCCATTCCCCCAAGCCCCCGTCGCGGTAGGTTGCGTGTAACTCCCATGGCATTGGGGTTCCCACGCGGAGTTCCCCGTACTCGAGTTGTGTGCCGATGACGGTGAATGCTCCAGCGAACTGGCCATCCCCTACGGTCTCGATGGTCGACTCGACGCGCGCCTCGAGGGGTAGCGTAGTTTCGTACTCCGTCGAGCAAGCGCCTGCAGGCTTCACGAAACTGCGGGAGACGGTGCCGCACTGCAAACGCAGGCCGGCGCCCTGCGTGTCGGTCGTCCCAGAAGATGGTTCTGTCGCCTGCTCCAGCGTCAGAGTCAGGCGTTCACCGGTTGCGACTGCTTCAAGCACGTATATTCCCTCGACGGCGGCTTTCATTTCAGGCTCATCGTACTGCCAGTTTGGGGCGGCTTCTTCGTCAGCGCTGCAGGCAGAGACCGGACTGAGCGTAGCGACGAGAGAACCGAGGACGATACTGATCAGGAGACGAGGCATAGGAAAAGTGTACACCCAACTAGCGCCCAGCGGACCTAGTTTCGACGTGCGTTGAGCGTACCACGGGCGCGTCGGTTGCTCTGGGATGGGCCCGACGAGCCCTCACCAGTTCGGCCTAGGCTGAGTGTTGAACGAAACCGCGCTACGCGCGGCAGCTCAGCATCGCGAGCGACCAAGCGATTCGGCCGCGCCGAGAGCCGACGTCCAGCACCGGATGATACGGGAGCAACCCAGCCTGGTGTCGAAACAGCTCGAGGGTCTGGAGGCCTGAATCGAGAAAGACCTCGGGATCACCAACCGGCCCGACGCCGATGCGTAGTTCTCGCGGTGGAATTGGGTGTGTGGCTATGCCTGGCGATGCGGCAGAGCTGTTCACAATCAGGTACGAGGCCATCATTGCGGTGCGGATCCGCGAGTTGCGGGTCATGGGATAGGCTCCGCGCTGCTCCGCTTCGTCGAAGGGGTGCTTTGTAGCCGCGGCGCGACCTGCATACGTCTCGAGGCCAGCTCAAACGCCGAGGGTTTCTATCGGAGACGTGGCTACGAAGCGATCGGACCAGGCGTGACGGATGGCGCGCAGGCGATGCGGAAACTCGTTCGCAAGGCGTAGAGGGCTGTCTTCGACTGTCCGTCCAACGAGGCCGGAGAAAACCACTTTAGAACGATCGTTAATCTAATTCAATTCCAATGGAATCACCGCGCTCGGTTGTCGTCGCCCCCGCACCTGAGTCCGTTGCGCTGGCCCCAGCCCGGTTCACCCGGGGTTGATTGCGGTGAAGCCTTGATGCAGAAGTACGCCGGAGTCGCCCCGGTCACGAAACGAAGTGGCAACTCGCACCGCGTGCACTGGTGCGTGGCATGCCCGACGTTCCTGCGGCAGACGTTTGTAGAGAGATGCTCCGAGCTGGTCATTCGCCGAGTGGTTTCCTCAGCTTGCGCATGGCGGTCTGGAACCCGGCGGTCGAATAGAACTCGAACGCGTCGACGTTGAAGTCGTAGACGTTGGTCTCGAGCCAAGCTGCAGCACGGTCACGTGCCCAAAGTTCGCAGTTTTGATATAGCAAGTACGCGATCCCTTTGCGGCGCCACGCCGGGTGGACGAAGAGGTCATCAATGACAGCGCTGTGTTGGGGGATGAACACCGGGAAGGAGGGCGCATCTTGTAGCCGGACGGTAGCGAGTCCGACACACTGCCCGGCTTCCGCCACAAAGATGGCTGATCGAGGATCGGCGATACGATGCTGGAGCCAAGTGAGGGGCCTGGGATCATGGTCCGGCTTGTGGAGAAGCCAGGGTGCGCTATCTCGGTGAAGCCGATCCAAGTCGTCGAAGAGTGCTGCCAGCTGGGCGTGGTCGGAGGCTCGGGCGTTGCGGATGACGACGTTCATGGCGAAGCGGTTGGCGGTCTAGCGGCTGGGAGATCTGCCGCGTGGCCCTGAGCGTAGCGAAGGCCATGCTGGTCAGCAACGTCGACTTGGGCACGCCCTGCCCAACCCGCACGAGCACAGCCGAGGCAACGGCCCGAACCAGCCCCCAGCCACCGCAGTCCGTGTAGAAGGCGACCGTACCAGGGCCGTGTTAGCTGAACGACGAGTTCGTCACCGCCAGCGGAGACTGCCCGGTCATCGAAGCCACCGAGAAGGCTGTGCCCGACAAAGCCCGCATCCCGGAGTCGCTTCAATCTTTCCGGATAGAGGTGCGCCAATTCATGGCGTTGAATGAACACGACGATGGGTTTCCCCGAGGCGTCGTAGCGCTCGTTGCGATGCACTAGAGTGCACGACGCGTTTGACGGAATCGTACGCGTTGGCCTCACTGCGGATGAGGAATCCGCCGCTGTTGAGGGACTACTCGCCTTTGAGCTGCCAGACACCTTCGAGGTGGCCGGTGTTCTGCGCCATGAACGAGAGCGACGGATAAAAAAACGTTGAGCGCGAACGTCCCACCAGGGAGCAAATGCTCGAAAACGGTGCGCACGCATGCGACTTGGGCCTCTGGCGTGGATTGTGAAGAAACGCCCGAAGTGGGGCGATCCGTGCGTTAGTCTTTCCGTTGTTGTCGCCGCGTGTGCTGGCCGGGTCGCGGAGCGCCCTGCAGAGGCAAGCGATGGCGGCGGGTCGCGGGCCGCACCATTGAAGGAGGCTCAAGAGGGGAGGACGATGCCGCGCACCTCAGACACGGAACAGTTGGCTGAAGTGCGCTGGAGAGATCGCGACGCGTTTCTCGAGCTGGACCTCGCCAGCGATACGTCCGCGCCGCAATTTGCAGACGGCGGTCGTGCCAGCGAAGGTCGCGCGCGCCACCACGCGATGCGCAAATCAGCAGCGCCCTCACTCGTGCACAGTCTCGTGGGCAACGACCGGTCCACCAACGCGGGAGCGCGCCGTTTCGCGGCTCGCGAACGTGCGCGAAGCGATGACTGTGGTGGCGAGAGCGTGAGTGCGCTCACCTCATTCCAGCGGCCTGCCGATGGCGATCTTCGTCTCGAAGGCCCGCCAGCGTAACCCCACCCAGCCATAGCCAATCGGCGCTCCGCTCTCTGGATCGGTGACGAGCAGAATCGTGCCGAATCCAAAGCCATCGCGGTCGATGCGCGTGTCTTCGTCGTGAAGTAGACGCGAGGAGTCGGCGATGCGAACGAGGTAGGCGTTGTCGTCACCGGGGACAGGGACCGGCGGTAACAGGACGAACGCGACGTGCCCGGTGTAGGGCGACCGAATGATGTCGGGTTTTATCCAAGCTATGACGTCGCCCGGTTTCGCTTCGGCGACTTTTTCGATGCGCTGCCATCCGAACCGGTGTTTGCCGGTGGGGATAGACGCGATGCGACGGTAGAAGTCACGGGCGAGTGGACGATGCGGTAACTTGTAGGCAGCCGCTGAGGCGGCTCTTGGGGCTGCGCGACGAAGTACCCACTGTGTCATGCCCGAGCAGTCGAACGCATAGAGGCCATGCTCCTCGTCCACGTCGATGGCAGCGGAGTAACTCGCGGCACGAAGATTGTCGTGTATGCCGCCAAGTGTCTTCATGACTTGGTTCGCTTCCCAACGGACGGGTACATCGGCGAGCCTCAAGTCGGAGGAGGTCTCGCTGGTGGGCATGGCTGGCGGCGAGTCTTGGTTCGAGAAGGCACGACGCCGGTCGCTATTGAGACCCCCGCGCACTGGTGGGGCTGCGCCCTGGACCGAGCCACCGTGCTCGTCCGGCGGGCCCGCTTCGACGCGCGGCGGCATCTTGGGTCGTTGACGCTCGTGCACCGAAGGTGTGCTGCAACTCGCTGCAAGGACGGATACAGTGCTCACCAGTCGCCGCATCGCTGCCGAAGTCTCCCCATATAGGACGTTCACGGTGGGCATTGGGACTAACACCCGCCAAGTTTCTTGGCTGTTACGCCCCACTTCACCATCCACGGGGCGCTGCGTCCACGGCGGCGGGACGTAGGCTTGGAGGTGATACCGTTTCGGGTCAATAGGGTGGGGGGAGATGCGCTGGTGCGTGGGGGTGTGGTTGGTGCGTGTCACACATCCCATCCCCATTTGCGGGGACCTGGATAGCCAATGTCGCAAGATGCTCCTAATATACGAGCTGTGGCACCACGATAGAGCGTAGCCCCCGCTGAAAACCTGTGAGGGGTGGAAGGACCGTCATGAGTGAAGCCGAACCGATGAGCGAAATTGATGATGGGGACGACCTGCGCACTCGGGAAACAGAGCGTCCAGTTGCGACGAAGCCAACGGTGCTTCTCGTGGATGATTCGCGCTTCAGTCTCAAGCACGTTCGAACCGCGCTGGGTGGCGACTTTGACATCGACGAAGTGACGAGTGGGGCCGACGCTTTGGCGAAGATGGAGACCAAGGCCTACGACCTCGTCATCACAGACTTGCTGATGCCCCATATCAGCGGATTGGCGTTCTTGGGGCATGCGCGTGCCCGTCATCCCAAGACGAAGATGATCGTCTCCTCCGCAGACATTCAAGAAACGACGGCGCAAAAGGCACGCACGTTGGGCGCGGCGGCGTTCGTGCCTAAACCTGTTGAAGCCAATGAACTGCGTCAGGTAGTCCGTCTCGTGCTTGCTCGGGAAGAGACGCCCGACAAGCTGCCGTTCTCTCCACGCTACGCGGACGCGTTCAAGGAGATCTTCAACATTGGGATGGGGAGGGCAGCGAGCGCTCTGTCGAAGCTCGTCTACGAGACCATCAAGCTGAGCGTGCCTCGACTCGAGGTCATTCCCCGCTCGTCACTCGAGGCGACCATCCGTGACAACTTCACCGATGATTTGGCCTTGGTGCGCCAAGATTTTTCAGGTTCAGCCAATGGCGTAGCGCTGCTCTTGATGTCCAAGGAAAGCGGCATCCGCCTAGTGAACGCGCTGGTGAGCGACGGTGATAATCTGCCAACCGAGGTCAGTCCCGCGGACCAAGAGTTGTTGGTCGAGGTTGGCAACATCCTCATCAACGCCCTCGTCGGAAGCATGGGCAACACCTTGGGGATCCCGTTCGAGCTGGCCCAAGCTAGATGCAACATCGGGAACATGCAAGACGTCGTCAGCCAGTTCGATGACGTCGCGGACTACGTGCTCTTGGTGGAAACACTGTTCTTGATGCCGGGGCGCCACATCGGCGGCAATCTTTTCATCATGATGACGTCCGAAGAGATGGGCAACCTGCTGAGCGGCATCGACCGAGTACTCTGAGCTACGCCCCTCCGCGCCCACGCGCTCGAGCGGCATTGACCGAGTGCTGTGAGCACCCGCCGCGCTCACGTGCTTGGGGCGGCTTCGGTCGGTACACACCGCGCGTTCGCCCGACTCGTGCCGACGCTGCTATGGGATCCACCCCGGCAGCTTGGACGCCTGAACGATCCAGTCCGTGAGCGCTTCGTCGCTGATGTCGTCGTCCCGGCGGATGTCCAGGTAGCGCACTTCATCGACCTTGGACGTTCCTGGGGGCATGGGGCGCAGGGAAGTACCCTTGAAGAAGGTGAGCTTGAGGTAGTTCTTGAAGCAGTGGCAGGAGAGGAACCAGCCGCGGTCCGCCAGGCCATAGAACGGCGTGTTCCACTTCACGGCTTTGCGCACGTTGGGAACGCTCTCGGTGACGAGCTCATCGACACGGCGCGCCACGCCCTGTTTCCAGTCGGGAATGGCAGCGATGTACGCCTGCACCGGTGCGTCCCCATCGCCTTTGGGGATCTGCGGATTGTCACCAGACAAAAGCCGCGGCGTGTCGTTAGCTTTGCTGCTGGTCGGTGCCGCAGCTTTGGAGGCAGTTTTCTTGGTGCCCTTGGGGGTCGCCCTGTTCGAGGTCTTCGCAGCAGTCCTTGTAGCGACGTTCGTCTTTTTGGCGCCCTTGGTGTGTGTCTTCTTGGAGGTTTTCTCGTTCGTCTTTTTCGCGGCCTTCTTGGTCGCTTCGTTCGTTTTCTTGTTTGTCTTCTTGGCGGCTTGCCTGGTCGCTTTGCTCGTCTTCTTGGCGGCATTGTTGGTCGCCTTCTTGGCGTCACTCGTTGCGACCTTGGACTTGGCCCTGCGCGTGGTGGTCGTCTTCTTTGCGGGTTGCGATGCCGAGCTACCCGTGGCAGTGCTGGCGGACCTTTCGCTAGTCGTCTTGTCGTTCGGATTCACTGCATACCTCTCACGTTGTGGGTGGTGCCTGCTCGTTCCAACGTCGTGCATGTGCTCACGAACGTGTTGGGCCTATCGTGCGTCCGTGGTCGCGTCGTGTGCAGGCTTGGCCCACGATACTCGCGTGTTCTCGTCGGCATCTCAAGGTGCTGACGAGAACGGCGATCACAACGGGCTCAGCGCGAATCTGCCGTAGGAAACGAAGGCGCAGATGGCGGCGACGACGAGCCAGTAGATCATCGGACCGTGACCGGCTTCCCCAGAGAAGAGGTGGACGGCGGAGAAGACGAGCATCTCACCCGCGATGCAGGCCGCGGCGAGCGGCACCAGACCGGCCGCGGACCGGCTCACCACGGGTAGGACCAAGCCGGCTGCGAGCAAGAACTCGAGCACGCCCATCGCGAGCCAAACGCCGTGAGGCAGGGCTTTCAACGAGGCGACGGCTTGTTCTGAGTTCGAGAACTTCCAAACCGCGCCCATCAACGTGTGTAGTGAAAGGAGAATCTGCAGAACCCATAAGAAGATATTCATCGGTTGCCTACCATGTGAAGACTGGAGCGGCCGAGCCCGCGCGTTCAGCGGTGTTCATGGATCTTGTTCGAGGAGCGAGATGAGCCGTGCACCCATGAGGCGCCAGCCGTAACGAGCGCCGCCGAAGTTCTGCTTCTGGTCCTCCTTGAAGCCGGATTGAACCAAGGACAGGTGAGTGCCCGACGTAGTCGGTGTGACCGAAAACGTAACCACAGTATCGATGTCGCCCACGACCCACCGCCAGCTGAGCCTCTTCAGAGGCTCGATCTCCAAAAGACAGCAATTGACGACACCATCCCATCCCGGTTTGGGGTCGGCTTGGAAGGTGAACGTCGTGCCTGCAGTTGGCTCGAGGCCCACGACTGGCAGGAGCCATTGGGCGACGAGCTTGGGCTCAGTTAGAGCACGCCAGACCTTCTCTGGCGAGTGCGGCAAGTCGAACTCGAAGCGGACGGAATCAGACTGAGAGGGTGGGGTCTTGTCGACGGGGTTCACTCGTCCATCGTCTCCAGCAGCTGCTCGAGCCGCCCGAGGTGTTTGGTCCAGAATGCGCGGTAGTGCGCTATCCAATCGATGAGGGGCGCCAGGCCACGCGGTTCGACGCGGTAGTAGACGCGGCGCCCTTCTCGCCTGCCGTTGACCAGGCCCGCTGCTTTCAGCGTCGATAGGTGCTGTGAGACTGCTGGCTGCGATATGTCGAAACGGGAGGTGAGGTCCTTCACTGCGGCCTCTCCGTGCGTCAACGACTCGAAGATCGCGCGACGGCTTGGATCTGCCAGGGCGTGAAAGACCCTGTCCTCTGCGACGGACGGCGTGACCATTGGTAACTAATAAGCGATAGCTTATGGATCGTCAAGCGAAAAGGCAGCCGAGCCGTTCAGTCAAAGATAGAAGGGGCGGCGAGTCGTCGAGATATCGAGGCAGGGCGCGGCTCGCTGGACTGCTGTCCGCCACGGGGATCGGAACGCTGTCCGCTACGGGATCGGAACGACGTGCAGCGTGTCCCCGGTGGCAACCTGGAGATGTTCGAGCACGCTGGCATCGAGGCTGATCTCGTTGCCGGTAACGCTGCCGTGAGCGCTGACGGCTCTAACGAAAGGCGCGCCCGAGCTCAACGTGGCAACCAAGAAGGGCGCGGTTGCCACGGTTGCCGAATCGAGCACGCGTGCGGCGAGTGCTCGATGGTTGCGGATCACCGTCACTTCGTCTGTCTTCGCTGTGAAATGGGGCCCACCGTCGAACGGATCGACGCGATTGGCATACTGAAAGCCAATTCGTCGTAACATCTTTTCGACCCCTTGCGTCTGATTGCCCACCTTACCGATAACCGCTTGAGCAGATTCGCTGAGCAGACTGGCGTACACGTCGCCCCGAGGAAACAGGTCTCGTATGAAGTCCTTGTTCTCATGCGAGAGGCGGTCGGCGTGGCGATACGTCATCTGGGTGAAGCGCCGCCCGAGTGCGTTCCATAGGTGACTGGTTCCATCCGCTTCCAACGGCGGAAGTAGCTCCGCCAAGAGTTGATCTTGGAACTCATGGCGATACGCTGCCACGAACAGCAGGCGGATGTAGGAAACGCACAGGCCGAGGCGGCCCGGACTTCTCCGATACTCCGGATCGACCACCAGCCCGCCCAACTCCGTCGGTCCCGCGTAGGAAAACCCCAGCCTCAATACCGAATGGCGAAAGTGCATACCCAAGTCTCGCGAGTACCGCTCTTCTTCGTCGACGTCGAAGAAGATGTATGGCGCGTCGGGTCGACCCAGTTGCCCTATTAGCGTCGAGGTGCCCACGGCGCGGTCGCTCTTCAGGTCTTGCAAGATGAAGACGTGGGCTCGGTGGGGTGCTGGCAAGGCGCGCGTGAAACTCTGTTGGGAGGTGCGCAGTATTTGGGAGATGGCAACGGGATCTGCCGGCAGGTTGACACTATTTAGGTGTCGCGCCAGTGCACCTAAGGAGGCGTCGTCCCCCGGTAGCGCAGCTCTTATCTCGAACGGTATCATTGAGGGCCTGTACGAGCAGCGAACGAGCGATTGTAGCCGACAGGCCTTGTCACGCCTCGCTGGAATCCGGGCTAGGATCTGTCAGTGCTTGTTGGACTTCGTCTGGAAGAACACCATAGCTCGCGGCCATGGACACGAGCGTGGAATTGTCTGTGAGCGCAGTCAAGAATGGGCGCTTGTATTTGGTGACGGAAAGGCCACGCATGCGGCGCAGCAACGCTGGCATGGCCTGCTCGACGGCTTCTCGCGCCTTGTCAGGGCGGTTCAGCTTCAGATTCGAGTCATGCAACGCGAGATAGACGGGGGACTCGTTCAGCAGGCTGGGGGCGCCCGAGTCCAACAGCTCGGCGGCGCTTCCTGCTCGCGCGTACGCGGCCTCGGGATCGCCACATTGAAGTTCCGCCCTGGCCCACCAGCCAAGCGCAACTGGCAGCAGGTCACGATTGTCCGTGCTGCGGTAGGCTTCAGTCGTGAGTCTAAACAGTGTTCGCGCGCGTTCCGCGTACTTCTGGGGATGATTGTTTAGAAGCTCCAAGCCTCGGTAGAAGAGGACACCCAGGTTCTCGCGCGCTGGCGCCGTCCACGTTCCCGCAGCCGCAGCGTCCGCGTCGTCGCGCACGTCAGTCAGGATACCATCCAGCTCTTGATCACTGCCGAAGGTTCCCGACCAGCACAAGAGGAGCATGTGGGCATGTCGCCTCGCACCGGCACTACCGATGGCTTCCGCCAAGTTCAAGCCTTCGAAAAGTGAAGCGCGCGCCTCGTCCCGCGCTCCGAGGGTCGTCAACGCAAACCCCAGGTTGGTCGTCAACACGGACTCTCGCTCTCGGAGCTCCGCCTCTCGGGCAGCCCACGCCGCGTTGCGCCGTGACGTCAACGCTGCGCTCAACTCCCCGCGACTCTGATGAACGATCGCCAGAGTCTGCCACGCCTGAACGGCACCCGCTGGCAGGTCCTTGTCGTTGGCGAGTCTGAGCAGTCGTGCTGCCTCTTGTTCTGCATCATCGAAGCGCCCGGCGAACGCGAGCCGTGCTGCTAGCTCGGCGCTGCAGCGAGCCTCTTCATCGGTCAGGTCCAGCCGTTTGGCGGCGTCGCGGGCCTTGGCCAGTCGCTCGTCGACATCGACGCCTTGCCCGCGCACTGCGTCGTAGCGAGCGCGCGCGCCCAGCGCGTAGGTGGCGCTGGCTTCGTCGTGAACGCTGTCTTCCATGGCGCTGACCGCCGTCTCCCGATCGCTGGCGCGGGCGTCGAGACCATTCCAGGCCGCGTCGAGCAGTTTGGCGCGGGCGAACGCCTCACTCTGGCCCTCCGCAAATACCAGGGACTGTTCGGCCATGTGCAGGGCATCCTCGAGGGCGCTCGTTTCCAGCGCGCGTTGTGCGGCGATCTCCCAAAACTTGGCAGCTCGCTTGGACTCCCTGGCTAGGTCGAAATGCCTGGCAACGACCGTGGGGTCCTCCCCATTGTCGTTCAGCCAGTTGCCAGCAATGTCGTGAAGCTGTTGCCTGTTCTCCTCACTCAGGCTCTGATAGACGACGTCACGCACCAGGCCGTGCTTGAATTGCCATTCCGTTGCTTCGGCGAAGCGCGAGGGTTCGTGTGGTACCAGTAGGCCGACTTGCTGCAGTTCCACCAGCGTTGCCTCCGCGTCGTCGAGGCCCATTGCCTCCAGCGCTTGCACCCAGCCGCTTTGTCCAAGCACGCTCAAGCGCCCGAGAGTTTCGCGCTGTTCGAGCGACAGAGCATCGAGCGTGACCTGGATGGCGGCTTCGATCGTGGGAGCCTCGGTGACCTTGGCTCCCACGACAGCAAGCCGCGCCAGTTCCTCGGCGAAGAGGGGAGAGCCACCCGCTTGGCTGACGATGCTGTTGATTGCGTCTCGAGACAGGTGGCCAGCACCAGCGCTCGTCGCGATCTTCCGCGTGCCGTCGCTCGAGATCGGGTGCAGATCGATGTGCACGTGGTCCCGTCCACCAAACCACTCCGCGCTCTCGGTCCAAAACTCCCTGCGCGACGTGACGACCAAAAATAGCGGTAGTTTTGCCGCCCGTGACAGCAAGTGGTCGAGCCACTGAACGCTTTCCGGATCCGCCCACTGAATGTCTTCACTCACCAAGACGATTGGGCCGGCTGTCAGCGCATGCTCCAGAGCACGGGTCATGAACAGCCAGAGCATATCGCGCAAACCGCGGGCGTCTTCATCTCCCGATAGCTGGCGCTGGGTGAGCACTTTGGCAAACACTGGAATCCGAGCGTGCAGGCGCTGGTCGAGGGCCTCACCCAATAAAGCTTCGATGGCCCTCGCCGCTTCCGCTTCTTGTGAGCCCTTGTGCAATCCCAGCAGTGAGCGCAGCACGTCCAGGGCAACGCCCAGCGGGCGCTTCATGCCGTAGGGTTCACTGCGCTGAGCGATCTGATGGTGGACGGTAGTGCCTTCCTCCAGACGCTTCTTGGCTTCCCGGACCAGGCGCGTCTTGCCGATGCCTGGTGGGCCGGAGATGGAGACGACAACTGCTCGCGGCTCCTTCATGGAGCGTTCGAACGCTGTCGTTACTCGTCCGATCTCCAGATCGCGTCCAACAAATGGAGTCACCGCTTCGGTTGGCAGTCGCGAACGACTCTTGGGCTGGCCAACCTCGGCATATTCTCGGCTCCGGGGCGTGAACTCGTAGAGTTCTCGCCCGAGTTCGCGTGTGGTCACGTCTGTGAGCACTTGGTTGCGTTCTGCAGTGCGGGACAGTGACGTTGCTCGGTCCACGACTTCGCCGATCGCTTGGACGGGCTTGTGGAGTTCGACCATGGGCACGAAGGCGCGCCCGGTGGCTACTCCCACGCTTGCCCCAGAGCGCGCTAGGCGCCGTCCGATGCGCAGCGCAGATTCGGCTTCGTTACCGTGGGCGCGCCGCGCTCCAAAATGAGCAACCAGTGAGTCCTGCCCCAGCGGCACGCCTTCTGTGCCGAGTTGCAGTACGTGGGTCAGCGCGTCGTCCCGCTCGCTCTGGTTGGCAAAGCGCGATGCAACTAGAGTGGTCAGTAGGCGGGATGCGCTGGAACCCAGGTGCATCGACGTTGGCTCGACGTCTGGGATAGATCCCCGCGTGATGCTATCCACGATGCGCTCGAGCTCGTCTGCCACTTCGGTCATCGTGGGGCGGGCGCTCGCTTCCGTTGCCAGCATGCGGTGCACCAGAGCGTCCAGGGGTGCGGGGGTGTCGGGCCTGACCTCGAGTAGGCGCCGTGCCCGAGTGGTCGCCAAGCGCGCGAGAGTTGCCAGGTAGCTCGGGCCCTGATGCGGTGGGTGTCCGACGACGAGTTCGTAGAGCGTTGCGCCCAGAGAGTAAACGTCTGAGCGTTCGGTGACGCTCAGATCACCCCGAACTTGCTCGGGAGACATGTACGCCGGCGTCCCAACGATGCCGCCATCCGCCGCGGCAGACTCGACATGCATTGCTGCTCCGAAATCGAGCAGTTTTGCGCACGGACTCTCACCGTCTTCCCCAGTCATCAGAAAGATGTTCGCCGGCTTGATATCCCGATGCACGATGCCTTGCACGTGTGCGCTTGCTAGCGCTCGTGCCACGTTCACTATGAGACGCAACGCCGGTACGAGGGGCAGGGGGGCACGCAACTGCCGTTGGCTCAGGTCTTCGCCCTCGAGCCACTCCATCGCGATGAACGGTTGCGAGTCGACCGAGACGCCGTAGTCGAAGATACGCACGATGCCCGGGTGGCGCAGGCCCATCAAGACTTCGGCTTCGGTCAGTTGCTGGTCGGGGCTGCCGTTTTGATGCAGCAACTTCAGAGCTACCTGGCCTCCCCGTTGCTGGTCATGAGCGTAGTAGACGACGCCACTCGTTCCGCGGCCGATCTCGCGCTCGATGACATACTTGCTGAGATCGCTCTCTCGGGCCTCCATCCGCTGCCAAGCTTGGACTGTCAGAGTGCCCAGGCGCAAGTCAAAGCAAAGTGGGGTGGGTCCAACCGGCTCAGACCCGACACGTCAGTGTTGGTGGCCACCGGGGCGACTTCGCGGTCGCCGGGGCGAATGTTGGGCGTTGCCGTCCCAGCCGGGGTCCATGCCCGCAGTTGGTTCTAGGCCGGGAGTCATCCCTTCGCCGGTGAACCCGACGGCTCGGAGTGCGGCCAGGTTCAATAACGGCCCTTCGGCGAACTGTGCGGCGCGCTCGACCAAGTCCCGCAGCTGACGTTCATTGCCGGGCCAAGTGTAGTCCATCAGCTCTTGCAGCGCGGCGCGCTCGATGCCGCTCGCCGTGTGGATACCGCCTGCGCGACTGATGGCGTCGAGGATCAATGCGCGTAGGTCTTCGGCGCGCTCGGACAGTGACGGCAGCTGGATCTCCGAGCCGACGAGCAACGGCACCAGCGCCGAGAGCACCTGTTTTCTCTCGGCTGCCAACGACAACGGGACGGGGAGGCTGACGATCAAGGCAGGCGCTGCCATGTCCGTTCTGGGTGCGCGTTCCGTCAGCTGTTCGACCAGCGTAACCTGCATGTCCAGGGGCAGCAGGTGCAGGTCTTTGATGAACAAGGAGCCGTTGCGACACAGGGCGATCGGAGATGTTTGCTCGGCCTGCCATCGCTCAGCCTTCTCGCACACCTCAGAGCCAGCGTCGACGCAGAGCAGGGGACCCGAGCGGTCGCTGCCGTGCAGGTGGGCAATGGCCGCCCAAGCGGCCACGTCAGAGCCCGTGGGGGCGATCAACGTGACGGGAGCACTTTGTCCGGCCCTGTGCTCCACTTCCGTGATCGCCAGGCGGACGGCGGGGCTATAGGCCGTGGTCAAGAGTGGCCGGGCCAAGGAGCGAGCGAACTCTGCGTGCCGGGCACGTTCCCCGTCCAGTACAGCCCGCGCTCTTTCGTACTGGCCTGCCCAGTGGTCGGCGTGCTCTTGGGCCTCCACCTGGCGCTTCCTGGAGCGCGCGAGCGCGGATGTCACCGCGAGCAAAGAGCTGATCCGATCAGCCAAGACACGCGCCGCACGTGCCTCCTCGAGCGTCATGCGTGCGCGGCGATCACCTCTGGGAAGCAGTAAGAAGCCCATCGGGCCATCCTCGTCGAGCACCACCGTCGCGGAGAAGCCGCCTCGGACCTCGAACCACGCCAACAACGGGCGAACGTGGGGGCGGCGGACGCGCAACGCGTGGAGCGTTTCTGCTCGCACGGTTCGCTCGGGCTCCGCTAGGCCGAGCTCCACCAGCTTGTCCGGAATTTCCGCGTCGTCTTCGTGTAGGTATCCAGCGACGTCCACGCTGATGACGGAGGGAGGGTCCAAACGCCAAAGCTGCGGAGTGGCGTTGGGATCAGCGGAGGTTTTCTTCAGTGAGCGCAGGGTGCCTGCGATAGCTGCGTTTGGTTCCGGATCCAGCGCGCTTTGATTGGCTTCATCGATCGCTAGCAACCAGCGGGATTGCTCGGGTCCCAACGGGCGCGCCACGTTGCGCGCGATGAGTCCCACGAGTACACACAAGGCGCACCCAACCAAGGTGACGAGTCCGGCTTGCCCTGGCGCCTTTTGGGTGAAGACGGCTGCCATCAGCGAGCTAGGAACGCCCAGCAACGTCACGGCGAGGGCGCCTCGCATCACGCTGGAGACGCTCGCAGGATCCTTGGCGAGCACGGTCCACACAGAACCGAGGGATGCGATGATGAGCGCGGCCGGCATCACGCGATCCGGCGGCGCGATGTCGATGGCTGCGAGGGGCACGGCGACGGAAAGCGCCGTCACGCTCAAGACGACTGCCGCTTCCGCGCGGTCTCCGACGCCGAGCTCGAGTTCCCGTAGCACGCGAGCGCGCCACGATGCCGCAATGAGTACCAGCAGGCTGCCGATGCTGGCGGCTGTCGAGGCGTAGTCGAGACTCAGTGGGTCTAGGGCAGGCGTACTCTCGGGGGAGATGAAACGGGCACCCGCAACCACGAGCGCCGCTCCCCACAGTAGCCCCGTGAAGGCCGCTGCATCCACCGACCGGGCGGCTTTGGCCGGCCTCAGGATACCTTTGACGGGGGCAATGCGTGCCAGTGAATACGTCGCCGCGATGCCGCATGCAGCGGCGGAAATCGTTGCAGCGAGATCCAGTCCTGGTTGTCCAGCGGCGCCGAGGCGAGCGTAGGTCCAAGCGACGGCGGCGCAGGCTGCGACTCGAGCTGCAATCAGCGCCGCTGCTTCGACGCTGGGAGCGACGAGCTGCGGCTCGGTGCGGCGCCACACCCAGGCCAATGCCAAGGGACCGAGCAGCATGAGAGCTGCCACCCCAAGGGAGGGCGAAGCGGACTGAACGCCAGCGACGCCGACATAGAATACGAGGGCGACGGCCAGCCAATAGGACCTGTCGAGGGAGGGCACTAGGCCGGCCTTATAGCCTATCGGGGCGCGACTTCACACAATGGCGTGCGAAGAACAGACACGGGAAGGAAATCTGCACCCATCGCGTGTGATCCGCACGTCTTGCTCACATTCGACGGCTGCGTGCGAGAGGCGGCTTCCGCGGAGGTCCGCTTGTGACAAACTGGGGTCGATGCGTTGGAATCAGCGGCATTTGCGCGTGATAGACGGCCTCTTTCGGAAGTTGGAGCGGAAGATCGCGCTGATTTCGCGCTGTCAGCCCCGCAACGCTCAGGCCGAGCAACATCGACTGCTGGGCTGCCTGCGTCGGGGAGCGCCTGTACTCCCCCACTGGACGTACGCGGCGGTTCCGGAGCTCTCTGATTGGCGTACCTTGTTGGCGCAGGTCTATCGGAGTCTCTCAGAAACCGATCCGGTGGAGCGCTTGTACCTCCAGCGCGCCGACGAGTTGCACCTGGAGACGCGGCTGGTCGAGGCGGTAGGCACTCGGCAGTTCCGCGCCTTGTCGGCGCGTCGATTCAGTATCGGCAGCCGCCAGGATACCGACGGGGCGGAGCTGTTGATGCGCACCTGGCTCAGCGCTGGAAGCGAGGTGCGCTCGGGCCGCGTGCTGAGCTGTGACGAATCGAATCCCGCGAGTCTGTTGTTGAGCATGCGCCGAACGGTTGGACAGCTGAAGCTACCGATCCGAGTCGAACTGAGTGATTCACTGACGGCGGCGGCTGCTACCGGTGACGGTACGATTCTCGTAGCGCGAGGACGACGTCTCAGCGACAACGACGTGCGCCGCATCGTGCTACACGAGGTCATGGGGCACGCTGCGCCCCGTCATCGGGCCTCCCAAGAGGCGTTGGGCTTGTTCGCTGTGGGTTCCTGCGGAGGCAATGACGAGCAAGAAGGGTACGCGCTCTTCTTGGAGCAGCGAGCAGGCGTCATGGACAACCCGCGTCGGGTCGAGTTGGCGCGCCGACATCGCGCGGCCGTGGGCGTCCGACAAGGGGCTGACTGGGTCGAGACGGCACGCGAGCTGCTGCAACTCGGGGCGGATGTCGACGAGGCGGCCTCGATTGCTTCACGCGTATTGCGAGCCGGTGGCCTAGCGCGCGAGTTCGTCTACTTGCCCGCGCTGACTCGAGTGGCACGAGCGATCGAGGAGGACGCCACGACTGAAGAATGGCTGGCTCGGGGGCGCCTGAGTTTGGAAGCTATCGCGACGTTGCGCGGCTTGGAGATGACGGAGCGCGCCGTTCAGGTTGGATGAGGGCGAGAGGGACGCCTCACAGGTCGAACTCGGCGACCACGGGGATGTGATCAGAGGGCTTCTCTTTGCGCCGTTCTTCCACGTCCATCACGACCGAAGTGCAACGTTCGGCTAGTGGGGGGGTCACGAACAGGTAGTCGATGCGCATGCCAAGGTCGCGCTGAAACGCTCCCGCACGGTAGTCCCACCAGCTGTAGCGGCCGCCTTCTTCGTGGTGCATTCGGTACGCATCCTGCAACCCGAACGCTTGGACGTGAGCAAGGGCCGCATGTTCGTCAGGGTGAAAGTGAGTCTGCCCTTCGAAGGCAGCGACGTCGAACACATCTCGTTCATCTGCCGCAATGTTGAAGTCACCGCACACCACGACATTCTTCTCCGGGGAACTCCACTCATCGAGCGACGTCCTGAGCGAATTGAGCCAGCGCAGTTTGTACTCAAAGTCTGGCGATTCGACACTCTTGCCGTTCGGCACGTAGCAGCAGAAGACTTGCACCTTCCCGACCGTGGCGGAGATCAGACGCTTGTCGTCTTTGGGGCTCGCGCCAAGCAGGCCGATTTTTACGTTGCGAATCAGTTTCCGCGCGGCGATCGCGACGCCGTTGTACGATTTTTCGCCCGCCATTACGACGGAGTAGCCGAGGCGTTGGAATTCGTCCGTTGGGAATTCTTCGTCGGTGACCTTCGTTTCCTGCATGCACAGCACGTCAGGCCCGGTTCGACTGAGCCAGTCCATCACCAGGTGGTGGCGCGCACGGAGGGAATTGACGTTCCAAGTAGCAATACGCATGATTTCGAGTAAAACGCCGCCGAGACCAATCTCGGGAGCCGTTTTGTCTAGCGAAGGTCCTGGGGGCGACTCAAGCGTGGTGTGGACGTGTCGCAGTCCGTTCCCGTGGGTCGGACGAACTTTCTTTCGTGAGCTCGGGGGCTTGTAGAACGGACGGCAGCGCGCTAGCCCACTGAATCAATGGGTCACACGGGCGGGCCGAATCCAAAGCTTTCACCATCAGGCAGGGGCTGGGCGTTCTTCGCGGCGCTGTCGCTCACGGCAGCGCCCGTTGGGGCACAACCGGCGGAGACCACGCCAGCCGCGGACACAAGCGCATCTGGTACTGATGGCGCGGCTGAGCCGGTGATTGTTCCGCCGCAGCTCGTGTACTTCCATGAGGCAGTCTACCCCAAAGCTGCGTTCGAGCAGGGGTTGGAGGCGGAGGTTCTGCTCAAGCTCGTCATCGGGGTGGACGGATCAGTGCAGCAGGCCGAGGTGGTCGAGCCTGTTGGCAGCGGCTTTGATGAGGCCGCCCTCGCGGCCGCGCGACAGTTCGTGTTTACCCCAGCTCAACGTGATGGGCAGCCGGTTGCCGTCGCCATCAACTACGTCTACCGCTTCACGGCGGACGTTGTCGAAACAGTCACAGAGCAAGCGCCGGAGACCGCCACTACTGGAAACCTCGAGGGGCAGGTGCTCATCGCGGGGCCCGATGTGCCCCTGGCAGGCGCAAAGGTGGTGGCGATTGCCAAGGCCCCGAGCACTGCTTCGGGTGCGGGGACAGGGCAACCAGGAGCGGTCGACACCCCAGGGCCCACACAAGGGAGCGCTCCTGCTGATGGATTTACAGTTCGCACGGGCGTCGATGGGCGTTGGGCATTCGTCGATCTTTCGCCCGGCAGTTACGAAATTCGCATTTCCGCTGACGGATTCGATGACGTCGTGTCGGAGGAGGAAGTCGTTGTCGGAGAGGCGACTTCGATCACGTTTCGAGTGTCGGAGACTTCCGAGGGCATCGAGATCCTGGTGCAAGGCGAACGTCCGCCGCGTGAGGTGACTCGCCGCACTCTGCAGCGCCGTGAGATCAGCCGGGTTCCAGGAACGGGGGGAGATGCCCTGCGCTCGATCCAAAGTCTGCCAGGTGTGGCGCGTCCGCCAGGCCTAGCTGGACTGCTCATCGTGCGTGGGTCGGCGCCTCAAGACACCAACGTGTTCATCGACGGAGCGTTGGTTCCGCTCGTTTATCATTTCGGTGGCTTGAGCAGCGTGGTGCCGACCGAGCTGCTCGAAAAGATCGACTTCTATCCAGGTAACTTCAGCAGCAAGTATGCCCGCGTCACGGGCGGTATCGTCGATGTCGCGATCCGTTCCCCAGATACGGAGTGCACCGATGCCAAAGGTGCTCCGACGGACGAACACGGCTGCTATCACGGGTTGGCGCAGGTCGATCTGATCGATGGTCGACTGTTGCTGCAGGGACCGATCAGCGAGGATTGGTCCTTCGCGGTCGCCGGTCGACGCAGCTGGATCGATGCGTGGCTCAAACCGGTACTCGAAGAGGCGGGCGCGGGCGTGACGACGGCACCTGTGTACTTCGACTATCAAGCGATCGTCGAGCACAAGCCCAGCCAAGACAGCAAGTTTCGCACGCAGTTCTACGGTTCGGATGACGCCCTCGAAATCTTGATCAACAACCCTTCCGCGCAGGAACCCGGTTTTGGCGGTCAGTTGGGTTTCGGAACGGCGTTTTGGCGGGTCCAGGCGATCTACGAGCAGCAGCTCACACAAGATTGGAACCTGTACTCCACCCTTGCCATCGGGCGGGACAAGATCGGGTTCCGGCTAGGGCCAGTGCGCTTCGACCTGGATGCGTACCCGGTGGAGTTGCGCACAGAACTCGGCTGGAAGGCAACGAGCGGGTTCAAACTCAATGGCGGCTTGGACTTCTTGACGATACCGGTCGAGGTGTTTGTCCGTGCACCGCCACCGCCGCGGCCCGGCGAGCCGCCGCCTGGGCCGTTCACCACTCAGCCGCTCTTGGAGTCCTACACCGAGACGACTGCATTTCGTCCCGGGTGGTATCTCGAAGGTGAGTGGCAGGCGTCGAAACGCTTGTTCGTCGTGCCTGGGGTGCGCTTGGATTTTGCTCGGGACACAGGGCACGCGGATTTCAACCCGCGAATCAATGCGCGCTACACCTTGGTTGGGCTCGACTCGGATCTCGATGCGTCCGGCGATGTGCGCCGCAAGACTGTGTTGAAGGCCGGTGTCGGCAAGTACAGTCAGCCGCCCCAGTTCCAAGAGACCGACGAGGTATTCGGTACACCTGGTATTCGCAGCAATGACTCCATGCACTACTCGGTCGGCGTGGAGCAGGAACTGACACAACAGGTGGAAGTGAGTGTGGAGGGTTACTACAAAGACCTGTACAACTTGGTCTCCCGTACCCCAACGCTCACGAGTAACCGCTTCGAGTACAACAATGAGGGGAGCGGCTCCGTCATCGGGGCGGAAACGCTGCTCAAGTACAAGGCGGACGACCGCTTCTTTGGCTGGCTCGCGTACACGCTGTCACGCAGCGTTCGTAGAAACGATCCGTCGGAAGAGGAGTTCATCTTCCAGTTCGATCAGACGCACATCCTGACGATCCTCGGCAGCTACCGCCTGGGTGACGGCTGGGAAGCGGGAGCGCGCTACCGTATCGTATCCGGCAACATGAGCACCCCGGTAGCTTCTGACGTGCCCTCCCTCTACGCCGCAGATTCAGGCTCATACGTGGCAAGGAGCGGCAAACCGTTTTCGGAACGCCTTCCACTCTTTCACCAGGTCGACCTCCGCGTCGAAAAGACGTGGCGATTCGATTACTGGCGCATGATGGCCTACCTGGACGTTTGGAATTCCTACAACAACCCGGCCGTCGAGGGCTTCCAATACAACTTCAACTTCAGCCAGCGTGCCGCTCAGACCGGCCTGCCCATCGTGCCGAGTTTTGGCCTGCGAGGTGAGTTTTGAAACAGCGACAACGACGCATTCGTCAGAGCGTGCGCTTCGTGGCAGACCGTCGCGTTGCGTCGCTTCGGCTGACCGTGGCTGCGGTGGCTCTCTTGCTGGCGGGCTGCGGAGTCGAGTTCGACTCTGTGGCGCAGTTGGACGGCTTGCGTATTCTGGCAGTGCAGAAGTCCGCCTCCTACGCTCAGCCCGGCGAAGAGGTGGAGTTCAGGATGCTCTACCACGACACTGGCATTCGCAAGCCGGGAGACACTGAGGGGGAACCGAGAGACATCTCCTTGTTTTGGCTTTCCGGCTGCGAAAACCCGCCGGGAGATCTCTACGCGCTGTGCATCGAGGCATTCCGACAGATTCTCGAGGAGGTCGATGTCGACCTCACTTCCTCGGATCTCGCGGAATTCGAACCGGAGCAGGTCGAGGCGCTCAACGTACTGTTGGAACCCATCGGGCTCAGCATCGGCGTGGAGGACACCTTCCGCATGACGGTCTCCGAAGACGTTTTGGATGCGCGTGCGCAGTTGGCGAGTCCGGGCATTCCACCGTATGGGCTCAACATCGTCTTCTTTGCTGCTTGTGCGGGGGAGCTGCAGTTGAACTTCGAGGGCGATGAGTTTCCGATCAGCTGCGTGGACGAAGACGGCGAACTCCTACCGGCTCGGGACTTCGTGCCAGGTTATGCTTCCGTGTTCACCTGGGAAGGCTTGTCCAACCGCAATCCCGTCATCGACGGTATCGAGGTTGAGGGCGAGGAGCTGCCACGTGACCAATACTGCGTCGGCACAGAATGCGAACTGCTGACACCCGACCCGGACCGGCAGTGCGCGGATGGAAGCATCACCGTGCCTCGCTGCGAGGACGAAGACGACGACTCCAAGTGCGACAAACTCGAGGTCGAGGTGCTCGTCGACCCAGACAGCGTGGACCGGGACGACGTCGTCTCCGATCGCCAGAATGACGAGCTCGAAGAAGTGATGTGGGTCAACTATCACACCGACCGAGGCAAGTGGACTTTCGACGTCGCACTCGTCAACGAGGCGTCCAGTGGACTCAATCCAGCGCCAAAGAGCGAGTATGTCGCCTCGACGGTTGCAGGACCGGCTCACATCTGGGCGGTGGTGCGTGACAATCGGGGCGGGGCCGAGTGGGTCCGTTTCGGCATCTGTGTGGAAGACTGAACCCACAAAAAGTATCGCGCCGAGCAGCCGAGCTCGAGACTCGGCTGTCGGCACGTATCTGTTTTTGTGAGGGCGGCTTGGAGCGGTCGCGCTCCGTCGCGGGCAAGAAGAGTGATCAGCCTGAGCTGGGAGGGCCGTCAGCCGGGGCAAGGACGACCCGGTTCCCGTAAGCGGGCGGTGGGGCGACGATGTGCGGGCGCTGACGCTGTTTTTGCTTCTTCTTGCTCGCTTGGGCTGACGCCTCCGCCGACTTTGCCGGCTTCTGGGCGTTCAGTCCCGAGCAGCCCACCGATGCCATCGCAGCGAGTGCGATGACAATGATGAACCAGCTTCGATGCATGACTTAAATATACGTCAATACGAGAAATCGGCCAGTCCGGATCCAACTTCGTCCGACTGTGGCGTCGGATCTGCTGCCTCGGCGGACCATTTGCCGGTTGGAACGGTGCGGGGTGTCGCCGGTGGCGACGAGTCCAGTGTGTTCGTTTGCCACACGGGATGAACGGCTCCGACGGCTGTCTGTCGATGCACCCCGGGTCCAGGGGGGGGCCCAAGTTTCTTGCTCTGCTACGAGGCAGGATTTCGCGGCTGCGAAGCACGGCCTCGTCGTTCCGCTCCTCACCAGGCTTCAGCCTGTGCCTCCGGTGCTCACTCCTCAGGCGCGCTTCTCGCTTGCGCCTCCTGCCTCTCGCGACGAGCAGATACTTGGGACACCCCCTAGTCAGTCCTCGGTAGATGTAGTCAAAGGGGGGCCAAAGCTCTGGCCCCGGGTTCGGAAAACGGGGCTTCTCGGCGAGCTTCGGCGATTGCGAATTGGCTGCAAATCGACGACGCTCAACTTCCGACCTGGGGAACAGACTCCAGTTGTTTGCGCATGCCACAGCCGAAAAGCAAGCCACCCCTCCGTCACGGGACGGTCGTCAACGACCGGTACGAACTGCGCGAAAGCCTCGGCAAGGGTGGCATGGGCGAAGTGTTCGCTGCCTACGATCGCAGCACCCAACAAGCCGTTGCCTTGAAGGTGGTGCGTGAGGAGTCGCGGATGCCGGGGGACGATGAGGCACTGCGCCAAGAGCTCTTGCTAGCGCGCTCCGTCAGTCATCCCAACGTGTGCCGCGTCCATGACCTCACGCCCAGCCCGTGGGGGCCCATCTTGGTCATGGAGCACATTCAAGGCCAGACGCTGCACACTCACATTCGCCGAAAAAAGAGCCAGGGTGGCTACACTTCGGACGAGTTTCGCAAGATTGCCGGCGAGACCGCTGCTGGTTTGGCTGCCATTCACGCACAAGGGCTCGTCCACGGTGATCTCAAGCCCGGAAACGTGATGGTCACGCCCGAGCGTGCTGTCATTTTGGACTTTGGGTTCGCGCAGGAGCGTGCTCGCTTGAGTGCCAAGCGACCAGGCGCGCCACCCGATGGCGGCACCCCGAACTACATGGCGCCGGAGCGTCTGCGGTCTGGGGGCGCCAGCATGGAAGACGACATCTATGCCCTTGGGTTGACGCTGCTCGAAATGTGGACCTGCCGAGTGCCCGAGCCAGGATACCGTCCCCGTGCGAAGACAATGCGGTCGCAGATCATGTTCGATGTGCCCTCCGGCTTGTCGATCGACGAGGTCAAGCAAATCTACCGGGCGCTCGCCGACGACCCGCGGCTACGGCCTCGTGCGCGGCGTTTTCGCTTCTTCAACCCGATGGCGCTCACCACGAGCCAAGCGCAGATCCCCCGCGAGCGCATCTCTCCCGGGCCGCCCCTGGGTCGATCGGTAGCGCAGACGTTCACACCGGGTGCGCAGTCCTTGCTCGTTTCTTTTGCCAGCAATTCGAAGGAGTTGGCTGGGCAACTGTATCCGCTGGACAAGCCGGAGATGTCGCTGGGGCGTCGTGCCGATCAGGACATTTGTTTGCCCGAGCCGACTGTCTCCGGGAAGCACTCGTTGCTTCGTTGGCAGTCCGGGTCCTGGCAAATCAACGACGTGGGTAGCACCAACGGCACCTATGCGGACCACAGCTACGAGCGCAAGCAATCCGTCACGCTTCTGCACGGAGGTGAAGTGCAGTTGGGAGAGTGTCGAGTCAAGCTCGTCAGCTTTGATGCCGACTCTCCCCAGCATGCTCGCGCGATGGACTACCTGGAAGCTCGGGATGGACTGACCGGGCTGTTGTTGCCGGATGAGTTTCGAGCGGCGACGCGCGAAGAAATCAGTTTTGCCGAGTGGGATGGCGTGCCCGTTCACATGGCGATCTATGAGATCCGTTCCTCCGGTCAGGTGACGTCCGATCGTCCCACGATTTTGGAAATGCTGGCGATGCGTCGTGCCGCCCAACGGGTCATGGAGCTGACGGAGGTGTTGCTCCTCAGTATCATCCCAGTCACCGCCGGGCAGACGGGACCGCTCAGCTTTGGTGTGGTGATGACAGGACCTAGCACCGACGAAGTGCGCCACGTCGTCGAGCAGGTGGTATCCCAAGTTCAGGGTTCCATGCCTAGCTCTTTGACATTGGCCGCACGGATCGCGCAAGGTCAGCCCGGCATGTCAGCTGACGCGCTACTCAGCGCGTAGGCGTTGGCGGCGTTGCCGCCCTTCGCCTTGAAAACTTCTTCATTCAACGAGTTGCCAGAGCTCGATGGCTTCATCCAAACCCTCATTTCCAGCTCCCAGTGAACCCAACCTCAAACGACTCGGTGTTGGCGGTGGCGGAGGTGATCGACCGATTCGAGCGCAGCTCGTCGTCATCAGCGTGGGGTTGTTGATTCTCTTGGCGGTCCCCCTGTATGTCTTGCGCAAGCCAACTATCGAAGGAGGGGACGAGCCTGCGTCCAGCGGGTCCGTGGCCGCGCCAGCGTTGATCCGCACGCAGCTGGATGCCGGCGCACCCAAGACAGAAGTCAAGCTCTCGACCCCCCAACGCGTCAAGTGCAGCGCGTCAGCGGGGCGTGAAGGCAACGAGGGCAATCTGTGTGACCGATTGGTCGCCTTGGAAGAGGCGTTTGCCCGGGCTATCGAAAGCACGACGGACTGCGCGCCCAAGACTGGCAAGGAGGGGACCATCAACTTTGTGTTGACGGTCAATTTCACTGCCAAGCGCCTCAACGTCTTTCCTGGTGCCAGTGGGCAATGGAAAGGTCCGCAAGCCAAGGCCGCCGCCAAGTGTGTTGCGGGCGCGATGCCTGAAGTGCAGTGGGATAGTCTGCCCCATCGCTATCGCTATTACATGATCGCCATCCTGGCGCGTTACCCCGCGCCCGATCCCCTCGAGGTGTTGCCCGAGTTTGAGTAGCCGGTGGTTGGCTCACGAATTGCTGGCCAAGCGCTGTTACCGGTCCACTCAGCTAATTCGGCGAGGCGGCGGTGGTGTTGAACACGATCGTGCGTTCCGCATCGCCGATGCGCTGCATGAACAAGCCAGTGAACGTGCTGAAGAGCGCGCTGCCGGGCGCAGCGGTGCTGGTTTGGTTCGGGCGGCTCACCCAACGCTTCAGCTTCGCCAAGAGCTCGGCACTTACCGGATTGATGCGCACGGTGGCAGCTAGGTAGACGGGAGCACCCGGTGGCATCTGCCCGGAGTCGGCTACCAACAATTTGCGAACTTCGGCGCAGCGTCTCAAGACACCGTTGATACTTGGCGTCCAGTGCCGTTGCACGTTGCGCTGGTTTGCTCGCGTGATCTCCACCCGATACATCTCCTCCCAAACGTGCCAGGTAATCTTGCAGCTTTGGTAGGTCGTGGATACCGGAGTCTTGCGACCAGCAGTGTACACCAAGGCGGTGAACAGCAATTCGGTGGGTAGACCGCGCGTGAGCTTGGCGCGCGTTTCGCTGTCGATGATGTCACGAAAGCTCAGGTCGACGAAGAGCCCGCGTCGGCCTTGATCCCAGGCGAAGGTTGCAGGGCGGGGGACGTCGAGGCTGACGACTTGTTGGGCGAGTGCCGATGGCGCCAAGCAGAAGCCCGCGACGAAGAGCACCAGCGACACACAGAGATGCCGCACGGCAATCCGGCGACACTTTGCGGGAGGAGGCTTGGCTATTTTCGTTGGCCTCACCGTTCGCCCCCGGTGGGAATGAATCCGAGCAGGTTCGAGAAGGAGAACGCGAAGCCGCCCAAACTCGTGTCCATTCGGAAGCCGAAACCCGCCGTGAGGTCGATTGGGATGCGGGCAGCCCCCTTGATGTCTCGAGGCGGGCGTCGTAGGTCCCGCTCGCTCGCAAGGCCATAGACACCAAAGCTGCCGAACATGTCGATGCCGAATACCGAGCGGTTGCCTCGATAGAGCGGGATTCGATATTCTGCGTTAATTTTAGACGAGTAGTCCCCGTAGCGTATCTCGGCGATGCTCGTGTTCAAGAAATTCGGCGCGGGACGGTCATCGAATGCCAATCCCAGGACACGGCCCGGGCGGAAGTCGCTGAGGTCCCCGATGTAGTACTGCTCGAAGAAGGGTGCATGTCCGGAGATGACCCCCAAAGAGACATCGAGCTTGAGCACGTGGGAGTTGGGCATCTGCCACCAGCGAGCCGCATTCAGATCAAACTTCTGGAACGCGTAGTCACTGCCGAACGCGGTCGCGCTGATGTCGGCTGCTGCGCTGGCAAACCAACCTTGGTTCGTCAACCACGGTTCGTCCCGCGTGTCGTAGGTCAGGGTGGCCTGGAGTGAGGACAACACGCTCCGGCCGGGCAGGACCCGAAAATCGATTGGCTCTACAACACCGCCGTACTCGTGTGCAGCCGCTCTTGGCAACTGAGCGTCGACACCCTCGATGCGATAGTTGAGCCAAAGTTGGGCAGGTACTGCCAGGTCTGCCCCTGCACCTAACGTCGTCCCGATTCTGCGGTAGGTGACGACCGCCTGACGAGGCACTTCGTCCACCTGTTGCGGGTCGTCCCACTGAACGGCAGAGTTCCCGAAGAACCCCAAGCCGTCATTGAACAGAACGTCGCTGGCCAACATCCAACGGCTCGAGGAAAACGCCGGATCGAAGAAGCGGATGGAAAGGGCCCATTGATCTTCGGAGAACGCCGTCGCCGAGCCGAGCGTAATGCCCGAACCAAACAAATTGGTTTCCGCTGCGTCGACTCCGGCAAACGTGGACAGCAATTGCGCTCGCCCGTTGGTGTCCGCACTGGCGGAAAGGCCCATCCACAGGTCGTTGAGGACGAGGGTGTTTCGCTCCACCACGCTCACCACCAGCACGACGTGACCCCGACGGGAACCTCGCTCGAGGGATAGGGTCACATCCTTGAAGAAGCCCGTGCCTAGAAGTCGGTAACGGGTTAGCCTCACGCGAGGGTCATCGACGTCGAGTACGTCGTTGGTTTCGAACGGAATGTACCTTCGGATGACCTGATCGTTGGTCGTCGTGTTGCCCTCGATTCGGATGGCGTCCAAGACGTATCTGAGTTCGAGTTCTTCTCCTGCCCTGTCCGTGTTGTTTGCTTCGGCGCTCGGTGGGGTCGGCAAAGCCTGCTGGTGGCCGGGCCCCTCAGCTGGCGCCTCCGCAGTCAACCGCCGGCTGTCAGCGTCCCTGGGGGCGTTTTGGGGCGGTCGGAGCTCCTCCGCTGCGCGTGGAGGGGTCGGGGCTCTGGAGGACGCGCTGCCGTGGGGACGGTTGGACTCGCCCGAAGCGGTTTGGGGCGTCGTGGGCGCCTCCGAGGGCGACGCGCCTCCAGAAGGGCGGGATTCGCTCGTTGCATCGCCTTCTGGTTGGGCATGCGCTTGCTCGAGCGCGAACGACGACAGCAACACCGCGGCGAGTCGGTGCCGCAGCCAGCGGCTGGGCATCTGGCGCCGAGTTTCGGTCGCCATGGTTTGAGCTGGGGCAGCCACTTCTCGTTGTTATACTGGCAACTTGGCGCGCGTAACAGCGGGGTGCGTATTCAAAGTTTTGCCTCAAATTCGCTCGTTTTCGCCAAAACCACCCTTGTCGGCGCGTGGTGAGTTCTGCACACTGGCGTCGCAATGATGATGAGGCGCATTTCCGTAGTGACAGTGGCAACCGTTTTGGCGTTGGGGGCATCCTGCAGCAAAAAGCAGGCGCCCGAACCCGCGCCCGCTCCCAAGAGCGCGGAAGCGCCTGCTGAACCCAACGCCGGAGCCACGGCAGCCGATCCGCACGCCTCTCCCCATGCTACGGCGGGAGCACAACCTGCTTCAGCGCAGCAGGAGAACGCGGTCGATCTGGAGTGGACCGTGCCGCAAGGGTGGGAAGAAGCTCCCACCAAGAGCAAGATGCGAAAGGCCACTTACAAGACGCCAGGTGTCGGGGGCTCGGAAGGCGGCGAACTCGCTGTCTTCTATTTCGGCCCCCAGCAAGGTGGAGACGTCAAGGCCAACATCGATCGCTGGGTGGCTCAGTTCAAGGACGTGCCCGAGGGCGGGGTCACTCAGGATCAGCAAGAGGTAAATGGTCTGGTGCAACACGTCGTCACGGTGAAGTCGGGGACCTATTCTGGTTCGATGATGATGGGCGGCGGCCAGGCAAAGCCCGACCAAGGAATGTTGGGTGCCGTCGTCGAGTCACCCACCGGCAAGTACTTTTTCAAGCTGACGGGTCCGTCGAAGGTCGTCACCGATCAGCGTGAGGAATTCTTCGCGCTGCTCAAGAGCATGAAGCCCAAGTCGTAGCGGCTGGACATGCCCGAGCATCCCGACGTCGAGATCTACGTCGAACGTCTGCGGGCGCTTTTTGTAGGACAGCCATTAGCCGCATTGCGTATCAAGAGTCCGTTCTTGCTGCGAAGTGTTGGGGTGAGTCCGGCGGAGCTAGTCGGTAGGAAGCTGGTTTCGATGGAGCGCTTGGGTAAACGCGTGGTCTTTGGCTTCGAACCCGATTTCTATGCGGTCTTGCACCTGATGATCGCAGGGCGCCTTCACCTGAAGGAAAAGGGGGCCAGGCTGGGGACTAAAATGACCCTGGCTGCTTGGGACTTTTCGGAGCGGAGCGTGGTTCTTACCGAGGCTGGCACCAAGCGACGCGCCAGTCTGCATTTGGTCTCCGGGCGAGGAGCGCTAGCCGAATTCGATCGCGGGGGGCTTCTGCCGCTGCAAATTACACAGGCACAGTTTTCGAAACGTCTGCGTCTCGAAAACCGGACCTTGAAGCGAGCTCTGACCGATCCGCGCTTGTTCAGTGGGATCGGCAATGCGTACTCGGATGAGATACTGCACCGCGCGCGCCTATCGCCGGTCACTCGCAGTCAGAGCCTCGGCGATGAGGCGTTGGCGCATCTCTTCGCAGCGACCCGCAGCGTGCTGACGGAGTGGACCCAGCGACTGCGCGACGAGGTTGGGGATGGGTTTTTGGAGAAGGTCACCGCCTTTCGACCTGACATGAACGTGCATGGTCGCTACGGAAAGCCGTGTCCGGATTGTGGCACTCCGATCCAGCGCATTCGGTATGCCAACAACGAGGTCAACTATTGTCCCGAGTGCCAAACGGGAGGGCGATTGTTGGCAGACAGAGCCCTATCTCGGCTGCTGAAATCGGACTGGCCCCGAACTCTGGAAGAGCTGGAAGAACACCGAGACGCCCGCCGCTGATTAGGCTACGCCTGGCACATGTCTGCAGAGATAGTGCCGAAGATCGTTTGGGTCGCCGTTGGCGGCGCATTCGGCGCGGTTGCTCGCTACCTCGTTGCGGAGTGGGCGATGCGCGCGATTGACCAGCCCTATCCCTGGGGGACGACTATTGCCAACCTATTGGGCTCGCTGTCATTCGGCCTGCTCTGGACGTTGGCGGAGCAACGCACGGGTTTTTCCACCCAATGGCGTTTGCTGCTGATGACCGGATTCTTGGGGGCCTTCACCACCTTCTCGACATTCATGTTCGAGACGGTCAAGTTGATGGATGCTCAGCGTCCCCTCGCTGCCTTGCTCAATCTCGGAACTCAGAACGCGCTCGGGATTGTCTGCGTCTATCTAGGGATATTGGGTGGCAAGGGCGTAAACTTGATGCGGTAATCGTACATGGCTGGGTGATACATGTCGGCAGATGAGACAACTCGACTGTTCGTTGTGCGTGTGTCCGCGGAGAGCGCACCTCGCGTCGCGGAGCTATTGTTCCAAGTCGGCTTTGCGGGGCTGATGGAGGAGGCTGACGAAGAGTGTATCGTGTTTTCGACGTCGAGCGACGAGACCGACCGGGAAGCGACGTTTGCGCGCGCGTGCGCAGCAGAAGGCATAGACTGCCGCACGAGCCACGAGACGCTCAGCACTGATTGGCGCACCGAGTGGACACGCCATCTGCAGCCGGTTCAAGTCTCTGAATCATTGCGTCTGATACCAGCAGCCGTGCCCAAGGTGCGGGAGCCCGACGCGCTCTACTTGGAGCCGACATTGGCGTTCGGCTTTGGTGAACACCCGACCACATGCATGGCTCTTCGGTGGCTGGAGCGACGGGCCACAGGTCGACGAGTCCTCGACTTTGGCTGCGGAACTGGTGTTCTTTCTCTGGCGGCGGTTCATTTCGGGGCGCATTCTGCGCATGGCATCGACATCGATGCCGGCAGCGTCTTGGCGGCGCAGGCCAACGCCCGAGCCAACGCGCTTGATGACCGCTGCGACTTCTCAGGATTGACCCTGGGGCAGCTCAGTCAGGACTTTGATGTCGTCGTCTGCAACATTGATGCGGTAACACTCGCGGAGTCGGCCGGTGACTTGTGCGCACGCCTCTCCACCGGAGGGCACATCGCCGCCACCGGACTGCTCGAGGAGCAGGCTGATGCAGTCTGTGAGGTATTCCAGCACTGCGGGAAGCGCCTGTTCGTCGTCGATGGCGATGAGGATTGGTGCTTGTTGTCGACGTCGCAGATGTAGCTGTCCAGCCCGGACGCCGTGGTCATTCGCGCCTCAATACCCTTGAATTGCGGGCTCTTGGCCGCGAGGAGCTTCGTCAGGGCTTGAATACTCGGGCCATGTGTTCGCCTGTGTGCCCCAAGCGCAGAGTGCATGTGGCAAGGCATCGGTTGGTGTATGTGTGGCGCGGTTTGGGTGAACGATGTGGGGTTAACTGAGGGCAGCAAGTGTTCACGCTGAAAGCTTGACAGCGGCTGCGCAGACGTTCACAAATGGCAGCGGGATGCGTGCTGTCTCACTGTTCAGGTAATGGGGAATGGAACGACCTTTGCTCAACAATTCGAAAACCGCAGCGGCGAGCGGCCCTGATTCGAGACCGAGCACGGTGGCGGGCCCGCCCCACTCTCGGCGGCGCGCGATGATGAGCGAGAACCCACGCACCATATTGGAACGGTCCCGAGACAAGAGCGGCGAATGGTTGTCGATACCGCCCTCCGAAGACGCCTCGAGTGCCCTGTGGATCGCTTCCGATCGTCGTTCGGCCGTCACCGATGCTCGGTGGCTGCGCCAAGCTGCACGCGCTCACGTGAGCATCGCCCGATCGTCGGCGGACGCGGTGAAACTCGCCAGTGAACGGACGCCGGCATTTTGCGTCATTGAGTTCGAACAGGCGGGGGGCGCGAACGGCGTTGAGCTGCTCGAGCAACTGCGGCGCGCGGGCATCACAGCTCCAGCGGTGCTGCTGACGGTGTCTCCCGAGCTCGCGCTGCAGGCTTTGGCGAAGAGCGCGTTGGCAGAGGTGTTGCCTGTGCTGAGCTACGCCGAGCGTTACGAGCAACTGCGGGAATGGCTGGAGCAGTTGGAGACGTGCTGTCTCGTTTCCTGCTTCTGACGTGTTGCCAGCTGAGGCTTCACGAGAGCGTCCGCCGGCCTGCTACGGGATCTCGATGAGCGGCATCTCCACGCTCCGCCGCTGCTCGTCGCGGATCACCCAGACTTTCACCGTGTCGCCGGGGTTGAAGCGGTCGAGGGTGTTGTAGAGGTCGTCATAGTTTTCGACCTTTTGCTCGTCGAGGCCCACGATCACATCACCCAAAGCAATGCCGCGTGGAGTGCGCATTATCCCATGGAGACCGGATTGGGCCGCGGGGGTACCCTGGAGCACCTCAAGCACGACGACGCCCTTGATCCCATATCGCCGTTCCAACCTCTGGGACGGGTCGATCTGAATACCGAGGCCCACTTGCCTCGGTTTGCCGTACTCGATGATCTGCGGAACGACTCGCCGAATAGACGAAGCAGGGACCGCGAAACCGATCCCGGCAGATGAACCACTACGGCTGAAGATCATGGTGTTCATGCCAATCAAGCGCCCGGAAGAGTCCAACAACGGACCTCCGGAGTTGCCAGGGTTGATCGCTGCGTCAGTCTGGATCATGTCGCGGATAGTGACCCCGCCCACACCTTGAACCTGTCGGCCGATGGCGCTCACGATTCCCGTCGTCAGCGTCTGGTCGAGGCCGAAGGGATTCCCTATCGCGATTGTTTTTTGGCCAACCTCGAGGCTCGAGTCCTTTTCCCGCAACTGGATAGGGACGAGTTTGCCGTCGGGATCGACTAGCTTGAGCACCGCGATATCTTTGCGTGGTTCCACGCCAACCACTGTTGCGTCGAAGGTTCGATGGTCGTTCAGCGCCACGGTCAGCGAGCGCGCCCCTCGGATCACGTGAAAGTTCGTCACGACGTGCCCCTTGTCGTCCCACAGGAAACCGGTTCCCGAACCTGCTGGCACCTCGGTCGATGTCCCTGCGAAATAGTCGACGACGACGCGGTTCTGGGTCACGAACACCGTTGAGGGCCCGGCCATGCGAAAGACGTCGATCGAGTTGCGCTCGTCCTCCGTACGGTAGTTCGCGGAGAGCGGCTTGATGTCCGGTGGCGCCGCGGGGGCAGGGGGCTCGTCCTTGGGCTCCGGAGGTGCCTTCTTGGCTGGTGCCTCCGAGTTATCAGCGCTCGTGGCAATGGACGGCGCTTTGTCTCGGTGGTTGCACCCGCCGAGCAGCAGGCAGAAGGGCAGAGCAAGCACGGCAATGGCAAGGCGGATGACGGTGGGGCGGCTCATGCCAAGCTTATAGCGACTCCGGGCGGGTCCCGACAGCACCAGGACGAACCCCGTCGGCCCCGCTTATCTATGCTGGCTCGGGTCCTTGCGGCCCTTTTGGTGCCCTGGAATCGGCCTCGCTCCCCAGGGTGCGGTCGACGTGCTGAACACGCACGTGACACCTCGGGATTTGGGGCAGAGTGCGCTACAGTCCGCCCATGGACAGGGACAAGCAGTACATGGTGCTGACCGCCGTGGGCGCCGACCGCCCCGGTCTCGTCGAGCGGATTTCCAAGTTGATTCACGGCGCCAGTGCCAACTTGGAAGACAGCCGCATGGCCATCTTGGGCGGGGAATTTGCCCTGATTCTGCTATTCACAGGCGAAGATTCCGCACTGCGTCGCGTTGAAGCGGGAACTCGCGAATTGGCCGCGGAGCTCGGGTTGACGATCTCCCTTCGTCCGACCGCGGCGACCCCGAAGGCGCTCGACTACCTGCCGTACAGACTCCGAGTGAGCGGGGTCGACCGGCCTGGCATCGTCGCCATGGTGTCATCCCTGCTGGCTGGGCGAAAAGTGAATGTCGCCGCGCTGGATTCGCACCTGGGATTTGCGCCGCTCAGCGGAACGCCGTTGTTCCAGTTTCAAGCGCGGCTGCAGGTACCCTCGCAACTTGCCTTGGCCTCGCTGCGTGCCGACCTTGGCCGTCTGTGCGACGAAGAGAACCTCGACTTCATTCTGGAAACCGAGAGCCGCGACTGACCTAGGCTCGAGCCGAAGGAGGAACCGCGTCGCCGGTTCCCAAGCGGTCGTCCTCGCGGTATAGGCTCCGCGATGAATTCGACGATTGTCCCCAATGTGCTTGCCGAGCGCTACGCGAGCTCGGAAATGGCCGCCTTGTGGTCGCCCACTGAGAAAATAGTGCTGGAACGCAAGCTCTGGCTGGCGGTGTTGGAGGCTCAACAGCGGCTCGGGATCGACATACCCAGTTCAGCTATCGAAGCCTACCGGTCGGTACTCGAGCACGTCGACCTAGACTCGATTCGAGAGCGCGAACGTGTGACGCGTCACGACGTCAAGGCGCGCATCGAAGAGTTCTGTGCGTTGGCGGGCCACGAGCACATCCACAAGGGGATGACTTCGCGCGACCTGACTGAAAACGTCGAGCAGATGCAAGTGCGGTCGTCGCTGCTAGTGATCCGCAATCGGGTCGTCAAGGCGCTGGCTGAGCTTGCTCGGTTGGCGGCCCAGTACGAATCGCTGGTGATGGCGGGGCGGAGCCACAACGTTGCCGCGCAAGCCACCACGCTAGGCAAACGTTTTGCCAATGCTGGCCAGGAGCTGTGGTGCGCCTACGAGCGATTGGAGAGCCTGATTGAGCTCTATCCGTTGCGGGGCATCAAGGGGCCTGTGGGAACCCAGCAAGACCAATTAGACCTGCTCGCGGATGCCGGCAAGTTGGTGGAGCTGGAACGCAGTGTGGCCGAGCATCTCGGCTTCTCCCGCACTCTCGACAATACGGGTCAGGTCTACCCGCGCTCGTTGGACCTGGACGTCATCGCGTGTCTGGTTCAAATCGCGGCGGGGCCGTCGAGCTTGGCCAAGACGATTCGCCTGATGGCGGGGCAAGAACTCGCGACAGAGGGCTTCAAAGAAGGGCAGGTGGGCTCGTCGGCGATGCCCCACAAGATGAACTCCCGCTCGTGCGAACGTGTCAACGGCTTTTCCGCGATTCTGGGAGGCCACCTGGCGATGGCGGCTGCGCTCGCCGGTGACCAATGGAACGAGGGTGATGTGAGTTGCTCTGTAGTTCGGCGAGTCGCCCTGCCCGACGCATTCTTCGCGCTCGATGGCCTATTCCAGACCTTCTTCGCCGTGCTGAGCGAGTTCGGCGCCTATCCCGCTGTCGTGGAGGCAGAGCTTCAACGCTACCTGCCCTTCTTGGCCTCGACAAAAGTGTTGATGGCGTGCGTTCGAGCGGGCGTCGGCCGCGAGCAGGCCCACGAAGCCATCAAGCAGCACGCTGTTGCCGTTGCCTTGGAGATGCGACAGCAGGGCGCGCGTGACAACGACCTGATTGCCAGACTTGGCGCTGATGACCGCATCCCGCTGAACGCCAGCGAGTTGGAGCAACTGCTGCAAGATCCGATGGAGTTTACCGGAGCTGCACGCACTCAGGTTCACGCGTTCGTCAGCAATGTCCAGAAGCTCGTTGAACGGTATCCAGACGCCGTGGCCTACGAAGGCGAGCCGATTCTCTGACGATCCGAGTTGGCGACTGATGACTCTGCTGGCGGAACGTTGAGGTGTGCAGACGGCCCAGCGACAGCTGACTCAGACGTTGAAGCGGAAGTGAATCACGTCCCCGCCGCGCACCAGGTACTCCTTGCCCTCGATGCGCACTTTACCTGCTTCGCGGCACTTGGCCTCGCTGCCATAGTGCAGAAGATCTTCCCACCACGTGACTTCGGCCTTGATGAAGCCGCGCTGAAAATCACTGTGAATGACTCCGGCAGCTTCAGGCGCCGTGGCGCCCTTACGAATCGTCCACGCGCGCACTTCCTTTTCCCCGGCAGTCAGATACGTATCGAGACCTAGGAGGTCGTAGCCTGTGCGGATCACCTGGTGCAGGCCAGGCTCGGCCAGACCAGCGCTCTCCAAGAACTCAGGTCGATCTTCGGGTTCGAGCTCGGCAATCTGAGATTCGAGAGCGGCACAGATGGGCACCACCTTGGCGCCCTCTTTGTCGGCCATGGCGCAAAGGGCCTTGTAGTGCTCGTTCTTGTCCAGGTCTTCCAAAGAGTCCTCGCCCACGTTCGCGACGTAGAAGGTGGGCTTGGCGGTCAACAGCTGCATGTCGCTGATGAGCCTCAGCTCGGTTTCCCCCTCGGCTGTGAAACTGCGCGCCGGGTTGCCCCCATCGAGGTGAGGGAGCAAGCGCTCGCAGAGCCCAACGGCTGCCTTCTCTACCGGGTCCCCGCCCTTGCTTTGCTTGCGTGCGCGATCGAGTCGTTTGGTAACCGAGTCGACATCCTTCAGGCACAGCTCCGTATTGATCGTCTCGACGTCGGAGACCGGATTGACGCGGCCATCGACGTGGGTCACGTTCTCGTCCTCGAAGCAACGAACGACGTGGGCGATGGCGTCCACTTCGCGGATGTTGGCCAAGAACTGGTTTCCAAGGCCCTCGCCTTTGGAAGCCCCCTTGACGAGTCCTGCAATGTCCACGAAGCGGATGCTTGCAGGTATCTTCGACTGCGGCTTGATCAGAGCCGCAATCTTCTCCAGCCGCTCATCGGGCACTGGCACGATACCGACATTGGGTTCGACCGTGCAAAAAGGAAAATTCGCCGCTTCGGCCTTAGCCGACGACAGCGAATTGAACAGCGTGCTCTTACCGACGTTGGGCAGGCCAACGATACCGCATGAAAATCCCATGATCGAATATCCGTGAGGCAGTGCGGTGGTTGTACCAGCACCGCCGCGTCATGGGGCGGTTCTTAGCCTAGCGGCAAGGCATCGTCGAGTGCTTTGGGCACCCTGTTTCCTCCTCTGGATGGTGATCGGCGGAAGCGACACCATCCGGCGCCCTTTTCGGGTACTCAAAGCGCCATTTGCAGGGGTTCGCCGGAGTGAACCTGCTGCTTGGTGCCCGAGTTCGCGACTGCCGACGTATCGACGCCAACCATGCAAAGCACACGGTTGCCCTGCTTCAACCTCAGCTCGAACTCACCCACACCGTGCATGTCGAAAAGCCATTGTGGCGTCGGACAGACGCCAGTGCGACCCGCTTCACGCCACACTCCCCCCTGCATCTTCTTGAGGATGATCACCGTCGAACCCAGGGGTAACCGGACTTGTTCCATGGCACTTGCTCCTGATGGCGTATTGCCGTCCTGATTGGCAAAGATTGTGGGCGGCCGTCGTTAGGCGCCTCGTGCATCGGCTTGGCGTTGCAAGCCGCGACTAAACGAACGCCGCAAAGTGTAGTTCGCACGCCGTCGTTACCACGTCAAGAGACTTCGCGGCGGCACGCATCATTGCGAGGGACGGTGCATCGTCCCTCGGTAAGTTCCACCCGCGATGACCAGCCCATATTGGTGAGGTCTGCATGATGCTGGGACCGTTCGACCCAATCTGCACCAGTGACTCGAGTCAGTATTCGCGTCGTGCTGCGATGGGACACAGCCCGCGCCATGAGTGATGCGACGGAACGCCCCAGAGTCCGTCGCTAGTCGACAACCCCTACTGCTCCTTCGTTTTCATGAAACGCAACTCCGGGAAGTCTTTCGCTGTGCGTTCGAGATGCCAATCGTTGCGCGCCAGAAACACAGGTCGCCCCGTATGGTCATCCGCGAGCGAAGCGCGGTTGCCGAACTCGAAGTCCTTCAGATGTTGTTGGCTGTCGTAGTCGATCCAGCGAGCCGTCGAGAGTTCGGTGCCCTCGAAGCGAACGTCGATGTTGTACTCGGTCCGAATGCGATCGGCCAGCACGTCGAATTGGAGCGGTCCGACAACGCCCACCAACCAGGTCGAGCCGATACGAGTCTTGAAGCAACTGGCCGCACCCTCTTCAGCGAGTTGGATCAGCGCTTTTTCGAGGTGTTTCGCCTTCATCGGATCAATCGTACGCACGGTTTGGATCAGTTCTGGCGCGAAGCTCGGGATGCCGGTGAAGTGGAGTTGTTCACCCTCGGTCAGCGTGTCTCCGACCCGCAGCTTGCCGTGATTGGGGATACCGATGATGTCCCCTGCCCAGGCATCCTCGGCGATCTCGCGGTCCTGAGCCAGAAACATGACTGGGTTGTGAACTTTCAGCTGTCCACCACTGGGCACGTGCAGGAGCTTGTCCCCCCGTTGGAAGTGCCCGGAGATCAATCGAACGAAGGCGATCCTGTCCCGGTGTTTTGGATCCATGTTTGCTTGGATCTTGAACACGAAGCCCGTGACCTTGTCTTCTGTGGGCTCGACAGTCCGTTCTGTCGCAGCACGGCTTCGTGGTGGCGGCGCGAGCTTGGCGAGGCCAGCGAGCAGTTCCGCAACACCAAAGTTGTTGAGGGCGCTACCAAAGAAGACTGGTGTCATGTGACCCTCTAAGTAGGACTGGTGCTTGAACTCTGGACACAAGCCCCGCGCCATTTCGACCTCTTCGCGAAGCGTCTCGACTTTGTCGGGAGGCAGCAGCTCGTCCAACTTGGGGTCGTCCAGACCACGACAGGTGATACCTTCAGAGATGACGTCTTTCTGGGACTTGTCCATCAGCACGAGCTGCTCGTTGAACAGATCGTAGCAGCCGAGAAACTGGGCGCCCGAGCCAATGGGCCAACTCGCAGGGCTGACATCGAGGGCGAGCTTCTGTTCGATTTCATCGAGCAGTTCGAAGTTGTCACGCGCCTCGCGGTCCATCTTGTTGACAAACGTGATTACCGGCACGTCGCGCAACCGGCACACCTCGAATAGCTTGAGTGTTTGCGGCTCGATGCCCTTGGCAGCGTCGAGCACCATGATGGCTGAATCGACGGCAGTCAGCGTGCGGTACGTATCTTCGCTGAAATCCTCGTGTCCAGGTGTATCGAGGAGATTGAATGTATAGCCACCCCACTCGTACGTCATCGCGGAAGCGCTGACGCTGATGCCGCGTTCTTGCTCGACCTTCATCCAATCCGAGCGTGCTCGTCTCCGCTCACCGCGGGCCTTGACGGCGCCCGCCATCTGGATCGCGCCCCCGAAGAGTAGCAACTTCTCGGTTAGCGTCGTTTTGCCGGCGTCGGGATGAGAAATGATGGCGAAGGTTCGTCGCTGGTCGATGGTCTTTGCGAGGTTCATGAGGAAAGTGTCAGGAGCGTTGCCGGGAGTCGCCGCGGAACGGGGGCGTAGCAGACTTGTGCCCAATGCACACGCCAATGCCGGACGGCGGAGCCTGAGCGGCTCTCGAATGCCGGGCAAGGCGACCCGCAGACACCAACCCGCGCGTTTCGGCGCGGGCTGAGAACCGATCCTAGAAACACCGCAGCGCCGTGCCGGTCGCAAAGTGTGAGAACCGCCCCGACGCTGCTCTGTTCGGCGTTTTCTTGATCATGGTTCTCGGGCGTTGCCGGGTCACCGATCCTTTTTAGGATCGGTTCTAAGCCAAGGTGAGGGTCATCGTCTCCCGCGAGACGATGGCGCCTTCCCACATGGCTCGCGCGTCCTTTTCCAGCTGTTCCATGAACGGATCCTCATGATCCGGATCGTGGTGGAAAATGGCTAGCTGCTTGACGTTCGCGGCCTGGCACAGGCGCACGCCCTCTTGCCACGTCGAATGCCCCCAACTGATCTTGGCGGGAAACTCTTCATCCGTGTAGGTGCTGTCATACGTCACCAGATCAGCTCCCTCGATAATCTCGAGCACACGCTGGTCGGGAGCGCCAATGACGTGTTCAGTGTCAGTGACGTAGCAGAACACCTTGCCAGCGTGTTCGATGCGATACGCGGTTGCCCCACTCGGGTGGTTGAGCAGGGCGGTCTTCACCTTCACGTCCGAGCCGATGTTGAACGAATCACCAGCCACGAAGTCCTCGAACTCCAGTTGGTCACTCATCGCTTCGAGGGGCACGGGGAACGTCGGTTGCGCCATTTGCCCGGCAAAGACAGCTTTGACCCCGCCGGCATCTGACAGATGGCCAGCCATGATCTTGAAATGGCGTTCGTCCTGAAAGGCAGGGCCGAAAAATGGGAATCCGTTGATGTGATCCCAGTGCGTGTGTGTGAGCAACAGGTGCGCCGACCGCACGTCTTCCTTTAGGAACTGATGGCCCAAGCCGCGAATGCCCGTGCCCGCATCCAACACGATGCGTTGAGACCCGGCGACGACCTCGACACAACTCGTGTTGCCTCCGAAACCCACATGGCGCGGAGACGGGCAAGCAATGCTGCCCCTGACTCCCCAGAACTTGACGGCGAAACTCATGCAGAGAAACTTCTCGGAGCGACGTCAGCCGCGCGACCGGCACGCACCGAGCGTGCATTGAAAGCTAAGCGAATTCGCGGCGACTGCGCAACCTCTTCGTCACCTGCGCCCCTGACTTCGACGCACCGACACGCTTTGGGGCGGGCTTTTTGGGCTGACTCGATGGCGGTTTTCAGGGACCTGCAAAATCGGGACATCCGCCCGCCGGACGACCGTCGAGGGCGAGCCACGCTAAGCCACAGCCACTAGTACCAAAGCGGTTGAGACCCACATTGCCCCACGGCACAATGCGCGCCGCGGTCGCGCTATCGGCAGGAAAACGAAGCGAAATCGCAGTATAGGCCCCAGTAAGGAGATCTAGTGGGACAAGACAACCAGGAATGGTCCTGGGTCGGAGAAGACGGCTCCGAGCACGCTGGCGACGAGAGTGAGCTCAGCTTCGCGCTGTCGTCAGAAGAGCTACCCGCCCACATCTTGGTCTGCAGGAAGGGCTGGGGCGAGTGGCTCCCGGCCATGCAGGTTGCGGAACTCCAGTGGGCATTGCCAGCGGGTCGTGCTGACAACCCCCGGAAGCCCACGATGGGCCACCGGCCCAAACCCCCCCTAGAGCTCTACCCATCGTTGAAGAAGCGCGCGCGTGACATTGCCCGGGGGGTGGTGGACCCGGCGTCAGAGTCCTCGCTTTCGCTGCCTGTGGTGACCAAGCCGGTGGCTAAGTCGAAGCTCGAACTGGAGCGGGCCCACGCGTCGTTTTCCGCCTCTGACCTCGACGAGCCCACATTGCAGATCGATGCGGACGCCCTCGACTTTGCTTTTGAGCAGTTGCAAGGACAGCGCGATCCGCAAACGGAGCCAGGGCGCGAACCGCCACCCCCGGTGCAACCGCGCCAGCAGGTCTCCAGCGCGGAGCGGGCCTTGTCCAACGAGATGCCGCCCGAACCGACGTCACCATCGGCGGGTTCCGTACCCGCTCGCCCGAAGATGGCGTCCAAACCAAAACTGAACCTCTTACGCAAAGCCAAGGGTCGTGGCGCGGAAGGCAAGGCTCCTTCAACCTCGGCTTCGGCCCCCACAGGCCCGACGAAGAGAGTCCCGAGCGGGGCGCCGCCACCGCCGTCGTCCAGGGGGCGCAGCAGTCCGATGGATCCGACGCCTCCGCCTCCCATCCCAAGTCGTGAGTCCACGCGATCGGCCCAAGCGGCTCGAGAAGTGGCGCCGCCGGCAGCCGCGCCAACTCCTCCTCCCGCGGGAAGCAGCCAGCCGGCCCCTGCAACGACCGCGCGAACGGCACCGCCCACCGGCGACAGCCGGGTGCAGCCTCCGATGATGGCGCCGACGCCGGCGCCCGCTGGTAGCTCGGCGCCACCTCCGATGATGGCGCCGACTCCTGCTCCTGCTCCTGCTGCGGCGTTCGACGCGCGACCATCGCTACCGTCGTCCACTCAATTGGGTGTGGCTCCGTTGGTGGACGCGCCGATCCCGCGACCCAGCAAACCCCTGTGGCCGTGGGTGGCCTTGCTGCTCGCTGGAGCGATCGGGTTGGCCTACACACTTCTCGGGCGGTCCAATCGGGACGACCAAGCGCCGCTGCCAGTCACCTCCACGCCCCCACCCGAACAGCCCCTCGAACCGCCAAGGCCGGTCTGCACGGTAACGACGACGCCGGTCGCCGTTGCCGGCTGGGCTCACATCGGAGTGCGCCCCATCTTCGGGAGGGCACCGGGTGAGCGCAGGGTAGCCGTCGGCTACGCGCAAACGAGCAAGCTCGCCGTCGGATTAGTGCTCGATGTGGGGACGCTCAATGCCGAGAAGCCCTTTTCCAATTATCAGAACAGTCCGCTACTGAGCGTGACCCCAGTCACGCTTGCCATGGGGCGAGAGCTTCAGTTCTTGGAGAGTCGGGCGGCGTCGACGCTTCAAAGCGCAGTCTACGTACCAGCGAAGAAGCCTTTCATCCTGGGTCAAAACAAGTTCGGAGTTGCCGTCCGACGTGAGGGAGAGGCAGATGACGTCTTGTGGAAACCGCAGTGGGAAACCATCAACGTGCCTTCGACTGCGCGCGTCGACGCCGATACTCATCTGGTGGTGTTGAGAGCTGGTGGCGAGCGTGGCAGCATTTTGATGGCCAAGGTGAGCGAAGATGGCCGCGCCAAGGGCGAGCTGCAGGAGCTGGCTCCCGGAACGACCAAGCTGGGCTTACCGACGGCAACCACCGGACGTGGGCGCGTCGTGGTCGCTTTCGAAGGAGCCGCCCGCGCCACGCCCGACGAGCAGCACGTCTACCTGGCCAGTTGGGAAGGGAAGGAACTCGCTGGCAAGGCCAAGGCGGTGCTCCATTTCGACGAGCCTGTCACCTCTGTCGGAGCCGTGCCACTGCCAGAAGGCGCTCACCTGGTGCAGTACACGCTTGGGGCTCTGACGGAGCAGCGTGTACTGGCACAGGTTATCAGCAAAGAAAACAAGACGCTGGGCGAGCCTATAACGGTGTCACCAAAGGGCAAAGATGCCTACAACGGTGAGCTCATCCAGGTCGGGGACAAAGTCGTCATCAGCTACATGGTCCGCAGCGGCTCGAACCACGAGTTCTGGGCATCAACGCTCACCTGTACCGTGGAGCGGTCGCCGAGGGCAAAGTGAGCCGGAATGCCAACCCTTCGGCGCTCCTAGCTGAGAAAGGCCAGGACTTCTTCGCTCGAGCGATCGACGTCGCCTCGGCCCAGGTCGACCAGGTACTGCGTGTAGGCGGCCTCGAACAGTAGCGTCGCCAAGATATCACTCGAGTTGTTGCGCATCGTGCCCCACCCCCGCGTCAAGTGACGCAGGGTCGTGGGCAAGCGGTCTTCGAACTTTGCAGCGAGTTGCCCGAGGTCTTGTGATGGCCGGATGACCATCGCGTTGACTGGGCGCAGTCCTTCGGAGTCGGGCCCACTCCCCAGTAGGCGCGTGATGCGCTGGGTGTAGGTCACATCGTAGTCGATGCTGTCGAACATCAGCGCGTTGAGCACCACTCCGGCAACTCGTGCCGGCGACGGTGCTGGCACGTTACCTGGAGCCGAGGAAGGGGGCGGTCTAGCCGGGGCAACTACGAGCAGCCTGTCCGCGCCCAGGTGCAGCGCCGCAGACAGTGGGGCGACCTGTCGCACGCTCCCATCGCCGCACCACTCGCCCTGCACGTTGACTGCTGGAAAAAGTAGCGGAATAGCGCAACTGGCCATGATGTGTTCCACACACAGCGTCGCGATGCGTCCCTCACGGTACGGTCGCATCCAATCGCGACTGGCGCTGTCACCGGTGACGTCAGCAAAGGTGACTGCCTTGCCGTTGGCGTAGCTCGTCGCCGTGACCGCGAGTGCGTGCAGACGCCCTTCCTGCAGTTTTTGCTGCACACCGGGCAAGGGAACCCCGGTGGGGGCCAATTCGCGTTCCAACAACTGTCGCAGCGGTGCCGTGTCCAGAAAGCCATGGGGCTCTGACTCGTGGACCTGTCCCCCGCCCACCAACTGCAATCCCCAGCGGAGCACGTTTCGCATCAAGTGGGGTGTACTGGTCACGAACACGCGCTCCGTTTCCAAAGTCTGCCAGAGCGCACTCAGCGCCTGGCACGCCGCCGGCCATGGGCCGTCGTAGTTGGCAATGAAAGCGGCGTTGATCGCTCCGGCTGACACTCCGGTGATGATTGCAGGTTCGAAAGCTGGGACGAGTTCGCTGAGCCGAGACAACACCCCCGCCTGATAGGCACCTCGCGCGCCTCCACCCGGTAGCACCAGCGCGGTGCGCGCCAACTTCGGCCTCTGCATCGTGCTGAAGATAGCTCGGGGGTGGTACCGAGGTCTAGGTTGCTGCGTCCAGGTAGGATTCACTGGGGCATCCGCGCGAGTTGGAACGGTCTGCCAGCTCGGCTGGGCCCAACTCCTGCGACCTCACGGCGCTGTCCAGCGCATGTGTCTGAATGCCTTGTGCGTAGCTTTTGCCAACGCGTGATCGTCGCAGTAGTGACGGTGGCGCGGGGTATCGATCAGGTGCCGCCCGCCGGCTAGGTCGAGGCTTGCTGTCGCGAGCCAGGAGCGAAACCGCTCGGCCTCGCTTGGGTTGTGCAACATGGCGTGCGCGACGTGGGCAATCAGTGCCGCCAGGCGGCTGAGGTGCGGGAAGAGTGCGCCGTTGAGTTCGGCGTAGCCCAGAGTGAACAGAGTCGGGTACTTGGAGCTGAAGCACGTCAGTGGATTGCTCGCGGCCCACGTTCCCTCCACGGCACCTTCAGCGAGGTAGGCGATTCTGCGTGAATAGCCGGTAGCGAACAAGACCAAGTCAGCCGCGACGTCGCTACCATCTGCAAAAACGACGCGCTCCCCATCAAACCGCTCGATATCCGCTTTCAGGAGAACATCACCATGTCGCAGATGGTGCACTAGCTGGTCGTTCATCAGGGGGTGCGACTCGAGGATCCGGTGATCGGGTTTCGGCATCCCATACTTGGACAGATCGCCAACAAGCAGCTTCTGCAGCAGCGAAAAAATCGGAGTCTCTAGCCACAGCGGGAGCCGTGGGCCATCCGCTGAGAACTCGTCGGCGGGCTTGCCGAAGATGTGCTTGGGAATGAAATAGTAGCCTCGTCGAACACTGACGTACGTTTCAGCGGCCGCCCGCGCCGCGTCACACGCGATGTCAGCACCTGAGTTGCCCAAGCCAACGATGACGACGCGCTTGCCGTCGAACTCCTTCGGGCTGCGGTAGCTGGCAGCGTGACGCACTTCGCCCGACAGTTCTCCCGGTACTTGGGGCATTGTTGGGTCCCAGTTTACGCCAGTCGCGCAAATCACGCCGAGGTAGGTGTGTTGGTTGTCCCCTACGATGACATCAGCAGAGTGGTCGTTCGGTACGACAGATTGTACGGTGCTTCCGAACTGTATGTCGTCTGTTAGCTGGTGTGTAGCGGCGAAGCTCCGTAGATAGCTGAGGATCTGATCGCGGCGCGGGTAGTCGGGGTAATCCTCCGGCATCGGGAAGTCGCAGAACCCACTCATCTTGCGCGACGAAATGAAATGGGCGCTCTCGTACATGGGCGTGCCCGGGTTGTCCAAGTCCCACAGTCCTCCGATGCCTGAGTGTCGCTCGAAGTGATCGTACGGGATGCCCTGTTTCTTCAAGGCAGCCGCTATGGCCAACCCGGAAGGCCCCGCCCCGATCACGCAGAACCGGTCCGGAGCGGGATTGGTGGCTGGGGTTTCCTTCTGAGGCTCGGTCATCGACCACGACGGTACTCTCTGTCTGGTGTGTGTCCAAGGGCGCTGTCGAAAGTGAGTGGATCCCAGCCGACAGCAGGTCGGGGTCGTGGGCGATTTCGACGGGAAGTGCCACCTGAGGCACAGGTTCTTGCCCCTGTGAACCAGGTGCCAAGCTAGTAGCTTGCAGGGCCCACGCAGCGACGCCCCTGCAGTTCGCCATCTGCCGCCACCCAGCGGAGGACGAACGCGCCCCGCTGCCCGCCGGCAATTACGGCGGCGGCACGTTGGGTGTATCATTCTTTTCTACCATTGACGATCGGTACGATCGCGGTGGCACTCTCATCGCTGAGAAGCACTCGGGTGGCAGTCAAACAAACGTGCCTTCACGCCGCGTGCGCAAGGCCCCAGGTCAGGTCACCGCCGCGCTTCGACCACGCGAGGGATCGAACACGGGGGCGACTAGGCGGCGGCGTCGGGTGTTTCACCTAGTGCCTCGTCCAACGCCACGCCAAAAACACAGGCGTCGCGGCTGTTGGTGATTGTTACTCAGTCCGACTTGCGCGTCTGCGGGCATTGAGTGAAGGTGAAGCATCTAGTGATGGGGACAGGTTACGCTGTGTCGAATCGTTTGGTCGCACCCTGGGTATTGCTACTGTCGGTCGCCGGTTGTTCCGGCGCTCCCGGGGAATCGGACTCGACCGGTGTTCTGACGAATCAGGGAGTGGTTGGCGCTGATACTGCGACAACCACGGTCGGCAACCCGCCGCTGTCCCAGAGTAGTCGAGGTTCTAACTTGGCCGGTTCGGTCCCCGAAGAAGGTGGGTCCGGGGTGCCAGCTGGTGACAACGCTGCTCTCGAGGGTGCGTTGGCACAAGCCACTGGCGATGGCGTTGGCGCAGCGGGGGAGGGTTTCGTCGAGCCGATCAGTGGCGTGGGTTTCTCGGGTGAAGAAGAGGGCGAGCCCGGCGCCCCGTCGTCGGGTGTGCCGGCGGGAGACGAAGCTGTGCCACCCGCCGCTAGTGTGCCGGCTGGGTCTGGCGCTGCGCCAACTCCCGTTGTGAACCCGGAAGAAGTGGTCGAGGGCGTTGAAGAAGAGTTGCCTGTGGCAACACCTACGCCGACGACACCCCAAATGGAAGCGCCGGCACCCGTTCAGCAGCTCACCCCTGCTCCAACTTGCGGCGGAAGTGGATCGGGTGAACTATCCGCAGCCGGGGCGAGTGATTCTCTGATTCTCAACTTCGTCAACGTGGGCGAGGTCAACGTGTACCTAGACTGGCAGGTGCCGTGGGCTCGCTTGGACTATGCCATCGACGGGGAAGACGTCGTGGCCTACCATCGAGCGGATCCCTTCCCAGAGTGCTCCGTCATGCAATCCACGGAGGAGCCCTGTGAACGTGTCGGGAGTTCGGTCCTGACCTCGTTCACGCTGTTGCCGCAGCACTCGCTTGGTTCGAGTGGGGTTGGGTCCACTGGTGCGAGTGGCCCGTTCAGAGTGGACTACGCATGCGGCGCCTGCCAGTGCGGTGAACAAGTGCCGCTCCCAGCCGGGCCTTTCCTTTTGACGGTCTGTACGTACCCAGAGATTGTGTGTCCGGACGGAGCCGACGAGTGTTCTGCTCAGGCTCAGACAGGGCCCAACGTCGGCGCCGTCGTTGCGGGCACTCCAACCTGTCACACTGTGGAAGCGGAGGGGCTCAGCGTGGACATTGAGCTGCACTAGGAACCGATCCTAAATGGGAGCGCTGACCCGCCAGCGCACGGACTCGCGCGTGGCGGCGCGCTAGGCACGCGCGGCCGAGAGCCCGTCGTGGTTCGGGTGGCGCGGCTCCAGGTGAGACAACGACTTGTTGCTCTTCCAACGGATGCCAGGTTTCTGGCAAAAATGGAGTGCACGAGTCACGGCGGTGAACTAGGGTTGCCGCACACTCCCACCCCCGAGGACCCCTGAGCATGGAAACACGTTCTGGGGTTTTCGTTTTTTGCGTTTTCGAATCGTTCTCGTAGACGCATCTGGGTAGATATCCGAGCTTAGGCGAGGCTGTCCCACACGTGGCGTACCCATGGGAGGATAGTGGTGTGCGCGTAGGAGCATAGTGTCGGAGAGTTACCGAGGGGCGTGCATCATTTGTGGGTGCTCCTCGGGTCAACGTTGGCTTTGGCCCGTCGCCTGAGCGAAGATGTATTCATGCGCCGTCGAGCTGGATGCGCCGTCCTCGAACGGTTGCTGCAGTGCGGGCGCGGCACTTCGATTTCTCTCCATGTCACCCTCCTCCACGTTCCCGAGAAGTTCCGAGAGCGACAACCTCGTTGGCTTCTTTCTTGAGTCGCTTGATGATGAACACGAGGTGAACGTGCTTCAAGGGGCCATCGCCGGTGCGCGGGAAGCCTCCGTGACGCTGATGGTTGCCGCAGGGGGCGCGATTGGTGATCCGGTGCCAGATAGAGGCGCGCGGAACTTCGTTTTCAAGGTGTTCAGCTCTGAGCTGGACGGCATCGTGTTGTTTACGAGCGCCCTCGCTAGCGAGTGTGGCGCAACTGCCGCGGCGGACTTCGTGCGCGAGTTGGGGCACGACCGTGTCGTTTGCGCCGGTGTGGCATTGCCGGGCTATGCCAGCGTCGAGGTGGACAGCTACAGCGGCACGCGGGCAGCGACTCTGCATCTCATCGAAGCGCATGGTGCTCGGAAGTTGGCGTTCATATGCGGGCCGGAGAGCAGTGCCGAAGTGGAGGAACGCTTGCGCGCGTTCGAGGAGACGTTGCAGGCTAGTGGGATCGACTGCGATCGCCGGTACATACTGGAGGGGGACTACAGCAAGGCGAGCGGTGCGGCAGCCATAGCCACGCTACTGGATGAGCGAGGGATCCTTCCCATTGACCTAGATGCTGTCGTGGGAGCCAATGACTACATGGCGCTGGGAGCGATGGACGAACTGGCTCGCCGACGTTTGAGGATCCCTGAAGATGTTGCAGTCGTCGGGTTCGACGATGTGGAGTCGTCTCGATTGGTACGCCCGACGCTGACTACCGTGGCCCAGCCCGCGGCCGAGTTGGGGCGCGCCAGTCTCAGGTTGGTCACACGCGTCGACCGAGCGGAGCACCCCATACGCTTGGACAGTCGCTTCCTCGTGCGCGCGTCGTGCGGGTGCGCGGAGCAGCCTCCCAGCCTAAGTGCGAATGTCAGACTGAGTTCGTCCTCACTAGCCGGGTCCTTTGTTCAACGCCGGCACGTCATCTGCGCCGAGTTGGTGCGTGCATCCCGTGGAATGCTTGGAGCCGCGGGCCGTGATTGGGAAGAGCGGCTGTTGGACGGTTTAGTCGCGGAGCTGCACGGCGGTCAGCAAGGGAACCTCAATCGCGCGCTCGGGCAGCTCCTACGGAAGGTAGAGCTCTCAGTCATCAGCGGCACCGTCGTGCAGGAACTACTGACTGCGTTGCGAGTGCAAGCTGCCCTGTGTGTGGACGACGCCGCGATGCGGGACCACTTGGAGGTCTTGTTGCACGATGCGCGCGCGTATGCAGCGTCGTTTACCAGCGCAGCGCTGAGCGATCGCTCGCGAGCCGACGCGGAGAAGCATCGGAGCTTTCAGCGCGCGCTGCGCAACGCGATGTTTGGTGCGAACGACGCACTCTCGCAGGTCGCCGCGGAGCACTTACCGTCGTTTGGAGTCGCGGGGGCCGTCGTTGCTGCGCTCGAGACGCCCGGCGATGTGCAAGGGCGGGCGCAGCTCGTGATGGGGTTCGGTCCAGCTGGCCGCATCGCTCGAGCCGAGCGCACGACACTTCGGGCGCTGCTGCGCCACCCGTTGATCGAACGGGTGGGTCGCGCATTGGTTGTCCTCCCTATCGTTGCGGAAGGTCAGGCGCTCGGTGTGGCACTCGTTTCTGCCCGCCACATCGAAGGGCACTTCCTCGAAGATCTGGCCGATACCCTCGCTGCCGTCATCCGGGGTTCCTCGAACGCGCAGTGGACAACTGTTCCGCCGAGTGCACTGCCATCATCGACCCGAGCCTCCAGTGCTGCGACAAGCCGTGGCTCATCGCCACTTGCCGAGGATCTTGCCAGCGCTGTACCGGCTAGCGAAGGTCCTGCGAGCGCAACGCGTCCGAGCGCGGCGCCGTCGTCGCCCCCGAGCGCGACCGAAGACGTTCCATCGCGATGACCGTGGAATAGGCCCGGTTCGGTCGAAGCGTCTTCCACCAGGGGCGCGACCTGGGTGCGGGGGTCAAGATGATTCACGCGTTTCAACCCGTTGATGGTGAAACGAACCTGCTAGTCGACGTTGCTTCGGACTCGGCGGTTCCAATCTGGACGGTCGACCTGACTTCGTCCTATCCCGTGATGGTGCCCGCAGAACGCTCGGGCGTCGTCGTTGACCGGAGTCAAATGCAGACCAACGCCATGGGAAGGGAGTTTGAGCGACGTACCATCACCGATGTGATGGTTGCAAAGTACTCGATGTCCTTGAACGACTTGGAAGCGGAGTCCTGGAGCTCGACGCGGTCTACGATGAGCTGTTTCGGGGCGAGGTTCCTCTGGGTGAGGAGCTCTCATTGACCGAATCAGTGAACGACGAGGGCGAAACATTCACCGGGATCGACGAAGACGGTACCTGGCTGTTGGCATTGGGGTGTGAAACGTGCAGCAATCCAGCGCCCTGGTAATTGACGGAACTCGCCACTTGCGCTGAGGAGTAGAGAGCGGCGACTGACCACTCGGGATAGGCTCAGGTCCATCTCCAGGGCGAACCATTGCCGTGGGCACCTAGCGCTGCTTGGCCTAGACTTCCACCCATGCGCGGTCGTGTTCGGATGTTGATTGGGTTGGCGTTGTGCGGGGCGTGCCGGACAGAAAAGGGCACAGGGGAGGTGGACACGGTGCCGCAGTCGGCTTCGAAGTCCGAGCCGACTCGACAGGACTGTCGCCGCTCCGGTGTCGTGGCGCAGCGCATGGTTGCCGACGGCGCCGTGCTTCTCGACGTTCGCACGCAAGACGAGTGGAACGAGGGACATCTAGAGGGGGCGACTCACGCCCCGGTCGATGAACTCAGCGGGCGCCTCAAAGAGCTTCCAATAGACAAGAGCGTCGTGACCTACTGCAGGTCCGGGGGGCGTGCGGAACGCGCGGCGACCACGTTGCGGGAGGCGGGTTACGACGTCTACGTCCTCGGCGGCATGTCCGATTGGGACGCGCCCGGTGATTGTAAGAGTCATTGAGGCCCTCAAGCGACGGGCAAGACACCTTCGGCGTCAAGATCTCATGATGCCCGTAGCGTGGGGGTTGTGGTCGCCCCATCGAGTCGCGCCTCCCGAACTGCGGAAGTATCGTTCGCTTGCCGGGACGGGCAAAGCTGACGAGCAAGACGAGCGGTGCAGCTATCTGCCCCCTATTTGGGGGGTGCGCCGTAGAGTGACACACGGTGCATCGCGTAGCCGAGGGCGCCCTGCGATTTGATGACTTGTACGAGCTCCCCGGCCTCGTTGACTTCGTGGATGACGCCCTGATTGGAGTAGGTGATCAGCGTGTTGCCGTTGCCCAGTCGCTGGACGTCCCCGAGGCTCGAACTCGACTCGCCGCTTGCAGACGTGTAGCTGAACAGCAGCTCCGCCGATAGAGACTGCTCGTCGAGCGCGAACTCGTGAACTGGGGAACCACCGCCACCCATTCCTCCCATTCCGTTGTTGTTGAAGAACAGGAAGTGTCCATTGTCCAACACATGATGGCCGTGATTCACGTTCCAGCTGCCCTCGATGTGCGGTCCGAGCGGGTTGCTTCCGCCAAACTGCCAGAGCAGTTCACCTGCCCGCGTCACCTTCACATAGAGGTTGTGGCTGCGATCGGAGATCGTGAAGGTGTCGTCTGCTGGGTGGTAGAGAATGGAGTTGGCATGGCACCCACCGCCACCGTACGCCGTCGCCAGGTCGATTGTCGTCGTGACTGTCATCTCTGGCGTAATTTCCGCTACCTCTGAGCAATTACTTCCGTGCATCAGCACCGCCACGTTCCCGTCAGGCAGCGGCGCCAGGTCGTGGTGAGCGTCATCGGTACCCTGGATGGTTTGTTGCTCACTACCATCCACGGAGATTCGCATTACTGCCCCTTGGCCTCCCGCGTTCGGATTGCCCGTCACAGTGTAGACGTACTGACTGTCCCAGCTCAAGCGAGCGGCGCTGGCGTTGGCGGGCGCCGGGCCCCACCACACGGGGTCTCCGTCCTTGTCGAAGATGAACGCGGGTGCGTTCTGCGCATAACCTAGGGTCACGATGAATCCAGAGTCAATCGCCGCCTCGTCCGAGATGTCGCGATCGATGACGGGTACGCTGTTGGCGACGGGCCCGGTACTGAGCGTGGACACCTCACTGACGCAACTTTGCCCGCCCGACGAGGCAACGATCTGGAAGTCGTAGTCAGAGCTGCCCTTCATGCCGAGGAGCAAGGTGCGGTATCCTGGTTGTGTGAGGTCGACGGGGGCCGACATTGAAAGCTCTCCGCCAGTTGGGCCGAACTCAATACTCGCCTCATCGATATTTCCGGTTGCCGACCAGCTGATGATACCGACGGTGGGGATCTCCGAGCTGACGTCTTGACTGTCGATCGTGAGCCCACAGTCGACCATCGTTGACGGTTCTGGTGCGACTGGCTCGACAGGAGCAGTGTCCATGGGGGCGGTCCCCGGCGTCGTTGTGTCGGGTGCCGGTGGTGGTGCCACGGGCGCTGGTTCACCTGGGGGTGGCGTATCGGTACTGACTGGGGCAGGTGCGACCATCGCCGGTTCACTAGCGCCTGGCATGACGGGCGTGCTGGTCTCCGGCGTGTTGACCGGCGTATTGACCATGGGTGTGCCCGCTGATGGCACGCCCGGCGTTGGCGTGACAACGCCGGGTGTGGCCGCGCCAGGCGTTCCCGCCGCAGTGCCAGGTGCCGCCACCGGTGTGGTCGCGGCAGCACCGAATTGGTTGTCATTCGAGCCTGATTCGGTGCCTCCGCAGGCCGTCGCCACCGCGATTAGAATCACCACTGAGCTCTGCAGTCCCGTTGTTCGCATCATTTTCGACTCTTTGTTGGCGCGACGGCGTTAGTTGCTAGTCGACGCATGCTTTCAGTCGCATGGTTTCGCACTTCCAGGCGCACCTGGGGCGTGCCAGATCACAAACGAGGAGGTGCATCAGCTGTTGCTGCAAGGATCCGCGGTCGCGCAATGGCGGGAGTCGTGGTTACCAGTTCAGACCACTACGGGTTCTAGGTCAGGCGCGAGCGCGGCCGACTAGAGCCTGCAGATGTCACCGCGTACGGGCAATTTTCCCGTTTGCCCAGATGCGGCGAATACCGTTGCAGAACAGCACCCGTCGAACCAACCAGGCAGGGCGAATGCCCGGCTACGCCACGCCCGGCAGAAAATGCGAACTGCAGGCGCTCATCTCGACGCTGAAACATCATTGCGCGGTCGGCGTACGAGCCCGTCAGGACTGACTCGCGCGAGGTTCGTTCGCTGTCGGAAGCCCGTCAGGACTGACTTGCGCGAGGTTCGTCCAGGAAGCGCTAGGCGCTTGGTGATTGGCGACCGCGTGTGATCAAGGGGGAGCAAGGGGTTAGTGCTTCCGGTGTCTTGCAGAATAGATTGTTTGAAGTTAACCAATTTCTATTGGTTTGATGGCTGCGCCACCATCGCTTCCCAACGACTCGAATAGCCGGAACACTCGCACCGAATTGCTGCATGTAGGACGGTGAAACACTTCGGCAGTGGCGTCGACGCGGCCGGCGTCACCTGGCCGTTGGGGAACCCCTGGTGTCCTGAATGCGCCTGCGTGTATTTTGGAACTGCCCCGTGAGCGGGGCAGCTGTACCTTTCACCCAGGAGCAAGGGCTCGAGTGTGTGAGGTGGTCGAGAGGTGAAAATGAAAAGACTAGCGCAGGCGGTCATGGTCACTGCAGGAGCGTCTATGGTTTCAGCCTGCGGAGGTGGAACGGAGGGGAAAGACGACGTCGAGCAACGCCGCGGCAGCAACGCCGCCGCGAGCGAATCGGACACTTCAGGCAAGCGAGAGGCGACGGCGTCTGATGTCGCAGGAGCCGATGACACTCTGGCTGGTACGGCATCGAACGCTGGTACCCAACCAAGTGTTGACTCAGGGGAGGCGCCCAGCCAGGCAGTGGGAGGGGTCGGCACGGACGGGGCGGAGCTCAACGACTTTCCAATTTCCGAATGCGAGGTGATGTGTGCCGTCCTTGCGCGGTGCATGGAGGGAGGAGGAGACTGCATCCGTGGTTGCGATGAGGCGTCGTTGATGGCGGATGCCGCGGGCTGCGATGCTCAGTGGCAGGACCTCAAGGCGTGCTTCGCTTCGGTCGATGATTGCGGGGGCGTGCGGGTCTGCGAGCAGGTCGCGGGCGCGCTCTTCGAGTGCGTGGAACCGCGAGACGCGAGCGGCGATCTGCCACCCGAGAGCGTTTCCTCAGATGTCGACATGGCAAGCGTGCCTTCTTGTGAGGACGTCGTTGTCGACGACTACGTGTGCACAAATGCTAGTTACTCCGTCAGTCGCTCCAATTGTGAAGTCTCGTGTGACGGAGATGAGACGCGCTGGAGTAGCTTCTGCGCGGAAGGTCTTTGCCGTTGTCAGCGCGACGGCGTGGCGTACTGCGAGTGCACGCAGAACGACGAGGACCCGGAAATCTGCGGGAGCTGTTGTCCAGGCCTCGCGGATTCGGCACTCGGTCTGTAACGCATCGCGCCAGCGTGCACCGAACAGGGCCAGGTCACCACAGTCACACCGGAACAGGACCGCCAAAGAAGCCAAAGAAGCGCGCCAGCCAAGTGCCGAGCACAAGCAAACCGAGCGCCGCCCACAGCCAACCTGCCAACGCTCCGCGCATCAACCACCCCGACCATCGAACGTCACGTTCTGCCACGTAGCTGACGAGACCCTCTGCGGCCAGCAACAGCACCAGGGGAACGCACACTGGGCTCAGCGGGTGCCAGCGAAGGGCAGCCGCCCAATCCAGGCTCAAGAGCGAAAGCGCTGCACGCGTCATCCCGCAGCCCGGGCATGGATGATGGGTGAGCCGGGCCAGGGGGCACACGGTCCACTCGCTCAGGACGATGGTCGCTGCCAACACGCCAAGTCCCAGCACGACCGCGAGTCGCTGGGGCGTGCGGCGACCCGCACGGCGCGACCCACCTAGCTCTTCACCCGGGGCGCTGCCGGCGTTCGCGATCATGGCGCGATGATAGCTCGTGTCATCGCGCTTGTCGCGCACGGAGGCAGATGCAGGACTCCCCACGCTCTTGCCGGGCGCTCAGCCTCTCGAATGTGGGGCGTTCACCGGCCTGGGGCGCCGGCGCCTACCTACATCTTGTTCAGCGCGCTCTGTCGCATGGCCATGCCGATCCCGCCGAGGAACCAGATCAACATGAAGGTGTTGGATGCAGCCAGCTCACCGCCGGAAGCCTTTTCCAAGCCTTTGGACCAATTCCACAACCAGATGAGGCCCAAGATCGGAATGAGCATGTGCCACCACGGCGGGATCTCTGCACCCTTGGCAGCCAGCTCCTCGCCAGTGCCTTTGAACCAGAACAGGGCGTAGATGCCGCAGGTGATCATAGTCAGGAAAAAGACGGCTGCAGGTGAACGCTGCGTGAAACCACCCTGCCCGGGGGGAGCTCCGGGGCTCATCATTGCGGCGCCAGCGGGGGCGATCGCTCCCATTGCGGTATCGGAGGCGGGTGGCATCCCCGGATACGCTCCGGGCATCCCGGGCTGTCCACCAGGCAAACCAGGTTGGCCACCATAGGTCGCAGGCGCTTGGTGTCCGCCGACGCCGCCAGGTGCATACTGGTTGCTGCCCGGCTGCGTGGGGGGAATGCCGCCGCCGTAGTCAGCCACGCCCGGAGGCTGCATGCCTGGCGGTTGCATGCCTGGCGGTTGCATGCCTGGATGGGGCTGCTGGCCCGGCGGCACTTGAGGCCCGCCCTGCTGGGCGAAGGGGCTCAACATGCCAGCGTCCGCAGCGACTGTGCTCTCCAGCGGATTCACACCCGCGGGCGGCGGCACTCCGGGCGTCTGTGTACCCGGTGGGTAGGCCGCATGAGGGGGCATGACACCACCCGCCGACGGTGGGGCGACGCCAATCATCGTTCCCTTCAGCTTGGAGTTGGCCGCCGAAGCAGCGCCATGGGCCTGTCCCGAGCCCGGTGTTGGTTGGCCAGGCGCAGCGCCGCCCGGTGTTGCCGTTGGCATCGGAGGTGTCCCCTGCGCGTTGGGTGCCCCCGGCAACCCACCCTGGGCGTTCATCATCAGCATGGTGCCTTTGAACTTCGGCGAACCGGTGCCTTTGATGTTGAAGCCGCACTTCTCACAGGCCGTGGCCGTATCTGGATTGGGTGCACCGCAATTAGGGCAAAACACAGGTATTCTCTCCCGGCTGGGGTTTGCATGCAGGGTAGTCGGGGCCCGTGCAAAGCACAACAATAGGATGCCGTAGCTTCAGAGCGAACCCGTGCGCGAATTGAGCGCGAACTCGAGCTGTTTCGTGCCCGATCCAATCACGACGGGGGCGTAGCGAAAGCGTGCATCGTGTAGGTCCTCGGGGACGTCGAACGAGATCCAGCCGCGGGCGGACTGCCCCTTGGCGATCCGGCGCGCTTCGAGAACTGGTTGGCAGCCGGCCAAGGTAGGTTCAAAGCGGTCGCCCTCGTCGTCGACCACGAGCCCGTAGAACGGATTGACCGGCACTTCCGCCTCCGAAACCGCGGAAATCTCGACCTCGACCCCCAACTTGCGGATACCAGGCGGTGGTTGAAAATGGGCCTCCACGCCGCAGGTTTTCAGGCCCAAGACACTCAATGCGAACACGCCGTTGGACGCCTTTTCACCCAGTTCGTGCACCCGGATATCGCCACCGACAACTTGTGCCGCAGACGGTTGCGGCGGCTCATCTTTGCCCTGGCAGCCGGTGAGCCCCTGCGAAGCAGTGAGGGTCATTGCCGCCGCAAGGACCCGAGTGCGCGCAGTCAGTACCATGTCCCGAGCAGTGCACACCGCGGTGGTAGGGGCAAGTTGGCGGCGATGTGGGAGCGCGGCGCAGCCGGCCAGCCCCCCGGGGAAACGGGGAGCGTTGCCGATGTGGGATGCCTGGGCAACCATCGCGGGATGATCCGCCTTTCGGTACTGATACTGCTCGTCTGCACGGCGATGGGTTGCCACAAGAAGACTCCCGACGATGCGCCCCGCGCCACTTCCGCGGCGAGCGGTGAGGAGCCGGTCCAGAAGAAGCTCCCTGTCGTCCCCGAGGAAGAAATCCAGCGGATCACGAATCCCGGAAACAAAGAACCCTACAAGGGGCCCACCGGGACGGTCACCGGCATCGTCCGCGCTAGCGGAGCGACATCACCGCCTCTCGAGCTGGGAAAGCGAAAGATCCCCGTGGGCAAGTGCTTCGAAGCGCACACGATGTACAAGTCCTTGTTCCGTGAGGGCCCGAATCGCGCGCTTGCCGACGCGCTGGTGGCCGTTACTGGGTATGACGGCTACCTCCCGGTGCCGAACGATACCCCAACGATCGTCACCAAAGGGTGCGCGTTCGACCGTCGCACCCAAGCTCTGATGCTCGGCCAGTCCTTGAAGGTCAAGAACAGCGGCAATGTCGCCTCGACGCCTCAACTCTTGGGTACCCACACACAAGCATTGCTCATCGCAGTGCCCGGGGGCGATCCCGTGGAGCTCTATCCCCGGAAGGTCGGCCTTCACCGCCTGGTGGATCGAAGCAACGAATTTGCTTTCGCGGACGTCTACGTCGTGTCGTACCCGACGACGGACGTCACGGGGCTCGACGGGCGCTTCGAGATCAAGGGCATCCCGGTCGGTGACGTCATGGTCAACGTACTACTTCCCGCTACGGGTCAGACGCTGGAACGGAACGTGACCGTCGAGGCCGACAAGACCACAGAACTCATCCTGGAGCTCAACATCGACGCCGAAGCGCTCGAGCAAGCGCTAGCTGGTGAAGGTGCTGGTGGTAGTTCGAACTAGAGCCGCGTGAAGCCCGCGGGCGCGCCGCGCGCGTTTCGGCGATACGCCGGCGTGCTACTGCTCTGATACCTTGGAGTGATGCTCCAACGCGTGTTGGAGCAAGAGGGCACTGTCGTGGCCGATACGATCCTCCAGCAGGTGAACGAGTGCTTCGCGTGCCCTGGGGGACAAATCGGACACGTCGCCATCGGGGATCTTGTGGAGTCTCTCCCGGAATGCAGCGCTCCGATTGGACTGGTGCGCAGCCACGAGGCCCAGGATCGATGCTTCCAAGCTGTCAGGTTGTGCTCCCAGTACGAGTTCTGCCTGGTCCAGCGCTTCCTTGGGACGACCCAACGCGAGCGCCAACCACCCGAGCTCAGTGGCGCTGACGCCAAACTCGACTGCCGCGTATCGCGCCGGATCGAGGCCACGCTCGAGCAACACCCGACCAACAATTTGCTCTGGAGAGTCACCTAGCGGCGGCATCGGAGCTTTCTGTCGCGTCAGTCTGTCCACCTGCAAAGCTGCTTCTCGCAGCCAGGTCTCATCGCGCTGCCGTCGGGCAGTGTGGTAGAGCTCCAACCAAGCCTCTCGACTGTCCGGGAAACGAATGGTGTACGCGACTAGTTGGCGCAATGCGAGCTCTGGCTCCTTGCGTGCTTCGTACGCTCTGACTACGGCTACCGACGCCTCGAGGCTGTCTGGAGCGGCTTCCACGGATCGCTTGGCCATTCGAAGGGCGCGGTTTAGATTACCTCTTCGGAGTTCACAAGAAGCCCATTCCCGCCACAAACCTTCGTACGTACCGTCCAGCTCCTCGGCATCCTCGAACTCGGGGTTCGCTTGGTCGGGAGCCAGCTGGCAGGTGAGACTGGCGATTCGAGTCTGGATCTCCACGCTTTCAGAATCGAAACCCAACGCCTCACGGTAGCCGGCCAGTGCGAGGCGCAACTCCCCTTGGGCCTCCATTTCGGCGGCATGCGCGTAGGCGGCGTAGGCCGAGGCGGAGATCGGCCGATCGTCGATGCTCTTGCCATCTACGACGCGCAGTGTTGTCGAGTAGCCGCCGCACGCGAGCGCCATGCCCCCGAGGTAGGAGACAACGCAGACAGTGCGGAAGGGGCGGTACGCCATGGGTCGTCGGTTCGCTGATGGCTGAATCGGTCTCGCAAGTGGGAGATGCTCAACCGCAGCGCAACTCGACCAGCACCTTGCACGCTTGGTCAACGGTGATGATGCCAGACTCGCTCAATATCGCGGCGACGCGTTCCACTTCTTCCCCGAGCGCACCCGCTGCGGTTGCAACACTCCGCGCGTGGAGCGACATGTGCCCGCGCTGGATCCCCTCGGTCGCGAGAGCTCGCAGCGCGGCCAAGTTGGACGCCAATCCGGCTGCGCCTGCCAGTTGTGCCAACTCCCGGGCTGATTTGATGTCCGCCAGCTCCAACGCCAATTGGGCCATGGGATGAACTCGCAGCGTTCCACCGACGGTGCCCAGCGCCATCGGCATTTCCAGGCGTCCCACGAGTTCGTCCCCCTCCCGTCGCCAGGTTGCGAGGGGACGGTACTGTCCGTTGCGCGCGGCGTACGCATGCGCTCCGGCTTCGACGGCCCGATAGTCGTTGCCCGTTGCAATGACGACCGAATCAACTCCGTTCATGATGCCTTTGTTGTGGGTTGCGGCGCGATAATGGTCCAATTCTGCGAAACGGGAGGCGCGTTCAATCGCGTCAGCGATGTACCCGCCGTCGTTCTTGGGAACCTCCGGCACCCAGGAACGCTTGACGTCCCGCGGGGCCCCCATGGTCAGTTCCCGTGTCTTGACCCGAGCTCGAACGTTCACTCGCCGCTGGTCGGTCAGGTTGGTGAGGATACGGAGGCCAAGCTTCCCGCCACTGAGCTTGGCGAGGTGCGGACCCAATGCCTCGGCGATGGTGTTCACCAGATTGGCCCCCATCGCGTCACGACAGTCGACCGAAACGTGCACGACCAGCATACCGGCCTCGAGCATCCGCACCTCGAGGTCGGTGGGGCCGCCCCCCCGCTTGATCAGATTGGGAACGGCACGCGCCCCAGCTTCGATGAGTTCGGCCTTGGCTCCGAGGATTGCCCGCGTGGCGCGTTCGTCATCCGGTACGTCCCACAGTTGGACTTGCCCGAGCATCAGGTCGCTAGGACAGTCAGCGATGAACCCGCCGCTTCCGCGCACCATGCGAGCCGCGTTGGACGCCGCCGCTACCACGCTCGGTTCCTCGACGACCATTGGAGCCAGTCGGTCCTGGCCGTTGATAGTGAAGTTCAACGCGAGGCCGAAGGGCAAGCCGTAGATGCCCAGTACGTTCTCGACCACCTTGTCCGCGGCTTCAGGAGCAAGGCCTCCGCTTTGCGCGACTTCTGCCAAGCGAGCCAGTTCGATGCCCGTGCGTTTGCAGATCTCACGCTGTCGTTCTTCGAGGGCAAGCTTGTAGAAGCCAGGGATACGCGAGGAGCGCGACGGATCTCTCATCATGCAGGGTGGTAGTATGCTGGGTTCGAGACGGCAAGGGGGCTCTCAGGTAGGCGTCCAACGTGTATGCTGGGACCTCATGCAGCGAACAAAGGTATCGAAAAAGGCCGCGCAATTTACCGAATCCGTGATTCGGGAGATGAGTCGCCTGTGCGCGCGACATGGCGGCGTGAACTTGGCACAGGGCTTTCCCGATTTTCCGGCGCCGCCTGAGCTAAAAGCCGCGGCATGCCGCGCTATCGAGGACGACATCAATCAATACGCGATCACCTGGGGAGCGGCTGAGTTCCGTCGCGCCCTGGTGGAAAAGCATCGGCACTTCACGGGGATTGAACTTGACCCGGAAAAGGAAATCACCGTTACCTGCGGATCTACCGAAGCAATGCTCTGTGCGTTGCTTGCCACGGTCGATCCCGGAGAGGAGGTCATCGTTTTTGAACCGTGGTATGAGAACTACGGGCCCGACGCCATCCTTTCGGGGGCGGTTCCAGTGTACGTCAAGCTCCGGCCTCCGCACTGGGATTTCGATCCGGACGAGCTGCGAGCAGCGTTTTCGACGCGTACCAAAGGCATCATCGTCAATACTCCGCACAATCCCACGGGTAAGGTGTTCACGCGAGAGGAGCTATCACTCATTGGCGAACTCGCGACGGAATTCGATTCGTTGATCTACACGGACGAGATCTACGAGCACATGGTTTATGACGGAGAGCAGCATGTGTACCCCCAAACGCTGCCGGGGCTGAGGGAGCGTACGATCATGATCTCCGGTCTTAGCAAGACCTATAGCGTTACGGGCTGGCGTTTGGGTTATGCAATCGCACCTGAAGAGATAACGACGGCGATACGCAAGGTTCACGACTTCTGCACCGTTGGTGCGCCGGCACCGTTGCAACGCGGTGCCGTGGTCGCGCTGCAGTTGGATGACGAGTATTACACCCAGCTACGGGATAGCTATCAACGCAAACGTGATTTGTTCTTGCCGCTGTTGCTCGATGCCGGCTTCGTCGCTCGAGCGCCCCGCGGTGCTTACTACGTCATGGCCGAGTTTCCTAACCCACGACGCCTCGACGACGTTGCGTTCACCCGCTACCTGATTGAGCACGTTGGGGTCGCGGTTGTTCCAGCTTCGAGCTTCTTTCGAACTGGGGACGACGACGCCCGGCGTTTGGTTCGGTTTTGCTATCCGAAACGAGAGGAGACGTTGTTGGAAGCCGGCAGGCGGTTGCAGGGGGTGGCGCGCTGAGCGGTGGGGACTTCCGTGGGGGGGAGCCCCCGGCTCAATACCCTCGGATTTTCGTCACCAGCTAGTAGACTTCGACGCCGGGGGCGCCGACGCTCAGCTGAACCAACGTCAATCCGGCGACGCTCGCTCTGGTGCGAAACGCAGACGTAGACGGGGCGATACCAATGAAACAACTGACGTCGCCTCCGCCAGCCCCGGAGGGGATGAAGCACGCGCTTTCGGCGATCGCTGCTTGGTGGAGCTCGAAAAGCGCATCACTCACGATTGGGATCTGTGCTGCCACGCCAAGTTCCTGCAGGACGTTGGTTTGCGCGGATAGTGCAGCGATGAACGCGTCTCGGTCGCTGACGTCACATGCCGCGATTGCGGCTTCCGAGTCGTCCCACGAGCGACGCATCAACCCATCGAAGACGTCGGGCTCGTTGGCTCGCAACTGATAGGCGTGATGAATGAACTCACTGGTCTTCGCCGACGTCGTAGCTGCCCAAACCTCCACGACCGTTTCCGGAGGCAGGCTGAGCGGTGCAATGCTAGCGACCGCCACACTGGACCCTTCTGTCCTGCGCAACGGTTCACCGAGCTGGTAGCACAACACACCGCCAAATACGCTTGCCGCCACATCTACCCCGCTGCCCCCGCCTTGGGCCTTCTGGTGTGCTTTGAGTGCGGCCTCGAATAGTGCGCGACGCGCGCCCGGCCTGTCGGGGTCAAATGTGCGTTGCGTTGCCAGTGCGGCCACGAGAAGCGCAGCGCTCGAGCCGAGGCCGAGCTTCCTGTCTTGGTCACGTAGGGCTGTGGCGTCAATGAACGGGTATGGGGCGGAGAAGGCGTGACGCATTTCCTCGGTGACGAACCCCGCGGGCTTGCTCGTGTCCGCCAAGGCGTAGCGATCAACCGCCGCAACAATGGCGGGCGCGCCCTCCAGTACTGAGTAGGCGCCGGAGATTACTAACTTGCCCGGGGCGCGTGCACGCGTCATGGTCCTGCCTCAACGCGCACGCTGGCATCCGGTCCCAGCTTGCAGTGAATCGTGCGAAGCACGCCAGGTACCGATTCCAACGCTCCCCGGACAGCGAGAGCGTCGTTGGGCGCGGTGATCACCTTGACGTGTGGCCCGGCGTCCATCGTGTAGTACGCCAAGTACCCCTTCCTTCTCAAACTGGCGACGCACTCCATGACGCTGAGGGTTGCTGGTGAAAAGTAGACGATGGCCGGAGCCGCGGCCCACATCGAGGCATGCATCTGCAGTGCACTCTGCTCCACGAGCGGTCCGAGCTGTTCCAGGTCAGCTGCGAGCACTGCCGCCTCAATTTGACGGGCAAGCAGCGGAGCATGCTCAATCCACGCGGTGTAGTACGGGCTGGTGTCGCGCGTATGCGACATGCCCTCAGTCGATCCGGTGTGTTTCGGCCCTTCTTGGGTCACAGCGACGAGCAGCTCCAACGGGAAATGTTCTGCTGTCGCGACTTGTCTAGCCGCGCTCTCCCCGGCGTCCAGCGCCACGTATCCGCCAAAAATGGACCGCGCTGCAGATGCGGACGAGCGACGAGCAAGTACGCTCACCTTTTCATTGTCGCGCGGCAAACCTGCCGCTTCTCTTGCTGCCAAAGCTAGCGCTGCAAACCCGGAAGCGCTCGAAGCCAAGCCGGCGGCCGTTGGAAAGTTGTTGCTGCTGCTGACCCGGGCCCGGGTCGCAATGCCGGCTTCCTGACGCACTCGATCGAGCAGGGTCACCACGCGCTTCTGGGGACCATCAGAGAGTGCATTGCCGCCAAGTTCGATAGTGTCAACTTCGAGCTGAGTGTCAAAGGTGACCGAGGTGGTGGTGAACATCGCGTCGAGCGTCATCGACAAGCTGGGCACAGCCGGCCTGTTGTGTTCGACCTCCTGCTTTCCCCAGTACTTGGCGAGGGCAATGTTGGAGTGGGCGGTGGCGACGGCGTGCTTCACGCGCCGCTTATAGCCACCCACACCCGCCACATGCAAACACCCATGTCCAGAGCGGGCCCACCCCAACCCAGAGTGGCTCCGAAAGCCGCATCATCCAATTCGGAGCGGCTGAGCCGATTCGGCATCCCACCTGCCGCTATAGCTAGAACGACCCACGCTTTGCGAAGCTGCCCGGGGGCGCCTCGCCCGGCGATGCCGTACTTTGTTTAGCGCCCCATACCGTCGCGGGCGACGCCACAACCTGGCTGAGAGAACTCATTGCCGACGGACAAAGAGACAAACCGGAGAAGCATGCAAAGGACCATCATCAAGCCCATCGTAACCGCAGCCGTCTTGACGTCGACCTTGTGTTTCGGCGGATTGACGAGCGCCGAACCTTCCTCGCCGGCGGCTGAGGATTCGGAGGTCGACTACTCGAAAGCGTTCGACGCGATGATCGCTCGCCTCGACAAGTTCATGAAAGAGGGCAAGCGAACGCTGTATGGTTTCGACATCGAGATCCCGAAGCTGGCCAAACGAGCAGAGATGGCTGGCTACCGTATCACCGCCGCCCTCGACCGTTTCAATCAGCAGAAGGAGCTGCTCGAGCAGGCTCAATCTGCCAACCAGCCCGCGGCCAAGCTGAACAAGATCCGCAGCAAGATGGACCGCGAGCGCAAACTGTTGTCGAACGACGCCACCAAGCTGGAGGAGATCATCGAGCGCGCCGACGAGATGCGTGCGGAGATGGACAAGATGCGGCCCGAGCTCAAGCGCTTGAGCGACGACGTCGCCATTGAAGCTGAACGATTCGATCCGGACGACAGGCGTCAAAAGAAGGTGGAGCAGCTGCTCAGGGACACCGAGTGGGCCGCGGGCAAGATGGATGAGCTCCGGGAATCAAGCCAGTCGGTCCTGAGTGAACCCGCGGCGGACGCCAAAGCAAAGGCTCAAGTCGACTGAGGCCTTTGCTTCAGCGCCGTTCAAAGAGCTTTTGGGATCTTTAACCAGCGCTCGGCCAGCTGTGGCTGTCCGGTGTAGCGTGCCAGTTGAGCTAGTAGTAGCTCACTGGCGCGTTCGCCGTTGGCGCTCTGGTGGCGACGCGCGGTGGCCAGGGCCTGCAGCGACTCCAGCAAGGCCTCAGCGGGCTTGCCCGCTTTGGCTAGGCAAACCGCATATGCCAGCGCCAACCGCCCCCGCTCCTCGGGGTCTTCGTGCGTCGTCTCGTGCAGGGCAGTGTGAAGCTCCTGCAGGCTCTCCTCCATTGGGTTGCCTGTCGGTTCGGTGAGCCGGTCCAAGTGGTTGACGAAAGCCGCCCGGCGTTCGGCGTCCCAAAGTTGGTCAACGAGTTCGAGAACTTCGCCGAGTTCACCGTCGCGCAGGGCCTCGATGCGGCTCTCCCGTCCGCCGATCACCGTTTCACCGGAGATGGCGTTGGGCTTGGGCGGGGGCGTCGACAAACGTTCTGCCGCCGTTTGGTAAGACAGTGGCTTGGGTGGTGGCTCGCTCACGCGGCGACTCGCTGTGTCCTGTGTCGATGGCGGGGGTGGAGCCATTGCACCGGGCCGGTGGATCGGAGGTGCACCAGAATCGGTACGCTCCCTGGGCCACGCTTCCACTAGGTCGTCCAGATGGAGCTCGAGCGCATCAGATGGCAGGCGCGGGACTGCTACCATCACACGCTCCGCTGGACCGCCCGTCGGTGGCACGTGACTGGCGGCGCCGTCGCCAGCCGCTGGCGCGGATTGGGATGGGAGGGCATGTTGCGGGGCGCTGTCCGCAGCCGGCGGGGATGCAGGGACGGTCATCGGCGCGGCGTCATGCTCTGGTGCCCACGACTGCATGTCCACCAGGGTCTTGTCACCCTGTGCGGTCGGGGGAATCGTTTCGGGCGCTTCAGGAAAGACGCTGCCAAAGGGGGCGCTACCCACCATCAGCGCGGCGCGGATTTGGTGTCCGTCCACCTCGATCAACAGCGACCCGACCGTGGGAAGCTGTTCATCCGCGACAGCGTCGATAGCTGGATCGAGGAGTACCTCGCCAGCTCGTGTCCCCGTCGCCAGTGCCTCCGCAACCGCTAGCCCAGGGCCAAAGTGCCCACCCAATTGACCGATCTCGAGGTCACGTTGGGAAAACCCTACGCCAAAACACAAGCCCTCTCTGAGTAGGTTCAGTGTCGCGCTTAAGGTTACTGCTAATGACGATGGGGAACAGGTGAACGTAAAGCACGTGGACGACCAGCCGATCAGTTCAGCGTCAATGTCGTGCATTCGGTCAATCACCTGTTCAGCGGCGTCGAGATACTCCCGCGCTGACGTGCCCCGCTCGTGCCAGCGGAAGGAAACGACCAGGTGATTGCCCACGTCGCAACAGTTGCAGGAGGTCGGTCTGGAACGCAACCTATCGTCGGCGGGGGTGCGTATTACAATCTCGTCGCACCCCTCTGTTGGGGCTCGGCCTGCCACCGACGCGCTTCGACCGAGCCCTGGGAATCGTTTCTTTTTTTGCGACGACCGGCGAGAAATCGTCAGGCTCCGGGGACCCCAGGAGGCGGGCGGCCAGGGGCGGAACACCAATATTTTCATCGCTGTCTGTCGGTGTCTGGTTCCGGAGCGCGTTCTAGTGCCGCTGGACCCCGCAGTGCCGCTCGGAAGATCTGCGACGGAATCCGCAGAGCCCCGCGTTGGTGACCCTGAAACGAAGCGAAACAGTCCACCGCCACAGATCGGGCCAGTTGGCCCAACCTGAACGCCACCCTGGAGGTAACTCGGAATGAAACAGACTGCCGACCATCAGCTCCCCACTCCCCGGTTCCAAACGCCAACCTCGGCGTTCAGAATGATCGTGCTGCTGCTGCCTTGGGCTGCTTGCAGCTGCGCGGGCGCACACGTTAGCAGGGTTGCCGCGCTCGATCCTGGAAATGAGCCCATCGAGTTACCGGCAGATGCGCAAGGCGACGTGTTCGCCAGTGCGTTCGAAGAACTGCGGGACCTGCGTGAGCGTCTCAACATTCGCGCGGAGTTGCGTCAACGGTCAGCGTTACACGAGGAGAAGCCGCAAGCTGAGACCACTGTCTTGCCCAAGTCGGCTGGGTCGTCGACGACTCCCGTCGCTCGCACGGCGAAGGGCAACGTCCCAACGACGAATGTCGCGACGCGGCACACCGCCAGATCCAACACCGGCTTTGAGTCAATACCCTGTGCGCCAGACGATCCCAACCGCTGGGACCCGCTCAACGGTTGTCTGCCGTGAGCAAGTCGGCGTGGAACGTGAGCTGAAGTTCGACTTTGCCTTCGGGCCCCGAGATACGGAGGAAGTCGATCGGGTTTGGTGAAGTGAGCGTCAACCCGTCACTGGCTGTCACCGACGGGCGCCAGCTGACTATCGCCAGATCATCCAGTCTGACGATGCCCTGACCGTCGGACGGTGGTTCGTGAAAATAGAAGAACCTCAGTGCGTGCGGGTTGTCCGTCAGGGGGTCTGTGCCGGGTTCATCGACTGGTAGCTCCAGGTTCGCGCTGAAGAATGTCCAGTCGAAATCCCCACCAGCATGCTGCCAGACTTCCTTGCGGCCGAACTCGCGAGATCCGACGCTTGCATACAGCTCCGTTTCCAGCCACATCTCGCCAGCGTTGTCTCCCTTAGCGTAGCCGACCAACGACAAGTCCTTGTTCGGGGCGTCGACCTCCTCACCCAGGACCCGGATGCGGTTGCGAAACGCCACCACTGATGTCGAACGATTCTCACTAGTGCGGACAGAGCACAGGGAAACGGCGCCGCGATGTGTTCCGCTCAAACAGGGGAAGGACGATTGTCCCGTGACATCCCAGCGTGAGAGTTCAAATCGTTCTTCGTCGACGTCCCAGTCTTCGAAATCGCCATGCAAGAGGATGTCTTGCCCCGCGGAGATGGCGCTGTTCGATGCGCTGACTTGGGCGAAGATCAGGGATTGTTCGGGTCGTCTGAGCGGCCGCAGGTCGACGATCGCACCGCCTGGGCCGATGTCGACTGATACCGTTTCGTGGTCTTCTGTCGTGCTTAGGGCCACTGCCGTCGGCAACACGCGGCCGGCGCTCGCCTCTACGAGCACGCTGGTGTTTTCCGAGACTTCACCGATGCGCCGAATCAAGTGCGCCGCGAGCTCCCCGGTGATGGGTCTCGGAGTGTAGTCTTCCAGGTAAATGGGTAGTCCTCGGGTGGCGACGACATCGCTTCCGCGCATGTCTACCTCTGCGAGCAGACCTAGCATTGTCTCCAAGCGAGCTTGATCGAAGCAGAGGTTACCCAGACTTGAGACAATCAGGGTGCCGTCTTCGTGGGCAAACCCTTGAGCGACGTGGGGATGGTGACCGATGACTAGAGAAGCGCCGCTCTGAACACAGAGGGACATCCCCTCGCGGGCGAAGTCCGTGGGCCAGAAGCTGTACTCTTTGCCAGTGTGCAGTTGGGCGATGGCGACGTGACCGAGATCGACTTCCGCTGAGACAGCCGCGCCGACGCGCTCGTCATCCCGCAAGTCAGCGGCACCGCCTTTCGTAGGATCGTCGGTTGCCACGTAGAGGGGAGGGTTCTGGCTGCCACTGACCGACGTCATCGACAGCAAGCTGTACGTAGTGCCCCCCAGCAGCTCCCGATGTGGCGAGAATGCGCTTTCTGGATCTGGTCCGGCACCGCTGGCAGCTACCCCGTGTTCGTCTAGGGCAGCCAGCGTGTCGAGCAGTCCATCTTCGAGATAGTCGTAGACATGGTTGTTCCCCAGGCTGACGTAGCTGACGCCGAGCCAGGGAAAGACCGCGAGGGAATCGGGAAGAGTGTAAAAGGTGTACTGCTTTTGACTATGGTACTCGCTGGGGGACGCCGTGACCGGGCTTTCGAGGTTGACGACGGGATAGTCGGCGGACAAGAAGAGAGTCTGCAAGTGGCGCAGCGCCGCGCGGGTTCCCTCCGCGGGGGCGTCCGCGTCGATCAACGCCTCGGGGTTGGCAACTGGAAGCTCCAGAGGGCCAGCTCTTTCAGCCGGGTCGAGGAAACGCCGGCCAAAAGCGGTATCCCCACCGAACAGGAAGCGTACGACGTCGGGACCGTCGGGAGAGAGCGCGATTGAGCCGACGGCCACGCTTTCTTCCTGGATAGGCTTCTGGAGGTGAACAAATACGATGGTAGGTTTGAAACCAGGCGCGCTTAGCGTCAGTTCCGAGTTGTGGCGCGGGACACCGGCGACTACGAACGTGCCATCGTCGTCCACCGAGGACGATGAGCCGTTGAGCTCGACTTTCGCTTGGGGTAGCGGGCTACCGTCGATGCTGACCACACTGCCCGTGACGGAGATTGGTGTGAGTTCGAAGCGAGCGCGCGCCAACACTTCGTCCTCGAAGAGGCCATTGTCGGCATCGTTGGTATCTCCAAAACCAGTGGGGTCTAGTTCGCCGGAGTCGATGGCCGACCACAGCAGGTCGGCGTCGGCGCTCGTCGACTCGCGGTCGACCTGCTCCAGCTCTGAGGGAGACTTGCCAGTCGAGGAGGGGCCGTCAGTCGGAGTCTGGGCGGTATTCTCGTCACTGGCAGTCCCGCCCGTATCCGTCTTCCCGCTGCACGCGCAGCCGCACACCTGGAGCAGCACTCCACAACTCGCCACGACGCGAGTGACTCTCTTCAGTAATTCGGATCTCATATCGAAACGGACACAACAAGCGTAGCACTCCGCTTGCGTAGACGATCGTGAGCTTCACCGTGCGTGCGGAGGCCGGCACGAGGGACACTGACACTGCACACCTCGGCATGCGCTCATTGTAGGTCATTCGGCGACAAGGGCGTCGGTTGGTCGCCACGGCTTTCGCCCTGACACTGCTCCCCCGCTGGCGAATTCACCCGACTCGGACAGTGCTCTCGAAGCACTGATAACCGCCAGCACGCCAGGCAGCGAGAATCGCTGTGGGACCATTAGAGCCGGGCAGAGCGAGTACGCATCCACCACCCCCCGCTCCGGTCAGCTTGGCGCCGAGTGCGCCTGCCCCGCGCGCCGTTTCGCAGCAGGTTTCGATTTCCGGCGTCGATAGGGACCACTTGGCCAGCAGCGCGTGGTTGCGGTTCAACAACACACCAAGGGCTTCGAGATTTCCTGTTGCGAGGCAGGCTTCCGCATCCTCGACGAGCGTCCCGACCACTCGCAAGTCCTCGTCGAAACCAGGGCGGTCGTGCTCTCTCAGTCGCGCCACGTTCTCGACCATTGTCTTTGTCGACGAGGGAGGACCGGCAACAGCGACAAGCAGCGGCAACGATTGCGCCAGTCGGACTTGTCGATAGGGTTCTGAGCGCTGAAAGCGAATGCAGCCGCCGCTGAGTGCACACGCGGCATCGATTCCTGAAGGGTTGCCGTGGAACACGCCCTCCCATGCATTCGCTGCCGCCAGCAGCAGCGCAGTGCCGGCGGGGCCGTCAGCCCCGCCGTCGGCGCTCAGTTCCGCTTCGTCAATCGCGCGAGCGATCGCCACGCCCATCGCCGCAGAAGCCCCCAACCCGACTCCTGTCGGCATGTCCGGCTGAACCCGGACATGGCATGGCGCCGCGCCCAGCGCGCTACATAGGGCGCGGAAGGCCGCGAACGGCTCGGTTTCTGGCGCCACCGCCTGTTGTCCGAAACTCAGCTCGAAGCGATCAGATGGAACAGCTGTTGCTGTCATCCCGAGGTCGACGCCGCATGCCAACGCGGGCAGGCCGTACACGACAGCATGTTCACCACATAAGATGACCTTGCCGTTTGCTCGGGCCATTAGCTTTGTCGCTCGCTCAACGCCACAATCGCGCCTGCGAGAAGCTCATTCCCCCGCGACGGCAGTCGCAGTCGCGAAAGGGCGCGCTCGGATTGCGCGCGTAGTTCGGAGATGCGTGCTTCGCACGCCGAGACAGCGCCAGAGTCGAGCAACGCCGCAGTGGCAGCTTCTACTTGTAACTCGCTCGACCCTGCATTGCCCAGGGCTGCCTTGATGGCCCGCTTGTGCTTCGGCCGCCCGTTGCTGAGAGCATGTTCGACGAGCCAAGTCCACTTGCCTGCCACGATGTCGTTGCCGCTAGGCTTGCCTGTGCGCTTCGGATCTCCGAACACGCCGAGGATGTCATCTCTTAGCTGAAACGCCACCCCGAGGGGGTCAGCGTACGCCTCTAGCCCGTTGAGCTTGGCGCGGCTCGCTCCCGCCAGCAGCGCGCCCAACGTCAATGGCCCGGCGACCGTGTAGCTCGATGTCTTGAGTTCGTAGACGCGTTCGGCGTTTGGGGCCTGACCCACCACGTCCAGTTGTTGCCCCACGACGGCGGCGAGCTGCATGTCGGCGAAACAGCGCATCAACTCAGGCAACTGCTTGCTACGCCGTGTGGCTTCTGCAAACTGCTTCGTCGCCAGCGCCACCAGGTAGTCCCCCGTCAAGATCGCCGACGCCGCACCCTTGTGTGCGGAGCGAAAGCGGCGTGTCAGTGCGGCGTGTACCGATGGGCCGCCACGACGAGTGTCGTCTTGGTCCATCCAGTCATCGTGAATCAAGAAATAGGATTGCAGTAGTTCGACCGCAACGCCGCAGGCCAGGGCCGTCTCCCACCTCGCGGGTCGACTGCGTTCGAACGCCTTCTGTCCGACGACTACCAAGGCCGCACGTAGCCGCTTGCCGCCGCGTCCGGTCAACTCCCGCGCCTGGGTCAGCATTTCGACGACCTCACGTCCCGAATCCTGGTGCTGTTGGACGTGTTGGTTGAGCAAGACGTCCAATCGGCTATCCACATCTGGCTTCACTTCGCGCAACAGTCCGAGGAAGGGATTCGGATCCAGCGCCTTGGCCTTGTCTCGTGGACGACGCCGCACGCCGCGGCCACTCTTCGTTGCTGCCATTTCGTGGCTTCTAATTAGTGCTGGGAACAGTCCATTGCAAGCGCGGGACAGATTAAAAAACTCAAAAAATTCAGCGGCTTGATGACTAGGGTGTGTCCCAAGTTTCGGTCCTACTGCGAGGCAGGATCTCGCGGCCGCGAAGCGAGGCCTCGTCGTTCCACCCCCCGAGGGAAAAAGCCCGCCTCCGGTGCTCATTCCTCAGGCGCGCTCGCGACGGTTGGAGCAGTCGGGGTGCTTGGTTTTCGCCCGGTGTCGATCGGGTGCCTCGCGGCCGTTCGGGGAATCCGGTCACTAAAAAGATCGGGCAAAATGCGTCCTCCCGCGGAGATGAAATGTTCGTCCTCTGCGAACATCGCGACAGTGAACAGTAATTGGTGATCGAGCTCATCGGTCGCCGGCATCCATTGAACACGCAGGCCACGCCCTGGGCGCTTCGGTGATCCAGGACTCGTGCTGCGGCAGGTCCTCCTCGGGCCTGGAGCTCCCAGGCTTGGGAGTGCGACCCGTGAATTACCGGGCTCCGGGGAGCTTCATCCACGGCGTTGATCCGTGCGAGCCACGCGCTGAACCTCAGGAGTTAGTATGAACAACCATGACACCTTCGGCGACGACCGAGCCCGACGCGAATCACAAGATATGCAGCAGCGTCCCGCGGTGCACCAACCCCTGCCGTCCGTGCCGGTCAGGCTGCAGCAGGTCGTCCACTCGCTGCGCGCTACGGAAACCTACCGCCCGAGTACCGAGCGCGGGCAGCGTCTCAGCTGGGCGCCCCAATCTCCCCTGCAACCCTGATTCGTGTAAGTAGTTGCATTTGCTGGGATTGAACCCGGCTCTCAATCAATGCTCCCGCCGTGGTTGCTATGCTCGGCAAGACGCGCAATGTAGCCGAGCGCATGACGGACATTCAATCGCGCAAGACGGACCATCTCGAGCTGGCTGCGAAGGGGGATGTCGGATTCCGACAGAAGACCACGCTTTTCGAGTGTGTTCAGCTCGTCCATGATGCTTTGCCCGAGCTGGCTATGGATCAGCTGGATCTGACCTCGTGTGTCTTCGGCAAGCGGTTATCCGCCCCATTGCTCATCGCCGGCATGACAGGTGGAACGGAGCGCGCTGGGGTAATCAATCGCGCATTGGCCAAGATAGCTCAGGATTGTGGCTACGCTTTTGGTCTGGGCAGCCAGCGACCGATCCTGCGGGACCCTGCCACAGCTGCCAGCTACCGCGTGCGTGATGTCGCTCCGGACGTTCTCTTGTTGGGCAATATCGGGGCAGTTCAGGCCAGCGACCTCGGGACGAGTGGAGTCGCTTCCCTAGTGGACGTTGTGGCCGCCGATGCTCTGTGCGTGCACCTAAACCCTGCCATGGAGGTCGTTCAGCCGGAGGGGGATCGATCTTTCGTTGGTTGTGAGACCACGCTGGAGCGACTGGCTCAGTCGCTTTCGGTCCCGGTAATTGCGAAAGAGACTGGGTGCGGCATCTCTGCGCGAGTCGCGCGGCGATTGCGGGCACGCGGCATTGGGCATGTGGACGTTTCTGGGGCCGGCGGGACTTCCTGGGTCGCCGTGGAGACTCAACGGAGCGCGGAAGGCGACCGAGGCTTGGGGGAATTGTTCTGGGATTGGGGGATCCCGACCGCCGCGAGCGTTCTGGCCGTTGCAGCGAGTTCTTTCGAGACCGTATTCGCCACTGGGGGAATGAAGAACGGTCTGGAAGCAGCAAAGGCAATCGCACTCGGAGCTAGCGTCGTCGGCATCGCTCGGCCTGTTCTGCAAGCGTATGAGGCGGGCGGCGAGGAGGGGGCTCGACGATACCTTCACGCGGTCGAACTCGAGCTGAAGACGGCGATGCTCCTGGTTGGCGCAAAGAACCTCAAGCAGTTGCGACAAGCGCCGCGCATCATCTCTGGTGGGCTCGCCGAGTGGCAGCAGCTGTGGTCCCTGTGAGGCACGTCGTGACGTCGGTTCGGGTGAAGATCTGCGGTGTGACGACCGTTGCCGAGGCCGAGTTGGTTGTCCAGGCCGGCGCGGATCTGCTCGGTCTCAACTTCGTGCCCAGCTCTAGGCGTTTCGTGTCACTGTCCGTGGCCAGGCAAATCGTTGAACACTGTCGTGGGCGTATCGAAACTGTCGGTGTCGTGGCGGACTTGCCCCTGGCCGAACTAGAGCGCCTCCGGACCGACACTCACGTGGACTGCCTGCAGCTTCATGGTGCTGAATCACCGGACTTGTTGTCCCGACTACCAGAGTCGGATTTCAAGGCCGTCCGTATCGCCAGCGAGGACGATGTGCTGCAAGCGCGACGGTTTCGCGGTCCGCGGCTGCTCGTCGATGCAAAGGTGGGCACAGCGCTCGGCGGCACGGGTCATGTTTTCGACTGGTCGCTATTGGGAGACTTGGTCGGCGAGCGACAAGTCATCCTCGCAGGCGGACTCTCGCCTCGAAACGTTGCCGCAGCCGTGCAACAGGTCAGGCCATGGGCAGTCGACGTGGCCAGTGGCGTAGAGTCTGAGGTTCCAGGGAAAGACCCCCAGCTGGTACGCGCGTTCGTCAAACAAGTGCGCAACGCAAGTCAGTAGACGTCGCTGGTGCGGGATGCAGCGGCGGTCGACGGCCGCGTAATGTCGACTTAGGCAGCTTGGGGGAGTTCAGAGGCAAGTAGCGTCCGGCGCGTCTTCGAAAACCAGCGTGCGCAAAACTTCCCAGCTGACCTCGCGGGAGCGGTTGTTGTTCACCCAACGCACGGAAGTGGCCTGTTTGGGCGAAGCGCCGATGGGTTCCAGCCGAATGCCCCAAATCGGTCGCGCTTGGCGTGGCTCAAATGAGTACCGCAAATCGCCTAGAACTGTGGGGTCGCTCGGGTCGAACGCCACCCAGCCACTAGAAAACCACCGAATCAACCGCTCACCGCGGGCCACCTCGGGGTGTAGTTCGTTCAGCTCGACCGGGGCAACCACAGGCACGGTAACACCTGGACTGACACACGCCCCACGCAGCCATGGCACGCGGACCTTGTCGACGTGGTACGTGTCGCCACTTCGGTACAAGGAGCGCCAGGTCACGTTGTTCGCGAACGAGGGAAATACGTTCACTCGTTCGATGGTATGCCCCCGTCGGGCTGCCGTTGCTTCGATCGCACCCAGCGCTCGCGCATGTTGCACGCCGCACATGCTCAGGTAGAGCGCTGCCCATCCGAGACCCAGCAAGACCGTTCTGTGCGAAGCCCTCGTGGCGGAAACCAGCACGGCTGCCAACAACGGTGCGGTGAACAAGGGGTCGATTACCGAGATTACCCGCCAACTCGCCCGGTGATCCGACCATGGCCACCAGAGCATTGTGCCGTATGTGGTGAACGCATCGAGTAGCGCATGGGTCGCATACCCAATGGTCGTCAGGCAGAGTACCCAACGCCAGTGCTGGCGTAAGCTCTTGATGAGCAGCGTGGGAAGGCCAGAGAGTGGTCCGCCAATCGGAATGAATGAGAGTGAATGAGTGAAGTGCCGATGGTACTCGATAGCCAGCAACGGGTCGTCGCTACTTCGGATGAGGATGTCGAGGTCCGGAGCCATACCGCCGAGCGCGCCGAGCCAAGCCGCAGTAGCCCATTTCAGCGGACTTCGGGGAGCGGCTATCGAAAGTGCTGCGGCCGCGCCGAGCGCACCTTGTGTTACGGGGTCCATGTGATTTTCTCGAAACGTTGCTTCGAGCTCGACGGTCGACATCGGAGCGACCCTCGAACGCATTGGGGGAATTTCCCACTCGACCTCAGCGTAGATCCGGTACAAAGTGCTACCACCAACGCGAGGTGAGTGAATGTCTTATCTATCTTACGGGTTGCGCGCTCTTACCCTAACAGGCGCATTGAGCGGAATTGTGGCGTTTTCGGCGCCTGCGCAGGCGCAGCTCGCTGCCTGCGGCAACATCCAGGTCGAAGCGGAAGCTGAATGCCAAGTCGAGGTTTCTGGTGGCTGCGAGGTCCAGTGCGAAGCCGCCGAATTCGAACTGGCCTGCGAGGCCGAAGTCTACGCCGAGTGCGATCTCGGAGAGTGCGGGGTCGAGATCGAAGCGGATTGCTCGGCCAACTGTGAGGCGGAGTGTGAGGGTTCATGCGATGTCGACCCGGGAGACTTCGATTGTGAGGGGGAGTGCCAAGGTGGCTGTGAGGTCGATTGCGGCGCGACCTGCAAGGCGCAGGCGGAAGGCGAATGTGGCGCATCGAGCGACGAAGGCGGCGGAGAGTGCGCCGCGGAATTCGAAGCGAAGTGCCAGGCACATTGCGACGCAAGTTGCGAGGGCGAGTGCAGTGCTAGCTGCGAGGGAACGCCACCTTCGGCCGAGTGCAGCGGCAAGTGCGAAGCTTCTTGCGAAGGGCGATGCAAGGTGGACGCTAGCGCGGAGTGTCGCATCGAATGCCGCGCGGAAGCTCCGCGTGCGGAGTGTGAAGCCCGGATGCAGGGAGGCTGTGAAGCAGCCTGCAAAAAGCCAGAGGGTGCTTTGTTCTGCGACGGCCAATACGTCGACCACGGCAACAACCTGCAGAATTGTATCGACGCGATCAACGCGGTGGTGAACGTCGAAGTTCAGGCCTCGGGGGACGCCAATGCGGAGTGCAGCGGCGGTTCCTGTCAGGCAGAAGCCGAAGGCAAGGCGAGCGCCTCTTGCTCGGCGATCCCGAGCGGATCGAGAACGTCCGGGCTCACCGGGCTCGGGTTGTTGCTTGGCGGCTTCTTGGTGGCGCGTCGCCGCAATAGGTGAGGCGCGTCAGTGCACCAGGCGCCGCTTGCGCAGCTCTCTGAGCAGCTTCGCCCGGTGGTTGACCACGAGGTAGGTGCCCTTCCCGGGGACGCACCACCGCTTCTTGCTGATGAAGTTGCGTCCTTGGTAGCTGGCGAGCCAGCGCGCGAACTTGGCGTTTCCAACCTTCTTGCGACAAAACTTCCGGTTTTGGGTGATCAGTTCCGCCATGACTCGGATGTTTTCTCGCGGGTCGAGTAAGCGTTTCTTGACGCGCTTGCACGCACGACTCGGATTGCGCAGCGGGTCCGCGTCTTTCTTGCAATCTCCGATGTAGCGCGCTCTGATCTGAGCTAGGCCGTAGTCCTCGCCATTGTGGCTGATGGCTTTGGGGTTGAAGCGACTTTCGTGAACGATGATTGAGACGCCAGTCAGTGGATCGAAATCGTGCTCCACGGCTTGTTGCTGTAGTGCTTCCGCCATTACTTGCGCGTCCTCGTCAGCGACACTGGGCTCTGACATCTGGATCGCGGCGATGATGACGGCAACTTCTCTCAGCATCGCACCGGGCTTAGCACGGGCCAGGTCGCTTGGGCAAAGTAGGCGCCGATTGATAACGGGGTCTCGTTGTACTCGCAAGTGGAGTGCGCCCTGGTGACCAGGCCAACAACGCGGCTTTCCTCCGAATTGCGCCGTGTGCTAGCCAACATGGGGTGGCTCGGGGCTGGGCGCGTGCTCCAGGCTCTGGTGGCATTCGCCGTCGGTGCGTGGGTCGCCCGCCACTTGGGGCCCGACCACTACGGATTGTTCGCCTTCGTTCTGGCTTGGGTGACGCTGTTCTTCTCGGTCGTGCGCATCGGGGCGAACACAGTCCTGGTACGAGACTTCGTTACCCAGCCCGCAAACGCAGGTACAGCGTTCGCCAGCGTACTGGTACTTCGCATCGTCATTGCGCTGCCAGTGATGGTCGCGGCGATCCTCGCCGCTCTGTGGAGCGAGTCGAGTCGAGTCGTCATCATGCTGATTGCTGTACTGGCTGTCGCTCAGTGCATCAAGGCAACGGATGTGGCGGAGTTCTGGTTCCAGTCGCAGGTGAAGTCGAAGTACACGGTCTGGGCCAACGCCATAGCGATTTGTATTACTGCGTCGTTGCGCGTGGTGCTGATACTCTTGGGGGCCGGAGTCGAAGCATTCGTCTGGGCCATGGCGGTCGAATGGGTGCTGCAAACGGCGCTCATGTATTTAGCGCTCGTGCGATTCGGTCGGCTTCCGCTATCTCGGCTCAGGCCCTCGGTCGCCTACGCCCGGCAGTACCTGAAGGATGCCTGGCCCTTGGTCATCAGCGGGATGGCATCCACCATCTACCTACGTATCGACCAGGTGATGCTGGAGCGATTGGGCGACTTGGTGGAGGTCGGTCAATACGCGGTGGCAAGCAGTCTGGTTCAAACGGGATTCTTTGCGCCAAACATGATTTGCGCGTCGCTGTTTCCAGCGTTGCTGCGTGCCCGACAACGGGATGCGGGGGATTACCAAAGGCGACTTGTGGGGCTGTTCGCCTTGTTGGTTTGGCTCGGTCTCGCGGCCGCGGTTTGCGCCACCATCGCGGCAGACTTCGTTGTGCCTCTCGTCTTCGGTGCGCAGTTCGCGTCGGCCGCCCCGATGTTCGCGGTCGCGGCGTGGTCCTGGGTGTTTGCTTTCTTCATGATCGCCACCGGCCAGCACTTGGTGGCGGAGAACCTGGCGCTGGTCGTGATGGTACGTACACTGTTGGGCGCCGCTTCGAACGTGGCTTTGAATGCGCTCCTCATCCCGTCGCAGGGAGGACTAGGTGCCGCTTGGGCCACGTTGTTGTCGTTCGCGATTGCGAGCTTGGTTGGCAATCTGTTGTTCCAACGTTCCCGTGGGGTGACGACTTTGTTCTTCAAGGCTCTCGACCCGCGTCGGCTGCAAAGTGGCCTGGGCGCTCGCGGCTAGCGCTTGTTTTCGCGACAGACTCTGGCAGGTTGCCCCCGTGCCCGTTCTGCCCCTGCGTGATGGAGTGACCATCGAGGACTCCGAACTGGAGGTCCGCCACATGCGATCCAGTGGACCTGGCGGGCAGAACGTCAACAAGGTCTCCACCAAGGTGGAGGTGCGCCTGGACCTGAACCAAACTCGGAAGCTCACAGACGGCTGCAAGCGGCGCTTGGGCAGCCGCTTCCCTGCACACGTGAGCTTGGCGGGAGACTTCATCGTGGCTAGCGACCGTTTCCGCTCCCAACAGCTCAACCAGGACGACGCGCTCGCGCGAATGCGACAAATGATTCTCTCGGTGTGGTTGCCTCCTCAGCCGCGCAAGAAGACAAAGCCCACCCGCGCTTCCACCCGTCGGCGAATCTCGGACAAGCGATTTCGGGGTGAGCGCAAACGCGAGCGCAGGCGAATGGACGACTAGCTGGTGTTGCATCGCCCCTCGGGGCTGGACCGGTAAACCCGCCCAGCCCGCGGCCGAACGGAACAGGCCAGCGGGCCATCGCCTCGGGACGCATTTCTTCGGCCAAATCGAGCCTCCGCGACCTCCTTCTACGGACTGCGGAATTGTTCAGGTCCGGATCTCCAGGTATTTGCGCCGAGCCATACAAAGCGTGATCAATCTGGCCGGCGCGCGGCCTTGGGTAGAAGGTTCCCATGAGAAAGAAACTGCGAATCGAAGGCGGGGCAGATCGGTGCGCTCACGGGATCTCGGTTGTCCTTGCCTGTACACCTTCGACAGCACTGGTGCGGTTGCTCCGCCTAGCTGTGTGGAGTATTAAGTGAGTCTGCAGTGGCCGCTCTCGTCGAGAGACGCACGGCCTAGCCCCGTCGGGTCTCTTGATGCCCAGTCGCGAACAGCGTTTGACAAAACTAGTGAATCAGCACCTCGGCTTCGTGGAGCGGGTGTTGCGCAATATGGGCGTCCCAGACGCGGAGCTGGACGATGCGGCCCAGCGCACCTTCATCGTCGTGGCCAACCGGCTCGACGACATCGTCGTGGGTGCGGAGAAGAGCTTCTTGTTTCGTTCGGCGAAACACATGGCCTCGCACGTTCGGCGCAGTGCCAGTCGGCACAGTCGATTGGAACCGTTGGACGACGAGATGCCATCTGTGCAGGAATCCCCCGAGCAGCTGATCAACCAGAAGAAGGCTCGAGAGATCCTCGATCAACTCTTGGAAGCGATGCCTGAGGAATTGCGCTTGGTCTTTACGCTATACGAGTTCGAGGGGCTGAAGATGCCGGAGATCGCGGAGTACCTCGAGATCCCCACTGGAACCGTGGCGTCGCGTCTGCGGCGCGCGCGCAAGCAGTTCGAGGCGGGGGTTCGTCGCTTCGAAGCCGTGTCCAATTTCGGCAAGCCTGACCTCGAACGGAGGCTTGGGTCGTGACGGAGCTCGAACACGAAGAATTTCCGCGTCTGCTGGACGGGGTGAACTCTCCTTTTGAGCGGGCCATCCTGGATGCGGGGCGTTACGTTCCGTCCAGTGATCGCAGGCGCTTGCAGGTCCTGTTGGCGTTGGGCGTCGGTACTTCGGTCGCGCTGGGGAGCAAGGCTTCGCTCGCGTTGGCGGCCGGGTGGAAGAAAGTAATCATCGGCAGCGCCGTGGTGGCGTCGGGCACGGTGGGCGTCGTGGCGTACCAGCAAGTGAGTCAACCCGCAGAAGAGCCTGCCGTCGTTGAGCAGGCAGCCCCGGCAAGCGAACAGGCGGTGACGTTGGCCGTTCCCGTAGTGGAGCCCCAGGTGGAAGACTCCGATCCGTCCGAAGATGAAGTCTTGCCGAACGCTGAGCAACCAATACGCGCGAAGGCTGCTCCCATTCGCAAGCGCGTGGCGCGCTCGGTTTCGAAACCGCCAGTCCCAGAGCAAGCTGCTGGCTCCAGCTTGCAGGATGAGGTCGCGGCTCTCGATAGTGCGCGAGGTGCACTGCGCAGTGGTCAGCCACGTCGCGCGCTCGGTCACCTTGCGGACTACTCGGGGCGTTTCCCCAAGGGAAGCCTTCGCCTCGAGGCAGAAGCACTTCGGATCCAAGCCTTGGCTGCATCAGGAAACCAGGCCGAGGCATCCCGCCGGGCGAAGCGCATCCTCGAGCGTAGTCCGAACAGCGTACTGGCCTCGCGACTGCGCCGATACGTCACGGACTGAAGGTGTTGGCGGTCCTCATGGCGCGCCGTCCGATCTCCCTCGTCCAGTGTCGACATAGCTTTGGGCTATGCTGCACGGTTGTCATCGTTGGCTCATGTACGACGCAGGAGAACTACCTCGGTTTCGATCGCGTCTCCGTTGCTGACGTGGTTACCGGGGCTGGTATCGATGCTGGGCCCGGCTTCGAGGTACCCACCCCCTCCGGCGGATCGGCGCCTGTGGAAGGTGAGCTGGGGGCCGATGGGGGAGCGGGGGGAGCGAACAGTGTGCCCAGTGAACCATCTGGGAGCATTTCGGTCGAGGCCGGACCCGCCGCGGGGATCTCGACGTCCACGATGACCTCCAGAGACGCAGCCACGCCGTCAACAGGTGCCATGGCTCCCGGCGAAGTCCCACAGCTCGACCCCCTGGTGCCGAGGCAAGACCTACCCAATCACTTGTCGGACGTCTTGGGGGTGAACGACGAACAGATCGATGCGCGCATCAATTCGACGTTCGACCAGCTATTCTATGGTGACCCCGACACCCAAGCCATTTACTACGAAGTCTCTGAGGACGAGGCGTACATCTACGATGTGTTGAACAACGACACTCGGATAGATGCTCTGGGCTACGGCCTGATGATCACCGTGCAGCTCGATCATCAAGCGGAGTTCGACAAAATTTGGAACTTCACCAAGAACTATTTTCAAGTCAACGATGGTCCGAGTGCGGGCTACTTTCGCTGGACCTGCAGCGTTAATGGCCAGAACTGTCGGATGGGGCCGGCTGCGTTTGGGGCGTTCTACGTTGCTACTGCGTTGCTCTTTGCCGAGGCACGTTGGGGCAATGGGCAGGGCGTCTACGACTACGGTTCGGAGGCTCGCTTCCAGCTGGACGTCATGCGCAACAAAGAACAACAGAACGGGGGGGTCGTCGACGGGGTCACCAACCTTTTCGACGATGTTACGTTCCTGCCGCAACAGCAGCCTGACGAAGGCTATCGGCAGCTCGCCAACCCGGGGGCTGTCATTCCGGCCTTCTTCGAGATTTGGGGAGCCGCCGAGGACGAACCGTTTTGGACGGCAGCCGCTGCCGCGTCACGTCGGCTGGGAGTGATTGTTGCCCACCCGCAGACGGGTTTGGCTTCCAGATTGGTCACGCATGACGGCGAAGAGGCAGAGGAGGATCCTGTCTTCAATGAAAGCGTTTACCCCTACGGCTTCAACATGGCTCTGGACTACACGTGGTTTGAGGCAGAGTCAGGTCAAGTGGACGTGGCCAACAGGTTGGCCACGTTCTTCGATGGATTTCCGACCCAGCCCTACCCAGGCGCTTACAGCACGACGGGGCGAGCCGTGATACAGACACCGTCCTATTCACTCATTGCCATCAATGGCGCCACCGCGGCGATTTCCACGGTTCCCCCCCGGCCTTCCTTGATTCGTGATGCGTGGGAGCTGCCATTGGCTGAGGGCCAGATCCGATTTTTCGATGGCGTCAACAGGTTGCTCTCCTTTATGCTGCTCAGCGGGCGTTTCCGAGCATACGTCACAGCAGAGTGACGAAGCCCAGGCCGATCCAAGGCGCGAGTGCCGGCGTCCTGGCAAGTTCGCGTTGCGTCTCCTGCGGCTCTGGAGTCGTCACCGACTCGCCGATGGCATAGGTTTGCGCAACCAGAGGGGCATGTCCAGCGAGGACGAGCTGTAGACGCAGTCGGTCGCTGAGGCTGTACTCGAGTTCCAGCACGATGCCCAGGGAGAGCCATCTGCGTCGCGAGCTGTTCGGATCACTGATGTTTCTGCCAGCTGCGGTGAGCACACCGCCTTGAATTGCGCCGCAAGGTCGGACCGCCCAATCTGCGGCCTGCAGGCGCAACGGGCAGGCTTGCACGAACGCTGTGTAAAGTCCGAAGGCGGCGTCTTCCGATCGATCGAACAGGTCACTTCGCAGCAATGTCGCTCCCACGCTCACAGACGGGGCCCAGCTGGGCCCCCCATCACTGCGCAAAGACCAAACTGCCGACACCCCCCAGCTCGTCTGAAGGTCTACAGGTAGCGCGCCGACGGCGTGAAGACCCAAGGCGCTGTGCCACGACAGAGGTGTCGTCGGAAGCGGATCGGGGGCGTCGTAGTAGTTCTCCCTCAGGTCTTGGGGCGGGGGCTCGGGGAGCGGCTCTTCCGCGGGCGGTTCCGTCAAAGCCTCCGGGTCAATACCAAGTGCGGCTGTCAGCGCGAGCGCGTCGAGCACATCCCCACATTGCGTCGCCCTGACGTAGCGCGGTTCGGATACCAGCCCATCCCGAACGATTTCGAGCTTCCCTACGATGCTGCCGCCGCTGGGTTGAACGTTCACTCGTAGCAGGATTGGTGCGTGGTTCGCTTCTGCGCGGGCCACTCGGCGCGTCCGTTGCTGCAGAGCATTCCAAAACTCACTGACGCTGGGGCACACGGCGGGGGCGTCATACTGAACGCCGACCTCCAACGCGTCCCCAGCGGCATGGGCCCTCGAGATTACGACGAAGCCGACGGCGAACGCCAAAACCGCTACCCAACGTGCCACTGTTTCGCAACGTCTCGCAATTTGCGGCGCTCCGCAAGGTCCGGTGGGATTTCTGCCGAGGATGCGTCAGTCCCCCCTGGTCGGGACCGAAAGGTCGGTGGTCGTCCTGAGGTACCGCGACATTCGCGATTTGTTTGAACGCTCCGCGAGCGAGGAGGCACAAGGGCGTATGGCGTTTCTGTACCGCTTGTCCGTTGTCGTTCTATCGGCGCCCTTGCTCTGGGCACCGTGCGCGCTCGGCGCTGCGATTGAAGCGGGTCCGGCCGCGGCCACGGTGCCGTCCGTTGATGGTCCGATCTGGGTGAGTGTCGACTCTGCGCGCGAAGTGGACGAGGAAGCGGTCCGGGCTGCCATCGCCAAGGAACTTGGTGTTTCGATCAGCGATGGGGCGTCGGGAGCGCGAGCCAAAGCGTCCGTGGTGATCGCGGCGGACGGCAGCATGGTCGTCAGCTTTGAGGATTCGAGCGCGAGGCGCCTCATGCGCGCGATCCAAGCGCCAGAAAACCCGTCTGAGGTGCCGGAAGCCGCGGCGCTGCTCCTGGGAAACCTGGCTCGCGACCAAACCAGCGCGTTGCTGGAGCGCCTGGCTCCAGCTCCCACCGAGCCCGAGCCCGAACCGGTCGAGTCGAAGCCGAAGCAGGCTGAGGAGAGGAAGAAGGAAGAGCCTGACGTCCTCGTCGAGCAGCAAGCGCCTCCATTACCTTGGGCGCCGGTGAATCTAGCGCTCCTATATCCCGTCAACACGCTCAGGCATTCCGAGAAGCACCGCGTCGCCTTCGACTTGAGCCTGTTCTATAGCCATGATGGGGCAGTTGCGGGCTTTGCGGCGGGGACGGGGGTACTGCGAACGGAGCGCGGAACCCGAGGGCTGGTTGTGGCAGGCATCGGTCTGTTGACCCCCGAGTCTGGAGCGGGCCTGGCAGTTTCTGGGCTATTTAGCATGCGAGGCGGCTTCGACGGTTGGAGCACCGATGGCCTGTTCACTCAGCAGGTAGGGGACATGACCGGCCTCCAGGCGGCAGGTCTGGTAGTGTTGCGTCGAGGCGAACTTCGAGGTCTGGAGGTGGCAGGTGTCGCCGGCGTGTCTAAGGGTCAGGTCACAGGCTTGCTGGCTTCCGGCGTGCTCAACGTGCACGATGGTCCCATGCGTGGAGCACAGGTAGGCGGTGCGGTGGGGTTACATCGGGGTGAGCTGTCTGGACTGCAGATGGCGGGTGCCGCGAGCGTCCAGCGCGGAACAATGACTGGTCTACAAGCTGCGGGTGGGTTCAACTTCACCTCCGACGACGTTTCCGGAGCGCAGTTCGGCACTGTCAACGTTGCCGAGGACATCCAGGGCACCCAGATTGGCATCGTCAATGTTGGGAAGAAGGTGAGCGGGCTGCAGCTGGGCATCTTCAACTGGGCCGAAGAAGTGGATGGCGCCTCCGTCGGCGTGGTTACCTACAGCGAGAAGGGAAGGACGCAGCTCGTCAGCTGGTTCGATAGCGAGCGGCCCGTAAATCTCGGTGTGCGTTTCTACACCGGGCCACTCTACGCGATGCCCAGCATCGGCCTGCGGCGTCGACGGGGGGCCGACGAGTACGCACCGGGGTTCTCGCTTGGTGCGCGCATACCCTTTGGGAGCGCGTACTTCGATGCAGACGCGAACTATTCGACGCGGGCACCGGACTTCAACTTTGATGAACACGACATCGACCTGCGCTACCGTGGTCTCGTCGGGTACCGGATCCTCGAACAGTTGGCTGTGTTTGCGGGAGGTGGGATGTTACACCACGTGCATACCAAGTCCAACGAGTCGCAATCATTCGACCCCATCGTCAGCGCTGGGGTGGAGCTCTTCTAGGGGTGCTGGCGTTCGAAAATGTCCTTTCATTCTGACAGATTGAACGAATCTTGTGCATACCTTGAACAACTTGGTTCGCGGCGGGAACCGTCCATGTCCCCTTCGCCTCGAGTGGACTCTTCGCCGTCATGACGCTACCCAACTTCGGAACAGCAATGCGTTCCCTGACCTGGCGCCGCCCCAGTGAGGCTGACACGTTGCTTGCTCGAGTGGGGCGCGGCGAACCAGCGGCAGTGGGCGAGGTCTACGATCTGCACCATGAGGCGGTCCGCGCGTTCGCGGTGAGACTGTTGGGGGACGCCGCGAGTGCTGAGGACCTCGTTCACGAGGTCTTCATTCGTTTGCCCAAGCTGATTGGTGGGTTTCGAGGTGAAGGTTCGCTGCGCTCCTTTTTGACGGGCATCGCAGCGAATCACGCACGCCACCACATTCGCAGCGCGCAGCGACGACGTGGGGCCAATGAGCGCCTCGGGCAGTCTCAGAGCGTGTCCCCGCCGCCTGGGGACGACCCGGAGCGGAACGCGAACAATCGTCGCTTGGTGGAAGCGCTGAACCGAGCGTTGGACAAGCTGCCAGACGCGCAGCGTGTTGCCTTCGTCTTGTGTGAAGTGGAAGAGCGAACCGCTGCCGAGGCGGGGGACATGTTGGGCGTGCCCGAGGCGACGATGCGCACGCGCTTGTTCCATGCCCGCAAGAAGCTGAGGCTGCTGCTCGAGGAGGTCGTGTCATGAGCGACAACGACCTGCTCAAGCAAGCGACGCGGGCCATGCGCCAGGAAGTTGTCGGCAAGAACAACGGATCTGGGTTCACGAGAGCACGGATCATGCGTTCGCTACAGAAGACACGCAAACGCTCGGCACTGGCATGGGTCGTGATCCCGACGCTTGGGCTTGCCTTGGGGGGTACCGCGTGGGCGTCGGCTACGGGACGCCTGCCTGTCGTCGTGCAGCGGGTCGTCGCCCTGCTGAGCATTCCGGTGGAAGTGCCGGAACCCAAGCCTCCGCAAGCGCAGGCCCCGAAGCCAGCCAAGGCAGTTTCACCTCGCGACCTACCACTTCCTCGAGTGGAGAAGGGGACAGCCGAACAAGCGTCGAGCCCCGACGAGGCGCTCAGCGTCGATACCGTCGCGTCGGCTGCGCCGGCGCCCCCGGTGTCGAAGCGCAAGGACAATAGGCGCACCCAAGAGTCTGCTCAGACGGCGCAGGCGCAGCCTCCGGGTCCAGCGCCTGATGCGGAGCTTTCGGCGTTCCGTTCAGCACATTCGGCTCAATTCGGTGGAGCGAGTCCGGCTGCGGCGGTGGAGGAATATCGTCGGTACCTGACGGTCTACCCCGATGGGCGCTTCGTACCGGAGGCGCGCTTCAACATCGCGTTGAACCTGGTGCGTCTAGGCCACTGGACGCAGGCGAGAGACGCGCTGTCACCGTTTGCCGCGGGGGCATACGGCGAGTATCGGCGACGCGAGGCGGAGAGCCTGCTCAGAGCGATTGAAGCGCCTCCCGCAACCCTGGACGCGCCCTCGGCATCGACAGCTGTACCAAAAACAGAATCGGCGGCCGCTGAAGCGGGCGATTGATGCTCAGCTCGTCTGTCTCCTGATCATGCTTCCGTAACGCCCTGTGCCGTGCCAGGTTGGCGGTTCGATGCACAGTGTCCGTCATGTGCTGTTCTGCATCCTCGCCTTGATGAGCTCGAGCGGCTTGGTGGGTGCTGAGGAGCCCCTACCACCAGGAGCGGGCGCCCAGGAGCCCGTACCGCCTGACGGATCCGTTGCCACACCTGCCGCTGCTACGCCTCCACCACGAAACAGCCGCGGCGCCAACTCTAGCGAACTGCCCGCCCCTGCCGGCGACGCCCCTCCACCGCAGAACGAGTACGACGCCAAACCCGACAGCAGCCCCGAAAGAGCGGCGCCCATCGACGGAGCCGCACCTGAGCAACAGCCGGTCCCTTCGTACGCTCATGCTCCAGCGGGGCCTGATGTTCAGAGCGGTCGAGGGCACTGCGCTTGTGGGGCCCGCAAATTACCACGTAGACGTCGACGACTGGAGCTTTCGTTTGGCAGCGCCCAGAAGTTTTTCGGGCAAAGCGTGTCGGATCCGACAGGTATCATTCGCAACCGAACGATCCCCGTGACGACCGTCAGCATTTTTGGCGAGTGGTTGTTCCATCCGTACTTTTCTGTGATGGCCTTGTTCGACCTCCCGCTGGAGCCGCGCTCGACCTTGAAAGACGGGCAGCTCCAACAAGAGTACGTGCCGCCATCCCTCAGCGGCGGAATTCGAGTAACGGCGTTTCAAGCGTACATACTAGAAGACACCCTCGTCGACGGTCAATTCGCAGCCCTCCTCGGTTCGACCTTGGCGGACATCGGCGGAGACACGGTGTTTCCTACGTTGGGGTGGCGCTTGCACCTTCGGGACGATGAGGGGCTTACTCTCTACGCCGGCACGACGTTCGAGTTTCGACTCAATCGAGCGGCGTTAATCTACGGCATCGGGCACCGGTTCTAGCAGCGGTTGCCTAGCGGCGCGCGATGTCCTGGCAACAACGAAACCCCAAGTGATAGCTTCGGTGGCTCTCGTCGTCGTCGACACGAGTCGTGTGCCAATTCTTGGCCCGCCAACGGCAGTCGTCCGGGTGCGTTTGCTCCTTGTCGAAGATGAACCAGCTGCCTTTCATCTCTGTCCAGCCATGACCCCCCAGTTCCGTTGGCGATAGGGGCAAGCTCATGTGCTCGGCGACATTGCCGTGTTGATCGTATACACCGAGTGCGCTTCTGCATTCTGGAAAGGCGCCTGCCGGGTATGTATTGCTGCCACAATTTTCGAATGAGGCGTCCGTACATCCCCCGCCCTTCTGCGATTGGGTGGCGCATAGCTCGTGGCGTTGCTCAGAGCCGTAAGCCCAAACGATGTCGCGGGATTCGTTGTGTTCGTGCTCCAAGAACAGCCGTTTTTCCCGCACCTGGCTGTGCGCGTAACGTTTCGGAAGGCGCGAAAACCCATAGGCTGCCTCGGGCGACAGCGGCCGACCAGAGCAAGCTCCTTCCCACTCGTGGGCATCGCACAAGCGTTTACCTATCGCAGAGCAGATGGCGGCGGCCTCTGATGCTCGCACCCAGACAACCGGGTACTCGCATGGCACATTGGGAAACTCGTATTGATCGATACATGCCTTGGCATTTGCTTCGCCTTGGCCACTGTTGATCTCGAATATCGGTACCATGTTGGGCGTCGAACAGCGTCGATGTCCGTCTACTATCTTCGCGCTGGCGCGACGCCGCCGACACTCGGCTTGAGTCATCGGGCTCCGGCTGTTGTCGGGGTTTCCGTAGCCGATTCTTCCCGAAGCCTCGAATACTGCTTCGATCTTCTCCAATGCGGCTGACGTGGCCCCTTGACTCTCGAGCAATCGTAGAAGGTCTTTCTGTTGGTCGGCTATCGATACTCGATGTAGGTCGACGATGTTCCCTTCAATCTGGTGTGCAGTGTGTGGCGGCGGCGTTGCCACTGGCTCAGTTCCCGTCACGGCGGGCGGTCTCGTGTCGGATGCCTCCACATTGGGCTCTGGTGGGGGACTCCTTGTGTTGACGTCGCTACGTTCACAAGACGGCAGTATCCACGAATAGATGGCCCACCAGAGCATCCTATTCGCCACTATATTGCGCACGCAGACCGTCAAAACCAGAACGACTCTGGCTGGCAGACGGTCGCCAGGTCAAGTGTTCTGCGCCCCCGTCGTCTCCAGCTTGCGTCAAATAGACGAAGGGGCAGCGTCCAAGGAACGCTGCCCCTTCAGGCCACGACGGAAAGCGGGTAGGAACGAACCGAACCAGAAGACCAAAGAAGTCCGGCTCTCAGTCCGCGGGCCAAGGATCTTCAGGAATGTCGATCAGCTCCGGCTGCGGCTCGGGCACGCTGTTGTCGATCATGACGTCGATGAGCTGCTCCACCAGTGCGATATCATAGTCGATGTCGGTATCCTCGACTTCCTCGTTGTAGTCGTCCAGCGCTGCCAAGAGGGCGGTGAGCTCGGCAATCGACTGCGTTGGGTCCATTGCGTTTTCGTGGTACGCGGCCACCGCTTGTTCGATGCCGACGAAGACATTGAGCATGACGAAGCTCTTGGTGACGACCGATACGTCGCTGGTTTCATTGTTGACGTTCTCGAAGAAACCTTCTTCAGGCGTCTCCCAAGGAGCGCTGGGGTAGTTGACGACGACGGTATCCTCGACAACAGCGTCCGTGCCAGGTTCACGGAAGGAGACATCGATGATGGCGATGTCAGCGCTCTCTTGTCCTTCTTCCATCTCTGCCACGGAGCGTAGCCGTGGCATGAGCTCGAGGAGGAGCGCTGAGCCCCCGCCGCGACGACCGCCATCTTCTGTTACATCATCCGCTGATTCACGATGAGCGATGAACACGCTGGGGACTTCCAAGACGCCGCCACTGGTGGTGTTCTCCCATAGCGGTGATCCCAGAGCGCGTCCGAACTCGTAGTCGTCGCCAGCACGCACGTTCAGCTTTAGATCGAAGGCAATGGGAACCGTAAAGAAGCTCAGCTCTTCGTCGAAGACCTCGCTGACTGCTCCGGCATTCTCCAGGAAGTAGTAGTTGCCGTCAGCCTTGAGGGCGAGATCGCGCATCAGTTCGAAGTTGAAATCCGTGCCCAACCCGATGGTAGTCAGGCCGACGCCCTCCGAGTTGTAGCTCTCGCTCATGGACACAATCTGTTCTGGGTCGACGACACCTACCGTCGGATTGCCGTCGCTCAAGAGAATGACTCGGTTCTGCCGCCCGCTGTCGTAGTTGCTGAACACTTCGCGGTAGCCATCCTCGAGACCATCGTAGAGGTTCGTGCTGCCATTGGCTTCCAGTGCGCGGACCAGCTCTCGCATTTCGACGCGGCTACCCGCCACGTCCGCCATCTCGAAGACCGTCGATGAGTTGGTGTCGTACGTGATCAAGGCGAAGCGGTCTTCATCCTTCAGACCATCGATCAGAAGCTCCAGTCCTTGACGTACGAAGTCGATTTGCCCATCCGTGTTCATCGAGCCTGAGGTGTCCACGACGACCGCAAGAGACAGGGGCGGGCGTTGGTCGGCATCGGCGGCGATGGGTGAGTTCAAGCCTAGTTGCAGCATCGTGCAGTTGGCCCCGTTGAGCAGGTTCCCGAGTACCCCCACCATGGCCTGCAAACAGACGCGGTTGCCGCAGTCCGGCGTCGGCAACTGCGTGTGGTGCTCTGCGAAGAAGCCGGCGGCATCGAAGGAGCCGGGCTCAGGGATGAGCCCGGCGTCGAGCTGTTGACGGAAGAAGCCGAAATCTTGTGAACCTCCGAGACTGACATTGGTGTTTGCTGGGGGTTCCATTGGTGCGGGGGCGTCCGCGGGGGTGGCGCTGTCGCTTTCCCCGGAGACCAAGACGCTGTCTTCGCTCGCCGGTGCTTCTGGCTGGGCTGCCCCTGGGCTCGCTGTCGGGGTGGCACCAGGATTGCCTGCGACCATGCCGCTCGGTCCTTGGGCAGCATTCGCCGGGGTCGTGCCGGTTGCTGCCGGGGAGGGCGCCAGGTCGTCATCGGAGTCGGCTATCGTCGACCCGCCTGACGATGGTTCGTTTCCGCTACCCCGCGGCGCGTTCAACTCGGCCGAACCGGACTCGCCTCCACCGCAGCCAGTTGCCGCACTCAGCAAGAGGCCAATCCCCACTAGCGTTCGTCGTGTTGTCTTCATCGCAAACTCTCCGTCGTCCAAGCGCGCGGGTGTCACCGTTTCGCGCTCGGGGTTTCTGATGAGCAAGGCTTGTGCCAGTTATAAATATTAATTATATCAATAATTTATGAGCCTGATGTGCCGTGTGCCAGACCGCACGAGACATGCGCAGGTCAGTGATGGCACATGCTGACACAACCCGAAGCCTCCCTCGCGCACCCCTCTCCGGGCGTCAGATTGGTGATGAATTGACCCTCGCCAATCGACGTACGTCATCTAGAGTCCACCGCCCATGACCACCGTCGAACGCTCCGTCGCGCCAGAACCACCGACCATTCACCCCGAAGTTCGCGACATCACGTGGAAGGACGCCCCTCGGATCATCGCCAGTGGCGCGTGCATGGGCACGGCCGATCTCGTGCCAGGCGTTTCCGGCGGGACGATGGCAGTCGCACTCGGGATCTATCGAGAGTTTCTGGCGGCCATCACCTCCGTCAACGCCGAGAGCTTGAAGGCAGTGCTCCAGTTGAGGGTACGACGGCTGAGCACGATCGTGCACTGGAGGTTCATCGCGTGTCTTGGCCTCGGCATACTCCTGGCGCTGATCGTGATGGGTAAGATCGTCAAGCTGCCCGAAATGGTCAGTACAGATCCCAAGTCCGTCTACGCCGTGTTTTTCGGCTTGGTGTTGGCTTCGGTGTTGGTTTTGGTGCGCCGTGTGTCCGGGTGGTCCTCCGCAACCCTGTTTGCGCTGCCAATTGGTGCTGCCCTTGGCTTCATGGTCGTGTCACTGGTGCCGGTGCAGACGCCAGAGAATCCGTTGTTCGTCTTTCTGTGCGGCGTGATCGCCATCAGCGCGATGATCTTGCCGGGGATCAGCGGCTCATTCATCCTATTGGTACTCGGCAAGTACGAGTACATCATCACATCTACGCTCAACCTGGAGCTGGGGGTCGCGATCCCCTTCGCCCTGGGGTGTTTGCTGGGCATCACGATGTTTTCTCGCTTGCTTGGTTGGATGCTGGACCGCTTCCACGACCCCATGGTGGCTGGGCTCACGGGGCTGCTCGTGGGTAGTCTGGTGCGCATCTGGCCCTACCAGCACATTCAAACGGAGATCATCCGCGAGAAGCCCCGCGTCGTTTCCGCACAAGCGTTCTGGCCAGAGTCCGTCGAGCCCACTGTGATCGGATTGATGATTCTCGGCGTGGCGCTCGTGCTAGGCGTCGAGTTGCTGGCTTCTCGACGGGCGGAGACTTGAGGCCCAGTGCTACACTCCTTCGGTATTGAGCTCGAGACTCACATTCGTCCTCTCCTGTTGCGCGGTGTGCATCGCCTGCGAGGCAGTGGACCTGACGTTTGCAGATTCACGGATCGACGGCCTGCGTCAACAAGACGAAGTCCAAGACCTTCGGCTGTGTGAAGAGCCCACCGGCGTCGCGATGTCCCTCGACGCTGCGACAGGGCCGTTCCAGATTGGTGAAGCGTGCTCTGACCCGAACGCCTGTGTGCGACCGCTGAACAAGTGCACGTTAGTGGACGGGGTGGGCGCAGATGCCTACGACACAGTCTGTGTTGCGCCGACCGGCAGCCTTCGTCTAGGGCAGTGCTGCGAGCGTCGAGGACGCGGTGATGACGACTGCGCTCCGGGGGGATGGTGTACACCTTTGGGCATCGGAAGCGTGGAAGAAGGACCGATGGCCTGCCGTCAGATTTGTCGCCAAGACGAAGATTGCGCGGGGACGGAACGCTGTTTGGCTTTGGGCGATGAGGTGGGCTTGTGTGTCGCACCTTGTCGGATTTTTGGCGATGAGTGCGAGGTGCCCCAGATTCGCTGCGCCGCTGGGGCCAGCGTTGACGGGGACTACTTCGGGTACTGTGCCCGCTACGGACGAGGACTGACGGACCAACCATGCGGGTCCGACGCAGATTGCGGCGAGGACTACGTATGTGAGCAGGACAGCGCTTCGTGCCGGCAGATGTGCGACGACGAGCACGCTTGTCCGGAAGAAGAACGTTGTTTACCTTTGGGGCTTGGTGACCCCGATAGTCCGCGTATTTGTCGGCCCTAAGAAAGACCTGCGCTACTCGCGCATTCTACATCGCTCAGCGAGCAACGCCTCCGGTAACTTCCGTCCAATACACGGCTTCCACTGTCAGTTGCCCGGAAGGGGATGCCAGCATGAGGTCGCAAGCAATCGGGCACAACGTCAGCCATAAGCCCGAGTCATCCGTGTTCAGGTACCATTCGGGGCCTGCGTTGCAGCTACTGGTCGTCAGCCACGGCTCCCCGTCGAAAGCTACCGTTAGATCTTCAGGCAACAACGGGCTCGTCGGAACATCGAGCCAGATGCTGCACATCGTGACGTCGTCTACGCCGAAGGACGTCGTAACTACCTTTTCGGGCTGCGGCTGGATTTCAGCCTCGATTGGTGCCGAGGCAGCTGCGACCACGATGGGGTCATCGGGAGCCGGAGCCCTGCCGGCGGCAGGGTCTGCGCCGGGCTGCGAGGTTGGGTTTGCGGGTCCGGAGGTGGCACCATCGCCATCTGAAGACGCTAGCTCGGAGTAGAGCCCTTGCTCCGTTGGCATTGGGTTAGTCGAGTCCGAAACCGCACTCGCCGGTTGCCCCTGCACGAGGTCGGAGCGGTCCAACTCGTTGTTGTCCGTCCTGCCTCCGCAGCTCGCAGTGTCGAGCGCCAGAGCAAGGACGCAGGCAAACAGGCGTGCACGCATCCCGCGCATCGTAGCATCCGTCGTCGCGATTCGGAGGGGTCGTGCCCGTCTTTTCTGCGCCGGGCGCATTTTGTGCTCTGCTCACTGCTCATGCTCTCGTGGAGCGGGCACCCACACCAATCGGAGCACCACGCCCGGACGTACGCTCGGAATGGATATGGAACGAGTTTCACCCAACATTTCCGAGTCTGCGTGTGCTCGAAACTGGCGTCCCCACTGCACCTGGGCGGCGATTTCGGGGCGCCAGGCACCTGATCCAATCTCAAGAGCGATCTCGCCCTCCGCACCCACGAAGGCGCACACACCGCCGCCGTCTCCCGTAGCCAGATTGCACCATGGTTCTTCTCCACCCTGTATTAGCCGATAGTTCTCTGGCGCCTGGATCTGGGTTCCACCGCCGAGTAGTGCTAGTGATAGCCCGAGGCCGCGTGCAGGTTGGAAGCGAATTCCCGCCGTCCCGAAGAAATTGCGGGTGGTGAACTCCTCGACGCCAACGACGGCCTGCAGCAATGCGGCGCTGGCGGACAGCGCCGCGGCCGGCAACACACGGATAGCTGTGCTGAGCTCCGCGCCCAGTGCCACTTGTTCACCCCACCATGCGCCGACCGCACCGACAGACCAACGGATTGACGGACTCGGGATACCACCTGGCACGACCGTAGGTTGGGGTGGGTCACCCTCGACAGTCGGCTTTTTCAGGGCGGGGGCCTCTTCCGGTGCGCTTGCTGGGGGAGGGGGCTGCTCGGACAATAGTGGCTGATCGGCGCTTGTAGTTGCTTCTTTGGGTGGCGTGTTCTCGGGTTCGGGCTGTGTCGTCGGGGTGGCGTCGGCCGGTCCCAGCAACTGCAGGAACACTTCAAACAGGGTGTCTGCCGAGACCCCTTTTTGCGGTACGCTTTGCGCATGTAGTGGGTGTCCAGCGACCGCCCAAGACAGCTGCACGTCGTTGGTATCGATACAGCGGAGGTCGAGTTGGCCGTCTGCTTGGCGAACGGCGAGTTCCGCACGCGCTCGAGCCTCGAAGGCGTCTACGGTTTCCTGCTCGAGCGCCTGGCAGTCGACGTGCACCGTCGCCTGCTGGGCAAACGCGTCGATAGCGGTGCCAAGCACCAGGATGAGTACGATGGTGGCACGCACGAACTGCAAGCGCTGCACGATTGTTGGGTGTTCTACTAGGGATGCGCGCCCAAGGGGAGCACCAGTTGGGAAATTCTGAGCAAAATGGGCTACAACGGAGCCGGTTGCGCAAAAGCGCTGCTCAGTAACTGAGCCAGTGGGCACCAAACTCTCGTCACTCTCATGAACCCCCCCACCATGCCGGCGACAATGTCCGAAGGCGTGCTCGCGAGTGAGGCCGATACCTCCCTCGAGGAACAGCTTTTCAGCCTCGTCTATCGGCAGATGCGTTCGCTGGTAGGTGGACGTGAGACCGACTTCGAGGATTTGGTGCAAGACGCGATGGAACAGGCACTCCGTTCACTCCCCGCTTTCGAAGGGCGCTCCAAGTTCTCTACTTGGACGTACCAGATTTGCTTCCGCACGCTGCTCAAGCGACGGCGCTGGCACGGGCGCTGGCTGAAGCGGTTCTCGCTGACCCGCGAGGGTGTGTTGCCGGACCACGAAAGCCCAACGCCAGCCCCGGCAAGCCAGCTCGAAGATGGTGAACGAGCGGCGCGATTGCACACTGCTTTGGGTCAGCTAAGCCCCAAGAAGCGAGTGGTCGTCGTACTTCACGACCTCGAAGGCCTGCCCAGCGAGGAGATCTCCGAGGTGCTCAGTGTGAAGCTTGGCACCGTACGTTCGCGGTTGCGTGACGGCAGGCGTGAACTGCTGGGGCTTCTAAAAGAGGACCCATACTTTGGCGAGAAGGTGGCCCCATGACTCCTCCTATGTCTGATGAAGAGCGGCTGGCGCGGATGCGTCAGGTTTGGGTGGCGCAAGCTCCCAGTAGCTTCGAAATTGCCGCGGCGCGGCGGCGCTACTCGAGCCGGAGTCGAGCCCTGCCACCCTACAAGTTGATGCTGGACATGGGGTGGGGTGTTGCTCTGGCCGTCGCTTGCCTTTTCGCTCTGGAGTATCTGACGGACAGCGCCGATTCTGGCGCGGAGGTGGCAAGGTTTGCCGGGAGCCAACGGGGCAGCGCCGGGGAGCCGCTTTCTGAAGTGGCGGCGCAGGATGCGCCTCCCAACGAGCGACTCACTCAGGGGGTCGACGGGGAAGTCGCTGCCGCGGCGCCGAGGATAGAGCAGGACGGTCTCACTACCTTGGCGGTGCCGGGAGTCAGCTACGAGGTGCTGGCCGGCAAACAGGCGGTTGTCGTGTTGGGTAAGGAGCGAGCGTTGGTGCGCGGTCCGCAATTGATCGAGTTTACTTTCGAGGCGGATAGGGCCAGTGGGTTCAGGATGCATCTGTCGCAGTTGCCCGGAGTGACGGCCGGGGCCAGCGATGCGCGGCGTAGCGCAGGTGACAAGCACCCTGCGCCCAGTCGTGCTGTGGCGGGATCGTCGACCGCGGAGGCTGTGGCTGAGCGAAGTACCGCTGAAGAGGCGGGGGGCCTCAGCGCGTGGAGTCGAGCTGCGGAAGCCATGCGAAGTGGCGACACCGCGGGTGCCGAGCAAGCACTCACGGAGCTATCCCAAGACGAGGCTTCTCAAAGCGCAGACTCTGCCGCACTCGCTCTGGCGCAGCTCTGGGTCGCGAACGGAGAGGTCGAACGGGCCCGGCCGGTGCTGGAGCGTTTGGCGGCTGGCGCCGGCAGCGAGGTGGTTCGAAATCGGGCCCGACAGCTGCTCGCAACGCACCGCAAGTAGCTGGGCACGGGCGGTTTTCGCCTCGCCTCCATTTCGTGTTACACGGGCCAGGGGCCGTCTCGCCGCGGTTCCGACACGCACGGAGGCTACATGCGCTGGTTGTTACTGAGCATCGTCCTATTATTCGCCGTTTGGCCGAGGTCTGCTGTGGCAAAGCCCGACGATTGTCGAACTGCACGCGATGCGGCCGACATGGTCTTCTTCTGGCAGCAGCCAGGAACGACGGATCTAACCAAGGCGGCGCGCTGTTTCGATACCTCAGGTCGCACGCCGGAACAGCTGCGCGCGCTGGCGAAGAAGGCCAAGAGCCTCTACGACATCCGCGGCTTGTTCGTCGACATGGATGCCTTGTCAGACGACCCGGAGTTCGTGCCCGCTCCCGAAGACAACCGCGTGACGATTCATCCGGAGCTTCCCAACGTGGTTCTAGTCCGCACCAGCGACGGGACCTGGCTTTGGACCTCGAGCTCCCTGTCCACCATCGAGCGTCTCTTCGCCGAGGAGACCGGGGTACTACAGGGCTTCGTCGCGCGTTTGCCGAGCTCGTTTCGCCAACCCATGATGGGGGTGCAAATCTGGCAGTTGCTGGGCATCGTGGTGCTGGTGATCATCGGGCTATTGCTGCGCAGCATCGTTAGGATCATCGTCGCAAATCGTGTGAAGCGGTTGGCGGAAGCGTTGGGTCAAGAGTGGGCATCCACACTGGCACAGACAGCCGCTGGGCCGCTGTCCACGCTGGCGATGGCAATGGCGTTTCGAGTGACCTATCCAGTGTTGATGTTGCCGGTCACGCTGGCCGTGGTCCTGGCGATTGCTGTTCGAGTGCTGATGGTGTTGGCCATCGTATGGGCGCTGTATCGCTTGGTGGACTTGTTGTCCGCTCGCATGGAGGCTCGCGCTGCGGCGACGGACACCAAGCTCGACGATCAACTCGTGCCGCTGGTGCGCAAGTCGCTGAAGGTACTCGTCGTGATCGGCGGTGTGCTGTTCGTGTTGCAGAACCTGCAGGTCGACGTTGGGTCGCTCCTGACGGGGCTCGGTATCGGTGGGCTTGCGTTTGCCTTCGCCGCCAAGGAGACGCTCGCGAACTTCTTCGGCAGCATCATGATATTCGCCGATAGACCATTCCAAATCGGGGATTGGATCGTGGTGGCAGGTGCCGAAGGCATTGTCGAAGAGGTCGGCTTTCGCTCGACGCGCGTCCGTACGTTCTACAATTCCGTCATCACCGTGCCGAACTCGACGTTCAACGACGCGCAGGTGGACAACTACGGTCAGCGCGAGTTCCGCCGCACGTTCACCACTCTCAATCTGACCTACGATACGACACCGGAACAAATGCAAGCCTTCTGCGAAGGGGTCCGTGCCATCATCGTTGCCAACCCGTTCACGCGAAAGGACTACTACGAGGTCCACATGTCGGGTTTTGGGGCGCACTCACTGGACGTCATGGTCTATTTCTTTTTCAAAGTCGCCAGTTGGTCAGACGAGTTGCGAGAGCGCCACAATGTCTACCTCGAAATCATGCGCCTTGCGAGGGAGTTGGGCGTCGAGTTTGCGTTCCCCACGCAGACGCTTCACGTGGACGAGTTAGCGGCCCCCGGACAAGCGCGCCACGTGCCACAGGCCAAGGAGCCCCCCCAGCTGACTCAGGTGGTAGAGGGGTTTGGTCCGGGCGGGACGTTGGCGCGGCCGGGAGGGCCAGTCCTCGTTCCCGGCGGGTTTGCGGCAGGGACGCGAGCGGCAGGAAGCGAAGACGGCGGTTGAACGCTGCGGTCGGTGAATCCGTCCAGCACGAAGACGAAGTCCGGCAAGTGCTCAGCAAGGTGACCTTGCATGAGTACTTGCCGGGCGCATGCTCCCCCCGTCGCCAGCTGGAGATTCTCGCCCCGTTCTCCCCTGGTGCTTTCTGCTACCGAGACGTCAACCTGCGGCAGTCTCGGTCTCGGTCGTGCCGTCGGCGCTTCCGAGGTCGATCAAGGTATCCAGCGCTTCTATGGAGCGCTTGGTGCGGATCTCCTTTTGGCGCAACTTCTTTTGTTCGCCTTCCAGCTTGCGTTGTTCATTTTCCAGCTCCCGAAGGGTATCCTTCATGGCTTCTCGCTCTGTTTTCAGCGCTTCGACGTCGATGGCCAAACTGTCTCTCCTTGTGCGTGGCGCAGAAGGATAGCGCCCAGAAAGTGGATTGGGCACCAAAAACTAGAAACAGTCAGTCCCTGGCGACGCAGCGATTTCGGCCGCTGCGTTTGGCCTGGTACAGGCGGCCATCCGCCCGCTGGATGAGTGCGTCAGGACTCGGATGGTCGCAGCAAGAGACAGCGGCGCATCCCACGGAAATCGTCGCGGGTATTGAAGTGTGGCCAAACTGGGTGGGATTTTGCTCCACGGCGAGTCGCAGGCGTTCAGCCACGATCAATGCCCCGTCCAGAGGTACGTCTCTGAGCAGGACGACAAATTCCTCGCCGCCGTAGCGGGCGAAGAGGTCTTCCCGACGCAGTTCCCGGTCCACGAGCGCAGCGACGGTCTTCAACACCGCGTCGCCTGCGAGATGCCCATGAGTGTCGTTTACCCGCTTGAAGTGGTCGACGTCGAAGATGAGCACCGACAGCTGGGTGTTGTGGCGAATGGCGAACGGCAATTCGCTCCTGAGCTGACTGCACAGGTAGTGTCGGTTGTAGGCCCGAGTCATCGGGTCGCGGACGCTCGATTCGTAGAGTTGCTTGAGCATCCGCTCCTCGTCGCTGCTGGCGATCGTGAAGCGAAAGCACACTCGCGGGCCGAGCTGGAGGGTGTCACCGTTCGTCAGTTCGTGGCCGGTGACACGCTGACCATTGACGAATGTACCGTTGCTGGAGCCGAGGTCCTCTAGGTAGTATCTTTCCCCAACGGGGGTGATTCGCACGTGGTGGCGACTCAGGCCTTGGTCGTCCATGCACACGGCGTTGTCTGGATGTCGACCGATTCGAAAGTTGGACCCCGAAAGGCAGAACACTTCACCGGCTTGAGAGGAATCCATCCGCACGAGCAGCACACGATTTCTCCCATCCGCCTTCGCGGCTTGGACGGGTTGCGTGATGGTGCGCCCAAGGTCCCTGTCCCGCTTGCGAGTGGGAGTTACCGATACATCTGCCAATCGTCCTCCTGTTTGCGCAGTCACTACCAGCTGATGTCCGGAAACGCCGGGCCGGGTTTGGCGATCAAGTACCCTTGAAGCAGGTCGCAACCGAGTTGGCGCAACGTCACTTTCTCTTCCTCGGTCTCGACACCCTCGCCAACGACGAGCATGCCCATGTCCTTGCACAGGGCGGTCATCGACTGGATCAACTTCTGCCGAGTCTCGCTACGGTGCACATTTCGCACCAAGGACATGTCGAGCTTCACGATTTCAGGCTCTAGCAGGGCGAAGCTGGTCAGGCCCGCGTACCCGGCGCCGAGATCATCGACGGCAATCTTGAAACCCATGTGGCGCAGGCGTTGAACGCGATCACGGACGTCTTTCACCTTCTCGATGGAAGAACGCTCGGTGATTTCCAACACGACTCGATTGGCGATCGCCGCAAGTGGTGAATCTTCTGAGATCAGATGAGGGTCGAGCAGGTCCGTGGTGTGCAAGTTGACGAAAAGCAGTGCCCCGTCTGGAGCCGTGGTCATGCCCTCTGCCGCCTTGTTGCGCATCGCTCGTCCCAACACATCCAGCTGCTCGAGCTTTTCCGCTACTTCGAGCACAGCGCCTGGATGGGGGAGGGTTGGTTCGCGGCTGCGCATCAAGGCTTCGTATCCGAAGATATTGCCCGTACTTGCGTCCACGATTGGCTGGTACGCAGCCCACAGCGTGTTGAGAGCTCGCTCGAAGCTCAGCTCCATGCTGCGCAAATCGCGGTCGTCGATTCGATGTCCAAACAACTCCGCGGCTTTGCGCTTCATTGCTGCCATGCGTCGTAAACACGACGCTTTTTCCATCACCTCTTCCAGCGTATGTAGGTCGACGGGTTTGGTCAGATAGTGAAACGCGCCGTATTCTAAGGCTTTTACTGCGGTGCTGACAGCCGGCTCTCCCGTTATCAGCACCACGGGCACGTCTGGGTCTCGGGAATGAACGGCGCGCAGGAGTTGGATGCCATCGCACTCCGGCATCGAGATATCACTGAGCACGACATCGAAACTGTACTGCTCGAACAGCTCCGTTGCTTCAGCGCCGTCACTCGCTGCCATCACCTCGTATCCTTTGGCATAGAGGAGGCGTAGGATGCTTCGGCGCAGGGCTGGTTCGTCGTCGACGACGAGTATCCGACCCTTGCTACGAGCCCGCGGGTGGGAGTCACGGTCCGGATCGGCCGCGGGACCAAGCGGGTCTCCCTCCTCGACTACGGGGCACGTTGCTGCGAGAACCATGAAGCAATCGAACGGTTGCTCAAACCGAACGTGGAGCAAAATAGTTGTAGACGCGAGCACGATGGTCGGTAAACCTCCCACCCATAGGTAGAAGGTTTTCTGTATCAATGGGGGGATCGCTTGCCGCCAACTAATGCTCAAAGTGTCTATAAACCGCGGGAGATTGCCTGGAACGGCTACCACCTGACCTCCGGCGATGTCGCCAGGCTGTTGGAGGTGGATCTGAAGACCGTTCATAACTGGGTCAGCCGTGGTCACGTTGTGGGACGTCGCACGGAGGGTCGTCACCTGCGTTTTCAGAGGTCGGAGATAGTGCGTTTTATGCGGCGCTTTGGGTACCAAGTGCCAAACTTCTTTGGGGACGCGCCGCCGAAGCTGATTCTCGTCGGTGCCAAGGCGAACATGCCAGCCGTCAAACGCGCTCTGAGCAGAGGATTTGACGCATCTACCTGCGCAGACCTATTTGGCGCAGCGCTTCAGCTTGCAGATGGGTCACACGAAGCCGCGGTGATCGACTTGGACCAGTATTCGCGCCCGCAGGTTAATGCATTCTCTACTGCGCTACGGGCTTGGAATCAATCGCAGCAGGTTTGCTTGGTGGGAATCGCTGGCAACCACAGCGCTCGCCAGCACTTCGTCAAACACGGTGGTGACGCAGCGCTTGCTCCATCTCGCTCGCGAGATCTCAAAGCAGTGATTCGCTGGTTGGTCGGCGCGGGCAAGAGTTGCCCGAGTAGTGTGCACCTCTGTCGCGAGACCTGAGCCGCAGAGGGTGACCGGCGCCGCAGATCCAACGCCCTGGCCACTTCGCCGCGGCAGCACTACGATGTTGCGTTTTGGTCGGGCGTTGAGTCAGTATGTGGAGGCGGCTCTGCTCCCTTCGGGGGACGGGTCAGCTGACCCCTCGGCCCGACGATGAAATACTGACGCGCTACGTGTTCCCGAGCGCGGCGCACCTCGTTTTCGAGATAGCGCATTGGGTCGTCGAATGCCTGGCCGCGAGGTTGGCGACGCGTCCGCATGACCCAAGAGCCGGTTTCCAAGGAAAGCTCCGCTGCAGTCTCCCAAATGACGCCGGGCCCGACGTCTAGCTGCGTCAGTACCACGCCGGGCACGTCGCGGGCGGAGACCCACTCACCCGAGACGTGCACGAGCCAAGTGATTCGTTCGGTACCGCGCTGCACGACCACCTCGTAGGCGGTCAGGACGACACCTACCTTCACTGAGCGTAGGTATCGCTCGGTGGCGGGGGGATCGGTTGCTCCTGCGCAGCGGACGTCTCGGCGGGGGCCTCCGACCCATCGTCATCAGGGCCTTCCGCCACGTCCGCCTGCTCTGCTTGTCCCGCTTCGTCGGTCGTCGCTGGCACGGTTTTGGCGACGACGTTGGCCTTGCCGAATCGTGGTACGGTTCCCGCGTCACAACCGCTGGCAAACCCGGTGGCGTTGAACGTGAAGTCGGTCTTGCCCGTTAGCTTCTCACCGTCTCCCTTGAACTTGCTCACTTCGACCAAGACCGTGCGCTCTCCAGATCTTGCAGGGGAACAGTACGAGAGTAGGTAGTACCGGCTGTAGTCACGTTCGACCTGGGTGGCGACGTCCGCCAGGCTGTTCTCCAGATTCTCGAATACGGTAGCTTGGGAATAGCCCGCGGGCCCCAGGGTTTCGGCGAGGGACGTATCGTCCTTGTTTCCGATCGTCACAGCGAAGACCTGATGCTTCGTGTCATCTAGCGCCGTCTCGAGCTTGTCCACTTTCGTACGCCCCGCCAGATCGGGACCCCTGGCGATAACGATCAAGGTTCCGAGCTTGATCGGGAGCTCCTTGCCGGTCAACTCTTCGTTGATCTTGGTCAGGCCCGCGATGACAGCACCATTGAGGTTGCTTGACGAATCCCGCTGAACGAAGTCGGTGATCGTCGACAGCTCTTCCTTGGTGACGGGTTTGGGCTCGGGGCTGTTGCCGATCATCGGGAAGCTACCGAGAGGGACGAGACCATCTGCGCCGTCGAAACCATAAAGGCTGACGCTGTGCTTGTCTCTCAGACGCTCGACGAACGGAGCGAGCTGACTGGCAAGCAGCGCCATCGCCCCGGCTTCTTGGGAAGGGCCGCTCAGGTCCACCAGCACCACTGCGTGGTGCGCAGCCGCCACGTTTCGGTCCAACAAGCGTAGGCCGATTTGCTTCGAGTCGAGGATCTGGTCGTTTTCGGAAACGGTGAAGTTATCTTCCGACAAGCCATAAACCGCCTCATCACCATCTTTCACTGATACGTAGACAGCGACGTTGCTTGGTTTCTGCGTGGAAGTCGCGACGGAATCGACGTGCATCCCACCCAGGCCGAGCATCTGACAACCCCAGAGTGTCGAGGCAGTCACCAGGGACATCAGGGTCTTCTCGATTTTGCGAACGAAGTCTTTGGCTTTCGTCATTCCCACACGACCTTTCCTTGGAGGGCGTTGTTTAGCATATCCGTCATTTCGTGCGATAAAACGCCCGGCAGGTCGTTCTGCTGAAACAGGCCAACCTCCGTTATCTCCAACGGATTCTTGGGTTTGCGCAGGGGTTCCGTCACCTTGGCTCGGACCACGACCGTCACGGCGTGAAAGCGGAAATCACGGTCCGGGTGCGAGTAGACTCCTGAAAGCTCCCCCACGCTGATCACCTCGACCCCCGCCTCCTCAGCCAGTTCTCGTCGAATGCAGCGCTCCAACGTCTCGCCCCACTCAACCGTACCGCCGGGCAACGCCCATTGGCCGGTGTCCCCTCTGCGCACCAGCAGGAAGCGTCCATCGGCAATGGTCGCAACTGCCGTGATCCCCAGGACAGGGCGACGGAGCACGTGTCTGGCCGCCTCCTTGCCAATCGTGAACAGCGCTTTGGGGATCCTCACGCCTCACTCCCTCCGTTTGCAGCCAGGCGTTGACCGCGTCCGCTTTTCGGGCATAACGCGTGTCGTGCCGCGTCTGACTGACCATGGCAAGAGTAGAGCGATGGTTGCTGTCGCGCTGGCCGTCACGATGGTGCTGGCGTGCGGCCGGCCCAACGATCCTCCTGGCGTTCGGAAGGAGCCCCTCCGAACGGTGGTTGTGGCCGTCGCAAAAGAGCGGGCGAGCACGCCGGCGCCGAGCGCGGGGGCAGACCCCTCCGTAGAACCAGGAACTCGCGCCGATAGCCTGCCATTCGAGCCCACAGGCAAGCAACTCGCCAGTATCGCTTGGCGCACGTGGGTCTACACCGACGTGGGCCCCAAGCGAACGCGGTACGGCTACTTGCGAGCGGGATCCATCGTCGAGCGCCGCGATCCTCCCATCTTCAACGAAGGCTGTATGGGGGGCTGGTATCGGATCAATCCTCGGGGGTTCGTGTGTATCGGCAAAGGTGCCACGCTCGAGCTCGACCATCCTGTAGTCGTCGCAACGCAACGGCGACCGGTGCGCAACGAAGGCCTTCCGTACGTCTACGCTCTCAGTGATCAGCGGGCGCCTCATCTGTACTTCAAACTGCCAAGTGGTAGTCAAATGAAGGAGGTTGAAGGCTCTTACCTGTCCAGGTCGTTAACCTGGTTTACAGCTCGCCAAACACGGGACGAATTGCAATTCATGAACTTCCTCCCGGAGCCACCGGCGTTTCTGCAGTCTGGAGCGTTGCAGAAGCCGTACGGAGTCGAGAGCGGGTTGCGCTATGCGGTACACGCCGGGCAGGCCAGCTCGGATAGCGGGTTTGCGCTGATGTCGACCTTTTCCTGGGAGGACCGAGTGTTCGGACTGACCACGGACTTGGACTTGATCGCCATGGACAGGACGAGCCTCGTGGTGCCCAGCAAGCTGGAAGGTTTGAAATTGGCGGAGGATGAGGACCTGCCAGTTGCCCGCGTGACCGACGGGTGGCTCGCCAGATACGAGCAGCGGGAAAGTGGCGAGCTGGTCAAGGTAGATGCGCTCGCCAAGCGAACGCTAGTCAAAGTAGACGCCAAAAAGGAGCGCATCGGTGGCGTCGCCTACTACCGCACCAATGATGGCTACTTGTTACCTGCTGCAGGAACCGAGCTGATCAAACGGCGCACGTCGTTCCCGAGCGTCGCCACAGGCACACGCAAATGGGTGGATGTGTCTATCGAGCACCAAACCTTGGTTGCCTACGAAGGCCAAAGAGCGGTGTTTGCCACCATCGTCAGCACGGGGGCCGGCGGTATGGGGGATCCCGAAAAATATCCCTCGACGGTGCGAGGCACCTTCATGATCCATTCCAAGCACGTCACCACCACGATGGATGGTGACGATGACAAGAGTGATTCATTCAATCTCCACGATGTGCCCTTCGTTCAATACTTCCATCGTGGGTACGCGTTGCACGGCACGTACTGGCACGACGAATTCGGACGAGCGCGCAGCCACGGATGCATCAACTTGGCTCCCAGGGACGCCGCATGGCTCTTCGAGTGGACGGATCCTCACGTACCAGAAGCCTGGCACAGCGTGCTGAACAAGGAACGTGGCACCGTCGTCGTCGTCAGACGCTAGTCTAGTCTGCTTCGCGCATTTTCGCCGCCTGCGTTTCCGCCACTGAAGGTCTCGCGCTGCGAGAAGCGCTCGCCAGCGCGCTGGTGGCTGCAAAAACGACGCCGCGACGCCGCGCCCGCTAACTGCTTGTTGGCGCAGTCCGACACCCAGCGTCGTTAGCAGCGCGGGGCCTGACCACACCTCGACATCGGGTCTGCACAGCCAGCTGCGTTGCTCGATTACAAGAGCTCTTCCAGGTCCGCGAATAGCTCGAAGGCCTTGGGGACTTTGCCATCGGGATTGTCGGTATCGATATCGACAATCGCAATCGTGCCTTGGCGTGGTGCCAGCTCCCCGTCGAGCTGCACGACCTTTTCCGCGATGACCGTCGGAGGTGGCGCCACCGGGTTTCGATAGTCGAAGACTCGATCGAGCGCTCGCGCTTTGAGCCCAATGCGGCTCAGCTTCTTGCCGCTGACGTTGAACACGCAGGTGCTCATTTGCCGCACGCGTCCGCTGTCGGCGACGCGCCAGTCGCAAGTGATCAGATCACCTTGGGTGGCCAACACGCGATCGAGATAGGGGGCCTCGGCTTCCCGCAGAGCTTCGCGCATCTTGAGTGCCCCGGCTTTGGCGCGCGGGTCGCCCAGGTACGAAAGCATCATCGCGCCGTGCAGCCGGACCGGGCGGTGATTGGCTTTGAGCAGATCGGCGAACGCGTCCGCATCGGCGAGGGCCTTGTTGTCCTCCAGTACTTCCCGCATTGGATTGTGCACCGTGAAACTCGTGCCGCGCGCCTCGACGTGCCACTTGATGGCTTGTCCGGGGTGGAGCTTCGCCCCGTAGTGCAAAGGCCGCTCCTTCGTCGGGGTCTTGCCGTCGTTTTCGTAGAACTGGACCAGCAGGTTGACCTCGGGGATGTTCTTGTTCCCGTTGTTGATGACCGCGAGCTCGATCTCGAGATGGTGGTGTTCCTTGTGAGCACGAGATTCTTGCTCGATGAGTAGTGTGCTCATGCGCGGGAACTGCAACGTCCACAGGGCTGACTCCGCCCGTTCACACTGACAGCTATCGCCAGAGGTCACCGTCTCGACGTTGCTGGCTGCGGGCTCTGGTTCTGGTGGCGGCGTGGGCTCGGGTGGCGGCGTGGGCTCGGGCTCCGGTTCCGGCGCGGCTGCCGGAACCGGCGGCGGAGGAGCGGGCGCTGCGGCGACCGGTTGTCGGGGTTCCTCGCCGCGCATCAACCAATTCGACGTCAGCACGAGCGATAGCGTCGTTGCGGAAAGGACGATGATCACGGCCAGGGTCGAGCGCGGCAAGAAGCGGATCAAATCGCCGAAGGAAACGGATTCGGGCTCTCGCGAGGGGACGGCGGGGCCGAGGAGAACTGGCTTCGGTCGATAGAGGGCGACTTCAGACAAGAACCTCTGTTGAGCGCCATCGTCGTCCTCTCGCCCCATCCAACGCTCGACGACCACCCCCAGCAACAAGACGACGACCGCTCCCGCCAATCCAACCAACAACGCACTCACTTGTCCGGGGCTGGCGGTCCAGGCGTTCCACTGAGTGCTCAATGAAATGCCGACAGTAATGCACAACGTGGTCGTTGCGATCCACAGCAGCCGGCGCCGGCGCTTGACCTCGCGCTCTGGTGATGCGCTGCCCTCTCGGAAGTTGGTCAGGCACAACCTGTTGTGAGGAGTGAGAGCGGAGCTGACGGCGATGAAGACGTGGCGCTGGAGGACCCGCACTTCTTCCACGTTCTTCCAAGGTACGAGTACCCTCGTGCCGGAAGTGACTGCCGCTGGCGCATAGCCGTTCGTGTACGCCCCCACTCCGAGATAGACGATGAGCAGGCCGGTCGGAGTGCACTCGAGTTCGAGGCTGCCGACGGCGTTGCTCTCGTTGCTGGGGGCGGCAACTGCGCGGATCCGCATGGTCGGGCGTGACCATAGCGGGGATCGGCCTGCGAGTGGCAAGGGCCGTCAGCCTGAAGTGGGCCCCCAGTCAGGCGCCGTGGGCGCATGCTGCTCTTTCAATCCAGCTGACGTAGTAAGTTTTCGACTTCATTCTGAATATTCGGCAGGCAGCGGGCCGGTGCCAGTTCGTTGATGTCCGGAAGGTCCCAGTACTCCACTCGCGCTGCGTGTTTTGGAAAGCGACGCAACAGCATCGGGGCGTGCTCTTTGCGATAAACCGCGATGATGCGGTGGGCTGCGTCCAACAGAGCGACCTCGGCGTCTCGTGGCCTGCGCGTCGCGGAAGCGGGCACCACGCCGAGCATCTGCAGCTGCTCCAGGGTGAAGGGTGAGATGTAGCCGCTGTTGTGAGTCCAACAGTGCTCGGCGAGGCCGGCCGAGTCCGCGCGCCAGTCGAGGCCGAGCTCACGGGCGCGATGGTTGAACCACTCCTCTGCAAATCGGCTCCGGTAGTAGTTGCCGGTGCACAAGAACAGCACGGTGCGCATCGACTAGGACCCTACACCAATGACGCGTCGCGGTGGAGTGTCCGGCCACGAGGAGCCGCACCTGACTGTGGGTTCGGAGGCAAACAAAAGCAAACCGCCGGCGCGACGCACCGGCGGTTTGCTTCTGGAGCCCGGAAGCTCCGCGTTTGTCGCTCAGCTTTCCGAAGAAGCGAGCTTGCTCGAGGTCTCGACGCCGCCCGGAGCCTCGGAAGGCGGGCTAGCGTGACGACCACCGCCCAGCTCGAACGCGTAGCCATGGCCGCCGTGCTCGCCGTAGTCGAGCCCCTCTGTTTCTTCTTCGCCGCTGACGCGCAGACCCATCAGGGCCTTGACGATGAAGAACAGGACGAACGCACAGACCAGCGTGAACACTGCGTAGGCAACCACACCGATGAGCTGGGTGACGAAGCTGTGGTCGGGGTTGGTGGAGAAGATGCCGACTGCCAGCGTTCCCCAGATACCGCAAACCAGGTGGACCGAGGTAGCACCGACGGGATCGTCGATCTTCAACTTGTCGAACATGATGACCGAGCCGACAACCAGCCCACCAGCGATGAGGCCGATGATGATGGCGCTTACTTCCGTCACCGAGTCGGCGCCGGCAGTGATGCCCACGAGACCTGCGAGGATGCCGTTGAGGGCCATCGAGAGGTCCGGCTTCGAAGAAACGAAGCTGTAGGCGATCATTGCGCCGATAGCGCCGGCCGATGCTGCGAGGCAGGTGGTCACCAGCGTTAGCGAGGTCAAGGCGGGATCAGCGGACAATACCGAACCGCCGTTGAACCCGAACCAGCCCAGCCACAGCAGGAACACGCCGATGGCTGCTAGGGGGAGGTTGTGACCGGGAATCGGCGTGATGCGACCATCTTTGCCATACTTGCCTTTGCGGGGGCCGAGCATCCAAGCTCCGACCAGAGCGCCCCACCCACCAACGGAGTGGACGAGGGTCGAACCAGCAAAGTCGTAGAAGCCCATCTGGTCGAGCCAGCCGCCACCCCACTTCCACGATCCGGCGATCGGGTAGACGAAGGCAACAAAAAGGGTAGCGAAGAGCATGAAGCTCGTCAGCTTGATGCGCTCTGCGACGGCACCCGACACGATCGTGGCACATGTCGCAGCGAACATCGCCTGGAACAAGAAGTCCGTGTGGTACGTGTACCCGCCGTCGGCGTAGCCAGGCGTGTTGCCGTTCTCAGGCAACGTGAGTCCAACACCAGCGAACCCGAGGTAGCCGTTGAAGTCTCCGGGGTACATCAAGTTGAAGCCGACAACGAAGTAGGTCAGGATGCCGATGGATACGACGAACGTGTTCTTGAATAGGATATTCACCACGTTCTTGGCCTGCGTCAGGCCGGACTCGAGTGTGGCGAAGCCCAGGTGCATGATGAACACCAGTCCGGCGCTCACCATCATCCAAACGTTGTTCGCCCAAAACTGGCCTTGGGTGACGGTGTCGTCATCTGCGAAGGCGATACTCGGCAAGAGCAAAAGGCCCAAGAAGGACATCAGCCAAAGGGTCTTCCGAATCATGATCTCTCCAGGGATGGGGTTGGGGCTCCAACCGCGTTACGGGGCGACGGTCATCGCCCGGAATCAAGTATTAACCCCTGCCGTGTCTAGGCAGGTGAGGGGGAGTGTTCCAGGCGAGTGTTTCGGGCCCATTTCGAACAGGTTCGAAGAAACTATCGTTTCCAACTTTTCCTGACGCGATCCGGAGACGCTGAGAAATGTTTTTGAAACAGATATGGGGCCACTGTTCAGAAGAGCTTCCGCTGTTTCGGACCGTCAGACTCCTGAAATCCCAGGTGATCGTAGGCCTTGGACGTCGCGATTCGACCACGCGGCGTTCGACCCAGGAAACCTTGCTGCAAAAGATACGGTTCGTAGACGTCCTCGATCGTGTCGCGCGGCTCAGCCAGGGCGGCCGCCAGGGTGTCCACCCCCACCGGGCCGCCGTCGTAGTGCTCGATGATGACGGACAGCAGGCGACGATCCATTTCGTCTAGCCCCGCGGCGTCAATTTCCAGGCGTGTGCAGGTGAGCCTGACGATGTCGCAAGTCAATCGACCATCGCCTTCGACGTCGGCGAAGTCACGAACTCGTCGCACGAGTCGGTTGGCTATGCGCGGCGTTCCGCGGCTTCTGCGTGCCAGTTCGAGGGCGCCCTCTTGGTCGCATGGCAGACCCAACAGCCGCGCACTTCTCTCGACGATGAGCTTGAGGTCTTCGGGTGGGTAGTAGTCCAGGCGGATCGTCACCCCGAAGCGTTCGCGCAAAGGTTTCGTCAGAAGGCCAGCGCGCGTCGTTGCCCCCACCAAGGTGAACGGCTTGATGTCCATGGAGATCGACTCGGCGTAGGCGCCCTCGCCAGTCATCACGTCGACGCGAAAGTCTTCGATTGCGGGGTAGAGGTTCTCCTCGACCGGCGCGCTCAGGCGATGGATCTCGTCGATGAATAGAAGATCCGACCGTCCGCAGCGTGTCAGCAATCCAGCTAGCGCCCCCTTGTGATCGATTGCCGGTCCGCTGGTGACGTGGAGTTGAACCCCCATTTCCTTGGCCAAGATGTGGGCAAGCGTGGTTTTGCCCAGTCCTGGAGGACCTGCCAGCAGGATGTGGTCAAGTGGTTCGTTGCGACGCCGCGCGGCTTGGACGTAGACGCGCAGATTGTCCTTGTGCCGTTGCTGACCTATGAAGTCCGCCAGAGTCTCCGGTCGAAAGAGTCGGTCGAGCTGCTCGTCGTCTTGAAGTTCCTCGCTGTCGAGAATTGATTCCGAGCGTGTCGAACCGTCCATGCCCGGGTTGTAGCCGTCCAAGCTGGATTTGTAAGGGGTCGCGGACCCGTTTTAGGGCTCGTCAGAGTCCGGCGCTTCTGGTGCGTTGTTGGGGGCGGAGTCCGGATCAAAACTGGCCAGTTCCTCGTCCGAATCTGGTCCTGACGAGTACGCGCGCCCCGCCGTGTCGCCGCCGAGCAGCGCACCGAGCCGATTGGAAGCGGGCTCCGTGGAGTCCGGGCCCGCCTCCTCACCCAGCACGAAGAGCCGCTCCCGGGGGGGGCGCTCGGGTGCAGTACTGAGTAGCGCAGCTGCGGAGTTGGGTTTGGGCGGCGGGTTGGAGAGACGTGTGGGTTCTTCCGGCGGGTTGTCCGTTGCCGGAAGCCCTCCGCTTGTACTCGGAGCGAGGCGTCCGGGGGCGGTCATGGGCTTGCTGACCGTCGGTTTGGGTAGGCTTGGGCGAGGGGGGAGCAGGTCTGCGCCCCGCTTGCTCTCGGGTGGCGGCGGGGGTTGGGAGAACGGCCGCGACGCAGGGGGCAATGGAGTCTCGCTCGGCGCGAGGGGTCGATGCGGCGCCACCGGCAGCGCCGCCTGTCGATACGGCGGCCTCGAGCTTGGGAACGGCGGCGGCACCTCACTTGGGGCGGCGGGCGGAGGGAGAGTGGGCTCCCGCTCGTTTGGGGGGCGCCAGCTTCCGGGGATGCCGCTCGGTATGGGATCGGCTGGTCTGGAACCAGATTGGCGGGAGCCCCATTGACCCCCCGCGGCAGTTGGCAGCGCTGGCGGTGGTGGAATGTGCGCGGTCGCGTCATGCGTCATGCGGTTCGAGGGCGGCGGTACACTCGATGGTGGCGGCGGCATCGAATGGAAAGGCGCGCTTGCCGACGGGATCGGCGCTTCGACGGTTTTCAGTTTGACGCAGAACATGGCGCCCTTTTTCCCTCGGTCCACTACCCGCACCGAGCCATCGTGCAGTTGCACCACTGATCTTGCCAGGCGCAGACCGAGTGCCAGCCCTCGGTGTTCACGCTGGCGCTGTTCATGGGTCGGAGATAACATCCATTCCAGTTGTGTCGGCGAATGAGCCGGGCGCGGCACATCGATATCCAGACGCAACGTCGTTTCTGTTTCGCGTTCGGCGCGGATCCACATCTTGCCTCCTTCGTTGCTACGCACGCTGTAGGCAATCAATGTGGCGATGGCGCGTACCACCCGAGTTCGATCGACGAGCACCGGTGGAATGTCTTCGTCGAGTTCCTCGAATATTTGAGCGCTGAAGCTTGCGGAGAGCTGCCTGGCCTTTTCGACGGACTTGTCGAACAGCTCCCGAAACGGAACCTCGTCGGTCACCAACGAGAGTTGTCCTTCTTCGACCCGGGCGGCGTCGAGGATTGTCTCGATCAGCGCCAGCAGCTCTTGAGCACGGGTGTGAATCGCGTCCAGACTCTCGCGCTGCCCTTGGGTCAGGGGCTGTTGCCCAACCAGGTGAGTGAAGCCCAGGATAGAGTTCAGCGGCGCCTTCAAGTCATGGCTCACAGAGGCGAAAAACAAGCCACGCGCACGCACGGCTGTCGAACGGGCCTCGATGGCATCTTCCTGTGCCTGCGCGAATACGGCGAAACGACCAGTGAGTCGATCGATGGCAGCCGCGAGCTCGCTCACCAGCCGCAATCTGGGCGGCCGTAGTACTCCGGTGTGCTGGTTCAGTGCTGCGGGGGTGGCTCCCAACAGCCGAACACCGCGTGTCGCGAAGTACAAGTCCATACTCAGCACGTTGCCGAGCAAGAAGCCGAAGATGGCTGCGGCAACCGTTGCTAGCAGGCTGACGAGAAGTGGGGCGGCACTGAGAACAGATATGGTCGAGTGGTTGAACCGAACGCGAGCGTTGCCGTTCTGAAGCGGCGTCGTCAGCTCCACGATGCCCCTGCCCTCGAGGATCACCCCATGACGCGAATCCGGGGCCGCGATTTGCGCGTAGAATCCAAGGTCCGTCGCCTGATCCAGTGCTCGGTCGAGCCCCTCGAGCCCGCCTGGTTCCACTTCGAGGGCTGCCCGGGCGAGAATCCGGGCGGTCTCTTCCCGAATCGTCTGGTCATCGTGACGCAAATGAGCGTTCACGATCAGGGCGGAGCCCAACGCCACGAACAAGACCGGCGTTGCCACAGCGACGACGATGCGGCGATTGATCCTTCCGCGTGCATGCGGGGTCTTGTCGAACTTGAGCATCATCTCGTGCATCAAGGCGGGCGGTGCCAGTTCGAGCACATCCAGAAAGTCACGCCGGATGAGCACGTGCATCGGTAGGCAGGTAGTGGCCAACATCAGTCCCGTCAGCAGCACGACCGCACTGGCAGTCGTCGAGTCCAGGGCATCTGGGCTCAGTGGCGATAACATCAAGGTCAAGGCCAGCGCGTGCAGTAGCAGCCACCAGCGCGTCAAACTCGCCGGCTCGTTGGCAAAGCTGGCGATCGCGTCCACCGCCAACGTAGCTCCTTTTCCTTCGCGCTTGTCCAGCGCGAGCGACTGCAGCAGAAAGCGATAGCGTTTGAATCGCAACCAAGTCGCCATGCCGGACAACACTGAACCGAGCAAGATGATCAGCGCCAACGCCGTTCTGACGCTGCCCCTCACGTCGCCACTGAGTTGCAGGAGGGTGGGGACGGCCAGCGCAAACGCGAGCGCTGCTCCGACGGAAAATCCGCTTTGCATCGCGTGCACACGCTTCTGCAATCGGTCGGGAGTCACTCGTCCTCCCCGTCAGGGAAGGGGGGGCGCGGATTCGTAGGTCGGGTGGGGTCGGTGTCTCGCACATTGGGCAAGACAATCGTAAACTCGGCGCCCTTGCCCAACTCGCTCTTGAGCGAGATCTTGCCGCCATGCATCCGGACTAGTCGGCGAGTGATAGCCAAGCCGAGGCCGGTACCCGCGCCCCGTGCCCTGAGGTCGCCGACTTGGGAGAAGTCCTCAAAGACCGCGCCCTGGTCACCTACGGCAATGCCGGGGCCCGTGTCACTGACGATCAGAGCGGTCCCGTCCTTGCGAGGCTCTACCCGTATCTTGACGCTGCCCGTTTGTGTGAACTTTACAGCGTTACCAACGAGGTTGCCGACGATCTGCCGAACGCGCAGAGGATCGGCAAAGGCGATGGCGTCATCCCCGCTGATCGACAACTGGAGGCCTTTGGCCTGAGCGGACACACGGTATTCGTTGAGGACGCTGTTGGCTATGACGTAGACGTTGGTCATTCCACGGGCCAGAGTGAGCTCACCGGATTCGAGGGCGGACAAGTCCAGAATGTCTTTGATCAGGGCCTTGAGGTGTGTGCCTGAGTCGCGGACCGTGTTGAGGCACTCTTTGCCCTCATCCGTCAGTGGGCCCTCCACCTCGGCCAGCAGTACATCGGTGAAACCCAAAATTACGTTGAGTGGAGTCTTCAGCTCGTGGCTCAGGGCTGCCAAGAACGCGGACTTGTCGTGTTCCAGTGTGACGGCCAGACTGAGGTCTTCGCGGTAGCACCTCTGAGCCTCGCTGAAGCGCTGGACCAAGTCGTTGAAGGCATGCGTGATCGCCCCGACATCATCCACCGTACGCACAGGCACCGTTTCTCCCGTTGGAGCGGTGTCACTTCTTGCCATGTCCCGGATTCGATGAGTCAAGTACGTGACGTCGCCGTTGACGTCCCGGGAGAGGGCGAATGCAACCAGGCCCGCGATGCCGAGGAGGATTGCACTGTATGCGCCGAGGGAGCGCAGCATCGATTGAGCGGCCACTGGGTGTTGCGGGGCCGCGACGAGAATGATGACGTTGGTGTCTTGGTAGGGTGGGCGAAGCCTTTGGGTTGAAAACCTTGCCCTGCCGAGAGTCGTCTCTGTTTCCCCCTCGCGAGTGACGAGCAGTTGCGAAATCCCGGGAGATGGTGGCGGGTGCACGCTTCCGTCAACGATGAGTCGTCCCGATTCATGGACGAGCAGGATCTCGGAGCCTGAGCGAATCGCGGCCAGGTCGACGATGGCCGCGTGCTGCTGAGGGGGCGCAGCGCTCAGGCGCTCGCTCAGGGTTCTGGACAAGAGGGAAGCACGAAGTGCGGCGCCTCGGTCGTTGTGGTGCTTGAGCTGGTTGATACCGATCGCAGCGATTGCGATCGAGGCGAGAAGGCCAAAGGTGACGACGATTGCAGGGACGAGGGAGGCGAACGGGACCTGCCCGCGACGCAACCAGCGCAGCCTTTCTAGGAAGCCTAGCAGGCTCCACGTTCGAGGTACTACCGCGCGCGCCACGGCCGTTCATCGGTGGACAAGAGACTGAAGACAGTATGGTCCAGCCAGCGATTGTCGACGAATTCTGCCTGGCGGGCGGTGCCTTCCAGCTGGAACCCGAGACGTCGGATCACCGCCAGGCTGCGGCCGTTGTCGGTCGCAGCGGCGCAGCGCACCCGATGAATGCCGAGTTCATCGAAGCCGAAGTCGAGGGCCAATCGAGCCGCTTCCGACATCATGCCGTGGCCTTGCGCCCCGCGTTTGAGCCAATAGCCCAGCTCACAGCTGCGGTGAATGTGAACGCAGTTGTCCAGACCCACGATGCCCTGCAGACGGTTGTCACCGCGTCGGCGTATCGCAAGGCGCACAGCACGCCCGGCGTCCCAATCCGCGGCGCAGCTTTCCGCGTAGCGTTGACTTGCGACCGGCGTGTTGTTGAATGGAACCCAAGGCAGCCACTGTTCCAAGTGGTTTCTCGAGCCGTCGACGACCTCCCAGAGCTCTGGGCCATCCGCAGGGTCGACTGGCGTGAGCAGGATGTTCTGACCGATCAGTGGCGCGTTGCGGACACGGCTACGAGAGGGGATCCGCAAATGGTTGGGCCATGGGGGCGCTCTGTGGGCGAAAGGCAGCTTCGGCATGTCATGCTCACTCGCAAACAACCTTGGCAACGAAGGGTTCGGGAACCGCAGCCTCGTACCCTCGCCACCCAACATACCATTGGTTGGAGCCATCTTGCGCGCGCACCAGCCACGGTGGGGGCTGCTGCAACGCGGCGCTGACACGCCCGATGACCGTGGGCTCAGCCACTGCCTGCGTGTCGAAGGGGGCCACGAACACACGCTTCTTGTCGAAGTAGGCGAGCATGCCCTTCTGCGCGTCGGAGGACAGAGTGATGCCCGGCCGGGCTGTTTCCGCTCCGAGTGAGCGACGCCAGACGAAATCGCCGTTGGGGGTCGTGTGCGCGAGGAAACCGGTGTTCTGAGGGTCGTCCCAAGAGATGAAACAGCCGGCGCTTCCGCAGCGAACCGTACTGTAGTCATGATTACCAGCAGCCTCGTTGACTTGGACGACTTGGCCCAGGAAGCGATCACTTTCTTCATCGCCCTGCGTTGCGGGACGATCGTCCGGAACGACGCTCGGCCCCGATGCCGCGAGTTGCTTGTTGATGCGTAGCATCATCAGGTGCTGTTTGGACCCTCGTCGCAGTGTGTACGTCACCACGAGGAGCTTGCCCAGGACCGCGATCGAGGGGCGGGCAGCTTGGGTCTTGCCGGTCACAGGGGTTGCGTAGCCCGTTACCGCCACGGGATTGCTGATTGGCTCCAGCTTCCCGTCCAAGTGCCGGATTGCAAGGTCGAAGACCCGCTCGCGGCTGGGCTCCACCCAGACGACCCAGAAAGTGCCGTCATCATCCGCCGCCATCGCCGGGTAATATGGGTGCTTTCTTTCGCTAGAGCTGAGCAATCGTGGCGCTCCTTTGGGTGCGCCCGAAGTGTCCAACAAGCGCGTGTATGCACCAGGGCGATCACCCCCAAAGTCCCAGAACAGCAGCCCCAAACCGTCAGCGAGACGAAACAGTTCGGGATCTCTGGCGCTGTTGGCCTCGGGCGTGATGTTGACCACGGGGGTCGTTCGCCGCAGCGCGCTGTCAAGAATTGCGCTGCGAGCCTGAACCATCCCTGTGCTCTCGACCTTGTCAGCCCAGGTTACTACCGTGGTTTCTCCCGTGGCCAGCATTGTGGGCTTGGAACTCTCGCCGTCACTTTCGAACGGACGCGGGTGCCCAATTCCGCTGAGTTTGCAGGTGCCGGCCGGCTCTTCCTTGGACGTTGAGACATGAGTCAGAAGCGACCGCGCCGCCTTGCCCTGCCCTTTGTCGAAGGCGACTTTCAGTTCGTTGATGGATTCCTGCATCTGGCCCTTGGCCAGGAGCTTCTGCGCCTCTGCAATCTCTTCGGCGAACGGCGCGGACTCCGCAGGGGGCGCGCCCCCTCGCTGGTTGATGGCATCCACCACGAACCATCCGCCCAGACCACCGCCGAGTGCAAACGCGACGGCGTACCACCAACGCCGCTTTGAGGGGGCTTGCTCCGCTTGGCCGCCGAGCGCCGGCACATGGGCACTTGGTGCGACAGGGGGCATCAGCGGTGCAGGAGAGGGTGGCCCGGCGGGCAGGGGGTCTTCTGGGGTGATGGTGCCTGGGCTCGAGGAGGTCCCGGGGCGAAGAGCAGCCTGCAGTGCCACGACGAACTCGTCGGCTCCGCTGAAGCGCGCGTCTGGCTTGCGTGCGAGGGCTCTTGTCAACCACTTGTCGAACGTGGGCGGCAGATCTGGTCGATACTCCGTGGCTGATGGCAAGGGGCTGCTTGCGATCTGCGCGAGGATCATCGCCACGCCTTGCTCCACGTCCCACACGGTTCGGCCGGTGAGCATCTCGAAGACGATACAACCGAGTGCCCATAGGTCCGAGCGCTGATCGACGTTGCCCTTGCCCTTGGCCTGCTCGGGGCTCATGTACGCCGGGGTCCCGAAGAGCGCCCCTTCCTTGGTCAATCTGGCGGACGCCGGATCGTGAGTTGGCTCGTAGAACTTCGCGAGCCCGAAGTCGACCAACTTGGTGTGGATCCCACCGTCCTCTCCTGGCGTCAGGAAGATGTTCTCCGGCTTCAGATCGCGATGAACGACGTTCATCTCGTGGGCCTTGCGTAGCCCCTTGGCCGTCTGGATCGCAATGCGCAGGGTGTCTTCGATCGATAGCTGGCGCTCCCGCGCCAATCGATCGTAGAGGCTCTCACCTTGGAGCAGCTCCATGACGATGAACGGACGGCCATCATACGTGCCGACGTCGTAGACTTCACAGATGTACGGGCTGTGGATCTTGGCAGCCGCTCGCGCTTCTCTCAGGAAGCGCTCGGTCACCGTCTTGCTCGTGGCGAGATCGTCCGAGAGGATCTTGACGGCGACTCGTTTGCCGATGTCGATGTTCTCTGCGGAATAAACCGTGGCCATGCCGCCTCGGCCAATTTCGCGGGTGACCCGGAATTTGTCGTCGAGGATCTCTCCAACAGGGGCGGCGAAGCTTGTACTGACCATGCTCAGAGCTGAATTTAAGGTGCGCACCAGGGGTCGGGTGCGCGCGACTCACGTATTCGAATGGAGAAGTTACCTTGCTTCCCAACGATCTGGGAAACTCAACGCGTCGGGATCAAAAGTGACCGCAGCTCGACGGGAAGCTGTGCCAGGTCCGGGGCGTGGGCCAGCAGCGGCTCCATCGATGCGGCGGAAAGCGTATGCCAGTAGAGCGTCGTTCCGTCACGGTTTCTGCAAAACTCGAGGGCGACCGAGAATGCCTTTGCCGTATAGGTTGGATCCACGATGAGCCCATGAGCTCGCGCGGTTTTCGTGGCCCGTTCGCCTGCCTCGGTTGGGATCCCATAGCCCCGTCCCACCGCGTCGCTCCAGACGGCAAAGCGTCGATGACCTTGCCGGAGTGAAAACTCGTCGCCGGTTGCCCGAGCCAGGGACGCGGCTTGAGCGAGCACCATCGGTCGGGCAGCCGGGTTGGGTGCCACGAGGACGCCCACCACCGTGCAGCCCAAGCCGACCCGCTGAAGCCCGACCAGCAACCCCGCCGCTGTACTGCCTGAGCCCAACGCGAGCACGATTCGTGTCGGTGGCGGCATCAGGCCTTCCTCCACTTGCTTGGCGAGTTCGCAAGCGGCCTGCAAGTAGCCGACGGCCCCAGTGTTACCCATCGCTCCCGGCCCAATGCGTAGAACGCGTGGCGCGGACAAGCGTCGCAGGGACCTCAGCGCGCCGGACGCTGTCTTGACGGGGATCACGTCCGCTCCGGCAGCGATAGTCGCGCGCAACACGCGTTCCGCATGAGGTGTGTGGTACTGCGGCACCAGCAGGGTATTCACCTCGAAGCCGGCCGCTGCGCCATAAATCGTGGTCGCCAACGCGTGGTGGCTACCCGCAGCACCCACCGTGAGCAACCGCGTACAGTTCCGCTGGCGGGCGAGGTCCAGAAGCGGCGCGAGCTTGCGAAGCTTGTTGCCACCGTACCGTTGTCCAGTCAGGCCATCGTTCTTTACCCATAGAGAGCCCGAGCCTCCGGCAACGCTTCGCAGCTGGTGGACCGGCGTGGGGAGCTGCTGCTCCAGCTCGGTCTTCAGGGTCGTTTGGGAAACCATCAATTCACTTTGGATTTGGAGTCGCGCTCGATACGCTGCGCGGCGAGATATGGCTGGACGAAGGATAGCGGTCAACACTGGCGGTGGGGATGCCCCCGGACTCAACGCCGTCATTCGGGCGGTCGTGTTGAGCGCGCGCGTCCGCGGGTGGGAGGTTCTCGGTATCCGTCACGGCTATCGAGGTCTCATCGAGGATGATCCGAGCGGGATAGTTGAGCTCGATCGCGATGCGGTGCGCGGCATCACTCATCTTGGTGGAACCATCCTCGGGTCCACCAATCGAGGGGACCCATTCAACTATCCTATGCTGATAGATGGCAAGAAGGTGCCGACAGATGTGTCCGAGCGCCTCATCGCTCGATTCAACGAGTTGCAGATCGACACGCTCGTGGCTCTCGGGGGCGACGGATCCATCAAACTCGCCAAGAAGCTGCTCGACCGAGGGCTTCCGCGGGTCATCGCCGTACCCAAGACGATAGACAACGACTTGCCAGGTACCGATGTGACGTTTGGGTTCGAGACCGCTGTCGCCACCGCCACGGAGGCACTCGACAAGTTGCATTCGACGGCACAGGCACATGAACGGGTGATGGTGGTGGAGGTGATGGGGCGCAACGCCGGATGGATCGCGTTGCATGCCGGTATCGCGGGCAGTGCTGATGTGATCCTGATCCCGGAGATCCCCTTCAACCTCGATATCGTCAGCGAGAAGATCCTTCGCAGAGAGAAGCGCGGGCGCCACTTCTCGATAGTGGTCGTGGCTGAGGGAGCGACGATCCACGGTCAACACGTGACGCGCGGCGAGAAGGACCAGTTTTCCCACCACGTGCGGCTTGGCGGCATCGCCCAAGTCGTGGCAGAGGAAATTGCCAAGCGAACAGGCAAGGACACGCGCTCATTGGTGTTGGGGCACTTGCAGCGGGGGGGATCGCCGGTGACGTCGGATCGGCTGTTGGCGTTGCGAATGGGCACTGCTGCGACGCGCTTCTTGGCGGAGACGGAACAGAGTGGGATGGTGGCTATCCGCAACAACCTGCTCGAACTCGTGTCGTTGGAGGAGGCGACCGGTGATATCCGCACCGTCCCCATGGACTCCCCGGTGGTGGCGACAGCTCGGGACTTGGGCCTATGCTTTGGTGACGAACCGGAAGGCACCTTTCTCAATGACGTCGTCTACCCGGCGCCTTGATTGCGTTCACGGTTAGCGAACAATGAAGCGCGTTGGTCGCTAACCCCTCGTGATTGCAGCGATTGGTGGCGCACAACGAAGCCGTGGCGTGAGGTTTCAGGCACGTGTCGGATGCGGGGGAAACAACCCCACAAGTAGTTCCACAAGAGAAACATTTTGGAAACCTGGCACCCGTTACTCGGCAGAACACGCCGAAGGATGCTTGTCAGCGCCTGATGGCTTGTGAGGCCCCGGCGCACTGCTCTTAGCCCGATTAGCGAAGGAACAAGAAAGATGAAGAAGGTCGAAGCGATCATCAAACCGTTCAAGCTGGACGAAGTTAAAGACGCCCTCTCCGAGGTAGGAGTGCAGGGCATGACCGTTACCGAGGTCAAGGGCTTCGGCCGTACGGGCGGAAAGAAGGAAGTCTACCGTGGCTCTGCTTACGTGGTGGATTTTGTGCCGAAGGTGAAGATCGAGGTGGTTGTGGCTGACAGCCAGGCGCAGTCCGTTCTCGACGCGGTCGAGAAGAGCGCCAAGACCGGCCGCATCGGTGACGGCAAGATATTCGTCAGCCCGGTTGACCAAGCCGTGCGCATTCGTACTGGCGAGCAAGGCGACGACGCCATCTGAGTTGTTGCGGGGCGACCCCGTGGTTGCCTGCACGCTCTCTCCCCCGCGAGTCGAGAAAAAGAAGGCCCCACACGCCATCGGCGGTGGGGCTTTCTTTCTTTGACCGACCTTCTCGACCGAGCAGCTCCGACCAAGACGACGGTTTAGAGGAACGCGCTGGCGATCTCTTCAGCCCGGTCCGTACGCTCCCAGCTGAACGAGTCACGCCCAAAATGGCCGTAGGCGGCCGTTTGGCGGTAGATGGGCTTGAGCAAGTCCAGCTGTTCGATGATGGCACGGGGGCGCATGTCGAAGTTCTTTGCGACGAACTTTTCGAGTTTCGCCTCATCCACTTTGCTGGTGCCGAACGTATCGATGAATACGCCCATCGGCTTGGCGACGCCGATGGCGTAAGCGATCTGCACCTCTGCCCTGGCCGCAACGCCTGACGCGACGATGTTCTTGGCGACATAGCGCGCGTAATACGCAGCGGAACGGTCGACCTTCGATGGGTCCTTGCCGCTGAACGCGCCGCCGCCGTGACGTCCCGCGCCCCCGTACGTATCGACGATGATCTTACGACCCGTCAGTCCTGCGTCGCCACAAGGACCTCCGACCACGAAGCGACCGGTGGGGTTGATGTAGTACTTGGTTTTTGCGTCAAGCAGTTTGGCAGGCAGAGCCTTTTTGATCACCGACTCCATGACGAGCTCCTGCAGTTCCTTCTTCTTGGCTTCGGGAGCGTGCTGGGTCGAGAGCACCACGGTGTCGATGCGCGTGGGCTTTCCGTCCACATACTGCAGCGTGACTTGGCTCTTGGCGTCCGGGCGAAGCAGGGATCCAGCTTTTCCTTTGCGGATCTTGGAGCACTGACGCATCAACTTGTGCGCGTACATGATTGGGGCAGGCATCAGCTCGGGCGTTTCGTCGCAGGCGTAGCCGAACATCAGGCCCTGATCCCCAGCGCCCTGCTCCTTGTATTGCCCCTGACCTGCCGTTACGCCTTGGGAGATGTCCGGGGATTGTTCTTCCAAGGCGAGTAGGACGCCGCAGGTGTTGGCGTCGAACCCCATTTCGGAACTCGTGTATCCGATATCTCGAATCGCTGCGCGGACCAATTCGGCGTAGTTTACCGTCGCTTTGGTCGTCACCTCGCCGCCCACGACCACGAAGCCCGTCTTGCAGAAGGTCTCGCAAGCCACACGACTGTTGGGGTCTTGCTCGAGTAGCGCATCGAGGACGGTATCCGAGACGGCGTCGCACAGTTTGTCTGGATGCCCCTCGCCGACGGATTCGGACGTGAAGAAGTAGTCCCGCATTGATTTCGTGTCTCCTGTTGTTCGGGTTGGCGCGCGACACTATCAAACGCAATCCGTTTGGCTAGCCCAGTCCGAGGGGGGGAGCACATTCGGCGCCCGGAGAGGCTCCAGATCCGCACTGAGCTCACCCCCACGAGGGCGTATCGGATGCGCTTCGGACTGCTTGACTCCGGCTTCTTGCTGCGTACACTCCGCCGTCCCGCCAACTTAGCTCAGTCGGTAGAGCAACGGTTTCGTAAACCGTAGGTCACCAGTTCGATTCTGGTAGTTGGCTCCAAGCGAAACAGCCGAAATGCGGCGTTTTTGCCGGGTTTGAGAGTTGTTTGCACGGGGGCGGTGCTACCCGATCCGGTCATTGCCGGACACCGTAGGCGCGTTTTTGGTAACCTTAGTACCCGAGGTTTCCAGAGAGCCGGGGGCAATCCGAGGGCAACGATCCACCCTCCCCGGACCGTTCTCGCCCATACTGAATATCCTAGGGCCATTTGGTGATACGCTCACCCCGAGGGGTACAATCCACGGCATGTACCAGCCAGACATCGCTCGATACGACCAGTAGGTCAGCGACTGGCTCTTGTATCGAACTGGCCTGTCCCTGGCGCTGTGGGCCGTGTCCGGTCTGTTGATGTGGTGGCAGTTCAAGAGTGCACGGGTCGTTGGCGCGATCTCAATCACGTGGCGAAGAGTGAACACTCGGTCATGGTAGCGGCCTGACGATCGTTTGAACGCGCCCCTCGTCGACCTGGTAGCCCGACGCATTACTGAGCAATCCGAAGTAGTCGCTCTCGTCCCAGATACCCACCGTTCGTGACAGCGGGAGGTGTGCTTCGTCGTCTTCGATCGATTCTTCGTGCACACCGGAGACGTGCTCGTCAAGAACGGTGAACCCGAGCTGGCGGTCGCCATGTATCAGAACGCTCGGTTCAGCCGGAGCTTCCGGCGGTGGCCGTTTCAAGAGATCTTGGCTGAGCGCATCGCGGCAGCTGAGGCCATAGCTCTGCGGTTCGAGCGTGAAGGCGAAGGAGACATGATGGTCAACTCGACGATCTCGTGTACAGGCTGCCACCAGCGGTGACACAGGCAGCCGGAGTGTCAGGTGATGTCTGCAGATATCCGCACGAGGTCCCCGGCGCACTGTCCAGAGGGTTGGGAAACGGCACAGAAACCACACTCGCCCAACTAGTGCATGAGATTCCAGTAGTTGGGCCTCCGAGCAGGCCTGGCGACGCTGGCTTGTGCCTGCCACCGAAGGTCGCGGCGGGCAGGAGGGTTTGTCCCGCGGCGGTGTTGGTCTTGCATCCCAACCCGGCTAGCATGGGCGTCGTTCTCTGACGGAATCAGCTTCAAGATGGCGTCCACCAGCTCCCTTCGAGAGGTCCAAACCTACTACGACGAAACGTACGTCGACTACCGCCTGGTCTGGGCCAACCCATCCAACTATGCGATGCATTTCGGTTACTACGAGCCAGGCATTCGCCGCCACGCGGACGCCCTCTCCAATGCAAACGCCGTCCTAGCGAACCTCGCTGGTATCTCGACGGGCGATCGAGTGTTGGATGCGGGTTGTGGTGTGGGAGGGACGAGTCGCTGGCTAGCCACCAACCGAGGAGCCCAGGTGGTTGGTATCACACCGGTAGCCGGTCAGGTTCACAAGGCCCAGCGGCTGGCACAGATCCAGGGAGTGTCCGACGTAAGCTTCGAGGTGGACGACTACACGAACACTGCCTTCCCAGCGAACCGCTTCGACGCGGCCGTGGCACTGGAAAGCTTGTGTCACGCCCAGGACAAATCCCGTTTCTACGAAGAGATGTACCGGGTTCTGAGCCCGGGCGGGCGATTGGTAGTGGCTGAGTACATGCGGACCCCGAGGCTGCTCAACGGAAGGCAAGAGAAGTTGCTTCAGAGTTGGCTGCAAGGTTGGGCCATCCCCGGGCTTGGCACGATGCAGGAGCATCAGAGTTGGGCAGAACGAGCAGGTTTTTCCCGTGTCGGGGTAGAGGATGGTTCCCACTACGCACGCCGGTCGCTGCGTCGCTTGTATCTCCTGACCTTCGTAGCGCGACCTATAGACTTTGCTTTGCACCGTGTCTTGGGTTGGCGCACCAAAGCTCAGTCAGCCAACGTCCGCGCCTCTCGCGATCAATGGAGAAGCTTCTGTGACGGACACTGGAGGTATGGGATCCTCACAGCGCACAAGGACTGACGCAAATTGGGCGTATTGGAGCCGATCCCCGACGGTGCGAGCAGCCGATTCGTTCCGCTGACCACACTTCTCGCCATGGAGTTGCCGCTCAGTCAGGCGCTTGCCATCGGTTTGGCACTGACGCGGGAGATCGAAGCTGTTCATCGCTCCGGTCGCATGCACACGTATCTCGACGCCGGAGGTATCGAGGTCGATTCACGGACTCATGAAGCACGGCTGACCTTGCCGTTGATTGAGCTGCCTGCGGAAGGTGTACTACCGGCGCCAACGGCTCTGGTCGGCGATCCGAAGTACATCGCCCCCGAGCGTACAGGTCGCCTGAACCACCCCGTCGATCAGCGCGCTGATTTGTATTCCCTAGGCGTCATCCTCTACGGTCTGTTCGCTGGTCGTCTACCGTTTCAGTCGGCAGATCGGGGCGAGCTCATCCATGCACACTTGGCGCGTCGCCCCGTATCTCCGTCGGCGCTCAACGCGGCGATCCCGGAGGCCGTCTCCCGTGTGGTCCTGCGGTTACTAGCCAAGGATGCCGACGACCGCTATGCGACTGCAACGGGACTAGCAATTGATGTGCAGAGCCTGATCGATGCCTGGCGGGACGGCAGCGGCATCGACGACTTCCAGCCCGGAAAAAACGAAGCCGACCGGCGCTTTCAGGTTTCGCGCAAGTTGGTGGGTCGAGACGAACACCTCGCGTTGCTGCGAGGCGCGCTCGATCGCGGCGGTTGGGGTCGAGTCGAAATCGTCTTGGTCAGCGGAGCGCCCGGGGTCGGAAAGTCCATGCTCGTAGCTGAAGCCAAACGCACCTTGGCAGAGGAGTGTGCGTTCATCTCGGGCAAGTATGAACAGTACCGGCGCAACGTGCCCTATTCGGCCATTGCGAGCGCGTTCGAAGATCTGGTGCGGCGCCTGCTCGCGGAACCGGAAGACGTGCTCGCCGACTGGAGGCAGCGCATCGTCGAGGCGCTGGGTGCGCACGCCCAGTTGATCGTCGACATCATACCGGACCTGGTGCACATTATCGGTCAACAGCCTCCAGCGCCAGTATTGGGGCCGGTCGAAGCGCGCAATCGATTGCATCGCGTCTTTGGCGACTTCGTGGCAGTGTTTGCGCGCCGTGACCGGGGACTGGTGCTCTTCCTCGACGACCTGCAGTGGTCGGACGCCGCGTCTTTGACACTGGTCGAGGCGCTGTTGACGGATCCGATGACGAGGCACCTGCTACTGGTGGGCGCCTACCGAGACAACGAAGTCTCCCAGTCTCACCCGCTCAATCACCTCTTGGTGTCCCTTGCTGGCGCCGGTGTGAAGGTGACCGAGCTTTCGTTGACCGAGCTCTCTTTGGAGCAGACCCAAGCGGTCGTGTCGGCGTCGTTGCGATGTGCCACTTCAGAATGCGCGCCACTGGCGTCCAGATTGCACGAACGGACAGGGGGCAACCCCTTCTTTCTCGGACAGTTCCTGCGGGTGCTGCACGAACGAGAGCACCTACGCCTCGATCCGGTCACAGGGGGTTGGCGTTGGGACGAGGGGAGCATCGAATTCGAGGCGTTGACCGGTGAAGTCACCGATCTGCTGACCCGACGCCTGACCAGGTTTCCGCAGGCGACTCGTGAAGCTCTAACGGCAGCGTCCTGCCTCGGCGCGATCTTCGATAGGAACACGTTGGCGACGGTACTATCTCAATCGACGGACGAGGTGAAGGAGAGGCTGGCCTCCGCCGTTCGGGCGGGCCTCATCGAACCGCGAGAGGATACTGGCCGCTCCGGCTACTCTTTTATTCACGACCGAGTCCAGCAAGCGGCCTTCGCGCTGATCCACGACGACGACGTGAATGCCTTTCGGTATCGGATCGGTCGTTCGGTGTTGGAAAGCACCTCCGAGGAGCGTCTTGAGGATGTGCTCTTCGAAGTCGTCGACAACCTGAATCACGGCGCGGACCTCCCGCTCTCCGACCAAGAGAAGCTCGAGTTGGCGAAGCTCAATCTTGCGGCGGGGCAGCGGGCTCGGGCGTCTCTGGCACATGGTGATTCCGTTCGCTTTCTCCGCGTCGGTATCGCCGCGCTTCCTGCCGATCGCTGGCAGTCGGAATACGAGCTCACCTATAGCCTGTACCTCGACTGCTTCGAGTGTGAGTACTTGGCGGGGGACCTCGAAAGCGCAGATTCCCGCTTTGAGGAACTCGTTCAGAACGTCAGGACACGTCTGGACGCCGCACAGGTGCAGTACACGCGTGTGCTGCTCCTCACCAGTCGCGGGGAGTACGCAGACGCTGTTAGCTCCGGGTTGGTCGCGTTGGGTGGTTTTGGCATCCGCTTACCCCAGAAGGCGCGGGAACATCACATCTTGTGGGAGCTCCTGAAATCGTGGTTCTACCGTCGCGGGCGCCGTATCGAGCGTCTTGGGGAGCTACCTCCGCTCGATCACCCAGAGCTGAGCGCCATCACGCGACTGCTGGTCAGCTTCTGCCCAGCGGCCTACTTCCACGACCCGAACATCATGATGTTGGCGGCGCTCAAGATCGTCAACATCTCGCTGCGACGGGGTAACCCTCCAGCCGCATCCTTCGGATATGTCCTGATGGCGCTCATCTTGGGGGCGGGCATGGGTAGATACCGCGCCGCTCACGCCTTCGGCGACCTGGCGGTACGGCTTTCGTGGAACAACGACGATGTGGCTATGCGCAGCAAGGTGGTGCTCATCTTCGCCGGCTTCGTCGAGTTCTGGACCTGCCCTGTAGACGACGCCATCCACCGTCTTCGTGACGGCTTTCGGATCTCGTTGGACGCTGGCGACCATCAGTACGCGAACTACTGCGCCGTTCAGCATCAGTCCCTCGCGTTCTTTCGCGGTGCTCGGCTCAGCACGGTTTCTGACCTGAGCGAGAGGTACGCGAGTTTCATCGACGGCACGCGGGATCCATTCAGCATCGATGCCTACCGTACCTTGCGACAGACTGTGCGAGCGCTGCGAGGTGAAACGGGCAGCGGCTGGGTAATGAGCAGTGCCGAATGGGACGAAACGACGGAGGTTCAGCGGCTGAGCGACAATGCGAACCCCACGTCGCTGTACTACTATCACGTTTGGAAACTCCAACTCTGTTACCACTTCCGCCGACTCGATGAGGCGTTGGCGCTCGCTCTCGCCACCACGCGTGCATTCGAGGCCGGGTTCAGCCAGATCTGCCAAGTGGAGCAAGCGCTCTTCTCGGGCCTCACCTGCACGGCGATGATGAGCGCGAGGAAGGGTGACCGCAGGAAGCTGCGCAGACTGCTTGGCCGGTCACTTCGGGCGTTGAAGAAGTGGTCCAAGACCTGTCCGGACAACTTCCTCGCGCCCTACCTGTTGTTGCTCGCGGAGCGATCCCGAAGTGTTTGGCGGGTGGACCAGACCATGGGCCTCTACGAAGGCGCCATCGAGACGGCGCGAGCTGGGGGCTTCTTGAACCTCGAGGCTCTTGCCAACGAGCGGGCGGCGGATTTTCACCGTCAGGCAGGTCGCCATGGTGTTGGGCGCGCCTATCTCCACGAAGCTACCCGCTTGTACGGGCAGTGGGGCGCGTCACGCAAGGTGGACCACCTGTTCGAAGTCGATCCCTCCTTGAAAAACAGCCTCGAAGCCACCACCGCCTTGCTGCCCGAGGTGGCGGAGGCGCGCACGGGCGCGCTGCGGGAACTGGAAATCGAGACGGCGATGAAGGCGGCTCAGGCGATCTCCACGGAGATGGAGATGTCGCGCTCGTTGCAACGCCTCGTGGAAGTGACCTTGGAAGCAGGTGGGGCAGAACGTTGTGCCCTCGCGTTGGAGGAGGAAGGGGAGCTGCGCCTGCAAGCGATGGGTTCGGTGGATGATGCTGAGGTGCAGGTGTTGATGGCGCGCCCCTTGGGGGACCAGCAAGAAGTTTGCGAGGCGGCCGTGCATTACAGCGCTCGTACGAAGCGCCCCCTCGCCATAGCCGACGCCCGCACCGATGGGCGTTTTCAGGACAGCCCGTATGTTCGCGAGCGCCAGCCCTTGTCGATCCTGGCGCTGCCGCTCCTTCGGCGCGGGGTCGTGATGGGCGTGTTGTACTTGGAAAACAACCTTGCCGTCGGAGTGTTCACTCCAGACAAGCTTCGAGTACTCGAGCTAGTGGCCGCCAAGCTCGTGATCGCGCTGGAGAACGTGCGGCTGTTGGAAGGGCAGCGTACTCACGCCAAAGATCTGCAGAGTGCCATGCGTCGTGTGGACATACTGCAGAAGGCGAAGATGCACTTGGCGAAGTTCGTGCCCCAGTCTGTTCAGCAGATCATCGACGACAACCCGGATGCACCGGCCTTGGAGAAGCGCCCCAGGGACGTATCAATCCTGTTCTTGGACATCGCAGGCTACACGAAGTTGGCCGAAGCTCTGGATGGCGCGCGCATCGACTACCTCGTCGAGCGTTACTTTTCGGCCTTCCTCCACGACATTCTGGTCAACGGCGGCGACATCAACGAGACGGCCGGCGATGGGTTGATGATCCTTTTTCTAGATCCCGATCGAAACGTTCACGCAGCGCAAGCAGCACGCACGGCCCTGGCGATTCGCGACCGCACCCAGCAGATCAACGAGCAGGTGCGCGGGAGCTTTGACCCAGTTCAGGTGAACATCGGGATCAACTCTGGTCAGGCTTTGGTGGGTTCCACGCGTTTGGAGGCTTCAGGAGGGACACGCTATACCTACACGGCTACGGGTTCGGTCACCAACGTCGCTGCGCGGATCGCGGCAGCGTCTGAAGGTGGCAACATCCTGGTCAGCGAAGACACGGCGCGGCGCTTGGACGAAGCCTTCCTCCTCGGGCCGCTCGAGGAGCACCAGTTCAAGAATGTCTCCGAGCGAGTCCAGGTGCGTAGGCTCGAGGGTGAGAGTGGAGCGCGCCGACAGAGCTCGCCGTCGTGAACGGCGGACGCCGAAGTGACCAAGCTTGTCGAGCCATCGGCACGCTCCGGCGCGCGAGTACGAGGCACCACCTCAGAGATACTGCGCCACTAGAATCAGGATCAGGATGGCGTTGAGAATCACCGACAGCACGAGTCCGGGGGTCGCGCCGGAAATTGGTGGTATCGACGACGGAACGCCGAGGGTATTGAGGGTGTCGGACAGGATCGTTTCCGCGTGCTCGTTGACTAGCGCCTCCCAAGGGTTCGGCAAGCCATTGTCGAACGCCAGGTCATCGGCCTGCTTGAACAGGTCGAACAGCTGCGGTTCCTCCAGCGGGTGAATCACACAGTCCGCAGGTTGCCCTTCTTTGGTCAAGATCGCGTTGACGGCGCGACGCGCGGCTTCGTTGGCGCCCTCCATGGTGGCCAGGTCGGTGTTGGTGACCACGTAGTCGGATGCCAGCACCATGTTCGTGATGGCGGTAACGGCCAAGGGACGGTCCTTCAGAGAGTCGGTGGTGTTGATGAGAAGCGGCTCGCTGTTGGTATTTTCATCCCCTGGGACCGCGGCGAAGGTGATCGCTGGGTCCACGAAGGTGTGGATCCTGTTGACCGTATCTAGATGGTCCTCTGCCTTGGTGGATTGGGCGTGGTGCGCCTTGACCTGCTCCCACACCTCGTTGATGACTTCGTCTTTGCTACAGTTCTTGGCAGGCTTGGTGGGCACCACGTGCTGCCCGTTTTCGAACCAGTCCGAAACGACGGTAGAGAGGATCCCCTTGACAGTACCGTCTCCGTAGTCAGCCAGGTCCACGTCTTTCCAGAATTGGGGCTGAGAGATGGACGTGATCGCCCACGAGGAGTCCGCATAGATCGTGTGCCCGTCAGTAAGCTTCACGTCCTTGTCCATGTAGAATACGACTCCGTTCATCCAGGCGGTCTGGAGGGCGTCGATGCCGGTGAGCCCCGCCTTGGCCTTCAGGTTGACGTCCATCACAGTCTGTGCGACCTCCACCGGAAGGGCGACTACGTAGTAATCTCCCGTGACGACCTGTGGTACACCGGAGATCTCGACGTTGATGCCAGTCAACGCATCGCCTGGGCCGTTGAGGACAAATCCTTTCACTTCTGCGTCCGGCGTCAAGGTGACGCCCTGTCCCGACAGGTGAGTGATCCAAGGATCTATCCACGCGTCGTTCGTGGGAGCGTTGAGAATGCGATCAGATTGTCGTGTGGGGTCTAGGATATCGATCAACAGTTGCACCAGGATGGTGCCTACCGTACGAGTGCTCGCATCTTCGGCCTTCATGGCCACGAGCATCAGTGTCAGGCTGCGCGCGAGGATCTTCTCGTATTGCGCCGAGCGAGTCGCTCCGATGAATTCATACCAAGGAGTCTGTTCATACTCGCCCTCCCGGCGCTTGTGACCTGTCATCAAGAAGAGCAGGATGCGTTTGGCGAAAAAGACGGCGTCTTGGGTAGACAGGCCCAGGTTGTCGGCGGTTAACAGTGAAACCAGCGCTTGCAGCCAGCCCAGGGTGTTGCTGGGCATCGGTACGCTCGACAGAAAGAGCCAGGGCGGGGAGCTCGTTTGGCACACCGCGATGCGCTTGGCTTCTTCGAAGTTGTCCGGGAAGACGTGCTTGCCGCCGCCGATGGGAATGCGGCTCATCGTGTCGGTGACGTGGCTGTAGAAGCCCGGGAAGAAGCGGAACCCGTGCTCTCCGGGCAAATCCTTACGAGGTCCCGTACCGGTACCGACCGCATTGATGCTGCGCGCTTTGCCGCCAAACGAAGGCCCCTTCTCGTACACCTCGACGGTGAAGCCTCGTTCCACGAGTTCTTGCGCTGCTGAGAGGCCCGCGACGCCCCCGCCCAAAACAACTACCTTGGCCATGTGCCCCGCACCTTACACGAAAAGCAATCGCTCCTCATGAGGCCATAATTGGCTAGGTGCATCCGCCACCGGCAAGTGCGTAGGGAGACCGAACAGCAGAAACTCCCGCCGTGCCGAACGTGCGTCGGGGCGCGCTGCACACCGTGTCGATGGGGCCGCAGTGTGCCCGGCGTGTTGCAGGACTTGCGCGCTGCAGCGTGACCAGCGCACGCCAGGACGCAATCGTCCCTGAGCAGCAGACAGCACCCACCAAGCGCATCTCGGACGGCCCCTGGCACACATAGCGGGCTCGGGGGAGGTAGAGGTGCGTTGCTGCGCCGTCGGGCGGTGGGCGGCCCCCTGAGTCTCTGTAACTTCTACCTAGCGCATATCGCCACCGCACTTCGGACAAGTCTCGAGGTCGGCGCGCAACACAGGCGCCAACGTCTGGACCCACCGATGGTGACGTGTTCAAGGTAAACGTTTGTCTCGATAGCCCAACAGGTCGAGTGAGCCAACAGCTGGAGGTGGACGATGAACGTGGTATCCCTGGGGCGGTTCGGAGGCACGACACGAGGGTCGTAAGAGGACTGACTCGACGGAGACGCCGAAGTCGGGGACCATGTGAAACCGCAGCGGCGGGACCGCGGGCGCACAGACGCGTCCGCAGATCGTCTGCCTGCAACACGAGCTCGAGGCTGCGGTCCGTTCGCGCCTTCTTGAACTTCACCAACAGAGAGCTGTCGTTGCGGCGAGGGAGCCGCCCGCGTGATGAGAGGACGCGCGACGTACCGTGCCAGCCGTTCGATTTTCTCCTGTCGTGACCTGTCAACCCTTGTTTTCCAAGGAGATTTCCTCTGCCTGGAATGTGGCAGCAAGCTCTCCCAAAGGCAGGGGATAGAACAGGGAGAGCGGAGAATGACACCACCGCCCGGGGTTACCTGGGTCGGGAAAAAAGTACGCGGTCAGTCCGACTACAGCGAACGCGTGAAGGTTTGCAGGCCCTCGGTACCTAGGGTGGATACGTGCGGTGTCGGTGTGTAGGCTCGGGCGCAACACGGAGCTTTTCATCGAAGGATAGTGCATACTTTGCCATTAGTACTCGTTGGGCTCCTGCACACCTGCGTGTACGAGGCCATCTGGTCACGCCATTCGAGTCGAATGATGAAGCAATTCACAACACGAGAAATCCTACGCGCGCCTACATGTAGCTTTTCCAGAGTGGCTCTACTCGCCGCCGCAGCCGCTCTGGCAAGTGCTTGCCAAGGTGAGCTCGGGGACGATGGGTCCATGCCTGAGGATCTAACTGGAGCACCCGTTCCGGGCGGGAGCGTCGGCACCCCGACGCCGGGCGTCGGGGAGACGCCTGGCGCTACCGGCACCGTGCCAGGCGCGATGACCGGAGTTCCCGCTGGAGGGCAGAATCCATCAGAAGCTGTTCCCGGTGCTTCTCCAGATGGGACAGACCCAGCGTCGCCGATGGCACCGACAACCATCGCAGAACCGGTACCATTCGAGCCGCCGGCGGGCATGCTACGCCGCTTGACCAGACTGCAGTTTCGCAACGCGGTGCGGGATGTCTTTGGGACTGTAGTCGATATTCAAGCGCTCGATGGCGACATTCAAACGGACGACTTTTCCACGATCGGCGCGGCGCACGTCATCACTTCCGCCCGTGGTGTCGAACAGTACCAGGATGCAATCGAGGCGGCGGTGGACGACGTATTTGCCGATCAGACGCGGCGAAACGAGCTGCTCGGCTGCGAGCTCACCGACACAGGCGACGCCAGTTGCGTGCGTAGCTTCATCGAGAGCATGGGGCGCATCGCGTGGCGGCGCCCGCTGGAAACCACCGAAGTCGACCGACTCGTGGCAATCGTCGACGACGCTACGCCGGACCTTGGCGCCATCGAAGGTGTCCGGTGGGCCACGGTCGCCCTGTTCAACTCGCCCAACTTCATCTACCGGCCAGAGCTCGGCACGCCAGCACCTGACGGCTCACTTCGCCTGAGGGGCTACGAGCTGGCTTCTCGCCTCGCGTTCTTGCTTTGGAACAGCCTGCCTGATGAAACGCTCCTCGATGAGGCGGAAAGCGGAGCGCTGGACACGCCCGAGGGCCTTCGCGCAGCGGCAACTCGTATGCTGGACGGTCCAAGTGGGCGAGCATCCGTTGGCGCCTTTGCCGAGGAGTACATGAGGCTCGACCGCATCGCCATTCAAGCCAAAGACTCGGAGATCTACCCGGAATACACCCCTGCGCTGCAGGAGGCCGCGGTCAGAGACATGCGGGGCGTTTGGGAGTCCGTAGTGTTCGACGACCGGGCCAGTGCATTGAGCCTGTTCACCACGACTAAGGTCATCGTCAACTCCGAGCTGGCGGAGCTTTACGGTCTCGATTCAACGGGGCTGACTCCGGACACGTTTGAGGAGCGGGAGCTCCCTCCTGATGGCACTCGCATTGGCATCCTCGGCAAGGTTGGGTTCCTTTCGCAGTTTGCCAACCAGAAGTTTGGTTCGCCAACGCTGCGCGGCAAGTTCATGCGCCAGTCGTTGATGTGCACGCAGGTGCCCCCACCTCCAGAAGATGCGATACCGCAGCTACCTGAGGCCAGTCCGGACACGCCGATGACTCGGCGCCAGCAACTCGACCGGCACCGGGAGGACCCCGCCTGCGCCGGCTGCCATGCACTGATGGATCCCTTGGGCTTGCCCTTCGAGAGCTTCGATGCCATCGGGCGCTACCGCGAGATGGAATTGGGCCTCCCGATCGATGCGAGCGGCGAGTTTGACGGCAATGCAGTCGCGGACTCGACGGAGCTTGGTGCAGTACTCGAATCAAGCGATCTCGTCGCTGACTGTCTCGTGCGCAAGTTCTACTCGTACGCCGTCGGTCATGAACAACGCTCCGCAGACGCCAGCGTCATAGCGGAGCTCAAACAATCATTCTCGACGTCGGGCTACCAGCTCCGAGACTTGATCCTGGACGTTGTGATGCATGACGCGTTCACCGCGGTCGCCCCTCAATCGGAATAGAAAACGGCACTCCTGATGACACACAAGAAGCCTTTGAATCGACGAACTGTTCTGCGTGGCATGCTGGCGACAGGTGCCGCCGTAACAATCCCGCTGCCGCTCCTGGACGGGATGCTCAACACCAACGGCACTGCCCTCGCGTTGGATGGTCAGAGCCTCACTCCTCTCTATGTCACTTGGTTCTTCGGGAACGGGAGTCTCCCCGGGCTTTGGAAGCCCTCCTCGACAGGCGCGGGTTCGGCTTGGCAGCTCAGCGAACAGCTGCAACCGCTGGCTGACTTCAAGTCACACTTGACGGTCATTTCAGGCTTGGAGGGCAAGTTGGTCGTCGGAGGCAACGAGCATCCCACGGGTTCAGCTGCAGCAACGACCGGGGCGCCGCTCAGCGGTAACGCGGTGCGAGCACCTTCGATCGACCAGATCGTCGCAGACGTGATCTCGGAGGGTGCGCCATTTCGCTCGTTGGAAGTCGGTGTCACTCCGGCGACGCCGAACGGCAATCCGCACTCGCTCCACACCGTCTCGCACAACGGACCTAACTCCCGCAATGACGCGGAATACGACCCGAAAGCGGTTTTCGATCGTCTTTTCGCCGACAACAACGGCCCGGCTCCGGCGTCGGGCGACCCCGCTTCCAACCAAGGAGCCGCTCGCACGCGTGCTGAAGGCAGCATGCTCGATTCAGTCCGTCAAGACGGCGTGAAGTTGCAGGAGCGACTCGGACTTGCCGATCGCGAGCGTATCGAACAGCACCTCGAAGCCATCCGAAGCATTGAGCAGCGACTAGATCAGATGCCTTCGCCAGAGGCGCAGCCCGCGTCGTGCGGCGGGCTAACTGCCCCCACTGTCGGTCGAGACACCCGAAGCGAGGCTCCGCCAGAGGTCAACACCGCGATGGCCGAATTGACGACGCTGGCACTCGCTTGTGATCTGACTCGCGTCGCGACGTTCATGTTCGCCCTTCCTGCAGCGCATGTGTATTACCGGCATTTGGCCGCGGACATGAACGACGACTTCCACGACAACATCTGCCATGCTGACGACGGTACCGAATCGAACCAGCCGCGTGTGAACACGGGTGTTCTGTATGCAATGCGTTGCCTGAACGAGTTCGCGACGAACTTGGCCAACACACCCTACGGTGCGTCCAACCTTCTGGACGAGACCCTCGTCTATGTGACGTCGGATACCGCTTGGGGCAAAATCCACACGAAGGAAGAATGGCCCGTGTTGCTGCTGGGCAAAGCGGGTGGTCGACTCCGTGGCGACGAACACTTCAACTACCCGGGAGAAAACCTCAGCGCGGCACTTCTGACCGTCGCTCAGCTCATGGGGTCGAACCAAACCGAGCTGGGCCTGGATGGCGGGCGGGTGACGGCACCCCTCGCAGGCATTCAGGGCTGAGGTCGGGCGTGACCAGGGACGGTCCAACCGTCTCCGCAAACGGAAACGGCGGCGCGGACGAAGGCAGTATTCTTCGAGCTCTGCTCTGCCCACGCTGCCGGAATGCGCTCGACGGGGCTGCGTCGTGTTCTTCCTGCGGGCAGTCCTACCCGCGTATCGCAAGCATACACGTACTGCTTCCCGATCCTGGCGAGCGGGTGAACGTCTGGCGTCAGCAGCTCGGGCTGGTAATCAAGCAGGCTGATCTCTCGCACCGCGCGTTGGAGGCGCAGGCAGCGGAAGCGGGAACGAGCGAGTTGACGCGGACCAGACTCCGCGCGCTCGCAAGCGCCATCCTGGCGCAGCTGAAAGATCTCGGGACGGTGGTCATGCCGGTGTTGGGTGACCCATTGCCGCCGCGGGAACGAACCGAGTTTCCGCCCGGAGCCTCGGACCACATCAGCTACTTGCATCGAGATTGGGCGTGGTGTGGTGGGCGGGACCCTGAGAACGAACATTCGCTCGCCGCGATTGGACGCGTGACGCAAGGGCGCCCCCTCGGCCGCACACTCGTGCTCGGTGCCGGGGGGGGCCGGCTTGCGTACGACTTGCACGTTCACCGGGGCGCAACGGAAACCGCAGTGGTCGACATCGACCCCTTCTTGCTCGTCGTCGCAGAAGCAGTCATACGCGGAGCGAGCGTTCCCTTGACTGAGGCAAGCGCGAACGCGCCAGAAGTGGATCATGTGAGTCGCCGCTGGACGCTCGCCGCACCGGCGGGTCCGCTGAAAGCGGACGTTTTCCACTTCTTTCTGGCAGACGGGACGGCCCCCCCGTTCGCCGACGCCACCTTCGACACGGTCGTGACTCCGTGGTTCATCGATCAAGTCCCAGTTGATCTCGACGCCTTCCTACAAAAAGTGCACGACTTGCTCGTACCGGGCGGCAGCTGGATCAACCACGGGCCACTCATCTATCCTCCCAACGCGCTTCCGCCAGCGCGCTGGTACTCTCGAGCAGAAATCTTTGCCCTCGCGAAGGTCTACGGGTTCCGTTTGGGCGAGTGGGAAAGCGCTTCTGTGCCCGGGTTGGTCTCGCCGCTCACGGGACGCGGGAAGATCGAAACCGTTCTCACGTTCGAGGCATTCCGGAACGTCCGCGGAGACTGAGCTGGAATGGGAGCGGGCCCCGTTCACAACTCGTCTACCTGGCGACCGCCGTTTACCTACTGCCTCAGTTCCAGAGTCGCCGCTTGAATGGCCTCTGGGGTGAGAGTCCCCACACGACTCGGCGGCATGCGCGACTGGTCCGCAGCGTTCATCCTCGCGATCGCCAACTCCTTCTCTTCCATCGGCATCTGATCGAGCTGCAGTACGTTGAAACGATTCTTGGATAGCGTTGGATCGCCACGCCCATCGTGACATCGGGCACACATCTGTCGCAGCACCGTCTTTCCGTCGGCGCCCGGAGGAGGCACGAAGCTGAGCTTCTGTTTCGCGTCTTCGGTGAAGATGTCGCGAAGGTCGAGCATGCTGTCGCGGGGAGCAACGCCGCTAACCACGTCTACGTAGGACTGTACCGCTCGAGTGCGCTTCGCCTCGTCAGTCACATCCATCAATGGATACGGAACTGCGATCGCTTCCCCCCTGAGATGGGCTTTGAAGCGGGCTTCCCAGGTCGGACTAGCACCTTCAGCGACCTCCTGCACGATGTGACCGTCGAACGGATTCGGTTGTTCCCCGGAGCCTTCTGCGCGTAGCAACGCCTCCAGCTGTGCAGCACTTCCCTCGTCGATGGCATTGACGATAGTCGCCATCGGAATACCACCGTATTGGCTATCGACTCTATGGGCATCGGCAAACTGTGCCGTGAGCACGCGGTCGGAATCCGTGCGTTGACCGAAGCGCTGTGGGAACCAGTGCAGCCAAGGGCCGGTCAGCTCTTGCATTCGCAAGATGCGTCGTGTCCCCACGGGACCCATTTGGTGACAGGAAAGGCAGTCCAACGAGGTTGGCTCCAAGTCGACGTGGTCGTAAACGCTGTAAGCCGTCCAATCGTGCTCGATCTCCTCGCTGAGAAGGCTCGCCAAGTCACACCCGGCGTTCTCGTAGTTGCACGATTGTTCGAAGGCAAACAGGTAGAAGTTGAAATCATCCGTGAGCAGGTCTCGGCTGACGACTTCCACGAACTGTTCGCCTCTGACAAAGCCCACTGCCGTCATCGTTTCGGGCCGCGTAAGCTCAGCATCCACGCGAGGAAACACGATTAGCCGAGGATTGACGGGCGACACATGCTTGGCGACCACGGAAGTGGAGTTGCCCGACAATGCGAAGGCGCGACTGTCGCTGTTGGCTAGCCCAGCGAGTGCGAGGAGATCTCCCAGGTTCCGCACTTCGGGGGGTTGGCCGCTGTTGCACAATGCCTCGGCAAACGCGTCACCGTGCCCGCGCCCACACACCCGGGCGAACGTTTCTTGTCTGCTTCCCAAAGCGGCGAGCTCGCGGTCCGCATCCAGCACCGCGGGCAGACTAGCCCAATCGCTGACCGTCGCTTGCCCCGCCGTAGCAGGCACCGATGGGACCGGCTGGGCCGGCTGCTCTTGTGGCGGTGCTTCCTCCCCCGCGCCTCCGCAACTGGCGACGAGTAGGGGCACGGTGAGCCGCTCGAGGCGCCACGTCCGCCGTTGACGCCGTCTTCGCCAGAAGCAGATGCCTGCCAATAGGCCGAGCAAGAGCGTCCAACGAGAGGTCCCGACGCCAACCTGACCACCCAGAGCACAACTGGCGCTGCCACTCTCCGCGGCCGCGGGCATCTCCGTTGGCGCCGCGGGCGGCGTCATTCCTTCATCCGAGCTGGCTGGCTCGACAGGAGGCGCCTCGGGCCGAGGAGGAACTCCTGTCGGCAAACCGAACGTGGGAACGACCTCGACGCTGACCGGCGCAGGCGGAGCAGGTGCCGCTTGCGGTGTCTCGAAAGGCAGAGCCCGGACGCCCATCTCCCCATCAATCTGCAGCAAGTACGCCACGAGTTGGTCGATCTGCTCGGAGCTCAGCGCACTCACTAGACCGTGGGAGTCGTTGGGGTTTCGCGTCGTCAGGACATCGCGCAGGGTGGGAGCTGAGCCGTCGTGGAGATAGGGGGGGGTCTCCCAAACGCCTAGTAACGTGGGCGTATCAAAGCCGCGTAGCGGCTCGTCCATTCGCGTACCCGAGTATTGGGTGATAGTCCCGACGTCGTGGAGTACGCCGCGTTCACTATCCGAGAAACCTGGACCACCGTGGCAGAAGTCGCAGCCTATCTTTTCGAACAGTGCCTTGCCTGCGACTGCGTCTTGGGTCAGCGATCCGTCGGGGTTTCTGTAGGGACTTGGATTGACCTGGTCGAGGGAGTGCACGTACGCATCGAGCGCGTCGAGTTCTGGGCTCAGGCCTTTCTTGGAATCCCCCAACGGCTGATTGTAGGTGCCGGTAGCCAACACGTCATCGGCAACGAATCCCGTGCCGTCGAACAGATCGCGGATCTGGTGTTCGAAGTCTTGCGTCTCGTCGAAGGTCCCTGTCCAGTTCAGCCGCCCTTGACCGGTTCCGATGAGGGAAAGCGTGTTGCGTAGCCCTTCGCCCCGCGTGCTGAAATCGAACACGCGGCCATCGTCCAGCCCCTCGAAGTGGCAAGCACCACAGCTGATGTAGCCCTCGAAAGCCATGCGAGTGTCTTCAGCGTTGTGGAATATCTTCTTGCCCTCGAGCACATCGGCCGGAAGCTTCTCGACAGCGACCGTCGGGATCTCGGCAACCTGACTTGGTGTCGCTGAGTCAAAGTCGTTCAGCAACGCGGTCACGTCGTAGACCATCACGGTGCGACTGAGGGCCGCCTGGACGAAGAGCAGCCCACCTGGTAACAGCACGGAAGCCCGCGGGAAAGTACCGACGTCACCAATGGCCGAGAACACTTGGGTCGGGTTGGTAACGTCGCGGACCTCGATGCGATTCGAACCCGCCAACGAGAGGATCGCGAAACTGCCGGTGGGGGAAAACTCGACGTGAGTGGGAGGGCTGCGATCGTCCAGATCGATACGACTATCGTAGATCTCTTCGTCGGTCTGGGTGTCGATGATAGACGCCAGCGGACGCACCGTAGTGTCGTGGGTTAGCTCCTGCCCATCTAGTAGGCGCCCGCGTTCAATGTTGTCCTTCTTGCCGGGAACCCACGCTTGGCGTCCATCAGGCGTCAAGGCGATGGCGAACAGGTAGTTCGGCAGACCTCGAGCTTGTTGATCGCTGTCGACGGTCTCGGAATCCAGCGGCAACAAGATGCGTTTCTCCACCGTCATCGTGGCAGCGTCGACCTTGATTACTTCACCTCCCTCGTTGGGTGAGGTGAAACGCGTGACGTAGACCTTCGCGCCGTCATGGGATACCGTTATCCCGCGAGGCCGCGGTCCGACGGCGACTTCAGCCAGAACGTCACCGGTGCTTGCATCCAACTTGAGCAACTTGCCGGTCGCCATCAGGCTGACGTACGCAGCGTCGCCCACGGGGCTGATGGCGATACCAACGGGCTGCGATGCGTAGGGCAGTCGGAAACCGCGCTCGATGGTGAGTGTGTCGGGATCCACCACCGCGACGGCGTAGTCGTCCTGGTGCACCACCCAGAGTTTGCCTTCTGGCGTTAGCGCCAAAGAGGCCGGACGACGGTACACCTGGATCTCGGCGCTCACTGTCATCGCTTCCGGATCGATAGCAGCTATGGTGTCGTTGTCCGAATTGGTGGAGTAGACGCGATTTCGTGCCGCATCGTAGATGATGCTCGTTGAAGAAGCAGGGCGGTTCGGGGTGAGCGGATAGTGAACTAGGTGGCGCGTGTAGTAGCTGCCGGAGGCACCGGAAGCGTCGACCGCTGCGACGTCGATGCTGTACAGACCAGGCGCATCGAAGATGTAAGCCATCTCTGAATCGCCCTGAATGAATTCCCCCGAATCGCCGAAGCGCCATTCGTACGTCACCTCACCACTGGCGTCGGGAACGCTGGCGGAAAACACGTGCTCTTCCCCCACCAGGGATGGTCCCGAATGAGTCACCTCGACGGTGAGGGCCCGCGCCGGCAAGGTCAGCAATATCAGTGCGACGAAAGCGGGAAACGCGCGGAAGCTTGCTGGACTGAAGCATGCTGACAAGAAACGAGTGAAGTCTAACGCCATGAGGGGCACCTGGAGTGCGCTTCGAAAAAGAGCTTGCACGAGTGTCGATGGACGCAGACGCGGGTAGCCCCCCCCATGGGACCACCCGCGCATGTGTCGCAACGCGAGGTTGAGGCTATTGTACTGTGAACGTGGACTTCCATTCGGTCGTCAGAGCATTGCCCACCAAGTCGGTCACGCCGCCCGCCGGAAGGACTACTTCGTAGGTTCCAGGCTGGAGCTCCTCGTCCGGATCGAAGTTGAGGACGCCCATCCGTGAGCCATAGGTTCCCGAGAGTGGTTGTCCGCCAACCGGTCGCACGATGAAGCTGGCGGAGTTGACTGTTGCCAATTCGATGTTGTCCGAGAAGGAGACGCCAACGCGCGAGGATGCCGGGACGGTCTCCTGGTCTTTGGGGATCACGGTGTCGACCTCTGGAGGTATCATGTCAGGCTCTTCCGCGAAGGCACCAATGACCCAGCCCGCGTAGGGCGATTGATCGTCACCCATGACTACCAGGTTGCCGAAGGCAATGTTGAATTGGTCATCGTTCAGGCCATTGCGGTCTTGACGGCCCCAGACGTGCCGAATTTCGCGCATTCTATTGACGTCCGAGATGTCGAAGATGTCCGTACCTGGCGTGCCGCCGATCTCCGCGCGAACCATACCGAGGAACAGCTTGTCGTCGGAGAAGCTCAGATACTCTGCGCCGCCGTGGTTAGCTTGGCCGATGGGTGAGTTACCGGAACCGATGTTGCGCGGATCCGACAGGACGTCCCAGGCACGGAGCGGGCTGATCAAGAACGCGTAGCGGCGATAGAACTGCCCGATGTAGGACTTGTTTGCCGAAAGAGAAGCGAGTCGAGTCGGATTCGTCGGGTCGCTGATGTCCAAGGTGGCGATGCCACCGCTCTCTTTGGGGGTCATCACCACCAGTACGTTGCCCACGGCCTCCACCGGACCCGCGCTGACGCCGCCGTACTGCGATGGAGAGATCTCGCCCGCCAACGAAAGTGATGACGGATTCGATGCGTCAACGACCTTGACGCCGTTGTTGGTGGCACCGACGTAGATGTACTGCCCCTGCCATGCGACGCCCCACACGGCTTCCGTGTAGTCGCCGTAGTTGACGCCATTGATACCCATATGCCCGAGGTGCTGTGGGTTGCGGACGTCAGTGACGTCCCAGGTATCGATGCCCGTGCCACTGACGGTGGCCAAGAAGTAGTCGTCACCACGACGGGCAAAGCTGACCGTGTGGCTCTCCGCCTCGCCGCCCTGTCTCCGGTTCGGTGTACTGAACTTTGAGAGTTCCTTGGGTGAGGTTGGATCCGAAACGTCGTAGAACCAGAAATCCTCGTTGCCTGCAATCAGCATGTAGCCGTTGATGACGGCGGGCTGATTGATCTGATGCCCTTCCAACAAGGATGGGGACACGAGCCCTTCGCGCCAACTGCTCTGATTGGCGTTGACGACGGAGGCCGGCTGACGCTCGTTGGGAATCGTGCCCTCGGGGCCTGAGAAGCTGGCGGGAGGCGCCTCACTCATGTCGGGTGGCGTCTCCTCCATGGTGTCCGGCGGTTCGGTGCTCGGGCCCTCTTCCGCGGGCGTGACTGCAGGCTCTTCCACATCGGGCGTCGGTCCAATCCCGTCTTCTTCGGAAGTTCCCGGCATGGTCATGTCGACCATGGGTTCGTCTGGCTCGGCCGTTTCTCCGCTTTGGGGCGTCGGTAGGGCCGGTGTCTCTTCGCCGCTGACGGGGGTCGCAGGACCCGTCGGCACTGCGCCGTTCGTGGGTGTCGGCAACGCGCTCTGCGTCGGCGTGTTCGCTGCGTTGGTCGGCGATTCGGCCCCGGACGTCGAGCCGCCTGGCACGCTCGTTCCGGGCACCCCTTCCTGGGCGGTGCCATCGCTCGGACCTGTGGCGGCCGGCGGGGCTTGCAAGTCTTCTGGCGTCCCGTCTTCACCACCGCACGCCGCTACGGACGCGATAAGGGCAGCAGTTATGGCTAAGTCGACTCTTCGAACCATGATGTCTCCTATTATGGGCTTTGCAGGCCAAACATAGGCCAACGAGCACACTCAATCCGGTGGGAGCCGGGTCGGGATCGAAAATCTTGCGGGACTGCTAGTTGGCGGTGGAAAATTGCTGCTGTCCAAGAACGTGGAGCTGACCGGTGACCGATTCAGAGTGAACGTCGCGCGCCGACCGGATCGTGGGTGGTGCGTGAAGCCGCCCCCCTCCATGCCTTTGGACACGCAGGAAGTCACTGCGCGCTGGTTGCGACGGCAGCCCAAGTCAGGCAAAGCAAGCGGAGGCCTTCGCCGCGCGCTCCGACGTCGCGCACAACCTTCGACAACCCGAACGGGTTCCGCTACGGGAGCAAAGAGTCAGCGAGCTGAATGCAGTCATGAGCCTCAAGTCGTCCTCATCCGCTCCCGGTCGTGCCGTGCTCACTGTGGGGGTGTGCTTGCTCGTCAACGCGATGATACACCCCAGTGTGTTGAACGCCGCGACCGCACAGCCCACGACGACACCGGCCCCACTGGACGTGGCGCTGCGTTACGCTGCCACCGCCCCGTGTCCTGAGCGAGAGGTTTTTTTGGAACTGGTTCACCTTCGAGCGCCGCACGTTCGTCTGGTGGAACCGGGACCACCCGCCACACCGGACCTGGAAGTCGTGGTTGTGCTCAGCGAACGTCCCGAAGGGTCTGCCGGCGAAGCCCGCATCTCGCGGGAAGGAAAGTTGCGGGATCAAAGGACCTTCAGGGGCAGCGATTGCCTCGAGGTGGCGCGAGCCGCCGCGCTGAGTGTCGCGTTCGTGCTCGAGACACAGACAGCGGAGTCAGATGGCTCGACGCTGGCGGAGCCGCGGCCTTCCGACTCCGGCGCTCCTCGACCCGACCCTCCTCCATCCGAACCAGCAGCGACGCCAGCCCCTAGCGGTCCACCGGTTGCTGGCACGTCTCCGACGCGGGCGAGCAGGGCAGCACACGCCGTGACGTACGCAGTGGGGATCGCGCCGTTGGCCGTCAGGTTGTTGAACGAGCCCTGGCTAGTCGGGGGAGAACTGTGGTTGGGTGTCCGGCAGGCGCACGGGCTGGGCGCATCTGCTCGACTTGGCCTGCTGGTAGCGGACAGCGGTACGTTGGACCCATCGACGGCGAAGTATCGATGGATCGCCGGAGAGGCCCGGCTGTGCCCGTTTCGGTTGGGCGAGGCTTGGACGGTCTCGACCTGCGCTCAGGGTGTTGCGGGTGCGCTTCGTGCGGAAGGTGTGGCCGTCGAGTTTCCGCTCGATGTGTCCGTGTCTTGGGTAGCTATTGGTGCATCTCTCCAGAGCTCGGTCTCGCTGGCCTCCTCCACTCGTCTGGTCGCCAACCTCTCTGCCAATGCTCCTCTTTCGCAGCGAACGTTCGTCTTCGAGCGGCCGCGGCGAGTCGTGACCCGCAGCGAAACGGTGGGGTGGCTCGTATCGGTCGGTGTTGAACACGACATCGGAGGGGGCTGATGGCCGGGGCTCGTGCCGAAAAGGTGCGGCATCCAACGTCGCCTGACCGATTGCCGGGTGATTCGAAGAGGAATCCGCCACCGACGAAACGCCGGGCCAGAATCGAACAACTCATCCACCAGCACGCTGATTTTGCTGCCCGGACCCTGCGGATTTTTGGGCTCTCGGCGGCTGACGCGGATGATGGGTTGCAGGAAGTATTCATCGTGTTGGCTCGACGACTAGACGACATCCGCCCAGACGCGGAAAAGACCTTTGTCTTTCGAGTCGCACAGCACATCGCGCTCCGCATGCGCGAGTCACGCTCGCGAAAGCGGGAAGACGTCGTCGAGGAACCTCCCGCTAGGGCGACCACCGCAACGCCCGAGGTCATTCTGGACAATCGCGAGGCACTCCAACTGATGTCCACGATCGTGGGAGGGCTTCCGGAACCATTGCGGGAAGTCTTGGTGCTGTTCGAGCTCGAGGAAGTCAGCACAGTGGAGATCGCCCAAATGCTGAACATTCCACGCGGCACCGTCGTATCCCGACTCAAGCGTGCCCGCGAACTGGTGGAGGAGCGCATGCAACGACGGGGATACGGAGGAGGCGCCACATGAGCGACGTACAATTGGAAGAACCCCGACGACTGGCCGATATGGGGGGCAGCCCAAGCGCTCAGATGATCCGCGCCGGGCGCCGGGTGCACGCTTCGCCAGGGGCTAAGCGGCGACTACTTCGCCGCCTAGGTTGGCTCTCCTTCGTCAGTGCAATCAGCAGTTACGCTGGCGATGTGGCAGCCTCTGTCGGTGGGGCGAAGACGTTCGCATGGGTGACTGGTGTGAGCGTGGCAGCTGTCGCGGCGGGCGTCAGCGTGTTCGTCGTTCAGACCCCCGCGCCACTTCCCCCTGAGCTACCACCCGCGGTGGAAGCCCAGCTTCCGCCGGTTACCCTGACTGAGCCGGCTGCGGAGCCATTGCGCCCGCAACAGGCAGAGCGCGAGTCCGAGAAGGCTACGACGCCGAGGGGCGGTACCCGTAGTCCAGCCAGTCCCCAGTTGAGTGAAGAGATCCGGCTGATCGACTCGGCACGCACATCCCTCCGCCAGGGCGAGCCGCGGGTCGCGATCAGGTACCTCAGTCAATACAGCGCGCGGTTCCCGAACGGACGCTTCTCGCTCGAGGCTGCCGCGCTACGAATAGAATCACTTGCTGCGTCGGGTGAACAGTCGCGGGCGCGCGCGCTTGCGCAGCGGTTCATTGCAAATCACCCGAAGAGTCTACTGGTCGAGCGCGTACGGAAATACGCCGCTGGCCCGGGAACTCCCTAGCTTCCCAGGTGAGCGCATGCTGACCGAAGGCCTATGGCTCGTGTTGACAACGGTGGTTCTTGCCGCGGCTACGGCGGGTTGCGGCAAGAGCGTGGAAGTCATCGGCCTGGGCCCACTCGACAACGATGCACAACCTGAACCCAGCACCCAATTGCCAACTGCCAACGACGACGCGTCGCCGCTGGTTCCCGCACCCGCCGCTGCTGGCGAATCGGACGTCGAGGGACAAGCCCCACCTTTGCCACTGCGCGACGCCTCGTCGCCAATCGATGCCGCATTGCCCTCTGATGCATCCACGCCAACTGGGCAAGATGCTCGAGCTGACGCTGCGTCGCCTCCCCCCCTTGGGCCGTTTGATACTCCGGTGCTACTCGATGCGTTCGCTGGTGCTGACGACGCTTCGTTCACTGCAGACGGCCTAGAGATGTACATGGATGTCAACGACAGCGACCAGATTCACGTCGCGACGAGAGCGTCCCGTGATGAACCGTGGGGGGATTCGACCCCCGTCGACGTGGGTGACGACAATCGAGGCAAGACCCCATGGATAACCCCAGATGGACTCGCGCTCTATTTTGCTGCCGAGCGGGCAGGCGGTCCTGGCGGCAGCGACATTTGGTGGATCCGACGCCCCGACCGAGTATCGCCCTGGGGAGACCCTCAGCCACTGTCCAACCTGAACAGTAGTTCGGAGGAGTTCGGTCCTAGTGTCTCGCCAGACCACTTACAGCTGGTTCTGACGCGCGCGAGTCTCGGACTTGGGGGGCAAGAACTCTGGCTAGCACAACGGGATTCGGTCGAGGCCCCTTGGGAGGCTCCCACCCTGCTGTCCGTCAGCGACCCAGACAAGAAGGACTCGGACGCCGTATTCGGTGCGGACGGCCTCGAACTGTGGTGGGTACACGCAGTCACGGACGACAATCACGATCTCTACTTCGCCCGCCGAGCAGCGCTCAACCTGCCCTTCGAGACCCCAACTCCCGCCACCGAGCTCAACTCGAGCGCGCACGAAGGTGACCCCTGGCTGTCGCCAGACGGACGTGAGATCGTCTTCTTCTCAACCAGGAGTGGCGAGAGGTTACTGTACCGCGCGACACGGTAGTCGAGCCGGCTGGCGTCGATCGCTCCGCCGAGGGGTAGGGGTCGACTGGGTGGTTGCACCCGCGGATGGTCGTACGAAGTCGCCGTTGCCCCTTTTCGACGTTTACGGGCGGAGGCGCCGCGGTTTTTACGACCGGTTTGGCCGCGTCAGGCGCCGCAGCGGCTACACCGCGAGTTCGTGAGGCAACGGAATGGTCCGCCCGCTCAGGGCA
>JBNKUV010000103.1:0-9272 GCA_050298815.1 Polyangiaceae bacterium
GTACGGATCCGGAGCAACTCACGACCTCGGAGAAGGAGACAGTTGGCTGGTACTGCGGCGACCTCGAGGTGCGCGGCGATCTCGCCTACTGTGCTCAGGGCAAGCAGGGCGTTTCGGTCATCGATCTGAACTGACCGGCAAACGAGGTGATCTGCTCTTGTAAGCGGAGCGCCAGCGGCGAGGGCGTTTGCGCGGCCAGGTCCGATTGACGGGGAGCCGTCAATCGGACGGCTTCAGAGGTGCCCCTCTTCCGGACCGAGGGGTCAGGCGGCAGCACGCCGCTCTTACCAGTTCAATTGTCCCATACGCACCCCTGTGCATTTGCTAGCGGCAGAACGACGTTGGTCGAGCGCAGGTCGCCGCTGCGCCAGGCACTCGACCAGACGCCAGCAAACTCTCCAGCGCCGGCTCGAATGCCGTTTCGTCACATGCCAGGGTCGCAGCGTGTTCAGCGCGGGTGATCGCTTCTTAGCGAAAGACGAGTAACCGAAAGTGGTTGGCCAGGGAATCCGTGTCGTGCTGGCCTGACGGAGCCCTAGCGACACCGAACGAACCCTCGCGAGCGTGACTGTGGGTCGCCGCGCCCAATCGGCACCCGAACTCACCGCGCGGCAGCCCCATCCAACCCCGAACAAAGGATCGGGGCCAGACGACGGGCCTGGAATCCCAGTGAGGCATCGCGCGTACTGCATGAGCAGACAACCGCCGACTCACCGGCGATACTGCAACTCAGATGGGTACGATTCGTTGCACGCGCAAAGAGCTAGCCGCGGGAATCAAGGTTCCGCTGGATGAGCGGACCAGGATCATCGTCGGTCCGGACGCAGCGCGGGCCACGCTTGCGGGGCGGGCCTTCGACGCTGGCAAGACGTTCCCGCTACCGCGCGCGTTGAACGCTCTACGCGACGTGTTCGGCTTTGCCATTGGATTGACCGACCCCACGGCGGTGCTGGTCGTCGGGCACACCAACGCGGGTACGGAAAACGCCGAGGAGTTGTCCAAACAACGTGCGGAGATCCTCGCCGCATGGCTCGTGGGGAACAAGCAGCCGTGGCTGGACAGCTTCGAAGACAGCGTGCCGGAGGACCAACGCTGGGGCGCCCGCGAAGATCGCCTGATGCTGCGACAAGTCCGCGAGCTACCGGCGAGTGACAATGTGGTGCGCGCGCCAAGCCCGAATCAGCAAAAAGACGAGCGGTTCGACCCGCTGGTCGTCAAGTACCAAGAACTCAAGGGTTTGGCCGTAGATGGAATTGCAGGCCCGATCACTCGCGGAGCCCTAATTGAAGACTACTTCGCGGTTTCGAGGAATGCCCGGCTATCTGAGGGCGCCGACGCTTCAGAGCCAGTAAGACTGGAGCTCGACGTGCAAGCGCACGGCGCCGGCAGTGCATTCTCCGCCAAAGATGTGGAGGCGGCGCTGCTCCCAGAGGGGGACCCCTACACGACCGAGGACACGGCGGCTCCAGAGCCTGAGTCCGATGCCGACTCTGAGCAGCAGGCGTCAGACGAGCCAGCGAGCGGAGGAGAGCCTCCCGAAGCAGAGCCGGTCGGCCCAGACGAGCGCTCGGACTTCTTCTTCTTCTTCAGCGATGTCGGAGTGGATCCGGCGCCGTCGAGCCCGGACGGAGACGAGTACTTGGAATGGCACAAGCTCGTGGGCCGGCAAAAGGACGTCGTAGCTGGCGCCGACGGGATCGCTGGTACCCAGTTGTCTCTGCAACTGATGGACAAGACGGGTCGCGTCGTGCACGCCAAACGCAAGTACACCATCAGCGGTCCGGAGGAGCTCTCTGGTGTCACTGACAGCCGCGGCGTGCTCGACTACGACGACGTTGCCCCGGGGGACTACCGCTTGACGTTGACCCTCGAGTTCTTCGAAGGAGGCGACCAGATTGTCGAAGAGTATACGACCTCTTTGTTGGTCTTGGACGGGCAGAGTCAGCCTCAGGTGCGTCTGATCGGTGTGGTTCCCAGGTGCACGTTGGCGCGTTTGCGGGGGCTTCTCTTCGACACGGACAAGGCGTTTCTTCTACCCTCCGCCCTAGGCGATCTGAAGGACATCCGCAGCATCTACGAACTCAATAGCCCCGGAGAGTTGCTGGTCGTCGGGCACACGGACACCACCGGGACCCCGGACGTCAACGAGTCGTTGAGCCTCGAGCGCGCCAAGGCCACCTTGGCGTTCCTCCAGGATGACGTCGACACCTGGCTCGAGTTCTACGGTAGTGGTGTCCAGGAGAGCCGTCGTTGGGGCGCGGTGGAAGATGACCACATGTTGGCCGCAGTGCTCGCGTTGCCGACCGCGCCCATCGATGCGGACTTCGAGACCTACAAGGCGGTTCAGGGTATCGACGAAACTGGCGTCGGAGAGCAGACGCGTCGGCGGCTGATCACCCAATACATGGGCTTGGACGGCACGACCTTCGACCCCGAAGAACTACAGATCAAGGCGACGGTTCACGGTTGTGGGGAAGGCTTTCCCGTGGACGATGCAGGCGAAGAGCTGGATGAGTCTCCCGCAGACGAAAAAGAGGATGCCCAGGATCGCCGCGTCGAGCTGTTCTTTTTCGACGCCGAGTTCGGCGTGCAGCCCAAGCCGCCGGGGGAGATCTCGCGTGCCGGGAGCACGCAGTATCCGACCTGGAGAAAGTTGGCGCAACTCGTCAAGGACAACACCGGAGTCCCCAAGCGCGTGGCGCTTCAGTTCGTCGATCAAGAAGGAAACGACCTGGGAGAATTGGAGTATCGCCTCGTCACCGACGACGGCTTCGTGGTGCGCCGAGTGACGACGGAGGCGACCGTTAGAGAGCTCTTACCACCCACGTCGACCAGCGCGATCCTGGAAATCGACGGACACGAAATGCAGTTGACGTTTGCCTAATGTCCCACCTCACACGATCAGACGCGACTACAAGACGGCTGAAAACGTCTTTTCCTAGGCGTCGAAGGAACTGCCGATGACGACGGTACACGGAGTCCGGGTCAAATTGGATCCAGTCCTGACGCCCATGCCCAACGGTTCACAACGGACAGAGGCATGTGTCGTCGGCCTGACGCGCTTCGGCCAGTCCACCGCGCCCTTGGGCAGCAGTCCTGCAGAGATCGAGTTCTTTGCCGTCGCCACCCCGAGCATCAGAACGCCGTCAGGAGACCCGCCCGAGAGCTTTGCGAAATTGTCGGGCACCCTCACGGTGAGCGACATCGCTGCGCCGACGTTCGAGCCTGGGGCAGAAGCTGAACAGCCGGATCTGAGCGATGTTTTCGAGAACGAGGGCCATCGTTGGCCGCGCAGAAAGTTCCAACTGCGTCTGGACCCGGCTCTCGCGCCTGGTGACTTTGCTGTACACGAGCTGCTGCTGCCCGACTCGGCGCAGCTCGAACACGGCTACTTGGAGGTGACGGTCACGCTGAGCATTGCGGGCTCGGTCCACGCAACTGAGATCCAGAACGACGTCTTGGACGTGCTGCTGTTACCGTTGATCGCGACCCACGCTATCGTGCGCCTCGTGGACGAGATGGGCGAGAGTCGCGCCGGCGTGAAGGCCATCGTCAAAGAGTCAGATGGCAACGAGCTGGAAGTGGAGGCAGACGAACACGGCGAAGTCTTCCTCCCGGCGCCGAATCGTGAACGCTACGAGTTCGTTCGTTTGATGTTCGATGGAGACGACGGCCCCGCGCCCGTCGCCACGCGTCTGTTTCCCACACGTTCACCGGCGGTATAGCACTGAGACACGGCGAGCTGCTGTTCTACCGCCGGAGGCAACATGTTTGCTATCGGTCGGGATGAGGAGTGCGGCGAACCACACGGGCGACCTCCCCGGTGCTGCTATCCACGCGCACGGCGAGCTCAGCGCGTCAGGAGTGCGGTCATGTCCAGGTGTCGGACCCGCTCCTGGATGGTGTCGAATTGGACGTTGAACATGTCCGCTCTGCCGGCGACGCCACCGAAGCGCATGTGCCAGTACAGGTGAGCGCTGTTCCCGCTCAGGGCGTCCGCGAAGTCCAGCACTGGCTCTCCCTGGGTAGCGACGACGAATTGCGTGGCGCCCTTCGCGAACCCGAGCAGCACGGCATCCACCTTGATGGAGTAGCCGGATCCATGGTGATTGATGAAGGTGTACGTCCCGGACGGGATGACCGACTTGCCGGCTACGGGAAGTCCTTTGGCGGTCACGCGATAGATGAACGAGCTCGGCCCAGTGATACCGATGCGCACTTCCTGGTTGACGGGCACCATGGGCGCACCGGCTACCTTGTGCGGCTTGCCCGGCACGATGGAACCCGGGAAGAACTCAGGCTCTGACCAACCGAACTGCGGGAGATGGGAAATCGTCGTGCCCCAACGCCAGTGGGTGTGCAAACAGTCGTGCTCACAAAACGGCGCCATGAATACTCGGTCCAACCCATAGAGGCGGGTGACGTCGGCGGGCGTCGGCTGCGGCGGGCTGAACGTGGGCTGCGCATCGCTCTTCATGGTGGGGGCGACGTGCAAGTTGTCAAACGCCCCTTGGCGGGCCACGCGCTTCATGGTGTGCGCCGCGTACGTTCTGGGGCGAGAAAGGGAGAGCCGGCTGATCCGTTCGACAGCACCGGCTACGCTCCTCGCGGGAAAGTCTGGGCGAACGACGACAAACGGGTCGGTGTTCACCACGCGGCCGTTGAACTGGACGGTGTTGCTATCGACACCGAGCAGGTAACAGTCGAATAGATCGCTCCACAGAGGAGATACTAAGTCAGGGATACCCTCGCCGGGGAAGTCGAACGCCAGCGATGTATTGTCATCCGCGTAGAAGGCGTTTTCGATCTTGTTGTTCATGATCTGCTGGTGAATCGAGTGGTCCCCACCCTCCATCTTCAGGTTCGTTGGGCGCTTGATGGAGACCGCGGCACGTACTTCGGCGAGCTCGCGGTTGCTCATGATCATCATGTGCGGGACCATGCGCCCTCCGCCCAAGATGCCACCCGGCTCGAAGTTGTTCCGTTCTTTACAGCAGATGAGCGATATGAAGACGACGATCCGCGGTACGGTAACGGTAATGGTGATGCGCTCCCCGCCGATGACATCGACGGAAGGGGGCAGCCCATCCGGGCCGGGCATGAAGATGTCGCTGTCCAGCGCTGCGAGGTTCTTCAACGGTTTGGGGCTGCCGTTGAAGCCGTCGGGAAAGTCGATGACTAGTACGTAGAGGTAGCTCTTGTCGACCTTGGCTTCCAGCGGGTACAGGAAGTGCGTACCTGGACCAGCCGCAGTAGCGAACGGCTTGATGTGCCCTTTTTCGAGCTGAAACGTCTTGACGACGAAGTCGTCCGACAGCGGCACGGGGACGGGTTGGGCGCCTTCACCGGTGGGTTTGACGAAAACCTCCGAGAAGCCGATCTTGTCGCAGACGGTCATACGACCGTTGCCCATGCCTCGCGCCAAACACGTTACGTCTGTCGCTTCCGAAGGGCCGCTGGTCTTCCAGTGCCAGACGGGCAAGTCCGCAGCCGCGTCGTCATCCACCTCGGTGGTGGATGCCGGCGGACGTGTCGGAAATCCCGGTGGGTTGGCTGCGGGGATCAGTTCCACTCCCGCGCCGCGTGCGGCCACGAACAGCATCGTGTCGTTGAGCATCGATTGTAGAGAAGGCATGACTTCAGTTCGGGCCGGCGTCTTGTATCAAGATCCTAGCTCGGAGCACTACGCCCGTGCGCCGGTGATGATTCCTACCGATGACTGCGTTTGACGAGTCAGGGACTGCGGACGGAAAGGTCAGTCGCGAGCCGGTTGGGCCCCGCTCGCCACAGCAAGGAGGAGCGGCCGGCGAAGGATGAATTTCCCCTCCCGCGGACCCCTAGGCGAGGAACAACGTGTGTAGCAACCACAGCTGCAGCGACACCAGACCTAATGCCAGCATGGGATGCTGCCAGCGTGTCCTGGAGGGCGGATGCTTCGACGGTGCGCTGGCGCCAAACGTCAACCAACGAACGACCTTGCCCCATGGGGCGGCCCGCTGAATGCCGTCGGACTTCAACAGCCATTGGGCGAAGGTGCGGCCGGTGAGGAGTTTGATGCTCCACAGGTAGATCGCCCACGCAACCGGACGGGTCGCTAGTTGTTGGATCAGATACCAGACCCGCGGCGAAACTTCCTTAGCGGTTTCTTCCCCCAATAGTCTCCAAACGCCTCCCATCACGCTTCCAACCCCGTGGGCGACGGCATCCCCCCATGCCCCCCCCGATGTGCTCGCCCACCCGGCCAGAACCCAGTACGAGACGACGAAAAGGAGCCCCAGCACTCTCGGAGCCACCCAGTCGACGACTCGAAATACCACGTAATCGAGCAGCAGCTGAAGGAGTGCGTGGGGCTGGTGGGCGCGTTCGGGTTGTTGCATGCGGTTTGCGTCCAGCGAGGATGCATGAGGAGCACCGGCGCGGTGGACTCGTGCGCGAGATAGTACCAGGCGGGCGGCGATCCAGAAGCGTCACCGTCGACGACGACTCGCGCTAGGCCTCCGCGCGGAGGGTCGATGGGAGTCCTCAGTCAGGTGCCACGTCATCCGGCGCCCAGGGCTGCCGTTGAGCCTCGCCGGTCCCAGGCACGCCGACCGGTGTACACGAGTCAGTGTCCAGTGCACCTGCTAGTATCTCGAACGAGAAGTTCGAGACCAATGAAAGGGTTGTGTGTCGAATCAAAAGGGCGGCCGTAGTAGCAGAATTGCTGCGACTTCCCCCAACCTGGGGTCGCAGCAGTCCTGCTACGAACTTCGGATTCGGCACACTGTGTAGCTTCGCGGAATCTTGGCGACTAGTCTGGCGTACAAAGCGCTGAGCGTCGATGGGCAAACGACTACACATACTCCCTGCTTCAACCTTGCCGCACGGCGGTGGCACCGCCAAGGTCAAGGATGCTTGGCTGTATTGGAAGCAGGACGGAGCGGACATCCTGTTACGGATCGACGACGACGGCGACGTGCTGCACCACACCAGTGGCCCCCGGGACGAAGCTAGCAGCTATCAAGACATCTTCATCGTGGAAGAAGGCGCCCGAATCGAGGCGGCGCACAGCATCGAAGAGAAGCCGCACACCTTCGAGAGGATGACGTCCCAATTCGAGCGCTTCGAGATCAAGCAGACGCTTTCCAAGACCCTCGCGGGAGTCACTCAGATCACGATTCGCGCCAACGGCGAGCTCGAGCAGGTGGAGGTGCTGCCCTTGGCCACGGTCAACATGAAGGAGGCGTTTCCGATCGATTCGAAGATCATCATGATCGTGCCGAACGTGCCTCTGCTCAACGACCCGGCGGAAGAGGATCTGAACTCCCATGCGCGCAAGTTCGGCGAACAGTGGCGCAACAAGGATCCGGAGAATCGAGACCTCGTGCTCGTGAGGCCGGGCGACAGCGTGGCAAACTTCAAGAGTTCGATGATCGAGGCCTCTGGCAAGGCCCAAGGACGCGAGATCATCATCAACGTAGGTCACGGCTCGGAAAACTCGACCGTGCGCGGCACTGCGTTCTTCGACATCACTCCTCGTAGGAACAACCGGCGCGGCGAGAGCACCGAAGCAACGGGCGCCATGTTCACGGACGACCTCAACGAGACTGTGCGAGACCCACGGGTGGTTGCGTTCGAAGAGGTCGGAAAGGTGTTCGAGCGAGATGACATTCGCGAGTTCGTCATCTTGGCGTGCAAAGTCGGGGGACGCGGTGCGGACTTGTTCATGGAAGACGTGTCGTTCTTTCTTCGCACCGCGGTGACGGCGTACAAGCAGAAAATCGCCTACCAGGGCCTGACCGATGAGAACTTCGTCATGCGCAGCGCTACTCTGCTCGAAATTGAAGGCTCGCTCACGGCGGGTCTGCCAGAGAACGACAAGCACTTCACCGAGCTCCCGACACGCTTCAAGAAGACGATTCCCCGCCAGACGGTGCGCCCCAATCCCAATGCAAGATGAGCGGAGTCAAAGGCGTGATCGCATCATGCGGGCAGGGGCGCTACTGGGCCTCGCGACGTTGTCGTGGCGGTGTGCGCCTGCCAGCCAGCACAATATCAATGGCGCGCGACCCCAAGCCGCCACCGAGGAGATGGACGGAACGGCGGAAATAGTGCCAAGGAGACCACCTGAAGTCGAATCTTCCCAGTCGACGGGGCGCGCTTTGGGTGAGCATCAATGGCTGCTATCTGAAAGCAATTGCACCAACGTGTTTCCTAACGGCAACATGCGCTACGTGACGGCCATTCGGGCGAGCAGTGGACACGTTGAGCTCGTTGTCGTCGAGGGCGAGACCACTAGCCCGATCGTCACGTCGTTGGCGTCACAGACTGGTGCAACGCTCAGCGGCCCGGGACTGCTGGTGCAAGGGTATGCAGAGCCAGGGGACACGGGGCCGGAGCATTTCGTCCAACTCGACCAGGAAGGGCGGGAGTTGTGTCGCGCCGACGTGCCACACCTCAGCGAGCAGTTGGGCATGTCTGCGGGGCAGCTCGAGTACGTGAGCTTGTTCGAGGGTGGGGCCGTGTTCACGACGACGACCACGGGGGACGTCTATACCTTCTCAGAGTGTCGTCCGGGCCTCTTGGGCACTTGCGGGAAGGATGAGGTATTCGAGTGGGAAGACGGACCGGTGTGCTCGAGTCGGCGTCGAGCTGGAGTGCTGGCTGGGGCATATGTCGTCGAGCGCCTGAGTCCGGATGACCGGGGCTACTCGGCGTCAGAGCACGGCGTGCTGCGTGTGTTTCGTTCCGGCCCTGATAGCCTTCAGGTCGCTTGGTTCAGCCGCGACCCGCAGCAGGCCTGGTCCGCCAACTTGTCGCTACCAGAGCCGCTGGAACTCGTAGAGGACGCCGCGGGAAATGGGTGGGGTGCGGTGTTTTGGTTGAGGGCGCTGTCGGGCGCGAGTTCCGCACAGTTGGTCGTGGTCAACAGGGACGGCGAAGAACGCCGCGAATCGTTCCCTCTCGATTGGGGGGGCAAGCCGCAAGTTGCCGTTGCTGGTCGCGGCTGGGCGGCGACGTTGCCCTCGCAGCTGACGAACGCTCCCCCCGCAGAGCGGCGTCAATGTTGGCTCGAGTCGGGCAGCTTCGACGCATCTGTATTGGACTGACGAGACAAATCCGAGATGCGGTGCGGCACGAGCGGCAGCCTCATCGTCTACGACAGTACGGATCCGGAGCAACTCACGACCTCGGAGAAGGAGACAGTTGGCTGGTACTGCGGCGACCTCGAGGTGCGCGGCGATCTCGCCTACTGTGCTCAGGGCAAGCAGGGCGTTTCGGTCATCGATCTG
>JBNKUV010000104.1:0-158329 GCA_050298815.1 Polyangiaceae bacterium
CCGCTGGCCGAGAATCAACTGGTCCAAGGTGGGGCTACCCGGGTTCGTCAGGAGCATCGGACGCGCGCTGGGCTTCGGGGGTGGTCCATCAACACCTCGCATCGGCGCGCCTGGCAGCCCTTCGCAGTCGTTTGGGGTTTCCGAGACGATCGATGCTGCTCGCTCTGTGGCTCGCGGCGTGTCGTCAGGAGTCGTTACTTCCTTGTCGCCAGGTGGCGGCATGCACGAGGCCGCCACTGGGACCGAGGTTGCTGAGTCCGTGTTCGGACAAAGAGCCGGAGAGGGAGCACCCTACTATTTGGCCAAGGGTGCGACCGAAGCTGTGATCGCAGCCTACCAATTCGTTTCGGGGGTTCGGGCTGTTCTCGGAGGGCTCGAATTGGCGGTGGCCGGCCTACCAGGATCGGGAGGCGCATCGGTACCTGCAGGCGCTGCGGTCTCAGCTGGAGGGGTGGCTCTGGCCGCACAGGCTTATTCCACATCGGTTGCAGCGAACAAGGACGTGAGCCAGGGCCTTGGGCTGGTGTTCAACAAGGGTACCACAACTGGCGAGGGCACGACGTCGCCAAACCAGTTGAACCAGGCGATCAAGCGTGGGCAAGCTCCTCCTGGCATCAAGCGGGTGGATGTTGGAAAGGTGAAGGGAGAACAAATTCACGTACACTTTGACGATGGTGCAGCCCTGAACATCGACGGCACCTGGAAGCATGGAAAGACGACACTGACAAAGGCACAGTTGAACTGGCTGGGAGCGCACGGATGGACTCTACCGATACACTGACCAAGGCCGAGGTTGACGCGCTTGCCACATGGGCAGCGAGCGCCCAACCCTCGGGAATGCACATTGACGAAATCATTCCAGGCCTCGACCGAAGCAAGTGGGTCGCAGCCACAATCAGGGCTCTTGAGTCACTTAGGACCGATAGCAGCGACCCCCTCGCGGTGATCGCGTGCTTCCCATTGAACTGCTCCAGTAAACTCGACACGCGCGCTCCACGGTGGGATGAGGTGCTGGCGGTGAACAGCGATGAACCGCCAAGTCTGCATCGGGTGAGCGCTGAAGTGGCGGTAGCGGTTGACGATTGCGAGGAGTATCGATATCCCCTGACGGTTCCGTCAGTAAGCACCGGCGCCATCTACTATCGTTGCTTCCGTCCCAAGCTGGGTATCGATAACAACTGGGAGTTCGAGCGGGCCATCTACGTCCACGTGCCTTTGCTAGTTGCTGAACACCGCGGAGAATCCTAGCTGGTGCGCTCCCGCAAAGGGCATGTTAACCTGTCGTGCGAATCACCCGCACCGCTCCTCGCCGAGCGGCGAGAACAATGAGCAACTACGCTCACGGTTGCACCGCATTGCCAGGTTCAACAACCATTCGTCCCGGGGCAGCGCGGCAGGTGCGCTCCGAGGAAGCACAGGGCAGAAGCCCACATTCCTTTGAGCGACTGGCTAAAGTGGCGAACTTGGAGCACACCGTAGCGAGGTGAAATGACTGAATGGAACACAGACCTGCGGGTGAGGTTGGTAGCAACGCTGTCATCACTCGCCGACCCAGAGTACCAGCGGCGGGTCTGGATCGAAGGTCATCGGGAACCAGGCAACGAAGATTGTTTCGACGAGGACGTCCACTTCTTGTTTGACGACACATGTTTGGCGGACGACCCGGATGGAGCGCTTGGTGTCTTTCTGCGAACGGCTGACGAAGTGCAGCTGTTGCGAGATGTTGTCGAAGCAGTCGACGACGCTATCGAGGCGGTTGGGCGCGGGGCATCTGATGCGGAATATGTAGTCAGTCAGCAGTGGGCGCGAGTAGTTGCGGCATCTAGCGCGGCTTTGCTTGTGCTAAGAAATAGCGACCAGGCGAGTGTGAGAGAGTGAGTACAGCAGACCACGGCAACGAAACTGCGCTACGCACTGTAGCTCGGCGATTTGACGAGACGAGTGAGCCAAGCCGATACCTCCAATCGCCCGCCGCCTGTGGGCGCAGGACGTCCCCGGTCGCACGATAACCCAAAGCGCACCCCACCGAAACAGCGCATCAAATCTCGGCACCACGTTCACCTCCCCCGCATCGCCCGCAGGCCGAAGGCCGAGGACGTAGCCAGGCGGGAGGCGGACGCCGCAGGCGGCCGGGTGGGGGCAAACCCATTCCTGAGCGCCGATCCGATAGGCCCGCTCAACGCCGGCTCCACGTTCGGGAACCGATATTCGTACGTGGGGTATGACCCGGTGAATTACACGGACCCGACGGGGTTTGAGTATGAGTGGGTATCTGACGCGCTCGGCCTTGGTCTCGGTACGGGTGCCGGTGCCGGCGTTACCATCCTTGCGAATCCACTTGTGGGCGGTGCTGCGTTCGTAGCGACGTACGCGCTAACGACGTGTCTGAGCGACTTGACGGCGTGCGGGAACTTCTTCGAGAAAGTCACGGGACAGGAGGACAACGGAGGCGGCACTCCCGGATCTCCGGAAGAGCAAACGTTCGGAGCCGCAGAAACTGCGGATGGCCCTCCAGCCGGCGGCGCAGCGTCTGGTGGTTCGGGCGGAGGAGGTAGTGGTTCAGGCGGTGGAGGCGCCAGTTCTGGATCCCCACGGATTGAGCCGCGCGTTGGAGCGCCTGACCGAAGAGCCACTCCTCGCAGTCCCCCCAGAGTGGGAGGAAACGGCTTCGGTACGATCAACCCAAGAGAAATGTGGCCTCAGGAGCCGGACCAAAGCGACGAGGAGTACGACGAGCGAATCAGCGGCTATTATTGGGACCTGCAGTTGGGTCCGGTGGGGAGCTTCATCCGAGGTGGGTTCACCGTGGGCAAGCTCGGAGCTGAGTTGCTCAAGAAGGCGCTGAAGTGGCTGAGGATTAAGGGCCCCGGAACGGCTGTTCCAGCGGCCACTAGAGCGGGTGCGATCCTCTCGAAGGCCGAGGTAAGGGGTCTTACACAACTGTTTGGAAAGAGCACGGAAGGAGCGCAGGCTCTGTTGAGTCAACTGCGCGCAGGACAAGCCGTACCCCTCCCACCCGGAGTGACGCCTCAGACACTGGAAGCCTACGGAGTGTTGGCCCAGCGGGCGATCACGCTGGGCAAGGACACGCTCGGCGTACAAGCTTTGAGGCTGGAAGCCATCAATCTTCTGTTGAAAGGTAGTCTCCCATGAACAAGGACGGTTGCGCTGCATTGTGCACAGACTACGTTGCACGTTGTCGCGCGGCGGGCGTTTCTGTGCGTCGCCCCGCGACGGAGTCAGAGTTTGCGGCGTTCGAACGCCGGTTTGGCGTTCCTCTGCCGGAGTGCGTGCAGTCCTTGTTGTCGGTTGCAGACGGTATGGACGAGGGCGATGCGGACGAAAACGGCATCCGATTCTGGCCGCTCGAAGCATTCCGTCCCGTGTCCGAGGAATTGCCAACGGTGGATCGGGCCGCTCACGCTGGGCTATTCGTCTTCGCTGACTACTCGATGTGGGCACACGCCTATGCCGTTGACCTCTCACCAGGCGGCGTCTTCCCGGTGTTTCTGGTTGGCGGTGAGGAACCGCTTCCCATCGCGCCGACCTTCGCGGATTTCATGCGTGGGTGCGTTCGGGATCAGACAAGCCTTTTTCCGCACGAGGGAGGCTGACTAGAGGGCTCCACCCTAATGGCAAGGTAACCTGCAGGGCATCGACGCCGCGCCTCCAAGGGAGCGGCGAGTCTGGAGCAGTCGTGGAAGTTCGGCGCGTTCAAGTCCGCCGGCAAATGGTCGAGCCAATTGGCGAAGCGCGGCTGGACGCCGCAGCAAATCACAGAAGCCATCGCGAAAGGGGGAGCGGTTCGTCGCGGAGAACCTGGTAAACAAGGGCAATGCCGCGATCAGATATGTACATTCCGGGACTGGGCAGTCAGTCGTCGTAGACCAAGTCACTAAGGAGGTCATCCATGTCGGTGGACCCGGCTTCAAGTACTAGCCTAGTGTACGTCAGACTTCGCGACGAAGGGACAGTTGTGTTTCGACCAGTGCAGGCGGTGTGGCTGGATTCGGCGACAGCTCGACTCGTTGCGCCGCCGGACTATGATGCGGACGATGAAACCTGGGAATTCGAGCCAGGCAGCGTCGTGCGCGTCGAGTGCCGAACACTGGAAGGAAAAGAGGCCAACCTTGCGGTGTCGCTCGTTGAGTGAGGTCTCGCGGAAGCCCGCCATTGTCCTAATGGCAGGTTAACCTGCAGGGTTGACGACACCACGTCGCTCTTCACCGAGCGGCGTGGACAACCACCGCCCACCGTCACACCCTGCCAGGTTCAACAACCATTAGGTGCGGCAAGGTGCGTCCAGCCCGTGAGGTGCGCTCTGGAGCGCACCCTAACCGAAACGCGCCGGAGAGTCAACGCGCCAAGTGGGCAGCTCAAGCAGGCGCCGCGTGGCGCATCGCTGCCCTCACCTAGCGGCGAGCAACCGCTCAACCTCCGCCCGCATCTGCGCCACGGCGACCTCCGGGTGGTGCACGACAAGCTCATCTGAAAGGCGGAGTACGTGATAGCCCTCCCGCCACAGCTTCCCCTCCCGCTTGGCATCCAAGCGGACCCAGGAGCGCTCGGCGTGGTAACCCCCATCCACTTCCACGATGAGCCCGATAGACGAGGCTACGAAGTCGGCAATGTAATTGCCGCCAACGATGACCTGCCGGCGAAACTGCACGCCGAGGACTTGTTTGCGGCGGATGCGGAGCCACAGTGCTTGCTCGCTCAGGGTTGGATTACGGCGCATCCAAACGGCGCGCTGGCGAAGCGTGAGCTTGCGGTGAGTGGATTGGGAAGCTGCGATTTGCGAAGACGTGTAGGCCATGATGATTCTCCCTGCGCCCGCAGGTGGCGGGCGCAGGTCTCCATCGCGCAGCTCGTGTGACACGCTACCCCGTCAGGTTGAGCATACGCTTCCGAGCCACGAGAGCGTGGCGCACGAGGTGAGCGCCAGCCCCAAGCCCGCCTGTGGGCGCAGGGCGTCAATGGTCACACGATAACCCAAAGCGCACCCCACCGAGACAACGCATCAAATCTCGGCACCACGTTCACCTCCCCCGCACCGCCCGCAGGCCGAAGGCCGAGGACGTAGCCAGGGGGAGGCGGACGCCGCAGGCGGCCGGGTGGGGGCAAACTCATTCCTCAGCGCCGACCCAGTAGGCCCCCTGAACGGCGGTTCGACGTTTGGGAACAGGTACTCGTATGTCGGGTATGACCCGGTGAATCACACGGATCCGACGGGGACGCAGACCCAGACAGGTGGCCTTTGCTTTGGGGCAATGGTCACACCCCATGACCCCGTCGACGCCCCTTACGCTGTTCTGCCCTGCCCTCCTCCGGGGCCCCCGCCGGAACCAGCGCCGTACGAGCCGCCTCCTGACCAGGGCATTGGCGGGGAGGACCCGAGCCACCAGGACCCGGTCATCGGTCACCTGGGGGGCGGCGGTTCCAGCGGCGGTTCGTCCAGCCCGCCTCGCGTGAGCGTGGGTGGCATCGAGCATGACGGCTCGGGGCAGATGTTCGGGCCGACGGGGACGGTGGGGGAGGCGTTCCCAACAGGGAGCCCTGGCAGTCCGAGGACAGCAACGACAGGAGCTCTTGCGACATCGGAAGTCTACGCGATGGAGCACGCCCTTCGGAGCGGCGACGTGGACCTGCGCAAGCGGCTGCTCACGAACCAGAGCGACGCACACTACCTGATACTTGAGTCGCTCCTGGGACAGCGAATTGGAGGAATGCTCACGAGATGGCTCTTCGCCAGGACCGTGCGATCCCTGATCGCGGCGAGTGAAACGGTCGGTGGGCACCTCATTGCGCGGCATGTTGGGAAGAGCGCTGCTCAGCTAGCGGCGCGTCTCGCAAGCACGAACCTACCGGCAGCATCCACCTTCCGCACCCTCGCAGAAGCGAGAGCCGGTGTGGCCGCGGCGCTTGAGGCAGGCGCGCCGCGAATCGCGCAATGGGCCGCTGCCGGTGCCAAGAACCGGCTCAAGCTGGAAGCAAAATTCCAGGGTGGCAAGGTCCTTCTTAGGGGTGCTACGCAGCCAGAGACAGGAACGGGCGTCCGTGTCATCCTTGAGGGCGACGGAGCTGGAGGTTGGTATATCTTGACGGGGTTCCCAACACCATGATTGCTAAGCTGAATCTTGGTCAAAGCGAGGCGCTGATCAGAGACTTCTTCGGGACTTACTTTCACGAGGACTGGCCGGATGAGGCCGACGATCCATTGGAGATTGTCCGCTCGTATGCTGCAGCTGCGGGCGATGCGGACTCTACGCGCTCGCTCGCCCACAGTATCCGTCAACTTGCTTCGTGCAGCCTGGACGAGACCGCCATCGAACAAGCGCTCTTCAGAGAACTTGGTTGCTATTATGTTCCGAGTCTGGACGGTAAGGGCGTGCGGAGGTGGTTGACGGAGGTCGCGACCGAACTCGAACGACAAGCTGATGGAGCGCCCAACGGGTTGGAACGACGATAGTGACTCGAGCGAGCGTTGCCGACGCCCGTCACCCCAATGGCCTGCTAACCTGCAGGAGCCGGACACCGCGCCGCTCCACGCCGAGCGGCTCAGCCAGCCATGCGCCAACGGTCGCCCCGACCCCTCAGGTTCAGCGACCACTAGTCCCGGGCGGCGTGCCAGCTCACCAAGATGCGCTCCAGAGGTACGCATCTTGACCGAAACGTCACGACGAGTCTGCGAGGGGTCAGCCGAAGCCGAGGGTGGCGAGATGCAGAGCGTGCAGGAGCACCAACAGCTTCTCCGCCCAAGAGGTCACCGCTCCTCCGGGCCAGGTCCTCTACGAGGCCGACGAGCGCGGACTTTGGCTTGATCGCGTCGCGAAGTCGACGAGCCAAGCGCCCTCGTGCAGAGCGCGCAGAGTCCTTCACGCGTTGGCTGAGCTCGCGGAGTACCGCTCAAATACGCGTCATCATGCCCCTACGATTCAAGATTGTGGGTTCGGAAATCCTGAGTAATTCTGCGCCGGACACGACTCGGAAGCCGACTTCACCGGCCGCAACACCTCGGCGGTGCCTCCCAAGCTCATCGGATATGCCTCGACCCATCATCGGTGACGGTGCCGAGCATATCGGACATGCCCAGACCCATCATCGGTGATGCTCCGAGCATGTCAGCGGGTCGGGGGCGCTGAGGCCGCCTGCCGTCACGCTGGCGTTGCGGGTGGAGGCGGCGAGGGCGCCGCGGGGCCGAATAACACATCCTCCGCCGAGAACTGGATCGCCGTGCGTTGCGTCTGGGGAGCAGCGCCAGGCGCGCGCCAGTTGTCGCTGTGTGCAAAGCGCCCCTCGTGCTCGAACCCTGCGGAGACGGTTGGGGATCTGCTGAGAGTCGCGGGCTTGCGCTACGAGACATCGGCGTTTGCCGCTTCGTACTCGTCGAGGTGTTGAGCCAGGAGCTCAGCGACGAGGCTTTCATCGAACGGCCAGAGGTAATCGACGACCACGTTCGGATGCCGCGCCCTGCACACCGCGAGTGCTTCTGGGATCTCGAGTTCCGCGTGGGAGCCGCCGCGGGTGAGCATGCTCGTGATGACTCTGATGTGTGTCACCCCGTCGCTGACCAGGTTGTCGATTGCCTGTTCGATGCTCGGCGCGCAGAACTCGTTGTACGCCACGGTGATGGGCAATTCGACGCGCCGTTGCAGCGCCCCCCGCACCGCTTCCATGCCCGCTTGAAACGGATCAGTTTCGGCGCTGCGCTGCCAATTCCTAATTAGGTCATCCAGCTCCGCTGCACGCCGCGAAGGTTGTCCGCCTCGTCGGCTTCCCTCCAATCGCTTCAGTTCCAACAGCTGCTCGCGTGGAAAGTCCGTGGGCACTCCGCCATGCCCGATCAAGAGGACCGCCGTCTTGGTCACGGCGACCCTCGCCGAGTTCGAACGCCTACTGGCATACACCCTCGTCGCAGGACTGGTCTTCTTCGCAGGACAGCCCACAGGCGCCGCAGTTTTCATCGTTGCGGAGGACGGGCACCTCGCAACCGTCGTCTGACTCCCGATTGCAGTCTTTGAACCCTGGCTCGCATTTGCGGATCGCACAGCGGCCTCGTGCGCACGCGGGAATGGCGCCCTTGACTTCGCATGGCTCTGCGCGGCAAGAGCCACAGTGGTTGACATCGGTGTCGAGGTTGACTTCGCAGCCAGTGTTGGCCTTGCCGTCGCAGTCGTCGTGGTTGTCGACGCACGTGGCGATCGCGCACCGTTGCCGCGAGTCACAGATGGATTGCGCGTTGGGCAGGAAGCAGGGTTGACAGCTATCGCTCCCACACCCGTACTCGGGATCCGACTTCGAGACGCAACGCCCCTCGCAAGCCTTCTGGTCCGAGGCACAGCCCTCATCGAGCGCGTCGGCGTCGATTACCATGAGGCACGCGCTCATCGCCAGGGCGACCAGCGCGGCTGAGACGAGTGACCACACGCGGCTCAAAATTCGCCTCCCCATCCTAGCCCAACCTGTTCACTGGCAACACTTAGCCACACATCAGCAGGGTGAGTGGCTGCTTCAGCTGGCGTATCTGTCAGATACACAATCACGGCGGTTGCGGCGCTTGCCAGGGAAACGCCAAAAGCAATGTCAGCGAAGAGGAGCCGTCGGCGAACGGCATCCGCCTCGTCGTCATCGCAGAGCGGGCTGCAGGTCTCGTTGGCTCGATTGTGCTTCGCTACAGCATCGACGGCGAAGTACGCTCCGACGGACGCGGCTGCGACCGCGAGCCCACCGAAGGCATAGCTGGCGGTGGAGATTGCCAGGTCGGGTTCTGCGCTTGGGGGCGGCGGACGCTGGGTCAGGACGACGGGGGCAACCGGCATGGCGTCGTTGGCTGGTGAGGTCGTTGGAAAGTCGACGGCTATCGTCTGGCGAGGGTCTCCGGCGCGGAGCTCCAGCTGTTTGATCAGAGGGGGATGCCCGTCCACGTCGAACTCTAGACGAAATGAGCCGGGCTGAAAGGCGGTCGGTACCCCGTATTCCACGGCGAACGGAGCGCCATTCAAAGACACGCGCACGTCGTTGGGGTCGACGTTGGGTCCGAGCCGAAAGACGACTTTGGGAAGCGCGTCTTGGACCTCCACGCCCCATACCTGACAATCCGCGCGCACCAGTGAAGGGCACGCGGGGTTGGCGCAGCGCTCGAACAGACGCTGAGCCTCGCCGAGACTCCCATCGAGGCGCGCTTCCTGTCCCCGCATGTGGTCTTCGATGCACGTCGCCTTGATGTCCGACGGCTGCTCGGCTTTCTGCACGTCACTTCCGCCGAGGGGAGACTCCGCCTCATTTCCGCTTGGGCGAGGCTCGGCCGCCGGCTCACTTCCGCTTGGGCGAGGCTCGGCCGCGGGCTCATTTCCGCTTGGGCGAGGCTCGGCCGCCTGCTCATTTCCGCTTGGGCGAGGCTCCGCACCGGCGTCTCCGCCGGGTTGGGCGGCGGCCGGCAAGGCTGACAGTAGCCCCAAGGACCCGGCCAACACCGGGCGCCTGATGAGCATCCCGCGTCGCGACATGTCAGAAATTGTAGTGTCCCACGGGCCGGAACCCCTAACGGAAAAAACACTGAAATCTCCCAAATCGAGCAGCACTTCGGTCAGATGGACTTCCCGACCGCCCTCGGGCCGGTCTTCGTCGGTGAGCCGAGGAGGGGCGGATCCGTGCGACGGGACCTCCCTCGGATATATTGCTCCTGCGGGAGCCAGCCACGATGACAGCACCTCAATGCTTCCGACGAACTCTGTACTGCCTCATTGGTGCCGTCGTGTCGAGTTCGGCGTGCGTCGAGTCGACGACGACACAACCCGACGCGACAGTGGAGATCTTCAGCTGGTGGTCGTCGACGAGTGAACGCGCAGCGCTCGAGGCACTTCTCGACGTACACAAGGAAAGTTTTCCCAACGTCCGTGTCATCAACGCCGCTGAAGACAGCGCCCAGGATGCCCGCGCACGTTTGGGCGATCGAATGCGTCGTGGATTACCTCCTGATACGTTCCAGACAAACATCGGCAGGGACCTCAATCAATGGGTGCTTTTTGACGGCAGAGACGACCAGGAGTCCAAGGTCAGCGCACTCAACGAGATTGCCGAAGAGCAGGATTGGCTCGATGCTTTTCCCGCCGCGGTTGTCGAGCAACTGAGCTACGACGGCAAGCTCTACGGCGTTCCCGTCAACATCCACCGACTCAACACGCTCTTCTACAACAAGAGCGTGCTCGAGGATGAAGAGTTGCAGCCGCCATCTACGTTGGAGGAGTTCCACGTCATTTTGGAGACTCTGGTGGAACGCGGCTACGAACACCCTATCTCGATTGGAAATCAAGCGAACTGGACCATGTCGCTGTTCACCATGGAGAACCTCTTCCCTGCTGTTGCTGGACCTCGGCTTTACGAGCGGTACTGGCAAGGCGAGGAGGAGCCAGAGCACAGCAAGATGCAGCAGACCCTGGATGAGCTGCTTCTGCTGTGGCCCTACTTCAACGAGGACGCGATGCAGATATCGTGGACCGACGGCGTCGAACGTCTGTTCGAGTCCGACAAGTCCGAGCGGGCCGTGTTCACTGCCATGGGGGATTGGGCCAAGGGGCACCTGCAGGCAGCGGGGTACGAAGCGGGAGAAGATTTCGACTGGGTGCCGTTTCCCGGTTCAGAGGACATGTTTGTGTTCACCGCAGATTGCTTTCCGATGCCGAAAGGGGCGCCCCACAGCAAACAGGTCACCGACCTCCTCGTGACGTTCGGCTCAATCGAGGCACAACTCTCTTTCAATCGCTACAAAGGCTCACTTCCCGCCCGAGTGGACATAGACCCAGAGGATGATCTGGACAGCGTTACGCGGCGTACCTGGGATGATTTTCGCTCGGACGATGTGAATGTAGTCATTGCCCTCTCTGGAGTGTTGGACACCGACTTCGCCGAGGCGCTGGCGTTGGCGGTGCGCGAAACGCTGCTGGATGACGACCCAGATCCGGTGTTGTTTGCCTTACGCAACAACCTCTAGCGCATACACTCGACTTTGAAGCGCTTGATGCCGCGGTCGTCGATCACGTACGGCGGGTCGCAATCGCCTTCGGAGTTGGGGGGCGCCGCTCGTCGGCTAGCTGCGGGGGGCGTTCCGGGGTCTGCTGCTGGTGCTGCTCGTAACCTGAAGACTTCATCGACGTCGTGGTCCAGGCGGAACTCCTGCTCGAGAGGGAGGAAGCCCTCTGCGGTAACGACTACTCGATGTATCTTGCCATCCTCGGGCATGGTCGACGTATGCGGGTTTTCGTCGAGCAGCTTGCCGTCGACGAAGATGCGCGCACTCTGTGGGAACGCGGTCAGGCGCACCCGACGAACAGTGGTCGCATCCGTCGCTTTGGGCGGCTCAGCCTCCGTCTCCGCTCGAGCCGCTGCGTGTGGCCTCTCCAGGCTAGTGTCGGCGCGCTGGTTGCCGCGGCGGTTGAGCGCCCAAACCGTTGCCCCCAGTCCCAACACGGATACGAGTGTCAGCAGCCACACCAGGTGATTCCGCTCTCGTGTCGGCGAGCGTCGTGGAATCGTCGACGTACGGGGTGGGGCCGTGCTGTCACTAGTCCCGGCGTTCTCCACCATGCGTTGCTCGATGAGGCGCCGCGTCTTGGAGCGGTCGGAGTCGAACATCGCCTCCATGGCAGGGGCCAAATCGCGCGCCGTCACAGCGTCGGGCATCGTCAGGCGGACGGCGTCGAGCTCTTGCTGCAGCTCCTTTGCGGTCTGCTGGCGATTGGCCGGTTCTGGCGCCAGCGCCTTCATGATGAGCTGCTCGAGCTCTTTGGGGACGTCTGGATTGACCTCGCGAGGTGATGGGATTTCTTCGTTGAGGACGCGGTTCATCACCGCTGCGTCGCCTAGCCCACGCCACATCTTCTCTCCGACTGCGGCTTCCCAAAGCATCACGCCCACGGAGTAGATGTCAGAACGACGATCGACACGCTCGCCGACGATCTGCTCCGGCGGAATGTATCGAAGCTTGCCCTTGACGATGCCAGTCTCAGTCTCGACGGTCGAGTTTCGCAGCTTGGCAATGCCGAAGTCCAAGATCTTGACCTGACCCTCGTAGGTGACGAACACGTTGTGCGGTGTGACGTCCCGATGAACGAGGTCCACCGGCCGCCCTTTGTAGTCGGTCAGTTCGTGGGAGTAGTGCAGGCCCGATAGCGCTTCGGAGATAGCTGCCAGATGGTGCTGCAGAGTGAACGGGCAGTCGTCGCCGCTCTGTGCTGCGATGTCCGCAAGGCTCTTACCTTCGAGATACTCCATCACGATGACGGGAAGGTCTTCGTGTTCCAGTACCTCGTTGGTCTGAACGATGTTGGGATGATTGAGGCGCGCAGCGAGTCGAGCCTCGGTCATGAACATCTCGGCGAAGCCTGGTTCCGTTACGAACTGCGGCTTCATTCTCTTGAGCACGACGAGCTTATTGAAGCCTGCGGGACCGCTGGCAACCGCCAAGAGCACTGTGGCTGTGCCGCCTTGGCCCAGCTCGCCAAGTAGCCGGTATCTACCGACTTTCTTGTCGCTCTTGGAGAGTGTCAGGGCCATTGGACGAGTCTAATCCTGGACCGCTCACGTCGCTGCGTCAATCGCCACTCAGGCGTCCAAGCGGGCCGAATTGTCCCTCGTCCCGTCAACTTCGAGGCGCCACCCTGCCCTGAACGAGCCACACCTTCCGCCCTCGTTGGACACTGTCGCAACCGCAGCTCCTGGGCCCCTGCGATTGTGGAGCAACGTTGGCACATTGTCGTGACAGCGCAAGGCCCGCGTGGGGTTCTATGTCGGCGTTCCTCGGGAGTAGCACTGAGGTGTGCCCCCTGTTTCGGGGGGTTTTCGTCGTGCTTTGTGCAGAGTTTTCGTGGTGTTTTGTGCAGAGGCAGTTAGCCAACAGCACTTAATGACGTTATGATGCACCTCTTCCGACGCTGCCGGGGTACGTAGTCGAGGAGGAGCCATGACATTGCTGGTGGCGAGTTATCTACACTAAACTCTCAGGTGGGTCGTTTGGAAGCGGTAGCGTTCGTAGAAGAGGTCATAGGGGAACATCGTCGTTCGGCGATCAGCGGGCCCAAGATCGGTACCTGTGTGGATTGCGGTACTCGGTGCCCCGGAGACGGGTCGAACTACACGTTGGTGGCGTGTCGCCACGGTTGGCGGCTCAGCGAGCTCCAACGTGCCGATGGACACCGGGCGATCGAGTGGCGTTGCTCTGGCTGCTGGTCACAGTACACCGATACGTGAGCACCGATAGGTGAGGGCCCGGTCCCACACCGCCGTGGCTGTGTGGGTACGAGGTTGGGGGGCTCAGCAACCCGTAAGGGTTTCTCCGCGCCGGTCCGTCGCTCGGCTCACCCGGTACTTTTGGTACCTGAACGCTCTCTGGTGGGATTGACGCTGGACCGGGCACAAAAGCGAAAAGAGCGGGTTCCCATGCCAGATCCTTCAACCATCCCTACGGACGGGCTGATCTGGATCGTCCGGCAGGTTGCATTCCCTGGGTTGTTTGGTTGCATTTTGTGGCCAAGCGGCTCGCGTCTCCCCTAATAGACACAGCCGCAGCCCCAACGGGCGACCGAGCACGCACTGCGGCGTCATGGATCTTCTCTACTTCATCATCCTGATCAGCTCCCTGATCTTCGTGCACGAGCTGGGACACTTCATGTTCGCCAAGCTCTTTGGGGTGAAGGTGATCACGTTCAGCCTGGGGTTTGGGCCCAAGCTCGTTCGCTTACGCGGTCGCGAAACGGAGTACTGCGTCGGGATCCTTCCACTCGGCGGGTATGTCAAGATGCTGGAGTCTTCCAAGACCGACATCGTGATGCCCGAAGACAGGCATCGCACGTTCGAGGCGCTGGCCTTGTACAAGCGAATCGTGATCGTGCTTGCCGGCCCGGTCATGAATCTCATCTTCCCGGTCATTCTCTACTTCTCAGTGTTCATCGGTGACGGTCCCTTCCTTCCACCCACCGTTGGAGGAGTGTTGCCCAGTCACCCGGCGCATGGGGTCCTGCACCCCGGCGACCGCATCATGAGCGTCAACGGGCACGATGTCGGCACCTTCGACGAAGTCAAGCGCATCATCAGTCGTAGCCCAGCCAAACCCGTCCAGTTCAAGGTATTCCGAGACAACAAACACGTCGAAGTCGAAGTTGTTGCCGAAGAGGTGTTCGGCGTGGAGGGCTTTGAAGTGTTTGGCGCAGAGGGGGCGCAGACCAACGTTCAGGGCAGGCAGCTTGGCATCTACGAGCGCCTGGGATCTGTCGGCATCGAGTCCTCTGCGCCGGCGGCGGTCATCGGCGTGTCTGATGCCGAATCGCCAGCCTACAGAGCTGGCCTACGCACCTTCGACGTCATCACTCACATGGCCGGCAAGCCGATCCGCCGTTTCATGGATTTGGAGGCTGAACTAGCAAGCAACCAAGGGGAGACTGTACCAGTCACGTACCTTCGCCCCGTCTTGGTACCTGACGCATTGGGTGGTTTGGCAAGCATGGGGGTCTACGAAGCCGGCGTGGTGGCCTTGACTCCACATTCTAACGGCGAAGATTTGCTGCAGCGAACCGGGATGGAGCTTGCGGACATGTATGTCGCTGAGCTGCCGGAAGACTCGCCGTTGTACACAGCGGGGTTGCGTACTGGGGATCGACTACTGACGTTGGATGAGCAGCAATTGACGGCGTGGAGCAGCTTCAAGGAGTTGGTTTGGCGCGAGCGCGACAAGCGCCACCAAATCGAGTGGCTGAGCGCTAGAGATGGGCGCGTGCGTTCCGGCGAGTTCCAGATCCGCCGCGAGGACTTCACGGATGAGCACGGCCAGACTTTCGCTTGGTACCGCTTCCGGGTCCAACATTGGATACCGCTGGCTCCAGAAGAGTTCGTCGAACACCCGACACCCGTCCGTTATGCTTTCATGAAGGCGGTCGAGAAGACGGTTGACGTCACTCGCTTCGTGGTCGTGCTCTTGGTTCGAGCTGCTCAAGGGCGTATCAGTCTGGACTCACTCTCTGGCCCCATCACCATCTATGAGGTTGCGGGCGAAGAGGGACGCAAAGGCACCGACTACTTCATCTGGGTCATGGCTCTGATCTCGATCAACCTGGGGCTGCTGAACCTTCTCCCGATCCCCGTTCTCGACGGCGGGCACTTGATGTTCTTCTCCATAGAGGCCATTTTGCGGCGCCCAATTCCGCTCAGAGTTCGTGAGGTTGCCCATCTGCTCGGATTGTTGATGATCATGTTGTTGATGGCTGTCGCGTTCAAGAACGACGTGGAAAAGCGCTGGATTCGAGGCCACGTTCGCGAGCTGGTTGGGTAGGGCGTTGGCAGCCCGATCACAGCGTGGTACTCCCGGAGCACGAGAGCTGGCAGCTCGCGTGCTTGAACGGGTGTATCGCAAGGGCGCGTTTGCGGCATCGGCGTTGGACGAGGCGCTACGAGGTGTCGAAAACAGTGCCGATCGCGCCCTGACAACCGAGCTCGTCTACGGCTTGCTCCGAACGCGCAAGGTGCTCGAAGCAGAGCTCCAAGCACTTGCCACGCGTGGTATCGCGGGCAACGATGAACGGGTTGTCCTTCACTTGTTGATTGCTGCCTACCAGCTTCGCTACCTAGAGCGCATTCCCGACTTCGCTGCCGTCGATGAAGCCGTCGAGTTGGTGACGAAGGAGCGTGGCAAACCCGTAGGAGGGTTCTGTAACGCCCTCTTACGCAAGCTCCCGAAAACACCCGGTGCACCGCTGTCGCAAGCCATCGAAAGCAACGCACCAGCTTGGTTGCTAGAGGACATGGTACGCTCCGTTGGCCATCAAGCGGCGTTGGAGCTGCTCGGTGTCCCAGCAGCAGGGGATCCGCTACGAGCCAGTGTGGGCAAAGCCTGCGTTCGCTTGCGCGCGGGCGCCCCGGTGCCGACCTGGCTCTCCTCTGCGTCACCTGGGCGGTTGCATCCCCGGGCTTTCAAGTTGGAAGGAGCCGGCAACGTTCGCGCTCGTGTAGAGTTTGCCGAGGGCCACCTAGTTGTCCAGGACGAGGGATCCATGTTCGCGGCGATGTTGCTCGGTGCCCGCCCTGGCGAGAGAATTCTCGACGCGTGCGCTGGTCGTGGTCAGAAAACGACGTTGATCGCCGAGGAAATGGCTGGCACCGGGGAGTTGTGGGCTACGGACAAGGGCGAGAAAAAGCTCGCGGCGTTGAGGCAGGAGTTTCAACGTCTGAGGCTCGGCCCCGTCAACACGGAGTGTGTGGACTGGACGCAGGCGGTGCCAGGTCTTGCTGGTGAGTTCGATCGGGTGTTGGTTGATGCCCCGTGTAGCGGGACGGGAACGCTCAGGCGACGCCCAGAGATCATGCTTCGACTCACTCGAGCCGACGTGGCGCGGTTGACTCAATTGGCGGAGACGATTCTCCGACAGGCGACCCGACACGCGCGCAAAGGAGGGCGGGTGCAACTGGTACTGTGCAGCGTCCTCCATGAAGAATGTGAGGCGTTGGTAGAACGAGTGGCTGACATACTCGCGCCGGTGCCGTTTGACGTGCGCCATCCAGATGTTGAAGAGGGGACGACTCAGTTGAGGCTGTTGCCCGTTCCGCACGATACTGACGGCTTCTTCGTCGCCAGCTTCCTGCGGAGGTAGTGGGTGGGCAGTCTCTTGCCGTGTCGGCGCGCTAGCCACACGTCGGTGAGCTCTCCAGATTCACCTGCACCATTGAGTCGAAAGTTGCTCTAAACCAAAATTCGGTCTAGTCCGTCTACCCATGGTGTTCGTTTCGATTCGAACCGAACTCAAATGACAAGTAGCTATCGGATGTGTTGCTGGTGCGTGGGGCTGGTCGGGTTCAAACGCCGAGAGGTTGAGCGCAAGGATGCAGCGGAGCCGTGGGGTCAGGTGTCTTGGTGAAGAGTCTGAAATTCCTGCATTCTCTCGTGGTCATGGTTGGCGCAGGTGTGATGTCGACCTCGTGCCTGATCGATGACCACGTGTGTGGAGAGCGGTTGGTCGAGGATGGCGAGGGTGCTTGTGTTTGTCCCGAGGGGCGTGTGCTGTCCGACGGGGACTGCAAGAAATGTGGCCGGCACGAAGAAGCGGTCGACAACACCTGCACGTGCGAAGACGGCTACTCGCGCTCGTCGCAGGGCGACTGCGAACCTGTCACCGAGGACGTGACCGATTCCTCACAGGAATGTGAGGGGAGCGATTGCGACCAAGAGGAGACTGCGGGGGCCACGGAGGATCCGGAGTGCATCGCGAGCAGTGAATGCGACGAAGACGAACTATGTGACGTCTTCGATACTGGGACGTGCATCCCTCATCCTGAAGGTTTGGGCGACGAGTGTTCGAGCTCCGACGACTGTGCGGGCACCGAGGCTGAGTACTGTGAGGTCTTCTCCACTCGGACCTGTCAGATTGAGGGTTGCAAGGAGCGAGGGGGGGTCTGCCCAGGGGACATGAGCTGCTGCGATTTTGCGATATTGAGCGCGTCGCTGTGTGTTCCAGCGGACAACCTCGAAGGGGGACAGTGCCCAGCGCCTGGACAGCTCGTTCCAAGGGATGGGGCAGAATGAAGAGCGTCTTGAAGTGGCATGCACTCGCGGCCGGCACCCTGTTGTTCATGGTCGGTCAGAGTGTCGCCCAGGCCCAGGACCGCTCGGATACAGCCTCTCCGGAAGAGGCTGAGGCGGGCAGTGAGTCAACAGCGGCAGCTACGTCCACATCTTCGGTGGCCGCGCCCCCTGCCGCGCCGGAGGTCTCGACCAGCGCCCCGGGCGAAGGCAGTGACAGCGAGCCCGCCATGGCGGCTGACGACGACACGCTCGACGCCGACACCGCCGCACTGCTCGCTCAATTGGAGGCGGATACGGCGCCGATCGGGGCAACCCCGAGCCTTCAACTCTATGGCTTTGCCGACGTCAGTTTTTTCAAGACGTGGCTTCCGTCGGATAGCGCGCTCGGTGTGCTGGTGGGCAGGAGGTCGTCTTTCGCGCTCGGCAACCTCAACCTTTATTTGTCTTCCGATTTGGGAGAGGGATGGGAGTCCCTGGCCGAGGTGCGTTTCACCTACTTGCCCAACGGATCTAGGAGGGTTAACCCAGAGACGGGGGTGGTGGAGCGTCAAGATGCCATCGTTTCCGATTACACCAACGTCTCCCGCGAACGGAGAGTTGGCGGCATTTTCATCGAGCGGGCTTGGCTCCAGTACTCCGCAAGTCCCATGTTCTCCGTGAGAGCTGGATCGTGGTTGACTCCGTACGGGATCTGGAATGTGGACCATGGTTCGCCGACCATCATCCCGGTTGTTCGCCCCTACACTATTGGCCTGGAACTGCTCCCGGAGTCTCAGACCGGAGTGCTGGTTCGCGGTGTTGGCTATCCCTCGGATTCCATCAGTCTCGGCTATGCAGTGGGTCTGTCCAACGGCCGCGGACCGGTCAAAGAGTACGCCGATCTCGACGGCAACAAAGCCGTGACGCTCCGTGTTCATGCGACCCATCGTGCGGAAGGCACGCTCGCCCTCGGATTGTCCGGATACTACGGGCGGTTCACGGATTTGCAGCAGTCAGTGCGTCTAACCGCTGACGGCGTGGAGTTGACGGAAGACATCATTAGCCAGTACGACGAGATAACCTACGCTGGCGACGTGAAGTACACGTTAGGGGGGTTCCATCTGCAGGGGGAATTTGTCCTCAACGAGCGTAAGTACACGGAAGTGGGCCGCACCCTGCATTCCGACACAACTTTCACCCCGGACATTCGTCAGTACGGGGGGTACGGGGTTGTCGGATACCGCTTCGATTGGCTTGGTGTAATGCCCTACATGACCGGGGAGTACTTCGTCGTCCCGAACATTCTCGAACCCACCAGACCACCCACCAAAGACCGCATCTCGGTGTTCGGAATTGGGATCAACGCGCGACCAACGCAGAACGTCACGATCAAGCTGGAGGGCAACTATGCGACGTTTGGCGGCGATATCCCCGAAGACTCGGCTTTCGCAGACCCGGTTCGCAATCTGCAAACACAAGCTGCGTGGGCGTTCTAACCATGAGTGAACGCGTCAAAGCCATCAGCCGGAGGAGGTTTCTACAAGCGCACGCGACACTGCTCGTTCCGGCGGTGATCGGCAGTGTGGGGGGGGCGGCCGCGGCCGAGCTGGTGCTCGTGCCAATCGTTTCGGTCGACAGCTCATTGCGAGACATCTCCATCGGGACGCTGGAACGAGTGTTTCTCGCGCGGCCGGTGACGGGGGCTGATGGCAAGGCCTTCGTGCCTTTCAACCACCCCGCCAAGACACGCGTGCGAACGCTGTTCGACGAGAGGGTGTTGGGAATGTCGCCCGACGAGGTAGCCCGACACTGGGTGGATCAGCGGATTCGGGGGAACGTGCGCGCTCCCCGCTCCGTGGCCAACGTGCAACTGCTCAAGCAGGTGGTGAGCCGTTTTCCTGGGGCCATTTCGTATCTCCCTGTCGGAGAGTTGGATGACAGCGTGAGGCCGTTGAAGGTTGGAGGCGTACACCATGCCTCGGATGACTACATCATCAAAGGCTGAGATAATCATTCAAGTGAACTGAGTTTCGACCGTTCTTCCAGACCGTCCCATACTGTGATTGACGTGATGGTCGAAGATCCCAAAATGCCGAGCGGGGACGTGATTGACCCGTCCGCTCGCCAGCGGCTGTTGTCCAATACCCGGTTCAAGCTGCGGCTGATGCTACTGGTTGGCCTGATCGTGCTGGTGCTCACCGCGTTGCTGTTCTTTCTCGTCAGTCGCGTGTTTGCCAACCTGACCCCTTCGATCGAGAGTGACTTGCGCGGCAAAGTCACGAGCGGTTTGGTCGAACTCAGGCAGAGCACGGATTTGGGCGTGTTGACCGGCAATCGGGATATCGTCGCGGAAGCGGCTGCCAGATATCAACAGGACGCGGACTACCACTATATTAGCGTTCGGACTGCCGCGGGCGAACTGCTCTTCGAGACAGGTTGGGCGCCCGCACTGCAAGCAACGTCGCCCCTGAACCTAGCCAGCAACGACGACAGCTATGCTAGCTGGACGAACGTCGAAGTCGAAGGGCTGAGCGTTGGTCGCATCGACTTGGCAGTGTCAAAACAGCGTCTGCATGCAGGAACGCGGCTCTACCAGCGAATTCTTTGGGCCGGCGGAATCGGAGCGATAGTGGCTTTGGCGCTAGCCTGGCTGTTCGTCAATCGATACCTCGTCCCGATACTTCAAATCACGCGGCGCGCTTTCTTGGAACTAGAACACAAGACCGAAGTCGCGTTGGCGAGCACCCGAGCCAAGAGTCAATTCCTCGCAAACATGAGCCACGAGATCCGCACGCCGATGAATGGCGTCCTGGGGATGGTGCACCTGATCCAGCAGACGTCGCTGGACGCCCAGCAGCGCCGTTACATTGACGTGATCGACGGTTCGGCGAAGTCCCTCTTGACGATCGTCAACGACATCTTGGACTTCTCCAAGTTGGAAGCCGACAAGTACGAGCTCTTTCCAGAGCGGTGTTCCCTGAAGACTGTCGTGAGCCAGACGGTCAGTCTGTTTCAGCCGCGCGCGCGGGAGAAGGGCGTTCGGCTTTCTGCCGTGATCGACGACTCTGTCCCAACCGCGGTGCTGATGGATACGGACAGACTGCGCCAAGTGCTGAGCAATCTGCTCAGCAACGCCATCAAGTTCACCGATAGTGGCGAAGTTCGGGTCGTCGTTGAGACGCACCACGATGAACAGACGGATGGTCCGGTGCTCGTGGTGCGCGTCGAGGACACCGGCGTCGGAATCAGTCCGGAGGCTCGCACGAAGTTGTTTCAAGCCTTCTCCCAGGTGGATGGCAGTAGCACACGCTCTCACGAAGGTACCGGTTTGGGCTTGGCGATCTCTCGCCGTCTCGTTGAACTGATGGGCGGGCGGATCGACTATGGCGAGCGCCCCGGGGGCGGCAGTGTGTTCTTCTTCCAGCTGCCAGTCGTCGCCTGTTCGGAAGAACCTCCGGTGGAGTCGACAGGGTGCTGGGTCAAGAGCTTCGAAAGCCATCTGCCAGTCCTGGTGGTCGACGACAACGAGATCAATCAGATGGTCTGTCTCGAGATGCTCGAAGAGCTCGGCCTGGAGGTGTACATCGTCAGTGAGGGTCGTGAGGCCCTCGAAGTCGTCGCGGAGACATCGTTCGCTCTCGTCCTGATGGACTGTCAGATGCCGGGCATGGATGGGTACCAGACCACAAGAGCGATTCGAGAGCGTGAGCGAGCCGACGAGCATTTGCCGATCATCGCGTGCACGGCCCACGCCCTCGAAGAAGAGCGCCAGCGTGTGCGTGAGGCGGGAATGGACGGGTTCTTGGCAAAGCCGCTCGAGCCGACGGCACTCCGTCGTGAGCTGTCGAAGTGGTTGTCGGTGCGTGAATTCGCCGACGTTGTGTCACCGCCAAGCGTGGAAGCAACGACGCCCGAGGCTGTGGTTGAGCCGGACAGACCCGCCGTGAGCTTGGCGGAACCGACGGACCTCGAGGAGCTCGACGGCAATCGGGCTCCTTCTGCACGGGTTCTCAGCCTGTTCATTGAGAAGGCACCCGGTGACCTGGCACGTCTGCGCCAGGCCGCCAACGACGGGAACGCCAGCGAAGTGAAGGCGCTGGCACACAAGCTCAAGGGGAGTGCTGGTAGTATTGGGGCAAGGCGACTGGCTGAGGTCTGCAACCGCTTGCAGATCCACGCTCCGACCGTCGCCGTCGCTGAACTTCCGGCGTGGGTGGAGCTGATTGAACGATTGCACGCGGCTGTGAGAAAACGAATCGAGCTGCCGCCCCTCTTGGAGTCCTCCGCACCATGACAAATCCAAACGACGAAAAGCTGCGCCTGACTTCACGGCGCGTATTGGTCATCGACGATGATGACGTTGCACGTGAGTCCATGGTGGAGCTGCTGCGCAAGGAGGGTCATCACGTGACAAGCCTACCCTCTCCCATCGGTGCGACGAAGCACGTGGTTCAAAGCAAGGTGGACGTCGTTGTCATTGACGTGATGATGCCGTCGCTTCGTGGCGACAAGTTGGCCTCGCTGCTGACGAAGAATCCGAAACTGCGCAAACTAGGCATCGTTCTGGTGACGGGGGCTCCCGCGGAAGAACTCAATCGCATCGCCAGTCTGGTCAACGCCAGCGCGGTCGTCGAGAAGGACAAGGCGTACGTCGACTTGGATCCTGCGGTGCGTCGGGCAGGACTAAGCGGCACGACGTGGAGAGAGTTGGCGGCGGCCGAGGTATAGCGCGATCGGTCCGACACACTAGAGTCGGGCGGTGACGTACTCAGCAAGGGGCTGTTCGGGCCTCGCGCCAAAGTGAGAGATGATCTCTGCGGCGCACAGAGCGCCCCAACGACCGCATTCGGTCAGGGACTTGCCCCGTGCGTAGGCGTACAAGAACCCCGCCGCGTAGAGATCTCCCGCCCCAGTGGTGTCGACTACCTGGTCGACGGGTTCCGCTACCATCTCGACAAACTCTGATCCGGAGATGAGCAAGGCGCCATCAGCCGAACGTGTGAGCGCGGCCACTTTGCAGCGGCTACGTATGTTGGCAGCGGCCCCTGATAGGTCGTTCGTTTCGCACAGTGAACAGATCTCAGCCTCGTTGGCGAACACGATGTCTACGTGGTGATCGATTAGATCGTTGAACTCCTGGCGGTGCCGATCCACGCAGAACGCATCCGAGAGAGAGAGCGCTACCTCCCGATTGGCAGCCCGCGCTGCCTTCATCGCCGCGAGGCACGCTTCTTTGGCGTGGGGCTTGTCCCAGAGATATCCTTCGAGGTACGTGATCTTGCTGTCGGCAATCACCGAAGTGTCGACGTCTGCGGGTGTCAGCTCGGTGCAAGCGCCGAGGTACGTGTTCATCGTGCGTTGCGCATCTGGGGTAACCAACACGATACAGCGTGCGGTGGGGGCGCCACCTTCCAGCGGACGGCTCTCGAAATGCGCACCGGTCTGCTGGATGTCTTGTGTGAACGCCTGGCCGAGGGCATCTTTGGCGACCTTGCCGATGTAGGCGCAGCTTCCTCCCAAAGCAGCGATGCCGGCGACACTGTTCGCGCAGGACCCACCAGACTGCTCCACCGTGTTTTGCAGCTCGAGGTAGAGCTTGTCAGCCTGAGCCTGGTCGATGAGCGCCATGCCGCCCTTCGATAGCCCATGCCGTTCTAGAAAGGTGTCGTCGGTGCGAGCGAGCACATCTACAATGGCATTGCCGAGGCCGGTGACGTCAAAGCGGGAATTGGGCATGGTTTTCTGGCTCCTTGGGGTCCGTTTCCACGCTTGAATTGGCGCGGCGCTGCTACCGCTTTACGGACCGCGTGTCTGCAGGTCAAGGGCGGGGCCTCCGCATAGCTTGTGGGCTTTCATTTCGGAATTGTCGATTTCTCGACTCGTCCGAGGCGACTGCAACCAGCTCTTGCGTTCCGTCAGAAAAAAAGCAAAAGCTGCGCTCCAATGGCCCAATTTGTACCGAGAGGCGTGTTCGCCGCAGTGGTCACGATGGTCACGTCCATTGACCGCTCAGGCGAGAAGACTGTGAAGTTGCCGTCGGCTGGCGCCAACGAGGCAGAGAGGCAACACATTCCATCAGCCGTTGAGGAGTACACAGCACTATGAAGCTCGCGTTGCATGGAGCCACTGGGCGTATGGGGCGTGCGATTGCACGCCTGGCGACGGAGGCAGGAGACATTCAGATAGTTGGTGCCGTTTCGCATCCAGAGGACGAAAATCAGGGCAGGGATGTCGGCGAGCTTGCTGGAGTAGGCCCCCTGGGTGTCTTCGTGGGGCCCGATTTGGATTCGGCGCTGCTGGGAGCCGACGTGCTGATTGATTTTTCCCTGGCGCCAGCCTTTCCCGCCGTCGTCAAAGCCGCGCGCCAAGCCAAAGTGCCGCTCGTTGCCGGAACGACGGGGCTAACGCCGGAGATGATGGCCCTGGTGAACGAGGCTGGCAGCGAGATCCCCGTTCTCTGGGCGCGGAACATGAGCTTCGGCATCCAAGTGTTGGCCGTGCTCGTCAAAGACGCAGTGGCCCAACTCGGCAAGGACTTCGACGCGGAGATCGTCGAGGTTCATCATCGCCGCAAGGTCGACTCACCCAGCGGAACGGCGAAGCGCCTGATGGATGCGGTCGCCGAGGGGCGCAGTGACGCCAAGGCGCTCTACGAACGCCACGGCCAAGTTGGTGCCCGCACCGACGCCGAGGTAGGCGTCTTTGGCTTGCGTGGTGGTGACGTGATTGGCGATCACACGGTGCATCTGATGGGCCCGGGCGAGCGCATCGAACTCACCCACCGCGCTACGAGTCGCGACGTGTTCGCGCACGGCGCGCTGCGAGCCGCTCGTTGGCTTGCGACACAGGCGCCGGGGAACTACTCGATCGAAGATGCCGTGCGCGTTGAAATGGGTCGCACCTAGCAGCCTCGAGGGCGGCGTCGGTTCCTACCCGCCTGCAATCGCAGCCCGACGTTTCAGGACTTGCTGTTCAAGAGCACCTCGTCCACATCCTCGTCGCCACCGTCGTCCTCGTCGTCGAGGTCGTCGTCAGATGGCATCGTGCGAACGTTCCAGTGCGCAGGGATGCGTTTCTGGAGACTGACGTAGACTCCGACGTAGCCGGCCAGCGCCGGAATGATGCTCAACAGCTGGCCTTCCGTCAGTAGAACGGAGCTCGGCAGGCTGTGCATTTGTTCGAGTCCTTTGGCAATGAACCCAGGGCAGACGGAGCTGTCGAGGCACACCGCCCACTCCTGGAAGTCCTTCCAGTACTCGACGATGAAGCGGCCAGTGAAGTAGAGCGCGAAGAAGAGCGAAATCATGACGCCCCGGGGGCGCTTCTCTTTGCCAAGCATGCGATCAGCGATGACCAGCGCAGCCATGACGGCCATGCCCATCACTGCTTCGTAGAGTTGGCTTGGGTGGCGAAGGGGCGCCTCCATGCCCAAGTGCACGTCCGGCGGGTGACGCAGAAACCGCACTCCCCAGCTTTGGTCTGTTTGCCGGCCAACGATCTCGGAATTGAAGAAGTTGCCGAACCGGATCAGGATCGACCCCAATGCCGCTGAGAAAGCGAACCGGTCGCAACCTTCGATGAAGGACTGGCGGCGCAGCTTCGTGAATACCCACATTCCGACGAGCAGTCCGATGGTGCCACCGTGACTCGCGAGTCCGCCCTCCCAGATGCGGAACAACCACATCGGATCGGCCGCAAACTTGTCGAAGTCGTAGAAGAAGACATGCCCCAATCGACTGCCGCCGAGCACCGCAATGACGCCGTACATGACGAAGTCACTGGCGTCCTCTTCGGAGCCGCCGGCTCGGCGGATCTGCCAGTCGAGCAGTCGGTAGCCACCGAGGAAAACTCCAACGTAGAGCAGGCTGTAGTAGCGAATGCCATCGCCAGGCATCCACGACATCCAGTCGGGATACTTGAAGATAGTCGGGCTCAAGTCCCAGTTAAAAGTCGGCACCCCGGGCTCCTTGTGAACGTGCGGTTGAGGGGAGCGAAAGGTCCAGCTGGCGCTGGCATCGCTTGGCGCGCCTATGTAGCAAAAAGCGCGCGCGATTGGGCTCAGCCGACCTGAATTTCCGCCATGTGTCCAGAGTCCGACTGAGACGTGCCGGGTTTCCGGCTGCCCGCCCGGAACCCTTGGCCCTACGCCAAGGGTGCGAAAGGAGAAGCCGAGTTTGCAGCTTGCGGGGCTTGCCGATTTCGACAACACCAGCCGAACTATGCCGACGATACCCCTCCGTGGCGCCCAGAACCCCTCGACTCTCGGCGAAGGAACGACACCCGGTTCCTTTGCCAATGTGGCACAGGTCGGCGGACCATTGACCTTCTCGTCACCCGACACGCCGGGAATGCCCGAACCCAGTGACAAGACAGCGTGGGACTTCATGCCCCGCGATTGGGTGCAGAGTCCCGAAGGGTGGAAGCCGCCACCAGGGTTCTCCGCAGTGACGCAGCTCGAATACGCGCGTCTCGGAGTGGTGACCGAGGAGATGGTGAAGGTCGCACAACGCGAGCGACACTTGACCGCAGACCAGATTCGCGTCGAGGTCGCTGCGGGGCGGATGATCATTCCCGCCAACAAGGTGCACCTGCGTTACGAGCTCTCACCGATGTGCATCGGACGGGCTTCACTGACGAAGGTGAATGCCAACATGGGCGCTTCTCCCGTGTCTTCCGGAACGGAGGACGAAGTCGAGAAGCTCCGTTGGGCTGAGCGTTGGGGCGCAGATACGGTGATGGACCTGTCCACCGGCGGCGATCTGGATGCGTGTCGTGACGCGATAATTCGCGCCGCTAGAGTGCCAATTGGCACGGTGCCGATCTACAGCATGATCATCGGTCGTCGCATCGAAGACTTGACCGAGAAGGACATCATGGAAGGCCTTCTGCACCAAGCCAAGCAAGGTGTGGACTACTTCACGATCCACGCTGGCGTGCTGCGAGAGCACCTGCCGTTGGTCCAGCGGCGACTCATTGGCATCGTCAGCCGTGGCGGGTCGCTGCTGGCCAAGTGGATGCTCGTGCACAACAAGCAGAATCCGATGTACACGCACTTCGATGAGATATGCGACATCATGCGGGAGTATGACGTCTCCTTCTCCCTCGGGGACGGTCTGCGTCCCGGTGGCCTCGCGGATGCCACGGACGATGCGCAGCTGGCCGAACTGGCGACCTTGGGTGAACTCACCGAGAAGGCGTGGCAGAAGGGCTGTCAGGTGATGGTGGAGGGCCCTGGTCACGTGCCCTTCGACCAGATCGAGTACAACATGAAGCTCCAGCGGCGAGTCTGCCATGGGGCTCCGTTCTACGTGTTGGGGCCCTTGGTAACAGATGTGTTTCCAGGCTACGATCACATGACCAGTGCGATTGGGGCCACTGCTGCGGGCTACCATGGCGCGGCAATGCTCTGCTACGTCACCCCCAAGGAGCACCTTGGTCTGCCAAAGAAGGAAGACGTGAAACAGGGTTGCGTGGCCTACAAGATAGCTGCACACGCATCCGACGTCGCCTTGGGTATCCCAGGCTCGCGCGATTGGGATGACGATCTGACGAAGGCTCGCGCAGCGTTGAACTGGGAGAAGCACTTCGAACTGGCCTTCGACACCGACGTGGCGCGCGCGTACCACGATGAAGACTTGGACGTCGATACGGACTTCTGCGCCATGTGCGGGCACGATTGGTGTTCTGTGCGCATCTCGAAAGACATCCAAGAGTTCGCCTCAGGAAAAGCGGACGGTTTCGGCCGGGAACGAGTGATGCAGTCTGCCGCTCTGACTGAAGAACAGAGAGAGATTCTGCAGAAGCGGGGGGTGCTATCGCCAGAGGAGCTGCATCGCCTTGCAAGCAAGACGAAGCGCGCCGTGGTGAGTGATTCCCCCAAGGCCGGCTGCCATAGCGATCACGCAGGTCCTGATCAGGCGCGCCTGATTCAGAGCGAGCGCCTCAATCGGTCGAAGCGTTCCACGGCCGCTGAGTGACGTTGGGCTGAGTGAGGTTGGGCTGAGTGAGCACTCAGTTCTTATCCAACAAGCCGCGTAGCTCAGCGGGAGTGACACGAAACTCGCGCTGGCAATAGTCGCACGAAATCTCCAAGACTTCGCCGTCGTCGACCATGCTCTGAACCTCACTGCGGTTCAGGCTCGCCAGAGCGCCGAGCATGCTCGATCGGCTGCACCAACAACCGTAGTTGAACGTGCTGGAGTCCAGGGGGGTATAGGGCATTCCCCACAGCAGCTCTGCCATCAGCGACTCGGGCGAAAACTCTGGATCCCTGAGGAACTTTTCCACGCTCTGAAAGTCTTCGAGGCGCTCGGTCATGATGGCGAGCGGTGCACGGTCAGCGCCAGGTAGTAGCTGGATCACGTAGCCACCGGAGGCAGTCACGACGCCGGCGTCGTCGAACAGGGTTTCGACGACGATCATCGTCGTGATTTGTTCGGACTCCTGCATGTATGCCATGAGCCCATGAGAGACATCGGACCCATCCGGCACTCCCACGACCCCTTGTTGCACCCGGCCGTCATGCAAAGTGCGTACGACCTGCAACATGGCGTCGTCGAGCTCGAAGCCTGCTTGGGTGTGTTTGCCTCCGACCAGTCCACGAGTGTTGCCCGTGGGGTGGGAGTCTCCCAGCAGGTACCCCTTTTGGTTCTTGCGTTTGAGGATGCCTTGAACGCGAAGCGATGGCGACATCGTTTCGCGAATCAGGACAGCGCCGGTCACGAGATCGCCGAGGTGCCGGGCCGTGGTGCCTCTGGCTTCTTGCGCGGCGAGTACACCGCGCACGGTCTCCGTTGCGCGGACTGTGACGACGCGGAAGGCTCCGTCGTCAGTCATGGCGCGGCAGATGATGTCGCTTGACGTCGTCACGTACTCACTCCAGGTCTTCGTCGAGGATAGGGCGGGGTATGCGATAGGATTCGTTGAGCCAGTTCGCCAGGTCGCTCAGTTTGCAGCGCATTGAGCAGAACGGGCGGGCTTCGAAGTCTGCCGGAACTTCTTCGAGCACCTTCTTACACATCGGGCAAACGATACGCATGACGATGGAGCCTACAGCGTCTTTTGTTGCCTCGCAGCAAGACGCTCCTTGCGAGCATGTCTCGCACCGGGCCCATGGCGGCCGCCCGTACTCCGGGGATACACTATAAGTGATTGAGATTATTGCGCAAGTCGCAGGTTTCTTAGGCTTTTGGTCCGGCTTGCGCCGTGTTAGCGTGCGCGCGCCATGGCGCAAGACTTGCTCTTGGAGATAGGTGTCGAAGAACTTCCGGCCTCGTTCGTAGCGGGGGCGGTGCAGGCGTTGCCCAAGCTGCTATCAGGCGAACTTTCATCGCTGCGGCTGGAACACGGTGAGGTCAAGGCCGGAGGGACCCCGAGGCGTTTGATGGTCGTGGCCAAAGCCGTCGCGGAGCGACAGTCCGACTTGGACGAGGAGGTGATCGGCCCACCGGCGCGCGTGGCGTTCGACAAGGAGGGCAAGCCAACGCGAGCTGCGGAGAGTTTTGCCGAAAAGTCCGGCGTTGAGCTGTCTGCGCTGTACACCGTGGAGCAGCCGAAAGGGAGCTACGTCGCCGCTCGGCGCGTCGAACCTGGCCAGCTCGCTGAAACGCTCGTGCCCCGAGCGCTCAAGAAGACGTGCGAAGGTATCTCCTTCAGAAAATCGATGCGTTGGTCGGACGGCGACACGACGTTCGGTCGTCCTGTGCGATGGCTCTGTGCACTGTTCGGAGACTCCATCGTCAAGTTCGACTTTGCCGATCTCAGCTCATCGAACATCACCTACGGACATCGCTTCCTGTCGCCCACCGCGATGGCGCTCGCGCATCCTGGTGACTACGAGGCGTTGCTCAAACGCGCGCACGTCATCGTCGACGTCGACCGGCGGCAAGCGCTGATGAATGAGCGTTTGAAAACGGCCGCGACCCAAGTCGGCGGCACGTTGATCGAAGACGCATTCCTCGTCGGCGAAAACGCTTCGTTGGTCGAAGATCCCCAAGTCGTGGCAGGCTCCTTCGAAGAGCGCTTTCTGGAACTTCCCGAGCGCGTCATTCTGGACGTGGCTCGTGACCACCAGCGCTACTTCGGCGTGCGTGATGGTGACGGTAAGTTGATGCCGAGATACCTCGCTGTCGTCAACACCGCCCAGGTTCCCGAAAACGTGCGTCGGGGCAACGACCGGGTCATGCGAGCACGACTTGCTGACGCCAAGTTCTTCTTTGACGAGGATCGGAAGCGACCGCTCGAGGGGCGAGTCAAAGAGCTGGACGCAGTGCTATTTCAGAAACGGCTCGGTAGCGTTGGGGACAAGGTCAAGCGCATCACGGCATTGAGCAGGCGCATCGGCGACTTGCTCGGATTGTCGGACGCCGAGATCGACGTTGCCTGCAAGGCCGCACAACTGTGCAAATGCGATCTGGTGACGTTGATGGTTGGCGAGTTCCCTGAACTGCAGGGAGAGATGGGGCGTTCCTACGCGCTCTTGCAGGGAATGCCCAGCGCCGTCGCGGACGCCATTGCCGAGCACTACAATCCGAAAGGTGCGAGTGACCCCACGGCGCCGAGCGCGCCAGGCGCTATCGTCGCCCTCGCCGACCGTTTGGACACCTTGGTCGGCTGCTGTGCCATCAACATCATGCCTTCGGGCAGTGCGGATCCGCTTGGCCTGCGCCGGGCGGCGATCGGACTGTTGCGCACTCTGGTTGATCACGAATGGTCGCTCGACCTGAAGGAGTTAATCCGTGCTGCTCATGGCGAACTCCGAGCCGTTCAGTTGGACCTGGATCTGGAGGAAACGCGTCACAAATTGAGCGGCTTCTTGCGTCATCGTCTGCGCGGGATCTTGTCCGAGGCACTGCCCCAGGATGCTGTGGATGCTTGTCTGGACGCTGATGCGACCCGCCCCTACGATGCCGCGCAGCGCGCCCGTGCGTTGGCCGTATTGGATGCGGAACAGCGCGCGCAGGTGGGCGAGGTATTCAAACGGGCGGCGAACATTGCCAAAGAGGCGCCAGACGGAGAGCCCGTGGATCCTGCCGCGGTTTCGAGTGACGTGCACGAGTCGGAGAAGGCGCTCTATGCTGCCTATCAAGCGCTCGAGTCGTCCCTCAGACAAGGAGCGCGAGACTACATGCGGTCACTGTCAGCGATTTCGGAGTTCGCTCCGGTGCTCGGCAAGTTCTTCGACGACGTTTTCGTGATGACGGACGAGGCCGCGGTGCGAGAAAACCGTCTTCGCCAGATGGCAGCGATTCATCGGGTTTGCTCCGAGTTCGCAAGCTTCAACCTGCTCGCCAAACGCGCGTCCTAGGACCCCCGAATGGGGGCTGTTTCGAGACACCACCCCACATCGCTCCGGCCGTCGGACTCCTCGTGGGTGGCGGGTTCGGATGGGTGCAACAGCCCGGCATCTAAATAGATTATTCGTTGGCGCGGACGTGCCGTAGCGGCAAGGGATCATGATGAACCTCCGAGGGTTGGTTGCGGTCGCCGTGGGAGGGGCGGCGTCGTTGCTTTCGTTTGCCGCTGCCGCACTGCCGGGTACCCATCCCGATCCGGTTTCGACGTTCGATACACGAGGCTCCACCGTCGTTCTCGGGTACCGCCAAGGCGTTGTTTTCGACGGGACTTCGCGTGTGTTCAGCTACAACGCCAACTTCACGGCGACATCGGGTAACTTCAGTGCGCAGTTCGGAGCTCACTACATTCAGCTCAAGCTGTCGCCAGACAAGTTGATGATGCACGGTGCGGCGGCGAACGGAACTGCACTGTTTAGCTTGCCGTTGAGCGATCGGCATCCCAACGGCGTACCCATCACGGCGTTGAACATGTATCTGGGTGCCGTGCCCACCGCCGCAATCAGCGGACCAGAGAACTTCATGAGCGTACCTGTCAACGTGGGGGTTGGCGTGTCGATTTCTCCGGTGGGATGGTTCACCCTCACGCCGTGGTTCGAAGGTGCCCCGAGTATCAACTTGGACACCAAGATCTCGGATCTCGACTTCACGGTAGCGCTACGGGAAAATATCGAGGCTGCAGATCTCGAAGCCTCCAACGAAATCACCGTATTGACCCGGGAGGACATCAACCAGGTGCTGCAGGAAAGCGTGCAGCTCGAGTTCAGCACCCATCTTGCGCTGCGTGGTGGTCTATCCGGCGTCGTGCACCTCGGGTCGACGTGGGATTTGAACCTGTACGCGACCGCGACGAGCTTCGGCTCCACCTTCGACGGCCAGTTCATCGTGCAGGCGGGGCTCGGAGTCGGCTTTCATTGGGATGACGTCGTGCCCGAGGTGTTGCCGGCACCGCAGCGCCTGAAGAACGAAAGCTGTGAGGATATCGAGCAACGTTACATGGCGTGTCCCGGATTCAAGAAACAGCGGCAATCGAACACAAGCGATCCGGTACCGGCGACACCACCCGCCGCATCGACGAGCCCACAGCCACCCGCACAGCTGCCCACTCAGCCGCCCACTGCAACACCTCCTGCAGATCCTCCACCGCCGCCCCCTGGGCCTCCTGATGGTTCCAATGTTCCGTCCCCATCACCGTTCTAGGGGACGAGCGTTTGACACTGCTCGGCTGACACTCGAAACTGCAACCGGAGGTAATAATTGTCGAAGTATCTCGTTTCCAAGCGCACACCCAACAGTACCGCACTCCAGCTAGTTGCTGGACAACCGGCCTTGAAGGTCTGGTTGGAGTCGCAGTCCAAGTCCGTCAAGAATTGGATCGCTAGCACTCGGTTCAAGGCGAGTGTCGGGAGCACTTGCATGGTGCCCGCTCGAGACGGAAGCGTTTCGCGCGTGCTCGTTGGTGTGCCCAAGGAGCTGGGCCTCTGGGACCTCTCGAGGCTTCCGTCGGTGTTGCCTCGGGGTCGCTACCACATCGAAGACCAACTGGAGCCAGAGGACGCCACCCAATTGGCTTTGGGCTGGGCGCTCGGGACCTATCGTTTTGGTCGCTACAAGTCGTCCTCTCAGTCCTTCAGCGAACTGGTGTGGCCCAACAACGCAGACCAAGACCGAGTACTCGCCCTGTACGCGGCGATCGCGCTTGGCCGAGACTTGATCACGACCCCTGCGGAAGACATGGGGCCGGAGCAGCTTGCAGAGGCAGCGCGGGCCCTCGCCAAAGAATTTTCTGCCAGCTACCAGCAGGTGGTTGGCGATGAGTTACTGGAAAAGAACTACCCGTCGATTCATGCGGTGGGGCGTGCGTCGAGTCGGGCACCACGTCTGGTGGACCTCGTTTGGGGCAAAACCAAGCATCCCAAAGTCACTCTTGTGGGCAAAGGGGTGTGCTTCGATAGCGGTGGCTTGGACATCAAGCCCGCTGACGCGATGAAGCTGATGAAGAAGGACATGGGCGGCGCTGCGACGGTGCTCGCCGTTGCGCGCGCTGTGATGGCCCTCGAGCTTCCGATCCGGCTGCGCGTGTTGATCCCCGCCGTGGAGAACAGCATCAGCGGCAACGCATTTCGACCGCTGGACGTACTATCTACCCGCAAAGGGATCACCGTTGAGGTGGGTCACACCGATGCGGAGGGGCGCCTGGTGTTGAGTGACGCGTTGACAGAGGCTAGCCAGGAAAAGCCGGACCTCCTCATCGACATCGCCACCCTCACTGGTGCAGCTCGTGTTGCGCTGGGCACCTCGTTGCCCGCGCTGTTTTCCAGTTCTGATGAGCTGGCCGCCCAGCTGCTTTCAGCTGGGGATGAACACGACGACCCGCTGTGGCGCATGCCGTTGCACGAACCCTATCGCAGAATGCTCGACAGCAAGGTCGCAGACATCTGCAACATTTCCAACGGTCCCTATGGGGGGGCGATCACCGCTGCGCTCTTCTTACGGGAATTCGTCAGTCGCGACGTGCCCTGGATGCATATCGACACCATGGCTTACAACATCGCATCCCAACCCGGGCGCCCCATGGGGGGTGAGGTGTTTGGCGTTCGAGCCCTCGTCGAAATGCTCCGGCGGCGATACGGACACTGAGCCCAAGGCGATCAAGCGTGCTAGTGACGCCGCGTGCCTCGCGTCTGGACAGCACCCATCGCCAGCGACTCGCCGCGCTCTCAAAGAGTCGGACCGCTGTTGGGGATGCACTACTTCGTGTTCTTTGCCGCGATGGGAACCTATTTCCCCTACATGCCGTCCTGGATGCAGGCGCGGGGGCTGCCTGGATACCAGATAGGCATCATCACCTCCCTCTTGCCAGCCATGGCCGTCTTGTCACCGCCGCTGACGGGGATGCTGGCCGACGCCCTCGCTTTGAGGGGGGGCCTCATGCGGGTGTGCGCGGTCGCCTCAGCACTCTCGCTGGCAGCACTGGCCTGGTCCCTCTTGGAGCAAGCGACTCTCGGTTTCGGGTTCCTTTTCGCTTGTATCTTCGGGTTTACGTTCTTCCGCAGCCCGGTGTCGCAGCTGGCCGACGTGATGACGCTCGAACACGCGGGCAGCTACGGCCGGATCCGAGTGTGGGGCTCGATCGGCTTCATGGTGTCCGCGCCACTCGCTGGACGTTTCATCCCGCTCTCGCCGGCGTATGCCGTGCCTCTCGCGTGCACCATTGGATGTATCGTCCTTGCCGTCGTCAGCTTCTGGCTGCCGAAGCGCGCGAGTTTGGGACCTGCGCCAGCGTTGTCCGAGGCCAAGCGGTTACTAGGAGACTCGGGCTTTCGTTGGCTACTGGCTTCGGCGGCCGTAGGCCAGGCGTCCCACGCCGCCTATGACCTCTGCGTATCGATGCACCTTGGGAGCCTGGGTGCCTCGGGTACGGTGATTGGAAGTGCATGGGCGATTGCTACCGGAGGCGAAGTGGTGCTGATGGTCGTCTCTCCCTGGCTGTTCAAGCGCGCGTTGATCCCGTGGTGGTTGGTGCTCGCGTTGGGAGCGGCTGCGTGTCGTTGGGCTTTGCTCGCTTCGGTGAACGACGTAGGCACCATCTTGCTCAGCCAACCCCTCCACGGCCTCACCTTCGGCTTGCGTTGGGTGTGCTACCTCACGCTGGTTCGTTCGTTCGCGTCGCCGAACACGATGGCGACGGCTCAAGGTCTGTTCCTGGGTTCGTTCTCGGCGGGCGGAGTTCTGGGCATGCTCGTTTGGGGCGCAACGTACGATGAGCACCACGGCGCCGGCGTGTTCGCCGCAGCCACCGTCGTCGCGTTGCTAGCGACGGCACTGACTCTACCTGTTCTCCGCTCCCGTCAAGCGCGCGGCAGCACTGCCGTGGCCTAGCGGTGTTGCTCGTCTGCTGGTCTGCTCGTGGTCTAGAGCTGCGTTGCGGTGTTGCGGGGGCGCGAGAGGGATTCGGCAACGCGCATTCCATCATTCCATCGGAGGAGGAGGCGCACGCGATGCGAATTCAGGCCCCACGGGTCCTGAATTCGACACCCGCGACCCATGACTCAGCCGCTCACGGAGAAGGCGCAGTACCGTCGCGTCCTGGCGGACGTGCGTGCCAGGCACGCTGGGAACGGTCAGACCGTTCTACGCGGCAACGGTCAGACCGTTGTTCGGGTCGCTGTGGGAACGGTCCGACCGTTCCCTCGACAACGGTCAGACCGTTGTTTGTGTCGACAGCGTGTCATCGTACGCGGGGCGTCGTCGAGTGGGGAGAGTGCGGTAACTGACTGAAAGTAATTGGGAATGTGTGTGGAATGTCGCGCTGGGGTATCGTTGCTTCGCGAGGTCGTGGCTCCTCTCTTGGATCGGGGAACGGTCGGACCGTTGTCCCGAGCGGAGAGGGCGGTCGCGGCGTCCACGGCTCCCGAACCATCCGAATGCTGGCCACGGCCGCCGCATCGACGACGCCAAAGGCGAAAAAGCATGTCGGCGGTGTCGAGACGCTGCTCGCGGAGGGGCCTGCCAACCCGCTGGGAACGGTCAGACCGTTGTGCGCGGCAACGGTCTGACCGTTGTTCGGGTCGCTGTGGGAACTGTCCGACCGTTGTCTCGAGAACGGTCAGACCGTTGTTTGTGTTGACGGCGTGTCATCGTACGGCGGGCGTCATCGAGTGGGGAAACTAGTGGTAACTAGCTGAAACTAATTGTGAATGTGTGAAGAGCGTCGCGTCGCGGCATCGTTGCTTCGCGCTGTCGTGGCGTCTCCCTTGGGTCGGGGAACGGTCGGACCGTTCTTCCGAGTAGAGAGAGCGGTCGCGGCGTCCACGTCTCCGGAACCATCCGAATGCTGGTCGCGGGCGCCGCATCGACGACGCCAAAGGCCAAAAGCATGTCGGCGGCGGCGAGAAGCTGCTCGCGGAGGTGCTTGCCAACCCGCTGGGAACGGTCAGACCGTTGTTTGTGTCGATTGCGTGTCATCGTACGGCGGGCGTCATCGAGTGGGGAGACTGCGGTAACTGACTGAAAGTAATTGGGAATATGTGAAAGATGTCGCACTGTGGCATCGTTGCTTCGCGAGGTCGTGGCGCCTCTGTTGGGTCGGGGAACGGTCGGACCGTTCCTCCGAGCAGAGAGGGTGGTCGCGGCGTCCACGTCTCCGGAACCATCCGAATGCTAGCCACGGCCGCCGCATCGAAGACGCCAAAGGCGACGAGCATGTCGGCGGCGGCGAGAAGCTGCTCGCGGAGGTGGCTGCCAACCCGCTGGGAACGGAGCTACGCATTCTTTCCAGCAAAGAGTTCGACGCCAGATCGCTACTCTGTGTGGTCTTCGCCGGTGACCGCCGTCTGCTCGACCGACTCGGGCACCGAGACCTACAACCCATCGAGAGTCGAATTCGGCGCCGCCTCTTACTTGAAGGGGCTCCCAGAGACGAAATGCTCGCCTGTCTCGACCACCCGCTGATGCAGCTGGCAACCCCGATCTCTCATCGCCACCGACGCGAAGGTCGCCATCGCCGAGCACTCCGCAGCCAACTACCGCAGCAGATGACCCACTGCGACGAGCTCTTCGCCACCATGCTCGACCGTGACGCCACCATCATCGACGCGGACCTCTTCTTCGATCACTACAAGCCAAAGCGCGCCAAGCGCCGAAAGAAACTAACCCTCAATTCGCGCGATCAGGCGACCATCAAAATTGCGTGATCGCGCTCAAGGAACTACGCCGCCGACTCACTGGGGTCTGTTCCTGTTGTATCGGGGAAGTACCAGGCATGGTTACTGTGGTAGTCCCATACAGCTGCAGCTGCTGCAGCGACCCCGATCGACGCGGCCGCGATCCAGTTTGGCGGCGCGAGCAGGAGCAGAGCGACAAGGAGCGTGATTAACAGGATGTTGCTTGTGAGCCACTGGACTTCTGTCTTGGTGCGCTTGTGGTCGGTACCTTCTAGGATGAAGAGCCATGCGGTGTCGGCGACCAGGACCAGCAGGAAGAGGAACAGGAATACGCCGACGGTTCCAATCGAGATCGCGGTGAGAAAGAAGAGGACCGATTGCGACAGAAACGCGAGCATGTCCCAGTGCCACTTGCGAGCGGTGCTCAGGGCGCGTAGGTGAATTACCGACCCGTGCGCGAACCGAGTTGTCGTGCACAAAAAGGCGACCAAAAGGCCGAGCTGATGAACCCGCCTGGCGTCGAACACACCCATGCCAAGCGAAGCTCCGTCGCCAGGTTGTGCAGTAAAGGTGCGCAGCAGCGACTCCGATATCGCCAGACCCAGAACGACCAAGTAGATGCGAGTAATCCCCTCGGTTGTCGCCTGCCTGACCATGTCGGGTCTGTGCACCGGTGTCATTCGGTGGACGCGGCCCAGCGCACAAGAGCCTTTTTAGAAGAAGAGAGTTCGTTGAGTGAACTATAGAAATAGTCCTGCCAGCTGATCTCCGGAAGACCGGCAAACACCATCAAGTTGAGAGGGTAGTCGGTGCTGTCCGAGCACCGCCGAAGGTCATCCCGAAAGAGGAACGTCGGCTTCTGAAGGGCAATCGCAACGCCAAGCTCAACCATAACTCCTTCATCGGGAGGTGTACCATTGACAACGGCGAAGATCCCGTCGCATTCCTTGACGCCCTGAAGGTTTAGTTGCGCAACGGCGTAGGCCCACCCTGGTTCCCGAGCAACGAGGTGCTTAGTTCGCTCGAAGGGTTCCCACACCTCGAGTCCAAGAGCTTCGAGGGCTTCCTTCAGTCTCGGCAGGACCAGCGCGCTCGCTTGCTCTGAGAAACCATAGCTGTTCGCGAGATAGAGCTTCTTCTTTTCTGTCACGAAACCTCCCGGAGTGCAGGGTGAGCCACTGTACGCCCAGGTGTCAAGAATGAGGCGGGAACCAGAGGCGAATGTCTAGAAGAGCTAGACAAACGTGCGTAGTAGCGAACGAGGGTTGCCTGACCGTGATGTCCGCCCAAACGAGGCCGTAGAAAATCCCACTTTGGCGTGAACGTCAACCTGCCCCCCGCCTCTCGGGCCCCCGCGCTCGATTTTCGTCGCCCTCGTGCCCGAGCCCTCCGCTGGGGCCACCCCGGTTCACCCGGGGCTGACGCGCTCACTGACGGTGCACTCTGGCGATCTTCTCGATGTTGTGAACGATGGTGAAGAGCTGCCACTGGGCGTTCACCTTGAGTTGTCCACGCACCGTAAAGCGGCGCATGCCCTTGTTTTGGATGTTGCCGAAGACGTGTTCGACAGTGCCGATGCGTTTGCTGTAGATTGTTGGGCAGCTACTCGCGGCTCGTGTCGTCCTCGACTTCGCGTTCTTGCCAGGCTTGGAAGCGTTCGTCCAGAACGTAGATGTTTAGGACAATTGCCTTGGTCAGCTCCAGCGCCGTTCGAGCTTCTTGTCGCTGAATGGTCGACGAACCGTGGACCGCGGTATTGCCGAAACGGCGCACTAACCGGTCTGCCCACGTGAACGTCCGTGCGTCGAGGATAGCGTCGGCTTCGAGCTGTCGGAGGTTCTTGTACAGCGACGTACCCTTCGCTCCCTTCTCGACACATAGCAACTCCAGTGTCCGGCGGCAGGTGATGACCGCCTGGCGATACTCGTGATGCCAGTGAAACGCGCGGTGCGCCTCAGCGTAGCTTTCGATGATCGACTTGGGGACCGGCCAGCCCACGCCAGTCTCGTCTTTCGGATAAAGGTACTGAGGCGCCTGCCACTTTGTCAGGTCCGCTGCTGGTTCGCCGCGGTAGTGGACGAGGAAGTGAGTGCAACAAGCGGGGCAGGACAAGAACGCGATTTGTCCGGGTGGATCTTGGGAGACCACATCCACGCCGTGTCTAACTCCACGAACGTGGGTCCTGCACGAGGTACAACGCACGATGTAGTCGGGGTCGGCAGTTATCATTGGGCGAGCTATGGGGGTGGGGGAGAGCTGGCTCCAGTGGGGGGTTAGTACTGCCGAGTAGAGCCACCGCGCCCTCCAGCACCACCGCCACCGCCGTGGCTGTGGTTGACGGGGGGAGTAGCCGGCGGCGCGGGGAGCGCCGCAGCGTTGGGGGTCGTCGCAGCTTGGGGTTCTGGGATGTCAGGTGGCGCTGGCAACTGAGTCACGACTTGAAAGGGCACGGCGAGGTCGCCGCGAAGCACATTGATTAGGCGCTTTCTTAGCTCGTGCTGATCCCGCTCTAGATCACTGTGCGCGCTGGGCAAGTACGTTTGATTCTTGAGATGGACCTTGTCAAAGTCGTAGCTTAGGGCTGATGCCATACGACCCAGCAATTCGATGAACAGGTCATCTGTCCTTGTGTGCCACGCTTGAGCGGAGCCGCTCGATGGCGTGTTCAAGTGGTCGAGGTACTCTTTCCAGGCAAGGGTTACAGGTCGGTCCTCGTAGAACTCGACGTCAATGAGGTTTAGAGCTTCGACATGTGGCGCGCTTAGCTTCTGAGCGCGAGTCGCCATCAGGGTTTTGAAGACGGCAAGCCGGCGATCACGGCGAACCTTACGATCATCAAGCCGTCGAGCAACCTGCACGGCGAGTATCGGGCCGAGCAACACTGCCATGATCATCACGGCGTCGGAAATGGTCATGTGGAAAGCGAATCAGATTTGCGTTGGAAGCGCAACTGTCCCGCCTATTGCCGCGATAACATATCGACCTTGCTGGGGCAGGGAGCTTCGGAACCCCTCGTCGTCGCAGCCTGCCGCGAGCTGAATGGTGAAGTCTGCCCAACGAGGCCGTAGAAAGACCCACTTTGGCGAAAACGTCAACCTCCCCCCCGCCCCCTCGGGCCCCGCGCTCGGTTTTCTTCGCCCCGTGGCCCCAGCTCCTTCGGATGGGCCACCCCGGTTCACCCGGGGCTGACGCCCTCACTCACGGTGCACTCTTGGCAATCTTCTCGATGTTGTGAACGATGGTGAAGAGCTGCCACTGGGCGTTCACCTTGAGTGGTCCACGCAGTGTGAAGCGGCGCATGCCCCTGCTTTGGATGCTGCCGAAGACGGGTTCGACAGTGCCGATGCGTTTACTGTAGATGGCGCGGCCAACGGGCGTGTCGAACTTCCTGCGCATGCGCTGGACGGCTGCATTCGAGGTGGCCTTTGTCGCGGGCGCTGGTCCGACTCGCTCCTTGACGACCGTGAGCTGGCGCTGCTTGGTAAGTTCGGGATGGCGTAAGCATTGGCTCCGCAGCGGGCAACCTCGGCATGCGGTGATGGGTGCTTTGAAGTGAGCGACGCGGTAACCATTGAACAGCATGTCTGTGCCGCTCTTGTAGAGCTTGTGGCCAGCGGGGCAGAAGCAGGTTTCGTTCTGTTCATCGTAGACGAAGTCCTCGAGCGTGAACTGCTTCTTGGGTAGCTTCGGCCGTGCCTCGCGTTCGCGACGACGCTTCAACGCGCGCTCCTTGAGGCTTCGCTGCTTGTGGCGGGTGGTGTCGGCAAATGCCGGATCGCGGCGGCGGAAGTCGCGATCGGCGATGTAGGCGTCGGCGCCGGTCTTCTCGACGGCGGTGAGGGCGACCTTGCTGTGGAAGCCGCTGTCAGCGGTCAATTTGGCTTTGTCGAAAAGATCGACATCGGGGTTGCCTGTCCGCCGAGGCGTGGCAGCCGCTGCCGCATGGGGCTGCAACGTCTGCGTTTGGACGCAAATAGCCACGGTCCGTGCGAGGTTTGTAGAATCCACCATTGACGGGCCCGGATGCGCGGCGGAGAGTTTGCGCATGCGTATAGCAGTCCTTGGCAGTTGGCGGCAGGAGGATGCACGGCAGTGGAAGTTGCGCGAAGACGGTGAACAATTCGCCCAAGCGTGTCGTCGAATCGGGCAGGAGCTGATCAGACGGGGTCACAGCCTCATCGTAGGCACAGACTCTCGACACACGGCTGACGGTAACGCGGCCCGAGGTGCGTACGACGAACTGGCAGAACAACGGACCGATCGACCAAGAATAACAGTAGTCAGGCAAGATGATTCCAGTACATATCTTGCATTCAACGACCAGCGCCGCGCCCACGGTGGCATTTTCGTTGATCACATCGTGCACGGATCAAGTTGGGCGGCAGTGAAACTAGTACAGACTCAGCTCGCTGACGCTGTTTTGCTAGTTGGCGGGGCAGAAAAGACGGAGCAGGCTGGATTGACCGCGGCGGTAGCCAGGAAGCCAATCGCATGCATCGGCTCTTTTGGGGGAGCAGCGTCGAAGCTTAACCAAACGTTCCAGCATTCACCGGCGACATGGGGCTACGAGCCTTGGGAAACGCGCCGAGTCGGTGAACTACAAGAGCCATTCAGCGAGATAGTACTCAAGTCAGCTCTCGAGCAGGCGTGGATCGAAGGCGCACCGAAACTCATGATCATTCACGGCCGCAGTCCCGACCGGAACCTGCTCAAGAGGTACCTCGCTGGCGCTGCAGGAGCAGTGATTGTGCTAGCCGACGAGTTTGATCCCACGCAACCGATTCCGATAAAACTGGAGCGGTTCGCTTCATCGGTGGATGGGGCGATCGCTTTGCTTACTCCGGACGATGTTGGCGGATTGGCCGACGATCCGAGCAATACAGCAAGTCGAGCAAGGGAAAACGTGTGGGTTGAAGTCGGCTGGTTTTGGGGTCGGCGAGGTCGGTCGCATCTGCTGCTTTTGAGAAAGGGTGACGTGACCATTCCTTCAGACCTTCTCGGCGTAGAAGCCTACAAGTACACCAAGAGTCCCGTTGAGTGCCGCGAAATCATCAACAAGTTCATTTCTCGGCTACGGGCGGCAAGCGAAGCGACCAATGTTGGATGAATCGTGGTGACCGAACTGGGGCGTCAAAGGGAGCCGGATTTCGACAAGCTTTCGTCTGCCGAACGAGGCCGAAGTGAAACCAAATTTGGCGTGAACGTCAACCTGCCCCCCGCCCTCTCGAGCCCCGCGCTCGGTTTTCTTAGACCCGAGCCCCATGGGCTGCCCCTCGGCTGGGGCCCCCCCGGTGCGCCCCGGGGGGGCGCCCTCACCGACTGTGCACTCCGGCGATCTTCTCGATGTTGTGAACGATGGTGAAGAGCTGCCACTGGGCGTTGACCTTGAGTTGCCCACGCGTCGTAAAGCGAGTAAAGCGGCGCATGTCCTTGTTTTGGATGTTGCCGGAGACGGGTTCGACAGCGCCCATTCGCTTGGCATAGAGCGCTGTCGTCAGTGACCTTCACGTGTTTCAGAAGATCCCGCCCGCCTGCGAAACAGCAGGAACATCGCAAGTGCGTGCATGGCCAACGACGTGGGAGGGGGTTCAGGGCTTAGGGAACAGGCGCAGCCGCGGGTGGTGGGTGCGGGGAAGAGCTTGGACGGGCCAGGCGTGGGATGTTCGAGGCGCAGGGATTGAGTCCAGCCAGAGAAGTTCCCAGCGATGTCGTAGGAGCCGGCTCTAACGGTGATGGGTCCACGCTCGAAGTCCCAGTTTCGGCTGCAGCCGGAGGAGCCCACGACGATGTCGTCATCTGCGAAAACATCGGAGACCAGAAGAGGCCTCTCTGGCAGCATCGTTGGTCCGTGTGTGAGCGCGAGGGTGACTGCGACACCGTCATGGGCGAACGGGATTAGGAAGTGGTCACCGCGAAGGCACATCTCGCTGCTGCCGAGATTGTCGAAGATGGCCTCGGGCTGCCCCAACGTCGGCAGTCTTGGAGGCTGCTCAAGCCGAGAAGAAGTAGCGGTGACAACGATCACGTTGCTGTCGTCAGAGCCGCTGATCGCTGGACGCAACGCTACCGTTCCGGTGGGCAAGTCTTGGTGAGGAGACAGGATGAAGTAGCGGACGCGCCCCGAGGGTCTGCTGCGGAGTAGCAGGACATCGAAGGCCACACCGTTTCCATTGGAGTTGGTGAGGACTAGGCTGTGAGTGAGCTCCTCGCTTGTGGGAGTAAGCTTTCCAAACCCGAACCTGAGGTTGGCGCCACGTTCGGGCTGCGACGCGATGAGGTGGTTACCGGCTATCCAGGCGGCGGTTGGAGCTGGCAGCCAGAACTTGGCATTGGCCGGTACGACGTCGCCGGTTTTCGGAGCGACGCGGTCGGGTAGAACCGCACACGAACAGGCGTCGGCCTCGTTTGACAGGCAGCCGAGGACCAGGAGAACGCCCAACGACATGAGCAAACGGCGCGGGACTGAAAGGTCGTGGCTTGCGGTCGGGCAGCGCAACATCGTGCTCAGACGTTGAAGTCTAGGATTGCTTGGATGTGCGGGGCGCCAAGACGCTGTACGATTCGACCCATGAAGCGGGGGATTGTGTTGGCGGCCGCAGTACTGGTTTCTTGCTCGGGAACCGCGTCGGAACCGCCCGCTTCTGCCCCGGGTCCCGCCGAGACGACTCGCCTGCCGGCATGCCTCGTCCTGTCCGTCGGAGCGGAGGCTGGTCTTTCACATGTCGGTGTCATTCAAGCGGTCAAAGAGAAGGGGGTGCGTGTCGACTGTGTCGTCGGGACGAGCATGGGAGCGATGGTCGGAGGCTTGTTCGCCGCACGGCCCAATAGTGACGTGGCGGATGCCTACCGTGCGGTCGCCGCACGCTATCGAGAGAAGTCGGAGGCGGAGGCGGGCACATCAGTGCTGTTGGGAGGCGTCATCGTGGGGTTAGTCGTAGCTGCCAGTGGTGGAAGCACCGCGCCGGTGTTGCTGGGCGCGGCCTCAGGCGGTGCGGCTGGAGCGTCCAGCGTATCGCCGAAAGATTGGAGGCGCCTGCGTGCGGTCCTTCGGGAACAGCACGCTGGTGTCACCATCGAATCGCTGCCCATCCGTTTCGGGACAGTGCACCAGGAGCTAACTGATAGCGGGGCGGTAACAGTCGCTGAACGAGGTGGTCTCCTCGCAGACGCCATCGCGACGAGCATTGCCAATCCACTATTGTTCAGCGACCTGAGTGCGACAAGGGGGCGGAAGATCGACCCAGGTCTTGATCGAGTTTCTGCAATTCCTGTCGAGGCGGCGTGTGAGATGTTTCCCGGTCACCAGCTGCTGGTGAGCAACGTTATTGGTGGTGAGATATTCACATCTAGGGCGATGAACTGTCCGTACCAAGAGATCAAGGTGCCACCCGTGATTGTTGACGCAACCGCTGCGATGAGCGCCATGGACCCTGCATTTGGTCAGCTCGTGACTGCGGGATACCAGGCCGCGGTGGAGAGTGTCGACTGGAACTTGCTACCGGACGCGACATTCCCGGCGGGTACCTCCGGACCCGTTCAGCCTCCGGTCTGGACGGTCCGAGTTGGACTGGCTATCGACATGGCCACACAGAAGCCATCGGGAAACGCCTGGGACGCGTTCGGTGGTCTCCCTGACATTGAACAGACCACGACGATCTCGGCGTGCGCGGGATGTGATGGGTTTGGGACGTCCGCCAGTCAGCCCGGTCTCCGCGGAATGGTGAGGGACACATTTCGAGCTGGCTGGGATCTTGGGGTGCTTCGGTTGCGCGAGGGAATGGTGTTTGACGTTCACGTGGAAGACGCGGACGTATCCAGCGACGACGCCGTGGGTGACTTTCGGCTTGTGTTCGAGGGGCCAGGAACCGTGGCCACAGCGCAGAACGTCGCGGCGCGCGTCACGCTTACGTTCAGCGGTGACGTCCACGGTCAGCGGTAGGCCCCCAGTCCTCACTCACTCGCCAAGCGAGCGGCGATCAGCCGCTCCCTGGAGGAGAGGCCCCAGCAAGGCGAGGCGCTGCCAGCCCCGCCGCGTTCAAACCCTTGTCAGGCGGCCATTAGGTTATCACTTGGCAGGTTCGAGTCGTTTTTCGAGGATGATGCTTTGGTGCTTGTCGCCTGACTTCAAGGCCACGCCGGTAATGTCGAAGCCGCAAGCGATGTTGAGCATCAGCATTTCTCGATACTTGTTCCTGGTCTGCGTTCTGATGACAGAGTAGCCAAGCGCACGCGCGAAGTCGTGTTGGCGCTCCATGAGTTGGCGGGCGATCCCGCAGCGCCGGAACTCGGGCAGGACTCCACCGGAGAAGCTGTAGAAGACGTCGGGTGACTGCTCGAATCCGATCTTGTAGGCGCACGGCACAGCGTCTACGGCGGCGACGAGAATGCAGAGATTGTGGCGATGGCGAAGCTCCCGCTGGAACGTCTCCTCATCGAAAGGACTCGGGAAGATACCGTGGTCGAGCAGTGCGACGGTCTGGAGAACGCCTCCGTTGAGCTGAGTGTGAGTCAGAATTTCCACGGTTGAAACGGACTACCTGTGCCGGGCAGGAAGATTGCCCAGGGTAGCGAGCCCCTCCTCCCACATCAAGTGAGGTTTTCGCGTCAGGCTGGTCTTGCAAGGAACCACGCGCTGCAGCGGGTACGGACGCTGGTGTCCGGAGCCCATTGGTCTTTGACCCTCTTTTCGCGGAGGTCGCCGATGGAACTGCTGTTGGCCGGGATGCTCGTTGGTGTCCTGCTTGCGGCGGCGTTCACCCGCCGCTGATATTGGTGCCTCGCCGCCCCCTCGAAGGGGCGGCGAGCGTCACCGCCTACCGTCCCGTTGGGTACGATGCCAGCTCGCCCACCAGCTTCCTCACTCCTATGGCCTCGATATCCTCGCTCACCGGATACCGATCCTCGCCAGCGTGAACGACAAAGCGCCTGCTAGCTTTGATGTCCTCGCTGGCCAGATGAAAGCCCTTCTTCGGGCGAGCGGAGAGGCTGCGTTTGACCTCTACCGCCCACCGTTGCTTACCTGGCAAGTCGAGCACCAGGTCCACTTCCGCGCCCGCGGATGTCCGGTAGAAGCTCGCGGTGGTGCGGGGTGGGGCTACTGCGAGCAGATTCTCGATCACAAACCCCTCCCAGCTCGCTCCGACGACTGGATGTCCAGCGACCCGGTTGTAGTCCTCCAGGCCCAGCAGGGCGTGCACCAGCCCGCTATCCCGAACGTACACCTTCGGGCTCTTCACCAGCCGCTTGCCGCTATTCGCGTGCAGGGGCGGCAGCCTGCGCACCAACAGCAAGTCGACGAGCAGGTCGACGTAACGCGTGATCGTCGGCGCGCTTACCGAAAGTCCCGTCGCCAGCCGCGATGCATTGAGCAGCGTTCCCTGACTATGCGCGAGCATCGTCCACAAGCGTTCGAGCGTGGTGGCAGGAATGCGTGGGCCGAACTGCGGCACGTCCCGCTCGAGATACGTGTGAATGAAGTCCACACGCCAGGCGAGGCTGTCGGTATCCGATGCAGCCAGAAAGCTGTCGGGGAACCCACCACGCAGCCAAAGCGTGTTCAATGCCTCCGCGTCCGACGCCGCCTCGGCAACACAAACCGGCCCCATCTCCACGAAGGCGATTCGTCCCGCCAGGCTCTCGCTCGACTGCCGGAGCAAATCGATCGAAGCAGACCCGAGCAGCAGAAAACGGCCATGCCGCCGCCCACGCCTCCGCCCGGCGTCGATGAGTCCCCGCAACGCCGTGAAGAGTTCCGGCACCCGGTGAATCTCGTCAAGAATGACCAGGCGGTCTTCGTAGGCGCGGAGGAACAGCGTCGGGTCGCTGAGTTTGTCGCGATCTTCCTTTGCTTCCAGGTCGAGGTACAGCGCATCCGTGCCCTCGGCGACTTCGTGCGCCAGGGTAGTTTTGCCGACCTGCCGGGGGCCAATGAGCGCCACGGAGGCCTGCCGGTTCAGGGCGTCCCGAACCTTCAGTAACGCCAGCCTAGACAGCATCCTTGCAAATTAAACACTACAAATTCAATTTGCAAAGATAATCTTTGCTTCGCATCGTTGGTCTCACCGGGCTTCAGCACGGTCTCGATGAGTTGCCCGACCGGCGTTCCGCGTTTGTAGATGCGTACCTGCTCATGCTGGTAGCTCGGAAGTTTCCTGCGGGACATGGCCAAGGCCCACGCCTGCGAGCGCGTCGCTTATCTGCGCGCGCACATGAACGCCAAGCTTCCCCGCACCTGTCGCTGATCGAAGCTCTTCCATCGACACCGTCGTGCAGTCACCGTGTTGTTCGACCCTGTGTGCTTCAGTTCCTCGAATGACATCGTGATTCTCTCCTGGACATACGGCTATCCACGAATTCGCACCTGCTTGACGACGATTCGCGCTCGCGTGGCCTTTCCGGTGAGTTCTCCGGACTTCACCTTCAGTTTCCGCTGCCGGTCGGACCGCTTTCACGACGCGGGTGGTTTCCTGCAGAGCTACCGAGTGGAGCCCTCATCGGACGAGTCCACTGTCTCACCCGTCCCATCGCCATCGTCGGTTCCCGAAACCACAGCGACGGTGTCGTTGTCATCCGAATCACACGCGACAACTCCCAATGTCGTCAGCGATGCGCAAAACACCAGCAACGCTCCCTGATAGACAATCTTAGTGGTGCCCTCCGGGTATACGACGACGTCTGGCAACATCGCGGGCACAGGACCCCAACATTCCTGCTGCCCCACACCCTCCTCGCTGCAGTGTACAACTTGCCTTGATCGCCAACGATCAAGAGCCGTGCGACGAGTCGCGTTATCTCGATGCGCTACGCAAGCGGCACTCCCCCCCCTTGCTCAAGCGCGCTGCCGATTCTTCCAATTAGGACTTGCGGTCCGCCTCAGAGTGCGAGTTGCGCAGCGGCGGGGTATACCCAGTTTCACTGTGGCTGGGGAACCTAGCTGTCTACGAGAGCGTTGTCTGTGCGAGCACTGAGATCCAAGAGTTGAACGCACAGTAGGCCAACGCATTCGTTTGGTGTGGACTGCGCTATGATGGACTGCATTTCACGAAGGTAGTCCATTTGGAGGTCGCGAATGCGCCGTAGGTCGCCTCGACTGGCCGAGAACAGGCTGTAGCCGAAGTGGCCAGGGGCTTTCTTTGCCATTCGGTCGCACGCGATCTTCGCCCACGCTTGCGTTAAGAGACCTCGCGTCGCAGGATCGGTACCTGTCGTTACGGTCAAGGATGGAGCGATCTGCCACTTGGTGTCAGTAGGCACAATCTGCTTCGAACGTTGCAGGGTGTACAGGGCTCGCTGAGCTTGCTCAGCTGTTATTCCGAGAACATGTTGGAGCCATGCGATCACGTCTTGAATGTCGTCGAACTCGGCGAGTTCGAGTGCTCGTAGCACTGCATGTGACCAGATGTCCTGGTAGGCCGCTTCGCGCATGCGAAGTAGACGTGTCCATCGCGGTTTGGCTGTTGGGAGGGCTGCAGGGTCGTGGAACGCGGCAATGAAGTCGAGCGAACGCCGGCTCGCGGCTTCAGTCAACCGCAAGAACTCTGGGAGTTTCGGCTCGGACGTGGCACTGAGCCAACGCGAAATACGGTATCGACTGTAGCCAGTGCTTTCAGAGAGAGCACTCAGCTTGGCCTTGCCACGGACTTGGCGCAGGAAGGCGGCGATGGCGGCAGCGGAGCTTGGCTCGAGATGCTGCAGCCAGGAGGGGGTTCTGTGGAAGTATGCCGTGAAGGCCGAGCGCAGGTCTTTGCCCGTCCGCTCACACGCGCGCAAGAACACCGCCGCTGTTGGCCACGACGTGCCGCGCTCCCAGCGGTGGACGACGCTGCTCGCGTAACCGAGGTGACGGGAAAGGGCAGCCTGTGAACGCCTGCCGCGGAGCGCCCTGACCCAGTCAGCAGCGATGGCTTCAAAGTCAATGTCCCGTGCCAGCCCTTCAATCTTGTGCGTGTTCATTCTTTGCTCAATTTGCACCAGTTGAAGCAGAGCAGGCACAGAAATGTGCATTGTGCGCGCTGAACAGACTTGGCTGAGCTGTGTTGGGATGGCATTGATCCGTGAATGGCGGGGCCGGTTCAGCGATTCATTCTCCTCACTGGCCTCGCAGTCACGGCGTGCGGAAGTGAGTCGCACCAGCAGTCCGCTCAGGGAAGCGAGACGGACGACGCAGAGGCGACAGAGTCGAGGGTGCCGGTCGATGAAGGGGAGAACGATGGGGGATGGGTGTCAGCGCGAGCTGGTGGCGAGACTTCCGAGTTCGGTGGCGTCCGACTCTACTGCTTGGAGGACCTCACTCCAGCGGTGGAACTCGCTCGACCAGACGTAGCGGCATGGGTTCAGGCTGTTGCTGGGGTGCATCGGGTGCCTTTCGCTTGGAACCCTCGCTTTCTGATGGAGCCTTACACAGACTTCTCGGACTCCACACACATCACCCTCGTGATTGAGCCGCTGAGCGCGCGCGAAGTGATTTTCGAGACAGGGTGCGTGGACGAGCGCACGCTCCAGCTGGAGCTCTCAGTTGAACTTGAAGTAGAGGACGAATCGCTTGGGGGTTCCATCACGCTCTGGGTTGGTGGGGTGCCCAACGTCGCTCCGGCCGACGGCGGCGTGTTGAGCAGCGCGTGGAGTCCGCCACACTCGCTCGAAACCTTCCATGGTTCGATTGCGGACTTGGGCTCGCAGACTGCGGGACGCAGAGAGCTCAGTGTGCGGCTGGTTCTGGACGGGACCTCTGCACGGGGGCAACTGGAGCCATTCTTCGCGCCAGGCGACCTCGAGGCTGGGCCAGGCGGCGAGCCCGAACCGACCGGTGGCTCGTCACCGCTGGGCGGTGTGTTTCCGGACGACGGCTGCGCTTCAACGGAACGTCCACTTACGTTAACCGAGAACCTCGACGACTATGCTGCGCCAACTGCCCGGCAATTGATCGATGATGTGGCTGCGTTCTGGGACGACCGGACTCTTCTCGCGCAGTGGGAGAATGGCGACGCGACGGAAGCGACGTTCACGGTGGGCGAACCGATGGGAGCGTGTATGACCAGGACCTATCACTATCCTGGCAGCGACGCGTTCCGACAACAGGGCGCGATTGGCATTCAGACACTGACGCAGTTTCAGACTGCGGACGCAGCAGTTGCGCTTGAGGAACTTCTTGCGTTTCGATTCGAACCGGGCAGCACTGGAGTCGTAGCTGAATCCATTCGCCCATCGACGTGGATCCCGGCTGAGTCATTCGAAAGCGCAACCGGCATCGTTGGAGTCAAATTGAGCCAAGGCAGCTTCGGTTCGCTAGACTTCAGGACCGAATTCGACATCGCTGACGGGACCTTCAGCGGTCGACTCTTCATTGACGAGTGGTTGGAGTCCGATCCTCGCGGGGCTGACTTCCCGACGTTGGATTGGTAAACTACTCACTCTCCTGTACGTAGCGCTGTCATGACGCGGCGACGATAGTGCCTGAGTGGCCTCGGTTGCACCAGTGCGGAGGCATGTCGAGTCGTACTCGACCAGTCGAAGGACAAGTCCGTCGCGGCGGTGCACCTTGTGGCGGATGCCTTCTCCGCACTGCACCCAGGGTAGGCCTTCAAACGAAATGCGGTAGCTCATTGGTGCGGAGTGTAGCAGGAAGCGAGCGCGGAGCTTGGAGTCCCGCAGAGGCTAGCAAGCGCGAGGGCCAGGCATCTCGGCGGTCCCGTCCAACTCTTGCCGCGATTCGCCGGGACGTCAGGTAGCGGAGCCCGGGGCGTGGGGTGGCGAAGTGGCCTGAAGTCTGGCCCGCTCGATCGGCATTGAGAGCACCGGCGCGTTGTGCGCACGCTCTCTCGCGGAATGCGGGGCGATCGTGAACGAAGCCGCTCCGCGGCGGTAGTCGTGCACCGACGCGAGGCGCTGCAGCCTCCCCGTCGGAGTTCACGGGCTTGTTGGATCGCCCGGAGCCATCTGTCGCACCCAAATCCAGCCCTCGCGCTTCGCCAAGTCGAGGTCAGTTGGGGCGACTGCATCGCCAACGGCGTAGTCGGCTCCGGCAAGGGTGCAGACGGCAGCGTCGAACGCATCATCGGAGGCAATGGCGTTGTCGCAAGCGTCCGGCTCGAACTCGACTTGAGGCATGGCTTCGATGAGGGGTGACCGCATCGCGTCAGAGCCGACCCCCTTGTAGCCGGAGCTAGGCAAACCGAGCGCCTTCAGAGTGGCGGCCGGATACACCTCGATGACTTGGTGGGAATGGACAACGCCAGGGGTCCAACCCATGACGAGAGGCAGGGTGTTTCGGATTTCGGAAAGGATGCCGAGGGCAGCGTGCGCGGTTCGCGCAATGCGGTCGGCGCCGACATCGAGAGACTGCTTGCCCAGGCGCTGCTTGATGGCGCGGTCGGTCTCACGGCGAAAGAGCGAGTGAGCATCAAACGGAAGGGGGTCACCGGCGCTATGTGAGTGGAGCGCTTCGGCAAATGCGGTGGCAAGACGATCACACATCAGCCTGGGCGTGCCAACGGTGGCGTTTGCAATTTGGGACGGACGTGTGAAGCTAGGAGCAGATGCTTTTGGCGAAGAACAGGGCCGATGGGGTCGGTTGGCTTATTCGGTTGGTGCTTGCCGTAGCGGGACCGGCGGCGGTGCTGGGTTGCGGCAGCGACGACGACGATGAGCCGAGCATGACGGTGTACGAGGACCGAGGAAAAGTCTGCATCGAGTCGGAGGACGACGGAGCAGTGAGGGTCCTGGTCGAGTTCCCAACGTGCTTGTCCAGTTCCTGTGATCAGGTGAAGGAGCGCACGTGCTCGGTGGCGGTGACGAGTGAAATGATCAACATCACCAGTCGCGGCGTGGTGGAGCACCGTGGCACGGATTGCACGTCGGATTGCGGGATATTCACCACAGAATGCCGGTCAGAGGCGGTGGAAGCCGGCACGTATTCCATCGTTCATGGAGAGGATTCAGCCGGCGTGACGCTACCGACGGACGCAATGCAGGTGCTTGGGGACGGGATGCTGCTCGGAGGATGCGAGTAGCGATCGAACGCGGGAAGCTCGGACACATCGCGTTATCGGTTCCCCGCGGTTCGACCGGTCGCAATGCAAGGTCTGCCCAGTGCGGATACTGCTCAGCAACAAGCCCAGCCACCAACTCGACGCCGACAGGAAACCTCGTCATCGTGCATTCGCTCGCTCTACGGCGGCCTGGCCCGGATCCAGACGTTCGAGAAATCGTGCTCTCGATTCGTCGGTAAACAACGGCGACCAAGCAACCTGCACGTCGACCGCCGGGTCGCCAACGCACGCCGAGCCCCAATCGACCAGGCCGCTGAGGTGCCCGTCCAACGCCAGACAGTTGCCCTCGAGATCCCCGTGCACCCAACGCAGAGATCCCACATGGGGCTCAGCTGCCAGACCGGCTTTCCCAGATCGAAGTCGAAGAGAACAGCGGTGAGCATGCCAAAGGGGAGGCGGCGTGGCTATCTGGAGTCGGAGGGTGGGTGGATGGTGAGGCGAGGCCAGCGAGCACGCCATCTCTTGGTGCGAAGTCTGGAGAGATAAGCGCTCCTGTCGACCAACGCAGGGGCCGGGCGGAGCTGCAGTCCGAACAGATCGCCCAGGCCGTACGGTGCGACAACAGCGAACGTGTCCTTTTCGCCAAGCCTAACAGCGACCGCAGTAGCGGTTTCCGGCCAAGCGGAGATGGCAGCGTCGAGTGACTCGTACGGGGCGACTGGACGACGAAGCTCGCGACTCTGCCACTGATGGACCTCAGCCTGGTTTGTGACGTCCCATCGAAATCCTGGCAGGGCATTGTCGAGCCGTTGGCTCCAATTCGCGGGCGCTGCCTGGGGGGCGAAGAAGACAACGTCTACATCGGCGGTTGGTGAAGCGCTGTTGGCATCATGCAGGACGTTCCAGACGACGTCGCGGACGACGCCAGCGCCGACGTAGGCTTCGGATGGGCCGACGTCACGGACGACTCGGAGCACTTCTAGGAGCCAGGGGGTCCCGAGGACGATACCTTGGAGTCTAGCGTGGAGGTCGCTCATTGCGTTGTCGGTCTAAGGACTTGCCGTGATCCGCGAGGATTCCGTTTACAATGAGGGCGCGCACGACGTCTTCCGTGTTGGCGGCGATGTGGATGAACGACATTCGCTCATACGCGGTCGCGTTGAACAGGGAGTAGCCGATAGCCGTTCGATGATCTGGGTTAACAAAGTAGCGGTTGCAGCTCAGGCCGCCAACGGCTCGAGGGAGAGCCGTTGGCGGGGTTTGGGCACTTGCAGTCCGAAGGAGTGAACAACGATCGGGCCGCGGTGGTAGCTCATCCAGTAGAGCTCCCGTTGCGCACGGATGCGGTGTTGTCAGGTGAGACGCTTGGCTGCTCGGGGGTCGATTCCGGTCCGGGAATGATGCGACCGGTGAAAGTCGCCTGCATTTGCCGGTAGCGGTCGATGAGGCGCGCGGCGTCGTGGTCGACGTCGTCTGAAATCTGGTGTCGTGCCCTGCGGATGGCGTCGAGGGCTGGATCAGGTGTCATTGTCGGCTCCGAGGAGTTCGAGTGGCGTGACGAGGGAAGGATTGTAGAGGCCGAGCACCCAACACGAAGGAAATACCTCAGGCGCCTGGACTGGTCTCGCAGGCGACGCGATGATGGCCGCCGTGGACGATATCACGCTTCGCTACGGCCTCAACCCACACCAGAAGCCCGCTCGCGCATACGGTGAGCAGGTCCCACTCCGCGTCCTGAGCGGCCAACCAGGGGCGATCAATGTCCTGGATGCGTTGAACGCTTGGCAGCTCGTCCGCGATTTGTATCGCGCCACAGGTCTGCCTGCGGCAGCCTCGTTCAAGCACGTCAGCCCTTCGGGGGCCGCGCTAGGCGTGGAGTTGACTGACGTCGAGCGCCGGTCCTACCTGGTGGAGAATCTCGAGCTATCGCCGTTGGCGACAGCCTATGCTCGAGCCCGCGGCGCTGACCGCCTGTGCTCGTACCTTGACTGGGTTGCGGTTAGCGATCCACTCGACCAGAGTACCGCAGCGCTACTGGCGCGTGAGGCGTCAGATGGAGTGATTGCGCCGAGTTTCGAGCCAGGGGCTCTCGAGGTTTTGAAACGCAAGCGGGGCGGACGCTTCTGCGTTCTCGAGATCGAGCCCGAGTTTGAGCCGGATGCCATTGAACGCAGGCAGGTGTTCGGGGTCTGGCTCGAACAACCGCGAAATGCCACACCGCTCACAGGTGCCCTCCTGGACAACGTGGTCACGCGGGCGTCAATTCCTCCGGCTGCTCGCCGAGACCTACTGGTAGCCCTCTGCATAGCCAAATACACACAGTCGAACTCGGTCTGCTTGGTCCGTGATGGTCAGGCCATCGGCGTTGGTGCTGGGCAGCAATCTCGAGTGCACTGTGTACGCCTAGCGGGGGAAAAGGCCCGGAGGTGGCACTTGCGAAAGCACCCCAAAGCGCTCTCACTGCCGTTTCGGTCGGGGCTCCGTCGACCGGACCGCGACAACGCCATCGACGCCTACATCTGCGGTGACTTGAGCCCGCCGGAGCATGAAGCGTGGCTATCGCTATTCGAGCACGAGCCAGAGCCTCTGACGGAAGATGAGAAAGCTGAGTGGTCCCGTAGTCTAGCCGGTGTCTCGCTCGCGTCCGACGGCCTCTTTCCATTTCGCGACAACATCGATGTCGCAGCGAAGTATGGCGTCCAGTTCGTCGCGCAACCTGGCGGGTCCAACCGCGACGACGCCGTGATTGAAGCTTGCGATGACTACGGCGTTGCCATGGCAATGACGGGGCTTCGACTCTTCCATCACTGACGAATCGAGCACCCCTCGACGGAGCCAGTGACCCACGACGCTCTGTGCCTCTAACCGCGGAACCGGCTCCCATATTGCTTACGCCAGAACCAAGCTCGCATGTCGTCGAGGATGATAGCGGAACGGAGGCGAAAGGCCAGCGACCTTCCCTTTGGCAGGTGACCAACGAGACTGAACTCTTGGACGGACCTACGCTGCGCTCTATCGAAAGAACTTGAGGCCGAGGACAACCTGGCCTGGGATAGGACTGCCGTTGGCATCCAGAGCAGGCAGGAACGGCGTACTCAGCAGGCAATCGCGAGCGGCGTCCCCAGCGCCTTCGACGGACTCATAGACGATGTCGACGGCGGTAGCCTTTCCGAACTTGTCGACGTGGGCGACCACCCGTGCCTGGACAACGATGTCCTTGGGGGGCCACACGTCCGGGCCTGGACAGCGCGAGAGCGCGGAGCTTGCTCGTGGCTGGGAGGTATCGGTTCCCAGGAAACGGTCAGAAGGACGTATTGTTACCGGAGGTTGGCCGGAGCGCGCCACGCACGCAGTAGTGGACTGCAGCACGAATGCGGCGACTAGCGCTAGCCGTTGAATTCTTGAGAGCATGTTGTCGTCTGGCCAAAGACCTGCCAGGGCCAGGAAACAACCCATCAGCAGTCAATACAACAACAAACAGTGGCGGCGACCAGCCGCCGCCTGGAAACACGACCTGCCATTAACCCACGAGCGCCGCCCGGCGCGGGGAATGCCCGGCTACTAGCGCCCCCGCTCCTGCTGTGAACGAAGCCTTGTTAGCCTGCGTCGGTCACTGAGGTTACAGTGCAAAGACACGGACCTTCCGGTTGGACCCGAGCAGGCGTTTGATGTCCTTGGGGTCACCGGTGGCGATGACGGCAGAGTCGAACTCGAGGGCAGTGGAGACGACGAAAGCGTCGACGGCATGCTCGGACGCGAGCTTTGCTTTGGCCAACAGACCGCCAGCGCGCTGAGCGACATCCCTGGTGAGGTCGAAGACGGCGATGCCCTTGTTGTTGAGGACATGGTTGATGGCAGCGTCGAAACGTGGCCCACGGCAGACTTCAGCCAAGACGGGTGCGGGGACGCGTACGAGAGCACGGCGCTCGTACGCTGTTGAGAGGATGGCTCTGGCGCGCTCGGCGAGGGCGCCACGCTGAGTGGGATGAGCCAGCGCATTGAGCGCCTCGGAATCGAGGATCAGCGCTTCGGCCATGCTTTTCTGGCTCGAGAGATTTCCTTCTTCGACACGGCGCCAGCGGATTCTTCGAGCTCGACGAGGAAGGAGCCGAGCTGCTCGCGTTCGAGCTCATGGGAGATGGCCCTGGCGACAAAGCCGGACAATCCCCGCGGCCCGACGCGGCGGCGAACGGCTTTGGCAAGGTCATGGGGAATACTCACAGAGAGCTTCGCGGCGGTCTCGGACATGGTGGATTCATACCACGGTAGGAAAGCGGCAGCAATCCAGCAAGGGCATGCCGGCATGGGGCGTCCGTTCACGGACGCCCATTCGGGGTGGGGCAGCCGGGTGTAGGCCACCGGCATTGCAGACCGTCCTGAGCTTGAGCCGCGTAGTGGCTGTCGGCGGTCACGTTGGGAAGCGGGCCGCCTGCGTCAGCAGCAACGGCCCTATGGGAGGCCGTTCCCACCAAGTCATACGAGATTAGGAAGCCGCCTTGACTTCTACCTTGGCGGAGACGCCAGTGTCGTCGAGCATGTCCAAAGTAGAGCTCGTCGTAGCCGAGAACTTGGGCGAAACGGACAGCGAGCGTTGAGTCGGTGAGACTGTCAACCGGATGGGTTGACGGCGATAGAGTGTCGTCCGGATGCTGACGGGGTCCGCCGACGCGTTCGCTTGACTGGTGTCAAGTGAACACCAACGACAGCACGTCGGTCAATCGCTCCAAATCCTCGTGCTCATGACAGGCACTGACTGCGATTCGGAAGTACCTGCTCGCGGGCCCACCGGGATAGCCGATGAGTGGGAGCAGGAGGCCAGCTTCTTCCGCGGCTCGTAGCAGACGTTGCTCACGGTCTTCGTCGTCGCTGGTAATGGCAAACACCGGTACTTCTTCGCTGGCCGGAAGTCTCAGGCCGAGAGTCGAGAACACGGATCGCAGATGTGCGATGTTCTGCCGCAGGCGGTCCAGCAGCTCCCCGCTTCGCAACAGGCTCAACGCTGTTCGCGCCCCCTCGGCCATGGCCGGCGGGATCGGCGTGGAGCCGCGATACGCGATGGATCGGCTTTGCACAGCTTCCACGATGTCGGTCCCGCCAGCAACGACCCCGCCGAAACAGCCTATCGCCTTAGCCAGACTTGCGGTGACGACGACTGGCACGCTGGATGGCAGGGCTGGCGATAAACCGGCAGCGCATCCAGCGCCCCTGTCCCCGATGACCCCCAGCGCGTGGCTCTCATCGATGAGCAAGGAGTTGCCGTCGTTCAGTAACCCGAACAGGGCGTCCACCTGCGCTAACTCGCCACTAGCACCAAACACCCCGTCGGTCAGCAACGCATAACCTGTCCGTTGCCGCTGGTCCGCGTATCCAGGCGCTGGTTGGTGGGTGGGAGAGGTAAATGAAGGATGCTCGACTGCGACTGTAGTGTCTGTAGTGAGCGCCGCGCGCGCTGCGTCTGTGGAGCCGTGTGCGAACCCGGTCAAGGCTAGACCCGCTGCGCGTGCCGCCGCGGCGAGGCTGCCGTGGCTCATTTCGTCGATGAGTCCCTTGCCGTGTCGGGTTGCCAGCGCTTCACACGCCGCCAAGTTGGCAAGGCTGCCAGCCGGTGTCAGCAATGCCGCTGGCTGACCCAAGAAGTCAGCCAGCTCGGCTTCGAGTGCGACGTGTGCCTCCGAGCTACCCGTCGTCGTTCGGGAGCCGTTGGCGCCAGCTCCGTAGCGCCGCAAACCCAGATCGATGGCTTCCAGCACCTTCGGGTGATGCGACAGGCCCAGGTAGTCGCAGCCAGAGAAAGCCAGCAGCACCGCTCCGTCGACCACGACGCGTGTTGCCGCGGGCCAGGCGCTGGCGAGTCGACCGGAGTCTGTCGAGCGGTGCGTCGTCAGATCTTCTCCAAGGCGTTCTTTGCAGCGGCGATGGTGGCGTCGATATCGTCATTGGTGTGAGCGGTAGAAATGAACGCCGCTTCAAACTGCGCCGGCGGCCAGTAGATGCCTTGCTCAATCAGGCTACGGTGGAAGATGCCGAACCGTTCAGTATTGCACTGTCCAGCTTCTTCCCAACTATGGATTGGGCCGCCATGGAAGAAGACCGTAATCATCGAACCGACGCGCTGCACACAGGCGACGACACGCGCATCGGTGATGGCTCGATTCAAGCCCTTTTCGAGGCGTGCACCCAAGACTTCCAGTTTGTCGTAGACTTCGGGGGTGAGCTTGTTGAGCGTCGTCAGTCCGGCCGTGACAGCGACGGGATTGCCGCTCAGCGTTCCAGCCTGATAGACCGCTCCCAAGGGCGCTATGCGCTCCATGATGTTCTGGCGACCGCCGTACACGGCCAGCGGCATCCCACCACCGATGATCTTGCCCAGGCAAGTCATGTGCGGCTGCACCCCAAATCGCTCCTGTGCGCCGCCGCGAGCGACGCGACATCCTGTCATGACCTCGTCGAAGATCGCGACCGAGCCGTTCTTGTCGCACAGCTCCACGAGTCCTTCGAGAAAGCCTGGTTTGGGGGGAACACACCCCATATTTCCCGCCACGGGTTCGACGATGACGGCGGCGATTCGACTGCCTTGTTCTTCGAATAGCTGAGTGAGGCCTTCTACGTCGTTGTAGGTCGCAACGAGCGTGTCCTCCACGAGCTTGCCGGGTACGCCAGCGGAGTCAGGTGAGCCGAAGGTCGCTGCCCCGCTTCCGGCTTTGACCAACAAGCAGTCGCTATGTCCGTGATACCCACCTTGGAACTTGACTATCACGTCCCGCCCCGTAAATCCGCGAGCGGCACGCAGCGCACTCATCGTCGCTTCGGTACCGCTGGAGACGCAGCGCAGCATCTCGATGGATGGGTAGAGTTCGGTCAGCTTCTCGGCGAACTCCACCTCCAGCTCCGTCGGAGCGCCAAAAGACAAGCCCTTCGCAGCCACGGCTTGGACGGCTGCGACGACATCGGGGTCTGCATGACCGAGAATCGCCGGACCCCAACTCCCCACGTAGTCGATGTACTCGTTGCCGTCGATGTCGGTGAGTCGGGATCCCGCCGCGCTCGCAATAAACGGGGGGCGTCCGCCGACTGCTGCAAAAGCTCGGACGGGGCTGTTGACGCCGCCGGGTAGTTTCTGCGTGGCACGAGCTAGTATTGCTTCGCTGGTGCTCCGTTCGTTGCTCATTCTGTCCTCGCTGGTGAGTGTGACGCTGCCGCATCCGGCCGAACTGTCTTGCCGGGAAACGCCAGAGTCGTTATAGCGTCAAGCGCTCGGCGGCGATACCAAGCTCTGGCGTCGCCGGCGTTGGACCGACAAGTGAAGCTCCTACGGCTATCCCACGTCAATATCCGAACCCCGAGGCTGCGGGAGATGGTGGACTTCTACGAAACGGTGCTTGGCCTCGAGTGCGGCGAGCGCCCACCATTTTCGTTCGGGGGCGCCTGGCTCTACTGCGCGGGCCTTCCCGTGGTCCATTTGGTCGAGGTGGACGCTGAGCCGACGCCCGGGGAGAGTCTGAGACTCCAACACTTCGCCTTCGACGCGACCGACTTGGAGGGGTGCTTGCGCCGGCTGGACAGTAGCGGGATCTCTTATAGAATTGGTGAGTTAGCCGGATGGCGGCATCCCCAGGTCCACCTTCGAGACCCAGACGGCAACGCCCTTCACCTCGATTTTCCCCTGACCTGAGACTGCGCTCGAGGGCGTCGGGCGTCACGCAGAGTTCGTGCAGGTCGTCAGACTTGGTCGCGTCGGGCGTGGTCGTGGATTATCCCGCGCCACTCCTCCACTGCGTCCAACGCCTCGGGATCAGGCCAGGGTAGGCGGGTGAGGCGTGCCAAGAGGTGCGGCGTGTGATCACCGACTTGCCAGGGGCGCGTGAACACGTCCGGTGCTGCCTTGAGCGATTCCACTGCCCCAACGGCGTCTCCGCTCTCGAATTGGAACCATGCCCGAGTCAACAGGTAGTGTTGACGCGGCTCTGGCTCGCGCACGCTGATCTCTCGGGCCTGCATCAACACCTTGCGGGCCGCGGTCAGATCCCGAGTCGCCAACGCTAATTGAGCGCGCAGAAGACGTGCCTCGACAACTCCCAACGGATCGCGCATCTCCGTATAGAGTCGCTCGGCTCGCTCCGCGTGGAGCTCTCCCAAGTCCAGGTTGTCCGTATCCAGTGCGACCATTGCGAGCAGGCGCTCGCAGGACGCCTGTCCGCGGATGGTCTTCAGCGACTCGAATGTGCCTAGGGCATCTTGTGCATTGCGCTCGGCGTTGAAGAAGTTGCTGAGGCGATGTTCGAGATGTGCCAATGAAGCGGCGGTTTCCGCCTGCCCCAGCTGGTAACCACAGCGCTCGAACTCTCCGCGGGCGTCCAAAGTCAGTCGTCGCGCGCGTTCCGTGGCACCTTCGGAGTGCTCGACGGAAGCGAGCAACAGCAAACACTGACCGCGCCCCATCGCCTGATCGAGATTGGCGAAGTGTTGCTCGCCGCTCTGAGCGAACTCGCGCGCCGTATTGTAGCGACCGAGAGTCAGCTCGATTTGACCGATGACTTGATCGGCCTGGGCTATGCCAACCAGGTTGCCGCTGCGCTTGAACGCGTTGAGTGCGCCGTGCGCTAACTCCAAACCGCCCTCCGAGTCTCCCTGTTCGCTCTTGAGCTGTCCAAGCAGGCGCTGGCAGTGAGCGAGTTGTTCACGCTCTTGACTAGACTGCAGCGCCCGCATCGCTTGCTCGGCGAAGTGGTTGGCCTCTTCGTTGCGCCCGATCTGACGCAGAGCTTCCGCGCGCCAGCGCTGAGCGATGGCCAGGGGGGCTCCGGACAGCTGATTCTTGAACAGATCCAAGTCCGCAATCGTTGCAAGCGGCTGCCGTGCGCCGTTCCAAGATTGCTCGAGAAACTCGAAGAAGACCTGGGCGGCCTGGGTGGCGTCGCCGGCATACAGTAGGTTGACGACACGCTGCCGAACGACTCGGCGCGAATTGGCGAGGGGGTGGGAGCGCAACGCCTCTGCAGCGGCTTGGAATAGCTGCGCAGAGTCTTTGCGCTCGCTGAGTTGGCGAAACAGGTACTCCTGCAGCAGTGCGTGGGGCCAGTGGTAACGGCCTGGTCCCCGAGGCAAGATGATCTCCGCGTTCTGCAGGGAGACGATGGCATCGTGGGCTGATAGCGAAAGCTCTTGGAGCAACGCCTTGAGCACATTGCGCCGGATATCGAGACCCAGAGTAGCGACCGCGTATGCCGCCTGAGCGTACTCGATCGGCAGCGCAGCCAAGCGACTCTCCCAGAGATCTGCGGTGGTTTTTGGACGAACAGCGAGCACGTCCGAGGGAACCCGGAACGTACCATCTTGGTAAGCGAGGTCCCCAGCGTGGGCCCAAGCGTGCAGCTGCTGCAGAGCAAACAGGGGGAAACCACGGCTGCGCCGCGCTGCTTCGTTCACGGCGTCGTCGTCGAGGGGCAGGGAGGCCTTGAGCAGAGCCGCTGTTTCCTCCCGGTCCATCGGATTGACCTCGATGACCTCGCCATCGAGTTGCTCGCGCAGACGCCTCAGGCGTTCGGCTGTAGAAGTTCCGAGCTGCACGTCCTCAGCCCGCACCGTGGCCACCATGAAGATGCGCTGGTCGGTTTCCGTCGCGTGGATCCGGAGCAGACCTTCCAACGTCGTTTGGGCGGCGTTGTGCAGGTCGTCCAAGATGAAGAGCAGTGGGCGCTTGTTGGCGATACGGCGCAACGTGAAGCGCACGACTTGGCGTCGAACCTCCAGGGTATCCAGCGTAAACAGGACGCCGCTCGGTCCCACGGTTTCCTTGCCGGGGGGATTCGGTCGCAACCACTCGCCGGCGCCCGCCACCCAGGTTCTCATCTTCTGGTCGCTGTTGCGTACGTCCCACCGCAGCATCAGGGAACGTTCGATGGTGTCGCGGTCGGCTCGCTCGAAGTTGTAGTGCTGTGTGACGGCTCCTAGCATGCCATCTAGCGCACCGCGCATGCGTCGGTACCGAGCCACCAACGGTACGGCGTGGCCCTCTTCGTGTGCGGCTTCGGCGAGCCATTCGGCGATGCGGCTCTTGCCGACCCCCGCGGGCCCGACGAGAATCACCAATCGGTGGGGTGCTCCCTGACCGCTAACGACCTCGTTGTTAATTTGAAGCAGACGTTCTCGGATATCGTCTCTGCCGACTAGCGGGCTTGGCCTAATGCCGAGTAACCCGCGCGTACGGTCCGGACCACGGTCCACGGCGCGACCATCGGGGCGCGCTGTCGTCAGCTCTGCCGCAGAAAGACTTGGGGGCGGAGCCGACCCCGCGACTCGCGGGAAGCGCCACAAGCGTGGGTCGATGTTGTCGCCAGGTTTGAACTCCGACCACGCACGCCGAGCCTCCGCGGCGAACTCGAAGCGGTCCCAAGGCTTCTTCTTCAAACAACGGCCGACAAACGGGGCAACGCCAGCGGGTGCGGTCACCGCAGGTCTCAATGGCGGCGGTTCTTCATAGGCATGCAGTTTGAGTAGCTCTTTGGGGTCCCCGGTGAAGATGGCTCTGCCACTGAGCAGCTTGTAGAGGATGCAGGCCAGGGAGTAGATGTCCGTCGCACCGCAGACGTGATGCATCTCGTGCATGATCTGCTCGGGCGCCATGTAGCCAGGCGTTCCCGCCCCGGCGTGGGGCTGGAATTCCATCGGTTTCTCACCATCCAGGCGCTCGTCGTGGGGGTCGTCCTTGAGCCATGCTAGGCCAAAGTCGAGAATGTGAACACGCGGGGCACTCCCGTTCACTTCCTCCACGATAACGTTGGAAGGTTTCAAGTCACCGTGGATGACGCGGCGGGAATGAGCGTGAGCAAGTGCTCCCAAGACCTGATCCACGATCGACCAGATGATGGGAAAGCTCAGCCGGGCGTTGCTATAGTCGTGCAGCGAAAGGCCATTGACGAGCTCCATCGCGAGGTACGGCGTGCCATCGAGCAACTGTCCGAAGTCGCGTGCGCCAACGATGTTTGGATGATTGAGCGAAGCTAAGGCCCTGGCCTCCTTGTAGAACCAGGTGATGTAGTCATCCGCGAGCCGCCCCTCCGGCGGGATGACGCGCTTGACGGCCGTCTGCCCACCGGTGTGTCGATCCTTGCAGCGATAGACGATGCCCATGCCCCCCTCGCCAAGGATACCCAGCACCTCGTAGCGCTGGGCGATGATCGAACCTGTTCTGATCTTGTGGGGGTTGCGCGCCAGGGGAACGCTGGGTTCACTCAGGTAGGAATCTCCACTGATGAGGGAGTCCTCCTCCGCGGGGCTCAACCCACCCGCCGGAGGCGGTCCACGCCGCTCCGTTGGGGCGGTGGCGCTCACCGCTTTGAAGGGTTCTTTGTCTCCCCGAGCCATATCGCCGCGAGTTTAGTGGTTCCTTCCGTAGCGTCGAGGGCCACAGGGTTCATTGGGCGGACCTCGGATGTCGTACTAGCAACCACCTTGGGGCCGCCACCCGGCAGGTAGGTCGAAACCCATGACGTACAGCCTACTCCTTCCTGGACTCGGGGCTCGTCCTCTTCGGTACGGTCCACTGGTTCCGCCGGCCGCCGGGTAGGAGCTACACAGCTGGGCTATTGCCTAGGAACATCGAGTGTGAACTCCGCAGAAGCGAGGCGCTGACCGTTGATGCTCACCTCGATCAGGTGCCGCCCGCTGTAGTACTTGCGCGTCGTGATGCGCCGCACCGTATGGCGCTTTCGAAGGACTGCCGAGCTTCTTGCTGGTAGCTCCAAGACCTTCCATTTGAAGACTTTGCCTGCAGTGCTTTGGTTGGCCTTCTGGTGATGGATGATGAAGTCGATCACCAGCTTCTGAACTCGGTTGCTCTTTGAGATGACCCTCGCGTCGAGGGTCAGAGTTCCTCCAAGCTCGAGGTGCTTTGGGGTAACGCTGAAGTCGACGCGAACATTTGGCGTCCTTGCCGCACCGAGTAACTCGAGCGCGCCCTGGTTCCCGAGTTTCACGAGCGAGCGGGTGGCGTGCTTGATGAGCCGTTCGATGGGCTCTCGTTGGGTCGGCGTTGCTCGCTCGAGCCAACGTCGGCAGGTCTGAACGGCCAGGTCAGGATGGCTCTTACCGATGTCATTGATGTTGTTGGCCACTGAACGACGCACATCCGCGCTTGGGTCCTCCACCAGCTCGTCCAAGATGGCGACAATCGTTTCTGGATTCTCTGTCAGGTACGGGACCCGCTTGCCCCACGGAAGTAGCGGGCGAAGCCCTTCGCTGCACAGGCGTCGCACCGCGGGGTCGCTGTCTCGCGTCCATTTCCGAATCGTGGATAGGGCTCGTTCGGGGTTGTCGCGGATGAACGGGCGAATCGCGAACTCTGCGGTGAAGAGCCCGGTCAGGTCGTGCAGCGTTGCCATGCCGAGGTCGAAGTCTTTGAGACCGCGGACACCGACGTAGTCGATCATTGGCCAGGCAGCGAATCCCCGAAGCGGGTCGCTCGGATCTCCGGCGTCCCAATTGCTGGCGGCACGGCGCAAGATCTGACTAGATTGAGCGAACGACTGCGGCAGGTGGCGGTCGAGCCCCTCGATGACGTGCAGCACGCGCTGCTTCAGTTCGAGCTTGGCCAAGCCACGAACGCATCGCCTGGTGAACGCTTCGGCGTCGAAGTCTCCGTCCGCTCGCTTCAGATTTCGAGCCAAGCGCAGGATGGCAGGCTTTCCCAACCCATCTTTCATCGGTGTCGCCATCGGCTCCGACTTCTGTCAGCGTACGTCGCCGAAAAGTAGAAGAAAAAAAGGTGGCAGAAACTGATGAGTCAGTTCCCCTCGTCCGCCCGGCCAGCGCAACCTACGGGACACCCCCTGGCTGCCCCACCCCATCTTGGACTTGGTGAAGGCAGACAGCCGCGTCCAGCATCGTGCCGAGCAGGAAGGACGTCCACAACTGGGACCGAGTCCCAAATTCTGGCGATGGGGGAACGCTCACGGCGTTTCATGAGTGACCACAAATGAGTAGGTCTCTGCGAGGTGCTCTGGGATTGCGCCGATGTACATCGAAGGAACCGAGGAAGAGAACTCGTATATTCGTATGTAGTGCGTGCCGGAGGTCGCGACGTCGAAACTCCAACTGGCGAGCGCGCCTGTCGACGTCAGACCGAGTGATTCGGTCACCAAACTGGGGTTGGTCGCGGAGACATTGAACCGCAGGTTACCTGGTACCGCCAAGAACGTGAACGTCGCCACACCTTCGTCCAGCTCGATCGCATACCAATCGTCCGCTGTCTTGTCTGTGTTCGAGATGTAGGCCTTGATGAACTGGCCGCTCACTTCTTCGTCGACATCGATGCTCGCTGGCTCGTCGATGTTGTCGTTCGGTTCGTGCGCGTCGAGCTCCGGGGTCATCGTGTAGGTGAAGTCGACCCGACCGCTGAAGTCCGCGAACGACGAAAAGTTGAGTAGTGTGCGAGAACCTCCCCCAACCGTTACGTAGACGGAGCTACTAGCGCCTTGGTCGAGTAGTACGGTGTCGAGGACGCTGAAGTCGGCGGCGGCCATCGCCTGGACGTTGGTACGAGCGTCCGCATCCTGTGCGATGTCCAACGTGATGATGTACGCGCGGTCTTCTGGCGGAGCATCGATGTAGAACCAGTCTTCATCAGTGCCGTGAGTCCAGATGCTCGCCGAGGCAGGCAGTTCGATGTTGTTGTCACGGTCGTTGTTATCGACCTCCTCTAGGCCGTCTGAGGGTTCGAAATAGTCGACCATCGACATCGGACCTTCGACTTCCGTGCTGTCAGTGGTCATTGCGTCGCTGTCGGTGGTCGCTGCGGCGCTGTCAGTGGTCGCTGCGTCGCTGTCGGTGGTCGCTGCGTCGCTGTCAGTGGTCACTGCGTCGCTGTCAGTGGTCACTGCGCTGGAGCTGTCCGTTCCCATCACTCCGTCGGTACCCTCGGGGTCCGAGTCAGCGGTGTCGTTGGCGTCCGTGGCGTCGGTCTCCGCCCCCTCTTCCGAAGTGGCGCCAGCGTCGACGTCGTCAGTCTCAGCCACTCGAAGTACCCCATCGTCATCGACTTCGTCCTCGTCCGCGCAGACGCCGTCCGGCGTGCAGAGCTGCTCATCTGGACAATCTTGGCTGTCGTCACACGGGCCACGACATTGTCCATCGACGGAACAAAGAAGCGGCGAGTCGCAGGAGTCTTTCGTTTGTTTCGGCGAGCACTCCGCTTCTTCTGGGAATTGGCAAACGAACACGCGCGTGCGGTCGGATTGAACACAGCGTGCAGGGTACGGGCAGTCCCCGCTTTCCTCGCACTCTTTGTGGCAGCGCTCGAACACGCACACGAGGTCTGCGTCGCAATCTGAGTTCAGCGCGCACTTTTCAGTCAGGGACGCGATTTCTGCGTCAATTTCGTCATCGTCCCCACAGGCCGCGAGGGCAAAGCACAAGCTTGCGGCCGCCAACGGTTTGCCCGTCAGACGGAAAGCCAGCGTGCGGACGGCCATGTAACGCCAACTGGAATGTCGTTTCAGAATAGCCATGTTCAAAGAGTTCCTGCTTGGAGGGCGTCGCAGGCTGCTTGCCCTGGGTTCTTGGGATCGGCGAGAGAATGCCGAAAGCTGAGCTTCGTGTCGATGGGAGTGATTGCAGGCGTTGTTACCATGGTGGGCGATAGGTGAGATCCTGCTGGCGGAGCGGCAAGCGCCCAACAGTGAAACGACGACCGCAGCAGATGGCCAATCGGTCGTTGTTGCACTGTTGGGCTTGCACGCCTAGCGCTGCACGTATCGAACTTCGGTGTCCAAGTGCGCTGGCACGCTATCACTGGCGAGCTGGTGCTGGAGCTCTCGCCACTGTTTGCTGCCTTTGTTTACTTTGCGTCGCTTGGTTCCGAGATTCGGGAACTCGAGGCTTCCAAAAAGGTCACCCACCGGAATCGTGGCTTGCGGGATCCACAGTGTCACCTCGAAGACGTCCGAGTAGAACGGTTGGGCGTTTATGTTCAGCGTGCCCTTTACTCCGGGCACGACCTCGAGATCGAGCGCGTATTCCGCATCCGATAGGCGATAGCCGAAGGACTTCGTTCCAGGTTCTTCCAATGCCGGTAGTTCGGTCACGAAGTGGCGAGAGCTTTCTTGGTTGAAGGTGAGGCGATGGGTCAGCTCGTCGTTCCCAGCGCGCTGGCTGACGACCTCTTCGTCGTCGAACAGCGATTCGTAGTCCAGGCTGATGCTACCATCTCCTGTCAGCAGCATTCCGAGCTGCGCCTCGCCGTGAACGATGCCAGCAAAGTTGATGTTCGTGCGGGTGACGTTGGAGGGGATCCAGAACTCGATGCCGCAGTTCGAGCCGCAGCTCTCTCCCAACGGTGGGGTGAAGTTCTGGCCGTGGTCGAACACCGGGTCCTTCGGGAACGTCTCATCCACCTTGATCAAGCCGAAGCCGAATTCGAGGTCGATAGTCATGTAGGCACTGGCTGTCGCTACGAACTCGTCCCCCTCGTAGACTTCGTCTGCTGGAACACCAGCGGCCTCGTAGAAGGCAGCGTCGCCGTCCACAGTCTCGACGGAGAGGTCGGTCTCGAACTCGCCGTCCACGTCTTCGGACCCGTGCAGGACGATGCTGGTCGGCGACATCGTGCCGGTCACTTCAAACGGGAACCGGATCCCGAGGGCGAAGTAGACTCCTGCGCCGAGCGTCAAGTGTCCGTCAGCCAAACTCCAAGTCTCGTCCCAATACCAGCCGTCACCAACTTGAAAACCTGCGACGAACTTGCTCACCGTCGTGGCTTCTCCCCAAGTGTACGGGTCCTGCTCCGGGACGTCGTTCGGTATAGTGGCTTGTAGGCCCATGCTGGTGGACTCGAGTGGCACCTTGGTGTCCACCGCGAACGGCAACTTCAAGGGGCGCGTCTCTTCGTAGTCCAAACCCTTTCCGCTGCCCTTGTAGCTCGGTACCATCAAGTTCTGCCCCTGGCGCTCGAGGGCTCCACGTTTGGGCATTCGAACGACGGAGGTGACCAGGACGTTGCCCAGCCCCCGGATGACTGCGTCGAGCAGCGCCTGGTCGCCTTGTCCTGCTGCAACCTTCAGCGGGTGGTCGTCGGGTTCGTCGCGCAGACTGCGCTTGAGTGCGTTGAACTTTTCTCGTTGCTCGGCGTTGAAGTCTGTCACGAACGCCGTGCCGGGTTTCGTGCCTCGGCGAAAGTTCGAGAATCGCTTGGAACTCTCGCGCAGTTGCTTAGGATCGCGAACGACGAACGCGGTGCTCGCTTCGAGGACGACTTCCCGATCGGTTTCGACGAAGCGTTCTCGCGTGACGGGTTCACCGAACAACGCGTCGGGTACACGTTCCAGCTCGTCCGTGAGCTCATGGTGACGAGCGAGGGATGCTTGGGCGGCTTCCGATACCAACAGGATGTCGCCATTTTCGAGTTCGAGGGGTGTGTCGCCGATGGCCTCCAGAGAGACCTCCCGCAGGATCGTACTTGGGTCGAGCTTGTCGGCACCAACCAGGGGCTTGTTGCTCGCGCTGGCGGTTGGGCTCAGGGCTTGTTGTAGGTTATCTGCTTCAGAGTCCGTGACGGGAGCCCCACAAGCACCGAGGAGCAGACTTGTGGCAAGGAGGGCCGGGACGAGAGTGATAGTTCGCATGGTTCGCACGTTTCGCTTTCTTGTTCGTGGTTGGCGGGGAGGGGCGAGCCCCTCGGACAACCGCTAAGAGCAACGCGGGTGCCAACCAGGGATGGCGACCGGTGTGACTTGTAAGTTGCTGAAAATATGATGCAAATAGGCGCGGTGCTCCCACGCGCCGCCCCTGCGTTGCATCCACTCGAACAGTTCGTGGACTGTTCTCGAACGCTTCGTCGTCGTCTACCCGCGCCCGCGAGATAGAGCGAGGTGACGGCGAATAGTGGCACGGCATATTCCAGTCGAATCGACTTCTCACTTGCCGATGCGCCGTCGTAGGTGCATGTGTGCCGTCTGCTCGTGCTTGCAGCCGGCGTCGGCTTCTCGCATTCTCTCGGGGGAAGGCTGGAAAGATTTGGGAACGTTATATCTCGTCGCGTTGTGCATTGGGTTGGGCACGATCATCGTTCAGCTGATGCTGTCCGCCGACAAAGACGTCTCCCACGGCGCTTTCGACATGGACGGGGATGTGCACGCAGGTGGCGACGCCCTGGTCGACGTCGATGCGGACCACGGGGACGATGTGGCTCATGGCATGGCGCCTCTGGCAATCCTCTTGAGCCTACGTTTCTGGACCTTCGCACTGATGGCGTTCGGCATGTTTGGCAGCTTCATGCACTTCCTGGATCTGGCGGCGCCGATGGTGACGGTGGGTTCGGCTGCCGTACTCGGCTTTGTCAGCGGGTGGCTTGCGAGTTGGACGTTCTTCAAGCTGTCCAGCTCGGTCCCGAACTCTGGTGCTGACTCCACGGAGTTGCTGGGGCAGGTGGGCAAGGTGATCCTGCCGCCGAATGAGGCGGGGCGAAGCAAAGTGCGCTTCCGCGTCAAAGGTCAAATCATCGACTATTTGGCCACTGCCGATGACGTTCTCCAGCCTGGCGCCAGCGTCATGGTGGAGGAGGTGCGTGGCGAGCAGGTGCACGTTTCAGCCGCGCCCGCTGGGCTCGAGTACACCGAGTAGGCAGCGAGGGATTGGGTTCCGCCACGCAGGCAACACATCCCGCGTCGCTCCCGCCCTCCGTGCGACCGCTGCTGGGGTGGGGCGCCTGCCTACACGCCGGGCAGCCGAGTCGTGCGATGCGAGTGGAGTGCGGCGGCGGCCAGGCTTTGCAAGCGCAAGAAAACGCGAGAGACTCCGCGTCGGGCGAATACTCGCAGAGCAGAAAGGGCAGGTAGGGGAGCAGATGGATTCATCGATGGAACGCTTACTCAACGAGGTCGATTGGGGATTGGTGGTCATGGCGGGCTTCGGCGTCGTCACGGTGATCACCATCATCGTCGTGACCATCTCCAAAGTGCTCTGTATTTGCGGTCCGAACGAGATCTTGGTGATCAGTGGTCGCACGCAAACGCTGCCGGATGGGTCCACGGTCGGCTACCAGATATTGCACGGCGGTCGCGGTCTGCGCATTCCGGTCATCGAAGAGATCAACCGAATGGACATTCGTTTGATCCCGGTGATTGTCGAAGTGCAAAACGCGTTCTCCAAAGGCGGCATTCCGCTCGTGGTTCACGCAGTCGCCAACGTCAAGATCACGACGGATAAGTCGAAGATCAGGAATGCCATCGAGCGCTTGCTGACGCTCTCACCCCGACAGATTGGGTCGATTGCGCAGCAGACTCTGGAAGGCGCGTTGCGCGAAGTCGTGGCGGAACTCACCCCAGAAGAGGTGAATCAGGACCGCTTGAAGTTCGCTGAAACCTTGATGCGCAATGCGAAGGACGACTTCGACAAGCTCGGCCTAGAGCTCGACGTGCTGAAGATCCAAAGCGTGTCGGACGAGCAAGGCTACCTCAAGAGCATGGGGCGAGCTCGAATTGCACGCATGGTGCGTGACGCAGAGAACGCGGAAAACACCTCCAAGCAGGCGATCGCCGAAGCGACCGCCGCTGCCAAGCAGCGTTCGCAGACTGCTGCAAAGCAAGCAGAGGCCAGAGTACTGACCCGGCGAAATGAACTGCGCGCCGTGGAGGCCCAGCTGGAAGCGGAGGCAAAGGCCGTCGAGAACGAGGCGGCCGTAGCCGCTGAGACAGCTCGCGCTCAGGCCGACCAAGAGCTTCAAGGGTTGCGCGCGGAGTTGGAAAAAGAACGACTGGTGGCGGATGTTTTTCTCCCTGCTGAGGCCTCTCGCCTCGCGGAGCAGGAGCGCGCGAAGGCCGAAGCCGCACCGGTCATCGAATCTGGCAAGGCGTCTGCCGAGGCGTTGAAACTCGTTGCGACCGCGTGGACAGACGCAGGTCAAGCTGGGCGGGACCTATATGTTTTGCAGCACTTGCGTGAGTTCGTCGAAGCTGCCACTCAGCGTGTGCAAGGAGCAAGCATTGCAGAGCTCAATGTTGTCGACGGTGGAGACGGCAAGAGCTACGCGAACGCAATCGCGATGTATCCGGCGGCAGTCGCCGAGGTGCTGCGCGAAACGGGGAAAGCATTCGGTGTGGATATGGCGGCGCTCTTGCGTCAGTCAAACCTGGGAGGAAATAGCTGATGTTCTTGGCATTTGGAGGCGGCGTCGTCGTCTTTGTCATCGTCATTCTGTTCATCTATTTGATGATCACGAAGCTCCTGTACGTTGCCACACCCAACGAGGTTCTCGTGTTCAGCGGAACCACACGCACGATCAATGGGCGCACGTTGCCCTACCGATTCGTTCGCGGTGGTCGTTCGTTGCGGAAACCACTCATCGAAAAGGTAGAGCGCCTGGACCTGAGCATGTTCACGGTGATGGTGAACGTTGAACAAGCCTTCACCAAGGGTGGCATTCCCTTGAACGTCCAAGGCGTTGCCAACGTGAAGCTGCCGGGTGAGGAGCCGCTGCTCACCAATGCAGTGGTTCGCTTCTTGGGTCGTTCGCGTCAAGAGATCTACCACATCGCCAAGGAGACGTTGGAAGGCAACCTACGCGGTGTGCTCGCGAGCCTCACGCCGGAAGAAGTCAACGAAGACAAAGTGCGATTCGCTCAGACACTCGTAGAAGAAGCCGAGCACGACATGAATCGGATCGGTTTGGTGCTCGACACCCTGAAGATCCAGAACGTCTACGATAGCGTGAATTACCTGTCGTCGATCGGTCGCATTCGGTCAGCTGGGCTCAACCAGCAGCAGGCCACCGGGGAGGTGGAAGCCCAAGCCGACGCCGAAGTGCAACAGGCTGCGAACTGGGCGGCGTCCGAGGTTGCCAAGCTCGACGCTCAAATCGAGATCGCTCGCCAGGAAACGGCCAAGCGCATTGCGGACGCACGCAGTCGGCGAGAGGCGTTGATTATGGAAGCGCGCGGTGAGGTGTCTGCGCGTCAGGCGGAAGTCAGCGCCGATATCGAGCGTCAGCGTGCCCGCGCCCTCCAGGTCAAGCGTCAGCTCGAAGCTGACGTCGTCCAGCCAGCTGTCGCGGCGCGGCAGGCAGCCGAGGAGGCCGCGCGCGGTGCTGCCGCGCAGACCATCGAACGTGGCCGAGCGGAAGCCGAATCCCTTGGGAAATTGGTCGACGCCTACCGGGTCGGCGGCCCCGGCGCGCGGGACGTGCTGGTGCTGCAGAACCTGCTTCCGCTCTTGAACGAAGTGTCCGGCGCGAACCAAAAGCTCGTGTTGAGCAAGGTCAGCTTCCTGCCCGGCAATGCACCGGGCTCGGATCTCGCGCGCACGACGGTCGGCGCCGCCGAACAAGTCCAGGCTGCCACCGGTGTGGACCTGGGCCGGATAGCGCGTCGTCTGGGCGGATGAGGCGGAGGAGCAGGAGTGCCACGGTCTTCGAGTCGCGAGGACCGTGGCGTCGGAGAATCACGCTCTGCTTAGCGCTGGAACTCGTAGACGCTTCCCAATTGAAGTATTCCCGTCAGCTCATCCAACGCACGTCTGCATTCGAATAGTAGCTCAGGATCGCTCAAGTCTGCGGGCGCCAAACGGTCTCTGTAGTGCGTTTCGATCCAGCGCTCCAAGGCGCTCGCCAGTGCATCATCCAACAAGACGCGTGCGCCCAGCCGCCCCCGTTCCTCCTCGGTGAGCACCACCCGCAACCGCAAGCACGCCGGGCCCCCGCCGTTGGCCATCGATTGCCGCACGTCGAGATACTCGACGCGAGCGACGGCGTTATCCTCCGACACCACACGCTCCAGGAATCGTCGCGTCGAGGTCGTCTCTTCGGATTCGAGTGGGGCGATGATGCACATTTCACCCCCCGGCAGAGTCACGACCTGAGAGTTGAAGGGGTAACTGGCGATGGCGTCTGCAACAGGCAACTCGGTGTCTCTGGCCAACACATATCGAAATGAGGGGCCGATGTGCTGGCCCAGGAGTTCGACGAGCCGCTGGTGTTCGACGAAGGCGAGCTCGTGCAGCATGAAAAAGTCTTCATTCCCCACGGCGAGCACATCGGTGTGAAACGCCCCGTGGTCGATCCCCGATGGGTGCTGCTGCCAGAACACGACCTGGGCCGAGCGCAGCTGCTGCAGTCGAGCCACCGCCTGGCTGGCACCCAACGATTGGCGCGCTGGGTGCTTTAGGGGTTTCGCGGTGCGCCCTTCGGGGTCTTGGCCCCAAGCGAACAGGTGAGCGCTCCCCAAAGAGCTGCTCAGACGTGTATGATTGGCGGCACCTTCGTCTCCAAATCCGGGGAGAGCCGGCAGTGCTTCGTGCACGACGAATGCTCCCTCGTCGGCAAAAATGCGGCTCAGGATCCTCGTGGTGCTGCGTGACTCGATGCTTCGGTGAAATAGGCTGGTTAGGTTGGCTGGGACGATGTGAACACGCCCATCCAGGGTGTCGTCGCTTGGGGCGACCGTCGCAGCGTTTGCCGTCCACATGCAAGAAGCGCTGCTACAACGCACGAGGAGGTGAGCGGCCTGCTTGGCGGCTTTCTCGATGACACGCCGATCGTCGCCAACGAAGCCGAGTCGTTTCAGCGTGGCGACGTCGGGGCGCTCTTGCGGAGGCAATACGGCTTGGGGCACGCCCAGCTTCGCCAGGTGCCGCATCTTGCGCAGGCCTTCGAGGGCTGCCTGTTTCGGGTTTGCGACTTGCCCGCCGTGACCGATGCTCGCCAGGTTGCCAGGCGAAAGGCCGGCATAGTTGTGAGTGGGACCAACCAATCCGTCGAAGTTCACCTCCGCCGCGTTGTTGGTCGTTGGTGCGGGCATGGCGTAGTTCCCTCAAAGGGTTTCTGGCTTGCGCGCCGCGGCCACGGCTTGGGCGACGGCGGGGCGGCTGAAGCCGACGAGGATCTTGCCTCCGACATCGATGACGGGGATTGAAGCCCCCATGCGGCCGGCGCTGGCGAGTTTTTTCTGCATCTCAGCACGGGCCGCACGACTCTCCTCGATGTCTTTTTTGGTCACGTCGACGCCGAGTTTCTTCAGGTAGTTCTCTGCATCGTGGCACGGCTTGCACCAGTCAGCGCCGTAGATGACCGCTCGCACCTTGGCGTTGAGTTTCTTCTCGTCTTCCGTTGGCTCCTCGCTGGCCCCCGCGGCGGTGCCTGCGGCTTTGGGCACTTCGGGCATTTCCTTGGCCAGCTCGTCCATCCGGACTTTGCGTCGCTCCGCCCCCAGCTCGTTCCACTGAGCGCGGGTGAGCGTCTTGACGGGGTAGGTGCCGGCGGGTGACTTCTGCGTGAGATCGGCAACGTAGACGAGGCGACCCGTGCCGTCCGTCTGGGTGGTGACGACCACACGTACTTGGGACCGGCCCTCCTGCGGCACGTCGCTCGGTTTGGGAACGACGTGGAAATCGCCCTTGTCGTCGATCCAGGTGATGAGCAGATCGGGCGTGTCGTCGCGGAGTTCGAGGGCGGGAAGTTCGTTGGGGGCTGGCGTATCGCCGCTCGTTGCCTCCTGGGTGTCTTCGGCCGCTGGTGTGGCCTGTTTGCAGGCCGGGACTGCCACGACGAAGACCAGGCTTGCCAGAAGCGCGCCCAAGCGCGCCGCTGTCCGCAAGCGCCCCGAAGCGGAGCAAAGATTGTCGCTCTGACGAGTCATGGGCCGCGTTCTACTCGATCGTGGCATCCGTTTTTAGGTGGATGTTGGGGGGTCAGTGGGCGTTGGCATCGCTGCGCGCCGAGTTCGGTGGCGCGTCCGCATCGTCAATGGGCGACCGCCTGAATTTTCCGGCAAGTGCCCGTGCAGTCTCGAACAGACCGATGAGAACGTAGAAACAGAGCAGCCACAGCAAGACGAACTGCGGGCGCGTGAAGCGCCAGACGAGCACGGAGGACGTGACGGCGCTCATCACCAAGACCGCTGTTCCAACGTTGAAGTGCAGATCCTTGAAGGAACGAAACTTCACGTTCGAGACCATCAGCAGGCTCAGAACCAGCGTCACCAACGCCACGGCGACGGTGTATTTCTCATCGCCCAGCGCCCCCCCCACTGCGTGGTTGGCGAGCAAGAGCGCCACCAGCACGCCGGAGGCTGGAGGGATCGGGAGCCCCGTCGTGAACCTGCCCGGTTTGACGGGCGTTCCGCTCGCGTTCGAGCTCAGCACGTTGAAACGTGCCAGGCGAATTGCGCCGCACGCCATGAACACGAATGCAATGAAGGCACCACCCGGCAGGCGCCACAGCATCCATTTGTACATCAGCAACGACGGAGCCGCGCCAAAGCTCACGATGTCGGCGAGCGAATCGAGCTGCAAGCCAAACGCGCTCTGAGTGCGGGTCATGCGCGCGATACGACCATCGAGCAGATCGAAGAGCATCGCGAACATCAGCAGAATCGCGGCGCGGTAGAAGTCGTCCACACTGGGGTTGTCGGTGGCCACGACACGCATGGCGCTGAACCCGCAGAAGATGCTTGCCAGCGTGACCAGATTCGGAAGCACGAACAGTGTCTTCCGGAGGTCGATCTGCCGGATCCTGCGCGGCCGCTGTCGTCTTTTTCCCACGAAGCCCTAGGCTAGCTACCTGCCGTCAGCGCGTCCAGCTGCGGACGCGACATCTGTTCCAGGGCTGAGCCGTCTGCGACAAATTTAGCCTGTCGTCGTCGAGCGCTTTAGGATGCCCGCATCATGGGATACACCCGGATTTCCGTTGTCGCTATAACCGTCCTCCTACCTGCAGTCGTCGTCGGGTGCGCCGGGCAAAGTGAGCAGACGAAGAAGGAAATCCAGGGTTTGCAAGACCGCGTGGCGATCCTTCAAAACGAGCGAGATCGCCTGGATGAGCGATTGAGTGCGCTCGAGCAGCAACAACAAATCCTGATGACGTCTGCCAAGTCCGAGCCGGCGGTCGCCAACGACGGACGCCCCCCGCTTCGCGTCGTTCGCCTTTCTCCGGAGGACGCAGGCCAGTCGGCGTCGCCGCCCATCGATCACCAGGACGCACCGATCGCCGCTCCCACGGACGCCGACGAGACCCGGGTGCTGATCTCCGGAAGTGGTACCGAATTGACGGCGACTCCCGTCAAAGAGGCGAAGAAGTGAGACGACTGGCGGTATTGGCCATTGGGCTCGGCGGCTTCGTGCCCCACGCACATGCCCAGGACTCCTCTGGCGCGTCTCCATCTCCGGCGGCGCCACCGCCGGCCGCCCCTGGTGGTGGCGCCTCGCAGCCCACGCAATCTACGGTGACCGGTACCTACAGTCCGCCCATCGTCAACACGACCAAGACGACGAGCACCATCGATCCGAACTACAACTTCGATTCGCATCTACCTTCTGACGCGCAGTCCGTCGTCGACATCAACCAGGGCGACTCCTTTGATCTGGGCCGCGGTTCTTCGGGGCCCACCGTGGTTCGTGGCAAAGCGGGCGCGCCGGGGTTCGTCGCTCGTGAAGTTGGCAGCAATACGGGCGTTTATGTGGTGCAAGCAGGGGATACCCTGTCGAACATCTCGCAGCAGGTGTACGGGCAACCGTGGATGTGGCCCAAGCTCTGGTCGCTCAATCCACAGATCCAAAACCCGCACTGGATTTACCCCGGGGATCAAATTCGCCTAGCGGGCGCCACGACGGCGTCGAGCCCGACAGAGGCTCGAACACTGGGCTCCGGGACTGCCGGTCCTTTGCGCAGACAGCTCGTTCCAGCCGATAGCGTGTTCTTGCGGCAGCTCGGCTACATCGACGACCCCGCGAAGGGCATCAAAGGCGAAGTGGTCGGAGCGGTGGAGCCGGTGCAGATGATGGCCCACGAGCAGCATGTCTACATCGTGCTCAAGCCGAACGAGAGCGCCGAAGTGGGTCAGGAGATGACGGTGTTCCGCGAGGTGCGGGATCCTCCCAAGGTGCGCGATTCGCGCACGCCGCCGGGCAAACTGGTCAAGATCCAGGGCATCGTGAAGATCGAGTACGTCAATCTCCAGACGCGCGTCGCTCGCGCGTTGGTGGTCGAGTCGATTGACGTCGTCGAACGCGGAGCCAAGGTGGGATTCCTGGAGAACGAATACCGCATCGTTCCTCCCCGTAAGGCCGAAAAAGACGTCACTGCGAGGGTGCTGACGAGCATGTACCCCCACGTGATGATGGGCAAAGACCAGGTAGTGTTCATCGATCGCGGTAAGCAGGATGGCCTGGAGGCGGGCAATCGACTCTTCATCACCAGGCGCGGAGACACTTGGCGCCGCACGTTGATCACGACGACACGCTTCGCCCGCACCCGTGCCAACATGGAAGCATCCACGCCCAGCGGCATCTTCGAAGCTGTGCCGCTCCACGGAGACGAGCAGGACTTTCCCGAAGAGGTAGTGGCTGAGCTACGCATCGTTCGGGCCCACAAGTTCAGCTCCCTGGCATTGGTTACATCGTCCAGCGTGGAGATCGAGCCGGGCGACCGCGCGATCGCGCGTGCCGGGTTCTGAGCTGCCCGCCCGGGCGACCTCGGAAAAGTAGTGCCAGGTCGCTTTCGGTTGGGGCAGCGATGACCCGTGTAGGGAGTAGGCGGGCGATTCCTGCAAGCTGACCACCCGAAATCGACGCCATCCAACCAATCGGGGGTTTTTTGGTTGCCCTAGCGCTCCGAGAGACGAAGATCCGGTGAAATGGAGCCCTTGACGAGCATCGCTTTCCTCCTCGGGGTTGTCGCGTACACCGCGTCAGCGACGTTGTTCTTTGTCGATCTGGCTCGGAGGGAGGGCGCGCCCCTGGCGGTGATTTGGGCCCCGCGTGCTCTGGTCGTCGGAGTACTCGCGCATTCGGTGCACTTGGTGGTGGCTAGCTTCGTGACCCGCGTTTGCCCCGTAGAATCGCTGCCGTTCGCGCTGAGCTTGAGCGCCGTCGTGACCAGCGCGGCCTACTTGGTGATGCGCAGCCGCACCCAAGTGCAGGCCATGGGGGTGGCGGTGGCGCCGTTGGCACTCATGTTCCTCGTCGGCGCTCAGTTTGTCGGTCAGGCGAACGTCGAGTCCGAGGTCCCCCGGACACTGCTGGCTTTTCACGTCACAGCGAATCTCTTGGGGCTGGGATTGTTTCTGCTGGCGGGCGCAGCCGGGGGTTTTTACCTGTTTCAGGAGCGGCGTCTGAAGCACAAGCGCAAAGCTCTCGCCGGCGGGAAGTTGCCTGCTCTCGACTTGCTCGACCTCACAGAGCACCGCTTGCTCCTCGCCGGTTTCCCTTTGCTGACGTTTGGCGTAGTGACCGGGGCGATGTTCATGACCTCCCTTGGACACCTGTCATTTGCCGCGATGCTGAGAATCGCTCTGGCCTATTTGGCCTGGTTTCTCGTGGCTGGCGTGTTGCTGCTTCGGGCGGTCTTGGGGTGGCGGGGCCGGAAGACGGCCTACGGCACATTGGCAGGGCTGGTCTGCGTGTTGCTGGTGATTGCCGCCTATGTCGTGCGCGCTGGAGGTTCTCCCGCATGATCGCCGTCGTGGGGCTGTCCCACAAGACCGCCAGCATCGACATTCGCGAGAAGCTGGCGTTGTCGTCTGATTTGGCGGACGCGCTTCTGGAAGAACTGGTGCGTCATCAAGCGATCGGTGAGGCGTTGGTCGTTTCGACGTGCAATCGCGTCGAGGTCATTGCCTCAGGGAAACAACCGATACAGGCCTTGGAGGACGTGGCGGGGGCCGCCCGCGACGTACTCGAGTTGCACGCCCCTGGGATCAAGCCGTACCTTTATTCGCACACGGGGACCGATGCCGTGCGTCATGTCTTCAGGGTGGCGAGTTCCCTCGATTCGTTGGTCATGGGAGAGCCGCAAATCCTCGGCCAGGTCAAGATGGCCTACGACAAGGCGCGCAAGGTCGGCACCGTCGCGGGCAATCTCAATCGAGTCGTATCCCACGCCCTCCGGGCCGCCAAGCGTGTGCGCACGGAGACGACGCTCGGCGCCGGCCAGGTGAGTGTGCCAAGCGTCGCGATGGATTTGGCGCGTCAGATATTCGGCGGGCTGGAGGGGCACCGTGCGTTGCTGATCGGATCGGGTCAGATGGGCGAGGCTGCCGCTAAGCTGCTGACCGCTGCCGGTGCGAGCTTGGGGGTCGTGGGGCGCAATCGCGAACGCGTCGCCGAGTTAGCGCAACAGATGAATGGTGCGCCATTGGGCTTCGAGGACCTGCAAGAGCAGCTCGCGGTGGTCGACGTCATCATCACCACGACGAGCTCCCCTCACTACGTCGTGACGAAGGAGCAAGTTGCTCGGGTTCGCAAGAAGCGTCGCGGGCGCAGCTTGTTCTTGATCGATCTCGCGGTGCCCCGTGACGTGGACCCGGGGGTGGACGACCTCGATAGCGTGTTCCTCTACAACGTCGACGATCTATCGCAGATCGTCTCGGAAACGCTGAGCTCACGCCAGCGCGAAGCTGAAGCCGCTGAGCACATCGTCGAGTTGGAGACGAAGAACTACCAGCGGGCCTTGCACGCCGAACAGGCGACTCCGACGATCGTTTCGTTGCGTCGCCAGTTGCGAGGGATTCTGGAGGCTGAGCTGTCACGTAGTCTTCGTTCGCGGCTCAAACACCTGACCGCGGATGATCGGGAAGCGCTCAGCAAGATGACCGAATCCGCGCTCAACAAGATGTTGCATCCTGCGACTCGACATTTGCGCGGTCTGGCGGCAGACGCATCTGCCCAGGCGGAGCTCGACAGCTGCGTCGCGACATTGCAGGACCTGTTCGCATTGAACGTCGACGCCGCGGCGCAGCCTCACAGTGGCGCGCCCACCGGCCCGGTTGACGGAGCTCTGCCCGACGCCGCAACGGAACAACCATCAATTGACGATGGCGCGTCGGGTGCACCGGCGGAGCCAACAGAAACGGGCTCCACGGCGGAGCCGACAGAAACGGGCGCGACGGCGGCTGACTCACGAGAGCACAGCCTATCCACTGGGTGAATAAGGAGGATGCAGAACAAGATGTCGACGGTCACGATTGCGACCCGAAAGAGCGCACTCGCTCTGGCCCAGGCCCGAGCGTGGATGCAGGAGTTTCGCCAAGCCACGGGCTGCGCCACGGAGGAGCTGCATGTGGTGACGACGGGCGACCGGATCCAGGATCGCGCTCTGAACGAGATTGGCGGCAAGGGTCTGTTCATCAAAGAGATCGAGGAAGCGATTCTCGATGGCCGTGCGGACTGTGCGGTTCACTCGCTCAAGGACGTGCCCGCTGAGCTCGCCCCGGGACTGGCTCTCGGGTGCATTCCCCCCCGCGCCCCCGCCCAGGACGTGATCAAGACGCGCAGTGGCTGCACGTTCGACGACCTGCCCCGGGGAGCCAAAGTCGGCACTTCTTCGCTGCGGCGTATCGTGCAACTTCGTGCGCGGCGGCCCGATCTCGAGTTCTTACCCCTGCGCGGTAACGTGGATACGCGTCTGCGAAAGTGCGAAGAGGGGCAGGTGGACGCCGTGATTCTCGCAAGCGCAGGACTTCGTCGCTTGGGGTTGCAAGAGCACATCACTGAAACGCTGAACGACGAGTGGTGTCTTCCCGCGGTGGGGCAGGGAGCGTTGGCCATCGAGCTACGCACCGAAGACGATCGTTTGGCTGCATTGCTCGCCCAGGTGAACGACCGTGAAACAGAGTTGGGTGTGGCTGCTGAACGCGGCGTGATGGCCGCGGTCGAGGGGAACTGTCAGGTGCCGGTTGCTGGGTACGCCGTCAGGGATGGGCGCGAGATGTATCTTCGCGCAATGCTGGCGGAGCCAGACGGTAGCAACATGCGCCGCAGCGATGTGCGGGTACAATGGCCCGAAACGCCCGAGATAGCGCACCGCGTCGGTTGGGAACTCGGACAACAACTGAGGCGCTGATCTGAGGCGTCGCCAAGTCGGGCTAACCAACATCAGCCATACTTGGGCCCCCCTAGCGGAGCCAACGCTGCACTTTCTACCAAGGTTGGTCGGTGGGTTGTCCCCGAGCGACGTGCGTATTGTTTCTTCGAGTACACCTCCCTATCCTCGCCTCGTAAGAGGAGGTGGTTTGGATGGCAAGTTCGGTACTCGAACAGGCTCGGGATGCTGCGCGTCTATTCTCAGAAGGCACGGACACGGATCCGACGCGGATCGTCGCTCTGACGACGCTGCTCGGACTGCCCCGCGAGCTTGCGCCACCAGTTGCTGTTCAGCCGGGAGATGCGGCGTCGGCGCTGGCAGCCATCGAAGCCATCGTGGAGCAGGCCGAGGCAGGCCACAACGCACAACTCGTATCGCTGGTTGAGCTCGAACAGATCCAGGAGCGAACCAAGCACATGACCGACTTCCTCCGGCGCGAACTAGCGACCACGGAGCCCATCAGCGGATCCAGGCTGGGGACGGTGATGGTGGCGCTCTCCCAAATCGGTCGAGTGCGAGCGAACAAGAGAGGCGCACTCGCTGACGATGGCAAGGCAACTCGCGAGGGGTGGCAGCATCTGGACGGCTACTTCAGGACGGCCTTCGGAGAGAGCTACGGCCCGGCCTTGAAGAAGACGGTGAGGTGTCATGACCTGAAGCTAGTGGCCTGGTGCGGGATCTTCTGTGTGTGGGCAATGAAAGCTGCCGGCGTCCAATGCAAAGACTGGAAACTCGGAAGCGGCATCGCCAGCGTTCTCCAGCCCACGAGGACACCCCGGGCGGGGGACGTCGCGTTCTTGGACGGCAAAGGCTTGCACATGTGCCTGGTTCTTCGAATCACCGAAGACAAACTGTTCAGTATCGACGGCAATACGAACGCCGCTGGTGCTGCTACCGGTGGCCAAGTCGCCGTGCAGGAGCGGCGCCGCAAACGTGTGCTCGGCTTCTACTCTCAAGATGCGCCGCTCACCTGACGGCGGGCAGACGAAGTGCGCGCGACGGTGACCGAGGCATTACCCGCCGAGTACGTCGATTGGCAGAAGGACGCCGATGTGCCGCTCTGGGCGGTGATGGCGCGGCCTACGGTGAATGGCTCCGTCGGGAAATGCCGGCTTGCCGCACGCCGTTGCTAGCCGAGCCGAGGCCGCCAACACGGTTTGTTAGCTCATGGAAATCCGCCGCATTGCTCCTTCCTCCCGGACGCTCGGGTCGCGACATCGGAGTCAGGAGGCCAGCGGCAATTGTGGTGTCAAGCAACAGGCGGGTGGCTTGCTTGGTTGCCCGCTTTGGGCTACGAACCCGAGCGCAGTTACCGGCTGCGCCATGCCCCACTTGGTCACAAGTGAGGAGGGTTCCCCACCTCGCCCGGGGATGTAGTCATCCCCGAGTGGGCATCGCTACCGGCGATTGCACGCAACTCGCTTCAAAACCGAGCACTCCGCTGCGCGGGGTTTTTCCACAACCGTCACATAGACCGCTCACTTTACAGGCAACGAGTCATGTTCGAATCCGTTCAGACCGCTCCTCCCGACCCTATTCTCGGGCTCACCGAGGCGTTCAACAACGACGCACGCCCCAACAAGATCAACCTCTCAGTCGGTGTCTACAAGGACGCAGACGGGACTACGCCTGTGCTTGCCTGCGTCAAGGAAGCGGAACGGCGCATTTCGGAGACGGAGAAGAGCAAGGGCTACAAGCCCATCTCTGGAGACCCAGAGTACGGCAGGTTGGTGCGCCAGCTACTGTTCGGAGCCGGAAGCGATCTTGTCGTCGGGGGCCGCGCCCAGACGGCGCACACGCCCGGCGGAACGGGTGCTCTTCGTGTTGCTGGCGATTACCTCCACACCCAGCATCCCGGGGCGACGATCTGGCTCAGCCAACCCACCTGGGCAAACCATCCCAAAGTGTTCGAAGCCGCAGGAGTCCCCCACAAGCAGTACCCGTATTTCGACGCCAGCAAGAACCAGCTGGATATCGACGGCATGCTGGGCGCCTTGGCGAAGGTCGCACCGGGTGACGTCGTGCTGTTGCACGCTTGCTGTCACAATCCGACGGGTGTCGATCCCTCTGGCGAACAGTGGGCGCAGATCGCTCAGACATTGGCCGAGAGAAACGCGCTGCCCCTGGTGGACTTCGCTTATCAGGGGTTTGGCACGGGTCTGGAAGACGACGCCATCGGACTCCGCACCCTCAGCGGCACGCTCGAGGAGCTGCTCATCTGCTCATCGTTCTCCAAGAACTTCGGCTTGTACAACGAGCGAACAGGCGCGCTCACCGCGGTGGCCAAAAGCGCAGAGAACGCTGCGGCGGTCATGAGTCAAATCAAGACCTGCATTCGCACGAACTACTCCAACCCGCCCGCCCATGGCGGCGCCATCGTCAAGGAGATCCTGAGCGATGACGCGCTACGCGTTCAGTGGGAGGCCGAGCTCAGCGAGATGCGTTCGCGAATTCACACAATGCGCGTGCGTTTTGCGGAGACGCTGACGAAGAAGGGCGCCAAGGGCGACTTCAGCTTCATCACTCGACAGAACGGGATGTTCAGCTTCTCCGGGCTGTCCAAGGAGCAAGTCGAGCGCCTGCGCGCCGACCACGCCATTTACATCGTGGGCTCGGGCCGCATCAACGTTGCGGGCATGACCGACGCCAACATGGACCGTCTGACGGACGCCATCATCGCCGTCCAATGACCGGTGGGCGGGGGCCGCGCTCTGCTGGGGCGCGGCTCTCGATGTCAACCGCCTCGAAAATCTCCTGCAGCCGTGCATCCTCGGCCGCGCGTTCGTGGTCTGCCTGGCCGCGTTGGGCAAGGAACCCCCGCGCTGGGCGTAATCGGTAGTTCCCTTCGTCGGAAAACCGGATAGATTCCCGGCCATGGCTCGATCTCGAAGACTCCCCCAGGCAGTAATCTCCCTCGCGCTCTTGGCCCCACTCTCGACTGTCGCGTGCGGTCCGAAGGAGCCGGAAGTCGTCAAGGCGAATGTTGTCGCCGGCGACATGCCTGCGGAAGGGAAGTGGCGCGGCGTTTGGTACAGCCAGACCTACGGCTACCTGCACCTCGAGACTGAAGGCAGCAACGCTCACGGTAAGTGGCGCACGGCGGCCGGCGACAAATGGGGGGAACTCCACGGGACGACTGAAGGGGACCTGCTGCGCTTTGACTGGGTAGAGCACAAGATCGGCATGTTCGGGCCCAACGCTGAGAGCAGCGGCAAGGGTTACTTCAAGTACATCGTGCCCAAGGAAGACAATGCCGATCACGAGATCGCTGGCGAATGGGGTCTAGGCGAGGACGAAGCCGGCTACACGTGGACCGCGATCAAGCAGCGTCGGATGGAGCCAGATCTAAACAGTGTGATGCCCGACGAAGCGGAGAGCGCGGTGGAAGGCGCTGACTGGGACGGCACCAAGAGTGACGCCGCCTCAGGCACGCCTGAGGAATCAGGCACGACTGAGGAGAAGTCGGGCGACCCTGCCGAGGACGACGGGTGGGAATAGATCCGCAACAGGCCTCTCCTGGCCTGCAGTTCAACGAACCGAGCATCTTCGAGCGAGGTAGTCCCGGGCGCAGCGGCGCTTCGTTGCCAGAGCTCGACGTTCCGGAGGTGGCCCTCGCAGACGCACTCGGCGATCTCGAACGAAAGGAACGAGCCCATCTGCCTGAGGTGAGCGAACCCGAGGCCTTTCGTCACTTCGTGCGCTTGAGTCAGTGGAACTTCTGTATCGACAGCCAGTTCTACCCGCTGGGCTCGTGCACCATGAAGTACAACCCCAAGTTGAACGAGTGGGCGGCGCGCCTGCCCGGCATGTCGGCGATACATCCGTTGATGGACGCTGACCTCGTTCAGGGAGCGCTCCAGTTGATGGTGGAGTTGCAAGCGCTCTTGGCCGAGATCGCGGGGATGGATGCCGTCAGTTTGCAACCAGCGGCGGGTGCCCAGGGCGAGCTGACTGGCTTGATGATGATCCGCGCCTGCCACCAAGCGGAGGGGCGATCTCCGCGGAAGGTCCTCATTCCGGACAGCGCCCACGGCACGAATCCGGCATCCTGTGCCTTGAACGGCTTCGAGACGGTTGCGTTCGAGACTCGTGATGGTCGGGTTGACATCGATGTCTTGCGGGCCGCAATCGAAAAGGCCGGCGATGACATCGCGGGGCTGATGCTCACCAACCCGAACACCGTCGGCTTGTACGAGACGGAAATGCCGCGGATTTGCCAACTGGTGCACGACGCAGGCGGTTTGGTCTACGGGGATGGGGCGAACATGAACGCCGTCCTCGGGCGGGCGCGTCCGGGTGACGTTGGGGTGGACGTGATGCAGTACAACCTGCACAAGACGTTCACCACCCCCCATGGCGGAGGTGGTCCCGGCTCTGGTCCAGTTGCTTTCAAGGCGCGATTGGCCCCATTCCAGCCGACACCCGTGGTGCGGCAAGAGGGTGACGGCTTCATCTTGGACGAGCAATGCCCCCAGAGCATTGGCCGAGTTCGTTCGTTCATCGGCAACTTTGGCATGATGGTTCGCGCCTATGTCTACATTCGGGAGTTGGGTTATCAGGGCTTGAAAGACGTCACGGACATGGCCGTCCTCAACGCCAACTACCTGGCGGCACGTTTGAAGGATGAGTACGCACTCGCGTTCGATCACCCGGTGATGCATGAGGCTGTGTTCACCGACAAGGCGATCGAAGCGGAGACTGGGGTCAAGACCCTAGACATTGCCAAGCGCCTGATTGACTACGGGTTTCATCCTCCCACGGTGTACTTCCCCCTGGTGGTTCGTGGCGCACTGATGATTGAACCCACCGAAACAGAGACGAAAGAGACAATCGACGCTTTTGTCGAAGCCATGTTGCGCATCAAGCAGGAGGCGAAAGAAAACCCGAACCTCGTTCGCCGCGCGCCAACGAATACGCGCCTCCGCCGATTGGACGAGGCTCGCGCCGCCCGCAGGCCGCGACTTCGGTGGACAGCAATGGACCCGATCTGAACACCGACGTCCGTTAGTCGACGCTCGGTAACGTTCCCGGAAACATTGGTGCAGTAGAGCTTGGTGGGCTCGGGGTTCGGTGGACTGGATCGTTCCGGCCGCGTTACTCGATTCGGGCTTCTCTCTCGGGTGGCATTGGCTATTGTCCCGCCGGTCATGGCACTCAAGCGCGACTTTCAGTCCTTTTCAGAACGTTACACCGAGTTTCCCGAGCTTCAGCTCGCTGTCGATCTGAGCTGTGTGGGTTATCCCGACGACTTTTGGGAGTCGATGAAGGGACCCAGTCAGCGCGCCTTCGAGGAGATGCAGAAGCTCGAGGCGGGCGCAATCGCCAATCCAGACGAGCAGCGCATGGTTGGGCACTATTGGCTACGTGCCTCGCACTTGGCACCTGAAACGGAGCTAACCCAGGCGATCGATGATGCGTTGGTTCTGGTCAATCAGTTCGTCCAGCAGGTACACGCCGGTACCATCAGCGGAAGTGCCGGCAAGTTCGAGAACGTGTTGGTGGTCGGTATCGGAGGTTCTGCGCTGGGGCCACAGTTCGTCGCTCGCGCGCTCTGCCAGCCCAGCGAAACCAAGTTGCGGCCGTACTTCTTCGACAACACCGACCCGGACGGCATGGACCTCGTACTGGCGGAGTTGAATGGCAAGTTGGGTCGAACGCTGTGCGTCGTCATTTCCAAGTCAGGGGGAACCAAAGAGACGCGCAATGGAATGCTCGAAGCCAAAGCTGCCTACGCGCGGGCAGGATTATCTTTTGCCAAGCATGCCGCTGCGGTCACCGGCGCCGGTAGCCAACTGGACAAGGTGGCGGAGTCCGAAGGCTGGCTTGCTCGTTTTCCAATGTGGGATTGGGTTGGCGGTCGCACCAGCGAGACGAGTGCGGTTGGCTTGTTACCGGCGGCGCTTCAGGGGATCGACATCCAGCAGCTCCTCGCCGGTGCCCGTGCCTGCGATGAGGCGACGCGCGAACCCGATGTGGGGCAAAACCCCGCGGCACAATTGGCATTGATGTGGTATCACATCGGCGGCGGGCGTGGGAAAAAGGCCATGGTGGTGCTGCCATACAAGGATCGTCTCGAGCTGTTTTCGCGTTACTTGCAGCAGCTGATCATGGAGTCCTTGGGCAAAGAGAAAGACCTAGACGGCAACGTAGTGCACCAAGGCTTGACCGTGTACGGCAACAAGGGGTCGACCGATCAACACGCCTACGTGCAACAGCTGGTCGATGGCAGTCACGACTTTTTCGTCACGTTTCTCGAGGTGCTCGAAGACCGACGCGGTGAGTCGATGGAAGTAGAACCGGGAGTCACCGCGGGTGACTACCTGTCTGGTTTCTTGTTGGGAACGCGTAGCGCGCTTGCTGAACGCGGCCGCGAGTCGATCACGTTGACGGTAGATTCCGTGTCGGCGTTCTCGGTTGGTGTACTGATCGCGTTGTATGAACGGGCAGTCGGGCTCTACGCTACGCTGATCAATACGAACGCCTATCATCAGCCCGGCGTGGAGGCAGGGAAGAAAGCGGCTGCGTCTGCCATCGAGCTGCAGGGGCTGATCCTTCAGTACTTGGCCCGGAACCCCACTGGCGCATCTGCTGATGCCATCGCCAAGGGCATCGGCCATGCTGGTGAGGGCGTTACGGTATTCAAGATCTGCCAACACCTCAGCAAAAATGAGCGAGGCGTCGCTCGCCGAGGACAGGGCGCCGAAGCGACGTTCTGCTGGGTGGACTAGGCCGGCGCCGAGTGCCAACCCTACTTTCGAGGTTTAACTTTTCCCAACAAGCTCGTCGATTTCGTGGACTAGGTAGTCCGTGACGTCGATGTGCTCTCGAACGAGCTGGTCCCTCGATCGGCGGCAGGCGTCCACGTCTGGCGGGTGCTCCAGCCATTCGTGGACGCGGCGCAATGCGCTCCGCGAATCATCGTGGGTGGAGACCAAGCCGTAGCGGTCTCGAAGGTCGTCCAGGTAGCCACGCGAGGTCGAGTTGACATAGATGCTCGGGACTCCCAAACAGGCAGCTTCCGCAGCAGTGGAAGCTCCCTCCGTGATGACAAATCGAGCGTAGGCGAGCACGTCGTGAAAGCGGTGCGGGGCCACGCGTAGCCGGTGCGCCGCATACTTGGGATCGAGTTGTCCGCGTTCGGGCACGACGAATACTTGGTAGTGTTTCAGGCAAGCAGACATCAGCTCTGCGAAGGCTGTTCCGAAACCAACCTGCCCAACGTCGTGGAGCGTATCCCACGCGGAAACTCGCACTACGAGGTACTGGCCGGCTTGCACGCTCAGCTCGTCGAGCACCGACTGGTCGGGCTCGTACCTGGATGGGTGCAGGAACGCCAGCTCGTGGTAGCCCTTGTAGCGCCGTTGGCGCCGGCCAAGGTCCTTCCAGAAGCAGTCTGGAGTGTAGATCCGGGTAGCGAACGGGTGAGCGATGCGGTGGTTGATGTGTTGGAACTCGCTGTCCGTGAAGATCACATTCGGCACACGCAGTAGCTTCGCGCCTTGGGTATAGCTTCCCATGAGACTCAAGACGGCATCGGGCTTGAACTCCACCACGCGCTGGCAGACCTTCAGTTGCCGCTCGAGCATCTCCCGAAAGGGGAACCGGTTGTTCTTGCCGATGCTGCTCGCGATGACGCTCGGGATCCAGTCATACGCTTCCAAGAGCCTTCGCATCACGTCTCTGTCCCTCCCAAGCAGCAGCACCTGGTCACCTCTCGCCGTCCACTCCTTGACGGCGAACTTGAAGAAGTGAATGTGGGCCGGATGGTGGGCTTCGAGCAGCAGTCGCATGCGGGGTGCGCAGTCAACTCAATTGGTAACTAATTTGCAACGTGCAAGGCTCGCACTCCAGTTTTGGCCCCGCCTGCCAACGTTTCCCGCACCCGTGGGTTGGAGTGAAACGCCTCATCCAGCCCTGTCTTACTCCAAGCACAGCGGACGTGCGCGCCGTTGTTGCTCGTCATGATTTTCCGTTGACGCCCCGCGAGATAGTTTCTCGCCCGTCATGGCGAGTCGTTGGTCACCCGTGCTTGGAAGCCGTTCTCTGTTCGTCGATCTCCAGGCGGCGGCCTACCTCAACCACGCTGCGATATCCCCTGCGAGCCTGCCGACCCTCACCGCGGTGCGGGAGGCGGCGGACGACTACGCTAGGGCTGGGGTGGGGGCGTTTCCCCGCTGGGATGAGCAGCGAACGCAGCTGCGTCAGGACATTGCGACTCTGATTGGCGCGAGCAGCGAAGAGATCGGGCTCGGCTGGAACACGTCACGAGGTGTCTCGGACTTGGCGCTGTCGATCCCCTGGAAGAAGGGCGACCGGGTGGTGCTGTTCCGCGGCGAGTTTCCGGCCAACGTCACCCCTTGGCAGCAGGCGGCGCAGTTGTTCGAGTTGGAGCTCGTTTTCCTCGACGCGGAAGCGTTCCAGACCGAGGAAGGGCTGGAGCAACTCGCCCTCGAGTTGCAGCGCGGGGCGCGCCTGGTCGCGGTCAGCGCCGTGCAATTTCAAACGGGGCTACGGATGCCGCTGGCTCGGATGGGTCAACTGTGCAGGGCTCATGGTGCCGAACTCTGCGTGGACGCAATCCAGGCTTGTGGCGCCGTACCCATCGACGTCGAGGCGGAGTGCATCGACTACCTGGCGACAGGAGGGCACAAGTGGTTGCTGGGCTTCGAGGGAGCGGGGTTTGTCTACGTCCGGCAGGCCTGTGCCGAGCGATTGCGACCGTACACCGCTGGGTGGCTCAGTCATGAGGAACCGGCTTCGTTCCTTTTCCAGGGCGCGGGACACCTGCGGTACGACCGCTCACTGCGACGCCGAGCGGACGTGTTCGAGACGGGCACGGCGAATCTGCTTGGCTTGGCGGCTCTTGGTGCCTCCGTCGAACTCCTCTTGGAGCTCTGCCCGGAGAACATCCTGCGGCACGTGAGCGACTACCTCGACAGCTTGGAAAGCCAGCTCGTCGAACGGGGTTTCGAGAGCCTGCGCTCCGTCGACACCGACCGTCGAGCGTGCATACTGTGTTTGCGTCCACCACCCGGCATTGACGCGCTGAGACTCAACGCGCTCTTGCGATCGCACCACGTAGTGACGGCTGCCCCAGAGGGTAACCTGCGTTTCGCGCCCCACTACGCCAACAACAAAGACGAGCTCCCGCTGGTGCTTGCTGCTGTGGACGCGGCAACCAAGGAACTGCGCAGAGTGTAACCCCACCGGCTCCGGAGCGGCCCTGGTGAGCGCCGCCAGGCTTTGCTCGAGCGAGGTCGTCCGTTCAGGTATGGCACCCGCCAGAGCGGAATTCGGGCCGCCCGCGAGTCCCAGCGCAGAACGCCAGAAGTGCTGATAATTTACCGGAAAACGTGGCGGAGCGAGAGCGCCGTGCTAATGCGCTCCAGCACTGTTTCCGTTTTTCGGAAAGGCCCGTGGAAGGCGATTGACAGCGTCCTGACTTTCCGACTATTCGCACCGGGCCAAACTCATAGAAAGCCCTGAAATTTACGGCGCGTTCGCCAATGTGGCAGCGCACGAACGGATACCTTACTGGCATGACCGACCTCAGCACCTACCGCAACATTGGCATCTTCGCACACGTGGATGCCGGCAAAACGACGACGACCGAGCGTATCTTGAAGCTCACCGGCAAGATCCACAAGATCGGTGAGGTGCACGACGGCGCAGCCACGACGGACTTCATGGAGCAGGAGCAAGAGCGCGGCATCACGATTCAGTCCGCAGCCACGACGTGCTTCTGGAAAGGCTACCGCTTCAACATCATCGACACTCCCGGCCACGTGGACTTCACCATCGAAGTGTATCGCTCGCTCAAGGTGCTCGACGGCGGCGTCGGCGTGTTCTGCGGTTCCGGTGGTGTCGAACCCCAGTCGGAAACCAACTGGCGCTACGCCAACGAGTCCAAGGTGGCTCGTATCATCTACGTTAACAAGCTGGACCGCTTGGGAGCCGACTTCTATCGCGTCGTCGACCAAATCAAGACGGTGCTGGCGGCCAAGCCACTGGTGATGGTGCTCCCGATTGGCACCGAGGCAGAGTTCTGCGGCATCGTTGATTTGCTCGAGCGCAAGGCCTACGTCTGGGACGACACTGGCCTACCGGAGAACTTCGAGGTCAAGGAAGTTCCCGAAGACATGAAGGACGACGTCGAGAAATGGCGCGGTGAACTGATCGAGACTGCCGTCGAGCAGGACGACGACCTGATGGCTGCCTACCTCGATGGCGAGGAGCCGAGTATCGAGGACATCAAGAGGTGTGTTCGCAAGGGCACCATCGAGCTGGCCTTCTTCCCGACGTACTGTGGCTCTTCTTTCAAGAACAAGGGCGTGCAGCAGGTACTCGACGCCGTTGTCGACTATCTGCCGGATCCTACGGAAGTTCCGCCGCAGCCGGAGATCGACATCGAGGGCAACGAGACCGGCGAGTTGGCCATCGTCGACCCAAATCGTCCTTTGCGCGCTCTCGCGTTCAAGATCATGGACGACCGTTTCGGTAGCTTGACCTTTACCCGTATCTACTCGGGCAAGATCAGCAAAGGCGACACCGTGCTCAATACGTTCACCGGTAAGACGGAGCGCATCGGTCGCATGGTTGAGATGCACGCCAACGACCGCACGATGGTCGAGACCGCTCAAGCGGGGGACATCGTTGCCATCGTCGGCTTGAAGAACGTTCGCACGGGGCACACTCTGTGCGACGAGAAGAAGCCTGCCACCTTGGAGCCGATGGTGTTTCCCGATCCTGTCATCTCGGTCGCGGTCACACCGAAGGACAAGGCCAACAGCGAAAAGCTCAGCACGGCGTTGGGCAAGATGGTCGCCGAAGACCCGTCGTTCCACGTCGAGGTGGATCAGGAATCGGGCGAAACGATCCTCAAAGGCATGGGCGAGCTCCACCTCGACATCAAGGTGGACATCCTCAAGCGCACCCACGGCGTTGAGGCGACCGTTGGTGAGCCTCGCGTTGCCTACCGTGAAACGATTACGAAGCCCGTCAACGATAGCTACACTCACAAGAAGCAGACGGGTGGCTCTGGTCAGTTCGCAAAGATCGACTACACCATCGAGCCTGGTGAACCCGGCAGCGGTTACGTGTTCGAGTCGAGCATCGTAGGCGGAAACGTGCCGAAGGAGTTCATCCCCTCCGTTGAAAAGGGCTTCAAGATGATGATGGACAAGGGACCACTCGTCGGATTCCCGCTTCTCGACTTCAAGGTTACCTTGAAGGACGGCGGTTTCCACGCGGTGGACTCCTCGCAGATGGCGTTCGAAACAGCGGCGAAGGCCGCTTACCGCCAGAGCATGCCCAAGGCAGGTCCGGAGCTGCTAGAGCCGATCATGAAGGTGGACGTCTTCGTCCCGGACGATAACGTCGGTGATGTGATCGGCGACTTGAACCGCCGCCGGGGCATGATCAAGTCGCAGGAGCCAACTCCTACGACTGTACGCATCAAGGCGGATGTGCCGCTCGGGGAAATGTTCGGTTACATCGGCGACCTGCGCTCCAACACGGCAGGGCGTGGCCAGTTCTCGATGGAGTTCAGCCACTACGCCTCCGTGCCGCGCGCGGTGCTGGAGAAGGTCAAAGAGCAAGTCAAAGAGCGCGAAGCGGCCAAGTAAGGCTGCGACGACGCTGCCAATGGTCAAAAGAGCCTGCGTACTCGGTACGCGGGCTCTTTCGCGTTGGGACACCCCCTAGAGCACCGAACAGGTTGAATCCGCAATCCTTAGGGGGGTGTCCCGCTAGTCCAGCAACTTGATCCGACCGTCCTCGGGCTGGGGAAATCGCCGAACGAAGCGAAGCGCCCGTTCCAGGGGGCAACGGTAGAACTGACTAGGGTGGCGGTGACGATGAGTCTTGCAGAACTCCGAACTCACGGGGTCCTCGACGCGAAGGACGCTACCTTGCCAGGTTCCGAAGAACGCCCGGAGCTGACCAACGTATTCGTGCACGAGCCGTCCACGTGGTTGGTAACCGTTCCAATCGAAGGCAAGTTCGCCGTTGGCGACAAAGACGTGCGAACCCCGGTAACCCGGTTCAGGTTTGATCAGATACGCGCAGAAACCCGCTCTGGGGTATTCTTGCAGAAAGCTCGCGGCGAGGACGTGACACGCGCCTGCGGCGAAGAAGTCCTCGTCAGAGCGGCGCCAAGACATCTCCAAACGTCGATCGCTGTGAGGGGAAAGTAATTCTTGGGATCCGCTCATTCTCGTCGGTTGTAGCCGACGGACGCGCCGTTGCAAGGCTGTCGCCAGGGGTGCGAATCGTGTAACCTGCCCAAGGTTCAGGCCATGATGCATTCCGTTGGTGACACCGTTGGCGAACGTTATCGATTGACGGCAGTCATTGGCGAGGGCGGGCAAGCCACTGTTTACCGGGCAGACGATCTAGCCGCTGGCGGTGAAGTGGCTGTAAAAATGCTGAATCTGCGGGCCTCCCGCGATCCGGCGTTATTGGAACGAGTTACCCGTGAACAACAGGCCATGATGGCACTGGCGGGGACCAACGCTGTGCGTTTCGTCGAAGCGCTGCGTTCAGGGCCGGGCGAGTTGTGTCTCGTCATGGAGCTACTGCAGGGTAGTGACCTTCAAGCCGAACTCATGCGGCGAGAGGCCACCGGCGACTTGATGAGCGTCGATCGGGTGGTCGAAGTGATGGCGCCCATCGTGGACACTCTCGAGAAGGCGCATGCTGTCGGCATCGTTCACCGAGACTTGAAGCCCGGCAACATCTTCCTCATCGATCCCGAGTTGGGGGGAGGCACTCGGCTCTTGGACTTCGGATTTGCGCGTTTGCAGTCCTCCCAGCAGGTGACGAAAACGGGCATTGTGCTTGGGTCGCCGCATTACATCGCGCCAGAAATGTGGCGAGGTCAGCCTGGAACCACAGATGCGCGCGTGGATGTCTATGCGCTGAGCGTCGTGATCTTCCGAGCGCTGAGTGGTCACCTTCCGTTTGTGGGAAAGACCTTGCACGAGAGTCTACGCCTTGCGACCTCCGCGGAGAGGCCCAGCTTGCATGCGTTGCGCCGTGAGTTACCAGACAACGTGGACATTTGGGTAGAGAGAGCTCTGGCGATCGAGCCAGATGAGCGCTTTCGTAGTATTCGAGCTTGTTGGGCCGAGTTCTTGTGGGCGCTGGGGCGTGCTCCCCGACCAGTTGCCAAGACTGAGCCACCGCCTGAGCAGGAGCGTTCTGACGCCGGTTGGATCCGGGCATGGCTCGAAGCGCCGGTCAACGCGGTCCCCGCCAAGCTTCAGGCGGCATGGAGGTTAGCTGCAGGCGCGTTGAGGCGTCTGGCGCGTACGTCTTCAGCTGACGCGCTCACGTCAGCCGAAGGGAGTCAAGCGCCGTCATCGCAGCCGACTCCGTTTGTGCCGGAGCGAGTAGAGGCCGACCTCGCTCCGCTCGAGGACGAGCTGACGTTGGCAAAGATCCATCAAACTCCCGAAGAGAGTGATGGCCGTGCGCGACCGGCACTAGGACCATTGCCGTTTCCGTCGCCGCCCCCGGTGGAGGCGCCGAGTGGAGAGAGAAGGCTTCCGACGGTGGATGGCGAAACAAGCGCCACGATGATGTCCGAGGAAGCCTTGGCACCGGAGCAATCCTCCGAGTTCGAACTGGCGGAGGTGGGGAAGGTTCCCGATTCCGCTAGCTCACCTGGGGCGGCGAAGGGGCACTCGGAGCTGGATGACTCGGTTTCCGACTCCGGACAGTGGCAGGACCAAGCCGACGAACTCGGGCTGGCGCAGAGCCGAGATACGTCGGGGAAGCGCGGGTCTGCCGGCGCTCAGGACGGCGATGAGGCGACTGCGGCGCGCGATACCACCAACGCCGACGCCGTGGATGGTGTTCGCACTGGAGACCCCGGAAATCGGGCGGTGCAGGAGAGAATCAACGATCCGGTACTGGTGCCTGCTGCGGATGAATTGCGAGTGCTCGTCGTTGGTCCAGAGAGTCGCGTTTCTGCCATTGGAAATACTGTCCCTCTAGACGATGCACTGAACGACATGAGGGGCCAGGGTGAGCGCCATGCCAAACCAACCGAGGTGACTCCGAGGGCGGATAGAGCAACAGGTGGCGGCAGAAGCCAGGAGCGTACCCTCATGGCTCGCGATGACCACACCTTGGTTGCGACTACCGAGCAGCGGGCGCAGATGCAGCGCGTGCGACCGGACAGGGCCGCTGCTCGCGTGCCAGATGCAGACGAACACTCCAGTCGACGTTCCCAGAACGCCGCCGGATCCGGCGCGAAGAAGGCGAGCTCGAAGAAGACCAGCGCGAAGAAGGCCAGCGTCAAGAAGGCCAGCGTCAAGAAGGCGAGCTCGAAGAAGACCAGCGCAAAGAAGGCCAGCGCAAAGAAGACCAGCGCAAAGAAGGCGAGCTCGAAGAAGGCCAGCTCGAAGAAGGCGAGCTCGAAGAAGGCGAGCGCGAAGAAGGCCAGCTCGAAGAAGGCTGCGAGGCGTCAGCGCGTGGGGGTCAAGCGGTGAAGCGGGAGTACGCTCGCTGCGCGACGGAGCGCGCTCGATGCCGCCGCGGCCGTCGTCGGGACGACATGGAGTGCAGGCGATGCGAACCCGCCTGTACTCCGTGTCGTCCGCAGTGCAGTCGAAACGTGATTGAGAGCTAGTCGATGCGTGATCGACTACACTCGATGCGCGAACCAGCGTACTCGATGCGGTGAGTACCGTAGTCGACGCGAGAGGTAGTATAGTCGAGGCGGCGGCGGAGGGCAGTCGGGAGGCGCGCCGCCCGGTTGACAGCACGTCCGAGTGGGGTTGGGGCCGCACAGAGTGGCCTCGGGGTGACGTCGAGTGGCGTGTGGGTCGTGTCGAGTACGGGAGCGTCGTTCGCGGAGGACCGTTTGCTCGGCACTGCTGACTAGCGCCTTAACCTCTACTGATACGACCCCCGCAGATCCCGCAGTCAGTCTGTATCTGGGCCGCGCCCAGCGCCCACTGGTTCCACGAGGCAGCGAGTGACCCGCGATGCACAGCGCAACGTCTCTACCGGGCTCTGGCCGTCGCGGCGCTCGGGGTGTTGGTAGCGCTACGCCATCTTGACTAGTCACAACCTACGGGTCACTCGAGTGACGACGTTTCGCATCTGGTTACGGCGCTGATGACGCGATTAATTCGGAAGTCACTCGAGAGGTCGGATAGAAGAACTGTGTTCTTGGTGAACGTATCAATTAGGCAACGACCGCGCCGTCAGATCAGACTTGTGCAGTGATAGCTGACCTGATTCTGTGGTTTCTCCCAAAGCGCCGCTTGGTGTTGCTCGTTTGATCCACGATCGAGTGTCAGATCATGGATCTTGCTCGTCGCAGTCGGCCCGCCAGATCGGATGGCAGGTTGTTAACTCTAGACAGCCAGGCTCCAGCCGGCGCATCATCGCCGCGCAATCTCAGCGAGGGGCCGCGGTCGTTCCTGGGCTCTGGCGTTGGTGCGCCTACGGGTGTTTAGCGAAACCGATACACGTAACGGGGAAGACGGATGAAGTCGATTGTACGGGGCATGATTGGGTTGGGGGTTCTGTGGGCGACGCTGAGCTGCGGCAACCAAGAAAACGGGACCGAGGTAGGCATCTCGCGCTCAGCGTTCTCCGAGGCGGGGGAGGTACTGTCCTTCGAGACCCTCAGCGGCTGGGTGACGAGTGGCGGCTCGATCACGCTCAATTCGAACGCCGTGCACGGTTTCTCATCGCTCGCGTACACGGGCTCAGGCGGTGCGCAGTTCACCAGCGATCCCGTGGCGAGCGACACGCCGGTGACGCCCGTTGGCCCAAGCGTGACGCTGGACGTCTTCCAGCCGGACTCAGCTTCACATCCAAACCCCTCTTGGCACGGCGCTGCAAAAGTCGTTCTGGTTGCTCCTTCACTTGGCATGTGGTGGCAAGAGCTCCCGGAGCAATCGCTACAAAGCCACCCGTTAGGCGAGTGGTCAAGGCTATCGTTCCCCATTCCGACATCTGTGCGCGATCAGTTGAACACCGCCACATTTGAGGACCTAACGATTCACATCGTACTCAACGTGCCCGGCGGCGGAGCTACGTGGCTGCTCGACCGCATCTCCTTCGGCACAGTCGAGGAAGGTGGCGGAGGAGGTGGCAGTGACGACGACGGCACCGACACAGACGACGGCACCGGTAGCGACGACGGCTCAGGCACAGACGACGGTCCCGACAGCGGGGCCAGCGGCGGCGCCGGGGGCAGCGGCGGCGCTGATGGCGGTGGTGCTGGGGGCAGCGGCGGCGCCGGGGGCAGTTCCGGAGGTGATGGCAGCTCCGGAGGTGACGGCACGGACGAGTCGGTGGAGTTCTTCATCAAGTGGCCCGCTGGCGTTGACTTAAACACGCTGATGCTCGCGAGCTACGGCGGAGACTTGCGCATCGGGGACAACGCCCACGTCATCGGCACGGGCGGTCCTTCCAGCCGAGCCAACGTCAGCGCGGTCGATGGTGGCGGTGTGGAGCGGCTGGGCACCAACAGCGGCGTGCTCAACATGTGGACGGGCAGCCCCGCGAACGGGCTTACCCAACTCGCCAGCGGCTCTAACGTGCAAACCAACGTCTACACGACGGCGTCATCGATCGACATGCAGTCCGGAGCCAGCGTTGGCGGCACTGTGCTCGTCAATCAGGACCTGAGCGAGCTCCAGGAGCTGACCTGGACGGTACTCTTCCCCGGTTCCAACGCGGGCATCGTCGAGGCCGAGACCGCCACAGTGCTCGACCCCGGCGCCTACGGCGCGTTGATCATCGAGGACGGCGACACGGTGACGCTCTCGACCGGCACCTACACGTTCGAGAGCATCGCGTCGTGGAGCGGCAGTGCGATCTTCATCGACAACACGGCGGGGCCGGTGAACGTGTATTCGCGCGACGGGCTCACACTCCAAGGCCCCATCACGCGCTCTGCTCCCGACTCTAACGTGTTGTTCGGGGTGGCGGGCGAGACGCCGGTGTGGTTGCAGAACGATGCGTATTTGAATTTCGCCCTCGTTGCGCCTTGGGCGACGGTGACCGTGCACCCACCCGAGGAGCCGCACTATGGGAGTATTTTTGCCAAGGGGATCAATGCGGACGCGACGCAGGATTACATCCTCGAGCCTTTCACCCCTCTGTACGAGTGTTTGACGGGCGCGTGCTCGGAGATGTGTCCGTGCGACTCGGGTGAGGGAACATGCGAGACCGACGCCGACTGCGCACCCGGGCTCGTTTGCCCGCCGGGCAATGGGCCCTCGCACAATCAGCCTATGGGGACGAGCGTGTGTGTGGACGACGATTGCCCGAGCAATCCAGGAAAGCCAGGCTGCTACGCTCCACCGGTTACCGACTGCGAGTCTGACGACGACTGTCCCAACGATGAATCGTGTCTCCAACGCGGGGAGCTCTACGGGTATCCCAGCTATGTGACCATTTGTGTCGACGAGGTGCTCTGCGGATCCCAGGCATCGACGTATTGCGGCTACGACGACTCGCGCTGCGGGTATTGCGCGTGCAATCCCGACTGCTCCGGGAAAGTCTGCGGCGACGACCCGAGCGACGGGTGCGATGGCGTCTGCACGGGTTTCTGTGCCTTGGGGGAGAGCGGGTGCAACACGAATGGAGACTGCTTCGAGGATAGCGTTTGCATTGACGGCGTCTGTCTCGATCCGGTCTGCGCCACCAGCGACTGCGACCCAGCGATTTGCGGCGACGCGTGTGGGGAGTGCGTGCCGGAGTGTAACGGGAACCAGTGTGGAACCGAGTTCAAGTGCGGCTCGACCTGCGGGAGTTGTCCGGACGGCACGGGATGCAGCGGGTTTGGAATGTGCAAGCCACCGGTCGTCGACCGCCCGGAGCTGCCACCTCATCCTGGAGAACAGTACCCTGCCGAGGGGTCGCTCATTGGATCGCTGCCAGGTGACTTCAGCGTCTCCGGCCAGGGCCGTGCTCAGTACACCATTCCGATCGACGTGCCGCCTGGTCGTGGCGGCGTCCGCCCGAACGTGAGCCTCGTGTACTCTGGCACAACGCAGCCCGGTATCGCCGGTGTTGGCTGGTCGCTTGCTGCCACATCGCGAATCGGTCGTTGCCAGAAGACTGAAGCTGTCGATGGTTTCCCAGGGCCGATCACAGGCACCGCTACGGATGCGTACTGCCTAGACGGTCAACGCCTGATCCTCGTCGATGGCGTTGCTGGAGCCAACGGCGCCAAGTACCGAACGGAGGTGGAGAGTTTCAACGATGTGACGTATCGCGTCCTCGGCGATTTCGAGTACTGGGAGGTCCGCAGCAAGGACGGCAAGCATTGGACTTACGGAGGTGACTTTCAGAGCTACATGGCCGGACCGGATGACACGTTCGTGCCGAACATCTGGCCCTTGACGCTGGAGACGAATCGCGCCGGAGTGACGACGCATCGGACGTACGAGTGCGAAGGGGCGCAGCGCGGCGGCAAGTGCGTCACGGAGCCGCTACTGGTCAGCATCGAGTACGGGGCGAGGCCAGGTGGCAGCCTGCAAATGAGCGAACAGCACCTGCATCGCGTACGATTCTACTACGAGACACGGGATGACTTCTACCGCGGCGATGCTGGCGCCCAGGGCGCCCGTCAGGATATCACCCGACGACTCAGCACGATTCAGACGAGCTACTTCGAGCCCATCGACAACTTCCGCCTGGAATACGATGCTGTTGGTGGCCGCGGCGACTTCCTCATGAGTGTCAAGCAGTGCGCAGCGATCGGCGAGACGGAAGCCTGCTTACCACCCACGAATTTCACCTACGCAGAGCGGGAGCCGCTGTTCCACGACGAGTGGCAGACTATTCAATACGTGGCTGGCGTGCCGAGAACCTTCGCTGGGGGGCCCGCGAAAAAGAGTAAGAGCGACCGCGAGGCTCAAGCCGACGCGGAAGCCACGTTGACCGGGGATTTCAACGGGGATGGGTTGCCGGACTTCGTTTATGAGGACGAAGACGGGCACTGGAAGACGCTCCGCGGAAGCACGGACTTTCTACCCAGCTTTCTTGTCGGACCGTTCGATGTCGCTGGGGACCTGTCCTGCGTGACTCCTGGGTCGATTGGCGACTTCAACGGGGACGGTCGGGACGACATCCTCAGCGGCTGCGCCGACGACAACGTCGTGACGGTCTGGTACGGGCCGGATCTCACGCCGTTCGAGTACACCATCGATGGCGGTTTCGGTGCCGAACTGGGCGGCGGTCGCGCCTTCCCGATGGACGTCAACAATGACGGGATAACCGATATCGTGGGGTGCAACAGCATCAGGGGTATCGTGGGTCTGATGGGTCCGGACGCGAACCTAGGAGCGACGGTGCCCACCCCGCAGTTCATCGCGGCTCCCCCAGTGGGGGCCTGCAACTTCGCAGGAAGTCAGCTCGACCTTCCTGCGCCGATGGTCCTCGACGTGAACGGCGATGGCAGTGCCGAGTGGCTCATCAACACCGGCTTTGGCGTCTACCAGTTGGTGGGCGAGCCGGAGGCGGGCAGCGGACTGCCAACTTTTTCGTGGGAGTCCACAAACCTCCAAGTCAATCTCGCACCAAACAACATCAAGGGGTTGCCGGGCGGTCCGCTCCGCATGATGGACCTGAATGGCGACGGCTTGATGGACTGGCTGCGCCTCATCGCCACCGTTCGGGAGGGGGTGACCGGTGAGAAGGGAAAGTCCATTCGAGTAGAGGACGCCGACCCGGATCAGGTCGACGTTGGCGCGTCCGTTCTATTCAATCAGGCTGGGTACAAGTTCAACAACGTTCAGGCGTGGATACCCAACGTCGAAGAGGGCGTACTGGAGTTCACTGACCCACCGTACGACGCCGGGGCTGGTGTGAGCGGCGAGTTCTTCGAGCATTCCCGTGTGATTGACTACGACGGCGACGGCCGAGATGACTTGATAACAGCGGTCAGCGAAGAGGACGTGCAGCAGTGGTACATCCTCCAGCCAGACTCACTGCCAGTAAACTCCGAATCGAGTGTCGTCCCATTTCGTGCCACTCCCATCGATGGCTTGATTCAATCGCCAGACTGGATGTCGAACTGGACTGCTCCGATCTTCGCCGACTTCAACGCGGATGGTGCCATTGATGCATTGTTCGTCCAACACGCTCCGGTATTCACCACATTCCTCGTGCGTTGGGGGCGAACGCCTCAGCGCTACATGCTCGATTCCGTTACGGACGGTCTCGGCAACAAGATCCAGGTCACCTACGACAAGGACGGAAGCGCATACGTCGCCGGTGACTCGTGCGACCCGCACACCGTGTGCCTCGGGCGCGCCGGTGTTGTCGTGGAGGAGTTCAGCACATTCGACAGCACGGGGCACCAAGAAGGGCACACGGAGTTCTTGTACGAAGACGCCCGAATGGGCATGCACGGTCGGGGGCCGCTGGGTTTCGGCAAACGGACCACGACGAACTACAACGCAAACGGTAACCTGATCCAAACGACGACCCAGGTGTACGAGAATGGTCAAACGTACGACGCTGCCACGAAGAGCTATCCGTTAGCCGGACGGCTGTTGCAGTCGACAACGATCACCGCTGCGATAGAGAATGGCCTTTCTGTCGAGCCAGATGGTTTCGTCCCGCTCACCAGCTTCAAGACGACGATGACCAGCACCTACGCGACGGTGCTCTCGGACGCTGGGCGCCCGTTCGTCGTGCCGAGGTCGACGATCAGCAGCGAGCGCCAGCTGCACGAAGGCGAGCGTCCGCTGTCCGCAACGACGGTCACCTACGAGGAAGGTGGCGTGCTGCAGTTCGACCAGTACGGCAACAATCTGTACCAACGCACGAGTCGCACCGGGCAGCCTGGAAGCGGTGTCTCACACGAGGTCATCGTTCGAAACACGTTCTATCCACGAGGCCAACGCAACGAGACCTCATCGGATGCCTCGCTGTGGGAGATAGGGCTGGTCCAGGAACGCACCGTTGAAAGTGACGGCAAGATTCGGCGGACAACATTCTCCTACGACTCCGATACCGGTCTGCCGCAAAGCACGACTAGGGATCCGGGGGGACAGGAGCGGGTAACGACCCTGATTCGTGACGATGTGGGCAACGTCCTTCAGGTGCGATCGCAGTCTGACACGGAGCTCAAGGACAGTGTGCTCACCTATGACCCGTTTGGTCTTCGGCTCACGGGTGCTACTGGGCCTACCGGAATTCAGTCCTTCGTCGAGCTTTCACCGGGCACAGGCCAGCTCCTGACGGAAGTCGACGCCAACGGCTCAGCGACGCAGTACACGTACGACTATCTCGGTCGTCCCGTGACCGTCAAGACCCCGACCAGCGTCGAGACGACGACGGTCGTGCCGGGGGACGAGTCTTCGCTCACCTACAAAGTGGTACGTGTCGTCACGGATGGGGCGGGAGACGCCATGACAACCGTGACGTCGGAAGCTCAGTATGATTCGCGGGGGCGCGTGCACGTCACGCGGACGACCGGGCTTGGCGGCGTCATCGTCGAGCAGCATCGCACCTACGATGCCAACGGCTTCCCAAAGACGGAGGAGCTGCCGCATCCGGTGGGGTCGGCACCCACAGGGTTCAAGACCTACGACTACGACGAGCTCGGAACGCTGCGCGCGACCAGTGTCCCCGGGGATAACGGCGAGCCAGACGTGCTGGAGATCTACCAGTTCGGTACCCGTTACACGACACCGACGGAGCTCCTTCCGGGCAACTCCTTCGACAACGCGCGATACGTCTTCTCCGCGCGAAAGTTCGAATCGAGCGGTGACCGAACGACGACCTACTCCGGCCCAGCACGAGAGATGATGCTGCGTCGAAACGGCGATGGCGCCGACGCCGAAGAAACGAGAATGAGTTACGGCGCGTTCGGTGACATCACTGAGTACCGAGGCGCCAGCAACACGATGACCGTCGAGCGCGACGATTGGGGTCGCACGACATCGGTCACGGACAGTGACATTGGCACGGTAACGTACACCCACGACGCGTTCGATCGCTTGGAGTCGATGCTGGATGCCGATGGGCAGACGACGAGCTACCAATATGATCTGCTGGACCGCCTGATACTGGCGATCCATTCCGGCTCACAGGAACGGTTCGTGTACGACCGAGACTTGGACGCGGAAGCGGATGGCGAACCGCAAACACAGAACAGTCTCGGTCGCATCGTTCGTTCGGAGCGGACCTCGGCGACGGGAGTATTGACGCAGACCTACCGTTATGAGGACAAGCCCGGCACGGGCGATCCATTCGACAACACGGCGCTGTTGGAGCGGGTCATGCTCGAGACGCCCACGGAGAGTTTCGAGACGAGCTACGAGTATCATCCGCGCAGCTCACGCATCGTCGCGCATCACTACCCACCGACCGATCCCGGCATGCCATTTGGCGTCCGATATTGCTATGATGCCACAGGTTCCGTGACGCACATTTTCAACGAGGCAGCCCCTGTGGACTGCACCTCACCCGACAGCGGCCCAGCCCCGTTCTGGAAGCGCACGAGCGTGAGGGACGGTCTGGTCGAGGACGGCTACGAACTCGGCAACGGCGCCGTGGTCACGCTCGACCTAGATCCAATCACGTACAGCCTTGGCGGTCACAGTGTCACGACCACCAGCGACACGATTCAGTTCCAGTACGAGTACGAACCCGGTGGGCGCCTCGAGCAGGAGACCCGCTCGGGCGGCGCGATATCGCGCGTGCGGAACTACGACTACCAAACGTCGGGCGTATTGCTGGGCGTCACCCAACCCGACGGCGCGGGCGGTGTCGAATCCGTCCACACACCCATCTACAACGACGAGCTACAGCTTCTGGGCTCCGAATTGGGGACGTTCACCTACGAAGGCTCTACGCCAGGGTCGTTCGGCAATCGCATGAAAGAAGCGAAGGATCTGGACGGCACCGTGATCGCAACTTTCGGCTATGACGGCCGCGGCAATCAAATTTCGAGATCCGGTAGCGCCATCGAGGGAACGGAGCAGGTACTCACCTACAACGACTTCAATCTCCCCGACAGTATCACCACGGGCGTTGGCACGGACGCGTTCACGGTGGCGTTCGACTACAACGCATCTGGCCAGCGCATTCACACGCTCCGCGACGAGTCGGAAATTTGGCACTTCGGAGACATCTACGAGAAAGAAGATCCAGCCGCCGATCCTGACGTGGCTCAGGAGCACCGCTACTACGTGTACGCCCGCGGCAAGCGCATCGCGCAAGTGCGGCGCGTGCAGCCTCCATTCAGCACCATCTGGGTCGAGTCCACGGAGTACTTCCACTACGATCGGCAGGGCAGCGTCATCGCGATGAGCGACGGCCCGAACATCACCGAAGAGATGGCCTACGGCATCTACGGAGAGCCCGAAGGATCCCTGCCGACGCCATTCGGCTACACGGGTCATCGCCACGAGCAAGACCTCGGCCTCGTCGACGCGCGCGGCCGCTTCTACGATCCGCAATTCGGGATATTCCTCAGTGCAGATCCAGTAAGCCCGTTAGGCGGCGGCTCCCCTCACATGAACCGCTACGCCTACGTGGGCTACGATCCAGTGAACTTCACCGACCCAAGCGGACGGTCCCTGAAGTCGCTGGTGTCGGCGTTCATCTACGGCAACTTCGTGGCACTGACGTGGCCAGTACCGGCGTTGAATTACCTGTTGACGGGGGACCTGAGCTACGATTGGACACAGGAGACGTGGGAGAAAGTGGGGATCGTCGCGGCGTCCTTTGCCGCCGGAGCAGGCTGCTTCTCCATCGCGGGGCCGATCGGGGCTGGAGTCTGCGCGGGCGCTGTTGGCGGGGCGCTATCAGCCGCAGTGGCGGGGCGTGGCGTTCGAGACATCCTGCTTGCCGGCGCTTTCGGAGCCGCCATCGGAGGCGCGACCGCTCAGATTGGAGTACTTGCCTCACTTGGCACGTTCTCGGCGACGACCAACCCGTACGTTCATGCCACTGTTGCGGCCTCAAGCTCCGCGGCGGTGAACATTGGCATTCAAACCGTCAGGGGCGATGGCATCGATTGGGGTCAAGTTGGTGTGCAGGCGGGTATTTCGGGGGTGCAGGCGTACTATCGAGCAGCGGCGGTCGAAGCGGCCCAAACGGAGAGCGAGAGGGCGTACGACGCCGGTAAGGCGGCCAAGCGCGCTTCTGATCGACTCGACGCGTCTAGTAGAAGCACCGCAGGTGCCCGCCGACCTGGGGCGATGCCACCGGGTCACGCCTCCGCGGGGCGGGCGGCGTTCGCCCGACTTGGCGAAGTGGCTTCTCGCTCTGTCGCTGAGAATCAGGAGTACGGTGGGCTCGTGTACCGGCTGAACGGGCGCTACCATACGACGTCGCCAGTCGTAGGAAGCGATCGGGCGGTTGAAGTCTGGGACGCGCTAGGCGACGTTCCAGAAGGCGCCGTCATCGTTGGCGACTACCACACTCATCCAGCGATCGTACCCGGATACAGCTCAGGAGAATGGTTCAGGGAAAACGGTGAAATCTTTTCGGGTTCTATGCAACAGTACCACGAGTTGGGCCCCGATTTCCTCCCGGAGTCGATGCTAAAGGGGACTGACTTTTTCGAGGCGATGATCGATGTACAAACACGAACCAATCTCGACCAGGCAAGCTTTACGTCATTCTTAGCGACTCCGTCGGGCCGGTTTGGAGTCTATCATGTGCCATCTGGCAACATCTACTATCTCGGGCCACACCACCACCTACAGCCATGACCTGCCGTTTCGTCTATATGTCACTGGTTCCGATATGCTTGTCAGCCAGCGGTTGCGCTTCCACGCGGTCACCTGCAGCAGAAGAAGGCGCAAAAAGGGCCTCTCCGCCGCGCCTTCGAGTGGTTGAGAGATCTGGAGACGCCTGCGCGTTCGGAGAGCTTTCTGCTGACGCGCAGCCGATCGAGATCCAGGACCTTGCCTGCAAGTTCCAAGAATACCTCGGACAGCGTGTCCAAGTGCGAGGCTATGTTATCACGATGTACGATCTGCAGAGCATCCTGTCGGAAGACAGGGCGCATGCAGTGGCCGCCAGTTGGAGTCCCGAGCACGTCTTGCGAAAGTGCTCCGGCCGAATCGTGGACGTGGAGGGTGTTCCCGAGGAAGTCGGCGCAAGTAGGAAACCCGTGTTGCGAATTATTGCCGTGCGTGAGACGCAACGTTCGAAGCTCGGAACTAGGCAGAGGTCGACATTGGACGCCGACGTTAGTTCGGACGCTGGTGCAGGTGAACCGTAGCGGTTCACTCTCGCCCATGCTCCCACTCTGTCCTAGTCCAGCGATTCCGAAAGCCAGAAAGTCGACGAAGTTGTGCCTAAAGGATTAAGTCTCTCCACTTAGTCGAGGTGTGTGGTTCATTCGCAACCGACCGAGCGTTCATCTCGGACGCCCCCACGCGGCGTCTCGGAGCCGAGAGTGAGGTGGGCTGCATCAGTTGAACGAGGATGGCTTCTCGCCTCCCACGCGACGAGACGGAGTGTCCTAGTCCAGCGCCTCTGAACGTTCCGAACCAACCGCAGCACCGATACGGTTCACCCGCAGGCATCCCGAAGACGATGATCCGGCATTTGATCGACCCCTCTCCGCCCTCTGGACAGATCCGCGCCTCGGCTGGCGCGCCAGTTCAGGAATGTCGCGGGTATCGTGGCGCGTCAGGCAGCGCGACGCGCACGACTGTGCGTCCAGACATGCAGAGTGCGCGCCAGCGGAGCGCTCCCCTCTCCGAGACAACGCATCAAAGCTCGGCACAATGTTCACCTCCCCCGCACCGCCCGCAGGCCGCAGGCCGAGGACGTAGCCAGGCGGGAGGCGGACGCCGCAGGCGGCCGGGTGGGGGCAAACTCATACGATTGGACACAGGAGACGTGGGAGAAGCTGGGAATCGTCGCGGCGTCCTTTGCCGCCGGAGCAGGCTGCTTCTCCATCGCGGGGCCGATCGGGGCTGGAGTCTGCGCTGGCGCTGTTGGCGGGGCGCTATCAGCCGCAGTGGCGGGCCGCGGCGTTGGAGACATCCTGCTTGCCGGCGCTTTCGGAGCCGCCATCGGAGGCGCGAGCGCCCAGATTGGAGTACTTGCCTCACTTGGCACGTTCTCGGCGACGACCAACCCGTACGTTCATGCCACTGTTGCGGCCTCAAGCTCCGCGGCGGTGAACATTGGCATTCAAACTGTCAAAGGTGGTGGTATCGATTGGGGGCAAGTGGGGGTGCAGGCGGGGATGTCGGGTGTGCAGGCGTACTATCGGGCTGCGGCGGTCGAAGCGGGAATGGCTGGTCGTGCTTCTGGCGCGACTGCTCACGCAGCATCGAGGATGGATCACGGGAGAATGGCTCGGGACTCGGGGATCTCGATGTTCGGTGGAGGCTACGGCGGAAGGGCGGTAGGTGAGATGGGCGCGACTGGTGACCCCTGGATGGCCGTATTCGGACCCACAGGCACGGAACCAGGTCGCGTAGCTCCTGCTGCGGTCAGCGCCTGGGGAGAGGGAAGCCGAACTATCATCGCCTATGATGACGGTTCCCAACAAGTGCGCATCGCTGACACGAGGGCGTGGCGCAACAACAATCCCGGAAATCTGCGTCAGACGGGCTTCTCGCAGAGACAAGGGTCCCTTGGAGCGGCGGGAGGTTTCGCCGTTTTCCCAGATAGCAGGGCAGGTGCAGACGCGCTTGTGCAGCTCCTCAACACCGATACGTATCAGGGCCTCACCGTTAACCAGGCGATCGACAGATTTGCACCTGCGTTTGAGAACAACACAGCGGGATATCAGTCCGTCGTAAGAAATGGCCTTGGAGTGAGCGGTAATGTCGCGATGAGCAGCCTCACATCTGCACAGATTCAGGATTTGGCGTGGGTAATTGCCGGCGTCGAAGGTTGGTACGCCCCACCGGGGAGAGTTGAATGGCGATAAGTACAACAGGCGAGTTGGCGTCGTGCGTCATTGGATTTCTTGTTCTCATGTGCCACAGAGCACCGGATCGCACCCCTCACGAGACGACTGACCATCAGGTGAGGTCTGAGCCGCCTCATGGCCCTCAAACCCTCTCAACCTCAGCGTCTGACGTGAATCAGACCGACAACGGGCAAGGTGGTACGAGGACTGCAGGCAAGCTGATTGAGTTTCCTTTCGAACCGCACCAGGTGACGCTTGAGGGGCTGCTTCGAGCTGAAACGAGACTGGGCCCTCCAAACTACGGGGAAACGCCCGACGTTGACCAACGCATCACGGTGTATGTTCTACATCTGTCGGTACCGATTACGGCGGGGACGAACAGCAGTCTCTCCGAGTTGAACGACTCACCGGTCCCTAACGTGGACGCCCTGCAAGTAAGTTTTCTTGCAGAGCTACGGGAACTGTCCGTGCAGCCCCACGACCCAATCGTCTTGTGCGGTGTACTGTCGAAACAACAATTGGCCCGAGACTTCTACCCAATAGTGTTGCGGGAAGCGGTCCCCTGTTCAGGCCCCCAACCTCCTGAAACAGGGGAGCAGACGGATGTCGCACCACACTAGGAACTGGACAGCCCCCTATCTCTGACTTTTCAGGAACCAGCACACACTTCCTTTGCTCATCGACATAGTGGCTCAAATCTCGGCACCACGTTCACCTCCCCCGCCACGCCCGGAGGCGAAGCCGAGGACGGAGCCGGGCGGGATGTAGCTGACCCGGTTTCGTGGACACCCCGAAATGCGCGACACTGCGCGGGAGTGATCCATGACGAAGAGAAGAAGACGCAGGGTCTTCACCCCTGAGTTCGAAGCGAAGGCAGTGGGCCTGTGCCTGACAGGACAGCGCTCGATTGCCCAAGTGGCCAAAGACCTCGACCTGACCGAAACCGCTTTGCGCTCTCGAGAGAGTTCATCAGAAAGTATGGCAAGACCGTGGAGGCTGAGCTGGATGCAGTCGGAATCAAGTTGGAGGACATTGTCGTCGAAGAAGCGGACCTCGGCACCGATCTAGTCTAGGGACGGTGCCACGCGTTGAGCCGCGAAATGCACAGATCCTAGGCGCCGACGTCGTTAACCGAGGCGGAAGGCAACATGACGGGCAACGTTCTCGCAAGATGCCCGTCGGCCCGGCGCGGTCGGAGACCCCACGCACGTATGTGGGGCGGGACTGGCACCAGGACCGAGCGGCGGCGGACCACTCGCTAACAAACTTGGGCGATTGCGATGCAGCTGTTACCAACATCGCCAACCCGACCTGCTGCATGGTACTGTGCCCAGCATTCGTCTGTGAGGAGGACCCAACGATGTCACGCTTGCATAGTCATCGAGCGCTTGTCGCGATAGCTGTCGTCGCCGCTCTCAACTCCCTCTCTTGCTCGTCCAGTACAAACGGTGCAAGCGACGAGTCCGACAACGAAACCACTCCCCAAGCGAGCTCCGGGGAGACCCAAGCGAGCCCCGAGGAGAACAGTGCGGCGAATGTCACGCCCATCGTTCGCGCCTACACGGACATCGCTGCGTTGTGCCAGCGCACGGAAGATTGTGGCACGCGCCCTGAGGGCGAATGCTTCTCGAACACACCCAGCGCGTCCGAGGTTGAGGCAGCCGTCGAGAGTGCTGGGTGGAGCGAGGCCCGCCAGCAACAATGCGTCGACGCGATTGGGGCTTGGGACCAATGCACCGCGGAGCTTACGTGTACCCAGTTCGAGGTGCTCGAGGCTTCCATCTTCATCTACGATGAGTGGCTGTGTACTGACGAGGGTGGAGGCATCATCAATTGCCCGTCGGAGGTCCCGTGCACCAACGAGAGCGAGGTGCTCTTCGACCTGTGTGGTGAGGTGGATGACTTACTGAGTGCCATTGAGCCACCGTCCGCAGCTCTCGATCCAGGTGTAACGCTGCTGGATGACGGCGAGGACGGGAACGACACCACGGTCGAGAGCGATGCCGGGCTCATCGGCTACTGGTACACTTTCGACGATCGCTGTGACTGCGAGAACCCTGACCCAAGCCAAGGTCAGACCAACCCCGTGCCAGCTCCCTTCGGCGGTCCAGCGTTCACTATGAGCAGCTACGCGGAAGAGGGCGTTCCGCCCGCGCCTCTCATCGGGATGCAGGCCGAGAATGATTACGGCATACGGGTCTGGGGTGGCGGTCACCTCCTTTCTGGTGGCGGCGTGGGTGTCGGGTTGGCGAACCAGTTGGGCAGGCTGATGCCCGTTGACTTGACCACGCACAATTGGCAGAGCCTGCGTTTTCAGATGCGCAACGGGCCCGGCGTTGCCGTATCCCAGGACGTCGAGGTCATCATCAGCGACACGTATTCAGAGCCATCGGGCGGCTTGTGCCGGCCGCAACCCTTCGAAGAAAGTCCGTGCTCTTCAACGTCGGATGGGTCCTGCACCCCCCAAGGCTGCTTGGATTCGCCGCGTGTCATCGTGACGAGCACCTCCGACTGGCAGACGTTCGAGATCCCGTTTGGCGATTTCCTTCGACCAGGAGATGGGCATTACGAACCCGGCGTTGAGCCACCGCCACCATCACTCGACGTGACGCGTGCCTATCAGCTGCAATTTCGTGTGCCGGAGGGGACCCCTGAGTTCGACCTGTGGATCGACAACGTCGGGTTCTTGAGTATGGGACCGTAGACCTCAAATGTGACCTCCTGTTGCTGCACCCGCCGCGACAATTGAGCTGGACGTTCCTGGTCTAAGCGTCACGCTGAAGTTCGAGGCACCATGAGAAGCAACACCGACGGAGTAGTCCACAGAGTACTGCTGAAGTCGACCGATGTAGTGGTGGGCAGTTTCCGCGCCGACGGAGGCTTCGAAGTATGGGAAGGGCTTTCTGTAGAAGAGGTGGTTAGCCTGTGCTGGCTACTTGCCTCCTCCGCCGCAGGATCGTTGCGAAATTCGACAAGAACAAGTCGATGCGGATGTGCTCAATCCCGAAATCCCCGGAGACGTGGCGGCGTCCAAGCTCATCGTGCTCGACATCCTGACGGTGCTCGACACGGGCAAGCGCGTGAACGTGGAGATGCAGGTGCGAGTGGACGAGGAGCTGGTCTCGCGCATCCTGTTGTACGGAGCGCGCAGGTTTGCCGAGCAGCTGCACCGCGGCGAGAACTACGGAGCGGTGGTGCCGAGCGTCACGGTGCTGTGGGTGGCCAAACGGTTGTTTGCGGACCAAGAGCGCTTCCACAGCATTTTCGAGCTGGGCGAGCGGCACACGGGAAGGCTCTACAGCAGCGACCTGGAAATCCACGCGTTGCAACTACCCGACCTGGAGCGAGCGGAGGTCCCGGCGGAGCATGCGGCTGAATCTGCGAAAATGCTGCACGCTGCCACCGATGAACCGGCGGCAACCGACGAGGCGATGACTGACGAGGCGATGACCGACGAGGTGATGACCGACGTTTCGGAAACGGAGGTGGTAGCTACGGACGTCGCTCTCACCGACGTCGTGGAGACAGACGTCGGTACCGACGTCGACGAGGTGAGCGACCCCGCGATCCTCGATGACTTTGCCAGCTGCGACGGGGCGATTGCTCGTGTGGCTGGTCGTGATGGCGGCTGGTACACGTATGGCGATCTCGATGTGAACCTGACGCCAAATACGAGCGGTGGAGCGGAAGGTGCGAGTACGCCACCTTCGGGTTTCGAGGATTCTTCGTGCGCAGCTTGGGTGACCGGGGGCTGCGAGGTGGGTTCATTGGACTGCACCTTCGGAGGGATCGGGCTGACGCTGCTGACGGCAGCGGCGCCATACGACCTCGCCGGGTACGAGGGAATGACCTTCGGCTACGAAGGGGACGATATGTGGGTGCAGGTTCTCGACGATAATGGCGGTGTATTTGGCGTCATTGTCGATGGCTCGGCGGGGGCAAGAGCCCAGCGCACGATGTACTTCGACGACCTGACCCCCAACGCCGATTCCCTCACGAACGTGCCCGACTTGTCAGCGGTGACGGATATTCAATTCTCGGCGCTGGCACCCGAGGCATTCGGTCAAGCGATCTACGACCTGCGGCTGTTCTAAGGCCCTACGGTTGAGTGAGCTCCGGCACCCGGGCGCTGGCCTTCTGCTTCGCCATCTCGACGATGTCGAGGTTGTCCACCATGGGCCCGAGCTGGGGCACTTCGTTGGGGGGTTGCTCTTTGGCAATGTTGCGGATGAAGTACGGGGGCAGGTTCCGGAACAAGAGGCGTGCACTGACGTTCAGCTTGGTCGTGCCGTCCGGGACTTGCCAGGTGTAGGCAAAGGTTCGTGTCTTGTTGGGCTCGATAGATCCCATGGCTTGACCGTCGCTGGGGCGCTTGCGGGTGATCGGATTGCCGGCGATGCGCTGTATCGACTGCTCGCTAGCATCGCTTGCTGCCGCGGGAATGAGTTCGCCCCGATCGTTCTTGATTGGACGGCCCTGGGCGTCCTTCTCGACTGTGGCCTTGTCCACTAGCTTCTTCTGGAAATTCACTAGTTGAGGGTCAGAGCGTTTGCACCCCTGCATCAACTTGCGGATCGGGCTTTTGTCATCGTCGAAGGTTCCGGCATCGCACAGGTCGTCAGTGGCGCTGTCCACCTTACCGCTGGTGAATATCACTCGGCCTGCCTGGTCTTTGACGATGAACTCGACCCACATTTGCCGAGCGAAGGCAAAACCACTTGGCAGATTGTGACCAGCCCCGACGTTCGTGATGCTTATCTGTGAAGTCGCTCGTCGGGTCTCGGCATCGATCCTTGGCTTCGTCAGTTCGAAACGAGCGCCGGCGCGCAATAGTGCGACCCTCGCCGGACGATGGGGGTCCTTTTTGCCGGGCACGTCGATGGGATAGTCCACACCAACGAACGAATGGTCACGCACCACGCGCGGTGGCGCGACCGTGTCTTGTTGCACAGGGATGGCCGCGCTTTCCGCGGCCCGCGTCTGGCCCTTCATGACCGGCATGTGGCACTCCACGCAACTCGCGCCGCCCCCGTTTCGCCGGTACTCCACATACTCCTGATACGTCGTCTGCAGGACCAGGTCGTGGCCGAACTCGATCTGGCCGTTCTTGTCCCGATCGAAGTTGACGTCGTGGCAGTTTTGGCAAATCTCGCCGGCGTCACCGGCCAACACGGGACTGAAGCGACTCTGGTGATAGGGGTTACCGACGGCACTGGCGTATGGCCCATACATCACCCGTCCGCGCTCGAGTCCGTCAATCACACCATCGGTGTACGCACCACCGCCAGAGCGCGATGCGCCAGTCAATTGATGACAAACCATGCAAGTGATCCCCTGCTGCAGCGTTGGGTCCTGTCCGAACGGCAGCAGCTCCGCTTGCGCGAGCTCGGTGGCGATCGGCGAATGGCAATTGACGCAGATCCGCTTTGGATCCGGCACGCCTGCCTCAGCGAGCTCGTTCAGCATGACCTGGTTGTTCTGCGCAACGGTGACGGGGCTTGTCAGCGCGTGGGCGTGCATCGAGTGCTTCCATTGCTCGTAGATGGCCTGGTGGCACTCGCCGCACTCCTTGGCTGAGTGCGCACCAGTGAGATGGGTGAGCGCAGTTAGTTCTCGCCGAACTTCGGGTGGCAACTGCTTGGCAGGGACGTCGTACGCGAGGACGATGTGGAGCGGGATACCGACCAAGAACAACAGGGATAGCGGTACGTGAAGCACACGCCACCATTGCAGACGGCGGGCAGCCTGCTCTTGAAGCCGTTCCCGCTGGAGCGCCCGGTTGCGGCTGCTTGCCAAGCGGCACAGTTGCTCGAAGACCGGTGCTTCGGGGGATTGGGCAAACCCTTGGCGGGCTTGGGTGATCTCGACCTCACTCCGGGGGCGCTCGATCAGCCAGTTCTTCCACTGGTGCAGCAGTTCCGAACCACCCGCTGCCACCTTCTCGATTTCTGTTGCTTGTTCTTCCGCGCGCTCTTGGCTGGCCTTGCGGGAGTAGTTCCCGATCTTCGTGACTACCTGCGCAGGGACCAAGCGGTACACCAATCGCCACAGTGTGCCGCTGAGCACAACGATGAGTAACGCCCAGAACAAGACCCTTCCACTCGTTGGCGCGAAGTCGAGTAGGCCATAGCCGGCGTGTAAAGCGGCGGCCCACAGTGCGATGAACCCAGTGACCACGTGCACCCACAGCCAGCTGACCATGGTGCCCTTGAACAACGGAAACCGCTCCTGCAGCCAGCGCTTACGTAGGGAGTAGAGGAGGCTCAGGAGTATTGCGGCAGCCGCAATCACGCCGAGTAGTTCACCATGTCCGGTGTATCCCCGCAGTACGGGCGCGAACACGTCGGGATCGACCGAAGCAAGCTGCCCCCTAAATCCTGCGATCACGAAGGCCGTCGCCGGCAGCGCCACGAGTAGCGCGAGCAGGAGCCAAACGACACTGCGCTCGTGCCACCGTAGCACCCTGCGCAGGCCCAGAGCCTTCGCTTTCTTCGCCGCAGCGACGGTGCTCACTTCAGAACTCCATCTAGTTCACTGAGCATGTGCCCAGAGCCGAGGTTCGCACTCGGATCGGTGCGGAAAGCAGCGCCGGTGGGGCACGCTGTCACGCAGGCATAGTTGTCGTAGCCTGCACACAAGTCACACTTGACGGCTTTCTGGGGCACGTTTGGGTCGAGCTCCGACAGAGCACGAGTGCGTTCTTTGGGCCCGGCAAGGAGATCGAACAAGCTGAAGAAGAAGCCGCGTTTGGGTTCCTCTTTCGGGTGAAGACTGATGTTGCCGTAGGGACAGCGCTCCGCGCAGGCACCGCAACCGATGCAGTTCTCTTGGACGATGCTGATCTCGCCGCTGGGGCGGCGTTCGATACCATTGACGCTGCACAGGAGACACTTCGGGTCCTCGCAGTGGCGGCAGGCGGTAGGGAACAACAGGTGCTCAACCTGCAAGCCTCGCAACTGCAGGCGGCTGTGACCATGGCGGCGTTCACACGCTGCCATGCAGTTTTGGCAGTAGGTGCATTTGGTCTGATCGACGACCAAAACTTCGCGCCCTTCCGCCACGCCCATCTGTAGTAGCACCTCGGGCGAAAGCGGCATCGCGTGGGTGCCCATGCTGGAGCGGTCGGGTTGTACTGGTGGGCTCAAGTTCGGGGAGCGAGCCACGCGCTCGGCAGCCATCGCCCCTTTGGAGAGCGAGTCGGTGGCGCCGGGGTAGCGTTGTAGGGCGGTGACGAGAACGCTGCTGCTGATTCGCACCACTTGAGCCCGAGTTGCCGCGACAGCGTCGAACGCCTGGGCGCCTTCGCCGTAAAGAATCGGGATTAATCCAAAACTGTCACCTTCTTGGAAATAGGTCAGCACGCGGCGCCCCTCGGGTAGCATGCGTTGTGCTTTGACGAAGCCTGTTCGGACCAAGAACATGTCGGCGGGAGAGTCGCCCTCCTGAAATATGACTTCGTCGGCTTCGTAGGTGACTAGCTCGGCGCTGGCGAAGAGCTCTTCGACCATGGCGTTCGGGACGTCTCCCAACACGTCAGGACTGCGCGCATAGGTCCACAGTGCCCGCCGTCGATAGAGCTCGTTCATCGTCTTCTGAAACGGCGGTGACCGATCCATCAGTCGCTTGACCGATGCTCGGGGTACTTCCATCACCACACTGGGTACTGCTGCGCTGACGCCGAAGGTCTCGGGCTGGTCGGCCATCACCCCCATCTCGCCGAGGAACGAGCCGGGGTTGAAGTTGACTATCGGGATCCGCTTGTGTCGAGCATCCAGCGAAAACTGCTCGAGTCCTCCGATCAAGACGACGACCAGGCGCTCGTAGTACTCACCTGGCTGACACAGCGTGTCGGCTTTCTTCAGCTGCCGCAGGGTCGTCGTCAGGAGCATTCTCCTGATGTCGTTGCGGTCCACGTTTGTGAACAGGGGGAGGTGGAGCAGCTCTGTGCTGAGTGCATCCAAGGTCCAGGTGGAGGTTTCGATGCTGGAGCCGACTTGTACTGCCAATCGATGGTCGGGTACGCTGTCTTCCACTTTCATCTTGTTGAACAAGACCATGTCGGCGCGGCTCAAGTCGGCGGGGCAGGCCGGCACGCACTGCCGACACTGAGTGCACGCGGTGACAAAATCCACGACAGCGGGGTCGTCAATCACGGTCTCATTCACGGCTGCGTTCAGCGAAGCGATGCTGATGCTGCGCGATTGAGGGAGCGGACAAGCGAGCATGCAGTCGTTGCAACCGATACACGCGGTGACGTCGCTGACTGCTTTGGTTGCAATCGGGTCGCTCATTCTGCCTCCTGTTGGGGGGACCGAGCTGCCACGAAGTCTTTCATCCTGCCTCCTCGAAGACTAGGACGGTGTACGGGCCGAGCTGCAAACGGTCCCCGACGTTCAGGGGCAAGCTGCGGTTTTGGGTGTCCTCACCGTTCTTGCTGAGCGATCCAGGAGTGCCCAGGTTGCGCACGAACAGGGCGCCTGAAAAACGCTGTACTTCGACCTGTTGCGGGGCAATGTACTGGTCAGAGAGTACCATCTGGCAATTCGGTTGATGTCCGACGATGAGGTAGTCCCCCACCAAGGCGACGCGCCCTACATCCGGGCCCGACTCGACTCGCAGGCGGGTCACCCTGGACGCGGCAGGTGCCGCCGTAGCCCCAACGCTCGCTGTGGGGGCCGTTCTTGGAACATCCCCCGCCGTAGCGGTTGTGGCGAATGCCGGATTGATGGTCGGCTGAGGACTGGGTGGATTGCTCGCGTGGGTGTTCGCCTCGACGGGTCTGGCGACTTGCGGTTGGGACTGGGGTTGCCCCCCACCACGGGTGAACGGCGGGGCTGTCGCTGCCAGGGCGTCGGCGCTGACGGCGGCGAACGCCTGCATGCGCTGGCCGGTACCCACACGGCCCGGATCTGGGGCGGTTCCTGCGACCGCTTGCCGCTGGGCTTGGATCTCGTCAATGCCGAGCATCACAGGGCGCTGGGTATACGCCATTTGGATGCCGCCAATGCGCACTTGGGTTCCCTCTTCGAGGGGAATGGGGCTGCGAGGTGCGGCTGCTCGTTGGTTGATCCACAGACCTGCGCTTGCTTCCAGACACATCACTTGCCAACCTGAGTTGGTGCGCTCGAGGCGCGCATGGTGAGGAGCCAGGGACGTGTCGTCGAGCCACAGCTGGCAGCTTGGGTCACTGCCGACCAGGGTCGGGCTCTGCGTCAGAAGAAACTCGAGGCCGAGTGCGTGGCCCGAGCGCACCTGCAGACGCGGTTTGGGTGAGCCGTGAGGACGTCGCTCAGCGGAGGCGCGAGCCAGCTGCTCTTCCCCTTCGTAGAAGAACATCAGCTCGACTTGCCCCACGCGGATTCCGTCACCCGACTTCAGCTGGCGCGGAGCAGATAGCGTCATGCCGTTAACCCAGGTGCCAGCGTCAGAGCCGAGGTCGCGCAGGTACCAGTTGTCAGACGCACGTTGCAGGTGTGCATGAACGAAGCTGACTGAGGGATCAGTGATGTGAATCTCGCTTCCCGCCTCGCGCCCGACGCGGCACAGCGTACCCGTCAGTTCGATGTTCTGCTCGCCTAAGCGGAGGAACGCCTTGCGCGCCATCTTCACGCTGGGTGCGGGGGCTGCTGCAGGGCGCAGGTTGAACTGCCCGAGCATCTGTGTGCCCAACGCGGCAGTGGCGGCGAGGTTCATTGGAGACCCGCCGTTCTTGGCGGTACTCGTATTGGCGCCCATCATGGCAGTGCCCGTGGCTGCGCCGCCGCTAGCTGTCGTGGCCACTCCCGGCGCAGACGGGCCCCGGGCGACCAGCGGTGTAGGACTCGAGTTGAGCGCCTGGGTCAGTTGGCTCAGCTGCAGCATGTTGGTGCCACGCAGCGCAGCTCCGGCGGCCACGCTTGGGACGGCGCCCGTCGGCCCCCCCTGCGTTACGCGATCGGGCACAACCGCCAGCGCGGCGTTGGCAGCACCGATTGCCTGATCGTGCCAACTAGCGACATCGAAGGTCGGGTCTAGAAGGTCGTGCTCGATGGCGCTGACATTCAAGTGATGGTCCATGATGCGCTTGAACCACCTGCCGCGCTGACGCACCTTGTCTTCGCGATGGCCGAGCATGAGCGCACCAATTAGTCGGCCATCTTTCACCACAACTTTGCGGTAGTTCAAGCGCCCAGTGCCCTTCGGAAGGTCGGAGATTTCTCTCGCTCCGGAAACATCAGTGATTTGACCGAGGCTCGCAAAGTCGAGATCGAACAGCCGTGTGGCCATGTAGTGAACGCCGGGGGCATAGGTGCTTGGCGTACCGATCATGTTGCTTCCTGCGACGCGCGCTTGAGCTTGCGCTGGCTCCCACAATTGCAGGGCGCGGCCTTCGAACTCGACGACGTCGCCTGCGGCGAACACTCCGGCCGCTGAAGTCTGCATTTGGGCGTTCACGACGATGCCGTTCCGGTTGCCGAGTTGGATCCCGCTGCCCTGGAGCCACTCCGTGTTGGGGACGACGCCGATCGCCGCGGCGATCATCTGGCATTGCAGTGCCAGGCCGCGCTTGGTCGTCAAAGCAGCGACGTTGCCATCGGGACCCGACGTGGCCGCCGCCACTTCATCTCCGAGCACCAGATTGAGGCCGGCCTGGCGCAGACGTGCGGCGAGCAAGTCCGAGCCCACACTATCGAGCGCGCCCGGAAGAAACGAGGTGCCGCGCAGCAATATGCTCACCCTGATTCCGCGGGCGTGCATCCCGAGGGCCCACTCCAAGGCCAACGGACCACCCCCTAGCACAACTGCGTTCTTGACTCGCCCCGACAGGATGCGCTCCATGATGCTGCGACAGTCCTGCAGGGTTCGCAGGGTCAGGACCCCTCCCAGTTCCGCTCCTGGGAAACTCGGCCGTCGCGCCCGGGCCCCGCAGCCGAGGAGTAACGCGTCGAACCCGAGCGGGGTGCCCAAGGTCGTGTGCAGCTCGCCGCGCTGAGTGTCGAGCCCAGTGCAGCGGGCGTGCAGTCGGCGCACGCGGTACTGGTCGTAGAATTGGGGTCGCGTTGCCCAGATCTGCTCTTCGCGCAGCTCTCCGAGCAAGTAGTTGGTCAGCGCGGCGCGGAAGTAGGCGGGGTTCGGGTCGTCCGCCACAATCGTGATCTCGGCGTGAGGGTCCGTTTCTCGCAGCGTTCGCGCCGTCGTCATGCCTGCGGCGCCGTCGCCGACGATCAGATAGCGTTTGCTGCGGATCCCCATCTACGTGCCTCGCCCCGTATGTAGCCCGGCCAAGCTGCGCCGCACAACGCCTGATCCGCGCTCTGACCGACGCAAAGTCGTTGGCCGTTGTCGCTGGACATGGGGGCGTCCCCAGAGGCGGTCGTCTGCCCTGTCTCGGGTATGACCTTGTGCGACTCCACGTCGCGTGCGGCGCAGGAGTCAGGGGGGTCCGGCGTTGCCCCCGCTTCGGCTATTTCTTTCGCCGGAACAGCCAGCGCACCACCCGCCGGTCGAAGTTCTTGAAGGCCGCCTCGGCCATGGTCAGGTAGACGTCGGGGATGCTCAACTTGCCCTTGCGCAGCTTGAGCAAGTCTGGCGGGCGCCAGGTGGAGTACTTCATGCTCAACATTTGCTCTTCTTTGGGCACGACGAAGAAGGCTTTGAACACGAACCCCACGCCAACGAACATGCCGTTCGGATTCAGATTGCGAATCCCGTGGCCCATGTTGCTGCTGTGCGTGATGAACAGAGTGGGAACCTTGGGGTCGTCGGGGAGTTCTTCTTCGGTGGTGAGCAGCTTGCCCCGAGTGACACGCAGGGCGTCGGGACTGAACGCCTTGTCGAAGCGTTCTTTGAGGTGCTCGAACACGGCAGTCTCTCGCTGCTGGGCGTGCTCGTCATCGAAGTACTGGGATGGAAGCATGCTGGCGATGAAGTACTTGTCCTTCTTCACCGTCTCGTCCGCACGCTGAACGCTTTCGGGCAAGATGCGGTGGAATCGAATTTCCACCGTTGGCCCGTTCGCGGCGAGGTAGTGCAAGAGCTTTCTGAAGAACGGGATGAGCTCGTCGTAGTCTTCAGCGGCATGGTTGTCAGCGAAGTTGCTCAACACACTCGCCATCAATGCTCTGCGCGCCGCCTTGACTTCTTCCTGAACCAGCTCCTGCGAAGGGTGTGCCTTGGCGAACTCATCCAGTGCTTGGAAGGTCGCTTTTTTCTTGGCTTCCTCGAGTGCTTGCAGCAGGGCAACACGAAGCGCGTTTTCGATGGCTTCTCTGATCTTCGAATTCGGATGCTGCTGGGCGTAGGCTTCCAGCGCTTTGAGATCGCCGTCTTCTTGCAGCAGCTTGAGCTCAGCCGTCGGGAGTCGCAGATCGGGGACGTCTTGTCGTTGTCCTCCTCGCGCCATGTAGGCGCCGTAGGCTTGCGGCGTATCTGCCGCTACCGCGGCTCTGTACATCTGGCGTTCGCTCAGGGTGTTGCGAAGGAAACCGATGAGCACGGCGAGCCCGACCCCGACGACCACAGCGGCCAACGGCGCGAATCTGCGCCAACCGGGGACCGGTGGAGTGTACGGCCCCAAAGGGGCCAGCGGATTCGAGAAGCGTGACGGCAATAGTGGGTCGAACGTCGACGGATCCAGGGAATCGTCAATCTCCGCTTCGAGCACTCGACGACGGGCGCTGACGATGCGCTCTTTCGCCTTCTGTGCGGCTTCCGCGTCGCGGGCCGTAAACTTTGCGCTGGAGCCACCTTCGAAGGTCAGGGAGACTTGTCGGGCCGACACCTCGGCTTTCGACAATTCCGCCATCGGATGAATGCGAAAGAAGCGGCCCCGCGATTCGATCACCCCTGACGGAAATACGAAGCTTCCGTAGGGAAACGGTGCTTGCTTCGCTTCTGAATACAGGGCCACAGCGCGTAGAGCGCAAAACAAGGACCCGCCTAGCACCGCCGCGTACACCGCCAGCATCCACGTGGGTGCGAGCGCCAACGGGCTCTCCAGGCTGCCGTAGCCCCACCCGACCAAGACGAAGAAGAGCACGAGCCCGGCAAGCGCCCCGAGAACCCAGGCCCAGGGAATGGGTTCCGTCTTGGTGGTGGAAATGATGGGCTTCGGGACTGATCGCCGGTACGCCGCGTCGATGAAGCGGTCTTGGACAGGCCGGGTCAACTGGTAAAAGTCCTGGATCCTCATGTGCAGCGCGGAGCTACCCTAAATGAGCCGCGACGGATCGCGAAGCACTTTGGGCATGTGGTCTTTGCCCTGCACAGTCGCTGAGCACACCGCTGGCCAGCGGGAAGTGCACAGAGAACAAAATGCCCGGGTGAACGCATCCGGACGCAGAAGCACTAACGCAGTAGCTGCACGTCTCGCGTGCAGGCACTATAAGCTCCTCTCATGAGCATTCCGTCAGTCAGCGAGACCATGACCGTCAGCCCAATCACCATCGGCCAGGAGCAACCGATGTCGGCCGCCCACGCATTGATGCGAGAGCATCGGGTCCGCCATCTGCCCGTCCTCCACGGCGGGCGAATCGTGGGCATCGTTTCCGACGGCGACCTGCACCTGATCGAAACCCTCAAGGACGTCGATCCCGCCAAGGTGACGGTCGAGGAAGCCATGACCGCCGAGCCCTACTGCATCAAGCCGAACACGCCGTTGGATGAGGTCGTCGCCGACATGGCAGACCACAAGTACGGATGCGTCGTGGTCGCCGAGGGGGCCAAGGTACTGGGGATTCTCACGACGACGGACGTGTGCCGCGCGTTCGCGGCTCACCTGCGTGCGACCAAGTAAGCTCGCCTGACGATACCCAGGTTCCGGATTGACCCCGCCGGCCAGGCGACGCTGGGTCGGATCCGGCGTTCGTACCCGCCCCCCGGCAACTCAGCTTGGCGGCAGCATCATGGGTGCCTGCACCTTCGCAGCCACCCCCTGCCCGCACAGCTGAGCGACCAGAGTCAACGCGAAGGCAAAGCTGGTGCCCGGCCCTTGACTCGTGATCAGCTGGCCCGACTTGACCACAGCGTCGTCGCGTAGCTGGTACCGGCCCTGGAGCTGCGCACTGACGCTTGGGTGGTTCGTGATGGCGCTGCCCAGCGCAAGCTCATGCTGGGCCAGGGCGGTAGGGCCTGCGCAGATTGCAGCAACGATGGCGCCCCGCTCCCAGTGAGCCCGAAGCACCTGACCGACCAGCTCCGAGCCTGCCAGGCGCTCGGCCCCTTCGGCTCCGCCTGGCAGCACCACCGCATCAAAATCCGAACCCGCAGCCGTCAGGGCGGCGTCCGGGAGGATGCGTACACCACGACTACAAGTGACTGCAGCGACGCCGTCCAGGCCTGCCAAGGTGACTTCCACGCCCGCGCGGCGCAGCACATCGACCACGATCGTGGCCTCCATTTCCTCAGCGCCTGGGGCCAGAATCACGAGGGCACGCTTCTTCGTGTCAGTCATGTCGCGACGCTAGCACCGCACCGCGGCAACGGCGATCGCCAGCCAGGGAGATGACACGCTGCGTGCAACTGGGTGGTGCTCCTTCAACGGCACTGAAAGCCGAAGCACCCCGTTCACTTCAACGTGACACAGCGTCGTCCCATAGCAGGTCATCACAAGAACGCGGCCAGGCTCCCGATGGTGATGCTGGGCCCGAAGATGAGCGCCCAAGGATTGAGCCGCACTTCCTCTCCGGGAGTCCCGTCCTCGTCCAGCAGCCGGCCGGTGCGCTTGCCGAGGGAGTAGGCGAGCCACGCGTGGATGTTGAGCGAGGCTTGGGTGGGTTGGTTGATGTTGCCAAGCGGCACACCGATCCCCAATCCTGCCACGATGGCGAGCTGGCGGTCCTTCTCGGTCGCGAGCCCTAGGCTCATCACGCCGCCTTCCAAACCTACCAGACTCTCCTTCCCCTCGTCGCTCAGCAGAGTGAGGCGAGAAAGCACACCGAAGTTCAGTGCGAGCGCGCCGGTCCCCAAGTCTTGTGGGTCATCGGAGAAGCGAAAAAGGCCGCTCGGGATGGTGGCCGTCGCGTAGAACTTCAGCGAGGCATCCTCGGTGACCACCGTCCATTGTCCCGTGGGCAGTCGGTATGGGCGACCGTGACCCAGGAGGTAGCGCGCTTCGTCGACCACATGATGCACACGGACCAAAATGCGATCGAACTGTTGCTTCGCGCCCTGTATCCAGATGACGTCCGTTTCTTTCGCGTGTCGCAAGAGCAGCTTTTCTTGCATGCGGGCGTCGCTGCGCTCGACGTCGCCGGCGGTCGTCACCCGGACCTCGATTTCCACCAGCTGCTCGCCGCTATCTTCGGGGATACGTGCTTTGTGGATCACGAGGCGGCAGCTGTCGCGCTCCGGGAAGGGAATGTGTTGAGTGACGCCAGGAGGGATGCGTTGCACGGAGCCGGGGCCGAGTGCGCAGCGCAACTCGATCACCGGCTTGCTGCTCATCGTGGACGCACCAAGTTGGATCGGCAGGTTGGCTTCCCGGATTGGCCGCTGGATGGGGTCCGTCAACGTCGCGAAGTTGGTTTGGCCAAAGTCGGCGGGGACCCCATCGACTCGGTAGGCCAAGCGCAAGGCGGTGAAGCCGCTCGACATGTAGACGCCGCGAATCGTGCTCTCTGCCGCTTCTGTCGTCACCGCGTAGGCGCCGGGCACCTCAATCGGTACGAGGCGCCCGCCCGGCACCGTGCCCGTGGCGACCAAGACGTCGTGATTCTTCGGAATGAAGTCCACTTCGCCGAACCCCGGCAAGATCAGGGACGTGTGCACCGCCGGGAGTGCTCTGGTTCTCACGCTCACCAATGCCAACGCAGACTCATCCTGGGGTCGGGTGGCCACGACAGTGATCTCGTCGTCGAGGAGTCTGCCCGCGCGCAGCAGCACGTAGACGAGGCCGTTGCTGGTTTCCACGCGCTCGACGGCGACGGGCTCCTGATTGATGTTCCAGCTGTGCCGCTCGGCGTCCCCGACGCATGTCTCGGGCAACCGCACGAGCACTTTGACGTCATCGGCGTCCCTCAACGGCTTGCCCGACAGCACGTCCATGTCGCAGCGCACGACATCGAACTCACGTTCGATGCGCCCTTCGAGCTTCCCGCTGCGGGCGATGACGATACGCGGAAGGAGAGTCATGCGCAGAGCGATGCGCTGGGCGGAAACCGGGACCGAGCGGACCAACACCTTGCCATCCGCGAGTTCGCAGTTCGCGCCGTCGCATTCCACACTGCTCACCGCACCGGGATAGACGACTTCAATCTGCCCGACCCCCGTCGAAACGTCGACCGAGCGGGCGCGTTGTAGCACCCGGCCCAGCACGATTTGGTTCGGCCCAAAGGTGCGCTCATTGCTCGACGTGAGGCTGCCCTGGTGGTCGAAGGTGCGCACTCCTTTGCCGGCTCGTCCACCTGGCGGTACCCAGGTGAAGCGCACCACGGATGGATCCGTTGGGTGCTCCTTGCCGACGGGGATGGAACAGGTTTCGTGCCCTTGACTGGGTGTTACTTTGTTGCAGGTATCTGATTTGCGTGCTTTGGCTGAGCCCCACTCGACCCGCACGCCCTCCAGGCGCTTTCCAGAAAACTCCAGCTGCCCCGCGGCCAGGGAAAGTATCACGCTCGCGGGGTCGATCTCGGGCAGAGCGCCGGTGACGAGGAGGTAGATCACCTCCGCATCGGCGCCACACCCTCGCGCAGCAGGGGCAGCTCTCAGCTGACCTTCGTGTCCCGGTGGAGCCCCCTGGGGCGGCTTCACCAGGCGACCGTTGTTCTCCAAGCTAAAGCCGCCGGAGGGTTGCTCGCACGCGACCCAACCCTCCGGCAATTCGAAGCCCGGGGCATCGGCTGGGCCTTGGAGCGTCGTCGCGTGCGCGACCGAGGTGAGACCGAAGCACACGACGAAAAAACCGAGCAGACGGAGCCAGCGCATGAGTCCCCTCCCTAGCACTGTCATGCGTGGCTGGGGAGCGACCAGAACACCCCGCGCGTGCGCCTCAGAGCGGTTGGGTAACAGCTGGGACGCTGGCGTCGTCAGTGCGGGTTGGGCTACCATCGCTGCATGTGTCGAACAGGGCGTTTCACGGGTAGCTTGGGTGCGTTGGTGCTGCTGACGATGGGGCTTTCTGCCTGCGGCTCGAGCACGCCTCCCGCCGAGGCGCCCCCTCCGCCCGAGCCCGCAGAAGCTCCCGAGCCCATCGAGTCGGGGCCGCCGACGCCTGTCGAACCCGAACCCCCGCCCCCCGCGGGCACAGCCGACAGCCCACCGCTGCCCGAAGAAGAGAGCGTGCCCGACCCGCGGAAAGTAGCCTACCGGGTCACGCCCAACGGTCTCATCGTCGAGATCGAGGGCGCGCGCTTCACGCCCAAGGCAACGGCGAAGAAACTCCCCAAAGGCGCCTATGGCATCGAGCTCGAAGTCGTCGCCGAGGCCCTGGACGACCGCACTCATACGCTGCTCAGTCCCAAGCTCGGACCGTTGAGCATGGCCGCAGTCATCTTCGACAAGAAGGGTGAAGAGCACCGACGTTACAACGATCGCCGTGAGGGCAAGGAGCAACAGTTCCTCTTGCCCGGAGCGTCGTTGACGCTCGAGCGGAGCTGGCCTTCTGGCGAAGTTGAAGGCCCCCTGTGGTGGGGTCAGAAAGTGCGGCTGGAAGTGGGCCTTTGGGGCCTCGGCCTCGATGGCGACGAAGGGCGTCCCGTCCGCAAGCTATTCGTAGTGGAGATGACCGCAGGCAACAACCCTCGCGCGGTCGTCACCCCGCCAGACGTGCCCGCGAAGTGAGCGTTCCTGCCCGCGCGCAGGCGTACACATCGACCGAAGGGGTGATCGGTGGAGCCTCAGGTGTCCACGACCCCGAAGGCCTCGCGCACGATTGCTCGCGATGATGGCGTGTCGGGAGCCAAGGAGACGCGCACCGAGACGGTCGTGTCGTCGCCCCAGGGCCACCACAGCGCGAACGGAAAGACGTTGCCGCACTCAGCCGGAGCGAAGATCCGCTGGCCGGATCGGATCCCGCCCGTGCGCTCGGCCACGCGCGCCACGACCGCCGGGGCCTTGGAGATGGTCCGGTGGTCCCAGTGGGCTTCGAATACCTGGGATAGAACCGATTCGTAGCTGCCCTGGTTCGAACCCGCGAAGGAACTGGCGACGCAACCGCTGCGTTCGTCCCAGGTCCAACCTCGGTTCGGCCAGGAGCGACCAAGCCTTCGGAGTTGCTCTTCGACTCTGCTAGTCAACAGGTGACTCATAGCATGCTGTCCCGACGCAACCAAACTGCCTTGCCGTTCTCCGAAGAGTTCTCCCCGACTTGTCGCAAAGCCGACGACTCGCCCCCCGTCGAATTCGCCGCACACACAGTGCCCGACAGCCCGCACTGCCAAGCGCTGCGAAGCGGTTGAACGCGATACGGAGACCGCGGGGTCTGGCGGACAGTATCGGTCCGTCCTGCGCGGTCTGGACAGCCGTTCGTCCCGGGCTCAGAGCTCCGCCCTGGACCAGCTGCTGTTGCACGGTGCGATACTCGGTTCTGGCGTTCTAGCTCGAATGAGTCACCAACGCACACGGCCGGGCTGACCCCCAACGTGTTGCGTGCCTCGAGTGTCCCCGGCGAGATGTTCACGACACGCGGACGACCGTCGCGGCGCACCTATGCACTTGTTCTAGTTGCGCTTGCCTCGCTCACTCTCGCCTGTGAGGCGGAAAACTTTGGCGACCCCTGTGATGGCTGCAGCATGGGCATGATGTGTGCGCGCCCCAAGTGACCTGTCGAGTAGGCGAGTTGGATGCGAGTGTCGTCGTGCAGCTCAACCCGAGTGGCGGTGGGGCCCCCGAAGCCCACGCCAACGTCGACTCGACGTTCAGCCGGCGTCGACTGGGTCGGGGACCCCAGCGTCTGCGCTGGCATCGCCCAGGGGCTCGCTGCCGCCGTCGGTTCCTGTCTCACTCATACTGGCGTCACCCATCGGCGTCGACGAGTCCATGGACGTCGCTGCGTCGCCGACTGGGGCGCCACCGTCACCCGGTTCGGACGTCATTCCACCGTCTCCTGCGCCGCCGTCCTCGTCATCCGTGCCCACGTCGGTGTCTGTGCCCACGTCGGTGTCTGTGCCATCGGTTTCCATCGTGTCCGTGCCGTCCGTCTCCATAGGTTCGACGGGCAAGTCAGGAGCGCCAACGCTGCCTTCCCAACGGGCCAACTCCACGTTCGTGACGTTGGATTCGCCCCTGGAGAACGCGTTGATCGTGCCGGTTACGTCGTCACCATCTGTCGTTTGCCGGAGATGCATCCCGACGTTGCTGGAAACCTGCAACAGACCCTCGAGATCCCCGGGTTCGATGTCGGCTTCGATCTCGAACTCGTCGCGGCTTACCGCCGTCACCGTGCCGGCAACGGAAAGCACGAGTTGACCATCTTCGGTGACCACCGAAACGCCCACGTCAGCACGCAATACGCGGAAACACTCCGTGGACTCGTTGCGGAGCTCCTCCACCGTGCCGTCCGTCGGTTCGATGCGAACGATGACTTCCGTTTCCTCATCAGCAGTGTGCTCCAGCCAATCCCGCGAGTCCGCCCAGGAGAGGTCGGCCGTAGCGTCGCGGCGACCCGACAGCACCTGCGACAAGGAGTAGCCGAGGGACGTCTCTTCAGTGAACGCGTACTCCTCTTTGGTCGAGGAGCAGCCTGACTCCCCGTCGTCGCCACCGCAGCTGGACAGGAGCGTGCCGGTGAGGAGGGTACAGCAGGCGAGGAACGGATGGCGGTGCAACAGAGGCTGAATGGGGCGGGTCATAGTCTCTCCTATATTCCAAGAATGATTCCAAGGGGTGCCGGCAGCCGCGGGTTGTGTTGGCAGCCACGCGGGCTGGCTCACCCAGACGGACGGCAGGCCTCGAAGATCTGACGTAAGTGGCCGCCAGAGTAAACCTAAATCACCAAAAGTGCACGTACGTTGTCATCCGGCTCCAGGCTGTGCGACGCTCGGTGGGTCACTGGCGCAGTCCTACGGGCGGTGGGTTTCAGGTTCATTCATGTCTTGGTGGTTCCTCCTTTCGTACCTGGCCATTCAATTGCTCGTGGGGTTGTGGCTCACCCGACGTATTTCTTCGGAACAAGACTACTTCGCGGGAGGGCGGAGACTGGCAACTGGCTGGGTGGCGTTCTCCCTGTTCGCCACCTGGTTTGGAGCGGAGACATGCTTGGGAGCGTCCGGAGCGATCTACGAATCTGGGTTGTCTGGCGGAAGGGCCGATCCTTTTGGCTACTGTCTGTGTTTGTTTTTTTTGGGCGTGTTCCTGGCGCCCCGGTTGTGGCGCGGGGGCTACCTGACGCTCGGCGACCTGTATCGCGAGCGCTTCGGGCAGGGCATCGAGCGGCTCGTGGTGTTGGTGCTGGTGCCGTCATCGTTGATCTGGGCAGCCGCGCAGATCCGCGCCTTCGGTCAAGTGGTTTCCGCGACGATGGATTTGGACGTGACTTTGGCCATCTACCTCTCGGCCGCCTTCGTCATCGCGTACACGACCTTCGGAGGGCTGCTGGGGGATGTTTTCACCGACTTCGTCCAAGGCATCATTTTGGCATTCAGCTTGATAGTGATGTTGGTCGTTGGCGTGGGGGAGGCGGGCGGCGTGGGGGAGGCACTTTCCGTCGTCGAGCCGACGCGTTGGTCGATGCTGCCGCAAGGGGAGAACGTTTGGGAGCAATTGGATCGCTGGTCGATCCCGATCATGGGTTCGTTGGTGGCGCAAGAGCTGATCGCACGGGTGGCGGCGAGCAAGAGCGAAAGAGTGGCGCGTCGCGCCTCTTATTGGGCGTGCGGTTTGTACTTGGTGGTCGGCATGTCGCCTGTCTTTTTGGGGCTTCTGGGGCCCCACCTCGTCTCGGGGCTCGAAGATCCAGAACAGCTTCTGCCCACTCTTTCGAATCGGCTCCTGCCGAAGTTTTGGGCGGCGGTGTTTTCGTGTGCCCTCATCTCCGCCATTCTGTCCACCATAGATAGCATCTTGCTGGCCTCGGGCGCGCTGTTGTCGCGCAACCTGATCTCGCCCGCTTTGGGGCTGCGAGACGAAAAATCACGCCTGTTTGTGGCACGCACGCTGGTCGTGTTCACTGGGATCTTCGCTCTAGTGGTCGCCCTCTACGCGGAGGGGGTTTACGAGCTGGTAGAAGCGGCTTCCGCATTCGGCACGGCGGGTGTCCTCGTCACGACCCTAGCGGCGCTGTACTTTCAGCGTGGGGGCGCCAAAGCCGCCGGCGCGGCGCTGATGGTTGGGCTAGTGACGACGCCCATTGCCGAGTACGGACTTTCACTTCCTGCTCCGTTCCTTGCGTCGGTCGCAGCAGCTCTGGTGACGTATGTCGTGATGGCCCACAGAGAGCAGCCGGTAGCGCTTACACCAGGCTAGCGAGCGTCCAAGTGCGTCTGCGCGAGGTGCCGCGCCTGTTGGCGCTTCAGCTTGCCGCTCGTGGTTCGTGGGATGCTTCCGGGTGGTAGTGACAACACGTGGGTGGCCAAAACGCCCAGGCCCGACGCTATCTCTGAGCGCACACGGGTAGCGACGCCGTCCCTCGAGGCGCCGCATTCCACGATCACAGCGAGTTCTTCCCCTCCATCGCACAGGACGCCCACTGCGGCTGACAGACGAACCCCCTCGACCTGATTGGCTAGGCGCTCGATGGTCTCCGGATCGTAGTTTCGCCCACCGACGATGATCGTATCTTTGATGCGGCCCGTCACGAAGAGATGGCCGTTCACTAGATACCCCAAGTCGCCGGTGTAGAGACCGTCGTCACGGAAGGCGGCCTCCGCAGGTTCCTCGCTGACGTACTCGTCTCCGGTGTGAATCTGGTCGTCGCGGAAGGTCGCGTCTGCGGGTCTGTCGCCGACGTATCCGTCGCTGACACTGGGGCCCTTTACGATGATTTCCCCCGCGTACCGCTCCGGCAACGCGCGCCCGTTCCTGTCGACGATACGCACCTGATAACCCGGGAGCGCTTGACCAGAGGAGACGTAGCTCAGCTTGGGGTCACTCGATGTTGGCACTGCGACCCGCTCGTCGTGCCAGCGATCGGCGTCGATTCGGTCGACGATACGCGTTTTTTCAGGTGCGGTGAAGGTCACCGCCAGGGTAGCCTCCGCCAAACCATAACAGGGGGCGACCTGCCCCGACGAAACGCCCGCCGCGCCGAAGCGCTCTTCAAAACCCGATAGCGTGTGGGCAGAGATGGGTTCGGCGCCTGCGCCCCACATGCGGACACACGAAAGGTCCAGGCCGTCCGCATCGGCGCGGCGGGTGACCAGGGCATAGGCGAAGTTGGGGGCGAAGGTGATCGTGGCGCGGTACTCGTGGATGGTGCGCAGCCAGATGGCCGGGTTCTTGACGAAGCGCGCCGTGGGAATGAACGTCACCTTGGTCTGCGTCAGCAGCGGCGCCAGGCCAAACCCAATCAAGCCCATGTCGTGGTAGAGCGGTAGCCAGCTCACGCCGCGATCGCCGGGCCCGGCGCCAAGCCCATCCACCATGATCGAACGTGCGTTGGCCATCAGGCAGCGGTGGGTGATACGCACTCCCTTGGGTTGGCCTGAACTGCCCGAGGTGAATTGCAGGAACGCGAGGTCGTCAGCAGTGACTGCGGGTAGTGGCACAGGGCTTTCACTGGTTGCCTGCACATCCAGGGAGCCGAGTTCGCCGAGCTCGATCAGTCGGGGGCCTGATAGCTCACCCAGACGACTCTTGCGTTCCACGACCAAGAAGGCGGCGTCTGCCGCGTGCAAGATCCCACGCAGGGTTGCTGTGTAGGCGTCTTTCTTGCCGAAGAGTGGTGGGGGGTACATCGGTACGGCAACGAAGCCGAACAGCAAGCAGCCGTGCATCAACGGCAAAAACTCCGCTGGATCGGAGACTAAGATCCCCACCCGGTCGCCCCGTTGGACACCCAATGCGGACAGTTGCGCGCCTCGCGTGCGGGCTACCGAAAGTACCTCCCCAGTCGTGCGCGACAGCTTCGTTTCAGACAACACGAAGTCTTGGCAGGGTTCGTCAGGGTGGTCGGCGAGTGAGGTCAGGAGCTCGGCGTAGGTTTGCATGAACAGGAAGCCCCGTTTTGGCCAAAGGCCACTATACCGCCGCTGTCGGCGCACGGTAGTGTCGGCTGCCTCAGCGGACCGCGCAGGAGAAAGCGAAGAGAGTGAGCAAAAAACGGCCGGAAATACTGCAAGCTATCCAACAAGCCTTCGTCGAGGCCCTTCCCGACCAAACGCTCGTCCTCAAGCCGGAGGACGATCTGACGGAATTGGGGCTGGCCTCGGTCGCGGTGCTGGAGATGGCCGCCAGCCTGGAAACGCGATACGACATCGTGCTCTCCGAAGAGCAGTTGGCCGAACTCAGAACCGTCGATGACTTCATCTCCTTGGTGGCGCGGCTGTTGGAAGCCGCGGACGCTGATTAGCAGCCACCACGCTTCGCGGCGCCGCTGCGGCAGCCGTTCGCAGCCCCACTCGTCTGCGACTCGACGCGCTGAGGCCACGAACAGCGGGCTAGCAGACGTCGACATCCGCGGTATAACCTTTTCGCCATTTTGAACTCGCAAAGAATTGATCGGCCAAAGCGCCTCGTTGTTGGGCTGGCCTGTTTCGCCCTGCTCGCGACGCCGCGTGTGGCGCGGGCGCAGGATCTCAGTGGCGTCGAGCTGGCATACGAAGCACCCGATGGGTGCGGTTCGCGTGAGGTCGTGATGCGCAAGTTGTCTTCGGCGCTCGGCGCTTCGGCAACGTTGCCCAAGGTCGATGCGCGTGTCGTGGTCCGGGCAAGCGCCGAGCAGTACACACTAGATTTTCGCGCGCACAAGGACGGTGCGGCGAGTCGTCGCCGCCTGCGCGTCGACAGTTGTGAGGCGGTGACGGAGGCATCGGCGTTGTTGCTGCTGCTGATGCTCGATCCGATCCTTGCCGATCAGCTGGGCGCTGCCGCCATCATGCCGGACAGCGACGACATCGACCAAGGTCCCCAGGAAGTAGGCGCCACGGGCATCGACGAAGCTCCCGAGCAAAAGAACCCCACGAGTGGCAGCTCCGAGCTGCCCCCGAAGGCCGAACCTACTGCCGCCCAAGAGGGCGCCCAGACAGCGATACCGGCGGGCGAGTCTCGAACGCGGGAAGTGTCACTGGTGAACTCCGAGCGTTGGGTGGACGGCGGGTGGCTCGGCGTTGGGCCCACAATGATGACGGCGATGACACCCAACCCAGCCTGGGGCGTGGCGGGCCAAGCGGGATTTACGTTGGGTCGTGTCCGGGTGGCGGCTGCGGTTTCATACCTCGCCGCCGCGGACGCAGCCATCGCTGGGGTGGAAGGGGCCAGGCTCCGCTCGTCCATGGCTCGCGCGGGGCTGCGCGTGGAGCCGGAGTTTGTGGCGGGGCGTTGGCGCTTCGGGCCCGCGGTGGGCGTTTCCGTCGAGTACGTCGCGGCTCGGAGCATCAACATCACGCGCTCCGAGGGTGGGGCAACTCAATGGCTTTCGGTTCAGGGTGGGGCGTGGTCCACCTGGACGATTGCAGAGGGTTGGGGGCTGAGCGCGCAGGTGGGTGCCAGCCTGCCGCTGGAGCGCCCGCGGTACAACATTGATGGCATCAGCGAGCCCGTGCATCGGCCGTCGGCACTCGGGTTGGAGACGTTTTTGGGGGCGTACTGGGCGTGGGGTTCGCGGCTTTGAGCGAGCGTGGCCACTACTGGATCGATGGTGTCGGTGACGGGGCTTGAATGGAACGAGGCAGTGAACGTCACCACCTCAGGACCACGACACCGGCCAGCCCCGCGGCATGGGAGGATCTGCAGAACTGCGCGCAGACTGTGGTGATGTCCACTACAGCTACGCGCCTCCGACGCAATGCGCGATGCGCGATTCCTTCCAAAGCCCGCAGCCCCGACCAAATCGAGTGATTTCGGTGCTTTCCGCCGGCAGCGTCTTGGCGCCCCGAGCACGTCGTTCGTGACATCGGTGCCGCCCTCGCACCGTCACCGACGTCGCCGCATCCGGCCTGCGTCAAGACGTGAAGATCGCGGGCAGTTTCTTTCCGGTGGGGGGACGTCCCGAGCGCGAATATCAACCAGGCTCCAACTGGGCTGACTTTTTCTGGGGCCAACCAATAAACGGCGGCGTCGGCGGCCACTGGTTGGATGCTTTGCCAAATGAGTTGAGGGGGGCTCGTGCCCCTGCGGAGTCGGAGTGATCTAAATGATGTGGAAGGGCGTGGAACTTGCCCGGGTGGCGGCCTTAGCGGGTATCTGTCTTGCTCTTGTTTGCTCGGGGTGTGGAGGAGAGCAATCTGGCGGTGAGATCGTTGACGACACCGACGTCGGAACAGGCCCCGCAGAATCTGACTTCACCACGGACGATTCGTCTTCGACTGAAAGCACACCGACCGACGAGGGCCACATCGGTGATGCTCCGGTTCAGGGGACCGATGCTGCGAACGCGAGTTGCAGCCAAGATTTCAGTTACGACGGCTTTGCCCGCGCCTTCTTCGACCAGCGTTGCAACCTCTGTCATTCAGCTGCCCTCGAGGGGGCGGAGCGTATCGGTGCGCCGCCGGGAGTGGACTTCGATACGGAAGACGACATCTACGCGAGCGTCACGTCGATCCGAATTCGGGTCATCGAGGAGCAGACGATGCCCATCGGTCAGCAAGCGACAGCGTGCGAACTGGACCTCCTCGACGCGTACCTGGATTCCTTGGACGCTCCCGCGTGCCAGCCTCAATGTGACGGCAAGGCGTGCGGTAGTGATGGGTGCGGAGGAAATTGTGGTAGCTGTGATGCCGGCGAGAGTTGCGATGCAACAACTGGACTTTGTGAACCTGTCCCATGTATTCCGAGTTGCTCGGGAAAGAGCTGTGGCGACGATGGGTGCGGGGGCAGTTGCGGCGAATGTGGTGTCGGTCTGACCTGCAACTCGGGTGCTTGCGAGTGTGCGCCCCAATGTGATGGCAAAAGCTGTGGCAGCGACGGGTGTGGGGGTAGTTGCGGTGAATGTGCGAGCACGGACGTGTGCGATGCCGTAGGGCAGTGCGTTTGCCTACCAGCGTGTTCCGAACGGAGTTGTGGCGATGACGGTTGCGGAGGCACGTGCGGCTCCTGCGCCTATGGCTTGACCTGCTCCGATGACGCCATGTCGTGTGAGTGTGTGCCAGACTGTGCTGGCAAATCGTGTGGCGACGATGGCTGTGGGGGAAGCTGCGGGAAGTGTCCCGGGCAGCTGGTGTGCGATACCCGCGCCGGCAGTTGTGGCCCGACCTGCACTCGCGATTGTGCTGGTCGTACCTGCGGGGACGATGGGTGCAGTGGTTCTTGTGGTGACTGCGCCGACGGCGAGTACTGCGGTGCGTCCGGCGAGTGCTTGTGTCAGCCCAATTGTTTCGGCAAGCATTGCGGAGAAGATGGCTGCGGCGGTACGTGTGGGACGTGTGTAAACGGGGCCTGCGACGCCTCTGGTCAGTGCACCTGCGAACCGAGTTGCGGAGACAACGAGTGCGGCGACGATGGTTGTGGTGGGAGCTGCGGGACGTGCTCGGATGGTCGAGTTTGCGTCGGCGGCACGTGCAGTGACCTCTGTATCCCCCAGTGCGCCGCTAAAGAATGCGGGGGGGACGGCTGTGGTGGGAGCTGCGGGACATGCGACGGTGGCGCCAGCTGTTCGGATGGCCTGTGCGCCTTTCCGCAGGTCAGCTTCGGCGGGGATGTCTATCCCGCGATGACCAGGTCCGGCTGCGGTACCAACAGCTGCCATGGTGGTGCGCGACCCGCCGACGGTCTGGATCTTTCTAGCGAAGGTGCTGCCTACGAAGCGTTGGTAGGGAAGAGCTCTGGTCAATGTGGGGCTCGTCTGTTGGTCGAACCTGGCAACCCTGATGACAGCTATCTCATTCACAAGGTGACCGGCACACAGCTATGTTCGGGTAGCAAGATGCCGAAGAGCGGAGCAGGGCTCAGCGCTGCGGAGATTGACGCCATGCGAGCTTGGATAGCCAATGGCGCGGAGCGCTGAGCCCAGCGACCGTCGTCTGGAAGGTGCCTGACCGGCGTGGGCGCGCTGCCGCTGTCATGCTCAGTCTCCCGCTGGCGTCCGTCAGCGTCAACGCGTGGGTGTTCAGCAGTCCTTTCAACGGCGCAGTCCTTGCGGGCGCTGCCGTAGTCGTCGCTGCTCTCGCGCTGTTGGGCGTCTTGCCATGCCCAACCCTCGCGCTCGTCTCAGGTGCGGCACTTTGCGCGGGCGACGAGGCTGGACGGGCGCGTCGAGCCGGCGCCCCGACTTCGGCGCCGGTCGCGCGGTATGTGGAGCCCGATGATCGCGAGCGCAATCGCCGGGGGGGTGGACGACATGCTGACCGACCGCATCGAACTGGCGCCACCGCACGCACGTTCACGAAACGCCGGGAGGGGCGCACCGGGCCGACACACTCAGACGTGGACGCCACATCGTGGCCCACGTAACAGAAGCAATATCGAATAGTTGGCGACCAAGTGCACAGGTGGTTGCTCGCTTGCCACTGAGCCACCGCGGTACAGTACCGACGGCATCAGCGAGCTGTGTAGCGGCGGTCGGCGGGGGCCTTCGACATTTTTGGGGGGTTGTTGGGCTTGGGGTTCGCAGTTGTGAGTGATTGCGGCCACTACTAGATCGATGACAGGTCCCGCGCTCGCGCACCGTGGCCCACTGGGGCCAACGGGCTCAGCCGATGCTGCGCCCTCGGGTAGCGGGAGTCATCGTGTCTGTGACTTGAGCTTCGATAGCGTGTATGCCGAACACTTCGACTTCATCTGGCGCTCCGTGCGCGGCCTCGGGATCACGCCTTCAACGGTGGATGATGTCACCCAGGATGTTTTTGTCGTCGTTCATCGCAAGCTGGCCACCCTGCAAGACCCGACGGCGCTGCGCAGCTGGCTCTTCGGGATTGCTCGCCGGATCTGCAGAGACTACCGACGCTCGGCTGCTCGCAAGGGGCCGCACCTGGAGTTGGATGCACAGCGAGAGGTCGATGTGGGCGACGACCCCCAACAGTCAGCCGCCAACCGTCAAGCGCTCGATGTCGTCAGAGCCTACGCTGACGGCTTGGATGACGAGCGGCGCGCCTTGTTCTTTCTTGCCTTGGTCGAAGGCCTCTCGATTGCCGAAACCGCCGAAACGCTTGGGCAGAACGTCAATACCACCTACTCTAGGGTACGCGTCATGCGCAAAGATCTGAGCGAGTTGTTGGACGAAGGTGGACAAGAGTCGCGAGGGCACGATGACTGATCTGGATTCATTGCTGGGCGCGCTGCGCGACGAGTACGAGCCGGATGCCGGAGCAAGACACCGCGTTCGCCGTGCCGTGGCGACGACCTTGGCGGCGGGTGTCGTAGCGGGGGCAGGCACCGCGGCTACCGCGAGTGCAGCCACCGCCGGGGCTGCCAACGGTGCGGGCTTCACCGCAGGGGCTGGCGGCGCGAGTGCAGGAGCCGTAGCTTCTGGTGGTGTGCCCGTCGGAGTCGGGGCTGCAGGTTCAGCGGGTGCAGGTGTCAAGTTATCCGCAGGGGCCGCTGGCGCGGCGGCGAGCGGAGCGCTCCGGGTCGGCGTGCTGACGGGGGGCTGGTTCAAGGCCGTCGTCGGAGTGGGCGCTGTGTCGGCGATCTCCGCTCTCGCACTGATGTCGACCCCGTCCACCGCACCCCAGGGAGGGGTGACCGAAGCTCCGCCTGCGGCCACCGAGGCTTCGCCTACGAAACAGACCTCTCTGCCCCCGAGCAATGAAGAGCCACAGATTGCTGCTGTGCAAGACGAACCCGCGCTCGACGATCGAGCACAGGCTCTGAGCGAGGGCGCTCCTGACGAAGTGGCAAATACCGAACCCGCCGTGTCGAAGCCGGTCACCAGGAAGCGCACCAAGGCCCGCCCGGAGCCGGCGCAACGTAACGCCCCATCCTCGATGATGGAGGAGCTTCGCTTGATTCGCGCTGCGTCTCAAGCTCTGCGTGCTGGCGATGGCGCCCAAGCGCGGGGGCTATTGAGTGAACACCGCCGTCGCTTCCCGTTGGGGACGTTGACTCAGGAGCGTCGAGGTCTGGAGCTCCTTTTGCAATGCGACGGCGGAGGCGCCTCGGCGCGTGCTCAGGCCGAGAAGTTTCTTGCGGCGAGCCCACAATCGCCGTTGGCCGAATCGATTCGAAAGAGATGCTTGAAGTGACTTCCTTGGCGACACCACATTGGATTTTCATGGCTGTGCTGGTCGTTGGGTGTGCGAACGACGTGACGCTGGGGGTCCAGGACCAAGCGGACCCAGCGAGTACTGCGGAACCCGCCGACACTGCCGGGGCAATGCCTGCGGCCGCCGCTGGCTCACAGGGCACGATGAGTGGTGTTGCGGGATCGGACGAATCAGGCGTCGACGAGTCAGACGACGAGAGGGATGGCCTAGATGAAGCCGAGGACCCCGAACTAGAAGGACCCGTGGACGACGACGAAAGCGACGACCTGGAGCCGGAAGAAGAAGACGATCTCGACCTCGAAGATGAGTTGGAGACGTCTGAGGCGGAAGTCCAAGGCACGACTACCGATACTCACGACGCGGAAGCTGACTCAGAGGATGCCGACGGGCTGGATGAGGAAACCACTGACGAGCTCTCAGAGGCGGAGGGCGTTGAGCTCGCAGCGGAGGACGAGTCGGACTCAGAGGAGCAGGGACACGAAGCAACAGCCGACGCTGGTATCGCTGAGTAGGCCCGGAGCAAAGGTCTCGCCACGTGATTCTTGGAACGGGCATCAATCACGTTGGATACTGGAGCCTGGCCTGATCGCGTGCGGCCGGGTGCGAACGTTCGCCTTGCTACTGCAGTGTGAGGCCGCGGCGTAGTGTCAGCACGTAGCACTCGTGCAGTGTGAGTACGCTGCGCCGCAGTGCCGCAGGACGCGAACCATCGCGCCGCCGCTGAGTGCGAGCAGGGAGTGCCCCTCGCGGCCTGGCGCACACGCACGCACAGCTGCCTGGTACACACACGCCGTGGCTGTGTGTGCACGCCGCTACGTGGGCCCAGCCTTCGCATACGCGCAGAGTGGAGCGATCGGTGCGAGATGTAATCGACCCGAAAACTTTGGATGTCGATCACGGATCGGCAGGCACCAGGCCACTGCCTAGTTGAATCACAGGGAGTGCCACTAGGGCCGCTTCCCCTTAGGACGGAGACAAACATGAAACGCATTCTTGGAACAGCTTCTGCAATCATCCTCATCTCGCTTGGTATCACCGCCTGCGGTAGCGCATCGTCGTCCGACGCAGATGACGACGGAGATGGACTCACGAACAGCATCGAGGCGGAGTTGCGCACGGATCCCAACGATGCAGATAGCGACGGTGACGGTCTCAACGATGGGGATGAGGTCGAGGCCAAGACCAACCCTCTAGATCCCGATAGCGACGGGGACGGCGTCAGCGACGGAGACGAACACGAGCACGGCACCAATCCGCTTGCGCACGATGATGATGACGACGACGAGTCGGACGACGATGATGATGATGACGAGTCGGACGATGACGACGACGAGTCGGACGACGATGACGACGAGTCGGACGACGATGACGACGACGATGACGACGATGACGACGATGACGACGACGAGTCGGACGACGATGATGATGATGACGAGTCCGACGACGATGATGACGAGTCGGACGACGATGATGATGATGACGAGTCGGACGATGACGACGAGTCGGACGACGACGAAGCCGAGGACAGCGACGAAGCCGAGGAAGACGAAGCCGAGACGGAAGGCGACCCCGCATAAGCTCGAATCTCTCGACAAACTGAGGAAGGCCCGCCGAAAGGTGGGCCTTTTCGTTTGAGGTTTCGAGCTACCGGTCCGTTTCTGCTACACTCGCTGGGTGGGACTCGACGTTTCACGCGATCAATTCGCGACGGAGGACTTCGACCGGTTCGCGGAGCGCCTCGAACAGAGTCTGGGCGTCTTGCGCAGGCTATTGGACCAGCAAGACTTCGGTCTGGGGGACATGTCGTTCGGCGCGGAAGTCGAAATGTTTCTGGTGGACGACAACGCTCAGCCCGTGATGGCGAATGAACGGGTACTGTCCGCTGTTGCCGATAGCTGCTTCACGGTGGAACTCGATCGGTTCAACATCGAGTGCAACACCGCCCCGTCATCCTTGGAAGCCGGCCCGTTTTCCGCCTTACAAACGGAGCTCGACCACCGGGTCGCTCAATTGCAGGCAGCTGCCGAGGCGCATGGCGCCCGGGTCGTGCTCGTTGGTATCTTGCCAACCTTGGCGCGAGAGCACTTTCACAGCGGCGCCATGACGGATGCACCGCGCTATCGGGCGCTGGCGCGCCGGCTGCGTGAGCGTCGCGCGCGCCCCTTCGAGTTGAACATCGATGGGCAGGATCCGTTGGCACTCGAGCACGACAACGTCACCTTCGAGGGAGCAACGACCTCCTTGCAGTTGCACTTGCGAGTGAATCCTGAGCGATTTGGCGCGGTCTACAACGCCGCCCAAATGGTCACGGCCCCGGCGCTTTCTGCCAGTGGGAACTCGCCGTTGCTGATCGGGCATCGCCTGTGGGAAGAAACGAGGGTCGCGCTCTTCAAACAGGCAGTGGATGAGCGCAGCCTGCAGGAGAAGCAGCAACACCGCCAACCCCGAGTGAGTTTCGGACAGCGCTGGGTGACGGAGGGTGTGTGGGAACTGTTCGAAGAGAACGTGCGCCACTTCGAACCCGTCTTGCCAGTCGTGAGCGAGCAGGATCCCCATGCTGTTCACTTGGAGGGTATGGTCCCCGAGTTGTCCGAGCTCAGGCTGCACAGCGGGACGGTCTGGCGTTGGAATCGGCCAGTGTTCGACCCGGCAGATGGGGGCCACATTCGTATCGAGATGCGCGCGTTGCCAGCTGGCCCCACGGTGCGCGACATGGTTGCCAATTCGGCCTTCCTCGTGGGAGCGTCGTTGGCCCTCGCGGAGGATGAGCGCTACTCACCAACAGAGATGCCGTTCGCTGTTGCTGAAGACAACTTCTACCGAGCTGCGCAGTTCGGTCTGAACGCGACGCTGCAATGGCCGGGCCCCAATGGCCTGGAGCCGCTTCCCGCGACAGAGGTCGCCCGTTCGTTGATCGAACCTGCGGCCCGGGCGCTGGCGAAGTCGGGAGTCCCGACCTCGGACATCGACCAGTGGCTGACCCTGTTTGAGCAACGCCTGGCGAGCGGTCAGACTGGCGCGAGCTGGCTGCGCCGACGGTTCGAGGCCTTGCGCCAAACTCAGGGCACAGAGCCGGCGCTGGCACGGCTGGTTTCCGAGTACGCAGAGCTCTCGTCCGGGGGGGAGCCAGTGCACACGTGGAGACTCTGAGCTACAGAGTGCGTCCGCGGGTGATCATCGTGCCGCGACACGCTATGTTCCCGCGCTCATGACTCAACCCGTCTTACGAGATGTGCAAGCTGAGGACGAGCTATGGCCTGAGGAGGTTCTACAGTTCGTGCGGACTTGTGGTCAACCGACGTGGATCCGCCAGTCGGGGAGTGATGGCAGTCGTGTGCGCGTGCTGACGACCCTGCTTCATGGCAACGAACCGTCGGGAAGCTACGCCGTGGCCCGCTGGCTGTCGTCTGGTCGAAAGCCAGCGGTGGATACCGTCTTCTTCATCGCATCCGTCGAAGCAGCACTTGCTGAGCCGCCGCTTTCACATCGCCTTCTGCCGGGTCAGCCTGACGCCAACCGAACCTACCGCGCGCCGTTCAACGGTCCAGCTGGGCAGCTGGCGCTCGAAGTACTCGATCGGGTGCAAGCCCTCCGGCCCGAGGCCCTCATCGATCTGCACAACAACACGGGGCACAATCCCGCCTACAGTGTGGTGACGGGAACATCGAACCCGGAGCTCAGGCTCACGTCGCTGTTTGCCGAACGTCTGGTGTTGAGCGACCTGCACTTGGGCGCGCTGATCGAAGCGACGGCGGCTTGGTGCCCGAGCGTGGTTGTGGAATGCGGACGCGCGGGAGCGCCCGAGGCCGACGCGGTCGCCTGGCGGGGCCTCGAGCGCTTCCTAACGGCAGATGACCTGCGTCTGAACGAAGCGCTCCCGCGACAGCTCGAAGTGCTGCACAGCCCGGTGCGCGTCAGCGTCAAGCCCGGTGTGAGCTTGGCGCTCGCAGCAGCTCCCAGCGCCGAAACGTCCCTCACCATCGATCTGGGCGTGGAGGCATTCAACTTCAAACCCATGCCAGAACGCACGGTCATCGGCTGGAGCAATCACGACGACTTGCCCATCATTGCCGTGGGTGCGGCCGGCGTCGACATCGCCCCGGAGCTCTTCGAACGACGGAACGGAACAATCGTGACCCGCGCACCCATCGTGCCCGTGATGATGACGGTCGATGCGGAAATTGCGTTGAGCGATTGCTTGTTCTACGCCACCCGAAAGCGGGTCACTCAGAGCTGAACACGCCGTTTCGGGCGCCAAAGACGTTCTTCGGGTCCAACGTGTCCTTGAGCGACTTGATCACATCCGCGTTGTGGGGCGGCATCACCTGGCGCAGCAGGCGACTTCTGATTTTTCCCACGCCGTGATGGTGAGAGACCGCTCCCCCATTGTCGACCACGGTCTTGCGCAGACGATGGTCCGCTTCTGCCGCGATGGCGGGGCCGTTGGGGATGCCTTTGGCGGAGATGGCGTAGGTGTAGTAGACACACACGCCAGTTTGGTAGAGTTGGGTGATGCGGTAGGAGATGAACGGCTTGCCGGGAAGCGAGTACTCTTCGTGGATGCGCTTGGTCTCTTCGATCACCGCGCGATTGACGCTGTGGATCTTATGCCACGGGAGGGTGGTCTCGAAGGTTTCCCCGAGCACGTCGAGCTTGGTCATGAAGTCTCGAATGTAGGCGATCGCGAAGGTCAGGTTGTAGCCACGCTTGCCGTTGTGGCCGCCTGCCATGAAGCCTTGATACTTGCTGGCCATGTCACCGATCATCTTCTCTTGAATGGCGACCTCGTCAGCGCTGCCTTCCATTACGATGGTCCCGACGGCCATCTTGCTGACGTCGATGTGCTTGACCTTCTCGATGAACAAGCGCTGCAGCTTCGACTTGAGCTGGTCCAATCCTTCGGAGGCGGGCTTGAGGGCGAGTCCAAAGCGAAATTGGGGGTTATCTACCAAGCGAATGCTTGCCGGCAAGAACGCCGACCCAGAGAGTTCGTGCAAGAACGCCACGCCGCGTTCGACGTCGGGGAACAGGATGCTCTGGTAAGTGCGCTTTTCCGGCAGCGGACGCACGCGCACCACGGCCTTGACGATCAATCCGAAGTTGCCTTCGGAGCCGAACAGCATGTTGCGCACCTGCACGCCGGCGGATTGACGTGGAAAGCCCTCGAGCGTCTCGAGTCTGCCCAGGGGGGAGATCACGGTGACGTTTTCGACGATGTCTTCGATGTTGCCGTAGCGGTTCTTCTTCATGCCGCTGGCATTGGTCGATATCCATCCCCCCAAGGTGGAGAACTCCACGCTATCGGGCTCGTGGCCCATCGTGAGGCCTTCCTTCGCGAGGCGCGCCTCGAGTTCGAGTCCTGTGATGCCGGCTTGGATGCACGCTTGGCGATTCTCTCGGTTGATCCACTCGACCTCTGCCATCGGCTGCATGTCGACGGAGACGATCATTCTCGTCTCTTCTTTGGGCAGGGTCAGGCAACCCGTCACGTTGGTGCCACCGCCATACGGCACGAGGCAAATGTCGTGCTCAATCGCCAGCTGGACGATACGCTCGGCGGCCTTTTCGCTCTTACAGAAGAACACCATGTCGACGAACCGCGCGAGCTTTCCCTCGTACAGGATCGCGTGCACCTCGTCCGCTGTGGCCTGGCCGTGACTGTGGATGGCGCGAACCTCGTCGTCGAAGCTGTACTCGTCTTGGGCAAATTCCTTTTCCACGGCTGCAGAGAAGGCCTCGTTCCGGTTCGCGGGCGTGGCCTTCAACGGCACTGTGGGTCGAACGTCGGAGGTGTCCACTTGGATGCCCAGGCTGTCTTCGACGAAGGCGATGAAGCCGGGCATCTTGAAGCCGCAGATTTCATAACGATTGCCCGTCAGCCGCACGTCGCGGTTCCCTTCGACGACGAATTCTGTGTCCTTGAATCCCCAGGCGTGGGGCCATTTGTCTGCGTTGGTTGTCATGGGATCATCCGGGGTTGAGCGGCGTTCTGGGCTGCGGAGCACGTCGAGCGTTGGTGCCGGCTGGTCTTCAGCCCGCCGAACGGCTGCCGAGTCATCTCACAACCCGCCGCTAGGGACAATGTGTGCTCTGGGTCACGGCGTCGGCCCCCGACTCCGGATCCGCGCTTCGGAGCGTCTTGGCCCGGGAGTCAGGGGCGCAATGGGTTTGCGCTCTCGCTGGCGCCATCAAATCCATGCCCACGCCGAGCTCGCGTTCCACGAGCAAGCTACGGCGCGCTTCGTCGCTGAAAGGCTATCCAGCTGGGGCATCGAGGTGCATCTGGGCCTGGCAACGACCGGGCTCGTCGGTCGTCTGAGTGCTGGTGCGAGTGAACGCAGGATCTGTGATGAGAAGTGTGTTGCGAAAGCGAAAGACCCGCAGTGTGGTCGCGTTGTTGGGGGGCGCTGGTCGCACGGAGCGCAGCCGGTGACCCGTTGGGTCGCAGTGCAGACGCCGTGCAGCGATTGTTCGGCCCCGCGGAGGTCTCCAACGACGGCTGCTTGTTCGCCATCGAGTTCGCGACCGTGGGCGTTCGAGAATCGCGCTTCTACCCATGGAGGGTGGCGACGGTCTCTTTCGGCATGCGTGAAAGCGCTTGGCCGCACCCAAGGTTGAACCGGAAAGAGGCTCACGAGCTTCACTCGCTAGTTGGACACAGGCCTGGTTCTCCGCGACAGGTTCACCCGCCGCAGTGTTAGCCGTGCCAGTTGCGCCAGCGCCGTTCCCCCCAGCGGCGTCCCCAGCTCCAGGCCCGTCTCGAGTCTCGTCCCCAGCCCCGTCCCGGGCGCCTGCGCCATTGCCGCCTGCTCGACTCTCGTCAGGCGCAAGTGCGTCCGCTCCGCCCCCCTCCGGCGGAACGAGCTTGATCGCGTACTCGCCGTCCTCCGCGAGGTTGTCGATGCGTTAAACGTTGCTCAACGAGAATCGCCTGTCACATGGTTGGCGGGCGAAGCCGGAGTCGTGTTTGCGGGTCGGCTCATCACGCTCCCCGAGTTGGGGGTGACTGTAGAGGGCAACTCCGCATGCGCACTCAGGAGGTAGTGGAGGACCTGGCGCAGCTCCGCCCTGCCCGGAGCCACTCTGTGTAGCGGGTGAAGTCGCTCACGAACAGCATGGAGTTCGACGACTTCACCGGTAGCGAGACGGAGCTCTTGCGTGACTGGCTACGGGTCGGGCCGCCCGCAGATCGGGATGGGAGGCTGGTAACCGATGCCTATCAACCCATTAGTCTTGGGGTTAACGGTCAAGATCGCCTCTGGGTTGCGGTTCGGTTTGCCGAAGAGTATGACGGCATGCTGGAGTTGCCGAAGCCCCTCTTGTTTTGGGACGCGGGGGACTGGACAGTCGCGGAGGGATCCCCGCCCGCCATCATCGGCGACGACGGGACGCCTTATGCGGTCAGTGGAACCACAACTTCTCACGAACGAGCCGCCATCCGCTGTCGTGAACTGCGCGTTTGGAAGCACGGATTCGTACGCTGAGCAGCCGGGCGTTAGCGTTGTATCTGCGGGTTCGTTTACCTTGGTCGCGTCGGTGCTCGAGGTAGCTGATTCGTCACCCGGTACCTCATTGGGGCGGACAGTCTCCATCGCGGTGCGGTTGGTATGGAATGGGAAGCGCTCGGTTGGGAGTTCCCGATCCGGGCGGGATGGGGGCACGCCAGAAGACGCCTGGTCCGGTGGTCCTAGCGGGTTAGCGCGTTGGAACGGGACTAGCCTAGCCCCGTTGGATTGAAACACGGGATTGGTTAACAAGACGATTGTTGGGAAAGCCAGAAGGGTAGGGTGTGATGAAAAGCGTGCTACGACAGCGAAGGGTCTGCGTGATGGGCGGATACGAGAAGTAGCCAACAGGGTTAATGGCCGGAGTTCACCCGCCGGCACGCCAGAGAGCCCCGCTTGTCCGAAACGGCCCACTGCTGCGGCCACGTCAGGCACCACGTAGGAGATTCTACGGCGTGGCATGGTGGCTCGTCGCAGGTTGGATAATCCGTCGGGTTGCAGAGAATCCGGTCCCGATGGATTCTGGGAAGGCAAGTCCGATTGCGCCAGAAGTACGCGCCGTGCGAAGCGAATCGTCGACCGGCGGAAGCACCGAAACCAGCCCCTTGAAGGGTAGGTTTAGGTCTGCTAGCAACGTACACCGTAGCGATGGCAGCGTACTCGCGCCGAGGAACGGGCTGTGCGCTTGGAGGATGGAATCAATGCGATTGCCCTATTTGATTGGCGGCGTCTCGATGACCTGCAGTCTCGCGTTCTGCTGGGGATGCGGAAGCGATCGACCTCAATTTGACGAAGGAGACATGGGCCTGGGAGGTGGCACAGGACTCCCGGCAATGACCGGCAACTTGGGCACCGTCCCCATGCCCTCCGGAACCGTGCCTGCGGGCTCGTCTACCGCGCCAGGATTGGGTGCAGGAGGCAACAGCGGAATGTCGCCCGGTACCGTGGAAGGCAACGAGATGCTGCCCGACGATCCCGAGGAGGAAACGGACGCCCCCAACGACCCCGAGGAAGCAACGGACGCCCCCAACGATCCCGAGGAGGCAACGGACGCCCCCAACGACCCCGAGGAGGCAACGGACGCGCCCAACGACCCCGAGGAAGCAACGGACGCCCCCAACGACCCCGAGGAAGCAACGGACGCGCCCAACGACCCCGAGGAAGCAACGGACGCCCCCAACGACCCCGAGGAAGCAACGGACGCGCCCAACGACCCCGAGGAAGCAACGGACGCCCCTGGGGGGATGGCCGAACCCGAGCCGGAGCCCCAAGCCTGTCAGGCTGGTGAAGAGCGCTCCTGCGAGGACGCTGGAATGCTGGGCAACTGTAGGCAGGGCGTCCAACCCTGTGTCGATGGTGAGTGGGGCGAGTGCAGCATTCAACCGGCTGCCGCGGACGGCTGCGACAGTGCGACGGATGACGCCAATTGCAACGGGACCCCACGCGAGGGCTGCGCCTGCACCACGGGGGAGACGCAGCCCTGCGGCCCCGACACGACCGCTGGGATTTGTGAGCAGGGCGTGAACACCTGCGTCGATGGCGCCTGGAACGCGATGTGTGTCGGGGCGGTGTCTCAACAACCGCGAGACTGCACCTCGAGCATGGACAATAACTGCGATGGCGTTCCAGATGACAGTGAAGATGAGTGCCAGTGCGCGCCGGGAGAAGAGCGCGAGTGCGATCCTCATCCGGGATTTGATTCTATCGGCCCATGTAAACCTGGAACGCAAACCTGCATGGCGGGAGCAGATGGTACTACCAGCTACTGGTCCACTACGTGCGTCGGCGCAATCGGGCCCGAACCGGAAGACAGCTGTACGGTAGACGACAACCGTGACTGCGTCGGTCAACCGTTCACCGGCTGTGATTTGTCGGGACCAGAGATAGTGTCGATAACCCCCGACGACGGCGACCGCGCCGTCGGGTTGCAGCAGAACATCGTTGTGACGTTCAGCGAAGCCATGGACGAGGCCGCTACTGAAGCGGCATTCACTTCCTCCGATATTGGCTCAGTAAGCTTTCAATGGAATCCTGCCGGCACGCAGCTGACGATTAACCCGAACGCCGACTTCGAATACGGTACCGGAACGGCGAACTCCTATAGCTTTCAGATCGGGGCGAGCGCCACGGACCTCTCAGCCAACGAGCTTGAGACGGCCCGTAGCGTCACGTTCTATACCTTGGGGCGAGTTAGCGAATCCTTGCCGCTGAAATCGTCAGGTTCAGCCACAGGTGTCTACGAGGTTCCATGGAATCAGACGGGGAGCACGAACAGCACCGTCTGTGACTTCGTGGACATCTTCGGAACGACCGTTGGCGTTACCGGGGGGCTCGACCGAATGGCATTCGTGATGTTCGACATATCCGACCTGCCCGACAACATCGTCGAGTTCCAGTCAGCCACCTTGTCCGTGGAGCAGAGCGGCAGCGTCCAGGACGCATTCAAGTACGGCAACGCGGTGCTGTACAGCCTGTTCTCCTTCGCTCCCGGCGCGAACGACGTCGAGACCGTATCGTTGAACGTTGTGGGTGACATCTCCAGTAGCGTCAACCCTGGATTGAGGACGAGGTCCGTGACTTCGGCGATAAGCAGCGACTACGCCAACCGTGACAGCCAACGCGACGAGACTCAATATCTCATCAAGATGGGGGGCAGTGGGTTTCCGTACGGCACCGGCGACGTCAATCAAGCCGCCGACGCCCTCTATTTTCAGTGCGACACCTTCGATCTCGACGTGACGTACCTGGTGGACTGAGTCTTGCCCAATGCCCTGGCATCTTCAGCTAGGCCTCAAGGCAACTTGGCGATGAACGCCTCTGTCGTCCCGTTGTGCGTGCCATAGCCCACGATCGTCGTTCCATCAGATGAAACGCCTGTGGCGACCTACCGCACGCCGCGCCCGACGTCTTGTCCTGGGTCGCGGATGAGTCAGAGCCGCGTATCAATGGGATAGTAGTGCGGGCAGATCGAGAACGGGGACGAGCTTCTTCTCGTGGGATGCTGCGGGCCCGGCGGGTACGGGCCCAGGCCTCGGAAGTTGGGGGCGCAGTCCACAGGCGCATTCAGCGCGCCCGCTTTCCGAACTGGACCAAACCTGGCTGGTGACTTCAGAAGCCGCTGCCGCGAGCGCGGAGCTCCTCGCCTACGTACGTGGCGAACTCGACTGCTTGGGCGAACTCGACCGCGTGGGCGAGTTCACGCGTGGCACAGTATGATCCCACGTCGCCCGAGCGGCTTGATCACCGCGCCACCTGGCACGTACCGGGGCATTCGTTCTTCGAGGGGCCGGATCCGCGGTCTTGGCCAGGGAGTCAGCGGGCGCAATGGGTTTGCGCTCTGGTGCACGCGGACCAAGACTGCTCCCCATCGTCATGCACCCCCTGTCCCCCCTGGTCGAGCGCCACGACGAGTTCGTTCGCTGGCGCCATCAAATCCACGCCCACCCCGAGCTCGCGTACCAAGAGCGAGATACGGCGCGCTTCGTCGCTGAAAAGCTATCCAGCTGGGGCATCGAGGTGCATCAGGGCTTGGCAACGACCGGGGTCGTCGGTCGTCTGAGTGCTGGTGCGAGTGAACGCAGAATCGGGCTCCGTGCCGACATGGACGCGCTGCCGATGCAAGAGAAAAACCAGTTCCTCCACCGCTCCAAGAATGATGGCTGCTTCCACGGATGTGGTCACGATGGACACACCACGATGCTGCTGGCGGCGGCCTGGCATCTGAGCCAAACGCGGAACTTCGACGGCACGGTGCATTTCATCTTCCAACCGGCAGAGGAGACTGCGGGTGGAGGTCGAGTGATGGTCGAGCAAGGGCTGTTCGAGCTTTTTCCCTGCGACGAGGTGTACGCTCTGCACAATTGGCCCACGCTGCCGAAAGGGCAGATCGCGGTGCGTGGGGGGCCGGTGATGGCCGCGACGGACCAATGGGACCTCGAGGTCATCGGTCGGGGTGGCCACGCGGCGTTCCCACACACGACGGTCGACCCGATCTACGTTGGAACGCAGATCGTGCAGGCCTTTCAGGGGTTGCTCAGCCGCGAGATGACGCCAACCGACGCTGCCGTCATCAGTACGACACGTTTCGTCGCCGGCAGCGCCTACAACGTGATCCCGGACAAGGCCATACTCGCCGGTACCGTGCGGACTTTCGACTTGGCGCTGCAGGATACCTTGGATCGGCGTATGGGGGAGGTGGCGCGTTCGGTGGCAGCGGCTTGGCGGGCCGAAGCAGTGTTTACTTTCAACAGAGGGTATCCGGCGACGCACAACGATGCCGAGTGCGCGCGGTACGCCGCTGAAGCCGCCGCGAAGGTCGTGGGTGAGGCCTCCGTGATCACGGAGTACGAACCATCGATGGGAGGTGAAGACTTCGCGTACATGCTTCAGGCGTGTCCAGGCGCGTACCTGTGGTTGGGGCAACGGGACGATTCTCACCCCGCGCAGCTGCACAGCCCCCACTACGACTTCAACGACAGCGTGCTGACCCAGGGAGCAAGCTTGTATGTGGCGCTGGCCGAGTCGCGCCTGCTATCGTCCGGCGGTGGTTGATAGGAACTTTCGCTCGAACCCCCATCTTCTCTGGGTATCGCTCTCGCTGTGTTCGGCGTGTGGTGCACCTCAGGAGCGCCCGAGTGAAGGCGTTGGCGCACACGCATCGAGCGTTGGACCCATCGTCGGTTCCCCCGCGCCTGGCACGCCCAACGGCGCTGACGCGGCCGGAAACAACGCGACCGGCGTACCGGTTGCAGCCACCGCATACGTCTCGGACTTCGACGCCCGAGAGCCGCTCTTGGGTCACGATGTTGCGGCCACCGCCCGAGCGTCCCAAGCACTACGAGCGAAGCTCAGCAAACTCGCGTCGGAGCCGCGCTTTGCCCTGGGGCACGAGGACACCACCGCCTACGGCGTCGGCTGGGCGGGAAAGAAGGACTATTCCGATGTCAAAGGCGTTTGTGGCTCGCACGTTGCTGTCTTCGGTTGGGACATTTTTGGCATCGAGCACGGCGACGCGCACAACGGCGACGGCGTCTATTTCGAGACGATGCGCGACCGCATCACGTCAGCGTACGAGAGTGGCGGGATCGTCACGATAAGCTGGCACGTGCACAACCCGATCACCCAGGGCAACGCGTGGGAGACCACTTCCGCGGTCGAGCACATTCTCCCAGGTCGTTCGCGGCACGTCGAATTCGTGCGCTACCTCGACCGCGCTGCCAACTTCTTGCAGAGCTTGCGGGGGGTGAACAGCGAGCTCGTGCCCGTCATCTTTCGTCCCTTTCATGAACACACGGGAAACTGGTTTTGGTGGGGTAAGGCGCACGTGAGTGAAGCTGACTACCAGGCCCTGTGGCGCTTCACGGTGGATTACCTGCGGCGGGAACGCGGCTTGAGTCACCTACTCTTCGCCTTCTCTCCGAACGGTTACGACGCGCGTAGTCGAGATTCGTACTTCTACGGCTATCCGGGGGACGAGTACGTGGATGTGCTCGGCTTCGACCACTACTACCGAGATGATGGCACAACCTTGGTCGAGTTGAGTGAGCTCGTGGTGGGTTTGGCGCGAGAGCGGGGCAAGGTGGCTGCGATCACCGAGTTTGGCGTGCAAGGTGGTCTCAACCATCCGTCCGCCGGGCAGAGCTGGCTCACCAGCAAGTTCTTGGAGCCTTTGGGCCAGAGCTCCACGGCGCTCGGTGTGGCCTATGCGCTGGCTTGGCGCAATGCGCGCCCAGACCACAGCTTCTTGCCTTATCCAGGTCATCCGGACGAGTCCGGGTTCAAGGCATTTTGTAGCGATCCGCGCGTACTCCTGCTTCGCGATATGAGTCCCCAGACCGGTGCCCGGTAGCGCATTTCCCTATCCGGGCCGAACGCAATGTCGCTTTCAGGGCGTGGCCAATGCCAGCTGCTTTGAGCGGCACCATGACCCTGTCATGGCCCCGAACTACTCGTTCGGGACACCACCGGGACTGGTCAAGGGTCGCGTCGTCGTGATATGCGCGTAGAGCGTGAGCGACCACGGATGGGTCGGGTCAGCACGCGCAGGGAGCGAGAGCACACAGTGAGATTTCGGCAGTTGGCAGGGTTTTTCATGGTCATGGCGCTCGGCGTCGCCGGCGTGCTCGGCGCTTGCGGTGGTCCACAGAACGAGCCACAGACGGCGGCAGACGAGGCGCCTGCCGAGTCGACACCGGACGGGGCCGACGACGGAGCGTCGGCTGACGACGGTTGTCGAGCGACGAGCTTCGAGTTCGACGAAGTGAAGGCGGCGTGCGACGAAGGCGGCGTCAAGGGGGCCAAGGACTTGATGAAGGAGTACGTCAAGAAGGCCAAGGCAGCGGGTAATCGCGTCAAGTGTTCGTCGTGTCACGACAACACGAAGACGTACACGCTGGCGGACAATGCCGTGGCGGACTTACGCGCCATCATCGACGGCGGCTGAGCGTTTCTGGCCGGCTCTAGCGCTTGCACTTCTGGGCGCTAGAGCCTAGAGCTTCACCGTGAAGCTCGACGTCGAAAACCACGACCGGGACAGCGAAAACCTTCGCTACGTCTATCCCGTCGTCTCGCGTCGGGCGGGTGGAGTATCCATTGGGGTCAACTTGAACCCCAACAACGCCTGCAACTTCCGTTGCATCTACTGCCAGGTGCCTGGGTTGACGTTCGGCAAGGGGCCTGAGATCGAGCTGCCGCTGCTCGAAGCCGAGCTGAAGCGGATGTTGTCGGACGTGGTCGACGGCGATTTCATGCAGCGGCGTGTCCCCGAGGGAGCGCGCCGCCTGAACGATGTCGCGTTTTCCGGCAACGGCGAGCCAACGAGCAGCCCGGACTTCCCTCAGGCGGTCGAGGTCGTGGCGCGAGTGCTTGGTGAGTTCGACCTCTTGGGAAGGATCGCCGTCATCTTGATCACCAATGGCACGCTGACTCATCGCGCTGAAGTGCAGCGCGGGATTGTCCGGATGGCTGAGGTGGGCGGTCGCGTATGGTTCAAGCTGGATAGCGCCACTCAAGAGGGCGCTGCTCGGATAAACAGCAATACGGCGTCCGTTGCGGAGCGTCTGCGGCGCTTGAACGAAATCTCTCGTTTGTGCCCGACATGGATCCAGACTTGTATGTTCGCTCGAGACGGTCAGCCGCCGTCACTCGTCGAGCGTGAGGCGTACGTCGCCGCAGTCGGACAACTGCTGAGCGATGGCGCTCCACTCGAAGGGGTTTTGCTGTACGGGTTGGCTCGGCCTTCGATGCAACCTGAGGCGCCAACGTTGTCACGCCTGGATGCTGCTTGGCTAGAGGCATTCGCCACGGAGATCCGCTCATTGGGGATCGCCGTCAATGTCTCGGCGTAGGCAACGTCGACAAGCGGACGGCCTGGCTCTCAGAACGTCACGCCAAGGCTGATGTCGAGTGCCAAGCACAGACCTTCCAACCCCAGATCCACCTCGCCCGTGGTGCGCAGCGGGATCACGTAGAAGCCTCCCAATCCCAGGCGCAACGAGACCACCTTCCAATCAAATTGGTAGCCAAAGAGCACCTGCGGGACGATCGCGTTTTGCTCGAAGCCGTCCTCCACTCGCGGCGGAGTGTCTTGGGTTTGGTCGTTGACCCGGTCAGTCGAGATCCACAGGTAGCTGACGGAGGGGTAGGCGAACACGCCCTCGTAGAGCGGTCCAACTGGGAACATCTGCACGCCGCCGCCGACACCCCACCCGCCAATGGTGCCTGCGGCACTGGACTCGAAGTGGGACCAACGGCTGCCCGTCACGTTGATGGACGTGCGGCTGCCAGCTCCAAAGGCGAATTCGACCGGCAGAGGGCCGTAAAAGGCACCGACCGGGTTGACGAATATGCCGCCCGACGAGGGGCCAGACTCGCGCGCCGCTCGCGCAGTTTCCGTGGTCCAGGAGACGGCGATGGTCAGCGCCAATACGGTCGGAGTTTTCATCCCTCGTGCAATACGGCGCTTCCAAGTGAGGTCATTACAGGTGTCGCACCGCCCAGGCACGATGTACGGTCCTGGGCGAGGCCGCATCCTATCCGGCGGGCTCTGTGCATCTCATGCCTCAGGCTGGTCCCAGCGTTTCGCGAGCTTTTGTCTACGGCACCCTGTTGGTGCCCGAGATCGCCCAAGCGGTGGTGGGGAGACGTTGGAGTGGGCGGCCCGCGACTCTTGGCGGCTACGCCAGATATCGAGTGCGGGGCGCCGTTTATCCCGGGGTGGTGCGAGATGCCTCCTGCTCAGTCGAGGGGTTACTGTACGAGCCCGTTACGGAAGCGGACTGGCACAGGCTCGATGCGTACGAGGGGGATCAATATGAGCGCTGCGTGGTGCGGGTCCACGCTGGCGACGCAGAGGTGGAGGCGGGGTGTTATGTCATTCTGCCGGAGTGTCGGTCCATTCTCAGCGATGAATCCTGGGATATCGACGACTTTGTCCGCACTCACGCGTCTCGTTTTCGTGTGGATTGGGACTGAGGGGACCTGCAGTCTTTCCTCTGGTGCCCCGCCTGTTCGTGGACGCCGAACTGTTTCCGGTTGGGTGCATTCTCATTCGTGTACGATTTCATCTCGTGATGCCGTTTGGGAACGCGGGCGATGGAAAGCTACATCACGAGCGGTCCTGCTGACAACATGGTGACTCTATCGCTCCTGCCGCTGGGAGCGGGCGCGTCGTCACGCTATCCTAGGGCCATGAAGCGCTCCGCCCTGTCCACTCCGTTCCTTGTTGGCTTCGCTGTTTTCGCGTGTGGGGGAGGGGATGAACAGGTTGGGTCGAATGAGGAAGGCGCAAGTCCCGACGACACCACGGAGGTGGCGGGTACGGACACGCCAACTACGACCGACGCGGAGCAGCCGAGCGAAAGCGCGGCGGATACCGCTAGTACGGATGCGGCTGGCCCTGCTACGGGCACTGACACGAGCGGGGAAACCAACCCGGATTTGTCGGAGTCGCTAGACGACGCTCTGGGCGATGACATGTCCGTCGACTTGGGGATGACCCCCGCCTCAGTGGGCGCGGAGTGCGAAAGCGACGAGGAGTGCGGCGACGGTGTCGTGTGCCTGAAGGAAGAACCCGCGTTTTCCGAAGGCCAGATCGCCAAAGGCATGTGCACGATGCGCTGCGAACAGGACCCAGCGGTGTGCGGCTCGACGGCGCTCTGTATTGGCGTGGGTCAAGACACGGAGGATACGTCCGACGACGTGGGTTACTGCTACGAGGCTTGTCTCGTCGGCAACCCCAACGAAAAATGCAGTGACTCGTTGAACCGTGCGTGTTCATTGATCGATCCCGAGACCTACGTGGGCGTGTGTGACCCGCTGTGTTTCAGTGACGCGGAGTGCGGTGACGGACTGTCGTGCTCTCCTGCGTTTCCGTGGCTGTGTGTGGAAGAGGTTCCCGATGACTTGTTACCCGACGGCGCGACCTGTTTAGCACACGAAGAGTGTCTTGGCGGGTCATGTATGTACATCGACGAGACCTCGACGGATGGCGTGTGTGTCTCGGCGTGCTCGCTGCAGTTCGAGACTTACGCGTGTCGTCGCGACCTGGGCGACACGACACCCGTGGACTCGGCGTGCTTCCCGTTGCTTGGCCTGGTCTGGGCAGGCGCCATGGACTTCGGTCAGAATGACCTCGGTCAGTGTCTGCAGACCTGCGATGTCTCGGAAGACTGTGAGCATGCGGAGTGGGATTGCCTGCCGCTGGACGGTGACCCCGCTTTCGCTGACGATGTGGGCCACACAGGCATTTGCCTGCCCAACTTGCTTCTCATGGGCGAGCCTGCTGTGGAGGATATGGGCATGGGAGGGGCTTCCGGCAGTGACGGCGGCGTGGCTCCCGCGGATGATACCACCGACACGATGGATGAAATGTTGGACGATATGGGCATGGGCGGTGCGCCCGCTGTGGACGGTGGCGCAAACTGAGCCCACGTTCTGGTTGCGGCGGCGCAGCAGGGCGCGGAGCTGAACCCAGGCCAGAGTGAGGCTCATCTGGCGGTACCGTCGCGCGCTGATTCGTCGTATCAACGCCCGATGCAACGGCTTGTCAGCGTCCTGACCAACGCCTTTCCAGTGTGGGTCGTCGTCGGCGGCGGATTAGCGCTGGTACAGCCCAATTGGTTTACCTGGTTTTCCGGTCCGTGGATCGTGTGGGGGTTGGCCGTGATCATGCTGGGCATGGGCATCACGCTGACGCTCGAGGACTTCCAGCGTGTCGGCAAGATGCCCCGAGCGGCGGCTTTGGGGTTCGTTGGTCAGTACACGGTGATGCCGTTCTTGGGCTGGGCCATTGCTAACGCGTTCAGCCTGCCGACGCCGTTTGCGGTCGGTCTCATCCTGGTTTCCTGTTGTCCTGGGGGGACTGCGTCCAACGTCGTGGCCTATCTGGCGCGGGCCAATGTGGCGCTGAGCGTCGTGATGACCATGATATCCACGTTCGGTGCCGTTTTTATGACGCCTCTGCTCACTCAGTTGCTCGCAGGCACGATGGTGAAGGTTGATGCTTGGGGGCTTTTCTTCAGCACGGTTCAGGTAGTCGTGGTTCCGGTGGTGACGGGAGTCTTTCTCAATCGGTGGCTACCGCGCGTGGTGCAGTGGGTGCTGCCGGTGGCGCCACTGGTGAGCGTCATCGCCATTGCGCTGATCGTCTCGAGCATCATTGGACAGAGCAGCGAGGCCGTCAAAAGCAGTGCGTCGACGCTGTTGTTAGCGGTGTTTCTGCTGCATGCTGGAGGGTTCGCCTTTGGCTACGCGCTGGCGAAGCTCTTTGGGTATGATTCACTCATAGCACGCACTGCGGCAATCGAAGTCGGAATGCAGAACTCCGGGCTCGGGGTGGTGCTTGCGCGGAGGCATTTTGCGGACCCACTGACAGCGGTGCCTTGCGCCATTTCGAGTGTCTTTCACTCGGTCATTGGCAGTGTGCTGGCCGGTATCTGGCGGGTACGCAAGCCGGCCGACCCCTGAATCCTTCAGCCAGCGTACCGTAATCGCGCGGCCGGGGTTGGCAAACTGGTGCGGCTTGGTATCGTCTGCCCATGTCGCGGCGAGGTTTTTTGGAGGAGGCGACTCGTCACCGTGCCACCGCGGCGATCCGTCAGATCGAATCGGGGACCGCCGCCGAGGTGGTGGTAGCCGTTCGCAAACACGCGAGTCGGTATCAAAAGACGAGCGTCGTGTGTGGTGCCGTCGCAGCGTCGGTGGTGCTGCTCGTTCTTCTGTTGAGTCCGACGGTCTACTACTACGTGTGGATCGGAGTCGATACGCTGCTCGCTTTCGTTCTGGTGACGTTGCTCGTCGCAAGTGTCGAACCGCTCCGGCGTGCGTTTACCCCCGCCGCCGCTCGGCGTGCTGCGGTGGACGCGGCAGCCAAGCGGACTTTCGATGAACTCGGTATCGCAAAAACGAGAGACAGAACGGGCCTTCTGGTCTTCGTAGCACTGGAAGAACGGTTAGCCTGTGTCCTACCGGACGAGGGGATCCCCCAGGAAATGCTCAGTGAGGACTACGCACGAGCGGTGGACGATCTGGTAGAAGCTGCGGCTAGATTGGACGAAGAGGCGTTCTTGTCCGCCCTTCTAAAACTCGAACACCCACTGGCGCAAATCCTACCCCGTCAACCCGATGACGAGAACGAGCTCAGCGATGACGTTGCGTGAATCGTTGAACGAGTGGGCGCCACAAGCCACGCTGCGCCTCGCGGCGGCGGACAAGTGGACGCAGAAAGCCGCGCTACGCCTCGCGACCACCCTCGGGGCTCGGCTGGGCATTCGGAGCATGAAGGCTCGCGGGGCGCTTGCACTGCTTTCGGTCGTTGCCGTGGCCGCGCTGAGCTCGGAGGTTTGGGCTCGACCGGGGGGTGGTGAGTCGTTCGGAGGCGGAGGTCGCCGTGGCGGTGGGGGCGGCGGTGGCGGTGGCGGTGGTGACATCGGCCTCGTCATCCAGTTGCTCTACTTGTGCATTCGCTTCCCCGCTTTGGGGGCCGTCGTGCTGGTGGTCGTCATTGGTTACTACGTGATCAACCGAGCGGGAGGCGCCGGGCTCAGCGATTGGTCGGCGGGTGTTCCCACCCGCGAAGTCACCGTCTCACGACCGCACTACGTTGCGCGTGGCGCTATCGACAAGATCCGTCAGTGGGACCCGTACTTCTCCGTCGTCCTATTCGAAGACTTCATCTACACGCTGTACGCGCAGATTCATCTTGCTCGACCCAAGACGGGTTTGGCCAAACTCGGCCCCTACCTCGATGACAATGTGCAAAAAGCCCTGACGGACGATTCGCTGGAGGGAGTGAGCCGTGTCCTGATCGGTAGTCTGCGCTTCGTCGGCCTGCAGCCTGGGCAGCAGCACACACGCGTCACCGTGGAGGTCGAATCGAACCTCACCGAGACCCGGGGTGGGAACTCCCAACGGCTCTACCTGGTGGAGCGGGTCACCCTGATTCGACCGCGCAACGCTCGCTCTCGTGGTCCGGAGAGGTCACGGACGTTGGATTGCCCCAATTGCGGTGCGCCGCTGGAGGCTATCGTGGGCAACCAATGCAGCTACTGCAAAGAGCACGTCACCGATGGGCGCTTCGATTGGAAGGTTTACGCTATCGAGTGTGTGCGCCTGGAAAAGCGTCCGCCTCTGTTGACGACCGAAGTGGCCGAGAGAGGCACCGAGCTTTCCACGGTGGTGCAACCGCGGGTCCAGGAGCGGCTTGGCGAGCTCTGCGCCCGAGACGAGCACTTCGCCTACGAGCGCTTCCTCGAGCGCGTCAAAGTCGTCTTCACTCAGCTTCAGATAGGGTGGACGACGATGAATCTCTCCCAGATCCGACCCCACGTCAGCGACAACCTGTTTCAGTACTTCGGCTACTGGTTGGACTTGTACGGTCAGGCGGGCGCGCGCAACGTCACCGAGAACGCGAGGATCCTCGATATTCACCTCTCGAGTGTCATCTCCGACGCCACTTACGATGCCATCACCGTTCGCGTCTTTGCAACCGGCTTGGACTACACGATGCGCGAAGACGGCACGCTGATTAAGGGAAGCAAGAGCGTGGAGCGACGATACACTGAGTATTGGACGCTCATTCGTGGGCGCGCCGCCAAGAGCCGCGATCGAGATCCGCTGGCGTGCGCCAACTGCGGCGCACCTCTGAATGTCAGCATGGCGGGCACCTGTGAATACTGCCACGTCAAGGTTGTCACGGGCGACTTCGACTGGGTGTTGTCGCGCATCGAACAAGACGACAACTACTCGGGTTAGCGCTGTGTCGACACCGCCACCCCACGCCCGCCCAGACGCGGACACAAGCATCGCCGACCGAACGAGTCGCTCCCTTGCTCCCGAGCACCCCCTTGGCCAAGGGTGGCCCGAGCTGACGGCGAAGAGTACTTCGCCATGGCGCTCTTGATGGCGGAAAACCGCTGGGGCAATGGCGAAGGGATCTTCGACTACGGCACGGAAGCTCGGCGCATCCTCCGCGATCTGGTGCACCGTGAGGTCATCGTTGGCCCGTGTCAGGCGTGCGAGAATGCAGCGCCTAGCGCAACATCGCTGTTCAGTCGTGAGGCGTATCAGGTGCGTTTCACGCCGGACATGGGCTACCTGCAGAGCAACGCTGACCACACGGATCCGAGCTACCATCTGCCCGCGTTCTACGAGTTGTTCTCGCTGTGGGGTCCGCCAGAGGACGCGGAGTTTTGGCGCACGGCAGCCAAGACCAGTCGTGAGATGTTCCCCAAGTTCGCTTACCCCGAAACTGGACTCTACCCTGACTACGCCGACTTCGACGGCGCGCCTCGTGCGGCTCCGTGGGACGCCGGCACGGTGAACTTTCGGTTCGATGCGTGGCGCGTCGCCATGAACATTGGCGTGGATTACGCGTGGTGAGGTGCCGATCCCACGCAGATCGAGCTCGCTAACCGCATGCAATCCTTCTTCGAGCAGGAAGGGAGCGAGATGTACGGCAATCAGTACGAGCTCTCCGGCAAGAAGCTATCGAGCGATCGATCGAGCGGGCTCTTGGCGACCAACGCAGTCGCCAGTCTTGCTGCGGACCACCCACGGGCGTACGATTTCGTGCGGGAGGCGTTCAAGTTGCCGATTCCAACCGGGCAGTGGCGCTACTACGACGGCTGCTTGTACATGATGTCGCTCTTGTACTTGAGCGGACGCGCGCAGATTTACTGGCCAGCGAACGAGCACGGGGCAAACCCAGTACATCGTACGAAGTCGCCGAGCCACGTCCTGCAGGATCGCGAATTTGCGCCGACAAGGCGTGAATGAAAAAGCGACACAAGGCGGAGGCGCTGAGGCGCCGGGTGGAGGCGGAGCGGGCTGCGAGCACAGGAGTGTGGCCGCGGT
>JBNKUV010000105.1:0-12579 GCA_050298815.1 Polyangiaceae bacterium
CGCTCACCTGAAAGTTGGTGGGAGAGCTTCTCGAAGACGATCCTCGTCGGCATCACCCGCTCTACGGACTTGGGGTCGATCGGAGTGGCCTTGATCCGTGAGACGGTGTTCTCGGGCAGGGCGGGTGATCGCGACTACGCCGTTGGATGCGGTTTGCGCCATGCGTCTGCCCAAGCAAGCACTGCACCAGCCTCGACCGTTACACGACAGCGCAACGACTTGGGTGCCCGAGCAGCCTTCTGTGTCGCAGACCAATAGGGCAGCACCCTTGCAGAGCAAACCGCAATCGAGGAACCGTTCAAACTCGTCTTTCACGAAGTCTGGAAGTGATGCGCCGACGAATCCTTCTTCGACCGCTGCGTACAGCGTCGACACCCTGGGCACCTTTCACAACTACTCCGTTACAAACGGAAGTCAGTATTCGGTGCCGATCGAGATCCGAAAGTTCAGTCTCAACGGGAATTGGTTCCTCTATGTCGGTGGAGAGTGGATGGGGGCCTGGTACGTCAGCTCCTACGATGGGGTACTGCAAGCCAATGCGGAACGCTTCCGTGCCGGCGGGGAGGTTGCGGGTAACAACTCCACCGTCCACACGGAGACGGACATGGGGTCAGGCGCCTGGGCCTCCAACGGCTGGCAGAAGGCTGGCTACGTCGAGAGAATTCGGTATCGGAGCACGGGGGGCGCACTGGTTGACATGCCTAGCGGGGGCTTGGAGGTGACGGACGGCACATGCTATAGTGGCGTGGGTTTCAACGTTTCCGAGGCTGCGTTTATTTGCTCAGCCTGCGGAAACGGGGTGTGTGACGAGGTGGAGAACTGGTGCAACTGCCCTGCGGACTGCTCAAAGCCTGCTGATGCCGGTGTCCCAGAATCCCCAAAGCCATCGGACGCCGGTGTCCCAGATGCGGGTAGATAGGCTGCTGGAGACGACACTCGGAGTAGTAGGTCATCTCGTCACAGGTGGACAACCTGTACGTCCGGAACGGGCTTGAGTTGGGTGCCTACGTCCGGTGTCAGTCTACCCGCTGCAGAGGCACAACCGTCTCATGGTAGTAGCGCATGAGCTCATCGTGCATGGCTTCGGGATCGAACTTGTAAGTGGGATCCGTCGAGTAGACAAACACTGCTGGCTCCACCACTCCGGGAGGGCTCCACGTACCAACGACTACGAGAGGAGGGAGCGGGTAAGCCGGCTTGTCCACGACGGGCCACAAGCCGTCAGCGGTTGCGGAGCAAGGACCTCTAGTGTAAATTTTGGAACTTGATCTGACAGTGGGTCGCGATCCACCTGGTGTCCGGTGGGGTTACAACTGTCAGACGGCGTTAAGCCGCCACGTTCTTTTGGATAGCAATCTTGAGGCTCCCAAATCGCTTGGAGCCAGCGAGCCGCGGGGTCATCGGCGCGTGGGGTGTAGAGCTGCAGCATCCCGAGTTCAATCTAGCATGGGGCGCGAGTTCCTAACAGGTGCTCTTCTCCGGCGGGGGTTCGACGGCTACGAACCAGCGGAAGCTCAAAGCCTTCCTCCTCAGCCCGAAAAAGCCACCCCAAGTTGCTGCGCACACCTCGATGAGCCAACCACGGCTCCCAGAAGAGCTCCGCCTCGGCCACCAGCCTACTTCACCAGCCAGCCACGCAGCCACCAGCAGCACGACGAGCATCACGATGCCCAAGCCGTGCTCTTCGATGAGCCGGCCTGACGTAGCGCCTCCCGCTTCCGGTGTCTGTTCCGGACCGCTTCCGGAAGGGGGCACTGCGCCCCTTCTCTGCCGCTAGCAGCGAAGCGCCGCTCCCGCCCCGGTCGACACCCCTCCTCGCGGCCCTGGTGTACGTTCCGAGTACACGCAAAGTGGAATTGTGGCCTCCGCGCGCATGCAAGGAGAGACTTCGCAGGCTCCCGCTCCGCCTTTGGGCCCGTGCCCCGGACGGCGGGGGTTCGTGTCCCGGACGGCGAGACGTGTCCCAGGCCATCCCCTCGGGGTAACAGGCGAAGTGCGCCGGTCATCTCGGGTTCTCGAGTAGACTTGACCTTGCCCGTCAGAGCCGCACGTACCTGGAATGAATGCGCCGACACTGCACCAAGAACGCCGAGCGACAGCGCCGCCTGCCCCCCATGTCCTATGGCGAACACAGGTCGTACCCAGGAGACGTTCGGAGGTGTTCGAGTTCTTTTCCAACGCCCAGAACCTCGAGCGAATCACTCCGCCCTACTTGAGCTTCTGCATTCTTACACCAGTACCGATCGAAATGCGTTCGGGCACTCTCATCGACTACGCGCTGAAACTTCATGGCGTGCCGGTGCGGTGGCGTACCGAGATCACTGAATATGAGCCAGATGAGCGTTTCGTCGACGTTCAGCTCGAGGGGCCGTACGCCGTATGGCACCATTTGCATGAGTTCGTGGAAGTGCCGGAGGGCACGGAAATTCGGGATACGGTGCACTACCGCTTGCCGCTCGATCCGGTTGGGCGCGTGGCGCTGCCATGGGTGCGGCGGTCGCTGAACGCGATCTTCGACTACCGAGCCTCCAAGATACGGGACATTCTGGGGGGGTGACCAATAGGGCAATACGTTGAGGCAAGCGGAGCCTCCGCCAGCGCGTCGACGGCAGCCGTCGCTTCGTGCAACGCGTGCTGGGATCATCTCGCTCGGATCTCACATGTCGCGCGCGACGCTTCCGAACGCGGTAACGGGGGGCTCGCGAACGTGTCGTGCTCGCGGTTTGCGCCATGGAGGGCGGAGTCAGCTCCGCCTCATCTGATATTCAACGATAATGCGCAACCTCAAGCACATCCTTGAACCTCATGCGCAAGACCTGGCCGATTGTTTGCCTGTTGATCTCCACAGCCTGCGGTTCGACGGCAACGCCTCGCGCTCATGCCCCGACGCTGGCCGATGCGGCGCCCAGTACCTGCGAGCATGCCGAGGCCCGAGGAGCGCCGTTGCTCGTCGAATGGAGTGGCACGGGAAAGGCCAACTTGGAGGCGAACCTGCACCGAGGGGCAATCGCGGTGGAGTACACCGGTTGCGAGATGCGACTGCTCGTGGGCTGTCAATTGCCAGGGCAGTACGTGTGGCAGAAGACCACCACGACGACCGATGTGCTCGACATCGACAATGCAGATGAGCTGCATGCGGCGCTGCCCTTGGGTGTCTGGGACCTCGAAGGCGCCTTATCGCAGACCGGGCGCCTGTCAGTGTACACCACCTCCGCTGGCCAGATGACGCTCAAGGGCGCAAACGTGCAAGATGTTCCGCTTGGGGGAAGCTGCTCCCAAGCAACTCACCTACTGCAGGCCGTTTCGATAGGGGCATTCCGCCTTGATGCTGGGGGCGCGGTTCAGGGGAGCGTCTGGGAAGTTCGGCGCAGCAACGAAACGCTGTGCACGACACCATGCACCCGTTGGGTCGATCCGGCGCAGACGTTTCGACTGCGGTCCTACGATGGCGACGGCCAACCGTCTGCCGGAGGCTACAAGGTGGACCTACCTGCCTTGCGACCAGCGGTAACTGCTCGGGACCGAGTTCGTGCGCCAAAGCAAACTCTGCCAGGTGGCTGGCGTAGCAGCGATGAGTCTGCTGCGCTTCGGCAAGCAGCCGCATGAGTTGGGGAGCGCCGTCGAACTCCAGCAGCCCTTCCATGAACGGGTACTCAGCTACCGTGTCGACGGGCTGACCATTGTCTTGTTCTCGAACTCGGCCCACAGGGGGTCGGGGTGGAGCTCTTTGGGGAGCATCGGTGGGTTGTCCCAGCGCGGTCAGTAGCCGGCGCAGGCTTTAGGGACGGGTCAGCAATGCTTTGAGCCACATCGACCCGCCGCACTTCGAGCACTGGATGTCGATGTCGAAACTGCGCTTGAGCAGGCCCCGCGCACCTGCTTCACGGCAACGTCAGTCTGTCGCATGCCGAGCTGATGCGGCAGGCGCACCACGCGATAGCTCTGCGCTCCAGAGTGAGACCCGCGATTTCGGCTTCGACCTTGGGGCGGCTTGTAGTCGGCCGCCGGTCGTCCTAGGTTGTCGCCATGTCTTGGTTGGTGGGTGTCGATTTGCGTTTGGAACGGGTCGGCGTACTGAAGTTCGCAGCATGGCTGCATGAACTGGATCGCAGCGTACCGCTCGTTGGTATTCATGTGGTCGAGTCCGACGCCGGGGATGCGGAAATCAAATCCAAAGCCATGGACGCATTGCGCCAACAACTCGAGCGTTTGGGGCTGTCAGATAGCTTTGCGAGCCTTCGAGTCGTGGAGGCCCCGAATGTCGAAGAGGCCTTGCACGAGGCTTGTGACGCGCCGGCGATGACGGGCCTGATAGTGGGGCGTCGTGTCGGGTTGGATGAGCCTGGCCTCGTGCGCATCGGCGCGGTGACGCGCCGGTTGTTGCGAATCCTCCGATTGCCAGTTCTTGTCGTGCCCCCGGATGTCGATCCGAGTCGCTTTGGAAAAGGACCCGTGGTGTGGAGCATCCGTTCTGCTTCTGAGGTGTCGCACGCGACTTTTGAATTCGCGTCGAGGATGGCCACTTCCATGGGGCGGGAGCTCGATGTCGTGGCCATTGCGCCGCCCCTTCATGCGAGCTCCGCCTACATGCCATCCGCAGTCGTTGCGCGGCGCCAACAGGAACGCACCGAGAGAACACGTGCGCTGATGGATGCCTGGATGGGCGAGCACCACGTTCAGGGACGCCTCAACGTGCTGCCGGGTCAACCGATGGAGCAGACTCTGGCTCACGCCGAACGCGTGGGTTCGCCGCTGATCGTGTGCAGTCGCAACAAGAGCAATCTATTGCAGCGCTATCTGGGGGGGACCGCATCGACGGATCTGGTTACCTACAGTCGGGTTCCGGTGGCCGTTGTCGCTGACGGCGACTGATCGTGATTCGCTCTCGTAGCAGCGCCTTTGCGAACGCCGGCGCCGAGGTGCCACGTGTCCCAGCACTGAGCGGTTGACAAGCTTGGCCGCCTGCCAGCTGAACTTCCCGCGCATCCGTGGCGATCAGCTCCAGACGGGAAAGCCACAGAAACGCCTGAGGAGCGCAGAACTCGCGCCTTCGAGCAGCCGTGACGCAAGACCTGCAGCCAGGAAGGCGTGAGCTGTAACAGGGAACCACCCAGCGCCTGCGAGCTTGGCCCACTCCCTGCAACTGCTCGTGGCCAGTGACACCCCAGCCCCAGACCCGACGCGAAGCGGCGAGGCTCAGTGTGACGGTCGAGTTCGACGTGAACATGGGCTGTGCGCGACTGGCAGCGTCGGGTGCGCTCCGGGCCACGACGGCGCCACAGCTGTACGAGGCATTCGAACGGTTGCTCGCCAAGTCGGTGCCGAAGCGAATCGAACTCGATCTGGCGGCGGTGGTGGTGGCTGATTCCTCAGCCGTTGCCACGTTGTCGGTGATGGCCCGCCGCTGCGAGCAGACGGGCGTCCAGCTCGTGCTGCAGAATCTGTCGAGCCAGCTGCGCGCGATCGCCCAGATGCTGCCGCGTCTGGGGCAGGCCCCAACGGCACCCCCTTCGCCCGGCGCGATCGAACAGCTTGGGGCCCACGGCTTCAACGCGGTAGCCGAATTGGACGCTCTGCTGGAGACGTTGGCAACGGCGCAGCGAGCCTGCGCGGGCTTCTTCCGTGGGAGGTTTCCGCCGCGAGGCTCAGTCACCGTTCAGTCCTTGCGGATCGGTGTGGATGCGCTGCCGATTGTGGCATTGCTGAGTCTGTTGCTGGGCTTGGTGATCGCGTTTCAAGCCGCCGATCAGCTTCGACCGTTTGGCGCAGACATCTACATCGCCAATCTGGTCGGGATCGGAATGTTTCGGGAGTTCGGTCCCATTCTGACGGGGGTGGTGATCGCAGGCAGGAGCGGCTCCGCCATCGCTGCCGAGTTGGGAACCATGCAGGCAAACGAGGAGATCGACGCGCTTCGTGTCATGGGCATCGATCCGGGCCGCTTCTTGATCCTGCCCAGGCTGGTGGGAATCACGCTCATGCAGCCGGCGCTGACGTTGATCAGCAACGTCGTCGGATGTCTCGGCGGGTTCCTGATCGCTACCCTCTACTTGCACGTTCCGGGCACTGCTTACGTCGACCAGTCAATCACCTCCCTCGACCTGGGGGACTTGAGCCATGGGCTGGTCAAGAGCGCGATGTTTGCTGTGTTGATCGGAATCATTGCGTGCCACGCTGGGTTTTCCGTGCGGGGTGGTGCCGCGGCAGTGGGTCTCGCCACCACTCGTGCCGTCGTGGCGAGCATTTTCATGCTCATCGTTGCCGACAGCATCTTCACCACCGTGGCGACGTTGATCGGATGACCATGCCGCATGCCTCCTCGGACCCCATCATCGTCTGCGAAAACCTCACGGCTGGCTACCCGGGTACCCCCATCCTCTCGAACATCGATCTGGAGATCCGACGGGGAGCCATCACCGTCCTTCTGGGCGGTTCTGGCTGCGGGAAGTCGACGTTGCTGAAAACGTTGGTGGGCTTGCTCCCGCCGCTGGCGGGTCGGGTCATGCTGTTTGGTCAGAACCCCCACGTGCTGGCAGCAGAAGAACGCATGGCCCTGCTCGAACGCACGGGCATGCTCTTTCAGTACGGAGCCCTGTTCGGTTCGGCTACGGTGGCCGAGAACGTCGCTTTGCCCGTGCGCGAACACACGGACCTCGCCGAGCCATTGGTCGATGAGCTGGTGCGCATGAAGCTCGCTCTCGTCGGCCTCGCTGGGCTGGAGGAGCGGCTTCCGTCAGAGATATCTGGCGGCCAGCGCAAGCGAGTTGCACTCGTACGTGCCACGGTGCTGGATCCAGAGCTGCTGTTTGCCGACGAGCCCTCCGCCGGCTTGGATCCCATCGCCGCGGCAGGGCTGGACCGGCTGTTGCGTAGCTTCCAGCAACTGTTCTCGATGAGCCTGGTAGTGGTGACGCATGAACTCGAGAGCATTCGCTTGCTCGCCGACGACATCGTGATGCTCGGGAGCGGCAGGATCTTGGAGCGGGGTTCGTTGCAGGCACTGTCGGAGAGCGCCAATCCCGAGGTCAATCATTTCTTCAACCGCGTCGCCCCCGACTACATGAGTTCTGGTACGCACGCGACCCTGCTCGACGCCATCCCACCGGTTGACACGGGCACCACGCGGGGCAGCGGCTGAATGGCGACGCGCGCGCAGAAACTGAGACTGGGTGCGTTCTTGACGGCTGCTATCGCGCTGTTGCTGGTCACCTTGTTCTATCTCGTCGGGCGCCAAGTCTTCACAGACCGCCCCGAGTACCTGATCCGGGTGGGCGACAGCGTGCACGGTCTCGATCGCGGGTCCCCGGTGAAGTTCCGCGGCGTGCGCGTTGGCGTGGTCGAGCGCATTCGCATCGACCCCGACAACGTAGAGCTGGTGGACATCTACATTTTGGTCGATCCGGGGACCCCTATCAAGGTCGACCACAAGGCGGTCTTGAACATGCAGGGGATCACCGGACTGAAGTTCGTCGAGTTGATTGGCGGGACGCGGGAGGCAAAGCGCCTGGAGCCCGGTGGTGAGATCGAGGCCGGCCAGAACATTCTGGACCAGCTGACGGGGGACGCCGCCGACATCAGTCGACAGGTCGTCCAGCTGCTGAATCAACTCCTCGCCATCACGGGCCCTGACAACCAGGAGCGGCTGGACCTCTTGCTCGACAATGCCAACACCCTCATCGTGGACTTGGATAGGACGGTGCAGAAGGGCAACGGCACGCTGGATACCGCCCAACGGGTGCTCGACGAAAACCGCCGCCCGGTACGCTCGATGATCGGCAACTTGGAGCGGTCCTCAGCACACCTCGACAAGACGCTTGCCGGCCTGGATGCGGCGGTGGATTCAGCACGAACCGCCCTGGAGGACGCGAAGATCCCGCAGACGACTGCCGGGCTTCGCGAGACCGGCGAAGCGGTCAAGACGACAGTTGAAGGCCTGCAGCTTCAGCCAGCCATCGACGCGTTGATCGCGACGGCGGCTTCCGTGCGGAGGGTTCTGGACCAAAGCGAAGCCACGCTAGCGCAGAACCAGGACGCGATTCGGTCCACGCTGGAGAACCTCGAGCGGGCTTCCAGGAGCCTCAAGGAAACTTCGCGCACGTTCCAGGAAAAGCCGGTGATCCAAGTTTTTGGTGACGAGCCGCCCGAAAGGAAGCTGCCGTGAATCTGTGGCGGTGCGCACTGGGCGGACTGCTGCTCGTCAGCGCTGGAAGCTGTGCGGGAACCCCCCTGCGCTACTACCAGGCCCGTGTTTCGGAGGCGGAGGTTGAGTCCGCGGCGCGGCAGCTGGACGCGTCTCTGGCCGTGAGCTCCTTCGCGGTGGATGAGGCGTACGACGACCAGCGCATCGTCTATCGCACATCACCGCATCGCTTCGACTACTACCACTTCCATCGCTGGTCCTCGAATCCCGGAGAGCTGGTTTCGGTCGTACTGCGCGAGGCCTTTCGGAAAAGTGGCCACTTCGCGCACGTCGTGGGTGGCTTCGACGCCCGCGCTGACTTCGTACTGCACGGTCGCGTTGTTGCTTTGGAAGAGGTGGATACATCCGATGACCAGTGGCAGGTGCACGTGGCCGTGGAGCTCACACTCAGAGAAGGTGCGACGGGTCACGTGCTGTGGTCGACCCGTGTGGACGAGCACCAGGCCATCACCCAGCAAACGCCGGAGGGAGTCGCGGTGGGAGCTGGCCGAGCCCTGACCCGTGTGGCGCGCGTGACGGCACCCGCCATTGCCAGCGCTGCGAGCCAAGCCATGGCGCGGTGGTGAACCGCTACTCGGAACGGCGCACCATCTTCTCGGGCACCACCTGTCCGGCAAACAGCACGGGGAAGTCGATGTGAGCCGCCACAGACTCTGCGGCGGACCGATGAAATGGGTGGAAGTCGCTACCGAGCCAGATGCGAGCGCGCGGGTGTTGGGTGATACGCGCCATTGAAGGAAACGCAGCGTCATTTTGAACAGATCTCAACACCCCTCATCGTCACGCTCGCACGATGACGAGCATCTGCAGGGGTTAGTCCCAAACCGTCTCACCGACGCGCCGCAACGCGCGACCCATGCTGGGCTCGGAGGCTAGTGAGTCGCCTCTGTCACGTCGTCGCCAAACGAGTCTAGCGCCCCGTCGATATCGCGTCCGAGTTCGGCCAGTTCTCGGTCAAGCTCGCTCTTACGTTCCGCCCACTCTCGGCGAGCGTCGACGTCGAGTGCGTCGATCTTCTTGCCCAGTTCCTCACGCTGTTGCGCGTAAGTGATAGAAGCGCCCCTCTGTTGTCCGGCGGCGCATAAGTGATACAAGCGCCGACTTCCGGCTCGCGCCAGGCCGTTGGAGATGCGCATAGCGCAGAGGTCGCGCGGCTTGTCGAGTCCCACGAAGCAGAGCAACATCTGCTGCACTTCGGGCGCTCCGCCGCCTCTGTCTGTTGGACGATCAGCGGGCTCATGAGCGGCTATCTTCGTCGCACACACGCGAGTGTGGGGGCCAGCGTCTTGAGCGGCCAGCGAAGCATGAACACCCCCGCAAGCCCGATGCAAAGCTGACCGACCTGTCCCAGGTGTGGGACCTTTTCAATCGTCGTCATTCGTTTGCTCCTTGTTCGTCGTGGGTCTGTTCGAGCAGACCGCTCGCTGCCTTCAGCGTTCGCGCCGTCGTTTCGAGGTCGGCCAGTCTAAAGCGTTGTGCCAGTTCCACCAGGATCGCATGCTCGCGTTGCTGCACTTGTTGAAAGCACCGTTCTCCCTCCGGCGTCAGTGCGAGAAGTGGCGACCGCTGATGGGCGGGGTTGTCGCGGGTCTCGATCAGTGCCGCTTCTACGAGGGTATTCGCGATGGTCTGGATGTGCTGCCGGCTAACGCCCTTCGCTCGAGCGATTTGCGGGACACTCTGGGGGCCCGTGGAAGATAGGGCTTCGAGTACCGCCCGTTGGCTGGCCGTCAAGCCCAGGTCCGCGTGCGCGCGTTCTGCCGCGTTTGCGAGGCGATGAAAGAGCCGTCGCGTCTCGTCGATTACGGCGTATAGCAGCTCTGCTCGGTTCATGGGCATGACGTCGTCGTTCCTTGTCTCTGTTCGCGGTGTTGGTGTCGAGGCATCGCCGGGCGGCGTCCGACCCAGCGGGAGACCCGGGCGGCGTATTCTGCATACGCCTCGCCGAACGCTTGATGGAGTACACGCTCCTCGTGCGGGATGAAGAACGCGCGGAGGATTGCGGTGTAGAGGCCAGCGCTGACCCAGAAGGCAACACCACCAGCGAGGAAGGCGGTTCCCAGATGGAGCGTGATGAGCCCGACGTACATCGGGTTGCGCGACCAGCGGAATGGCCCGCGCTCGACGATGGTCGTGGGGGTCGCGTCAGGGCGAATCGGAGTGCGCTCTCGTTCGAAGATCCGCGAAGCCCAGACGTTGATGCCGACGCCGGCCGCCATCAGGGCGACGCCGAAAGCCGTCGATTGCACGACCCGAGTTGATAGACCCAGCCCCCAGTGCATGCCCGCGGAGGTGGCGAGCAAGAGCCACAGGATTCGGGGTGGCATCAGCAGGAACCTTGGCTGCCTCATGGCCTAGCCTCCTTTTGGAGGATCACGGCTGCGGTGGGCACAGGCTCCGGGCCGAGCTTGCCGCCGGCAACGGTGAAGCCTGCTTGCGCGGCCGCGGTGCTGAGTCTATCGAGCCAGCGCTCGGAGTCCGCGTGGGAGGCGCCTCGATGCTTGGGTTGCACCGCAACTGCCGCCCGGCCACCCGCGCAGAGCACCCGTCCCATCGCGGCGAATCCCACCCTGAGATCCGGCCAGAACTGGGCGCAGTTGACGGAGTAGACCGCGTCGAAGCTCGCCTCTTCGAACGGCAGGTCCGGGACGGCAGCCCGTTCGAGCCGCACGATCCTCTCGACGCCTGCGCGGCGATTCCGGCGCGAAGCCATGCGCACCATGACATCGGAAGCATCGACCCCAGTGACAGTTCCGGTTGGGCCGACGTCTTCGAGCAGCCGGACGATGTCGGCGCCAGATCCGAAACCAATCTCAAGGATGCGCTCACCGGGCTTGGCACCCAGAAGGCCCAGCACCCAGCGACTTCGATTCGCGTTCTTGAGACCCATCGAAAGCCCAACCAGCCAGCCCAAGGAGCCGGACGGCTTTCGGAATTGTGCGTAGAGCGCCCTCATGAGAGAGACCCCCCTGCTGGTCGGAGCACATCACCTGCATCGCGCCGGGCAGGAGCTAGAGCTCGTCGAAAAGGGACCCCCAGTAGCCACCAGACCGAACGGGTCTTCGCGTCGCGTACCGCCTCGAGGCCGAGTGGCATCACCGCTTGCGGCTCGTGGGTGCGAAGGCGGAACGTCCCGAACACAATGTCCCAGACCGGGAAGACGGCGCTGAAGTTGCTGTCCGTTTCCTCGGGGCGCACTGAGTGGTGGATGCGGTGCAGGTCGGGCGTCACCAGTAGATAGCGAAGGGTCCGCTCGATCAACGCAGGAAGAGACACGTTGGCGTGTGACGTCAAGGTCACGACCACATCGAGGAACTCGTAGGCAACGAGCACCCATGGGCTCAAGCCCATGACGAGCACCAGCGGCAGTCCGATGACCAGACCCACCGGGAACTCGAGGGGATGAAAACGTACCGTGGTCGAGACGTCCAGCTCGGTGTCCGTGTGGTGGACCCGATGAATCCGCCAGAGAAGCGGGACCTTGTGCATCAAGAGGTGGGTGACCCACGAGATGAACCCACGTCCCAACAGACTCGCGGTGACGGTGACCGCCGCGGGAGGGGAGTACGCACGGAGCACCCCTAGGCCGCGGCTTTCAGCCCATTGGGCCGCCGCGATGAACGACACCGGCAGAATGCCCAGTGCGAGCACGTTCAAACCCGTCAGGGCGAGGTTCGCCCGCCAGCGCTCCGCTCTGGACTCCTGCTGCCTCCGAGTGGGTTGCAGGCGCTCCCACGCCGCCATGACTGGCAAGCACACGCCGAAGGCAACGTACTGCACGGTTTCTCCATAGGCCAGGAACCAGGTGCCGATGTCCATGCCCTCAACGTGCATTATGACAAGTGAGTTGTCAAGACGACAATTGGATTGTCGTTAGAACCGGCGCCAGTGCCAGCGTGGCGACTCGGAGCCGTGCAGCCTTGCTGACCCCAGAGCCAAGTTGATTGGCAAACCACGACATGGCAGCGCCCAGCCATTTCCGTATCCTGGATCCGAGCTCCAACGACGCTGAACACGGCCTGCGATTTCGCTCAGATCTGCCGGCACCTTCAAGACTTGTTCTTGTCGAATTTCTCAACGATCCTGCGGCGGAGGAGGCAAGTAGCCAGCACAGGGTGAACGCTGCGACGATGGCGACACGGTCTAAGACGATGGTTGTACGTCGGGCCGCCAACTGAGTTCGAGCTGCGCAGCGGACGGCACGTGTAAGGCCATTTGCGGAGATGGCATCGTCAGTGCCAGCGAGGCATGCGACGACGGCAATGCGTACTCGGGTGACGGCTGCGACGTGAACTGTGAGCTGGAGACGGGCTTCGAGTGCACGGGACGAGGCCTGCTTCGAGCAACGAAGCCCGTGACCGGCAGCGCCGAGCCGAGTC
>JBNKUV010000106.1:0-174290 GCA_050298815.1 Polyangiaceae bacterium
CGAAAGGAAAAAGCCACCAAGGACTGAGAAACCACCCCAGCGTCGCTTCGCTCCGACCCTTCCGGCCCACGGGTGATCGCGATGCTCCGAAACCAGCGATCGTCATGCCGAGACGACCGATCGCGATGAGCGAAATACCCAAAGAGACCCGCAATTGCGTCTCCTAGGCCTTTCCCGGCCTTCAGGATGTCGTCGCACCACGCCTCGCACGCCTTGTAGATCGCGTACCCTTGCGCAGCGGTGCCGATGACGGCAGCAACCACTGGCAAAGGAACACTCACGCCCTTGTTGCACTCCGGTCGGGTTGAGCCAGCCGAACAATCTGCTGTCTCCGCTCCGGACTGCGGTTGCGGTGGAGGCGGGTCATTCTGAAACCCCGTCGGGTCCGTGTAATTCACCGGGTCATACCCCACTGAGTTTGCCCCCACCCGGCCGCCTGCGGCGTCCGCCTCCCGCCTGGCTACGTCCTCGGCCTGCGGGCGGTGCGGGGGAGGTGAACGTGGTGCCGAGATTTGATGCGTTATCTGGGCGAGGTGCGCTTTGAGTTATCGTGCAACTGGAGACGTTCGAGATGCACGAGTGTCGATTGGCGCCAATCAGAAAGGCGAAAAGCCTGACGCTTCCCGAGTTTGTCCCACGTTCCCGCGAAGTGAGTGAGGATGGTCGGAACCGCCCGTGTTTGACTAGTGGCCGTGAAAACCTGGCAGGTGGGACGGCGCTGACTGTCCTGCGTAAGCGCCATCCGTGGAGGAGCGGCGCGGCGTCGGTCTCCCACAGGTTAACCTGCTATTCGCACGCCAATCCCTACCTTGAAAGAAACTGGCAGACAAACACAACTCTATCCACCGCCACCGGCGCGCTGGTTGGCCCGTACTCGCGCTCGCGCCTGAGCAACTAGCTGTCCGTAGTCAGGGCGATACGTCTCGGGGACACGCGTCTCCAACTGGCCATGTAGCGACCAAAGCACGAGTCTCTCTGATTCGTCTTCGCATGGGAACGCATCCTGTTCGTCCATGCGCGCAAACCATTCAAATAGTACAAGAGCTTCGTCTGGGGTTAGTTCGAGCTTCACGATGTGCATCCTTTCAGAAGAGGCGCCCTGTTGTAAGCACGCTCCGTAGCTGCTCCGCGCCCAGACGCCAACCGCTCACGAAGTTCCCAGCCACGCGCTCTGCCAGCTCGCACTCTGGATGTCTGGATGCGTAGTCGTGCGCTCGCGTTGCGCCGCTTGAAGCGCCCTGATACCCGCGACATTTCTGGACTGGCGCGCCCACCGAGGGGCGGATCTGTCCGGAGGGCACAAGAGGAGTCGGTCGGGCACCGGAGCGTCGCCACCGGGATGCTTGCAGGTGAACTGCATCGGTGCTGCGTTTGCTGCGGGGCGTTCACGAGCGCTGGACTAGGACGCGCATCCACCCATCGCCAGGCTTAGCACTGGCGCGTCGAGTGTTGGTCTGCTGGCGACTAGTGGATGGATGGCGTGGTCGGTTCTCTGGACTAGACAGAGCGTCACGGCGGGGATGCATAGCGCAGCTCGAACGGTTCGGAGACCACGTTTCCCCGGAAGACCTTGGCACCATCGGGCACTGCCTCAGCCTTCTCCAACTCAGCGACATCCTGGTAGTGTGCGACAATCCTCAGTCGGGCCGTCGAAGCGGGCACTAGACACATCAAACTAATTTCTTCTGAGTAGCTTGCTCCTGGTACCAAGAGCAGGCGGCTCTGGGACGCTCTGAGGTCCTCGACGGAGCCGGGTCGGGCGCCGAAGCAGTGGCTGCCGGTCACCTCCCGCGCGTTGTCTATATCCCAAAGCTCGAGTCGGATTGGGGCAGGCCGGTCGTAGATCATGGCGCCAATCCGATGGCGGATCCACAATTGAGACCATCCAGAGTTGATGATTCTGACCGTCACCGTATGCGATCCAGAACCCTGCTCAAGGCGAAGGGTGAGCCCACCCGACGTCGTTCGCGTTGATGAACTGAATGCGACGTTACCTGAGCGCGGGCCCGCACCACAACCTGCAACCAAGCAAAACGCAGTGCACAAGGCAACCAGGACTGATTTACTACGGCGCAGGAGTGTAGTATCCATCGAGAACTCGTTGTTGGTTTGATGTCCCAAGTTGATTGAACTGCCAGAGCCAGAGGCCTTGAAGGTCCGTCACCTGCTCGGGGCTGAGGCTGAGTGTATTGGCGATCGATAACTCTGCCGCGTATGCTTGGACCTCATTCATCGCGGCGAGCTGAGTGCCGCTGGTGCCCGAAAGTTGCGCCCGACCCTGAAGCAGGTGCTGGCCCTCATGGTAAGCTGTGCTCATCAGCAAACGAGACCCCTCTTCGAAGGCCTGTGGGCCGTACGTAATTCTGGAGATCTCTTTGCCTTTCCACGTCCGGTAGGACGTTTCGGCCATTCTGCTGAGAACTCTCGCGGGGAACGCTCCCTGTGGGGCTAACACCGAACACGCGCTGAGCAATCTCGGCGGCGTGTTGGAGTCGGCCCTCGTGGATGGCTCGAGTAATGGAGTACTCAGCACCCGCGAGGGTGGACTTATCTGCGATTAGGGCTGACCCAGGAGCGGGACACAGGCCTTTGCAGGCCGCCCGCACCTCGTCTGGGCTCATGTCTAGGCGTCCGCGTCCCTTGCTCCCAGCATCCACCTGCGACGCGCGATAAAACGCCTGAACACCAGAGATTGCTGTCTGCACTGCCACCTGGCCCCAATCGATGTCATTACCGCTCAGTGCTTGCAGCCCGATGTTCGTGCCTGCAGTCGTCGCGGTTGCCACAGTCGCTTGGAAATAAGGATTGCTGGATATCCAAGACGCCGCACCAGAGAGCCCGGCACCCGCAATAAAGCTGAACCCGCCGACGACGGTCCCAGTAATCACGCCCCCAAAGACCTGCCCAATGTCTCCACCTGCGGCGTAGGCGTTCAGGCCACCTCCGACTCCTCCGGCGCAGATGGCGAACGCGGCCCCCGCAAGCACAGGGCCTGCGGGGGCCGCAATCGCTGCGCAGCCGGCACCGGCAAGCACGGAAGTGCCAAGCACCCCCAGCTTCTCCCACGTCTCCTGTGTCCAATCGTATGGGTTTGCCCCCACCCGGCCGCCTGCGGCGTCCGCCTCCCGCCTGGCTACGTCCTCGCGCCTTCGGCGCTGCGGGCGGTGCGGGGGAGGTGAGCGTGGTGTCGAGACTTGATGCGTTGGCTCGGAGAGGTGAGCGCTCCGCCAGCGCGCACTCTGGATGTCTGGATGCGTAGTCGTGCGCTCGCGTTGGGCCGCCTGACGCGGCCTGGTACTCTCGACATTTCTGGACGGGCGCGCCAGCCGAGGGGCGGATCTGTCCAGAGGGCACAAGAGGAGTCGGTCAGGTGCCGGAGCGTCGTCATCGGGATGTTTGCGGGTGAACGCATCCGTGCTGGCTGGCGGGTCTGATTTCGTTTGATTCGGGGTGCTCGGAGGCGCTGACTAGGACTGGCGGTGTTGACCACGCCGCCCGGTGAGGGGCAGCGTGGTGTCGACGCCGTGCAGGTTAAGCTGGAGGCTCCTATGCTACGTCTTCTGAAGGCGCGGATACCACACGAGAACTCGGTGGCGATGGTTGAGAACTATCTGCTTCCATTGGGCCGAGTGTCTCTCGGTGTCGACCACAGCGTAGTCGAGGTCGTCCACTCCGCAGTTCCCTCTGATAGCGTACACTTGAGTCGCCCACTCGATCGAAAAGATGTCCGACACGTCGTTGAACACTCCGTCAAACATCATCCAAGCGAGTCTCGCTTGGTAGCGACATAGCGTGGACAGGAGCTCCTCGCAGAACGATTCCAGCTGGTCAGGCCATCGCGACGCTTCCACGTCGAAGACGCCAACTTCACACGGCCAGTCATCGTCTGTTGCGACAAACGTCGACACCGTAACGCCGGGGCCGGCCGCTTCGAGTTCCTTCTTGAGGTCCAACAGGACGTGATCAGCCAAGTTCCGCTCCCAGAGTCCGTACGCCACGAACGTTGGTTGATCTGGCCCGCGCCATGTGATGGCGTCTCGGAACTCGCTCATGGTATCAGCCCCCACAAGGCCCAATCTGAAGCGCTAACGACACCACTGGAGATCACCCGGCCGGCATAGCTCCCCTGGGTAGCAATGAAAACGAAGACGTCCCGTCCGCCCGCTTGCCCTATGTACCCCATCGCCTCAGTGGCACCGACACGCCAACTGAACGTGTGCGTTGGGCTCTGGAGTACCGGTGATAGAAGATTTCTCATTGCCTGCACTCGAGATGCTAGCGACCCAGCGTCGGGAATCAAGCCCTCGGCTATTAGTTTGCGCATTGCATGGCCACCGCCACCTCTCATGCCGATGAACGCTGCCTCAGCGGCTTCGGTTGTCAGCCCAGCCGCACCCGCTGCAGCAGCAAACTCCAACCCAAGCAACTCCGCGACGAACGCCGGAACGAGTGGCCCAAAAACCGCCGCGCCCCTGCCGACGGTCATGGCCTCCTGATACGCCTGGTTGAACTCCGGTGTGACATCCGGGAGATACATCGGATTCGGCAGGTAGCAGTCTGCGCCGCACGCTAACAGCCCAGCCCTCTGCTGCTGCGGCCCAGCGAAAAGATTTCGTATGGCTTCGAGCCGACGTGCGCGTTCGGCCTGCGCAGCCTCGACCTGCGACGCTCGGTAGAACGCCTGCATACCCGAAATACCCGCTTGCACGCCCACCTGGCCCCAATCGATGCCATCACCTTGGACCGTTTGAATGCCAATGTTCACGGCGGCCGAGCTGGAGGCCGCCACGGTGGCGTGCACGAACGGGTTCGTCGTCGCCGAGAACGTGCCCAACGAGGCAAGCAGTCCAATCTGGCCGGTCGCGCCCCCGATGGCAGCTCCGAAAGTGCTGGCAAGCAGAACGTCTCCAACGCCGCCGCCTGCCACTGCAGCGGATAGACCACTACCAACTGCGCCAGCGCAGGCTCCACCTGCGATTGGCCCTGCTACGGAACCGCACGCGAATCCGGCTCCGACCGACGCAGCGACGATCCCCAGCTGCTCCCATGTCTCCTGTGTCCAATCGTAGCTCAAGTCCCCTGTGAGGACGTAGTTCAACGCGGGGATGGTCCACGTTAGCGCCACGAAGTTGCCGTATATGAACGCCGACACCAGCGACTTGAGTGACCGTCCACTTGGGTCCGTGAAATTTACCGGGTCATATCCCACTGAGTTTGCCCCCACCCGGCCGCCTGCGGCGTCCGCCTCCCGCCTGGCTACGTCCTCGGCCTTCGGCCTGCGGGCGACGCGGGGGAGGTGAACTTGGTGCCGAGATTTGATGAATTGTCTCGGCGAGGTGCGCTTTGGGTTATCGTGTGACCATTGACGCCCTGCGCCCACAGGTGGCGGGCTTGGGGTTGGCGCTCACTTCGTGCGCCACGCTCTCGTGAGGTCGGAGGCGCGGGCTCGAGCTGACGATGTAGCGTGTCACACGAGCTGCGCGATGGAGGCCTGCGCCCGCCACCTGCGGGCCCAGGGAGAATCACCATGGCTCACACTTCTTCGCTAGTCGCAGCGTCCCAATCCACTCACCGCAAGCTCACGTTGCGCCAGCGCGCACTCTGGATGCGCCGTCATCCAACCCTGAGCGAGCAAGCCGTTGACCAGACGCTGCGGCGTCGCTTCTAACGTTTCTTCTCCTACCTGGGGTTGTAACACTGCCATTGATACTGTTCTCCTCTTGTGACCACCGAATGACATGAGGCCGAGAGGACAGGCAAGTGCCATTCTGAAAAAGAGTGCAGGCTCTGGGATTACTCCTACGAGCAAGCACGACGATGACGCGACACGTCATGACTGGTACCGCACGTTCGTTCACCGAACGCGGAATGTCGCAGCGTGTCAACACCTGACGTTCGGCGCGACGCGTCATGCCCGCGCACGTTGCGGTCCGCCTGGGCCCAGCCTGACGGAACTCGACCCCGATGACGCGCTGCCGTGGATGGTCCGCGGGAGTGTTGGGATTGTGTCGGCGACTGTCGTCGCTCAGACCGCAGTGGCCAAAGATGAGAGCGAGAAATTCAGTGAAACGCCTGACCCCAGAGCGGCGAGAGATGGGTCAGCGTCGACGCGGCGCGTCTCGCTCATGGGTCGTCCGTTCAGCTCGAGATGGACAGTCCTAGACACTCGAACGCGCGGCGTTCATCACGCCATCACGCGGTTTGCGCGCGATGCCTCTGAATCACGCCGTTGCGCGCGAAGCCACTGCCCGTCGGCGGTCGGAGGCCCTTGGACGACAGGCGTCAACGACTCGTCAGTGGTGGTCGCGCTCTTCCCCCGGAGTCAGCGCCACCTGATACAGGTGGATACCGAGGACGAGACAAGTGAGGAACGGGGCGAAGTAGAACAGAATGACCACGATTGAAGGATCCCAATGCTGGCGGCGTCGACCGCCGTGGAGAGCAGGTGTGTCACGATCCGGCGGCGCTCACAACCCCAGCAAACTCGCCCTGCGATAGCCGTCCGCGCCATCCTCGGCCCTGTGGCCGCAGGCCGCGGACCCAGCCCCGCGGCGGCACTGCAGAGTGGATGCGGCCCGGCAGAACCCGCTGCGGCCCGGCAAAACCCGCTGCGGCGCAGCCCGCTGTGGCAACGCAGAGCCCGCCGCGGCACGGCAGCGCCCCCATCGACGCAGCAACCCTGCGCTGGGGGCGTTGCCTCACCGGGACCGACGCTCGGGGCGTCGCCTCACTGGGACCGACGCTCGGGGCGTCGCCTCACTGGGCACCAACGCTCGCTCGAGTGCGCCCGCCGCCGAAGTTCAGATTTGCTGCATCAGCACACCCCAGCGTCGGGCACGCTTCTTTGCTTGAGGGGTGACGCCACAGCCGCGACCGGAGCCGTAGGCAGCGAACATGCGTGCCATCCCCTCCTGACTTGCGCTCCGCACACTACAGTAACGCGCTTGTGCAGCCAAGACACGCATTGTTGCCCTAGCACAACGCCTCGTCGAAGCCAGATCGGCACCCACCATGTGGAGCCACTCTTGCTTCGGCACCAAGCCACTCGCGTGAATCTGACCCAAGCACTTGGCTTTGCCCCAATCTTGATGCCAGCGACTCTGACCCAGGGCATGGACCTCGTAGGAGAAGCGAGTCTCTCCGTACCAAACGGACAAGGTAGCTGCAGCAAGCGCACGCCGCCCCAACGACCAGTTCGTCGCCGTCTCTGACTCCAAAGCGACCGCTTCCGCAATCGTCGCCAACCGAAGGTTGTAGGCGTCTTGGGTTTCGGGGTTCTCTCCCGGGGGATACCATGGGGGCGACCATTGGAGAATCGCCGCCAACAAAAGCTCTTTCAAGGCCATAAGCGAGGCTCAGGTAACGCTCACTCCGCCAAAGATCAAACTCACCTGACGACAACGAAATGTCGAAACAACCCAAGTCGGAACAATCATGGACGCTCCTGCATCAAAGCCCCTGTTTTGACTTCACCCATGACCCTGACCGGCCAGCACAATCCGCATCACCGTTTCAAGCACAGCTGAAACGAAGCAAGCCCTCTCCATGAATGCGCGGGCACCCCGACCATTTCAAATGTGAAACGACACGCGCCAGAACCACACCCGCACGCTGTTAATCGACCACCTCCCCCTTCGGCTTGTCTCCAGCAACGACGACCACCTGTTGTGCCCACTCTGGCTCCAAACGCAGCGCCGAACTAACCAACAACTGACCCGCCCGCCACGCAACCACCACGGCTTCTTGCCCAACCTGCAAAAACCCAACACGTTCACCCTCAACCAACCGAACTAACACAGACCCATCCACCCAGAACAGCAACTCCCCAACGGACTCAGGCGAACCACCCAGCCCACTAACGTACCACCGTTCACACTGACGCAGGTAAACAGGATACATCAACCCATGACTTTGACGATGCCCCCGCGACACTTCCCTGGTTGGCCCCAGAGTCCCAAAACACCAAGAGGCTTCTCCCGCGAACGCCAACTGCAACTTCCAGCGGTGGTACCGATGGAAGATGAACAACATGCCATAACAAATCACCCAAAAGGGCCAGTGCAAGCGCAGCACGAAGCCGACCACCCCCAGCCCGCCAGCAGCAGCCAGCGGCAGCCACCAGCCGAGCAGCTGTCGGCGCTCCTTGGCCTCGAGCAGCGCCGCCTGGGTAACTGCCTTCATCAGATCCTGCTGGGAACCCGCGTCGAACAAACGGCTAGCTTAGTCGGTTGACCGTCGAAGGGCCGGATTTTCGAGTTGCAGGCTACCGCCGCATGACCCATCCTCGGCTCATCGTACGCGCAGGAGAAGCCATGGAACTTGCACAGCAAATAGTCGATGAGTGGTTCGGTCCGCTGGATGCCGATGGGCAACCCAGCGAGGAGAAGAAGGCCCGCTGGTGGAAGAAGGATCCGGCGTTCGACGATTTCCTTCGGCAGCAATACGGGCGATCGGTGGAGCAAGCCTTGGCGGGCGAGCTGGACCAACTGACGGAGCGCGCGCCAGGGCCGCTGGCCCTGATCTTGCTCTTGGACCAATTCACCAGAAACATCTACCGCAACACACCCAAGATGTACGCCGGTGACGATCGCGCCATCGCCGTTTGCAACCAATTGCTCGACAACGATGAGGTGCGGCAGTACCCGTGGGCGCACCAGAACTTCATTTGCATGCCTCTGATGCACTCAGAAGAGCTCGCCGACCAACAACGGTGTGTGGAGTGTTTTGTGGAGTTGGCCAACACAGCGCCGGAAGCAATGCGCGGCATGTTCGAGAACTATCACAAGTACGCCGTGGCACATCACGACATCGTCGCCCGCTTCGGACGCTTCCCCCATCGAAATGAGATACTGGGCCGGGTGAGTACGGCGCAGGAGCTCGAGTTCTTGAAGCAGCCGGGCTCGTCGTTCTGAGCGCGGATCGCCGGAACGTCGGCGTCGATCACACCAAACCGGAGGACCCATGCTCATCGTCATCGTCAGTGTCAGTGTCAGAGCGACGGAGGTGGACGCGTTCAAGGCTGCCAGCGTCCGAAACGCCATCGAGAGCCGAAAGGAGCCTGGTATCGCGCGCTTCGACGTCATCCAGGAGCTCGACGACCCAACCAAGTTTCGCTTGATCGAGGTCTATCGCAGCACCGAGGCACCGGCCCAGCAAAAGAAGACTGCGCACTACCAGGCTTGGCGAGACACGGTAGAACCGATGATGGCGGAGCCGCGCAGCAGCGTGAAGTTCTCGAATGTCGACCCCGGCGAAGACGGCTGGGATTCTCCAACCTGATGACCCACGACGGCCCACTCAGCCCGACGTCCTGCGGGACGCACGCCTAGTGATGGAGCAAGCGATGTTCCAGTTCGCAACCGCCACTCAAATCATTTTCGGAGCGGGTCAAAGCGCTTCGCTGCCAGAGCACGTCGCGAGATGGGGGCGACGCGCTTTGCTGGTTACCGGTGCCAACGCGACGCGCCATGCGGCATTGTTCGACGCCTTGGCTCGTGCGGACATCGAGTGCACGTCCTTGTGTATTGCGGGCGAACCCACCGTTGGCTGGATTGTGGACGGCATCAACCTCGCGCGAGAGCGGCGGTGCGACGTGGTGGTATCCGTAGGAGGTGGCAGCGCCATCGACGCCGGCAAAGCGATCGCGGCGTTGGTGACGAACCAAGGCGATCCGTTGGACTACTTGGAGGTGATCGGACGCGGCCAGCCGTTGACAGCGGAGCCGCTGCCTTTCATCGCGGTGCCGACCACCTCTGGTACCGGCGCCGAGGTAACCAAGAACGCGGTGCTCGCTTCGCCCGCGCACAAGGTCAAGGTCAGCTTGCGAAGTGATCGCATGCTGCCCAAGCTCGCCCTCGTGGACTCCACGTTGACCTGGAGCGTGCCCGCGGAAGTGACGGCGACGACAGGCCTGGATGCGCTGACGCAAGTATTGGAACCGTTCGTATCGCGCTTTGCCAACCCCATCACGGACGGATTGGCGCGAGAGGGGTTGCGCCGAGTAGGAAAAGCCCTACCCCGCGTGTATCGCGATGGCGGTGATGCCGAGGCCCGAGACGACATGGCGTTGGTGAGCCTACTCGGGGGTCTATCGCTAGCGAACGCGAAACTCGGAGCGGTGCACGGCTTGGCCGGACCACTGGGGGGCATGTTCGAGGCCCCTCATGGCGCGTTGTGTGCCCGATTGCTCCCGCTCGTGATGGAGACCAACCTCTGCGCGCTGCAGCAGCGAATGCCCGATAGCCCCATCATCGCCCGCTACGACGAGATCGCTCGCCTGTTGACCGGTGACGACCAAGCACACGCGGAGGACGGTATCGCTTGGGTACGGGAGCTGTGGAGCGAGATGCAGATCCCGGGGCTTGCGACCTATGGCGCCACGGCCGCCGACGTTCTGCAGATCATCGACAAGGGCGCTCGCTCGAGCAGCATGCAGGGCAACGCCGTGGAACTGACGACAGATGAACTCGCTGGGGTAGTGGAGGCAGCGTTCTGACGCACCGATGCCGACTCGAAGTTCGACCTTTCCCCCCTCCTCGTCGCGACCGCTCCTGAGTGCCCCCCTGAGCGCAGCCCGGGCTACTGATGCGCGGGAGGCTGATGAGCGCAGCGTCATTCACCTGGTCAACTTCCGCTGGCTCACAGCGCTTCGCTGGGCGGCCCTCATCGGACAGACCCTGGCGGTCACCTTCGTGCACGCCTGGATGGAAGTGCCGCTGCCGCTGGTGCCGCTTTCGTTGGTCATATTGGCTGAGCTGTGCGTCAACTTCGTCGCGATGGCGCTGGGTCGGGGTCAGCGTCGGATCAGTGAAACCTTGATCGCAGCCTTCGTGGTGCTGGACCTGATTGCGTTCACCGCCCTGTTATTCTTCACCGGTGGTCCATCGAATCCGTTCAGCTTCTTCTACATCGTGCACGTTTCGATGGCTGCACTGTTCCTCTCGCAGCCATACGCCTGGACCTTGGTTGGCCTGAGCGTCGCCAGCTACAGCACACTGTTCGTTTGGCACATGCCACTTGGGAGGATGGTCAGCAGCTGGGATGTTCACCTGCACGGAGTCTGGGTGGCTTATGGGCTGGGCGCGACCTGCGTCGTCTACTTCATCCAGCGTGCTCGGGCTGAAATTTTGGAGCGCGAGCAGCTCCTGGCCGATGAGGCCAAGTTACGGCAAGAAGCGGAACGCCTGTCGTCCTTGGCAACGTTGGCAGCTGGAGCTGCCCACGAACTTGCGAGCCCCCTCGGCACGATCGCCGTCATCAGCAAGGAACTCGAACACGAGCTGTCGAAGTCCGACTCGACCACGATCGTGGACGACGTGCGTGTCGTGCGCAGCCAGGTCGAACGCTGTCGCAAGATCCTGACTCGGATGGCCCACACGGCCGGCGAGGCGCCAGGGGAAAGCGAAAGTTGGGTTCTTGCCGCCGGCATTCTGGAAGAAACGTTGGCGGAGCTACCGGACACGTCACGCTTGGTAGTGCGGGTGGACACGCAACTGGAGGGTTCGGAGCTCCGTTGTCCCCGGGAGGCGCTGGTGCAAACGCTGAGGGTGTTGCTCGACAATGCCCTGGACGCGTCCAAGGGCAACGTCGTGACGTCCCTCTCTCAGATCCCTTCGGGCGTGGAATTCGTCGTCAGTGACTCCGGCCCAGGCATCGCGGCACCCGTTCTGAAACGCGTCTTTGACCCATTTTTTACGACCAAGGCCCCCGGCAAAGGCATGGGCCTAGGTCTGTACTTGGCGCGAAACGTCGTGACAGGTATGGGGGGTTCACTGACACTCGATTCCCGGCCAGGCTCGGGCACGACTGCACGCATTCTCTTGCCCCTCGAGCGCCTGAGACCAAAACACGAATTATCGGAACAATGAGCCTCGCCCAGTTTCAAGGACAGTCCATCTTGGTCGTCGATGACGACGACCTTCTGCGTCAGCAGCTGGCGCGAGCCCTCGAACGCCGGGGTTTGGAAGTGCGTGCGGCCAATGGCTTCATCGAAGCACAGCGTATGATCGAGGAAGACTCACCGGAGCTTGCGGTGGTGGACCTCAAAATGCCGGACGGTTCTGGGCTGAAGTTGGTTGAAGTACTGCACCGGGCAGATCCTGCCACCAAGATTGTCGTGCTCACGGGTTACGGGAGCATCGCCACCGCCATCGATGCCGTGCGCATCGGCGCCACCTATTACCTCCAGAAGCCCGCAGATGCGGATGAGGTGCTGGCGGCATTCCTCAGAGGAGACGGCCCTCAAGAAGACCCCGACGATGTGCCCAGAGCCCCCAGTTTGGCGCGGGCGGAGTGGGAACACATCAACCGAGTTCTAAACGATTGCTCCGGCAACATCTCCGAGGCCGCACGCCGTCTCGGCCTGCACCGTCGCTCGCTGCAGCGAAAACTGCAGAAGTTCCCACCGCGTGAGTGAACATTGTGGCTGCTCGACAGACCGTCCTGCTCGAGCTTTCTTATCGCGGCTCAGCATTTCATGGCGTGCACCCGCAACCCCACCAACGCACGGTCGGTGGGGACTTGCTTGTTGCCTTGGAGCGCGTCGTCGGCGTAGCGCCCAACGGTCTCTCTTTCGCGGCGAGAACTGATGCGGGCGTGAGCGCGGAGCAGAACTTCGCCAGCCTTTGGTTTCGCGACGCACCTCCCCTTTTGGAAATCAGTTCGCCACGCTTCGACACGTTGCAGGTGGACTGGAGCATTCGGCGAGCGTGGTTCGCTTCACGTTCCGTGAATGCTCGCAACGACGCGGTATCCAAAACCTATCGCTACATCTACGAGCATGGCTGTAGCCCGAGCCGGTGCGAAGACATCGAAGGTGGGGCCAGTGAACGTGTGTGGCGCGTCGTCCCAGAGCTCGATGCCGAACGCATGCAGCAAGCCGCAGCACGCTTGGTCGGCACCCACGATTTTTCGGCGTTTCGAGCTGCAAGGTGTGGTGCCAAAAACCCATCGAAGACGATCACGCACATCAAACTCGAGACCGACGGTCCTCGTATCTCTGTCGAGATCACAGGAGATGCATTCCTGCGCAAGATGGTGCGCATCATTGCGGGGACTCTGGCCGAACTGGGCGCCGGACTACGGCCGGTGGAGTCGATCGAAGACATCCTGGCAAGCCGTGTTCGGCGTCAGGCGGGACTCACAGCCCCCGCTCGCGGCCTCACGTTGCTGCACGTCGATCTCACGCGGGATGTGACCCTGCTCAAAACTTGGTGGTCACCACCCGACGCTGGCCAGGCTTCAAATCGACCGTAATGACACGCCTACCATGCTTCGGGTGTACAAACAGCACATTGTGACGCCCCGGCGAAACCGACAACCCCTTACGAGGTGTACTTCCGACGCGTTTACCGTCAACAAACACCTGACTAATGGGGATCGAATTGATGGACAGGCTGGACTTGCCTGTAGCTTTGCCGTGCCGCTTCGCTTTGGAGACTGGGCTCGAGGCGGTTTTCGCGCTGCTCTTTTCTTTCCTGGGCGCTGGTGTCTTCTTACTACTCTCGCTGGGCAAGTCTTCGAAGTTCACTGCTTTTTTTCGCACTGGCGTCGTATCCGACGGGGCAGCAGACGGTGCCTGCTCCGCCTGCGCGATGCCTTGCGTGTTGGATGCAACCTCATCCTCCGCGGAATCGGTCGATGCCAAGGCTACCGACTCTGCTCCGGGCAGCTCCGCAGCAGGAAGCGCCTCGGCTGATGACGCGGCAGTCGGTGTGTCCGGCGCCGCTACGTCGCGTGCGGAGAGGTGAGACACGTCGACCCCTTGCCGCACCTGCGCCGCCGGCTCGCCAACATCCTGGCCCGTGGTGCGAAAGATGCTGGCCGCCGCCAGCGCGCCAACGATGAACGCGCTCATCGCGACCCACGGACGCGCGCCACGTCCGCCGCGCACAGGCGTCAGTTCACTGCTCGCGGCAAGAACGGAGACTTGCGCTGTTTCGCGCTTCGTGCCTGACGGACTGACGTCCACCTGAATCAACGTGGATGCCGTTGGGCGCGCCAAGCCTCCGGTGAGCGGCTCGACCAGGATGGCTTCCGTGTCCTCTTCACGTGACCGCTGCGGCGCGCTGTCGCCGTCTCGCTGCGGATTATCGCCCTCCTTGACCAAGGTGATCAGCTCGGCCAGCGGCAATTCGTCTTGCGGCAGGCCCTCAGCTTGCTGATCGTCTTGCGGCAAGCCCTCAGCTTGCTGATCGTTTTGCGGTAGGCCCTCAGCTTGCTGAGCTATCGGGTCCCCAACGTCGTCTGCCGGTGGCGTCAGCGGGCCGACATCTGCATCGGCTTCCGTGTTCGGATACGGCGGGGTCTGCGTTGCAATCCCGACAACTCGGGGTCCGACTGCAGCCGGGACGGCAGGCGGACTCTTGATGACGAGCGGCACCACGGGTCTGGCAATTGCTCTTGCGACGGGTTTCGTCACCAACGCGTCGGGGAGCGGCACTCGAAACCCCTTGGTCGATGGCTTCGTCCGAGACGCCTTGCCGTGGGGCGCTAGCTCGCGCACATAGCTCTGCCCGGCCGCGGGTGATTTGGCCGCGTTTCCCACCTCGTCAATTTTCTCAATCTGATCCGCCATGTCGGGAATTCGGCGACAATAACACGCTCGGGCGTTACGCCGGACTATCCAGCGTCGGATGTAGCGGTGGTGCAATACGCTCGTGGTGCTCGGCGTTCGACCGCATCTAGATCGGCAAGGAACCTCCGACCGGCATTGGCCGACGCGGAAGGACGAGGTAACGGGGTAAAAGCCTCGGGTTGGTACCGGACTCGCGGAGGAAGAGTCGCCGCGGGAGCCGATCCCAGGCGCGCGCTCAGAGTCTGTCGCGGATCGATGACATCGCAGACAAGCGCACCGCCCATCCTGAGAAAACAGCCAGCGCGGCAATTTCGCCAAAACCACTCGGTCGCTCCGACCCAAGCCACTGCGCTAGCGGCCCCCAGGATCCCCGCTTGCTCGGGCGTCAGCGCCACGGCAAACCCACGGAAGATGACCGAACGACGCTTGAACGCGCTAGGGCTCGTCGCGCTATTGGCAGTTGCCTGTGGTTCCGACACCCCCAACACGGAACCCTCTCCCGCGGAACCCGGAGCCACTGGCCCCGGGGCATCCCCCACACCCCCGGTCCAGACTGGTCCCAGCGTGACGGACAGACCGATGGGAGTCCCCCCCACCCAGACGACCCCCTCCCAAGAACCAGAGCCTATGGTGTCCCCCGTCGTGGGGCCCGAGGCCCCGCTCCCAACGGAGCCGATGGCTCCCACCCCCCCGACACCCACCCCCGAGCCCAGCGGGACGGACTCCCCAGGAGCGGGCGGAGCGCCCAACCCGACTGCTCCTACAGCTGGAGGAGCTGGTGGCGATACCCTGATGGGCGCGGCGGGTTCCATGAACCCAGAGCCCGCTGCTGGAGGTGCTGGCGGAGCCCCGCCCTCGGCACTGGGGCGCGCGGTCGTCTACGTGGGTGGCTACGGTGACAACTACCCTTTCCAAGCCTACGACCTGGACACGGAAACCGGTACCTTGAGCGAACGCGGGGGGCCAGTGGATGCCGGTGGCAATCCTACGTACATCGCGGTCTTCGGAGATCACCTCTACGTAGCGAACGAGCGCGATGATGACCAGGGCGGCGTCACCGCCCTGGCCATCGACCCAGATGGAAACCTGACACCACTCAACCACCAAACCGGCAGCGACGGTGGCTTCGCCTATGTGGCGGTGGACCCAACAGGCAGCTACGCCTTTGGAGCTAGCTACAATGGCGGCAGTGTTTCCGTCTTTCCGATAGAGCAAGATGGCTCGCTGGGGCCTGAGACCCACAACGTCGACTTCGGAAACGGCGCGCAGAGTCACTGCGTCGGGTTCTCAGGAACGAACGTCTACATACCCAACAAGGGCAACGACGAGGTGGCGCAGATGACTCTCGCGGGGGACGGCACCCTGGCGCCTTTGGCTCCGCCACAAGTCGACACGGCTGGGGGAGCAGGCCCCCGCCACATCGCCATCCGCGGCACGTTCGCCTGGTTGATCAACGAGCTCAACAGCACCATGAGCAGCTACACGATTCAGGCGGATGGTGCCCTGGCCCTCGTCAACACGCTGTCGACGTTGCCTGACGGTGCCGGCAATCAGAACTCGGGCGCACACGTCGAGGTCAGCCCGGACGGTACGCGGGTTTACGGGTCCAACCGCGGGGATAACTCCATCGTCGTGTTCAGCGCAGACGCCGCCACAGGCGAACTGGCACTGCTGGAGCATGTCGCTTCGGGAGGCTCCACCCCTAGAGACTTCGACCTGGACCAGAGCGGCCAGTTCCTGATCGTCGCCAACCAAGACACCGGTAACTTGGTCGTCTTCGACACGGGCGGCGGGGAGAGTCTGCAACCACTGGGGTCTCCGGTGAGTGCTCCGCCCTCGCCCGCCGCCGTCCAGATTGTGTACCTGGACTAGACCTGGCCCGCCGCCCTCGAGTGGACTACTTCTTGTCCAACTTGGAGGGATCGAACTGTTGAATGATCTGGGTGCCGCCGGGCCCCACTCGCTGCTGGGACGGACCATTGGGTACGCCGGGTTGGGTGGGAGCGGGGGCCGTCCCCCAATGCTGACCGCCGACCCCGGGCGGCGCAGCGGGGCCACCCCCCATATCCTGGGGGACGCCGCCTGGTGCTCCCGGGTAGCCAGGCTGAGGAGCCCCCGGAGGCCCTTGATGTCCGGCACCGGGATAACCCTGTTGCGGAGCACCGGGATAACCCTGCTGCGGGGCGCCATGTCCCTGTGGTGCGGCGCCGGGATAACCCTGTTGCGGGGCGCCATGTCCCTGTGGTGCGGCGCCGGGAGACATCGGTGCTCCCATCCCAGGGCCTGCGCCGGCCGGCTGTGGTGACCCGGCTGGAACGCCTCCCCAAGCCGGAGACGGTGCACCGCCGCCAAGCGCCGGCGCTCCGGCCGTGCCGCTCAACCGCGTGTAAATGATAGCGGTGCCGAGCAAGATCAGCGGATAGGCAACCAGGATACCGACGATGCAAGCCAGCACCCCGAGGAGCACGAGCCCAACGCACGCCAGCCCATAGAGAAAGAGCTTGCCGCGCTGCCCTTGGGTAGCATCCCAACTCGTACGCAGGGATTCCACTGGGCCCATGGAACGGTCGACGCAGTAGTACAACCCAAACATCAGCCCCAAAGCCGCGATGATTCCAGGAACGATCAGCAGCACCATGCCAATACCCACGGCTAGACCCAGCAGCAGCTGACAAAGGCCGACCGGCAAAATGCGATCACCGCCGGAGAACAACACCCCAAACTCGGGCGTTTCGCCGCGAGCGGCGCCAACGAACAGTCGAGTCAGTCCAACGGCGAAGAACATCGCCACACCCATCTGCGCAACAAATGCCACCACGCCGAGCACGACGAGCAAAACCACGCTATCTCCCACCGCCGCCATGGGCAGTTGGATGGCAAAGCCGACGACCTGTGAAATGACCTGTACGATGATGGGGGCCAGGACCAACACGAGCGCGTGCTGCTTGAAGATACCCCATGCCTGGGCCAGGACTTCGCCGATCTCCCAATCGAGGGGAGCACCAGCTGCCCACTGAGTACTGGCAGCGCCGGCTGCCACAGGCGGCGCGTATGGATTGTGGCCGCTGGGTACGTTTTGCATTGAATCGATTCCTCCACCAAAATGTTGGTTGCCCGCGGGCGAGTGTAGCTCAAGCTCGCCTCGAAGGGGGAACGGAGTGGGCCGATGAAACGCACTAGAACCACGAGATTGCCGACATTTCGAGTGAATACAGCTGGCCGTCACACGTCCACCTACCCCGGCATGGACCCGCCGACGCCGGGGGCGCTCCACCTGCCTGGGTCCAAGTCTCAGAACGCCTAGTGTTAACTTGCAATCATTACAACAACTGCAGTTCATGTCGCAGTTGTTGCGCCGATGCGCTCCCCGTCCCGCAGGAGTTCACTGACCGCCCATCACTGCGCCCCCAGCGATGTCGCGGCGCAGACCTTTCGCGAGCAGGGCGTATGAACCTGACCCGCACGGCGCACCGCGAATCGTCGGCCTCAGCGGAAGAGCCGCGACTTCTGCAAAAAACGATGCCAACGTGGCGTGGGGTATTGAGCGGCACACACTTTGCTTATTCGCGAAGCGGAAGACCACAGTGCCCACTTTTCGAGAAACGTTCACCCAAGGGACAGGAGAGGCAACAGTCGACGAAATGATCGCCGAATTGCGCCTCAAGCTCTCACGGCGCAACGGGCGCATTCTTCAGGTCGTGCGATGGCGCCAGCGCGATTCCAAACCCCACCGCGCAGAGATCGTCTACACGCTGGAGAGCGCTGAGACGCACCCGGACTCCGAAGGCATCCCCCTGGATCCGCCCAACTCGGAGCCTCCCCCCGCACCGGCTAACAACTGAACTCTTGATCAGTCTTCTGTTCTGAGCTAGCGTTGCCAAACGCCATGCTCACCTGTCTTCAAATACGCGATTTTGCCATCGTTCAGGAGCTCACCGTCGAGTTCGGCCCCGGCCTCAACGTCGTCACCGGGGAGACTGGGGCTGGGAAAAGTGTCGTCATCGGAGCGCTGGAATTGGTTCTCGGCGGGCGCGGGCGCGCCGAACACGTGCGTGCCGGAGCTGCCCGTGCGGAAGTCGAGGCGCTGTTTGATGTTCGTGCGGACGCGGCCCTGAAGAATCGCTTGCGCGAAATGGAGCTAGGTGGGGACGAAGAGCTCGTCGTGCGCCGGGTGGTCCATCCCGGAGGCAGTACGAAAGCGTTCGTGAACGGTCGCCTGGCCACTCGGGAAGACCTCGCCGAGCTCACCAGGGGTCTGGCGGACATTTCCTCGCAACATCAGCATCACACGCTGACCGATCCAGGGACGCACCTGGGTTATCTGGATGCCTTTGCCTCGCTTGCCAATGAACGCTCGGTGATGCGCGAGGCGTACCTCGCGTTGGAACGCGCCCAATCGCGGCTGGATGACTTCGAGCAGCGGTTGCTGGACCGCCACCAACGGCACGCCATGGCCTCGGCTGCAGTCAGCGAGATCGAAGCCGTTCTGCCTCGGCGCAACGAGGATTTCGAGCTCGAGGAGCAAGCGCGACAGTTACGCTCGGCGGAAACCCTCTTACGCCTGACGGCGGAAGCCGCCGACCTCTTGTACGAACGGGACGGAAGCTCCGTGGACACGCTGGCACGGGCGGAGGCCTGTCTTGCTGACGCCGCAGATATCGACGCGGGGCTCCTTCCTTTGAGCGTGCAGTTGCAAGAAGCGCGAGCCCAGCTGGAAGACGCGGCGCGAGAGTTGGGCCGGCGCCTGGCAAGTATTCGCCCGGATCCCGACACGCTGGAGCAAGTCGAGGAAAGATTGCATGCGCTGAGTAAACTCAAGCGCCGCTACGGCAACACGTTGGAAGCAGTACTGCTCCACCTCGACAACAGCCGTGCCGAGTTGACAGAACTGGAAAACGGCGCGGAGACAGCCGATACGCTGACAGAAATCCGCGACAAGGCTCTGGGCCACGCTACTCGCTCGGCACGGGAGCTTTCCCTCAAGCGCCACAGAGCCGCCTCGAAGTTGGCTCGGGCGATCTCCGTTGTTTTGGCATCACTGGGGATGGGCGAGGCGCGCATCCAGGTCGATGTGAGCGAGCGCAGCGGTGGCCTCTGTGTCGACGGCAAGCGGCTCGGCCCAGAGGGGATGGATCGCGCGGAGTTTCTGATCGCTCCGAATCCTGGAGAGGAGGCGAGGTCGTTGCGGAGAGTCGCCAGCGGTGGTGAGCTCAGCCGGGCCATGCTCGCCATCAAGTGTGTCCTCGCGGATCTCGGGCCTGCCGGATTGTACGCCTTCGACGAAGTGGACAGCGGCGTAGGCGGCGCCGTGGCGGAGGTCATCGGCCGAAAGATCCACGAAGTATCGAAACACAGACAGGTGCTGTGCGTGACCCACCTGCCCCAGATTGCCGTCTTTGCCGATCAACACTTCAAGGTAGAGAAGACGATGGTCAACCGCCGCACGTGCAGCAACATCCGTAAACTCTCCCCCGTACAACAGCGCGAAGAGATCGCTCGCATGCTCGGCGGACTGCGCATCACATCGAAGACACGTGCGGCCGCTCGTGAGATGTTGGAGGGCGCCCGCTGCAGCGCCGCTTGAGTGACGCGGCAGTGGCGTCAGAGCGTCAGCTCGACGCAGGTCCGAAAATCGCGCCGCGCTGGGGTTCCGACAAACTCGTGGAGCACGATGGTCTTCTCCGTCGGGCCATCGGCGAATGTCGCGCCAGCGCCGAGCGTGAGCTCGTAGCCGACTGACATCGGCTGTTCGGGAGGGTCTGACGAGTGCAGGCTCGCGACCTGCAAACAGAGATAACTTCCGGCGAACCAGTAGCTCGCCTGCCAGGATACCCGCGCCCGCTGGGTGGGTCCGAGACTGCAAGGCGTCGGAAATCCGTGGGCCCATTCGGTCACTGGCTCTCCACGCTGCTGCGCAACAGGCCTGATCTGAGCGTGGGCGCCGTTGGGCAACACGAAGGATGGCGTTCGAAACAATGGAGATACGGGAACACAACCGTTCTGTAGCGGCCTGGCTTCTGCTCGGATCGCTTGCCCCACAGACGCCGGTCCCCAACCATCGGGGGGCTCTTGCGCACAGGCCCCTGCTCCCATCACGACGATGGAACAACAGCAGGCGAAAGTGCCGCGGCCACTCATGGCACGACTCTATCGGTCGCTTGGACCTGGCCACAACCCATCTTGGTTGACGGAGACACCGATTGCCGACCACGCTGACGCACTAGCCCCATCGAATCACGTCGTGTTTGCTCTACGAAAACGAGTTGCTCCGGTCCGATTTCACCCGTGGATCGCCGCCGCAGTGGCCTTCTCGCTCTACTTTGCGACGATGTGCCCGACCGTGCACTGGTCCGACAGCGCTGAGTACGCTGCTGCCGGCGCAACATTGGGGCTCTCGCATCCGCCAGGCTCGCCGTTGTACACCATGCTCGCGTGGTTAGCATCCCGGCTACCTTTCGAACCGGCTTACAGTATCAACCTGCTCAGTGCCGCTAGCTGCGCCATTGCGGTGGCCCTTTGTTACCGTATACAGCTGACACTGGGTGCCTCTACTTTCGGCGCTGCCTGTGGTGCAGCGCTTTTCGCGACCTGTCCCCTGCTGTGGGTGTACGCGACGGCGAGTGAAGTCTACGGGCCCGCGACCGTCTTCGAGCTGCTCACGTTCCTTCTCTTGCTACGGGCATTCTACGAACATCGGCCGCGCCTCTGCCTGCTCGCCGGAACCTGCGCCGGATTGGGTATGGGTGTGCACTACGGTTTGGCGACGTTTGGGCTGGGCTACGCGCTCCTCGTCGGAGCGACCATCGTGGGCGATCGTCGACCGCGCCGATGTGACATCCAACCCATCCTGGCGCTCAGCTCAAAAACACTAGGATGCGTGTTGCTTGGGGCCAGCGTTCTTTTGTGGGTTCCCTGGCGCGCAAGCAGCAACCCGACACCGGCCGTCAATCCCTTGGGAGTCTCCAACGTCGAAGGGGGTTTCTGGATGCTCCGGGGCGGTGTCTACGATACTTGGTTTCACCGCGAGCTCGACTGGTGGGGTCAAGTCGGGTGGGTCCTGCGGGTGGAGTTGATGCAGCTGGCTTGGGTAGGCATCATCGTCGCAGCGATCGGTCTGGTAGCCTTGGCCCAATCGAGACAACGCGTGGCAGCCCTTGCCTTGCTTCTCGTTGCCATTGGCAATACTTGGTTCTTCTTCGACTACGCCGCCTTTCACTTGGGCGCTCCAAGCTACGGCGAAGCGGGTTCCCTCGACCCAGCGTACTACCGTGAAGCGGACGTCTTTTTTCTTCCGACGGTGGTAGTGCTCTGCTGTGCGGTGGGGCCCGGTCTCGACTGGCTACGCAGACGCTTCGCCACGCGGGTCTCGTCCCGGGCCATCACGGCACTCGGTGTGATACTGGTGCTGGCGCTCGGAATCCGTGGGGGGACGCAGTTCACCCTGAGGGATCGCTCCGACGATTGGACGGCGTACGAGTTCGGTCAGCGTGTGGTTTCCGAACTACCAGACAATCCCGTCATCCTCAACTACACGACTTCCCCCGAATGGAAGCCTGGCACGGTCTTCCACCACTACTTCGTCGAAGTGCTCGGCCTGCGACGCGATGTCACGGTGGTGAACATGCCGCCCGTTCACTATGTGGACTGGCTGCTGCAACAGGGATTTGCCGTCTTCGTCTACAACCCCGTTCCCGGACAGACGGACCGCTGGTCCCTCGCCCCCCAGGCGGGACTTTTTCGCCTGCAACCAGCGCCAGCCACAAACGCGTCCCTGGATCGAAGATGAAGGAGGTCACCACGTCCAAGGGGCGTCTACGGGTATACGCCTACGTTTATCCCGGGTGGCATCCCATTGCGGAACGCGACGCATCCTTCTACCCCGGCTTCACGGAGTGGGACCTGGTGGACAGCTGCAAACCTCGCTTCTTGGGGCACCACCAACCGAAGGTGCCACTTTGGGGACGCTATGACGACCGCGACCCTGACGCCATTGGACGCCGCATTCAAGCATGCGTCGACCACGGTGTCGACGGCTGGGTTTATGGTTTCTTCTGGTGCCGGGGCAAGCGCGTCTTTCAGGAGGCGTTGGACCAAGGCTTCTTGGGTTCAGCGCTTGGTTCGCAGTATCCGTTCGCCTTGATGTGGGCCAATCGCATGCCCCGACGGGTGCTTCCAGTTCGGCAGGCTGATGCACCAGTCATTGAAGGGCACCGGCTCGTTCACCCAGACGTCGACGACTTCGTGCGCTTCATCGCGTATGTCGCCGAGCGCTACTTCCGACGCCCCAACTACATCACAGTCGATGGCGCCGCCTACTTGTCCATTTTCGACTCCACCTTCTTCGTCCGCGAGCTGGGAGTATCTCGAGCTCGAGAAGCGGTGCAGGCAGCGCGAGACGTGCTCCGACGCCGCGGCCTTCCAGCGTTGCACCTCGCCGCCATCGACCCGCAACCCGAGGTCATCGGTCAGCTCCAATACATCGGGTTCGATAGCATCACTCACTACGTGTATCTGCCGGACTGGAAGGGTGAGTTCCTTCAGGACTACGAAGCGCGATTCGAGGTGTGCCGCCGACAATGGCCCCAGCTAGCGAAGCTCTCGGGACTCTCGTATCACCCGTCGGTCACGCCCGGTTGGGATGCATCCCCCCGTGGAGCAGACTTCGGCACAGAGAAACCTCGCAAGTACCCCTGGTGGCCCGTCATCACAGGGCATCATCCTCGAGCTTTCGAACGCGCCGTCGCCGAAGCAGCCGACTTCAGCCGGAGCAACTCCGAGTCTCACCCAATGCTCTTCATCGCGTCGCTCAACGAGTGGAGCGAAGGGCACTACCTCGAACCCGATGAACAATTCGGGATGGGATGGTTGGAAGCGGTGAAGCGTGGGCGGCGCTGACCGATCGGCGACGGTCGCTCTGACCGGGATCGGCGGGGGTGGCCACAGCTCGAGATTACCGGAGATGACGGGCTCGGTGAATGGACCGTCAAAGAGTCGGGCCAAACAGCCTCTCGCTTTCACCCGGAGGGGTCACCCATAGTTGCAACGACACCAACGCACGCGGACCTTGAAAATATCGCAGTTCGAAACTGTGCTCACCCGCGGATAGCTCCATTTCACCGCGCTTGGCGAGGGGGCCATGCTGACCGTCGTTGTCCACCACCTCTTGTCCGTCGATCGACAAGATCGAGCCGTCGTCCGATGCCAGCCGGAAGCGATGCAAGCCAGCTTTGGATACGTTGAACTTGCCGCTGTAAAGAATGGCGAACCACTCGTCTCGATCGATTCCGGGAAAGCCTTCCGTGAAGTGCGTCATTGGGAGGTTGAACGAACTGGTGTGCAGGACCAATTGAACGACGCAACTGCCCATCCGACGAATCGACGGAGTGTGAGGCGCGATGAAGCACACCTGCCCCTTGAACTCTCCGCGGTCCCCTCCGAAGGGAGTACCGCTGGTGCGGGTCGGATTGGGCCCACGCCCTGAGCCACCACTGCCGCCACCACGCCCAGGCCCGATTCCGTAGTGCTTCGACATGGCAGCGTTATCCCCAGTCATGGGGGCCGCCTTGGCGTCGGGACGCGTCAAGCTGCTGCGCCATGCGGGCTTGGGCTTGTGTTTGATAGCTAGAAGCTCATCGCCCTGCTCCGCAGTGAGCATTTGATCCAGCGCAAACAAGTCGTTGGGCTCCGCCTCGTCGGCATTGCCATGTTCGAGCTCTTCCAGGGGCAAGGGCGGAGGCTCTGGCTCCGCTGGCTTCTGGGGCCTCTTGTCCGCCTTGACTGCAGCAACGACCGGCTTTTCGGGCTTGGGTGCGTTCCCGGACGCTTTCTCCTGCTCGCCCGGTTCTATCGAGCCACCGCCGCTCTCGCCCGCAGGTGGCTGTGGTGGTTGGACATGGGGTACCAACAGAACCTCACCAAAGCTGGCCAGAGCGACAACCGGCAATGGCGAAGCCGGTCGCAGGCGCGCTGCGTAAGCCACGACCGCCGCGTGCAGCGCGAGCCCACCGATCAGCGCAGCGCCCCATCGCCGCCGATGTGAGCGGAATAATGGACTCACCCGGGCCACTTTCTGGTCATTGCCGCGCATGAAGCACAAGTCTGCAATCTGTCAGACGCCGCGCACGACGACAACGGCTCACCTGGAGTCAATGCCTCGTGTATGGTCCCGGCATGCCGCGCTTCCTACATGGCCTACTGAAATGGTTCGGTTCTGGTGCAATTGCGATCTCGTTCATCATCGCGTGTGCGGCTAGCGCGACATTCATCGTGCAGCAGTACAACGGGGATCCGCTACCCGCGGAGCGAATCGCCATCCTGAGGATGGTTGGTGGCGAAGAAGGCTACCTCGCCTCCCTCGATGGGGAGAACTTGGACTACCGCGTCGAAGGGCACTCGGACCGCATCCACATCGAAATGCTGCCCGGACAGCATGAAGTGGGCGTATCCCTGCGCCAGCTGGGATTGGTCGTCTACCGCGTGTTCGAAGCGCGGGCCGGTGTGATCTACCAATTCAAGGTGCTGCGCTCCGTGCTGCAGCGCGGAAAACGGAGCCGCCAAACTTGGTCGGTGGGCGTCTTCGAAGTCTCCCCCGAGACCGGTGACTTGATACGAGACGTCTCCAGATCGCCGTTGCCCCCAGCCCCACCGTCGCTCGAACCCCCGCCCAGCCTTGCCCCGCCACCGCCCACGCTGGGTGCAGGCGGAGCGGGTGGCACTCCCGCAATGCCCGAATCGCCAGCAGGCGGACCGGGAGGTTCGTTCGGCTCCGCGGGCGCGCCGCCAAACGCTGCTCCAAGCTCACCTGCCACGGTGGGCCCCACCAGTTCCGCCCCGTCCGCACCTCACATGGCGCCGACAGTGACGGCATCTGCTAGCACGACAACACCGCCTCCCGGGACAACCGCACAGACAAGTGCTCCAGCGGCGACCGGCGCTCCGTCTGCCACGGTCGGCCCCACCGCTCCAGGCGAGGCTAGTTCACCTTGAACAGTTTGAGCGCCGCCACGTTGCCCCCTTCATAGGGTGGTACTGTGGCTTTTTCAAAGGCCGCCTTCACGCAATCTCCCGCCGGCGTATCTCGGAAGCGGAGCGTCAGCAATTTCACAGTTGCGACCTTGCCAGAAGGAGTGAACAAGACGCGCACCTTGCCAGCACCTTTGGCCTCGCCGCTCGGCTTGCAGGATGCCTCGACTTCATCGGCCGCTCTTGCCAACGTCGCGTTCACCGCCTTGCGATCGATGTTCGCGGTCTTCGGAGCGTCGGTGTTCGATCTGGCCTGCTCCTCATCCGCAGCCGATGTGGGCTCCTCTACAGGGGCCACTTCGGGCTTGGATTTCTCCTTGTCGGACGCCAGCCGTTCCGCTTTCTCCCCTTCTGCCTCCTCACCATCGGACGACACCGCCACGACCTCAACCGACGGCCGTGCTTCCCCGGACGCTTCGTCCCCTCCCTCTGGCGCTTCGTCCCCTCCCTCTGACGCTTCACCTTCAGAGCCGTAGTCGATGACGATGGGCTCGTGCCCCGAAGCGGAGTGCTTTCCGCCAAAGATCAACATGCCCAACAACGTCGCCACGACGAAGACCCCCGCACCAGCCGCCAACGTCCACACCCCGACTCGCTTGCCACCGGGAAAAAGGACGGAATACCGCTCCTCTCGTGTGAACACCGAGAGCGGCTGCCCAACGAGGGGCACCGCCACGTGCCCCAGCGGATGCAACGACACTTTCCTGCGCTCGTCGATGATGTGACTGGAAACACGATGGCTCAGCGCGACTCTCGGCGGCACCGCTGGAGGCGGAACCGGGGGCAGCGACGGATGAGCGGGCAGAGAGGGCAGCGACGGACGGCGTCCCGGCGGGATGGGCGGCGGCGCAGCGCCGGAAGGCGACGGGTGCCTCGAGAACGCGCGCAATGCCTGTGCGAGCTCGGGCACTTCGCCCAGCGGTGACCAATCCGACAGGCCTTCACGCCAGACCAACGTGGCATCGGTGATGCTGCCGGAGGTGCACAAGTCGATAATCTGCCCAGCAGTCACCGGCTCCTTCGCAAAGCCGTCACGACTGATGTACCAACGATCGTCCGAGGTGGACCGGGACGGGTCGAACACCATCGTTGCTTCCTCCGGATCGTCCCAAGCGTCGCCCATGCCTGGCTATGGTGTATTCCAGGCGCGCCGGTCATGAAACGACCAATCGCTCCCCCAGACGCAGGCTCTGGTGTTAGGCGACCGACCCTTTGGCCTATCCCCCGATCCCCGGTCCGTTGGGTAGATAAGAGCAGGTGGACGGCAAGCTCACAGCACCACTGGCACAGGCCGTACCATCCGAACGTCGACCAGTCCGACGTCGCAGGCGTACGCCACGACTTCTACCCCCTGCGCTCGCACGTACCGCAGTGTGCGCGCGTAGACGGGGTCGATGTGGTCCGCGGGCTGAACACTCGTCGCATCCTGTCGCACCACGCAGAACAGAAGCACGGCGCGAGCCCCACGGCGCCGCGCCCCGAGTAGCTCTTCCATGTGCCGGGTGCCGCGCTTCGTCACCGAGTCGGGAAACGCCGCGCGACCTTCTCCAAGTGTCATCGTGGCGCACTTGACCTCCACGTAACAGTCGCCGGGGGCGCCTTGGAGCAGAAGGTCGACTCGACTATCACCAAGCCGCACCTCACGGCGCAACAGGTCGTAGTCTCGAAGTTCAGCTACGACCCCCGCTTTTATCGCTTCGACGCTCAAGTCATTGGCGCGAGCCGGGTTTACGTAGACGAGGGAGTCGCCCACCTCCGCCACCTCCCACGTCCACGGCAACTTCCGCCGGGGCGAGTCGTTGTGACTCAGCCAAACGCGCCCACCAACCTGCAAGCAAGTCCTCATCGAGCCCGGGTTGGCGCAATGGGCGGTCACCAACTGCCCATCATCGAGACGCACATCCGCCAGGAAACGCTTGTAGCGACTGACTAGGCGCCCCCGATGAAGGGTCGATGGAAACCTCATTACCCCCTTGCTATCGTGGCAGGTGCCGGCGGTCCAGCCCGCAAGAGTTGCGCCGGACGACGACTAGGCCGATGGTACTATTGCCGCAATGAACTTCGAGGAGCTCCAAGGTCTCAAGCAGTACGTGGGTTTCGATTCGAATACGATCGACGCCTTGGTGCATCTTCACGGGCTAGCCGATAGCAGCATCGAGAACATTGTGGATGACTTCTATGCCACGATCCAACAACACCCCGAAGCTCGGGGAGCCATCTCAGGTGGGGAGGCCCAGGTCAAGCGCCTCAAGCAGACGCTGATCGACTGGCTTCACAGTACGTTGCTAGGACCTTTCGACGAAGGCTATCTGATTGCACGCTCGAGAATCGGAGAGGTCCACGTCCGGATCCGTCTACCGCAACGCTTCATGCTCACTGCCATGAATCGCATCCGTGCCGGGCTGCTCGACGTGATTGACGAGCGCGTGGAGCCCGCCGCCACGAGGCGAGCGTGCACCCGTGCCGTCAATCAAATCTTGGACATCGAGCTCGCCATCATGCTCGACAGCTACCACGAGCACTGGGTCACCCGGGCCAGAAATAACGAACGACTCGGAACCATCGGGCAACTGGCGGCCACGATCGCCCACGAACTCCGAAACCCCCTTGGAATCGTTCAGTCGTCCCTCTTCCTCCTTCACTCTCGGCTATCCAAGCTGGAGCTGGAGGACAGAACTCTCGACAAACACCTGGACCGAATCTCCCTCCAAGTCACTGCATGCGGCAATGCGATATCGGGCCTACTTGAAATGGCGAGGGACAGCCAGCCTCGCAAGGTACCCAACAACCTCCGCGAGCTGATCTCTTCCAGCCTGGAGGTGGTCTCTTTGCCCGATGCAGTGACCATCGACAACCAGGTCGGCTCAGGGGTGATTGTCTTTGCCGATCCGCAGCAGCTCAAGCAGGTAATCACCAACCTCGCCGACAATGCTGTCACGGCGATGCAGCAAGAAGGCACGGTCACAATAACCGCTCGAGAACTGAACGGAGGGGTCGAGATGCTCTTCTCCGACGATGGCCCAGGGGTGCCGCCGGACCTCAGCGAGCGTATCTTTGACGTGCTGTACACGACCCACGCAACCGGCACCGGGCTCGGCTTGGCGCTGTGTCGCAAGATCGTCCACGGACACGACGGCGAGCTGTCGCTGATCAAAGACCATGCCCCCGGCGCCCAGTTCCGACTCTGGCTACCCTCGGGGCCTATCTGAGTTCGGGAGCCCCGGCCGGACACCGCCCCGCAATCCTAGACGCGAGCGCCCGTGTCGTCACCTCCCGCCTTCGTACCCCTGAACATCCGGCCTCGTTGGCGAGGACTGGGCACGCAGGTTGTGCCTCTTGCCACGATGACAGTACACTCGGGCCCATGCTTCGGGTGCTGCTCGTCGAAGACAATGCGGCGTTGGCCGAGAACCTAGCTGAGATCCTCGAATGCCAGGGGCACGTAGTCGACGTGTGCGCCTCGGCGGAGGAAGCTCTCAGTCGATTGGATTCGGAGCATTACGCGGGCGTGGTGAGCGATCTGCGACTTCCAGGACAGAGCGGCCTCGATCTGATCGAAGCGATGCGTCGCAAGGCGGACCCGACGCCCATCATCCTGATGACGGCCTATGCTGACGCGCACTCCGCGGAGCGCGCGGAGTACCTGGGCGCACTAGCGGTTCTGCTCAAGCCCCTCGACATGCAGCGCCTGTTCTCGTTGGTGGAGGAGTTTGCGCACAAGCAGCGCAGAGTGTTGGTCGTTGAGGACAACGAAGAACTCGCCGACAACGTGGCGGACGCCTTGCGGATGAAGGGCTTTGCACCGGTGGTCGCCCGCACCGTGCAGGAGGCCCTGGGGCAGCGACACCTGCCAGACGTGGCACTCATCGACTATCGGCTCCCGGATGGCACCGGACTCGACGCCGCACGTAGGTTGTGCGCCCGAGACCCAAAGTTGCGAGTCATCATCGTCTCGGGCTACTGCCCACAGCTATTTCAATCAGTTGGCGACCCTCCGCCTGCCTTCGTGGCTAAAACTTTGGCCAAGCCGGTCGCTTTGGCCAACCTCTTGGAAGAAGTGCAACGCGTGCTTCTACCGCCTCCAGAGGCGAAGTCGCCAGATGTCGGCGCCCAGGGGTCAGACGCTGCGTCGTGAAACTCGTGCTCGTTAAGAGCTATCCGACCGCAAAATTTACCGACCTTCGGACTGCAGTGAGAGTGTTCCGGACCCTAAACTCCGCACATCCCACGTAGCGCGCGTCTCGGCGCGCACATTTTCCGCGTCTCATGGCGAAACCCCGAAGTGTCGTCCGAAGAGATGCGATCGTTTGTCGCGGTCCGCGATCGCTGTTGGCCATGCCATCCGGCGGCACAGAGCTTGCTTAGGGCGATAGCCCAAATGTCTACTCGACTCGAAAAGTTCTCTTACGACGATGACGTCGTCAGGAAGTTCGCCATCGCTACCGCAGTCTGGGCGTTGGTGGCCACGCTCGTTGGACTCATCCTGGCGCTGCAGCTGGTCCTGCCCGACTTGAGCTTCGGTTTGCCCTACCTGACCTTCGGACGACTGAGACCGCTGCACACGAACGCTGCCATCTTCGCGTTCGCGGGCAACGCCATCTTCGCGGCTACCTACCATTCGAGCCAAAGACTGCTGAAGGCGCGAATGTTCAACGACGGCTTGAGCAAGTTCCACTTCTGGGGCTGGCAAGCGATCATCGTCGCGGCGGCCATCACCCTGCCGTTGGGGATTACCCAATCCAGGGAGTATGCGGAGCTCGAGTGGCCCATAGACGTGGCCATTGCCGTCGTCTGGGTAGCGTTTGCGATCAACCTGTTCGGAACTATCGCCAAGCGGCGCGAGCGACACATCTACGTTGCCATTTGGTTTTACATCGCGACCGTCATCACAGTCGCGATCCTGCACATCTTCAACAACTTGGTGATCCCCGCTGGCGCCTTCAAGAGCTACTCGATCTACGCCGGTGTTCAAGATGCGTTCATGCAGTGGTGGTACGGGCACAACGCTGTCGCCTTCTTCCTGACCACTCCGTTCCTTGGGCTGATGTACTACTACCTGCCCAAGGCCGCCAATCGTCCTGTCTTTTCCTACAAGCTGTCTATTCTGCACTTCTGGTCCCTCGTCTTCATCTACATCTGGGCCGGACCGCATCACTTGCACTTCACGGCGCTGCCCGAGTGGGCTTCGACCTTGGGCATGGTCTTTTCCGTCATGCTCTGGATGCCTTCTTGGGGAGGCATGATCAACGGCTTGTTCACCCTACGGGGTGCCTGGCACAAGGTCGCCGAGGACCCGGTCCTGAAGTTCTTCGTCGTTGGCGTCACCTTCTACGGCATGTCCACATTCGAAGGACCGATGCTCTCGATCAAGAGCGTCAACGCACTGAGCCACTATACGGACTGGACGATTGCCCATGTCCACGCTGGCGCGCTCGGTTGGAACGGGTTCATGGCCTTCGGCCTTCTGTATTGGCTGGCACCGCGCCTTTTCCAAACCAAACTGTGGTCGCAGAAGCTGGCGACGCTGCACTTCTGGTTGGGCACGCTCGGCATTCTCTTCTACATCGTTGCCATCTACGCCGCTGGGGTGACCCAGGGCCTGATGTGGCGCGCGTTTGACGAGACGGGGCGCCTGGCCTACCCCGACTTTGTCGAAACGGTAATTCAGCTCATCCCGATGTACTGGGTGCGGGCGTTCGGCGGCAGCCTCTACGTCACGGGGGTGCTTCTCGGTCTCATCAATGTCCTATTGACGTGGAGAACGCGCCCCAAGGAGTACAACGTCCCAGTCATCGAAGCTCCCGCGCTCGAGGAGTACGATGGCCCGGAGCCTCGGGTGTTCATCCCCGCCCACCCAACGATGGCAAGCGTCGGCTACCGTCTTCAGTACTTCGCTCGCGCCACGTGGCACCGTGCTTGGGAGCGCAAACCGCTGAAGTTCACGGTGTTCGTCACCCTCAGCGTGGTGGTCGCCTCGTTGTTCGAGATCATCCCAACGTTCCTGATCAAGTCCAACGTGCCGACAATCGCGTCGGTTCAGCCCTACACACCTCTCGAGCTCGTGGGCCGCGACATCTACATCGGCGAGGGCTGTTACAATTGTCACTCGCAGATGATTCGGCCCATCCGTGCGGAGACGGAACGCTACGGTGAATATAGCAAACCCGGTGAGTTCGTCTACGACCACCCCTTCCAGTGGGGCTCACGTCGCATTGGTCCAGACCTGCACCGCATCGGCGGTAAGTACCCGCACCTCTGGCACGTTCGACACATGGAAGACCCGACGTCGACAACGCCGCAATCAATCATGCCGCCCTACGCATGGTTACTCACCAATCAGCTAGACTACAGCGTCGTTCAGCCGCGAGTCGACGCCATGGCCATGCTCGGCGTACCGTACGGGGAAGCCGTCAAGCGTGGCGAAGAGATGGCCCGACAACAGGCCGCAAAGATCAATCAAGAGATCGTCGAACAAGGCGGCCAGAAGGATCTGGCTGACACGGAGATCATCGCGCTCATCGCTTATCTGCAACGATTGGGCACGGACATCTACAAGGCCCCCCCCACGGATACGGAAGCGAAAGAACCCGTTGCGCTGTCAGGAGGCACCGATGAGGCTCAGTGACATCATGAGTGGGATGGGACTTTCATCCTACGCCGAGGTTGCACTCGTCATTTTCCTAGCTGCCTTCGCAGTCATCGCGACCAGACTCTTCTTCTTCAGCAAGCGCTCGGAGTTGGACCACGCATCTCGGCTCCCGTTGGAGGGGGATACCCCCCCACCCCGCAGTCGCCCCCAGGGGGATGACGGACTCCACCGCAAGTCCATCGCACAAACGGATTCCCTGTAACGGCAACACGACAAGGTTGATCATGACCGAACCCGAAGAACGCAATCGAAGTACCGCGCCAGACGAAGCGGGCATCAACAAGGAACTCCTACTCAACCACGAGTACGATGGCATCCGCGAGTACGACAATCCGATGCCCAAGTGGTGGAAGTGGATCTTCTGGGGCAGCTTTTACTTCGCTGTTGCCTACTTCCTTCACTACCACATCACCGGCAACGGTGAATCGGTCGCGGCCGCGTACGAAGCTGACCTGAGCGCCGCAAGGGAAAGGGAGGCGATGGCGGTGATGGGGACCGAACTGAACGAAGAATCCCTAGCGAAGCTCAAGGCAGACGACGCGATGATGGCCGACGCCTCCAAGCTGTTCGTCCAGCGGTGCGCCCAATGCCACGCAGCGCAGGGGCAAGGTTTGATCGGCCCCAACCTGACCGACGACAGTTGGATTCACGGCAAACCGACGTTGATGAACATCTACGAAGTCATCGCCGAGGGCGTACAGACCAAAGGCATGCCCCCTTGGAAACGCCAGCTTCGCCCCATCGAGCTGAGCAAACTGGCGGCATACGTAGGCACGCTGATAGGTACCAACGTGCCCGGCAAGGCGCCCGAAGGAACCCCAATTGACGTACTTATGGCAGCAAACGCGGGCAGCGACGAGGTGAAGGGCGATACCGACCCAACTCCGACGGCTTCAAGCGAAGCCGCGGCGAGCGCCTCGGCCCCGCCTCCCCCTGCGTCAACTCCTCCGACAGCAGAACCCTGAGTCACCGTGCGGTCAGCACCTAGCGAGCCCCCATCATGAGTCACCCCGTCCCATCCCAACGAGTTCTGCCGACGTTGAACAACGACGGAACTCGTCGCTGGATCCGTCCCAAACTCTACAAGGGGCAGCACTACGCGCGTCGCCTACTCGTAGCTTGGGGCCTCATCGTCCTCTTCGTTGTGCTGCCGTTCATCCGCGTCGGCGGGAAACCGGCCATCTTGCTCGACGTACCTGAGCGGCAGTTCCACCTCTTCGGCACGACGTTCCTTCCGACTGATGGCGTGCTGTTGATGCTGCTGATGCTGACCATATTCGTCAGCATCTTCCTCATCACCGCGTACCTGGGTCGAGTGTGGTGCGGCTGGGGGTGTCCGCAAACGGTGTATATGGAGTTCGTCTTTCGACCGATAGAGCGCTTGTTTGAAGGTTCTCGCGGTCAACAGATGAAAATGGATCGAGAAGGGGGAGGCAGCCGTCGAGCCTGGAAGTACTTGGTGTTCGCGGTGCTCTCGGTCTTCGTCGCGAACGTCTTCTTGGCATACTTCGTTGGGGTCGAGCGCTTGGGCAAGTGGGTGACACAGTCTCCGTTCGAGCACCCGGTTCCGTTCATCATCGTGGCGGCGACGGCGGGCTTGGTGTTCTTCGATTTCGCCTACTTTCGGGAGCAGATGTGCACGATCATTTGCCCCTATGCCCGGCTGCAATCCGTACTTCTCGACAAAAGCTCGCTCGTCGTCGGCTACGACAAGAGACGGGGCGAGCCTCGCGGAAAAGGCCGAAACACAGGCGGGGATTGCATCGATTGCAAAGCGTGTGTCGTGGCCTGCCCGACGGGCATCGACATTCGCAATGGTTTGCAGCTGGAGTGCATCGCCTGCACGCAGTGTGTCGACGCTTGCGACACCGTGATGGACAAGCTGAAGAAACCTCGCGGGCTCATCCGCTACGCCAGCGACGGTTTCTTCAGAACCGGCGAACGCGCAAAGCTGTTGCGACCTCGGGTACTGATCTACCCGGTCTTTTTGGTCGTGCTGGTGAGCGCACTGATGCTCGTCGGGCGGGAGAAGACCCAGTCGGCTGAGGTCACCGTGCTGCGGGGGATTGGCGCTCCCTTCGTCGAGCAAGGCGCCCAGATCCGAAACCAACTGCGCATCAAGATCCGAAATCGCTCCGAGGAAGTCCGCACCTTTCGGTTGGGTTTGGAGAGCGCCGGTGGCAGTCAGCTGATCGCCCCCGAAAATCCAGTTAGCGTTGAGCCGGGCAAACAGGTGACCGCGGGCGCGTTTGTCCTCAGCCCCCCTGAGCTGTTCGAAAATGGCGTACGCGAAATACTCGTCACGGTGGACGATGGTCAGGCTTTCCGCCAAACCGTTCCCTACAAACTGCTGGGACCCTAACTGGAGAGTCGTCCGATGTCAGAATCCTCTCAGCAACCCGACCACACAGAACCCACATCGGAGCGGGGCGCCGCTCACGAGCAGGGGACGACCCATCGCAAGAAAGGCGCCTATTGGGCCTTCGCGCCGGTTGTCCTACTCGGGTTCCTGATGAGCATCGTCGTGACGATGGTGCTCATCTCCACCAACGATCCAAACTTCGCCGTCGAACCGGACTACTATCAGAAGGCTGTCGACTGGGATAAGAAGCGGGCCCAGGACGCAGAGAACGAGCGCCTGGGGTGGAAGGTGGTCTGGGACTTCCAAGTCGCCCCCATCAAGGGTGGCGATAGCCACGTTCGCATCCAGCTCGCGGACCGCGCTGGCACCGCCATCGTCGGCGCCGTCGTCTCAGTGGAGGCGTTTCACAATGCCCACGCCGCGAACATTCAGAGGCTGCCCCTTCGAGATCTGGGCGAAGGCCGCTACGAGGCGGCGCTCCGATTGCAATACCCCGGTGTTTGGGAGTTCCGTCTGCTGGTGAATCACCACGGGCAGGTATTCACCTACGTGCACCGCGCAGAGTTTGCTCGCAGCAGCTACGCTCTCAACACCCAAGCATCAGAGACGGCGCAACGAGCGGATAGAGCGAGCTCAGCCGCGGCAGGTGGACTTTGAGCGCACTGCTGATCTCGGTCCTTGGCGCAAGCCTACTTGGTAGCTTGCACTGCGCTGGCATGTGTGGCGGCATCGTGGCGTTCGCCACGGGTAGCGGCGTCAGCCCGCGCCGCCTACCCGTGCTGCAGGCCCCTCGCCTGTTGGTGCACGGCGCCTACCACTCTGGACGTCTCTTGACCTACTCGCTGCTCGGGATGCTGGCAGGGTCCGTTGGGTCGGCGCTCAACCTTGCCGGCTCGCTTGCGGGCGTCTCTGAGGTCGCTGCGCTGGCTGCCGGGCTCGTGATCGTGGCGTGGGCGGTCGGTACGCTCCTGCCGGCACGGTTTCACTTCCGAGGCAACCAGGAACGCCGTTCCGCCTTCAGCCGACTGCTGGGGAAGGTGACCGCCATGCCACCGACAACGCGGTCCGTTCTGTTGGGCATGAGCACCGGTCTCTTGCCGTGTGGCTGGCTCTATGCCTTCGTGGTCGCTGCGGCTGGTACGGGCTCGGCTTGGCAAGGTTTCTTCGTGATGGTCGCCTTCTGGATGGGGACCGTTCCGGTACTGTTGGGTCTCGGGGGATTGGCGCAGCACTTGAGCGCGAGGATGCGCAGCGCGGTACCTCTGTTGAGTGCCATCGTATTGCTGCTGGTGGGATTGGGGAACCTTTGGGTGCGGTTCGACCCGACGACGAACAAACTGGAAGCAGCTGCCGCCGCCCCGATTGATGCAACGACTGCTGGCGAATTGCCTGCTCAACCCAAACCCAGCTGCCACTGAAACGCATGAACGTAGACACCAGCGCCACGATGACCAGCTCGCAGTCCAGCGCTGTGGACGCTGCCTCTACGGCGTCTCGGTGCAGCCACTGCGGCCTCACAGTCCCCGCAGCGCTCCGCATGCCGGAGTCAGCAGAGCAGTTTTGCTGCTCGGGTTGCCGTGTCGTCTATGGAGCCCTGCGGGAAAACGGTCTACTTTCGTACTACAACAAGCGTGCCGCGTTTGAGGAGGACCCAGGCGCTCGCGGTCCTGCTCTGGCGACCGGCTTGGACTTCACCCATTTCGACGATCCGCAATTCGTCGAGATGCATGCCGAGAAGAAGGGGCGCCTGCTCGAGATCGAGTTCTACCTCGAAGGCTTGCACTGCCCTGCGTGTGTCTGGCTCGTCGAAAAGCTGCCAACCTTGGTCGGAGGCGTCATCGAGGCCCGTTCCTCGTTCGCGGAAGGGCGCTTGAGAGTTCTGTGGGACCCACAGCGCGCGACGCTCTCCTCAATTGCACAATGCATCGACTCGCTGGGTTATCCGCCACACCCAGCCGGACACGGGCGAAGTCGCCAAATTCAGCAGCGCCTCGATCGCGCCCTGCTTGTGCGGATCGGGGTGGCCGCAGCAACCTTCGGCAACGTCATGCTGCTGAGCTTCGCTCTGTACAGTGGCCAGGGCTCCCTATTGGCTGGAGGCAGCACTCCCGCAGCGTCGATGAGCGCGCACACGGTGACGTTCTTCCGTTGGCTGAGCTTCGCGATCGCCGTTCCCAGCGTGTTGTGGACCGCAATGACGTTCTTTCGCGGCGCTTGGGCAGCTGTGCGAACCCGCACCCCACACATGGATCTGCCGGTCAGCATCGGGATCATTGCGGCTCTCGGCTGGGGAACCTACTCGACGCTGAGCGGCCAGGGGGAAATCTACTTCGACACCGTGACGATGTTGGTGTTCTTGCTGCTCATCGGGCGTTGGCTCTCCGCCAAACAGCAGCGGGTTGCTAGCGAAGCGACTAACTTGATGTTCGCGTTGGCGCCATCAACCTCGCGGCTCGTGGACGGCGCAAATGTTCGCCAAGTGCCCACCGATAGCGTCCCCAAGGACGCCATCGTCGAGATACTGAGCGGCGATCGTGTGGGTGTGGACGGCACCGTGCTCGAAGGGCAATCGAAGTTGGACGAGTCCCTCTTGAGCGGAGAGTCCTCTCCCCGCAGCGTCGGACCGGGTTCCAAGGTGCACGCAGGAACTGTCAACCTGAGTTCGCCTTTGCTTGTGCGAGCGACCCGCACGGGTCGAGATACTCGGCTCTCACAGCTGATCAGAGAGGTGGAGCAAGCCTCCGCGCGCAAAGCGCCGATCGTCGTGTTCGCCGATCGCATGTCTGGCTATTTCGTTCTGGCGGTTCTGGTCCTGGCTGGCGTCACCGTTGGCCTCTGGGGTCTGCGACAAGGCCTTCCCCACGCGATCGCGCTACTGATAGTGACCTGTCCTTGCGCCCTCGGCTTGGCCACTCCGCTCACGGCGAGCGTTGCTCTAAGCCGCGCAGCGAAACAAGGCATTCTGGTCAAGGGCATGCAATATCTCGAGGCCCTCGCCGAGCCAGCACTCATCGTCTTCGACAAAACCGGCACCTTGACACTCGGGCAGCTGACTGTCGTCGAATGCGACGCCGATCAGCACACGGTGTCGCTGGTCAAGTCGTTGGAGCAGCTCTCGACTCACCCCATCGCCCAGGCCATCTGTCGCGACCTACCCCTGGCCCCGGCGCTGTCCGTCGATGAGTTCGAAGACGTTCGTGGTACTGCAGGCCAAGGCAGCGGGGTGCGTGGCCTGGTCGATGGACACGACGTTTGGGTTGGCAACGCCGCGTTCGTAGGTCGAACTTGCGCGCTTTCCGAGACCGACGCGGTTGCGGCACGCGTGGTGGGTCGTGGTCTGTCTCCCGTCTACGTGGCCATCGACGGCATGCTCGCGACGGTCATCGCCGTCGGCGACGCCGTAAGACCGGACGCTGCCGACAGCCTGCGCGAGTTGTCGGCGCGGGGGCACCGGCTGGCGCTTCTCTCGGGAGACCGCCAAGAAGTCGTCGACCACGTCGTGCACGAGCTGGGTGTTGACTTCGAGTTGGCGCGCGGTGGGCAAACGCCGGAGCAGAAGCTGGAGTTCGTGGAGCTCGCTCGAAAGGAGGGCACCGTCTACATGGTGGGCGATGGCGTCAATGATGCGGCTGCTTTGGCGGCCGCCAGCGTCGGCATCGCGGTACACGGCGGTGCCGAGGCGAGCTTGGCGGCGGCCGATGTCTTCTCCACCAAAGATGGACTGTCCCCTCTGTCGCTACTCGTCGACGGCGCGCGTGGGACCATGGGCGTGATCCGACAGAATCTCGTATTCTCCCTATTGTACAACCTCACGGCAGCTGGTCTTGCGGTAGCCGGGCTGATCACCCCGCTTGCGGCGGCTGTTTTGATGCCACTCTCATCACTGACGGTGCTGAGCAACTCTCTTCGACAAAAGACCTTCGATCCTCTGCTACGCTAAATCGACGACTCATGGCGATTGTCTACCTCCTTGTCCCCCTCGCCCTGCTACTGGCCGGGCTCGCAGTTGCCGCGTTCGTGTGGAGCGCGCGCCGAGGCCAGTTGGACGATCTCGTCACTCCTGCGCTCCGCATGCTGCACGATGACGATGAGGGGCCTTCTGCAAAGCCCGCACCACGCCGAGGCGATGAGCTCGACAACGGGAAGTGATACAACGGTCCCATGAAGTTCCCGCCCTCCGCCCGGATTCTGATCGTCGATGATCACGAAGAGCTGGCCGAGAACATCGTCGAGCTCCTCGATGCCTCGTTGGAAGAGACGGAACTCACGTGCGAGCGCACCCGCAACGCAGAGGAGGCCCTCGCCCGAGCCCGCGAAGCGGATTTCGACTTGGCGTTGTTGGACCTCCACTTGCCCGACGTCAACGGCATCGCCCTGCTCCGGCAACTGCGCGACCTGCGGCCCTTCGTGCAGGTGGCGATCATCACGGGGGATGCCTCAGTTGAGAGCGCGATCAGCGCGCTCCAAGAGGGCGCTTTTGGCTATCTACTCAAGCCCTTTCGAGCGCAACAACTCGTCGAAACGGCGGTCAACGCAGTCGAACACTCTCGTCTGTTGCGCGAGCGGGAGGCACTTCGCAAACAGCTCGAGGCATCCGAGCACCGCCACCGTGAGGTCATCGACCAAGCGCCGGCGCTGATTCTCGGACTGGACTCGGACAACAAGATCGTCATTTGGAACCGTCAACTCGAGGCAGTGACCGGGTTCACCCGAGAAGAGATGCTGGGCAAGGACGGACTGCGAATCGTCGATCACCACAAGCCCGTGCGTCTGGAGCAAAAAGGGGGCGGACATCGCTCAGTCAGATGGACCACAGCCATGGTCGAGCAAGCCGGGGGTGGCCCCCAACTCTGCTACGCCGTGGGTGAAGACATCACTGAAGAACGCGCCATGCACCTGCGTGCCATGCGCGCGGAGCGTCTGGCTGCCATTGGCACCCTGGCCGCTGGCCTCGCCCACGAAGTACGAAACCCCCTGAACTCAGCCACGTTGCAACTGCAGATGCTCGAGCGAAAGATCGCACGCGGCACGTTGGATGAGCACTCACTATTGGGCACGGTGGCGGTCGTCAAAGATGAGATCGAACGGCTCGATGCGTTGGTCAGCGACTTCTTGGCGTTCGCCAAGCCAACACCGATCACGACCAGCCCCCACGACCTCAACGAGCTGGTACGCAGCGTCGTACACCTGGTTCAGGTAGAGGCTGCAGATTGTCGCGTGGAGCTGAACGCGGATCTGGACACGAGCCTGGGGTTGGTGGAACTGGACCCTCAAGCCATCAAGCAGGTGTTGCTCAATCTGATCCGCAATTCGCTTCAGGCCATCGGAGCGCGCGGGACAATCCAGATTCGCACGCGTCCGTCAGAAAAACGCGCCACGGCCATCCTCGAGGTCCAAGACGACGGTCCTGGTTTTCCGGAAGACGCGCCCGTGTTCGACGCCTTCTACACGACCAAGGAAGAAGGCACCGGGATGGGCTTGGCGATCGTGCACAAGTTGGTCAGCGACCATGGGGGAACGGTCGCCGTGGAATCGTGTCCAGGCCTGACGTGCTTCCGAATCGAGCTGCCCCAGCCTGAGTCCACGAGCAGCGCAGCGTCGACGCGGGGGCGCTCCTCATCCGCAAAATTTGCGCCAAAGTAGTCCCCAAACGTGGGTCCGGCTCTGGCATGGGTCCTGCAGCTTTCAGCCCCGCAGCAAGGCACAGCGCGGCATAGGAGAGGCACGAATGGCAAAAGGACGGATACTGGTCGTCGATGACGAGGCGAACGCGCGGAACGCACTCGCGGAAATTTTGCGCGACGAAGGGTACGCCGTTGAAACGGCTGCGGACGGCTTCAAGGCGTTGCCCAAACTCAGAGACTTCACACCTGAGGTGGTCCTCACCGACCTGAAGATGCCGGGGATGGACGGCGTGGAGCTCATGAGCAAGGTCCGCGAACACGATCCGGAGGTCGGCGTGGTCATCATGACGGCGTTTGGCGCCGTCGATACCGCGGTGCAAGCGATGCGCGAAGGCGCCGCAGACTACCTCACCAAACCGCTCAACGCCGACGAGTTGCTCGTCGTTTTGGCGCGCACATTAGAGCGCTTCCGCCTGCGACAAGAGACCCGCCAGCTTCGTGAGCGCCTGGAGGAGCGCTACAGTTTCAACAACATCGTTGGGAGTTCTCCCGAGATTCAGAGCGTCTTCAAAACGGTGCAGCAGGTTTCCGCGAGCCGGGCGACGATCCTGGTCACGGGTGAATCCGGAACGGGTAAAGAGCTGATCGCCGCGGCGATTCACCAAAGCTCTCCGCGCAAGGCAGGGCCGTTCGTCAAACTGCACTGCGCTGCATTGGCCGAGAGCCTGCTCGAGAGCGAACTGTTCGGGCATGAGCGAGGCGCATTCACCGGCGCTGATCGTCGGCGCGAGGGACGCTTCGAGCTGGCCCACGGCGGCACTCTATTCCTCGACGAAATCGGCGAGATCACCCCCGCTGTCCAGGTGAAGCTCTTGCGCGTGTTGCAGGAACGCGAGTTCGAGCGAGTGGGTGGCAACCAAACCGTCCAAATCGACGTGCGGGTGATTGCAGCGACGAATCGCGATTTGAAGGAGATGGTCGACAAGGGACTCTTCCGGGAAGATCTGTTCTACCGCCTCAACGTCGTCAATCTTCACATGCCTGCCCTGCGTCAGCGCAGTTCGGACATCGCGCCGCTGGCCGACCACTTCATGCGCAAGTACGCCCAGGACAACGGCAAGCAGGTGACGCGGCTCAGCGATGCCGCGCTCGCTCGGCTGTTAAACTACGATTGGCCTGGTAACATTCGCGAGTTGGAGAACGTCATCGAACGCGCGGTCGTGATGACTCACACGGACATGATCGACGTGACCGAACTGCCCCCCGAGATGAAGCCCGCGGACCGCGAAACCCCAGGACCGCAAATTCCGGGCTGGAAGTTGGCGGACATCGAGCGCTACGCCATCCTCAAGACGTTGGAGGCCCAGGGAGGCTCGACGAGCAAGGCCGCCGATGTGCTCGGCATCAGCGTCCGCAAGATCCAGTACAAGCTGCAGGAGTACGGCTCATCCCCGAAGAGCGACCAACCCGCCGTCGAGCGGGTTGGCATGTGAGTCCGCTCTACAAGGACCAGCGCTCAGAAGTCGTAGCCGAACTGAGCCTCTAGGTAGTGGATCGGTTCGTTGCGCCCCCAATACCCGTTGGCAGGAACGAAGATACCGTACATTGCGCGCAGTTTGGCACCCTGCCCGATTGGGTGGATCACGTGCGTATCGACCTCGGTGCCGGTGTATTTGTCCCCGCTGCCATTGTCTTCCTGCATTCGTGCCAAAGCGTGACCTTGCACCTGGAGGATCAAGTCGTGGATGGGCTGGTAGCGTACGTCCAAGTTGCCGCTGACGGCATTCGTTCTGTCTCCGAACACATCGGTCAAGCCCAAAAACTTGTGGCCCGTCGGAAATAGGGGATCCCAGGAGTTGCTCTTGGTGTCGGTGGCGTCATCGTCCCCAGAGGCGACCAAGCCACCGACCCCGATCCGAAACTGACGAACCGGTGTGAATCCAACGCCAACATCCGCTTGATACGCGAACTTGTCCAGCGCATCACCGCCAGCGACAGGGGTTGTGCCCAGCTGAACACCTGCCTCCGCGCGATAGTCGAACTTGTCGATCTGTTGCTTCACACGGGCACCGAGAGTGAAGAAACTAGCCCCTTCCTGGTCCGTCGTGCCCAAAGCCGGGTCGCCTGCGACACTGCCCCAGGTCTGACTCAGGATGTAAGCGTCGACGTCGATGTCGCCGATCAACGGTCCCATCGCGGTGTAGATACCGTAGAAGTAACGGTCGCCTTCAAACACGGCGCCGGTCGTATCGGCCCCTTCGCTGATGAGCGTCGCGAAGACATCCGTGTAGTAGCCGGAGCGCCCTTTGAAACGGATGCGCCCTCCTTGGAAGGCCCGCCCCGCCTCGTTCCAATCCAAATCGCCGATCAGAGCGGCCTCGCCGTAGTTCATACGAAAACGCCCCACGTCCAAATCGAGCTCGCGGCTCGTTAGGCGCACGAACGCTTCGTAGACGCCCAAGTCGTAGCCATCACCGATGGTCGCGGGCGCGTTGCCGGTGGAATGGGTGCCGTAAGCCTGGGGCGAGAAGCGGACGAGCACCGCCTGACCACGCCCCACTCCAACCGGATTGGTCTCCAATCCCAGCCTCGCGCGATACACGAAACGATCGCCCTCGCGGTGGAGACGAGGATGGGTCAGCGAGCTGTAACGCTCATAGTTCTCGCGCACTTCGTAACGCGTCCAAAACGACCCGTCGACATGCAGCGGGGTCACACTCGGCTGCGGCGGCGGGGGCTCCTCTTCGAGCACCACCGGAATGAGCGGCGCTGGCGGCGGGCGCTCGGGCTGGGGCGGCGGCACTTGTCCCCCGACTTGTGCATCCGCTCTCACTCCCGCTCCAACTTCGCCGGGCGCCGCCGGAAGCGGTTCCGTTAGAGGTGCCTGCGGTTCGCCGGGAGCGATGGGTTCAACCGGCGCGATTGGCGGCGCCGTCGCTGAGGTACCGGCCGGCGGAGGGGTCTCGGTGGTCGGCGGCGCCGTTGGCGCGGTGCCAGCAGCGGGCGGATGCGCAGGTGGAGCGGCTGGCGCGGGAGCGGCTGGCGCGGGAGCTGGCGGGGGCGTGCTGGGCGCAGCCGGTGGCGCGGCACTCGGGGCGACTGGTGGCGGCGCGGCGGTGGGTGCGGCCGGTGGCTGAGGCGCAGGCTTGGCGGGGGCGGGCTGCGCTTGCGCATTGGTGGCGGAGAGCGCGCCGGCTACCAGAGCGAAAACCAGTGGATGCTTGTGGAACGTCATGAGAACCTTTTGCTCGATTTGTCGGCGAAGCCACGGAGTGCCTTCGCCTCGCCTTGTTGCGAAACACTCGTACAACCCCGAGGACACAGGTGGCAACTCCTCTGTCCCGCAAAAGTCCGCTTAATTCCGCCAGGTTGGACCGAAGGCCTTTGCACCCGGCAAGCCGCGTGGAATACCAGCCCCTCGTGACGCGCCCAAGCACAGTGATCATCGGTGGAGGGGTCGCCGGCCTTGCCGCCGCCTGGTCCCTGGCTCGCGCAGGCTACCGCGACGTGGTCGTATTGGAGAGTGAGTCGCTCACCTTCAGCCACAGCTCAGCTCGGAACGCCGCCATCTACCGGCCTCTGGAGGTCCACGGGTCGACGACGAAATTGGCGGCGCGCAGCCTCGAGCTCCTCGCTCAGTTGTCCCCGACCGCTCCGCTGGTGGATCGTTGCGGGCTGCTGTTGACCGCAAAGAGCAGGTCATCCCTCGAGGCGTTGTGCCAGGTGGCGAATGCCCACGAGGTGAAACACCAAGTGCTCGATCGATCGGACATCGAGCAGCGGTGTCCCCCATTGGCAGGTGGACATTCCACTTGCGGGCTGCTGTTGCCTGCGGGGGGGGTGTTGGACATCCACGCCCTGGGGGAGCGCCTACGGAAGTGCAGCAGGACGCTCGGCGTCGCAATTCGAGTTGGGACGCTCGTTCGAGAAATTGTGGTCGATGGCGGTCGTGCCAGCGGTGTGCTGCTCGATGATGGCGAGCAAGTCTGGACCGACGAGGTAGTGATCGCCGCTGGCGCCTGGAGCTCTGCCCTGGGCGCCAGTTGCGGTGCCCCGTTACCATTGATTCCGCACCGTCGACACTTGGCCCACCTCAGCGCCGGAACAACCCGACAGTCTGAGCCCATCGCGTGGTGCCTGGACTCAGGTGTTTATTTCCGACGGGAAGGCGACGGTTACCTCGCTTGCCCTGGCGACCACGAAGCGCATGCCGCTGGTTTGCCGCCGGTTGATGGGGACAAGCTGGAGCTCCTAGCGACCAACCTGCCTGCTCTTGCGCCCCAATTGGCGGGCGCACGAGTGCGTCGCGCTTGGGCGTGTTTGCGCACAATGGCGCCGGATCACCAAGCTGTGATTGGACGCGACCCTCGCGTCGAACGCTTGACTTGGCTCAGTGGGTTGGGTGGATTCGGAATGTCGGGCGGGCTTGCGGCGGGGGAGCTACTCGCGAAGACCCTGCTGGGGCAGAGCGACCCCCTCCAACACACACTCTCCCCAGCACGCCGTTTGTTGACGCCGAACGAAGTCCGTTCCAACCAGTCGGTCGAGGCTGAAACACTACGAGCCAGGCAGAGCGCCTAGCGCCAACCCCGGTCCGAGTGGAGCTCGCCGGTCAGCGCGGGTGACCCGACGCTGGCGCGAAGCGACAACCAACCTGTAAGCTCGCCACATGAAGGACGCCAACGAGGCCAACGAAGACTCGAACAAGACGGCCGAAACGACGGATGACGGGGCTAAGGAAGAGAAGGCAACCGCATCAACCGGGCCAGCTGATGAGGACACGTCGTCCACCGACGAGAGGTCAGGGGACGACAAACCTTCGCAAAAGGGGTCCGAAAGACCCGCGGAAACCAGTTCCAATGACCGCCGTGGCTTCTGGCTTTGGGTGGCGGGAGTCGCGATAATCTTGTCCGTGGAACTGTTCATCTACGGACACGATGGACGGATTGAGGTCTGCGTTGGTGTGGAAGGCCACACGGACTGGGCGCTGAAGGGCAAGCCGCGTACTCCCGACAACTTCCGCCGGGCGCCCATGTGCGCTGAGCGAATGAACCTCGGGATGTACTCCAACAGCCAAGACGCAGCTGAGGCCGCCCTCGACGAAGCGTGCCGCCGCGCAACGCGCATGAATCAGAAGGCGTTACCCGACTGCCTTCGTCGCGACAAGAAGTGGACGAGGCAAGTAACCAAAGAACAGGTCCCCCCCTGGGACGAGCGGCTCTACAAGCGCCTCCTATGGATGGAATAGATTGAACCGCCCCGTTCTCAATCAGATCCCTCTGCCTGCAACACGCTGATGGGGCTCGAAGCCTGGCAGTGGCTGATTGTCATTGGAGTAACGTTCCTGGGTGCATTGCTCCAAGGGACGATCGGCTTCGGGTACGCCGTGTTGTCCGTTCCCGTCCTGGCGCTCGTCGACGGCAGACTGGTGCCAGTGCCTCAAATGATATCAGCTCTACCGCTCACGCTTCTGGCTGCGTGGCATGAACGGTCCCATGTCGATCTGAAGCAGGTCACCTGGATCTTGGTCGGGCGCATCCCTGGAATCGCGCTCGGAATGGGGCTGTTGTTCGTCGCCACTCAGCGGGCGCTGGACCTATTCATCGGCGGGGTGGTACTACTCGGCGTCGTAATTCTCTCCACACCCATTCGCTTGCGTCGATCGCCTTGGGTGGATCTGGCGGTCGGCGCGTTTTCTACCGTGACGGGTTACGTATCAGCGATCGGCGGTCCTCCTGTGGCGTTGCTATTTCGCGACGCGAGGGGGCCTGAGCTGAGATCCACGCTCGGAACCCTGTTTGCATTTGGAGTCGTGATGACTCTCAGCGCTCGTTCGCTCTCTGGGCAGATGACGCGATTCGACCTCTTCCTCGGTTTGGCGCTGACGCCCGTCGTGATTCTAGCCATGAGCCTGAGCCGTAGATTGCACGGAGTGGTCGAAGGCAAGGCACTAGCAATGTCGATTCTGGCCACCAGTGCGCTTGCCGCCGTCAGCCTGATCGTGCGAGCACTCTGACCGACATCGTATTCTCAGGCAGGCTAGCTTTGCGGGCGTCGCAGGCCGCACGCGGCGGCCACCTCGTCGCGGTAGACGAGCCACGCCTGCAACGTGGTTTCCATCGCACTGATCACCGATGCATGGGCCGCGGCGGGTACATGCTCCTGAAGGATCTTCCACGCGGATGATCGATGTTCTCCCTCGACTTGGCGGTGCGCCTTCGTCAACTTCAGCGAGTCGAGCGGTAGGCCGTAGTGGACGACCAGTGGGTGTTGCTCCAACGGGGCAACGGGACGCTTCTCTGCCGCGTGGTCGACCTCACCCCGCTCGTAGGCAGTCCCTTCGACGAACAACGTGGCGACAGCCGCAGCTGTCTCCCATCCGCGCCGCTGGGTGCAGTCGTCCAGAACGTGCCGATAGGCGGCGGCTCCTGGCAGGAGCTCGATGTTGTCGAAGCGCGCCAGGTCCATCCCGAGCCCTCGCGGATACTCGAGGAACAGTTCGGGGTGGGGCCTACCAGCCACCAGCCCCCCGGTTTCTTCCTCGAATAGGTTCTCGGCAAGTTCTCGACGTACCGTCGCAATCGGACATTGCACGTATGCCCAGCCCACCATCACGGGAAAGTCGCGCACGTAGGTCGCGTACTCTTGCTCGAAGTGCAGATGTAACCTGTCTCTCTTCACTTGCCCGGACGTGAAGAGGGGCCATGCCCAGTGCACCTTGCGCTCCATGATCTGGAGCAGACCTTCCAAGAACTCCGTGCTTCCCACATTCGCATCCTGCCCAATTCGGAGGACAGAGGCAAAAAGCGGCGTCGAATCGCCTCCGTTCGACAGCGTGTCAGGTTGTCCCGTCCAAACCCAAACTGTTGCAGGTGTTGCAGTGCAACAGGTGCAGCCAACCGTTGGCATCCCGACAGCCTTCGAACAACTTCAACTATTACAGACACTTAGAAATAAAAGAAAACTGGCACGGTCACTGCTTAGTGAATCTCCCGTGATGTCGCAGTCGATTCATTCAGGCACCCAGAGCACCCTCGAGCAGTTGATGGAGCGATTCGTCGAAGGGGACGACGCGGCCTTCAACGAGCTGTATGAGCGGATCACGCCGGGATTGGTGGCCAAGCTCGCGCAGCGATCCAGAGACCCTGAGCAAGCTCGTGACGTCGCGCAGATGACCTTTCTCAAAGTGTTCCGGGCCAAAGAGAGTTACGAGCGGGGAGCGCCCGTCCTCCCTTGGATCCATGTGATTGCGAAAAGAACTCTCATCGATGAGCAACGCCCCCTGGGTGCGCAGCGCGAGGTCCTCAGCCACGATGGAGTCATCGGTGACGACAACGCATCCCCCGAAGAGCACGTGGACGAATTGTACGGCATTCGTCAGGCGTTCGAGCAGCTTCCGCCTCAGTATCGCGATGCCATCGGCTTGACCAAGGTGTCGGGGCTGTCAGGCAGCGAGGCCGCACAGCAGTTGAAAACCAGCTCGGCTGCGATCAAGCAGCGAGTGCATCGCGGATATCAGATGCTCCGTTCGCTGCTGGAACCAGTGGGTGATGCCGGCACCGCGGCAGCTTGACGCATTGAACTCGTCGCCAGCTTGACAAGCCCCAATGAGTTATCAGCTTGAAAGGCGGGCCATGTCTGAGTTGGGTAGAAAGTTAGCACGTATTTTTGCTGTCCAAGATTCTCTGCGCTCCGTCATTTTGGCGGCGTTGATGATCGGTCTGTCCGGTCTCGTGAGCTACGCCCTGTTGGGAACTTGGGGAGTCGTGTTGGCGGCGGCTTTGGTGACGGCGAGCGCCGCCGTCCGGGCAAATGGCGAGCTGCTGCTCAAGGTGCAACGAGCCCGGCCGTTGGCACCCCATGAAGTGCCCCAATTGAGCGCTATCGTGCATGCCCTGTCGAAGCGCGCAGCGATCGTCGCACCGCACGTGTATCTACTACCGGCAGCCGCTCCCAACGCATTGGCTACGGAAACCTCCGACGGCCGTGGGGCTCTGGCCTTGACTCGTGGCCTACTCCACCGTTTGAGCGGTGAAGAGCTCGAAGGGGTGTTGGCCCACGAGATAAGCCACCTCAAGAATGGTGACACTCGCCTGTCGCGATGGACCTCCGCCGCGGCTCAATCCGCAACCACGTTGCTTCAAGTAGCCGTGTGGCTGGGCCTGATCACCACTCTCTTGTCGGGGGAAGGTCTTGGCGGTTGGTTGATGCTCCTTCTGATGAGCTGGCTGGCGCCGATCGTATTTGGCGTGATGCAATCGGCTCTGTCTCGAACGCGCGAGTTTGCCGCAGATACGAATGCGATCGAGCTCACTGGACGTCCCTGGGCGTTGGCCTCGGCTCTCGAGAAGCTCGAGCGCGCATCGACGCCGTGGTTTCGAATACTGCTTGGACAGCGTCGAGCTTCTGGTTGGCTTGACTCTCATCCCGCGACGGCTGACCGAGTTGCGCGCTTGAAGTCCTTGAGTCGCGGTGCAAGCATCCCGGCACAGAGTGTTCCGCCAACGCAACCCATGCTGTTTCGCGTAGAGCGAGTGTGGCACTGACCTCGGTCACGGCCCGTTCGTGAGAGTGCGCTGAAGCGCACGACAGGAGGCTGGGTGCGAGCCCGCGAGTATTAGAAGCGCCCGGCGTAACCGAAGGCGCAACCGCCTGAATCACAGCCCGCAGACAGCCCATTGAGTTCACGGCGGTGGTTGTCCGCCTCAACGAGATCGGAGTAGACCAGCACTCCGCTGGTAACGCACATCCCTAGTCCCAACAACAAGAACGAATCCGCGCGGACTCGCCGTGTGGCCGCAAGCTCCTGAAGCTCATCACGTTCCTGCATGCTCAGCGTCCCATCCCGCAGATCATCCCGGGCGCTATCCCGCGACAGCTCGGAGAACAGCGAGACCCCCAACGAGCCCACGCCGACAGCGAGCACCCCCCAGGTTACGGGCCGCACATCTTCATACCAAGGTGGTTTGAGGATGGTGGGACGCTCTTTTTTCGGAGCAATGTCGCGCGTTATCGGCTCTCCTACCCTTTCCACAAGCGTCACCGATACATCCACCGCACGCTCTGCGGGTAGGTCGAAGTCTCGTTGAACCATTTCGTAGCCCGCGAGCTTCACCACTACTTCGTGATTGCCAGGGGGAAGCTCTCCTGTCCACGGACTGAGCCCAACCGGGTTGCCGTCGATCGTGACAGTTGCGGCTGACGGTTTCGTGACGACGGAAACCTGCTGCACACCCTGTTTCTGGAGCAACCCCTCTAAACGACGAATGCGACTCAGGACATCTAGCCGATCCGGAGCATCCGGAGCGCGACGCAAGTAGTCTCGGTAGTGGCGAAGTGCCATCGGATTGTCTCCCATGTCCTGGTAGGCGATACCGATGTTGAAGGAAAACGCGGCGTTCGGTTTGAGCTGGTTGGCCTGCTTGAATAGCTCGACAGCGTCTTCATAGCGGCGTTCCTCGTACGCTTTGACTGCCTCCTCGTAGACTTTGCGAGCCTCCTCCAAGGACTGGGCCTCATGTTCTCCTTGCGGACGGTCTTCGCTTTCGAGGTCGACCTCTGGTTGCTCGGCGTGCGCGCTGGTTGCAAGAAGCGAGACGCTCACCACCACCGCAACATGACGCACCACCCCCATCGAGCGTTTCAGAACCACGATTATTAGTACGACACTTGGGCCGTCAATCAAAAGGGTTCTTCAAGCGCGGCTTCCTCTGAACAGGTCGGTAGACCCGTTTGACAGGCTTGGTAGCGGCGGGCTGGTCTGCGTTGGCGTCATCGTCCTGCTCGGCCTCGGGCAGGCTATCCACGCTCACGGCGCTAGGCGTGACAGGCGGGGCGTCCTGCGTGGGTTGTGCCGCGGCAGCTTCTTCGGTGGGGGATGGCTTTCCAACGACCGCCTCATCGGCGGCCGTTTTGGCCGGCGAAAGCGAATCATCGTCGATGGCCTCGACGTTGTCGGCCACCTTCGCCATTGGTGCTGGTGAGGAAGAAACCCACCAAACCACACCCGCCGCAATCAGGATCCCGGCGAGTGCGCCGCCGATGGCGACGCGTTTACGGTCCATCACCGGGATGGCAGGCATCAAGGAGGAAGCACCAGCCCCTATCGAAGAGATCGATCTCGATAGATCGGCTCCGCGGACGACATGGCGCTCGGTCGGCGTCTCGTTGTGTGCACGCGGGGGTATGCTGTCGTCTGCGGGCGGCAACATGCTCGCCAGGACATCGCCCCCAGAGCGCACCCGTCGCAACCATTGCGCCGCGATCGTCGCTCCGGTGATGTCCTCGTGCACATTGCGAGCGATCATCCAGCGCGCGAGCCTCGAGCCAAAATGCTGCATTGTGGCCCAGCGCTTGTCGGGGTCTTTGGCTAAGCCACGCTTGATGATTTCCCACAAGTCATCATCGCCTGTTCCGAAGCTGGTGATTGGCGCGGGCTCGTCGGCGATAATCGAATAGAGCAGGGCATTGTAGTTCTTCCCTTCGAAGGGAGGCCTACCGGTGACCATTTCGTAGAGCACCACGCTGAGCGCCCAAACGTCCGCCAAGCGGTCCACATCGTCTCCGCGAGCCTGCTCGGGGGACATGTAGATAGGACTCCCCAGCATCGCACCTGTCTGTGTCAACCTGTGACTCTTGGCGCGGTCCACTTTGGCAACGCCGAAGTCCACGAGCTTTGGTTGCACGCGCCCATCCTCTGACCGAGCCATGAAGATGTTCTCTGGCTTGATGTCACGATGCACGATCCCCTTCGAGTGCGCGGCCTCCAATGCATGGGCTATCGGCAGTAGCGTAGCCACAGCTTTCGTTGCCGTTATTCGCCCGCGTCTCGCCAGAGTGTCAGCAAGGTCCTCGCCTTTGAGCAGCTCCATGACGATGTAGGGGTCATCTCGATCCGTAACACCGAAGTCGAAGACCCTAGCGATCGCCGGGTGACCCAAACGCGCCGCGGCTCGCGCTTCCTGAAGCAACCTATCGCCTGCGTTCGTGCCCGCATCGGAAGAAACCTGCATTTCCTCCGCGCGAATCAGCTTGATGGCGACATCGACGTCGAGCGTGTTGTTGCGGGCCCGCCACACAGCACCCATTCCGCCTTCGCCGAGCAGCTCACCCAACGTGTACTTACCGGCGATTTGTTCGCCTGGTTGGTAGTTTCTTTTCAACGACAACCCTGGTGCGGCGACCGTAGCCTTGCGCACCCGCCCCCCGGAGGACTTGTTCTGATCAGTCGTGGAGAACAATCGCTTCGCTGACACCTAGCATTTGATGTGACCCGTACAGCTGCTATCGGCAACGCTGGCGGGCGATGATTCTACAGTGCTTCAATGGCACGAGCGCCACGGTGGGGCTGTGTGTGCTTGCCGCACAGTGATGCTTTCATTGTCGGAGATGTACACTGCGTAGGCAATGCGACGTTCCTGTCTCGCCCGACGTCTTCGTCTGTTTCGTACCCGAACGACCTCAGCCTCCCATCGGGCCAGCCCGGTGCGCGATTTCGCTTCCCTTTCGCCAGCGGACACACCCGACGCTGGAGCCCCCACCGGATTGCCGTTGAAATAGCTGCGCTGCGCCACAGTCACCCACCGTGGAGCTCCCCCACAGGCTGGTGCCCGTGGGTGTCGACCAGCGGGTTGGTTTCAGGGGAGCAGTCACCGGTGCTCGTGGGCCCCGTCGCGCGCTCCGCGCGTGCTGTGCAAGGGTCTCCAGAAGAAACCCCTCGAAGCGGCCCGCCCTTTACAGTCGCCGCGTGCCATGCGCACCATCCTCGGCGGATGAGCCACGCGGACAAGCCCTTCGACATCAGTCGGATGCCCCCAGGCATCCCCTTCATCGTTTCGAACGAAGCCGCGGAGCGATTCAGCTACTACGGCATGAAGGCAATCCTCGTCATCTACATGACGGAGTACTTGCGGAACTCAGCGGGCGCACCGGACGTGATGACCGATGTGGAAGCCCGTGAGTACTTCCACATGTTCAGCTCAGGCGTGTACTTTTTCCCGATTCTCGGCGCGCTCTTGTCGGACACACTACTCGGCAAATACAAAACGATTCTCTGGGTGTCCCTCATCTATTGTGCTGGGCACTTGGCTTTGGCGTTGGGTGACTCAGGGCTAGGCCTCGGCCTGCCCCCACGGTTCTGGCTAGCCACGGGCTTGACGCTGATTGCCATTGGCTCAGGTGGCATCAAACCGTGCGTGTCAGCTCATGTGGGCGACCAATTCGGCATCAGGAACCAGCATCTGCTGCCCAGAGTCTTCGGCTGGTTCTACTTCGCGATCAATCTCGGCGCCTTCGCGTCGCAATTGATGGTTCCCCTCCTGCTCAAGAATGTCGGCCCATCCGTGGCGTTTGGCTTGCCGGGTTTGTTGATGGGTCTGGCGACTGTCGTGTTCTGGTCAGGGCGCAATCGATTCGTTCACATTCCACCAACAGGAACGGAATTCATCAAGGAGGCATTCAGCGGCGTTGGGCTAAGGGCAATCTGGCGATTGTTCGGCGTCTACGCGTTTGTGGCAGTCTTTTGGTCGCTCTTCGATCAAACCGGAAGCGCCTGGGTACTACAGGCCAAGCGAATGGACCGAGAGGTCCTAGGCATCGAGCTGTTGCCCGATCAAATCCAGGCGATCAATCCGTTGCTGATCATGCTGTTCATCCCAGCGTTCAACTACGGCCTCTACCCGCTGCTGGACAAGATGTTTAAGCTCACCGCCCTGCGGAAGATAGCGCTCGGCATGTTTCTCACGGTGCCTTCCTTTTTGATCTCCGCTTGGATCCAGTCGGGTTTGGACGGCGGCCACAGCGTGCACGTGGTTTGGCAATTCTTGGCTTTCGTCGTGCTGACAGCCGCTGAAGTGTTCGTGAGCATTACGTGCCTCGAGTTTTCGTACACTCAGGCACCGAACAGGATGAAGTCCTTTGTGATGGCCCTATTCCTGTTGTCTGTGTTCCTGGGCAACGCGTTCACGGCCATCGTCAATCACGTAATCCAACAACCCGACGGGACCAGTCGGCTGAGCGATACCGAGTACTACCTCTTCTTTTCCGGGGTAATGACGGCGGCCGCCATTGGCTTCATGGTTGTGGCCAAGTTCTACCGCGAGCAGACGTACGTTCAGGGGGGCGAGTCCGCTGGGCAAACAGAATCCGTCCCTGAGGATTCTCACGCGACCTAGTTGGCACACGGTGGCTGCGCTCCACGCTGGGGTGTAGTCCCACAAATTTGGTGTGACCTGTGCGACGGGATAGCATTCGCTTCGGTCGCACCATGCGTTCAGACGACAAATACCGATCCGAATCCGATGCGGAGCAACTTGGTGCTGGACAAATCAGCAACGAACGTTTGGAGAAACGCCTCGAGGCGGCCCTGGCGGAGCTCGATACTGGTGCGCGGCAGCTGGCGAGAGTCCAGGCCGAGGCCGACACGCTTCGCCGGAAGCTCTCCGAGGTGAGTGGACGGCTTGAGCATAGCCGGCGGCAGGAGAGCAGGCTGCTGGAGGAACTCTGTGACGAACGTCGCAGCAGCTTGAGGTTGCTTCAGGAAGCACAGGAGGAACGCGAAGTACTCGAGACCGAGATCCGAGACCTTCGGCTGCTGCTCGGAAAGCTTGCACCTGGCTCCGAACCACCACGCCACAGTTTGGTGGTCCAGCGCGATGGATCGAAGCAACGAGATGCCGAAACTGTGAGGCCTCCTTCGGTGAAACCCGCCTCCGGCAGCAGCTCATGAAGCCAGCCGCTCCGTCAAAGCCTGGTCCGCCGCAGATTCCGCTCGCTCACGTAGCGGCTGGGGGGGCCGTCTGCGCCTGCCGCTGCGCGCGTCGTGACCGAGTCGAAAGCTCCGTCGTGGGCCGGCACGACGGGTGAACCCGCCCTACCCTACTTGGGTCAGCACGAAAAAGTGCGCGGCGATCCGAGGGAGGGGGGGGTACCTCGAACCACCGCGCGAAGAAGTGCGCAGGGGGCGGGGGGATGGGGGGGAGCCCCCTGCGCGTAACATTCCGCGGCAGACCAGCACGAGTCGAACGGCTGGCGCTACCGCTGCCTCCGGGTTATGCAGGTACCATGCCAGAGTCCACTTTTTTTGATTTCAATGACTTAAGCGCAGAGGTCGGATAGGCGTGCTGCATTTGTGAAGAAGGTGATTCACATGTGAGACGTTGGTGAAACCTTTCACCGCACCGAAAGACTCTCCCAAGACAACTTACCTACCGAGAATCGACGAGGCGTTGGAGAATCGTCCGACAGCTTCTCGAGGCGCTGGACGACAACGGAGTGACGTCATTGGTGCCTCGTCTGCAGTTGAACCCCTATGATACCGTCGTCCAAGACCGCGCCAAACCCAGCTTTCCACGGTGACAGAAGCTCAGCATTTCTCGTCTGATCCTGGCGAAATCGACCAGGACCCGCTCATCGGCACGATGATTGGCGAGCGGTATCGGGTGGAGTCCGTCCTCGGCACTGGCGGCATGGGCACCGTCTATCTGGCGGAGCACGTGCTGATGGAAAAGAAAGTGGCACTCAAGGTGCTCCACCCGACGCTGGCGGTGGTGAGCAGCGTGATGGAGCGGTTCCAGCATGAGGCAGTGGCGCTGGCTCGAATCGATCACCCCAACGTCGTCAACGCCACGGACTTCGGGAAGCTGCCAAACGGGGCGTCCTACCTCGCCCTGCAGTACGTCGAAGGCCGGGACCTCGCCCGCGTCCTCGCGCAGGATGGAGCCCTCGAGCCGCTGCGCGCGGCGCGACTCGCGTACCAAATCTCGCGGGCCTTGGAGGCGGCACATTCGCAAGGCATCGTTCATAGAGACTTGAAGCCGCACAACGTGATGCTCACGTCGACCGGCGGGGAAGACGGGGAGCAGGCCAAAGTGTTGGACTTTGGCCTAGCGAAGCTGCGCTCGAAGACTGGCGAGGGCCGCGCCATCACCCAGGGCTCCGTGTTCGGAACACCCCACTACATCTCGCCGGAGCAAATTTCGGAGGCGGATGTGGACGGTCGAGCCGATCTCTACTGCCTCGGGCTGATTCTCTACGAGATGTTGTCCGGCCGACGCGCTTTCGAGGGCCGCGACGTCAAGGACGTCCTACGGCGTCAATTGGCGGAACCCGCGGAACCGCTGAGCGACGACATACCCGAAGCATTACGCGAGCTAGTCGAGCAGCTGATGCAAAAGCAAGTCGAGGCGCGTCCTGATTCTGCGGCGACCGTCGCAAGCATCTTGGAACAGCTGCTGGCCCCACCCCGGGAAAGCTCAGTGCGTGAGCTGTTGGGGCGCAACGTAACCATCAGCCGGTGGTCGATGCCCGTCTGGGCGCTCGTGCTGCCAGCGGCCGTGTTCATGTTGATCTTCGTGATCGGGGTCGTCGCGACGAACGATGACAAGCCGCCCACCACCGTGACCGAGGTGATCGTCAAAGAGAAGGTCGCCTCTAGCCCCGAGCCGGTAGACGTACCCAAGGCTGACGAGTGGTTGTCGCTGATATCCGCGGCGGAATTCGGGGAAGAAGACGCCATGAAGCGCCTCGGCGACATTCCGCCGAGACGGCGAGACAAGGAGGTCTGGCTCGTGCTTGGTCGCGGCTACATGAAGACCCAACAGACGGAACGAGCACTCGACACCTATGCCAAGGCTGTCGCGCACATCCCGGAATTACGCGACAACGAGGAAATCGCAACCAACGTCCGCCTGGCCGCCAAAGACTCGGCGACAGCTGTCAAAGCCGTCGCCGTAGCGGCAGAGTCTTTGGGAGAGCGCGGGGTCAACATTCTCTTCAGCACCTGGGCTGATACCGCGCGGCGCACGAACGCAACTGCGTTGGCGGAGCGCTACCTGAAACAATCGGATGTCATGGAGAACGCATCCGTTGCGGTGAAGTTGGCACTCGAAGCACGCGAGATCGAGGATTGTGAACACGCTCGCCGGTTGCTAACCAAGGTAATGGCTGAGGGCGATACTCGAGCTCTCCGACCCCTGGCCAAGATGAGAAGTGTCAAAGGTTGTGGCGATCACAAGCAGGACGACTGCTGGCCATGCCTGCGTCAGGATAATCTTTTGGAAGACGCGATTACCGCAGCTGCGAAACGCATCGGGCCAAAGAACTAGGAATCGTCCGAAGGATACAGGCGCTCTTTCGCTATTGGGTTGTCCCCCAATCGGGCGAGTGGCAACCGCCTGCTCAAGACGGTCCTATAACGGAACATCGACGATTTCCCGAGGGAAGCTTCTTCTGGCTTGGGAGACGACTGTGGCGCCGTCCCCACGCAAGGTGTCGCCCACCCCACGGAGGTGAGTCCCCAGGTAGCTTCAACACGGCGTAAACCCCTTGGAAGTGCGGCGCATCACCCTGGCACGGAGCTTGTTACTGCTTCGGCCATGCTTTGCCTACGAAACGTCCAGCCTCGCCCCCCTGCGCTCTGTTGCATCCTCACGTTTGGACTGGCGCTCGGCATGTTCCTCTGGTGGGCATCGCTCAGCTACCCGCAGAGCTTGCTCGACCCGACGCCCGTATCCTCGACCGTCTGGCTCGATCGCAACGGCGAAGTGGTCTACGAACGACGTTCTGAACAAGGCGGGTACACTCGTTGGGTCGAGCTCGACGACGTTTCGCCCTACGTCGTTGCGGCCACGCTGACGGGCGAAGACCATCGCTTCTACGAGCACGCGGGCATCGACCCGCTCGGTGTCGCTCGCGCACTTTGGCTCAACGCTCGAGCCGGTAGGCTCGCGTACGGCGGCTCAACCATCACGCAGCAACTGGCGAAGCTCCTCAGGGGCTCACCGCGGACTGTCGGAAACAAGCTAATCGAGGCGCGCGACGCCCTGGCCATCGAGCGCACCCTAGACAAGCGCGCCATCCTCACTCAGTATCTCAACAGGGCCTACTACGGGCGTCTCGCGTATGGCATCGAGGCAGCCTCGCTCCGTTTCTTCGGCAAACCAGCCAAAGACCTGAAACTGCACGAAGCAAGTCTGCTTGCGATCCTTCCCCGTGCTCCTGCGGCTTACGCCCCCGACAAACATCCAGCACGCGCTCTCGCACGTCGCGCCCACATCTTGGCCCAGATGGCACAACGGGGCAGCATCACCGAAGCCGACGCACGAGCAGCCGCGGCAACACCCATCGTCCTAGCCTCGCCCCGCAACGTTCCGGCAGATCGCCACCTCGTCGATTGGCTCCTCGAACGTTCACCAAACACCGGATCGGTGAACACTACGTTTGATCTGGAGTTGCAACGTGTGCTGTCGCGGCAACTGGACCAACACCTCAAAGACATCCGTCGATTCGGAGCGACCCAATCCGGAATCGTGGTCTTGGACAATCGAAGCGGTGGCCTGCTCGCGATGGTCGGGTCGCGAAACTACGACGACACCGACAACCTAGGGGCGAACAACGCCGCGCTCTCCCGACGCGGTGCCGGTTCCACTCTCAAGCCCTTCGCCTACGCGTTGGCCCTCGCCGCAGGCCACGCGCCAGGAGAACTCGTGCTGGATGCGCCCTCCGAGTGGCTCGATTACGAGCCTCGCAACGCGAGCGGCCGCCACTTAGGTCCGGTACCGCTGGCGGACGCCTTAGGCTCGTCACTGAACTTGCCGGCGGTACGTCTGGTTGCGGATCTCGGACCAGAACACTTTGCTACGACATTGAGCCGGCTCGGCTTCGCCTCCGTAGATGCCACGGGCAAACGACACGGACTCGCGCTTGCCCTGGGAGGAACTGAAGTGACGCTGCTCGAGCTCGCTGGCGCCTACTCCACACTGGCTCGAGGAGGGCGCTTTGCCGAGCCACGGTGGCTGGAAGAACAACCCGTCACCTCACGACAAGTCCTGGACGAAGCAGCTGCCAACGAGGTGGCTCGCATGCTGGAAGATCCAACGACGCGCCAGCTCGAGTTCGGCCTGGAGTCGCCCCTGGATCTACCGTTCACCGTTGGAGCAAAGACAGGAACCTCCTCTGGATTTTCCGACAATTGGGCTGTCGGTTTCACGGAAGACGTCACTGCTGCGGTATGGGTGGGCAACTTCGACGGGACTCCGCTTCGAGGCAGCCTGGCGATGTCCGGCGCAGCCCCGCTGCTGGCTGACGCCCTATCGCTGGCAACCAGAGACAGGACGCGAAGGGTACCGCGCCGCATTCGCGATGCTGGCGCGCAATTGGTAGTACAGGAGGTGTTCCGAGTGACCAGCCCTCGGGACGGCGCGCAATTCGTAGTTGACCCACTATTACCAAAAGCCACGCAGCGAATCGCTCTGCTCACCCGTGGCACACCTGCCTCAACTGAATGCTCCGGCCATGTACGCTTCAGCATGGACGGCCTGCCGACTCGTGATCGCACTCTAGCGCTAGTACCTGGAGAGCACGAGATTTGGGCCGAACACGAAGATTGCTTGGGTCAACTGACCCGAACCAGAGTGGTGACTTTTTCCGTGAAGGAGGCGACCGATGCGTCTTGATAGGATTCTTGGATTGTTGGTTCTGTGCGCAGTTGCGTTAGGCTGCCAGCCCCGCTCGAAACTGAGCGGCGAACCCCCGCTCACCGACACCGACAACAGCCTAGCACCCGACGCTGCGCCGAAACCAAGCTCGAATGAAGCTGAGGGATCGCAGAGCAAGTTGAGCGACGTTCAAGCTGCCGCGCTGTACATGCCAACCGGTGATCGGGTACTGGGACTTGGCCAGGAGCTACCGGTAACCCTGCGCAACTTGAAGCTCGCGGAACTCTTGATCGCCCCAGTTGCTTTGCAAGATATACATCGAGCCCGCAACATCCTGGGGACTCATCCGCCCAACAGAGACCCTCTCTACTCGCTGGACAGCGAACTACGATTGGACTTTTCTTCCGTTCCCGTCGCAGCGTCGGATCCATCAGCCACCGAGGAAACTCATCGAATTGACGTTTTTTCGCACGTCAAAGGAGATGTCGCTCTGGTGATCGCACGAGCGCCGGGGACGTTCAGCCGCGTGGCGCTGGTACAACGTGGCTCGCTCAATGTACTGATGAAGCTGAGTCGCGAGCGCGGCTTGGTCTGGGTGACGGATGGCCGAAGCGGTGAGCCTGCGGCGGACGCTCTGGTCGAAGTGAGGCTTGGCGAGCATCGCACCTTCAGGGGCATGAGCAACCGCGATGGCATCGTGTACCTGCCAGCGAGCGATGAGCTGCGCGCCCTGCCAAAGGACGCAAAAGACAAACGCAGCAGCTACCACAGTGACTTGATCGCCTTCGCGAGCAAGTCTGACCTCACTGGGTTTACGAGCGAATACTTTCAGACTGGTCTATCACCCTGGGAATTCGGGATCGCCGCCAGCTACTATTCCGGCACGGAGCGATTGGTGGGGAGCGTCAACACTGAGCGCGGGATCTACCGTGCAGGCGACGACGTGCACATTCTCGGCGTGCTGCGCGAACGAAAAAGGGACGGGACCTTGGCCATGGTTAGAAAGAGTGTCGAGGTCACGGTACGTGACGCAGAGCACTCTCCCATATCGACCTTTGAGACGCAGCTGACTCCATTCGGCACGTTTCATGGTCAGGTGAGTATCCCAAAAACCGCACCACTTGGACGCTACACGATCGAAGTCCAGCAGGATGGAGACACGCTACACCACCGCTTCAAGGTTGCCGAGTATCGCCCAGTGCGCTTCGAGGTCACCCTCGGGGAAACGAAGCCCCCCGCCCCCATCGTGCTATCAGCACTCGATTCAGACGTCACCATCCCGGTGAGCGCTCGCTTCCTATACGGCGCTCCAGTTGCAGGAGCCAAGGTTCAGTACAGCGTTAGCCTGCGCAGAGACGATCCTTGGTCGTACTACTATGACGACTACGACTACAGCTATGGCTACGACTACGGTGCTCAGGCAGTACCGTTGGTATCCAACACGCTCATCCTCAGTGACGATGGCAAAGCCGAGATCCGTATCGAAGCTTCTGCACTCGACCCCGACCTGCAGAGTCAGGCCCAACGCATGCGCCTCATCGTCGAAGCAACTGTACTAGACAACACCGGCGAGAGCGTGTCTGCTCATCACTCGCTTCCTGTCTATCGCAATGCTACCCAAGTGGACGTCCATTCGGAGAAGTGGGTCGTCGACGCCAAGCGCGGCTGGGACGTCGATGTTTCGACGACGGGAGTCGATGAGAAGCCGACCGGGGCCACGGTGCAGCTTCAATTGATGCGCCGTCAATGGACGAGTGTGGTGTACGAGAACGGTCACGGAAGGCGCACGAGCGGCCACTACGAGAGCCGACTCGTAGAGACGCGAACGGTGCGAGTCGACGGCAAGAAGCGGGTCCACTTCCCGCTGCGTGATGCAGGGGACTACTGGGTGGTCGCCACCATCGAGGGTAAGCAGGGGACGAGCAAGGCGTCCGTTTGGGCGTGGGGCAATGGGGCGTACGGGCGCTTCAGCGACCACCCTCGTGTCGCGCTACACGCTGATAAGGACGCCTATGAACCCGGTGACGACGCCACGTTGATGGTGGAGTCTCCGTACGAGACCGCCTGGAGCCTGCTCACGCTGGAACGAGGGGGTGTGCTTGAGGCACGCGTGCAAGAGCTCCACGGCGCTAGCGATCCTCTGAAAGTGTCGTTGACCCAGAAGCACCTGCCCAATGTCTTTGCGAGTGTAGCAATCGTCCCCCCCCTAGGTTGGGGCAAGACGAACCTCGTCGGCTCTCCCCTCCGGCTGGGTTATCGCGAGCTGAAAGTGAGCCCGAACTCCCGGCGTTTGAGCGTCGAGATATCCCCAAGCGTAGAACGGGCGGAGCCGGGGGATACGGTGCCCGTTTCGGTGCGAGTCAAAGACCACACCGGCAAACCGGTGCGTGCCGAAGTCACCATTTGGGCAGCGGACGACGGCGTGCTACAGCTGACAGGTTACCAGACGCCCGACATCTTCGGCCCGGCGTATCCCGACCACGTGCTCGGAGTTACGACGTCGGCCAGTTTGATCCGGCTCATGCCTAGTGAGTACGAAGACGGTACCGGAGGCGACGGCGCGGGCCCCGCGTCAACGGGGATGGCGATGCGCTCCCGATTTCTCGACACGGCGTTCTTTTCCCATGGCGTAGTGACGGACTCCTCCGGCACGGCGACAATACTGCTCGAATTGCCCGACAACTTGACTCGCTGGCGCCTGGTTGCAGCGGCCGCGGACACCTCGCACTGTTTCGGCTCGGCCGATGCGAGTCTGACGGCGCAGAAGCGGCTGCAGATTGAGCCAATCCCTCCGCGATTTCTGACGCGAGGAGACAAGTTCGAGCTTGCCGTCGATATCCAGAACAACACCGGGCAACGTCAGCTCGCTCGGATCGACCTGAAGTCCAACGAGCTCACGTTTGCTCAGACACAAGCGGAAGTCGAGCTGCCGGCAGGCAAGCGAGAAACCCTCCGCTTCCCTGCTGAGATTGGCTTCGTCAGCGAGGCAAGGCTCCAAGCGCGTGTGTCGAGTAGCGACCTGCATGACGGGATCGAACTGACGATTCCCGTTCACTCTGCTTCCGACACGATCACGACACTCGTGCACGAGGGGCTGGCGGGCAGCCGCGGCGAAGTCACCGTGCCCAGAACGGCCGAAGCCAATTCGGCCCACCTGGTGATCGAATCAGGTCCGCGCGAAGTCGTCGCCCTGGGCGCTGCCTTGGATGCGTTGATCGACTATCCCCACGGCTGCACGGAGCAGACGACCTCTCGTCTGATCCCGATGGCCAAGTTGACGAGCGTGCTGCGTGGACACCCCGCTTTCGAAGGCGGGCGCCATCGCTCCAAGATGCAGGCCGCTGTCGTGCATCTGATGAAGAACCAAAACGCTGATGGCGGGTTCAGCCTCTGGCCCAAGGGCGACTCCAAGCCGTTCTTGACGGCATACGCACTGTGGGGATTGTCAATCGCCAAGAAGAGCGGCCTCGATGTACCAAAGCGGGTTCTCTCGCGCGCGCTCAACTACATTGCCAACAACAACGGCAAGGTCGAGGGCTACGGCACCATCGGCGGCAATGACGCAGCTCCGTTCAGTCACTTCGTCAGGACTACCCTGGGCCACAAGGACAGCGCTCGGGGACGAGTGCTGTGGGACGACACTGCGTCGAAGTCGTTGTTCTCGCGATCGCTGCTCGTCGCAAGCCAGGCGCCGGGCACCGATGCGACCTCGCGGCTGCGAGCTCTCTTCGCCCAAGCCTCACCCCGCGGCGACGGCTACTTCCTGCGAGGAGCGTCAGACTCGGGGTACGATTGGGCCTACGGTTCGGAGATCCGTGCGACGTCCGCACTGGCCATTGCAGCCAGTGAACACTCGGAGCTCGACATGGCGGGCAATCTCGTTCGCGGCCTGATGGCGGCACGCTCGCCGTCGGGTGATTGGGGCAGCACGCAGAACAACCTGTGGGCCTTGATGGCGCTGGCACGACATGTCGAACGCGCTCTTCCGACGAAAGATGCACTCGTTCGTGTACGCGTCGGCGAGCAGCCCGCAGTCGCCTTGAGGTCGACGGCCACCCAACCCTTGGCACGATCCACCATACATCGCCTGCCCACCGGACGTGTGCCCTACGAGATCGAAACAGGCGCGGAGGATTTGGCTAGTTTGGTGCGCCTGAGCTACGGCGTGGCAGTCGAGCACCAACATGCCATGTCACAGGGCCTCAGCGTATCTCGTCGAATTGTCGATGCCAGAACGGGCAAAGCGGTGACGAGTCCAAAACTGGGGCAGCTCTTGCGAGTGGAGTTGACGGTGGAAACGCCCGAGACCCGTCACCAGATCGCCCTGGTGGACAGGTTGGCTGCTGGCCTCACTCCAGTGGACACGGAGCTTGCGACAGCCCAACATCACCACCGCGAGAAACGAGGCTGGTCATGGGTACACAGAGAGCTCCACCAAGAGCGGGTCAGCTATTTCGCTGACTACCTCTCCAAAGGCACCCATCAGGTCAGCTATCTGGCTCGGGCAACACAAGTCGGTACTTTCGTGCTACCGGCCGCGCATGCGGAAGCCATGTATCAGCCGGACGTGCACGGGAAAACTGCACCTGGTCAGCTGGCGGTGCGACCCTGACACGGTCACGTCGCCGGGGCGGCACCGCGCCTAGGACCGTTCTGAGTGAACGAACACCTCGGCGACAAAGCCCGCTTCGCTCACCGCGTCTACGATTTGTTCGGCGGCAACCTGTCCTGGCATGAAGTCCACCAGCACGTGGTTCTTCGTCTGGCCCTCGCGGATCCCGACGACGCCGTCCAAGTTGCGCAGCGCCTTTCGCACCCCAACAGAACACGAAGCGCAACTAGTTCCCTCAACCATCAGCTCAGCAGTCATCGCCCCTGCCGGTACTTCGGCTGCCGCCTCTCCACCCGCGACGTTTTGGCCGCGTTCGCACGCCAGCGAGGTGAAACCAGCAATGAGGAAGATGACAGGTAGAATCTGGGCTCGCATACAGGCAAGTAGGAAGCTAGCGCCAAACGGCTCAATCCACCAGTGACCCAACCGGCGCCAAGCCCAAAACGGCACTCTGCGCGGTCCGCTCACGGTTGCCGTTGAACAGGTGGCGGTCTTGGCACCCCAAAGCGCTGGTTGGCAAGGGACCTTTTGCAGCCGCCGGCCAAAATGGTCTCCTGGCTACCAAGCTCGCAGCTCTTGCAAGCTCACGATCTCGAGCAGCGGCTCGAAAAAGAGTGGCGCCGTCAATACCAGCCACCCGAGATGCAGGCCTACCGCGATCGGGCGCGGCAGCGGCCAACGCCGGCGCCAGAAGAATTCCGCCAAGGTGGCCGCGCCGTGCAACGCGAAGAAGAGAGACATGTGTCCGCGCGTCGCACCAAGCGCGGCGATGACCAGGTACTCGTGAACGAGGGCGCTCCAAAGGAAGACCACCGCCACGGCGCGGGCAGGCCGACGCGCGCCACCAAGTGGCTGGAAGATCAAACGTTGAGCGGCGTTCTTGAAAACGAGGTTCCAGCGGCGACTCCAGAAGTCTCTGGGCGATGACGCGGCGGCAGGGGCTCGAAACATCTCGTGCGCCCCGTGACCGCTCAGGCACATGACCAACGCTGCACAGCCATCGGCCAACCCGCTGACGGCGAAATAGGCTGCCCACAGGAGCCAGAACGTGCGAGCGACCCAGAAGTCGAGCAGCTGGGGTAACGAAGCGTTGAAAGCCAACAGCGCCAACAGCGCCACACCCTTCGCTGATCCCCGAACGGCTCGGAGCAGCCCTTGCTGGCGCGCTCGACGCTGCTCTGCAGCGGTGGACGAAAACACGATGTCCGGGATCATCAGATAGTAGCTGAGGAACCCACCGAACCGCTCTCGCGCGGGAGGGGGCAGCACCATCCTTCGCGTCTCCCACAGGCGGATGGTGAGCAAGACGCTGACGAGAGCCACCGAAAAGCGGGAGAAGCGAAATTCGGCAGGGAGTGCCCACGGAGCGACGAGTACCATAGCCTGGAGGAGCAGCAACGCTGCCTGGCGCCACCAGACGGATCGGAGGCGATGCAATGGGTACGAAAGGCCCGCAACCGAGCAGAGCAAGCTCAAAGGTGCCAGCACGCCCATGACGGGCGATAGCTAGCTCACCAGCGTCGGCGACGCCAGAGTGCGGCGAGGCCAAGCACACAAATCGCCGCCCCCCAACGACCCGACGGGTGGCTGGGCCGTGCGACCACGCTGCAGCCTTCGGCAGGCGAGGGTTCGAGCGACTTTTCGCAAGCGAGTGGGTCCACCGCGGCCTCCGAAACACCTGGCTCCGAACAGGATTCGGCAAGCCCGTCCGGCGGGAAGGCAGCACAAATGCCTTCGATATCGTCCCGAGTTAGCTCGCGGGTTACCAAATCTCGCTGATTGTAGGCCGCGTACATCACGGCGGAAGTGTCCTCGGAGTGAGCCAGCCCCAAGAAGTGACCCGCTTCGTGAGTGATGATCGATAGCAGACCTACCTCGCGCTGGTCCGGTGGGATTTCATCACGAATCTTCAGTGCGTTCAATTCGACGTCGGCATCGAACATTTCCGCATCGTCCTGGGCATAATTCGTCGTAGCGTAGCCTAGCGCCTCCTCGGGGTGCTGCCAAACCGTCGGCAGGAACCATACGCTGATATTCAGATCCACCTGGCGACAGAAGAACGTCTCGTTCACGTCCAGCACGCCTGCACTCTGCACCATGAACCCCGGCCGGCGCCCACCACCGCAGTCGACATCCGTCCAACGGCTGAAAGCCTCCAGCACGAGTTCGTGGAAGCGTTCGTCGCTGATGCCCAACACCGCAGCCTGCCCACTGGCCACCGCGAAGTTGAGGCAAGAGCTGGAATAGAACAGAGTGTTGCCCTCGCTGATGCATCCGTCCGCATCGCGTTCGCATCGGCACGCGTCCGGGTCGAGCTCACAATCGCAGTCGGCAGCGGCATTGCACTCTTCGACCTTGTCGACGTCCTGGCAGGAGTTCTGTCGGCAATAAGCCCAAGTGGTGCTGGGAACCAGGAGCAGGGTAGCTGCGAGCAGCAGCAATCGTAAAGCGGCTCTTGTCACTCGACTAGCCTGGCACGTCGTCGTGACGGAAACACGCAGAGACACCCGCTCTACCTGGCTTGGGGACCAAACGACCGGGCTTGTGCACTGGGCTGCACAGGAAGCAAAACTGTGCACGACCTACGTGTGCACCCACCGACACGGCGAACCTGTAACTAATTACAATTATTCACTTCGCGGCATTGGCATGGGGGCTGTTTCGCTGGCCAGCCACATCCAAAGGAGCCACCGTGACCCGTTCGATCCTTCGCCCCTCACTCTGTGTGTTGCTTATCTCGTCGGCAAGAAACGCCGTAGCTGACCAGATCGCCCCTCCCACAGCTAGCTTCGAGCTCACGACGCTTTCGAGAGCAACCGCGCTCAGCTGCGGCGCCATGCATGGCATGAGCAGCCAGCTTCGAGTGTGTGACGCCAATGGCTGCACTCAGAAGGACGTGATGGGCTTGCCGTCGGTGAGCTTCGCATTGGACGCCGGTCAGAGCGCCACGTTGACCACGAGTGTCGCTTACGAAGTGGATGGTGTTGTATGTGGCAACTCGGAAACCCACGACCTCGGTATTCACACGGCCCCACGGTTTGCCTAAACAGTGGTCGGCAATGCGAACTGCTTGCGAAGTGTGTTCTGCCAGCTCAAGACAGCCGCTCAGTGATTTCCGGGAACGCCTCGCCACGCCAAAAAGGCACCAGCGAGCTAGTAGCCTCTGGCAGAATGGAACCATGCCCAGGTTCAGTTTCGTCGTCCCCGCTGACTCGACGCACTTGCGTCTGGATCAGTGCTTGGCTCGGCACATTGCGCCTCTGTCTCGACGAACTGCAAAGATCGCGCTCGACATCGGCTGTGTGTTCGTCAACAAGAAGCGAGTCAAGACCGCAAGCCGCCAAGTGCACGAGGGCGACAGTGTAGTGGCTCACCTGGAGGGGGCTTACGAACGCGCACTCTCTGGGGTCGAAGAATCAAGCCCGCCTCTGAACATCCTGCATGAGGACCGACACTTGGTAGTCGTCCACAAGTCCGCCGGCACGTTGACGGCGCCGACGCCCGAGAGCGACCGAAACAACCTGTTGTTCTCTCTGGACGCTCGCGCCCCGAAAGGACCGCGCCACTATGTCGTGCACCGCTTGGACTTGCACACGAGCGGCGTCCTCGTCTTTGCCAAGACACGAGATGCCAATCGGGCGCTGTCGGAGATGTTCCGGAAGCACGACTTGGTGCGCCAGTATGACGTCTTCGTACACGGCCAGTTCGATGACGCTCTGAAGCGCATCGACACGCCGATTGAGGGCAAGGCCGCTGTCACGCACTTTCAAGTGGAGAAACGATACGCCGACTATTCGTGGTTGACGGCGACCCTAGAGACCGGCCGCACACATCAGATCCGTCGTCACGTCACGAGCGTGGGGCATCCCGTAGTACTGGATCCGCAGTACGGCAAACAACGTTCGACTGCTCCACGCATGGGGTTGCATGCCAAACGCCTGTCCTTCGTCCACCCCATGACGCGCGAGCAGCTGAACTTTCGAGCCCCGTTGCCACCTGATCTGCAAGCGTGGGTGACCACGCTGGAAGCGACAATCGTTCTCGCGTAGCGCGCTGGGCCCGAGTGGCCGCGATGAGCAAACGGCGATCCGAGCGGCGCAGCGCCTACTAGAGCACCAAACGGTTGAAACGCGAGTGATTTCGCCCGAGACCGAAGCGAGAAGGCCGCCAAGATGACTCTATTGGCGCAGAACGAGGACATCGCCATTGTGGAGGTCACTCCTCAACACCTCTTGAATCCGGCATAGCCGCGTCGCAAACGCAACTGCGACCCATCACTACTGAGATTCGATCGACTCGACCAAGAAGGGACGGATCTGAGATGCAGAGATGATCCCCTCGAGAGAGCCGACTTCTTTGGCGCGCTGCACGCTATGAATCGAATCGAACTCAGCAGCGAGCTCCGCCTGCTTACGCAGGCGAACTTCCTGAATCATGCGCTCGGCTTTTTCTCGCTTGTCTGTGCTAACCGAGCCGGCAAGGCGCCGACGCAACTTCACCACCTCAGGGTCCTTGCTGACACGAGATTCGACTTCGCGAGGGAATACAACCGCTGCTGCCGGGCCACCGCCGATCACCGAAGCGTAAGAACCTTCAACAGCGAATGCGCGCAGGCCCGGGTTCAACTCCCGCGAGAAGACGACGTAGGCTCCACCATGATACCTGGACACGACAAGAAACACCAATGGCCCTTGAAAGTTAACGACGGCGCGAGCGATTTCAGCGCCGTACTCCAACTGCAGTTTGCGCATGGACTCTGGTGAGCCGTCAAACCCAGAAAGATTGGCTAGCATCACCGCGGGGCGGTTACCACTGCAGGCGTTGAGCGCACGCGCCAACTTCTTGGAGGAGGTTGGGAACAGCGTACCACCATTCCAATCCGCTGGGCCATCGAGGGGGCGATATCCCCAACGAGCGACATTTTGACTCTCAATGCCCATCAAACACACCGGGTGTCCACCGAGGTGACAGTCCCAGACGATAGCCGTCTCGCCGCCCACCTGGCTTTGCCATCGTTCGAGGTAACCGCCATCTTCATCGGCGACTGCCCGCATCAATTCCCGCATCGCGAAGGGTCTCTTGCGCCCGGGATTCGTGCTCTGGTCGAAGATGTCACCCACCTTCGTGAAGTCGCCGCTAGCCGAGTACTCTGACCCAGAGATATCCCGATCTTTCGGATCTACCGAGGGAAGTGCCCGCGGTCGCTTCTCTCCGGGAACGACGTAGGTGAACTCGTAGTGACGGTAAAGGATCTCATACGCCCCTCCCAAGTCCTCGGCGTAATACTGAGCCTGGCCATTGGGCCCCATGACACGTTCGTAGCCGCCGATAGCCACCTCGTCCTCGGCTGAGACCGAACCGCTGGCAGCAAGCGCCGCCCGCCCCGTCAGCACCATCGAGGCCCGCGGTGTCATGATCAGGATCCCGCGGGTGTGGTTGAGCATGGTTGCCAGAGAATCCCAGTAACTCTGAGCACCGACGTTGACACCGGTGACGATGATGTGGATGACACCACCCCCTTGGGTGAACGTCACGATCCGGCGAACGACCCGCGCTGTCGCGTCGAGGTTCTCCGTACCGCTATCCATTGCAATGCGAGCGCCGCTGGAAACCGGAAGCCACTCAACAGGTATCTGCAGCTGCTCCGCCAGGTCGATGGCGGCGACCACTCGATCGCATTCGGAATCAGAAAGTGCCCCCATCCCTCGCGTCGGATCGCTGAGGATTAGCACCCGCTTCATGCCGCCATCTTCAGAAATCTTGCGTGTAGGCGTCGCGATGAGGCCGAACACGATGGCGCTGGTGTTCCTCCCCGGCGCGCGACCCGCGACACTCTTGGCGCGGGGTGGCTGCACACCCTCTTCGAGATCGTACTCTTCGAAAGTGCCAGGCGGGACCTTGCCATCGCGAGCTGAACTAACGAGGTCATCTCCGGCGGGTGCCAGCATATTGATAATCTCGTAGGGGTAGACGAGGCCGCGGCGGCGCGCGGCCACGACGCTGCGCTCGTAGGCGGCGACGGGCTGCAGCGGCGCGACATGTGGCTCGCGAGCCTTGACCTCCATTTGACTGCCCGTGGGGTCGGAGATGATCAGTTCCACATCTTTGGTGACCTCATCCCGTTCTTGTTCGAGCACCTTCAAGCGCACACCCACTCGCTCCAAGCCCAAGTGTCTGGTGGCGGGGTAGAGTTTTTGCGCGACTTCCTCGTCGATCCCCTCTTCGAGAACGACCGGGTGAGCGAGGAACAGGACGATGCGATTCCACTGCAGTCTGCGTCGGGGGTCCCTCAGACCGATCATTTGCCGCATCGTTCGCGCCGCGGCGTGGAAGGTATGCTCGAACAGAGGCATATACACCCGCGAAACTGGGCGCGGATCGCGCGGACGTCCTCGTACTTCGGCCAGTACGAAGATGCGTTCATCATCCGGCACCTCTCGACTTCGACCGTAGAAGCAGTAGATGCCGTCGTCCGCGGCGACACGCTCGAGGTCGAAGCTTCGGTAGCGCGACAGCTGCAAGCGTTCGGCGGTTTCCGCGTGTAACCCGAGCAACTCAGCGTCCTTCAAGCCGTCGTCGCTCGCCACCAGAGTTTCGTGATGAAGGCTGAGGTCTGAACCGATGAAGGTGACACTCAATCGCTTCACGGGGAAGGCTTTGGGAAGCGCGTCGAGGACAGCTTGCCAACACTGCTCCCGTTCATCGTCCGCCGATAGCGGCACGAATACTTCGAGCATCCGTAGCTCGGCGCTACGACATGCTTCGCCGAGAAGTTGCATTCGCTGCGACAGTTCCGCCGGTGCCACGATGGCAGCCAACACGTCGACGTAGCCAGCGAAGGACAAGCGCTCGACCCCACGAATGTCGACCTTGACGGATTCGACCTTTCGCGGTGCATACAAGCGCCGCACCAGAGCACTCAGAGCAATGGAACGGCGACGCGGGTCCCTGTGGTTGAACCAACCAAGCACACGACTGAAACGCCCGGGAGGAGCCAGGGCCAACTCGTCCAGATCGGGAGAGGACGACAAGTCCGCACCTTCTTGCGAGAGCCAGTTTTCAACCTGTTGAGTTGTCTGCTCGGCGTACTTCTCGAGAAGCGGGCGCTGAAAAATGAGGTAGACGGCTTCCGCGGCGGAATCAGCGAGAGCATTCGGGACATGACCGCGCATCCCGACGATGCGCTCCAACGCCTCCCGCAGCACCTGATCCTCGTGGAGTTCGATGCCCGATTCAGCGAGAGCAACGACCCGCCGAAGTACCGCTCGGGCCAACCGCCAGCGCAGATCTGGATTGAGCTGGGAAGCGAACATGCGCACGATCGCGCGCTCCAAAGCTGGCGTGTACGAGAGCTCGGGCACCTCGTCGTAGTGGACGACAGCACGGCGCAAGACGTCGATGAATCGCTCTGGGAAGCCTTCCCCAGCTGTACGGATACGACGCACGAACAGTCGCAGGAGCGCGTTGTTGCTCAGCTGGTCCAGTTCGCCACTGCCCAAGCGATGACGTGTGGAACGGGTGAACAATCGATCGATATCCGCAAACGTGGATAGGTGCGTTCGAACAGCAGCGAGCTCCTGGCGGAACTCGAGGGGCAGCTCGGTGGTGACGGGCGCCTCCAGAAAGGCGATCAACTTCTCCACCCGTGGCTGAAACACATCGTAGCCCAGGATGATTCGGCGGATTTCGTCCCCCACGGCCGTCATTGCGCTCGCGCGCACGCTGGCCCCAGCCTCGACCGCTGCGGACAGGTTCGGCTCCCCGAGCGCCCCCGACTCAGTGTCAAAGAATAACTCCAGAGGATTGGGGATCTGAGGAATCTCGATCTTCTGCTTTTCAGATTCGGACGCCTCGTCACTGGCGGGGTCAATCACTAGGATGACGTCACCGGCGGCCACCTGCTGTCCCTTGCTGACTCGAACCTCCGTGACGGTGCCCCCGACCGGCGCATCGAATCCGATCTCCATCTTCATTGCTTCGACGAGGCCGAGCATTTGCCCACTGGCCACCTTGTCACCGACAGCGACGTTCAGGGATACGACCATCGAAGGCGCATTGGCGCGGACTTGGCCAGCAGTCTGCCTTCCAAACTGATGAACACTACCTTCGACTTCGACACGGATGTTCGTATCAGTCAGGTCGTACAGAACGCGCAAGTCCTGCCCGCCCACGAGCAAGCGGGCGGCGTGGGCTCCAGATACAGCTAGGCGCACTGCCGCCACGCGGCCCTCATAGTGAACCCGGTAACTCGCTGCGCCCGACGCGTACACATGAACGCGGTACGGCTGCCCTTGATGGGTGAGATCGAACTCGAGACCAGCACTCGGCGGGATGTTGTCTTGCGTGATGTTGCCCGAATCGACGTAGAAGTTGCTTCGGGATGCGGCTCGGGCCTCGCGATAGGAGAGGATTGAGGCGAGCAACAGCGCTTCGGCAGCGTACTCTTGATGTCGCGCGCGCTGCTCGTTGTAGCGGTCGAGCCAGGTCGTGTCGACTCCACCTTCTTTAAACGGTTCAGCCTCGAGCAGCTCTAGCAGGTAGCCCTTGTTCGTTGCCCCGCCTTCGATCACCAAGTCAAAGTCGCGCAGGGCGCAAACCAGGCGCGCTCGGGCTTCCTCCCGCGTATCGCCGCTGGCGATCACCTTGGCGATGAGTGAGTCGAATGCGGCCGGGACCGTTGACTCGGAAGCAACACCGGTATCGATGCGCAAGCGCGGACCCAACGCAGGATCGAAGCGAGCGATGCGCCCAGGCGCTGGCAGGAAGCCCGCATCTGGGTCTTCAGCGCAGACGCGGACTTCGATCGAGTTGCCACGCTCGCGCGTATCCAACTCCGGCAAGGGCTCACCGCGCGCCACTCGGATCTGCAGTTGCACCAGATCCGTGCCCGTTATTTCCTCGGTGATGCCGTGCTCGACCTGGAGCCTGGGGTTCATCTCCAAGAAGAAAAAGTCTGCGCCTTGAACCAGAAACTCGACGGTACCAGCGCCGACGTAGTTGACCTCCCTGGCAAGCGACACCGCCGACTCCTTCAGCGCGCGAATCATGAGATCGGGCAAACCCATGGGGGGAGCTTCCTCGATCACTTTTTGGTGGCGGCGTTGCACCGAACAGTCGCGACACCCGAGCGCCACTACTGTGCCGTGCTGGTCGGCAATGATCTGTACTTCGATGTGTCTGCCCCCTTGAACCATTGCCTCCACGAACATGCGTCCGTCGCCGAACGCGCTGATGGCTTCGGATTGCGCGGAGCGAAACAATTCGTCGAACGTCTTGGGCTCGCGCACCACGCGGATGCCACGACCGCCACCACCCGCCGATGCCTTGATCACGATGGGGAAACCAATGCGCTCAGCGTGCTCACGCGCCTGCTCCAGGTTCACCTCACCACCACTCCACTCGGTCACGGGCACGTCTACCCGCTCAGCAAGCAGTTTCGACGAAATCTTGTCGCCAAGGGCGCGCATCGTTTCCGCGCGCGGACCCAGAAAGCGGACCCCGATGTCTTTCAGTCGGTCGACGAACGCGGGCGACTCCGCAACGAAACCCCAACCGGGCCAGACCGCATCCGCCCCCACGCTGCGCAAGGTTCTGACCAACAAATCATGGTCCAGATATGACGCCACCGGCGTGGTCTTGACCGGCAATTCGACGGCTTGGTCAGCGTGCCTCACGAAGGGCGCGTCCCGGTCGGCGCTGGTATAGAGGGCAACTACCCGAAGCTCCTGACCTTCCAGGGCTCTCAGAGACTTGACCGCGCGAATGCATCGCATCGCGGCTTCGCCGCGATTGACGATCGCCAGACAACGAATCGGCTCGATTTTTAGCACCGTCACTCCTAGTTCCTTCGGCGACTCACTTGGACTCAAAGCGCAGCGCTTCTACACCTTCGAGCGACCGCTTGACCACCCCGCGAGAGCCGAAACCCAGGCCCAGCACCGCGCACGTGGTCAAACCAGTGCGATCGGCCCCGCTCCCAGCGTCGACATTTCACTCTTGCTCTTGGTCCGGATTGCCGATGAAGCGGTACCCGACACCGCGCACTGTTTCGATGTAGATCCTCGCGGCGCCCAGCTTTTCTCGTAGGCGCTTGACATGCGTGTCCACGGTGCGCGTCGTCACGTCGGCGGTAACGCCCCACACGTCGTCAAGCAGGCGTGATCGCGACTGGACCCGATTCCGGCGGTCATACAGATTCAACAGGAGACGAAACTCCAGCGCTGAGAGTTCGACCTCTTGCCCGTCTACCCAAGCTCGGTGAGCTTGGGGGTCGATTTTCAACAGGCCGAACTCTATCTCTCCGGCCGCGCCTTCATCCTGCCGCGTTCGCCGCAAGATGGCGTTAACTCGTAGCATCAGTTCCCGGACGCTGAACGGCTTGGTCACATAGTCATCCGCGCCCACCTCGAAGCCCTCGACGCGGTTTTGCTCCTCCGCCTTTGCGGTGAGCATGATGATGGGCGTGCCGCGGGTATCCTCGTCCTCCCTCAGAGCACGGCACACCTCGGTTCCGAGGATGTCCGGCAACATCAAGTCGAGCAGGACGAGGTCGGGTCGCAGACGACGAGCCAGACGAATGGCGTCACTCCCCGAATTCGCCAACACCGCCTGGTGTCCGGCGTGTTGGAGATTGAAACGCAGGACCTCCTGCAGATCCGCTTCGTCTTCGACGACAAGCACTCGGGCCATAACTCCATCCAAGGCCAGCACAGGGCCCCGCAATTTGGAAGCTCTGTTTTCCTGCCTGGTCGGCAGCTCCCTGTGGAGAAGCTGTTCGCAACCTGGGACAAGGCTGGGGTCGGGGCTGGGCGCGCTGCCATTCTGGCAAATCGGGGCGACCGTTGGCGGCCACGAACGTCACTGTGACACTCCTAAACGACCCAATACCTGACTAACTAGCTGAAATCACGTATCGGCAGATTGGGCATGCACCTTGCTTTCAGCTCCAACGTCATGAAGCACGGTTGTCAGCCCGTCACTCAGCGGGGTTCTCAAGAAGGTTTCACGCGACTCGAGGTGCTCGTCGCGGGCGGCGTCCTCGCCACTGTCATCGCGGTGGGAAGTTGGGCTCTCAGCGCCACTGCCTCGGGGGGGCCTCGGAAAGAGGCCGTCCAGATCGCGGAGAAGCTGCTCACCGCCGCGTCTGATTGGAAGCGCGACCACGAGATCGACGGCTGTCCTAGTGTCAGCCAACTGCTGCGCGACAAGAGCATCGACCGAAGTGCTGCAACAGATGACCCTTGGGGCGGCAGGTTCCGCATCGTGTGCAGGGATGACCAGGTTTCGGTCCGCTCCGCCGGGGGCGATGGACGCTTCAGCACCGACGACGACATCTCCTTGGAGACCGACTGGCGCAGCTGACCCTGTTCTGAAACCGACTCAGGACGCTCAATCGACTCCCGCCAGTTGATGGCGGCCTGCTAGGAGTCGGCCGGTCTGCTGCCCCAAGCACACCCAGCTGGCGCCCGCTCGGGCAGCGCGAGTATCTTTGGACGGTGCAGCCGGCGTTTCTGACCTCCCAGAGCCCAGCGACGTTTCCGGACCCGCGCCTGATCGACGATGAGGGGCTGGTGGCGATTGGGGGCGACTTGCGGCCAGACCGCCTCCTGGCGGCCTACGATGACGGGATTTTTCCGTGGTACAACGAGGACTACCCCCCTCTGTGGTGGTGCCCGAATCCCCGCGCCATCCTGCCACTGGAGCACGTGCACCTATCCCGCAGCATGGCGCGGCTGCTTCGGCGCGGGGGGTTCGACGTCACTTGGAACACCGCGTTCTCGAAGGTGCTTCGTGAGTGCGGGGCCGGACGCTCGGAGGGCACCTGGATCGTGCCGGAGATGATCGCCGCCTACGAGCGCCTACACCGAGACGGCCACGCTTTCAGTATAGAAGTGTGGAGCGACGACGAGCTGGTCGGTGGCCTGTACGGAGTTCAGCGGGGGGGGCTTTTCGCCGCCGAGAGCATGTTCCATCGGCGGACCAACATGTCGAAAGTCGCGCTGCTCTACTCCGCCGCAAGCCTATATCGGGCGGGGGTCCGGCTGTACGACGTCCAATTCTTGACCCCCCACCTCAAGAGTCTCGGGGCAAAAGAAATAAGGCGTAGCGAGTACCTGACTCGGGTCAAAGCGGAGCGTGGTAGAAGTATCGACCTGGCCCAACTAAAGTTGGCCTCGCCTTTGGGGTGACCTAGAAGCCAAAAAATGCTGAGCTACACTGCAAATACCATTGCCGTTTGGTACATGGGACCTGCGCGCACATGAGCGACACCGACCCCAAACCCACGTTAGCTGAGCTTCAGCGCAGCGCCCACGAGTTCCTGAAAAAGGAGCGGTGGAATCCAGCACACAAGGTTCTGACGCAAGCGAGCCAGCTGTACCCCGACAGCGCAGATGTGTTCAGCGATCTGGCGGTTGCCGAGCGGGCGCTCGGAATGCTTGATCCGGCAATCGCACACTATCAGCGGGCGCTCGATCTCGATCCGAAGCTGGCTTTTGTCCACAACAATCTTGGAAGCGCACTTGCTGACAAGGGTCGCAATCGCGACGCGATCGATTGCTACCATCGCGCGCTCGTGCTGCAACCCCGTTACCCTGCGGCATTGAACAACCTCGCCAAGGTATTGCTGGCAGAGAACAAGCTGCAAGAGGCCCAGCGCTCGCTGGAGCGCCTCTTCAACATGACGCGCGACTTCGCTGAAGCGTTCGAGACTTTGGCGGAGCTCTGCGAAAAGCAGGGTGACGTGCAGACGGCCCTCAATCACTACATCTCGTTGGCCGGCCACTATCTAGGGGGCGGCAAGCCGGCCAAGGCGCTCTGGGCGATGGACGCGTGCCGCCGGCTGGGCAACCGAAGCGCCGGGTTGGAAGCCAACCGCTGCGTCGCTTTCTTGCAGTTGGGCCGCTACGAAGAAGCTCGCGACGCGGGCCGAGCCGCTCTGCAGTTGGACCCGAACCACGCCAACGCGCACGTCAACCTGGGCGCTGCCTACGCTGCCCTCAAAGACTACCCCAATGCCGTCGCCCTCCAACGCCGCGCGACTGAACTGGCGCCGCGATTGACCGAAGCGTATATCTCCCTCGGCAACACGTTGCTCGAAGCTGGCGACGCGCAAGGCGCGCTAGCCGCCCACAACAAGGCGCTCGAGCTCGATCCGAACAGCCCGCGCGCGGCCTCTGGCCTGGCACAGGCATATCAAGCAATGAAGCGCCGTGACGAGGCGCTGGGCCTGTATCGCCAGGCGATCGCTCTGTCTCCGAATTTCCCCGAGCCCCACGTGCGCTACGGCGAGCAATTGCTGCAGATGGGCGAGTTCAGCGAAGGGCTGAAGGAACTCGAGTGGCGCCGCTACCTGCCCGAGGCGCGTCGCTTCCTCGATCGGTACCCCGGTACGATGTGGGCGGGCCAGGATGTCGCCGGAGCGACCGTGACTTTGTACGCTGAGGGCAGCTTCAGCGACGCGTTGCAATTCATCCGATACGCGCGGGTGCTCAAAGAGCGCGGCGCGAAAGTCATCGTCGACGCCCCGCAGACGCTCCACCGATTGCTGCTCGCGCAGCCGTACGTCGATGGCGTCTACGACGGAGACGAAGAGCAACCCCCACACGACCAGTTCGCTTCGCTGCTGAGCCTTCCCCACCTGCTGGGCACCTCCATGGAGTCCATCCCAGGTAACGCGCCGTACATTCACACCGTCGGCATGGGCGCGCCCCCCGAACTGAGCACGGCTCAAGGCTTGAAGGTCGGCCTGGTGTGGGCGGGGGACCCGAAGTACTCGTCTGACCGTCAGCGCTCGGTGCCACTGACGACGCTCGACATGCTCGCTGAAGCGCCGGGGGTCAGTTGGTTCAGCTTGCAGGTGGGACCAGCGAGGGAACAATTGCACACGCCCTTGCGGCTACGGGTCACGGACCTCTCGCACCACATCAGCGATTTTCAGGACACTGCCCAGTTGCTGCAGCACATCGATCTCTTGATCACCGTGGATACCGCTGCCGCCCACCTCGCGGGTGCTCTGGGTCGCCCGGCTTGGTTGCTGCTCGATGAGCAGCCCAATTGGCGCTGGTTGCTCAACCGCGACGACACTCCTTGGTACCCTGGTATGCGCCTGTTCCGTCAAGAGCGCGCTGGTGCGTGGGAACCACTGCTCTCCCGCGTCGCCGCGGAGCTCGCCGCGCTGCAGGGTGCAGCCCCTCCGAGCAATCCCCCCCCGGGCGCCGAGAATCGGCAAGTCGTCGGCTGACCGCCACTCAGCGCCTGGGTCGCGCGAGCACCATCGTCCAGGGAAGTGGCGCGCGCACCTCGACAACGACCGCGTGACGCCGCACCAGCTCCAAAAAGCGCTTCTGCGACCAGTGCTGCAGATGTCCCGGCGTGTTACCCAGCGCCGACAGGTACTTTCCACGGAGCACGTTGAGACCACGCCACAGCGGTTCGCGGGGCACGCTGAGCACGATGTACTGCCGCGCCAGCTGACAGATGTGCGCCAACGCGCGCTCCGGCTCTTCCAGGTGCTCCAACACTTCGCAGCAAACGACCAGCGGGCGCTGGTGGCTGTCTGAAGGTAGCCGGTAGATATCCCCCACCGCGAACGTCACGTCGGCGCCCAGCTCCTGGGCGTTCCGCTTCGCAACGTCAATCACGCGCGTCGAGAAATCAGTGGCGAGAATGCGAAGCCCTAGGCGGCGCTGTAGCTCTATGCTCAGCATTCCCTCCCCACATCCCACCTCGAGAGCCTCGTGGCAGCCACTTCGTTTCACCAGATCCGTGACGTTGCCCAAGAAGCCATCCATCAGCACGCGCGCTATCGGATTCTTGCTTCCGTACTTGTCCTCGAGATTGCCGGCGATCACGCCGTCTTCGATGATGGGGCCAGACCCGTTCATGTAACTTCTTCCATTTCTTAAACAATTTCAAACAGTTAACTAATTCCCTACAAACCCGACCTGAAAAGTGCTAGTTTCTGGTCCGCTTACACGCACCGACAACCAAACCATGCCGCAAGGAGTCAGTTGTGGAATCGCCCATACCCCAGCGCCTGAGTCATTTGAAGCAGCTCGAGGCGGAGAGCATACACATCATCCGTGAGGTCGCAGCCGAGTTCGACAACCCTGTGATGCTCTATTCCATTGGCAAGGATTCAAGCGTCATGGCGCATCTCGCGCGCAAGGCGTTTGCCCCGGGCCCACCTCCCTTCCCGTTCCTCCACATCGATACGACGTGGAAATTCCGCGAGATGATTTCGTTCCGCAACGAGTTCGCGGAGAAGCACAGCATCAAGATGCTCGTTCACACCAACCACGAAGGTGCGAAGGAAGGCATTAATCCGTTTACCCACGGAAGCAACAAGTACACGACCATCATGAAGACTCACGCCCTGCTAGCGGCGTTGAAAGCTGGTGGTTACGACGCCGCATTCGGCGGTGCGCGGCGGGATGAAGAAAAGTCTCGCGCAAAGGAGCGCATCTTTTCCTTCCGCGACCGCTTCGGACAGTGGGATCCCAAGAACCAACGCCCCGAACTGTGGAACCTCTACAACGCCAAGATCACCAAGGGGGAGAGCATCCGCGCCTTCCCCCTGTCCAACTGGACGGAGCTCGACATCTGGCTCTACATTCACCTGGAGCAAATCCCCATAGTACCGCTCTACTTCGCCAAGGAGCGACCGGTCGTCGAGCGCGACGGTCAGCTCATCATGGTTGATGACGAGCGCATGGAACTCGAGGCTGGCGAGAAGCCGCGCATGGAGATGGTTCGTTTCCGCACCTTGGGATGCTACCCACTGACGGCTGCGGACAGGTCGTCCGCCGCCACCCTGCCCGACATCATCAAGGAAATGCTCTTGACGCGTCATTCGGAGCGCTCTGGTCGCTTGATCGACTACGATGAAGAAGGCTCGATGGAAGCCAAGAAGCGCGAGGGGTACTTCTAATGTCTACCGGAAGCGACACCAGCGGAGAAAGCACCGTGAACGACAAGCAACTAGTCACTCCAGAGAACATTCACGAATACCTCGAGCAGCACCAGACGAAAGAGCTCCTTCGTTTCGTCTCCGTCGGCTCCGTAGATGACGGCAAATCTACCCTGATCGGTCGCCTGCTTCACGACACGAAAGGGATCTACGAAGATCAGCTGAGTGCAGTGAAGAAGGCCTCGACCCAGGGCGCCATGGAGATCGATTTTTCGCTGTTCACCGACGGCCTCAAAGCTGAGCGCGAACAAGGTATCACTATCGACGTTGCCTACCGCTACTTCTCGACCGACCGCCGCAAGTTCATCATCGCGGACACCCCCGGGCACGAGCAGTACACGCGCAACATGGCGACAGGCGCATCGACGGCCAACGTTGCCATCATCCTGATCGATGCCCGACTCGGCGTGCTGCCTCAATCCCGGCGACACGCCTACATCGCGTCGTTGCTCGGCATTCCGCACTTGCTGGTGGCGGTCAACAAGCTCGACCTCAAAGACTACAGCAAGCAAGTCTTCGACGACATCGTCGCGGATTTCAAGAACGTCGCCGCGCGCTTGGCATTCAAGGACGTCAAGTTCGTCCCCATCAGCGCCAAGCTGGGCGACAACGTAGTCTCTCTGAGCGACAACACACCGTGGTACAAGGAAACGACGCTGCTCGAGTACCTCGAGACGGTACCCATCGCCACTGACCGCAACCACGTAGACTTCCGCTTTCCGGTGCAGTACGTGGTACGCCCCAATCTAGACTACCGCGGTTTCGCCGGTGAGGTGGCCGCTGGCACGGTCAAAGCCGGTGACAAGCTGATGGTGTTGCCCTCCCGCAAGACCTCCACGCTCGTCTCGATCGACACCTTCGACGGACCGTTGGACAGCGCGTTCGCTTCGCAGGCTGTCACACTCCGCTTGGCGGACGAGATCGACATCAGTCGTGGTGACATGCTCGTACACCCGGACAACGTGCCTGAGGTCGCCCAGCGTTTTGACGCCAACGTCGTGTGGATGAGCGAACGGGACCTCGACTTTGGCAAGTCGTACTTGCTCAAACACACCACGCGCGTCGTGCGAGCAAACGTCGAAGAGGTGACATCCATCACGGATCTGGACAAGCTCGACGCTCACCCCGCAAATGGAATGAAGCTGAACGACATCGGTCAACTGCGCATCAAGACGCACCAGCCACTCTACTTCGACGCCTACACACGTAGCCACAGCACCGGCGCGTTCATCCTGATTGATTCGCTGACGAACAACACTGTTGCGGCGGGCATGATCTTGAAGGCTGCCGCGACGGGCGCTGCTGCTGGCGAGGGAGAAGACGAGTCGCACAGCCAGGTCAGTGCGCGGGAACGCGTCGAACGGCTAGGTCAGTCCGGCGCTGCAGTATGGGTCACTGGTGAACGAGGTTCCGAACTGGCAGTCGCACTCGAGCGAACGCTCTTCGACCGCGGCCGCGTCGCGACCATCATCGACGGCGATGATGACGTGTCACGGGTGCTCGGAGGCGCGCCATCGGAACAGGCTCAAGTAGCCATGAGGCTGGCGAAAGCAGGCGTCGTCGCGCTCGTCTCGGCAGCTGCGAAGGCGGACGCCAAGCAAGCCGTGGCCAGCGGCTTGGGGCAGAGCCGAAACGTGGACGTGTCTTTCGACGCAAACCTCCGCATCGACGGGAAGTCCGTTGAGCTAGCAAGTGCCGACGTCGAAACAGCCGCCAACGCGGTGGCAGACGCGCTAGACGCGCTCAACCTCTTCGTCGACAACTGAGGCAGCGCTGGGGCATCAATCGGCGACAGCCGAGGATGCCAAGCACCCGACGACGACGCCGACCACTCGAAGAGAGTTCGTCGGCGTTGTACCTTTGTGTGCGCCCCCACCCGTGTCGCGCACTAGCTTCAAACCGTTTGTCGCACTAGGACAACTCGATGTCGAACGGTAGGCGTGCCCAAACGCGTTCGCCGCGCAGTGAGTGCACGTCATCGAGTAGCGACCAGGCGGGCGCTAGCGCGCCGCAAGCGGCGACGGTGGGTAACACACCAGCACGGCTGTCGAAGCGTGCCGTCAGGCGTTTGAAGAAACTCGGGCGGTCGGCGATCACCCACTCGATGGGCGCATTCTCGGCGACACCGATCGCCCGACGCAGCTCGGAGATCGTTTCTGTCAAGCCACCCAGATCATCGACGAGACGGTGGGTTAGGGCCTGAGCTCCGGTCCAAACCCGACCTTGAGCCACCTCGTGCAGTGCATCGCGGCTCAGCCCACGGCCCAGCGCCATCTTGGTGACGAACTCTTCGTAGTGGTGATCGATCTCGGCTTGGACCTTCTGAAGCTGCTGCTCACTCCAGTCACTGGTGGGCTGGTAGTAGTTGGCGTTCTCGCCAATCGCGATCAGCTCCTGGGCGATTCCGAGTTTCTGCATGAGCCGCGTCGCTTCGAACTTACCCCCGACAACACCGATGGATCCAGTCAGCGTCGTGGGGCTGGCAAAGATGCGCGCGCCAGCAACGCCACTCACATAATAGCCACCCGATGCGGCCACGTTGCCCATGCTGACGAACAACGGTCGCTCTTTCTTGGCGCTCTTTAGCGCGTGCCACATCAGATCGCTCGCTAGTGCGCTACCGCCCGGGGAGTTCACGCGCAACAAGATGGCTTTGACATCGTCGTTCTGTTCCACGCTTTGCACGGCCTGCAGAAAACTCGTTGCGCCGGTCCCGCGCTTCCGATTCGGACCGTAGTTGTCCTTGCCCATGCGAATCCCCCCCTCGACCTCGAGCAACGCCACCTGGTGACGCCGCTTGGGATACCACGAGCGGCTTTGCACACGTAGGTAACGAGCTGCCGGCAAGCGACGCCGCCGCTTTTCCTTTCTCCACTCTTGTTTCAGATCGTAGGGGTAAGCCAGCTCGTCCACCAATCCGAACTCCTTGGCGGCTTGGGCCAAGAACGGCCCCCGGTCGATGATTTTTCGGATCGCGTCCGTGCTCTGGCCTGTCTTGGCCGACAGCCGTTGACTCAAGTGCGCGTAGAGGTCCTCCACCAGCGCTGTCAGCATCTCGCGGTTGGCATCGCTGATTTCGTCCGCCGCGAAGAGCTCCCGCATGCTCTTGTAACGTCCCTTGGCCAGCAATCTTGCGGACACCCCCACCTTGTCGAGCAGGCCCTTGAGCAACGTGAACTGACTGGCGATCCCGACTATGTCCAGCGATCCGCCAGGCGCCAACACAATCCGGCCTGCCCCCAAAGCGACCCAATAGCCGGCGAGGTTCAGATGGTTCGCAACGACGACCACCTCCTTGCCGGCATCGCGAACACGGGCAAGAGCCGTCCTGAGTTCTTCGGCCCGCGCCAAACCATCTGCAAACTCGTCGATGGTCACGACCACGCGCTGCAGTTTCGGATCCCGCGCGGCGCACGCGAGCATCTCCAAGATGCTAATCAGGGGGAGCTGCTTCGAGCCGAACGGTCCGCCCAAGGCACTGATATCCGGCACCGATCCATGCAGACTCAACTCCACTACCGCACAAGGACGAAGCCGCTCCCGCAACCACCGGAGCAGGAGGAAAGGTGAACGCAGCGGCAGCAGGATGAGCCAGAAGAGCCAACGAAAAAACATCGGGACTAGTCTGGGGAAAGGTGCTCCAAAACACCATCCCTCGTGTCCCGTCGGCGGCCAAAAGCGCCCCGTTCTCAATTACGAGAGTGTCCGACTGCTCAGCGGCAGGTCGACGCGAGCTTGTCTTGGAGCTTGAACGCTTCTTCGGCGGAGCGCTTGAAGATCTCCAGGTTGACGTCGTTGTCCGTTGCAATCGAGTCGAGCGTCGAGCGGACCTCAGTGCGGGCCTTTTCTGCGCTGCGCCACGTTACCTGTTGGGTTGCAAACGCGCTGCGCAGCAAGTCAGCCTTGTTCTCGACCTGGCTCCACCCAGCTACGTCCACCCCAGCAAGTTTACGCTGTACAGCACCTTCGGTCAGCTCTTGGTAGGCGCGGTGGGCTTTCATACGTGCCTTCTCGCAATCCCTGCTGGTCTGGCAACCAACGAGTGACCCGAGGACTGCGGCCGTTGCAATGACTAGAGTTGTGCGATTCATTGGGACCTCCCGATGGAATGTATCACTTCACCTGAAGCACTCCCACCCCAGACGCAAGCACAAAACAGCGTACCTTCAATCTTCGATGGCTTGCGTGCGCGAAGGTCGGCAAACACTGCGCTATTTGACCGTCTAACGCGTGCCACGGACAATCCCCGCCCGGTGGGTAACGCGCCTGTTTCGCTGGGAAACAGGGAATGATCAAACCACGCACGGGCGGGCGCGCTGGCGAGATTTCCGAAGTCGAAGCAACGGCTTGGCGCTCGCCTGGCGAGACGACGAGCCAGCGCGGGAAGCGCCATCGAATGCCGACCGCTGGAGCCCGACACGGAACACAATTGCAGCACTGGGTGGATCACTCGCGCTGGAAAGGTAGTCCGTCTGGATGTCAGCGAGGCTGAAGCGAGGTGGCCGTCGTCCGGGCTTGCGCCCATCAGCCCAAGGCGCGCGGTGACGAGACTGACGCAGCGGCTTTGGGTTCGCGTCCCGCCAGAGTGGAGTCTGGATGCGACGGCGCAAAGGGCTCACCAAGACTCAACTGCGGAGAGGGCGGGATTCGAACCCGCGGTAGGTTGCCCTACGCCCGCTTAGCAAGCGGGTACCATCGGCCACTCGGTCACCTCTCCGGCTCTCGTTTCGAGCCCCCGGAAACTACTCGGATGCTCCACGCCGTCAAGCGTTTCGCGACGTTTGTGTGGCCCGTCGGGCTCGGGTCCTCACGCCGCCCGAGTCCTGCTGGGCAGCCGCCCGCTGCCCCACGTTGCGAGAGACCGCCTACAGCCCCAGCGCCGACACGCCCCTAGCGGACGTCGACGAACATCGGCGGGACCGCGAGCACTCGCTCGCCACCAACCAGGGGCAAGAGACTCTGCAGCTGAGCCCGCTGCGAATCGGTCAGTGCGCGCCACCAAGCTGGCCGTGAGGCCTGAGCCTGCAGCAGCGCCTGCCGCACGTCCTGCTCCGACGGCTCATCGCCGAGACCCAGTAGCTGCATCAAGGAGCCCTCCGGCCCCTCCAAGGTCACCGGCGCATCCGGCGGCAAATCCGCGCGCGCCTTGGCGTCGAGGACTGCCGCAGACAATCCTCCAAACTCGTCCACGAGTCCGCGGTCGTGACCCTGAGCTCCAGACCAGATCCTCCCCTCGGCACTCGCCAGCACCTGCTCGCGCTCCATCTGGCGCCCCTCCGCGACCCGCGCGACGAACAAGTCGTAGATGGCATCCATCTGCTCCTGCACGCGCTGCCGGGTGGCGTCGTCCCATTCCGTGAGCACCGATAGATACGCCGCGCGCGCGCCGTCGTCTGGACTGTCTTTAGCGGTGAAGGTGTAAGACGATACGCCAAACTGCTCGAGTGCCTCGTCGACAACTATCTTGCCCCCCACGACACCGATCGATCCTACGATGCTCGTCTGCTCGGCAAAGATCGCGTCAGCAGCACACGCCAGGTAGTAGCCCCCGCTTGCCGCCATGTTGCCCACCGACGCAACTAACGGTTTCTCCTTACGCAGCTCCATCAACTCGTGCCACAGGAGATCGCTGGCCAGCGCCGAGCCGCCCGGCGAATCGATGCGCAGCACGACCGCCTTGACGGCATCGTCCTTCTTGAGTGCGCGGATCTGCTTCGTCCATTCGGATGCGGTGATGCCATCTTCCGACAGGCCTCCCCCGGATTCCATCGAGATCCCGCCGACCGCTGGCAGAATGGCAACGTGAGGTTGCCCGCTGACATCATCCGCACCCGTCAGCGCTCGGAGGATCTCCGAGATGCCGAGCGCCGCGTCGCTGCTCGATAGCGCCCCGAAAGCAGATTCGAACTTGTCGTGGCCAGTGAACTCCTTCAGGTGGTCGCGTGCGGCCGATTCGTAGCCGATCTGATCAACGAGCCCCACGGCGACCGCCGCCTCAGGAACCCAAGGCCCAGTCTCCAACGAGTCGACGGCCAACGGATCCTCACTGTGCGCGGAGACGCCTTCACGCCACGCCTCTCGAAGTGAACCGAGTACCGCCCGCATGCTCTGCTTTGCGGGTTCGCTTGGACCGTCCTCGGTGAGAGATTCTGCGGCGCTCTTGTAGCGACCAACGTGCAGAAAGTCAGCCTTGACGTGAAAGCGCTCCAAGAGGCCCTTCAAGTAGACTGACTGCCCGGCAATCCCTACCGTGTCCACCGTCCCCGCGGGGCTGAGCCAGACTTCATCGCAGCCCGAACGTGCCAACCAAATCGAGGAGTTGCCGTAGCCATGAGCGTGGCACACGACGGGGTGCTCCTTGCCCCGCAGTTCACCCAACAGGCGCCCTAGTTCTTCCGTCTGTGCCCAGCTGAAGCTGTTGGCGCCCAAGCGAACGAGGTAGCCCGGCGCAGGTTCCGCTTTCGCTTTTTCGAGCGCCCGGACCAGGCCAGCGTAAGTCTTGTCGGGAGGCAGGGGGAAGAACCCCCCTCCTCGAGAGGACTCCGGTACTTGATGGCTGAGGTCGATGACGACGATCGCGTCGCGCTCCCCCAACTGGGATAACGGTCGCTGCGTCCCGACGCCGCGGGGGCGTCCGTCACAGCTGCCCAGCCAGACTAGGTGAGCGCAGCACCAGGTCAATACCGTCAAGCGACGCAAGAACGGTTCCTCATTCTTCCTCTGGTGAGCTCGGCGGCTCTGGAGCTTTGGGCTCATCGTCCTTTGGAGACGGTTCGTCGTCCTTCGAGGCACCGGGGTCAGGAGTTTCCTGGGGCTCGCTGTGCGCCTTCGGTTTCGGGTTTTCTTCCGGCTCCCCGTCGTCACCGTCGTCGCCCGCCTTCGGCTGGGTGTCGACGGAGGGTTTCGTTGCTTCGGCGGCTTCGTCAGCCTCGCTCTCGTCTGCGTCCGGCGACGCCCCACCGCGGCCCTCGAAGTCCGCAATGCGCCGCTGCGCGTGACTGTAGAACGGACTACCAGCAGGGATTTGACGGTAGAGGACCAACGCCCCCTCTTTGGCACCCATGAGCCAGCGGACGTCCGCCCCCCCTACCAACGCTGGCAGGTGGTTGGGGCTACGTTCGAGCACCTCATCGAAGTAGCGCTTGGCCTCCTGATACTTGCCGTCCAAACGGGCAATCGCGCCCAAGCCGGCCAGCGCGTTGGCGTTGCCGGGGCTCGCATCCAGAGCTTTCTGGTAGTAGCCCTTGGCGCCGGGCAAGTCCCCAGAACGTCGCGCGGCCCCAGCCTTGTCGAGCCAGAGCCAAGCCGCACCCTTGCCGTTCGATGTGCCTTCGCCCGAGGCTGGCGTGGGGGCATCCGGGACCTCGTCGATGTCGAGTGCCGCGGTATCCGTGCCGTCACCCGCTTGCTCTTGTCCCTCACCTTCGGTCCCGGCCGCGAGCGTCTCGATGAACGCCTCCAGCTGTTTTGCCAGCGGGTGAGGGTTCGTCCCATCCTGCAACTTCGTGAGCTCGACTCGCGCCGCGCGCTCGTCACCCGACGCCGCCAGGGCGTAGACCAGAGCCGAGCGCGCACGCCCGAGTGCCCGTTCCGAAACCAACGCAGTCCGCAAGCGCTCCAAGACCGTTGCCCAGGCCTGAGAGCCCTCGGCGACGTCTAACATCGCCAGGACGTACGCCGCGTGAGGATCCGTCGGCTCAAAGGAATAGCGTTCGACCAACGCGCGCGCCTGCTCGTATTGACCTTGCAGCCGCAACGCGTCCGTCTCCATGAGCGCCGTACGCTCCGCGGTATCCGGCAAGCGCGGGACGGTGGAGAAGGCACGTTTGGCTTCGCCCAAGCGCGCCTGCAATTCCGACGTGGCGCCGGTTCGTTCTGCTTCTGCGGATTCGGGCAGGAGTCGCATCCGCAGCCACTCGATGTCCGCTCGAACCAGGTTCAGCTGTATCAACCCGAGCTTGACCTGGGGATCGTTGTTGGCGAGCGCTGCGGCTTCTTCGAACTTGGCTTGTGTGGCGGCCAGATCGCCGTCACGAAACAACTCCCACGCCTGATCCGTGATGCTCTGGACCCGCGCATCACTGCTGGCTGAGTCCCCCCCGACGAACTGGGCGAGGTAGTTCTTGCCAACGGTCCCGGCCAGCAACGCCAAGCCCCCGACCAGAACGAAACCGACGACCCAACGCAGTCCCGAAGCGCGCCTGGGCGGTGGCGGCACCGAAAGCGGTGCAGGGGCCATGCGCGGTCGCGAGGACTCAGGGGACGACCCGGCAGCAGGTGGAGGTACGGATGCAAATTGCACGGCCGACGCGGGCACTGCCGCGCTGGGTTGGGCTGCGACGGGTGGTGCCTCGCCTGGGGCAGCCGGCTCCACGTCGCGGGACCTGGGCGTCGCTGGCGCCGGCTCGACGGGCGCCGCGGTGACGTCGACGACGGGCGCCTGCTCCTCGACCTCGTGGGACGGGGACGTCCAGGTCGCAGCGAGCTCAGGATTGCGCGGCTGCTTGCCAGGCGCGGGTGGGGGGACGGTCGCGAAGGAAGCGGACTTGCGATCTTCGGACGAGAACGACTCGTAGGCCACGGGGGTGCCCCCTGGCGTTGCCACGGGACGGCGCGGTACGGGCGTGCGACGGGGGCCCGCACCCAAATCGATGAGGGACGTCGGCGGCGGTTCCGCCGGAGCTTCGGAACGCACATCGGCGCGGGCCTGAGGCAGCCCGATCTTCGTGCCACCCGCCCCTTTCGGGATGGGCGCCGCGGTCGCTCCGGCTGGGGTCGGTCCCGTCCCGACGGCGGGCGCGTGACCCGCCTTCGTCCCCACCGCAGCCTGCTCCTTGATTCCGACCCCCATCAACGTCTGCGCATGGGGCGTTGGCCCCGACTGCTGGCGCCGGAAGAGGGCGGCCAGTTCGGGCACGTCTTCTAGGCGGCGAGGCGGCCCCCCATCTCGGGAAAGCATGTCCTCCATGCGCAGCAGACCGCTGTCTATGGCCCGACGCAACTCCCGTAAGGACGGGAACTTGAGCTCGGCGCCATCGCTGCGCTTGACGCTCCAATTCTCGCCCCCGGCCCTGGCCCCGCGAGGCGGACGCACCTTGAACTGGTATCCACAGTTGGTGCACTTGACGGTCGTGCCGCGCTCCGACAAGAGCGCGTCATCGAACTCGTATTCAGTTTCGCATCGGCCACAAACAACAAGCATGACTGGGGCGCCCCGGAGGCCAAAGCCCGTGATAGGCTGAGCAAAGCTAGCACGCCGGGCCGAAGCGCGACCACCAAGGGCCGCTCGAAGATAGTAGGCCGTCCGCTCGACAGGTGCCACAACACAATCTCCAGATCCCGCCCATGCGCTTACACGAACCTCAACTGCAGACACCGCCAGGGCGAGCAAGACATGCGTGGAAGTTACACTTCGCCGCGCTGCTGCTCTCGGGTTGCCCCGCCTACGGACCCGAAGACTGCGTCAGCGACCGCGGTGTGTGCGGTCCTGACTACTCCTGTGACATCCGCACCGGTGCTTGCGTCAAGATCCGCCGCGAAGCGTCGGGTCGCGAGTGCACGAGCCCTGCTGAGTGCAGCGCGGGGCAGACGTGCGCCAAGTCTGGCGAGTGCGTGGCGGGTTCCTGCGCGGTAGTCAGCTGCGTCGATGGTTATCGATGTGAGCTGGGCGACGGTGGGCACATCTGCATCCCGAAGGGCTGAGCTGTCGCGCCGTCGAGCACGATTGGCGGAGCTTACGTAACCATTGAATAGGGCCGGTCCCGGCCCCATCCAACCTGACCCGGTTGCTCGAGCAGGCTTGCTTCGCCCGCCTGACTTCACCAGTTTACTTCACCAGTTCACTTCACCAGGCGCAGGTACGGTCGCTCCGACGTGCGGCGGGCGCGTGCGGCGGCGCGCTCCGCGTCCACCTGCGACTGGCCAGCCGCGTGTTCCGCCGCCAGACCGGGCTGCACCTCGGGAAGAGTACCTGAGGTGGATGAGTCCTTGGACTCCGGTACCTCACTCGGCGTGGACGTCGGCGCGACAGACTCCGGAGCCGCGTCGTCATCGTCGAGACTGTGCTTCCCGCCCTCCAACGAACGCAAGCTGGGACGCCTCTGGGTTATCGATTGCGTCTGCGCCGCGACCTCTGGAGGAATGTCCTCTGGCCAGACCATCCCTCGCCCGTCTTCGCCGACCAGCGCATACACTGCTTTCCATGGCACGTAGCAGTAGTGCGGCGATCTGGTAAAGCTCAGCGTGCACGATACAGCGTCGTCGCCCACCTCCAGATCCGGAATGCGAACCGCCATGTTCAGACCCACCTGCAACACCAGCTGTGGCTGGCGTTTGAACCAGGCGGGAACCAAAACCTCGTCGTCGCGTGGGTCCAGATGTACGAACACAGAGGCTCGCTCGAGCAGGGCGAGCGCGACGTCTTTCTTCGGTGGCAACAGCGACGGCATCGATCGGGTACCTACATCAATCCCGCACAACACGCCAGCGGCACAAGGGCGGGGATTCCAGCCCCAGGCCCACTTCGGGAAAAAGCCCAGAATGTTTCGTCGGCTGACCCACTATGGCCCTGCGGTTGCCGTTACGATTCGGAACAGGCTAGGTAGCTGTACTCGGGAGTAAATACCAACCAGGCGACTTAGGTGCATAGGCCAGAATCCACAAACCCCCTTCGAGACTGCTCGAAACTCCCATGCAACTGCCGTACACACGCCCGTTCGACTAGTATGTTCAGGGAGGGTCACGAGGTACCGCATGCCTAGCATCCTCGTCGTCGAAGACGAGCCCGCCATCGCAGAATCCGTTTCATACGCACTGCGTCGTGAGGGTTTCGCGACAAAAATCGCTGCCACGTGCTCCTCTGCGTGGGAATCCCGCACGGACTCCCACCTGGTTGTCTTGGACTTGATGCTCCCGGATGGCAGCGGTTTCGATTTGATAGAACGCTTCTGCTCCGAACCTAACCCCCCGGCCATCATCGTGCTGTCGAGCCGAGACTCGGAAGCGGACCGTGTGGCAGCGCTGGAAAGTGGTGCTGACGACTACGTGACAAAGCCGTTCTCTCCTCGCGAAATTGTAGCGCGCGTGCGCGCAGTTTTGCGGCGGACGAACGAATCGGAGCGCCCCAGTCGAGCGCCGCGGTTACGCACGGACCCAGAGACGCGCCGTGCCTATTGCGGCCAACGTGAGTTGGAACTAACTCGAGTCGAGTTTGATCTACTGTCCGAATTGGCCGGAGCACCTGAACGCGTGTTCGCCCGCTCTGACTTGATCGACCGGGTCTGGGGTGATGGCTTCGCGATCACCGATCGAACCATCGACAGCCACGTCAAGTCCCTGCGCCGCAAGGTGACGGCGGCAGGTGGTGATCCCCAGCTGATCGAGACAGTACGGGGAGTAGGTTATCGAATTCGGGACATCGACGAATCCGCACCGAGGGACTGATGCTGCGACTGATCATCGTCGCCGCGGCCAGCATTGGTCTCATCTTGATGGTTGGCTTCATCACGACCCGCCTGGTTCGCAGTCGCACACGCGGGCTGTCGGTGCGCTTGCAGGTCTTTCTCGCGCTCGCTGCGATCGTCGGCGCGTTTGCATTTGGGCTCGGCCTGATGGTGCTCGACCGCATCGACGCGCGTTCAGAGCGCTTCGCCACCGCGTCGGCCACCGAGCAAGCGCGGTCCATTGCCCAACTCTTGGCTGCAGAAATGGACGCCCGAAACTGCACCCTCCTGGAGCTTGCCGAACGCTTGTCTGAGACATCGCCCGGCGCCCTCGAGGGAGTCGATGTTTTGGACGACCGGGGTCGGGTCTTGTTTTCGGGTCAAGTGCCCGTTGCGGAGCGCGGTGAACCCACCATCAGCGTCACCGCAAACATTGGCGAAGCCCGCAGCTGGGGCACCGTGCGTGTCACCAGAACCACACCCCAGCTCGAGGCGATTCTCAAAGACTTCGCGCCAACGGTGCTAGTAATCAGCCTCGTGCTTGGAGCCGCAGCGGCCCTGGCGGCCGCGTGGATTGGGCACACGATTGCAGGTCCCATCGAGGCGCTTTCGTCTTTCAGCGAGCGCGTAGCATCCGGTGACCACAGAGCGACCGCGCCCGCCGTGTTCAACGGACGAGAGGTCCGCCGCCTGACGCACTCGATCGAGAGCATGCGACGGCAGATGGAAGGGCGCCCGTTCGTTGAAACGTTTGCCGCCGACCTTTCCCACGAACTGAAGAACCCGGTGGCCGCGATTCGGGCGAGCGCGGAGGTACTAGACGACAGTGCGCTGGAGGAGCCGGAAGAGGCGCGACGTTTCGTGCGACGCATTCGGGAGTCCGTGGAACGCATCGAGCGTCTCTTGAGCGAACTTCTGAGCTTGGCGCAGATCGAAGCACGGGGTGTCAGCCACTTTGCCAAACTCGATCTGACTCGACTGACTCAATCCGCCATCGCACAGTCCGGCCGGGAGCAGCGGGTGAACTTGGTGACGGATGGCAACGTCAAAGTGCGAGGCCACGAACAATGGCTGGTGCGAGCTATTGCCAACCTGGTAGATAACGCGGTCGTGCACGGCCGGGAGGGCCAAGTGCGCGTCCGGGTCGAACGTCAACAGGAGGAGGCCATGGTCAGCGTCGAGAACGCTGGGCAGATTGCCAAGCACACGTCGGAACGCATCTTTGGGCGTTTCGTCACTACACGCGCCGACAAGGGCGGCACGGGGCTCGGCTTGGCCATCGTCCGCGCGGTCGCCGAAGCGCACCGCGGACACGTCGAACTCGCCGAGGCCGGACCTGAGTTGGTCCGTTTTCAGTTGCGACTACCGGCCGCCTGACGACGGCGCTACAGTCCGTGAGCAACGGGTGTTGTGGGAATACAGGAGAGGTAATGGACCAGACCGCAAAAAGGAACGTGTGCCGGATGATCGCCGGATTGATTTCCATCGACTTGGATGTCGACGAAGGCGAACGGCGCTTCTTGGACAAGGTGCTGACCAAGTTCGAAATCCCCGAAGATGAGTGGGACGCGATCCTGCCATTGATGGAACCCGACGAGGCCTACTCCTGTCTGAGGGACCTGCCGAGCGAGGACCAACAAGAAGCGCTCACGCTGCTGATTCAAGCAGCCACCATCGACGATCACGTGACCGAAGAAGAGCGGGACTACCTAGAGACGGTTTGCGACGCCATCGACGTCAGCAGTGACGAGTTGGATGACCGCCTCGACAGTATGCTGCACCCGTAGGCTCACACCTTCCTAGGGGCGTGCTGACCAACGAAGGAGCCGCCAGCCCCAGGACGGCTACGCCGACTCCATCAAACCAATACTCCGCAAGTAGTTGCCTATGGCGTCGAGTTCATTGGCATAGAGCTCGCCGCCAACCTTGCTCTTTGGATTGATCTTCAGTGCGCCCAAGCGATGAGCCAGCGCGGCCTGAACGAGACGGATCCCTGTGATGACCACGTAAGGGTCGCGTTGTGCGCGGTAGTCCTCGAGCGCCTCGAAGTCTGTAAAGACTGCCCAAACCGGCCGCTGCCCCATCGGCTCGTGCCACGAGTGCACGTCAGGTAGAGCGTGCTCATCTTCGTTCGGGCAGAGCGGCAGATAGAAGCGAGTATTGATCACGTTCTGGTAGACCTGGCGGCGGGAGTCCTGGTCCTTGGTCTTGACCAATTGACGAATACTTTCCAATAGCTGGGCCGCATCGGGCACCGTCTCCTTTTCGATGGCCACCGAATAGAAGCGGCCCGTCGGGTGCTCGAACAGCTCGAACAACAAACGCTCGACTTCGTCGGCCGTCCGCCGGATGGCGTCTCTTGGCGAACGAACCACTTTGGCGAAGTGGACTGAGCGATCGCGCGCCAAGCCAAATTCGACCCAGCGCTGGCTCCTCGCCCGAGCTCGTTCTGGGCGCTCCGCCAACAGAGCATCGCAGGGCACGCTGAGCCCATACTCGTCGTTCGCCAAACAATGGACCTCGATCCGACTGAGCCCCGCCTCGACGACCACTCGGTACTGTCCGGCAGTGGTGACCACTTTGAGCGGCCCGCCGCTGTGCGAAACGGACGCGGGCCCGAAGCGGTCGCGCAAAGCTTCGATGTGTGCCTCCAAGTTTTCACGGGGGCTGGGCTCGCGCTTCCGCCGCCACCGGCCCAAAAAGTCGACAAGGAGAGACATGGAACGTTTTTCGTGCCCCGCTGTCCCAAACGCAAGCCCCTACTGGCCCGATGAGCGAACCAGGCTCGACTCGAGCAAGGCGGTCAACGTGCGATGGAACTCGCGCATCCGGCGTTCCCCGAGTTCGCTGGCAAGGTCGCCCTCCAGCTGGCGCAGCAACGCCAAACCGTCGAGCAGATGACGCTTGCCCGCTTCGGAAAAACAAACGAGCTTTGCCCTGCCGTCCGCGGGATCGGGCTTTCGGACGCACGTGCCGAACTCCTCCAGATCGTCCACCAGCTGCCCGACGGCCTGCTTGCTGATCCCGACGCGGCGCGAGAGCTCGCTGAGCCGCGTTCCATCCAAGTCGATGTGGGGTAGGAGGGTGGTGTGAGCCGCCCGAAGGTTGGGGAACTTCCCCCGAGCTGAAGCCCGGGAGAGCGCGCACTCATTCAGTAGGCGCGCCGCTTTGAACAGCAGCTGCAGAGTGCTTTCTTGTTTTTGCGCTTCAAGTTGTCGCCGATAGGCCGCCGTCTTTTTCACGTTCAGTTAGTCAAGCGCACTTGACCAAGTTAGTCAAGTGAGCTTGACTAACTGCATGCTCCAGCAATTCGCGGAAAACATCTGGCACGCCACCTCCAGCTTCAAGATGCTGCCAGGTGCCCACCTTCCTACTCGGATGACCGTCGTCCGCCTCGCGGATGACTCCCTGCTACTGCACTCCTGCATCGAGCTCGACGAGGAACTGGTCACGGTACTCGAGTCTCTTGGCAGGGTCTCGACGATCGTGGTTCCGAACGGGTTTCATCACCTCCACGCCGTGGCTGCTAAGAAGCGCTTCCCCGGCGCAACGGTGTTTGCACCGAGTGGGGTGGAGAGGAAGCAGCCGGAGTTGGACATCGGGTACACCCTCGAAGCCGACAGTGAGCGGCTGTCCCGAGATTTCGACGTCACCCAACTACGGGGAGCCCCCAAGCTCAACGAGTGGGTCTTGCGTCACCACAAGAGCGGCGCACACATCGCGACGGACCTCCTCTTCAACATCACCGACCCCAAGGGCTGGCTCACGCCCCTCGTGCTCCAGGCCGCGGGTACTTACGGAAAGGTCGCAATCAGCCGCATCACGAAGTCCCTGGTCAAGGACCCTTCAGCCTTCTGTCAGAGTATCGAGCAGTCTATCGGCTCCGGCGTCGAACACCTGATCATGTCCCACGGAGCTATCGTCAGTCAAGACGCGGAGAAGCGCCTGCGCCACGCCATGGCCGAGCGTTTCGGGTGACGTGCCGCTGTCGCTGGGCGCCCTAGACGTACAAGTGACCGTCGCACATCATGACGGCAGTGCCGCCCATGGTAACGGCGACACTTCTGCCGGCACGCTTCTCCGCACGCACCCGCAACAACGAGCGTCGGAACTCACCGCCACCGCGTTCGGCATCGAACTTGTGCTCTGGGCCGTGCAGTTCGCACAAGTAGCCGCAGAACGAGGGCACAGACGAGCCAATCGGTGGGTCTTCGTTGACGCCGATGCTTGGGCCGAGCAGGCGACAGTGATAACCAGAAGCATCCATCTCGGTCTCGGTCGAGAACAGGAGTGCTTCATGCGACAGAGACGCCGGCGCTGACGACTCAGACCATGCTTTGTAGTCGAACTTGGCTTTGCGCACCGCTCCGAACGACGCTACCGGGACGATCAAGTACGGGTGCTCGGTGGCGACTACCATCGGGTGGTATCCTGAGACCTCCAAGTCCGACTGACTGAGACTGAAGATCCGAGCCAACTCGTTGTCCGGTGGCGTGAAGCGATCGATCGAGTAGTTCGATGTCCTGGAGAATTCGACGTAGCGCCGCTCCCCGGCCACCCAACTCACGCGGACGTCGAGGGTACCCACCGTCTCCTCGAAGACGAACTGCAGTTGGTCGCCACTGGCCTCAACGCTGTCCTCTTCGCCGGTGATCTCACCAATCGTCGACAAGACGTGGGCTGCAGCGAGCGTCGGATGGCCAGCGAACGGGAGCTCCCCAAAGGGGGTGAAAATGCGGAGGCGACGCGCATTGGCGGGATTGTGCGGTGGGAAGACGAAAACGGTCTCCGACACATTGAACTCCCGAGCGATCTTGCGCATCAGGGTGTCGTTCAGTCCGCCTGCCTCCGGCAAGACGGCAATTTGGGCGCCTTCGAACGGTCTGTCCGTGAACGCATCGACGGTATAAAAGCGGTAGCGCATCGGCCAACGACGCTAGGGGTGACTCGTTTTCACAGAGGTTTCGAGCTCCTGGGGAGCCGTGCCGGCCGTGTTTCATTGTTTCGGTCGACTGGCTGCAGCGCGACTGCCACCGTGGCAGGGTGTGGCAGCTGTGGCGTGCACATCGGGTCCGGGTGGGGCACGCGGCGTAGAATGGCACAGCAATGGACCTCACAGGTTCCACCAGCCGCGCGCCACACGCACCTCGCCGAGCGTTCGCAGCAGTCGGCACAAGTCAGTTAACTGCATGAAATATATTAGTAATCGTCACCATAGGAATGCTGGGTGGCTGCCCTGAGTCTGCGGCCCCGAGTGGCAGGGGGCCGTTTATCAACAGCGGGAGCCCCCGACGGGTCCGTCGCCCCAAACACCCACTCGATTGGCACGGTTGGTGCTTAGGGTTCAGACATGGAAGCAATGCGCGATGTGGTGGTGATGGAGCGTGGAGTCGCGCCGACCGACACCGGCGAGGCGCTTCGAATTCGGCAGAAGGGTTCTGAGAACGCGAGGCAATTCGCAGGTCGCGTTGGCTCGACCTTGGCGGAGCTGCAAGCACGCGGGATTGGCGTTGAACGGGCTAGCTTGCAGCTGTCGACGACCCGAGGACCCTCGTCCACCGAGCGTCGGTTTTCTTTGGCGCGAGCGATCCTGTCACAGCTGCCGGAAGCTGCCGAGCTGCGACTGGAAGGGCCGCTCGGACGAAGCGAGCAGGGTCGTCTGGATATCGACGCCCTGGTAGAAACGTTGAGACTGTTCGATTCCCGCGCCACCGTTAGCGGCCCTCGGCTAACGGCCCGAGAGATCGAAAGCAGCCCGTTCTGGCCGCGAGCAGCCTAAGCACAGCCTCGACCCGCGGTTGTGCCACGCGGACGCCCTGCAGTATGTACGTAGTCCGTGCGGATTATCGGATGGATGTGCGCCCCGGCGGGGCGAGTTGTTGCGGCCATAGTCTGCGTGGCGTCGTGGCTGGTCGCTTGCGGCGGGTCGACCCCGCCCGGACCCGAGCCGAATACTCCGAGCACGCGCGAGACGTCGCAGGACGACGCCGAAGCCAAGTGGCTTCCGCCGGACGACGTGTTGTTTAGCTTGCGTCACAAGCAATCGGAGGTTGCGCGCTGCTTCAATGGGGTCGGTGCCGCCGTGCGTGGCATCGCCCGCTTCGAGTGGGTCGTAGAGAACAACGGCTCCGTCTCGCAGGTGGAATTGGTCGAGAGTACCACCAACCTGGCTGACGTGGATGAGTGTCTGAGAGAGTTCGTCAGCAACCTGCACTATTCCCAGCGCGAGACTCCGGCGAAAGCAACCTGGACGTTCGTCCGTGGCCTGGCCACCCGCGATGTTCTGAGCAGATCCGGCGCGCGCCAACAGCGCAACCGAAAAGACCGCTTCACGGGAGCGGAGCTCGACGAGCGTTCACCTGGCAAGCTGGACGCGACTACCATCGAAGATGTCGCGGAGCACGGTTTTCGTCTGTACGCTTTTTGCATGCGTGATGGTTTGAACCGCGACGCAAAACTGAGCGGGCGTGTCCTACTCAGCTTCACGATCAACCAACAGGGCCACGTGCGCGAGGTCGCCGATGTGGGCTCGGATCTGCCGGATCTCGGCGTCATCGATTGTGTGGCGCAGAGCTTCTACGCGATGCGCTTCCCGAAGCCGGACGGCGGACACCTCAGGCTGCGCTACTCGATTCTCCTCAACGAAGAGTGACGAGCGCGAGCGGCTCGACGCATCAGCGGGGCACAGCGGCATCGTGGAGCGCCACTGCCCGACCATCCAAGCTGGCATCGAAGAAGTGCACTCGATTCACGTCGAAGTAGACTCCGCCCGCATTTCTACCCGCCACTGGGCGTCCAAGTTGTCGAGGTTGAAGTCGTCCACGACCTTGACGTTGCTCTCGTAGATTTGTCGACGTTCTTCAGGAGGACACGGGCGATGGTGCGCAGTTAGCTCGGGGTGGGTGACATGGGCCGGGGGTGGGGCGAGCACATCGTGCCGACTGTCCACCCGGCGCTGCTCGGATCAGTGCGATCCAACGGGCAGCACAACTCCGTTCTAGTTCGCGGCTCCTCCCGGTCGCCATACAAAAACCCGCCAGCATCGTCAGCCACTCTAAAAGGCGTCCGCTCCGGCGCGGGGCACGTTGCACTCACCCGGGCATTCGTCTACAGGCGACGAGCCAAGTGATTCCTGCCATGAGCAAGCGACTTCCCTACCAAGATCCCGAACTGAGCTCCGAGGAGCGGACCGTTGACCTTATGAGGCGGATGAGCCTGGAGCAATTGGTTGGGCAGATGGTGCAGGCCGATGGGCGCCACAACGCCGAAGCCCAGGTTCAAGGCCAGCGTGTCGGGTCCTTCCTGCACATTTTGGGGGAGTCCACCGTGGCGCTGCAGAAGCTGGCAGAGCAGACGGGGCTCGGCGTCCCGCTGATCTTCGGGATCGACGCCATTCACGGGCACGCCTTCTGGCCCGGAGCTACCGTTTTCCCAACGCAGCTAGCCCTGTCTTGTTCCTGGCAGCCGGAGCTGGTCGAAACCATGTGTCGCGTCACCGCGAAGGAAATGCTCTGCACTGGGCTGCACTGGACGTTCTCGCCGGTCCTGTGCCTGACGCGTGATTTGCGCTGGGGACGTGTGGGCGAGACCTTTGGCGAGGATCCCTACTTGATTTCCGTCTTCGGGGAGGCCGCCATCCGCGGCTACCAGGGAGATGACATTGCACACCCAGAGAGTGTCCTTGCGTGTGCCAAGCACTACACCGGCTACGGCGAGACCGTGGGCGGCAAAGACGCGACGGAGTCAGAACTGTCTCGGCGCAAGCTGCGAAGCTTCTTCTTGCCTCCGTTCGAAGCCGCCGCCCGCGCTGGCTGCCGCACCTTCATGACGGCCTACCAGTGCATCGATGGTGTGGCGTGCGCCGCCAATCGCTGGCTACTGACCGACGTGCTCCGAGGCGAGTGGGGCTTCGACGGTTTTGTCGTGACGGACTGGGACAACGTCGGCCGTGCCCACCGCATGCAGAAGCTCTACCCTTCCATCGAGGCTGCGGTCGCGCCCTGCGTGCATGCCGGCAACGACATGATCATGGTCACGCCAGAGTTCTACGATGCTTGTCTCGAGCAGATCGCGACCGGAGCCGTCGACCAGGCCGACGTGGAGCAAGCAGCTCGCCGCGTGCTCCTTCAGAAGTTCGAGCTGGGGCTCTTCGACCACAAGCGCTACCCGGCCATCCACCGCGCACACGAGATCGTCGGATGTGTCGAGCACCGCGAACCCTTGGTGCGGGCAGCGGTCGAGTCCTGCGTGCTGCTCCAGAATCGTGAAGTCGCTGGTCGGCCAATCCTACCCATTGGGGGAGGTGTGCAGCGCATCGCCGTCTTAGGTCCCAACGCGGACTCGACGTTGGCCCAACTCGGCGATTGGTCCTTCGGCAGCGGTCAAGCGGGTTTGAGTACCGACGGTCACCCGAGAGACTTGGTCGCGACCGTGCTCGACGGAGTGCGCGCGCGCGGAGCCGCCGACTCCATCCAGGTCGACTACGCCCAAGGCGTGGAGATCCTGGGCGACGACCAAAGCGGGATCGCCGAAGCGGCCAGGCTGGCAGGACGAGCCGATCTGGCGATCGTCGTCGTTGGCGACACTCTGGAGCAGATCGGCGAGGAGTGTGACCGGTCGGACCTCGACCTGGGGCCCAATCAGCAAGCATTGCTACAAGCCGTTCAAGCAACGGGCACGCCGTTCGTCGTCGTGTTGATCAACAGCAAGCCGCTGTGTATCCCTTGGGTAGCTGAAAACGCCGACGCCATCCTCGAGGCGTTCAACCCCGGGATGGGCGGCGGGACCGCCGTCGCTCGTCTGCTGTTCGGCGATGAAAATCCGTCGGGCAAGCTCACTGTATCGTTCCCGAAGAGCCTCGGGCAGCAGCCCGTCAACTACCAGCAAATCCCTGGTTGGCACGGCTCCAAACATGGACACTACGACGACGAGCCACTGTTTCGGTTCGGCCACGGGCTGAGCTACACGCGCTTCCAGTACGGAGCTCTCAGTTTGGACACCTCGGCACTCGCGAGCGGCGGCGGCATCGTGGCGGAGATCGAACTCCGCAATGCGGGGGAGCGCGACGGAACAGAGGTGGTTCAGGCGTACTTGAACGACGTGTACACAGCCCTGAGCACTCCGGATAAGACCTTGGTGGCGTTCGAGCGGGTCACGCTGCGGCCAGGCGAGTCCAAGCGGGTCTTGCTCTCCATTCCAAGGGAACGACTGGCGTACATTGGTGCGGACGGCAAACCCATCATCGAGGCGGGGGACTTCGAGCTTCTTGTAGGAGGTTCTTCGAACGAGCAGGCCCTGCACAAGGCCTGTTTCATCATCGATTCTTGATAGTTTTGAGGTGTTTAGCCCGCTCGGGCTAGGCACGCGGGAGAGTGTCCACTCTACTGGTCACTCCTACGAGGGGGTGTCCAGTCCACTGCTCGCCAGCGGCGGAAATGGCGTCGAAACTGCTCGATGGAGTTGGCGCGGGCCTTGCTCTACGTCGCCCCATGACCGCCCTAGCCCCCGACTTCGAGTTCAGCAAGCCCTCCGTCGCACTGCCGCCCGCCGCGCTCCGGGCCGAGCCAGCCAACACGCATCGCCTCCCCTCACCTCCGCCGCTCGCCCACACCCACCTCGCCTGGTCGGAAGTCTGGAAGCAGCTGGTTGCGGCCCGCATTCGCTTCCGCTCGACCCTCTGGGCAAATGACCGCTGCGTCGTGCTGTTTCAGCACTTCAAGAACTCCGCACGCCAGTTCGCGCTGACGGAGCGGGAGCTCTTGGTGCTCCGCCGCATGCTCACCGGCGAGAGTCAGAAGGAGATCGCCTGCGCCCAGGGTCTGTCTGCGTCCACTATCGGAGCCTCCCTAAAGGCCGCCTTGTTGAAGTTGGGCTTTCCGAGCCAACGTCACACCGCCCCCATCGCAGCTCTGATCTGGAGCCACGCGCCAGGCCACAGCATGCATCTAGCCCCACCCCCGGTCTACGCCGTCGGCAACGACAACGAGTCCATCCTGGCTGCGACCAACATCGTCGACTTCGAACGCATCCCAGGTCTAACCCACAGCGAGATCGAGATCACGCGCATGCTGATTCAGGGCAAACCCAACGCGGACATCGCAGCCGTTCGCAATACCTCGCTGCACACCGTCGAGAACCAGGTGGCGTCCCTGCTTCGCAAGGCGGAGGCACGCAATCGCTTCGACCTGCTCCGGGCATTGTACGAACCCCGCGCGTGAAGTGGTTCTTGCACGCAGGAAGCTCTCATTGCGGCAGGAGGTAGTGCTCTCTCAGTATCCTGCCGGTGAAGCTCGCCCGCAAGTAGAAGCCCCGAGGTAACACCTCGACTCGTAGCCCATCAGCGTCCAGTGCCCGTCTTCGGGACTGGGCGTTTTTGGCTTTGGGGCGGATCTGCAGCACCTTGCCCATGTGGCCGGTCACGTCGTCCACCCCACCGCGGCCAATGATTCCGGCCAATTCCTCCCAATCCCAGCGCAGATCTGCCTCGTCCCGCTCGTCCGGACTCCACAGCATCGGTTCGCCGACTTGGCGCTCGCCCACGGGCACTTCGCGAACGCCGACCACGGGGATCCAAAGGACCCGAGCCAGCTTGTGGCGCACACGACAATCGGACCATTCCACCTCGCCGACGTCCAACAGCGGAATGGTGCAGACAAAAGTGCTCTCCAGGGGCTGACCTCGGAGGTCGACCGGAATGCTCTTGAGCTCCACGCCCAATTGCTCGAAATCTGGGCGCGCCCGACTTCCCGCGGTCGCCCCGAGCTGGCGCTCCAACAGTTGCCCGACAAAACCCTTGGCCCGACGCAAGTCCGCCGGAACCGGCTCACCGAGCTCGGCGGCCAGAGCGCCCAAGGACCGTCCGGCAAGGCGCCGCGCGCGCTCCAAGAGCTCCGTCTCCGTCTCGGGGGGTGTTCTGAGCATCCGGGGGATAGTTCCACGCCGCAACGGTCGAAAACACCTAATTTCTGCGGTTGTCGCCCGCAACTTGCCGCAGTTACGCTGCGGAGTTACGACCCAACACATGCGCCCGACCCAGCTGCCGATGACCTGGCTCTGCGTCGTCTCACTGGCCGCCTGCGGGTTCGGCTGCGACGACCTGGAGGCGCGAGCCAACGCTTTGTCCAACCCGGCATCGGGACGAGCGCAGCCGGGCGTCGGCGCCAGCGCGCCAGCTGAAAACTCGCCGCAAGCGTACGGCCAAGCAGCCGCGAGCACTCAGCCGGAAGCCAAGCTTGCACCGGGCGAGCGGAGCGAGAATGCAGGTCAACGAGCGGCGTCACCGGAGGCTGCTGAGGAGCAGCCGCCGGGCCCCGATCTAGGTCGATACTTCGAGCGCCAACCTCCCGAGGATGTGCCGCGGGTGTACGCCAAGTCTCGCAACGTCTGGATCCGGGGGAAACCAACGAGCAAAACCCAGTGGATTGGGTTTCTGTGGTTCGGCAGCTCGGTCAAGCTCAGAGAACCTGAGCCAGTAGCGGGCTACGGGTGCCGACGGTGGTATGCGATCGAGCCGCGTGGCTACGTATGCGTTGACGAGAAGAAGGCGACGTTGAACGGCAACGACCCCGTGCTCCGAGAGATCTATCCCCTATCGCCGGATCGCAGCCAGCCGAACCCCCATCCATTTTACGGGGAATCCATCGGCGCAGAACGGTACCACCACCCGCCGAGCCTCCAGCGAATGCGAGCTCGCGAGTGGTACTTCCGATTCCACGACAAGCGAATCGCTGAAGCGCGCTCTGGTGGAGAGGTCCACGAGTCGTTGCTCGGTATCGATCTCTCGTTGCCACAAGACGAACCGATACAGCTGTCGTCGATGCCCCACGGCATGCAGGAGGGGCACAAGCAGCTCATCCCGAGATCGGCGGTGGCGTGGACGAGAGAGTTCTCTCACGAGGGCCGTGGCATGGTCCTGGCGGACGATCTGACTTGGGTGCCCAAGGATCGTATCAAGCCCTATCCACGCATCGATTTTCAGGGCATTCACCTGCAGGGTGATGTCCAACTACCCATCGCATTGTTCCGAGAGAAAGACCGTCCGAGCTTCGAACAATCCGGCGGCCAGTTGATAGAGCGGGCGACGAATTACCCGCGTCTTTCGTGGGTGCAGCTCACCGACGAGCGGGTCAAGCAGGGCGACACGGAATACGTCAAGACGGTCCACGGGGACTTCATCCGAGTGGAGGATGCCGTCATCCCGGAGCCTCGGGACCAAACACCGTGGGGAGCTCCAGTCGGTGGTCAAGACGACACCGGCAAAGCGCCCAAAGGCCGCGGTTCATGGATCCAAGTGAGCATCCTCGGCGGGTGGCTGGTCGCGTTCGAAGGGACAAAACCAGTGTTCGCTACGCTGATGTCTCCCGGCAAGGGGGGACCGCCGCAGGGCAAGTTGCCAACGCTCAAGACAGCCTCGACCCCGACGGGTTGGTTCAAGATCACTGGCAAGTTCGTCACCTCCACCATGATCGCCCCCAACGACTTGGTCCACAGTGCGGTGCCCTGGGCCCAAAACTTCAGCGGCCCATACGCGCTGCACGGCGCTTATTGGCACAACGACTGGGGCGAACCGAAGTCAGGCGGTTGCATCAACGTCTCTCCCAAGGATGGCGCATTCCTCTTCGAGTTCACCGAACCGCGCATCCCGGAGGGCTGGCATGGGGTGCGCTGGGTGCCAGGCCAAGAAGGCTCCACCGGTTTGATCGTCGGCCGTTGAGCGATGCCCGGAGCCCCCGACGACAGGGTGCATGACAGGCTCGTCATCGCGTGGTCTACTCCGCCCATGACCGCCGTGCTCCACTATCACCCTCTTTCCCGCGCAGCGAACGTCGTTTGGATGCTGGAGGAGGTCGGCATTCCCTACGAGCTTCGCTTTGTCGATCTGCGTGCCGAGCAGCAAAAGGAGCCTGATTTCCTGCGCATGAATCCAATGGGGAAGCTGCCGGTGCTCCAAGACGGCGAAGCGCTGGTCACCGAATCTGCCGCTATCGCGCTCTACCTGGCAGACAGGTACGCCCCGGGGCGTCTGGCACCGCTCGCAGATGACCCCAAGCGCGGCACGTACTTGCGGTGGACGTTGTTTTCCCCCTCGGTGATCGAACCGGGGCTGCTGGCGAAGGCAGCCGGCTGGGAGTACCGACCGGGCAACGCGGGCTGGGGCAGCTACGATGCGCTGCTCACAGCAATGCAGCACGCCATCGGAAGCCGCAACTACATCCTCGGCGACGAATTCTCGATGGCGGATGTCGTCTTCGGCGGGACCGTGCGGTACATGTTGCAGTTCAAGATGCTCGAAGCGCTCCCAGTATTCACGGAATACGTTGAGCGACTCGAGCAGCGCCCCGCTCTGCAGCGTGCCAACGAGATCAACACTGCGGAACGCGCTCGGCTCGACATGCAGCCCTAGTCGCGCTGGTGAAGCGACCGGCCTCTGGTGCAGCACGCACCCCACGACGGGATGCGTGCCAGCTCAGGTACTCAGAAGCCGAGCTCTTTCTTGCGATCTTCGGCAGTCGGCAGCGGATCGGTGGATTCATTGATGACCGGCAACGACTTGGACTTTTCCGCATTCAGCTCGACCCACTTGGTCAGCTCGTCGGGCAGCTGGGTTTCGTCGTAGATGGCCTCCACCGGGCACTCGGGTACGCAGGCGCCGCAGTCGATGCACTCTTCAGGATCGATGTAGAGCATGTCGTCGTCTGCGTGAAAGCAATCGACCGGACAGACATCGACACAGTCAGTGAAGCGGCAACGCCGGCAGTTCTCGGTAACCACAAATGCCATTGGATCTTCCTTCTCTAATCAGGTTTCTGCCCTGGAATTGGCCAGAGCTAGAGCACCGAAGTCATCGCATAACCACGAAATGACGACAATGGAAAGTCTAGCCGTCGCGCAGAGCGATCCGTCGCTGGCTGAGCAGCCAAGCCTAGTCCACCCCGGCGGGCTGCGTTTTCTGGCGGCCCCCGGGGGCGCCTCACGTCCCCAGCATTGGCAGCCACCCGCCCGCGGAGCTGACATAGGGCAACGGTGAGCGACGGTCGGCAATCGGTGCGTTGCACCCACCCGACCGCAACCGACGGCGGTTCCACTCCCTGAGAGCGGCGCCTTCCCGGAGCCCGCCATCGCTGACGTCGAGATACGATACACCCAGCGCACGAGCCACTGCGAGGACCAACCCCGCCCCCGTAGCCAGCGCTGTCCGCTGCTCGGCCTCGACGCCAAAAGCCTCCAAGTCGGCCGCGTTGACGAGTCCCAGATTCGGCAAGAGGCGCTCGATCAGCTCGGTCGAGATGGAGTCGTCCCGGTGGCTCACGCCTTGAGCGACAAGCAGAGCCTTGAGGGCGCGCGCCGCGCCGCAGGCAAACACCAACCGATCAGGCTCGTAGTAACGCACGCGGCGGAGTACCGGCGCGAGCTGCAGACGGAACGCCGCAGGTGCTGAAGCTCCAAGCAAGCTACCGACCCGGGCGGAGTGTGTGAAGCCCACGCCGCGGTGGTCCCCAACGGCAAGCTCAGTCGAGCCGCCTCCGATGTCGACCACGCAGATCCGGTGCACAGGCCCGTCGAGGGTCGTCAGTGCGCCGTCGTAGGCGAGCTTCGCCTCTTCGGCACCCGTCAGGATACGGGGCGCGATGTTGAAGTGGGCCGCCAATGGCCCTAGAAGTATTTCTCGGTTGTTCGCCTCGCGCACAGCGCTGGTCGCGAAACACACCAACGGGTGTTCATCCTGCGATTCCGCCAGCAACTCCCCCACAGCTGAAACACCAGCGGCTGCGTAGTCGCTGTCCAGAGTACCATCCGGCGATAGCCCCTCGACCAAACGCACACGGCGCCGCACTCCCCAGCGGTGACGCACCGTCCCAGAGTTGGTTACCTCGAAGCCGTGTAGTTGGAAGGAATTGGAACCAAGTTCTATAATTCTGATCTTCACCTCAAGCACCGTAGAAACACCGTATGGCCGTCCAGCCCCATCTGTGTGACGATTGATTGACGCCTGTTGCTTCACATTCCCAGCTCAGCGCCTATACACGCTGACGTGAACGACTACTTCGCGGACAAGGTGACCTTGATCACTGGAGCATCCTCCGGTATCGGGGAGGCGCTCGCTATCGAGGCGGTCGCCGCTGGCGCCAAGGTGGTGCTGGCGGCGCGCAGGGCTTCGCGTCTTGACGCATTGGTCCAGCGTTTTGGGGCAGACCGTAGCGTTGCCATCGCGACGGACGTCACTCGCGAAGCTGACCTCCAAGCGGCGGTCCAGGCAGCGCAGAAGTTCGGGCCGCTGGATGTGGTGATCGCCAACGCTGGCTTTGCGCGTAGTGGCAGGTTCTCCGATCTTTGTGTGACCGACTACGAGCTGCAGTTCGACACGAACGTCTACGGAGTGATTCGCACCATCCGTCAGGCATTGCCGGACTTGAAACGGACCCGAGGCGCAATCGCTGTGGTGGGCTCTGCCAACGGCTACTTGTCACTCCCGGGCTATTCGGCCTATTGCATGAGCAAGCACGCGGTGCGCTCCCTGTGTGCGTGCTTGCGGCATGAGCTAGCTCCGGAGGGAGTGCGGGTGACACACCTGGTCCCTGGCTTCGTTCAGTCGGAGTTTCGACATCTCGACGAGGACGGAGTCTTTCATCCCGATGCACCAGATCCCGTACCCGGGTGGCTGGTCGCGGAGCCCAAAGCCGTCGCTCGCAGCATGTTGGCGGCTATCGCCGCTGGCAAGGAGGAACACGCGATCACTGGGCACGCTCATCTAGTCAGCGCGCTGACGCGCTTCGCCCCGCGCGTGACCTCGACGGCCATTGGGCTCAGCGGCGGCCTCATCCGACGCTGGGGGCGCGTACGTTGAGCAGCGATCGAGTGTTGGAAACGCGCGCGTGCAAAGAACGAATGAACACCGGCCGCGTGGGAGCGTCCGGGTCTCTAACGGACGCGAATCGTCGGCGGGATTTCCACCTTGCACTCGCTCTCCGGTGTGAGCCAGCGGATCGTGTTCAACCACAGCCGTGGCGTCGCTTGCTCACGCTCCGTGACGTCGCCCGTGCAGACTTCGCATTCTGACGTAAACATTTGACAGCGCGCCGTCTCGTTGTCGCAGCTGCCCTGGCAGCCTCTGTGACACGTGGCCGGATCGGTATCCATCGGGTCGCTGCACGGCTGCATCGCGCAGTTTGCGCACTGCTCTTCCGCGATGCGGCAGATGTTGTCCTGTTCGTTGCAGGGCTGCTGGCACGGATCGCTAGCGCCCTGGGTGGTGCCCGACCAGGTGACGTCTTGAGTAATCCACTCATCTCCAAAGATGAACGCCCGCCCGGAACCGGTCTCTTTGGCGATGGCTAGGTCATAGCCCCCACTCTGCAGAATCACGGTACCGTCTCCCTCCACGGGGTAGCCATAGAAGAAGCCGACCTCAGTGACGCTCTCCACCGACGGGTGGTCAGGTGCCACGATGCCGGTGAGCCAGATGGGGGGTGCCCCATCGCCAATCACACCTTCGGGTGCAATGCCGGCGGTTCGGTATTCGACGCCCAGATGAGCCAACAGAGCATTGGTAGGTGCCACGTCGTTGGCATTGTCCGTGTATCCCGCCAACGTGAACACCCCGTTGCCCTGGACCTGTAGCCAGTCATCGAAGGCCGCGAGCTCGGCGTCCGAGAAGTATGGAGCACCACGACTCGCACGCGGCTCCATCCCGCCGACGATGAGCACCTGAAGGTCCGAGAGCCACTCCGCCGTCAGGGTGTCGGTCGCCGCGAGGTTCTTGACCGGAAATTCGCCGCTGCGCTCTTCGAGCCATGCCTGAAACGCCCCCGTCGAACTGCCGGCATCCGACGCCACCTGGCCGAAGAAGCCCAGGTGGATGCAATCGCATAGACCGTCTCGACCGATGTCGACGTCGTCGATGATTCCATTGCCGTTCTCATCGACGCCGTCACAGAGTTGCTCCCCGCCAAGGTTGGGAGCAATCGGTCCGCCGCCGGAAGACGTACCGTCGTCGATCAATTCGTCCGGGTCGTCCAACGCCCCACCCACAGAGTCGCCGTTGCTGTCGAAGCCAGGCGGCGGCGCCGCCGGACCCTCCGTGTCGGAACACGCGAGCGCCAGAAGCAGCGCTGCTGGAGGCGCCCAAGGACTGTTCTGCGCCAAGTAATGCCGGGATCGAGTCGAAAACGTGGTCATGGGTCTATGAAGCAAAAGGGGCGCGCGTTCGGAATGCGCACGCTTGGGTTCTAGTCTTTCGGCCAGAACGACGCCAGGCAAGGGAGCACTTACCCCGTCCCATTCCGGTGTAAACCCAGAAAACGCTCCCGCGCGCGACACAAGCACGCGATCGTCGGGATCCTTTTTTTTGGTGTATCGGTAGCGGACCAACGAATTGACCGCGCTCCCGGAAATGATCCAACCGTTCGGAATCTCCCGTGGCACGCGGACCTTCGCCTCTGCAATGGCCCACAAATGACTGAGCCTTCTACGCCTCGTGAAGACACTCAGTCACCCTGGCTGACGGAGCGCGGGATAGACGCGAGGATCGCTGCGAGGCGTATCGCCCGGCAGTTCCCGAACCGAACCCCAACCCTGTCTCGGGCGAGCTTGCTCGCCCGAGACACTTCCGATCGAGACTGGGCTGAACGGTAGCGCCCTTGCAAGTCGGTGCAGCTGCCCTTATGTTCGCCGGCCGGCCATGCAAGAGTTCATCGACGAGTGCCTCGCCAGGCCCAGTTTTTCCAAACAATGCAAGGTGTTGGAACGATTGATTGAGGACCCGAGGGCACACGCGAGGTTCCTCAATACCCTGTCCCGCCTGGAGTACGTCGGTGTTCGTAAGATGCTCAAGAGCCGACGCGCAGATGAACTGGATCTGGACGGCCTGCGCCACATCCTCGAGGAGGCAGTGCACGCGCTGCGCTTGAAGAAGTTCGCCCACGCGGTCGCCCCCGAGGGGCTTGGCGTCGAAACCTTCGCAGAGGAACACACGTTGGAAGGGGACGCTGCGGAGGACTACTTCCAGGAGGTCGATCGGGCCGCGGAAGCCCAGTGTGTCGGAGTACCCTCGACCAGCGGGACAACGAACAGCCCAAGCGAACTCTGCTATTGGCTCACGAGCACTGCCATCGAAATCCGAGCACGTAGTTTCTACCCCGCCTACCAACGCCTGTTGGAAGTTGCAGGGACGGGGATCTCCGTGGCCTCCATCGTGGCAGACGAGCAGGAGCACTTGGCTCAGATGGGAGCCGAGCTACCGAAACACTTGCCAGACTGGCAGTCCGCCCTCGAGGCAGTGATGCAGGCGGAGGAAGCGGCATTCTGTGCCTACTTGGACAAGGTCCAAGCGCACCTCGAAGCTGTTTGGTCGGACCGCAACCTATCGGTCCGAAGATAGGGCGGCACTGAGACCCCCGTACCACTCGTTGCGCAGGCCGCCATGGATGCTGTGACCTAGGTCGGGGTAGCTATGCAGGCGGATCTCCCAGTCTTGGCGGCGTAGATGGTCCGTCAGTTCGTGCGTCGGCTCAAACGGCACCACACGGTCCGCCTCGCCGTGAAACGCGACGATGGCAACGGCTCCCTCCGCTTTCTGCTCAGGCCAGAGCCGCTCGGGTAACCAGCCTCCGATAGGAAAACTCGCGCGGATCGAAGTGGGATGCTCCACAGCCAGAGCGAAGCTCAGCATGCCACCCTGCGAAAACCCGGTAACGACGGGCTTGCCCAGGTTTTTGGCGTCGTGCTGCAGAAAGTCAATCAACCGGAGGAGAGGTTGCATCGCACGTCCCATGGCCTGTGCCAACTGCTCCTGATCACCTGAAACCCTTACACCAAACCAATCGAACCCTTTGCCACGGGGTAGGATCGCCTGGGGCACGTACACGTGCGCCTGAAATGGGGCCTCGGCAAACAGGCGCGAAAACGCTTCAGGTCGATCCCCCAAACCATGCAGCCCAATGATCCACGGCAACGCGCCATCCGGAGCAGCGCCGCCCGTGGTCAGGTGCACGAACGGTAGCGGTGGATCGCCCGAAGTGAATGCGCGAGCGCCACTCGCCTCGACCCGCCTCTGCTCGACCGCAGAGGAGTTGGTGCTCGTGGATGCCCGCGGGGGCGACTGCTCGTTGGAACCGTGCTGGAACGCCGGCTGCTCTCGGCGTGCACGCGCCTCTTGGGAGGATGGCTCACTGACGGCATTTGGGGCCGATGCGGCCACGTCGTCTTGCGCAGGCGTCGCTGATTGGCAACCCAGCACCCAGGCGAGCACGCCCGGGGTCCCGAGCCGGAGCCACACCGGAGGACGAGATTTCATGTCCAAAGACGTAGCCGCTCTTGGAGCGGCAGCCAAGGTAGCTTGGCTGTGACTCGTCGGCGAGACCTGTGAAACGCCCAGAGTTTTCGCCCAATCAATCGCCGACATGGGTGCCATCACGCCAGCTCGTGAGGACTTTCAGTTTACATGGGCTCGGAGCAGCCCCAATACTGGGAGCAACGTGCGCGGCGGTCCCACAACTCTGGAGATAGGCACTGTCGTCGGCGACGGGCGTTTTGCCGTCACCCAAACCTTGGGGACCGGCTCACAGGGAGTCACCTACGAGGCCGTCGACAAGCGCGATGGTCGCCTGGTAGCGCTCAAGCAGTTTTCCATTCGCGGCGCCCAGAGCTGGAAGGACGTCGAGTTGGCGGAGCGCGAAGCAGACGTACTTTCTGCCTTGAATCATCCGAATCTTCCCCGATACCTGGCTCACTTCGAAGAAGACGGCGCGCTCTACCTCGCGATGGAGAAGATCGACGGTCAGACGTTGCGACAGCTACGCGGTAATGGGTTCACCCAGGCAGACGTGGTGCGCTTCCTTCACGACAGCGCGGAAACACTGCAATATCTCCACGGCCACGCTCCGCCAATCATCCATCGCGACATCAAGCCCAGCAACGTCATCCGTACACCCGATGGGCGGTTCGCCTTGGTCGATTTCGGCTCGGTTCGCGACCGCCTCGAGCCCGAGGGCGGAAGCACTGTCGTGGGAACGTTCGGCTACATGGCGCCGGAGCAGTTTCAGGGGCGGGCGATGGCCGCAACCGACCGCTATGCGGTCGCCGCCACCGCTTTGTCGATGCTCACCGGAGAGGACCCCGACCAGCTTCCGCACAGGGGCTTGGCGCTCGATGTCGAGCAGGCGCTCGGCAATGACGTAGACCCTGCGCTCAAGAAATTCTTGGCCGAGGCGCTCACCCCAGATCCAGACGTTCGTTCCAAGAACACCCTCGAGCAGCTGTTGGCCAAGCATCGCGTGCTCTCACAAACCACAGAAAGCGCATCTGCAAAGCGAGGCCACGACCGATCATCCGACGCCCCGAACGTCCGAGAGACGAGCTCCAAGAAGACAAGCGATGAACCTCGGGCGCGCGCGGAGGTTGGGCGGTCAGCGAGAACGCAAGTCGCGCCGTTCGACAATTTGGCTGCCCAGTTTTGGCTCAGCCGTTTTCCCGTCGCCTTCGCGGTTCTGTGGGGTCTTTGGATCGCCCGCGTTTCGACCGGCGTGGTGATGACGCTGTTGTTACCGATGCTGCTGACGATCTTGTCGGTGTTCTTTGGTCCAGGGCTCCGCCAGGGAGCGCGACAGTGCTTGCTGGCGGGCAGGCAAGCGCAACGTACCCTGAGGCACACCTCCGCTCGCGTCCATGCTACCGCGCGCTCGCGACGGTTTTCGCCCCGCCGACGCTCGCGGCGCCGAGTGCGCGTGGCCCAGGGCCGCATGGACCGCGTCGAGCGGGGCGTCGACAACTTCGAGCAGGAACTCGAGCAAGCGGTCACACAGGTCGAGCAGGAGCTCCGGACGCGGCGGCGGTAAAACCATTGGAGTAGGATTGATCTAGATGGCGATAGTCGGTGCCCGAGATGTGTTGGCGTGGGTGATGCTCGTGTGTTGCGCCTGTTCGACGGATGATCCGCCGCCGGCAGTTTCCCCCGTCTCTGGTGCCGCAGACGATGCCTCTCCGGCAGGACCGTTGTTTGGGGGGGAAGAGGGGCTCATCGACCAACCTGAAGCAACGCCAACCGCGACCGAAGAGACCCTCCCGCCCCCACAATGCATCGGTAATTGCACTGATTTTCCGGAAGCACCGTTGATTGACCCAGGTGCTGACGTAGATGAGCAGAACCCAAGCGGTGGCTTCGCGGCGGCGTCCGGGGCAGGAGTTTGTTTACTCGAGCCACCAGACGGCGCGTTGATGCCCGCCAATTGGAGTCCGCCGTACTTCGAGTGGACAGGAAGTGATAGCGCCTGGCAGATCACAGTCGAGAGCCCCCAGCAACAGCACGCTCTCGAGGCGTACACCAGCAAGACAACCTGGCTCATGCCACCGGAAATCTGGTATCCCTTCGCGCTGAACAACAACGATCAGCCTGTGACGGTGACGGTGCGAGGCAGGGGCGGCTCGAGTATCACGACGACATTCCACATCGCCCCCGTATTGGCCACCGGGAGCATGGTCTACGCGGCCCTGCAGGACTTGGATTCGATGAATCCGGACGCTTCCTGGTTGGAAGGGCTCAACGTCGGGGACGTCAACACGAGCGTCGCACTCCGCACACAAGACGTGCAAACGTTGCCCCCGCGTGACCAAGGAGGCAACGTGCAAACGAGCCGAGCGCCGCAGGTGACCTGCTTTGGTTGCCACACGTCCACTCCGGGTGGGACCGAGGTCGCCTTCACCGACACCTATCCGTGGTTTGGTGTGATCACGTCGATTGACGAAGCCACTGCGGGCACCCGCCCTGACTACCTGACGGACTCAGCTCTGGCCACCATCGGTCAACCCTGGATGGGGATGGCCACCTTCTCCAAAGCGCACTTCTCCGCTGGGGATCGCATCATGATCAGTAGCCTGGGCGTGGCAGACTATGACCCCGCTGACACGAGCCGCAAACCTTGGCGGGTTGAAGCGAGCAATCAAGAGAGCGCAGGGCTAGCTTGGTTCGACCTAGAAACCAATACGTTCGGCGGGCCCCTGCCCGACAATGCCGAGGATGCCGCCAACCAATTGCTCGCCTCATTGGGCGAAACGTTTGGCTACATCGAACGTCGGGGCGACACGCGCGGCGCCATGGCGCCCGATTGGTCCAATGACGGAAGCACCATCGTCTACGTGTCCACCAACTGCGGCAAAGATGGCCGACTCGGATGCGGCCAGAACGAACCGATCCCCGCTGATAGCGACGCCGACCTGTACACGGTCGCTTACAACGACCGAGCGGGCGGAGCCGCAAGCCCACTTCAGGGCGCCTCGGAGTCGGGGGTTTGGGAGTACTATCCGGAGTACTCACCCGATGACCGCTTCATCGCTTTCAACCGAGTCGATGACTACACGCAGGTTCCTGACCCAAGCAACCAGGGGCCACACGCCCGGATGTACTACAACCCCAACGCGGAGATCTGGGTCGTGCCCGCTCTGGGTGGCACCCCCGTTCGACTCGCCGCCAACGACCCGACCAGCTGCGATCCTCGGGGGGCTCGGAGCCCGGGCAGTTACAACAGTTGGGCCAAGTGGTCGCCGCGGGCAGTCACCGCGACAAATGGCAAGACCTATTATTGGTTGATTTTCCAATCGGCGCGCGACCCCAACAACACGTTCAATTTCCAAAGCGGCAACTTCACCGCGGCCGGCTCCAACTCTCAACTTTACCTTGCCGGGATAGAAGTGACCGGTGGGACGATCACCAACACGTTTCCCGCTGTTTACATCTGGGCTCAAAACCCGGATACCCTCAACGTCACGCCAGCGTGGGATACGTTCCCCATCCCCCCGCCGCCGCGCGTTGCGCGCGTGCGGTGAATTGACGACGATAGCGAGCCATCTTGCCCTCATTCCAATGCCAAACATGCAATAGCTCCTTTGAGGTCCCTCAGGAGGCGCTCGAGAAGTACCCCGGTTGGACGCCCAAAGTGTGTCTGAAGTGCAAGAAGGGAACGACTGCGCGCAAGAGCGGTCGGGGAGCAGGCCCCTCGACACCGCGCGCCCGGCGGACCGCTACAGCAGAAGAAAACCTAACCGTGCGCGAAGTGCTCGCTCGCTACACGGACGGCCCCGCGGACGGTGTCTTCACCGACGGAGCCTCGCACCCGAATCCGGGCCCAGGTGGATGGGGCGCGGTTTACGTCATCGACGGCAAGATCCAGGGCGAGGCCTATGGTCATGAGGAGCACACCACGAACAACCGCATGGAGTTGCTCGCGCTCATCGAGGGTTTTCGGTTGGTACCCACCGGGCAGAGCGCCGTTGTCTGGACGGACAGCCAACTGTGCGTGAACACCATCACGAAGTGGGCGGCCGGCTGGGAAAAGAACGGTTGGAAGCGCAAGACTGGCCCGATCAAGAACTTGGAGCTGGTGCAAGAGCTCTACGCCCTGCACCAAGCGCGACCCGAACTCGAGCTCCGCTGGATCAAGGCACACTCGGGAAATCGCTGGAACGAGTACGCGGACGCGCTTGCCACCGCATATCGGCGGTCCGAGAAGTAGTCCCCCGACGCGGAACCAGCGGCAGCGGCGTCGAGGATACTGCGCATAGTGTCAGGTATACTAACGTGGGTCTCGTTTCGGGCTGAGCGGCGGTGACCGGTTCGCAGCATCCGGCCTTGCGGGCGTGCCCCGGCTCGACCGGGCCTTCATCCACCCCCAAAGTAGGGTACCCAAGTACCTATGGCCGTGGGGAATTTGCCAATCGGGTGGCTGTGGCGTCAGAATAGTCGAATCCGCCTACTTGGGCTCGCACGGCGAAACGGCGGGGAGCATTGGTGTCAGAAGACGAATTCGAAGAAAGCGAATCAACAGCTGTTTTCAGCTTGGATGCGCTAGGGGTGCCAGAAGTCCCGCGTGACGCCCGACACGTGCTCGTGCGGATGGATGGATCTGACGTGGGCAAGGTGATCGCTCTCAAGGAAGACCACTGCTTCACGATCGGTCGCAAAGGAACCTGCGATCTGTCGCTGAAGTACGAAGGGGTCAGCCGCGAGCACGCGCGCATCGTGTTCGAGGACGGCGGCTACGTCGTCGAGGACTTGGGTTCCTCCAACGGCACCTTGGTGCGTGGGACGCGAATCACCCGTCACCCACTGACCCATGGAGACATTCTACAATTCGGGCCGCTGGTGAGCGTCCGTTACTCCATCACCGATTCCCAGGAAGAGAGCATCCTGAGACATCTCTATGAGGCGAGCGTCAGGGACTCGCTCACCGGCGCGTTCAATCGAGAGTACCTGGGGGAGCGTCTCAGGACGGAAGTCGCTTTCGCGCTGCGTCATCGCACCGAAACGTCGCTGATCATGTTCGATCTCGACCATTTCAAGCGTGTCAACGACACCTACGGGCACCAGGCCGGTGATGCTGTGTTGATCGAGGTCGTGCGCAGCGTCATCGAGGCGCTCCGCGCGGAGGACGTTCTGGCCCGCTACGGCGGCGAGGAGTTTGCGATCAGCGTTCGCGGCATTGGCCTCGCCGGCGCCCAACGGCTCGCCGAACGTGTGCGCGAGGTCAACCACCGCACGATCCGCTTCGAGGAGCACGAGATCCCGATATCCATCAGCGTGGGGTGTGCGTCGCTGGCAGAATGCGGCGATCCCCCGACCGTTGAAAGGCTGATCGCGACGGCGGACCGCCGACTGTATGCGGCCAAAGACGGCGGCCGGAACCGAGTGGTAGCCATCGGCTAGGCCAGGCTAGTGCCCGGCGCAGAGTGGCGCTCCGGTGTTCACCCGCCCCGTTGGGTGAGGGCGGGCGAACCCCTGCGCTGAGGCGCCCCTACGCCAGCTAGCCCTGTTTTTCGCCAGGATCTAGGCTAGACCGCGCGCCGAGGGCATGGTCATGCCTTGGCGGCGCGCTGAAGTACGCCGCGGTAAGCGCGGGTGGAAAGGCCCTCCTTGCCCTCGGCCCACGCGCGCAAGGCGGGCACCAGCTCCGAATCCCAGAGCTCGGAAAGCCGCAGAGTGAGAAACTCCACATACAACTCGCGCCACAGATCGTCGAGGTGTTCGAGCAACCTCATTCGTTCGAAGAACCCCTCGCCCTCTTCTTGGGTCAGAACGACAGGCAACTTGATCGAACCCATCGAGAACGACACGGCATCAAAAACGAACGAAAAATCTTGCTCCTCGTGACGCATGCAGACGCGCGCCCGGAGTGGCACCTTCCCACTGAGCAGCGCCAGTTTTGCTTCACGCGTCGCACTGGGAGCAAGCCCCCTCAGCAGCGTGCGCTCGTTCTTGTCGCTGACCGACTGCAGCATCAACTGCGAGTCCAACCACAACTCGAGCGCGCTCTTGTCTGCCGCCTGGAGCGTGCCTTCAAACAGCTCGGTCTTGAACCACAACCAAGCAAGAAACTCCACGCCAACGAAGCGCGTGGTTTCGATGCGCTCCACCAAATCCATCAGCCTTCTCCCTTGCCAATGGGCAGTGTCGTCGAAAGCTCGACGAACGCTTCGAGCTGGTTTTCCGCTAGCAGCGACTTGGCCGTCATGTACGGACTTTCTTCATCCAACTCGAGCTCGAAGGTTTGTTCGAAGAGTGCTCGAAACTCTTCTTTCACGCGCGGCGAGCGGCTCCAAAAGAGCACCGTCTCTCGGTTCAGGTTCCAACAGAAGTCGTACTGGCGCATGCTCGGCAGGACCTTCTTGCGCAGCTTTCGCTCCACGCGAAACTTCAGCTCGTCTTTGTCTTTTTTGTTCAGCTTGTCGCGCCCCGTGCGCTCGCGGAAAGCGTCCATCGCTTCCTGCAGCTGGGCTTTGAGCAGCGGCCGCGGAATACGCCATTTGTCCACCCGCAAACCGGCAACCAGATAGTCGTTGAAGAACACCTTCTGATGCGAGAGCTCCAAATCCATGGGGTTACCGGCTACGCACCAGCCACTCTGCTCATCTTCCTCCGCATCTACGGTGAGCTCCGTAAAGCAGCGCAACGACAAGCGGTCGATGTAACGCTGGGCAAAACGCTTGGGAACCGTGCCCCGCACGTAAAACTTCGTCAAACTGACGGAACCGCTGAAAACACCCACAGAAGAGAACCTCGAAAACGACGGCTGTATCGATCCCCGTCGTGGCGGTCAAGCGTATCCACAGGTTGTACCGGCCCCGGGGGGACGACCGGCGGTACGTCAGGCTACGTCCGCCCCGACGCTTCCCGGACTCAGTTTTTGCTAGGCTCCCCCGAGGTACTCCTTGCACCCTGCCAGTATACAGATCCATCGCAGCAACCGGTTGGAGCGCTCCGTTGATGCACTGTGTGAGGCGCTGAGGCGCCCCCTTGCCGATCCGATGAGCCAGGAGTGGATCCTCGTGCAGGGGCGGGGCATGGCGCTCTGGCTCAACATGCGATTGAGCGAGCGATTCGGCGTCTGTGCCAACATCGACTACATCTATCCTCGCCAATTGGTACAGCGTGTGCTGTGCGCAGCTCTGGGTCACGACCCAACGGAGCTAGCGCTCGAGGGTTATCGGCGCGAGCAGCTGACGTGGGCAACCCTTTCCCAGCTGGGGGAAAAACTCACCGATCCCGCGTTCGTGGACCTGGCCCGCTACCTGAAAGAAGACTCCGGCGGCGTGCGCTCGTTCGAACTTGCGGAGCAAATCGCCAAGACGTTCGATGAGTACCTCACCTACCGCCCAGAGTGGCTGCGTGGCTGGGAAGGAAGGCCTGCCTCCGCTCGGAACCAACTCGACTTGTTCTCCGAAACGCCGATGCCCAAGGCAGAGCGCTGGCAGCGAGAACTCTGGCAGTCGTTGACTGCCAAGTTGGGTACCCAGCACGTCGCCAATTTGGAGCCAGCGTTTCACAAAGCGCTCAAACGCAAGAAGACGCTTCAGACGCTGCCGGAGAGGATCAGCGTGTTCGGGCTCACCAACCTCCCCCCGTTGTACGTGCGTATCCTTGCGAGTCTCGGGCGGCAAGCAGAGGTTCGGCTGTTTTTGCTCAGTCCTTCCCGGCAATACTTTGCAGACGTCAGACGCCGCAAACAGACCGGCCCCGAGCTATTCGGAGAGGCTGGCAACCCCGTGCTCGAAGCCTGTGGTGCGTTGGGGGCGGAGTTCGCCACCATCGTGGATGAAGCGCCGGCTTCCGTTGGCGTGGCAGCGGTAGAAAACGAAGACTACGTGCGCGCTTCAGACACGCTGTTGGGGCGCTTGCAGAACTCGATTCTCGACCACACCGCCCAAACGGAGACTGAGCGCATTCCGCTCAGCAGAGTAGACGATAGCCTCGCCTTTCACGCGTGCCACGGGCCGATACGCGAAGTGGAAGTACTGCACGATCAGGTGCTCGCCCTGCTGGACGAGGGCATGGCGCCCAACGACATCCTCGTGATGATGCCCGATGTGGACGAGTATGCCCCGCTCATCGAAGCCGTGTTCGAAAGACACCCCGATGACCCACGCCGCATTCCGTTCAGAATCTCTGACCGTCGACCTCAGGGTGATAACCCTGTCCTCGAAGCGTTCGTTCGTGTCTTGATGCTGGCGGAGCGGCGCGCCAGCGCGCCGGAAGTATTGGACCTGCTCGCGCTGGGCCCAGTCCACACGCGCTTCGGTATCGCTGCGAGTGATCTCCCGCTGCTGACTCGGTGGGTGGTGGACAACGGGATCCGCTGGGGCATCGACGAAGAGCACAAACGTCAGTCAGGCGTTCCGGACCAAGCACAGAACAGCTGGCGGTTTGGATTGGACCGCCTGCTCTTGGGGTACGCCGTTTCCACGGAGGGGCGCGCCACGGTGGGAGGCATCCTACCTTATGACGATGTCGAAGGGAGTACGGGCGAACTCTTGGGTCGCTTCGTTCAATTCACTCACGAACTCTTCGGCTTCACCGAACGACTTCTAAAGAAGCAATCGGCAAGTCAGTGGCAAGCGACCCTGTCCGAACTATTGACGGCGTTGACGCTCACCAACGGCGACGATGCTTGGCAGCAACAGCAGGTCCTGGATGCGCTGAGTGCGTTCTCCGAGTCCGCCGCCAAGACAGGATTCGAAGATGAGCTTTCCTTGAGAATCGTCCGTCGTTGGCTCGAAGCCCACATCGACGACAGCCGTCAGGCCCGGGGATTCCTAGCCGGAGGGGTCACGTTTTGCGCAATGGTACCGATGCGCAGCATCCCGTTTCGTGTCGTGTACCTGCTGGGGATGAACGACGGAAACTTTCCCCGCAGCTCACACCGACCCGACTTCAACCTCATCGATGACAGCACTCGCCCGCGAGTTCCCGGCGACCCGGACCGACGCACCGACGACCGCTACCTGTTCCTGGAAGCACTGTTGTCAGCCCGGGAAAAGCTCATCATCAGCTACGTCGGGCAGAGTGTCCGGGACAACAATCCGCTGTCGCCGTCCATCGTCGTGGTCGAGCTGCTCGATGCGCTGCGAACGCACGTCGTCTGCGGTCCCGACGAGGACGCCCAGCAGGCGCTGGACGAGGCCCTCGTGACCCGGCACCCCCTGCAACCGTTCAGCCCGCGCTACTTCCAGCCGAACGACGCACGGTTGTTCAGCTACGAGCACGCTTATCTCGAAGGGGCCCGTCTGATGGCGGGCGAGCGTCAGGAGCTGCCAGCGCTGTTCCCCGAACCGCTCCCTGCTCGCCAAAATGACAACGACTTGACATTGGCGGAGTTGACGGAGTTCTTCCGTTCACCAAGCGCCTACCTGTTGCGCCGTCGCCTCGGCGTCAATTTGGAAGGGGAGCATCTCTCGGTCCCCGATCGCGAGCCAGTAGAATTGGATGGCCTGGAAACGTACGCGGTCGGCGCGCCCCTGCTCGAACAGCGCTTGGAAGGTGTGGGCTTCGAGGCAGCGCTGGCACTTTGCCGCGCGACAGGAGCGTTGCCGAACGGCACACCTGGCCAGCTCGAATTGGAACGCGCGCTGCGTTCCGCCGACCCCATCGCCCGCGCTGTCCGCGAAACGACCGAACATGCCCCACTAGCGCCCTTGGCTTTCGATCTTTCGGTGGGACATCGCCGGCTCTTTGGAGAACTCGATAACCTCCATCCCATCGGGCGCATCAGCTATCGCTTCTCGCGGATCTCGGCGGAGCAGCAGCTCCGAGGGTGGCTGTCGCATCTGGTGCTGTGCGCCGTGGCGCCGGCGCGGGTCCAGCGCCAGAGTTGGCTCTTGCTACGCGCTCAAAAGGGGGACGGCGTCGCCGTCGCGCGCTTTTCCCCCGTCGAACAGCCCATCGAGGTCCTGGGTCAACTGCTATCTCTGTTCGAGGAGGGTTCGTCTCGACCACTTCCGCTCTTTCCCGATGCCTCCGCGCTATTTGCTCATGAGGTTGCCCGAGGCAAGAGCGGGCAAGACGCGTTGAAGGCAGCGGACAAGCCCTATCGCGCCAAGTACTCCAACGACGCTGCGGTCAAGCGCTTGTACGGGCAGAGCACGCTGGCAGAGATCGGGCCTGAGTTCGAAGAACTCGCCTGCAACATCTTCGGCCCGTTGCAGGCACACCTGGAGAGCGAAGGATGAGGGCGTTTGACGTTCAACGTGTCGGCTTCAACGGCCGCACCCTCGTCGAGGCCAGCGCTGGTACGGGCAAGACGTACGCAATCAGCACGTTGGTGGTGCGCCTATTGCTCGAACGGAACCTGACACTGGAGCAGCTGCTCATCGTGACCTTCACCGAGGCCGCAACCGCTGAGCTCAAGCTTCGCGTGCGGGCACGCCTGCGAGAAGCGCTCACATTCTCGGAGACGCCGCAGCTAAGCTCGGCGGACGACAACCTCCGCCGCATCGTCACCGCCCGCGGCGACGATGCGGCCTGTAGTCGGCGTCTGCGCCAAGCGCTGTCAGCATTCGACGATGTCAGCGTGTTCACCATACACGGATTCTGCCATCGCGTATTACGGGAGAACACCTTCGAAACAGGGGCGCCGTTTGCCGCAGAACTGCTCAAGGACACACGCCCCCTGTGTCGAGAAGTCGCTTTGGACTTCTGGGCACGGAACGTCAGCGGCGCCTCGAAGAACCTCGTGGAGGTGCTGGTTAAGAGCGGCGGCAGCCCGACCGATCTCGCTCGGTTCGCCGAGTTCGTTGCCCACAAGCCCGAGCTGTCCATCGTGCCCGAGGCGCTGGGAGCCCTCGAGCCCGACGACGACGCAGTGCAACGGGCCTTCGAGCGAGCACGTGCCGCCTTCGACGGTGACGTTTTTCGTCTGCTGACAGAAAGCGGGTTGCACGGGCGGCACTACGGTCAAAGTGGCGTCGCACAGTGGTGTGAGCAGCTGAGGGAATACTTCCGTGCGCCGCGTGCGACTGCCGTCTTGCCCCCCTACTTGAGCAAGTTTTCCAACGCGTCGATTGCGAAGGGTAAAACGCAAAAGACCATCCGAATTCCAGAGCATCCTTTCTTCGACGCCGTCGACGAACTGCTGACTGCCTACGAAGAGTACTCCAAGGACATGAGCCTGGCATTGATCTCGCTCAAGCGGCAACTGGCAGAGTTCGTACGTGTTGAGGTCCCCCGACGCAAGCAGACCAGTGAGGTCCTCTCGTTCGACGATCTCTTGCTGCAAGTGCACGCAGCACTGACCGGTCCGGGCGGGCGCCATCTCGCAGCGACGTTGCGACGACGTTTCCCCATCGCGTTGATCGACGAATTCCAAGACACGGACCCCATCCAATACGAGATCTTCGACAGGATCTACTCCGGCAGCCAATCGGCGCTGTTCATGATCGGCGATCCAAAACAGGCAATCTACTCCTTCCGGGGCGCCGACATCTTCGCCTACCTCGAGGCAGCCCGTTCAGTATCGGAGGAGCAACGACTGACGATGACGACCAACTACCGCTCGTCCCCCGAGTTGGTCCAGGCGGTCAACAAACTGTTCCTCCCCTCGCCTTACCCGTTCTACTTTCCCGACATCAACTACCCCGAAGTCAGCGCTCAGCCCAACGCCAAGTCGACGCTGAAGCTCCAGGCCGGTGCAGACCCTGCGCCGCTGTCATTTCGCTTTATCCGCAAAGCGAACAAGAAGAAGAAGAAGGAGGCAGGCTTCGAGCTGGACGCCTACTTCGCGGAGCAGACGCTGCCCCAATTCGTTGCCAGCGAAATCGCCGACCTGCTCGGCGAGGGTGCCCAGCTCGACGGCAGGCCGGTGACCCCGAAAGACTTTGCCGTCTTGACGCGCACGAACAAGGAGGCCTTCAACTGCCAACGCGCGTTGCAGCAGCTGCGCATCCCTGCCGTCGTCTTGGGCGATCGGAGCGTGTTTGAACAGGCGGAAGCTGAAGCTCTGGAACTACTGCTCACGGCCATCATCGAACCGTCCAATCCTCGCGCTTTGCGCACGGCGCTGGTCACCGATCTAATTGGCTTTGACGCGACGCGCTTGTTGCGGCTCGACGAAGACGAAGGGCAATGGGATCGCTGGGTGGAGCGCTTCCGAGAGTGGAACCAGCGCTGGCTGGGCGACGGCTTCGTGCAAATGATTCGGCAGGTGATCAACACATGCGGCGTCGCTGAGCGCCTGCTCGTTCTCAGCGACGGGGAGCGACGCATGACCAACTTGCTGCATCTGGTCGAGCTGCTTCACACCGAAGCCAAGACTTCTCACCTGGGTCCGAGCGGCCTGCTGCAGTACCTCGCAGCACAACGCGATCCTCGAACAGACATCGCTGATGCCGAACAAATCCGTTTGGAAAGTGATGAAGATGCCGTCGTGCTGACGACGATTCACAAGAGTAAAGGGCTCGAATACCCCATCGTCATTTGTCCGAGCCTGCACAACGGCATGCTGATCCACCCCGCGGACAAGCACTTGATTCGTTTTCACGACGACGAGCACCACCGACGCTTGACGTTGGACCTGGGCTCGGAACATCTCGAAGACCATCAACACGAGATGGAACTCGAGGCGATGGCCGAGAACCTCCGCCTCTTGTACGTAGCGCTCACCCGAGCGAAGCAGCGCTGCATCGTCTATTGGGGACGGTTTCGGAACTTCGAAGACTCTGCTCTGGCCTATCTACTGCACGCGGGCGACGTTGGTGCTGGCGGCCCAGCGCCGTCGGTGAGCACCGTCGCCGAACATCTGAAAAAGCTCCAAAACGACGACCTGCTCAAGAAGCTGCAGGGCTTGGACCCGACGGGCACGCGGATCAGCGTCCGCGAGTGCGACAGCAAGGACCTGCGCAGCACGCCGTACCAGCCAGAGGCCCCCGCAAAAGTAGAGCTCCAGTGTCGCCACGTCGAGCAGATGCGGCGCCAAAGTGTGCCCTGGCAACGAACAGCCAGCTTCTCGTCGTTGGCTTCTGGCTCTCCCGATCCCCTGGAAGGACGCGACCACGACACGAGCCAGGAAGCGACCACACGCCCGCCGAAAACCGATCGCATCACCCTGGCAGATTTCCCTGGGGGGCGCTCGGCAGGCAACTTCTTCCACGCGGTGCTGGAAAACGCCAACTTCCAAGCCCAGGACCACCAGGAACTCATCGACAGCACGTTGAAGAAGCACGGGTACTCGGAGCAACTGACTCCAATCGTCACGCAGTCGCTCTCGGAGGTACTGCAAACGGAGTTCGACACCGGCATCTCACTGGCTGGCCTCAGCCAGCAGGACCGGCTCAACGAGCTCGAGTTCACCCTGGCAGCGCAGCGTGGTGACGTCACCTCGAAGGCGATCGCCCAGTGTCTTTCGGAGCACCCCAGTCAAGAGCTCCCGCAGGGCTACGCGAAGCGCGCTAACCTCCTCGGCTTCGCGGCTCTGCGCGGCTTCCTCAAGGGCTTCATCGACTTGATATTTCGTCACGAGGGCAAGTGGTACGTCGTCGACTACAAGACGAACAACTTGGGACAAGACTACACAGACTATGGTCCTGAGTCGCTCGCGACCTCGATGAGCGATCACCACTACTTCCTGCAGTACCACCTGTACGCGGTAGCGCTGCATCGCTACCTGGCCCTCAGGCAGGCGGACTACGACTACGAGCGACACTTCGGTGGTGTTCACTACCTCTTCATCCGCGGCATGCACCCGCGACACGGGGCTCGCTACGGCACCTTCAGCGAACGACCACCGAAAGCGCGCATCGACGCTTTGGCGAACCTCTTCGGCGCACAGAGCGAGGGCTCGACGAGAGGACCGAACTCATGAGCGGCGAAACCAACGACGTCGTCGAGGCGTCGGTGGAGGACGCGGCGGGCGCCTCCCGCTTGCTTTTTCAGTTGCACCGAACGGGGGCCTTGCAAGCCATCGATTTGCACTTGGGCCTCTTGCTGCTGCGCCTCGAGCCCGACGAGCCGCTCGTCGGCCTTGCCGCAGCGCTGGTGAGCCGGGCGGTGCAAGCCGGCCACGTCTGCCTGGATCTCCCCCATTTGCTGGAGCAACCCCTGCTCGACCAAACCGATACCCCCATCGACATCCACTGGCCATCGTCGGATGCGTGGGTAGCAGCCTTGAAACGCAGCTCACTGGTGGGCGAACTCGGCGGCGGTCGGGCAGAAGTCGCTTTGGTCGTCGACGCTGAGTCACGAATCTATCTCCAGCGCTACGCCAACTATCAGAGCCGCCTGGTGCAAGCGCTCCTTTCACGGGCCAAGGCGGTTCATCCGGTGGACGAGTCCGTGTTGGCGGCACGCTTGGAGAGATACTTCGGCCCGGCCCCCGCGCGCTTGGACCAACAACGCTTGGCCGCGACCCTCGCGTTGCGGAGTGGCCTTTCGGTCATTTCGGGAGGTCCGGGCACGGGCAAGACCACGACGGTCGGACGCCTCTTGCTGCTACTTCAGGAGCAGGCACTGCATCGGGATGCGACAGCGCTCAGGATGTTGCTGCTCGCGCCGACCGGTAAGGCGGCGCAGCGCCTGAGTGAATCTCTCGAGGCCAGCCTCGAGAAGACCGGCGCGGATCCATCTCTCATCGAAACGCTGCCTCGCTCGGCGTCGACCATTCACCGAGCGCTCGGCTACTCGAGCCGAACCCCAACACGCTTTCGTCGTGGGCGCGATAACCCGCTGGCAGCCGACGTCGTACTCGTCGACGAAGCAAGCATGGTCGATCTCGCGCTGATGACGAAACTCGTGGAAGCCGTACCGCCAACGGCAAGACTCATCCTGCTCGGCGACAAAGACCAGCTGGCCAGTGTCGAGGCGGGCGCCATCTTCGGAGACATCTTCGCTGCGGCCGGTGGTGCCGGATATTCCAAAGAAGTGGTGCGCTACGCAGGCGACCTGGGGAACCCCGGACTGAGCACGGCGACCGACGTGCCCCCGCTCCGCGACTGCACGGTGCACCTCAGCACGAGCTACCGCTACCAGGACGACAGCGGCATTGGTCGGCTTGCCAAGGCGCTGAGGGACGCGGACAGCACGGCAGTGGCTGCCGCCCTCACGGATGACAACGCCAAGCTCATCGACACGAGCGCGCTGTCGGAAGCGGGGCGAAAACGTCAGCTCGAAGCTCTGATCTCCGAAGCGCTCTCGGAGTACCCCAAGACCAGTGACCCGGGTGAGCGGCTCACGCATTTGCTGCGTTTTCGCCTGCTCGCGGCACATCGCCACGGCGCACTCGGCGTCGAGGGATTGAACCGCCTCGCGGAGCAGACGCTAGTCGCCTTTGGCCTCAACCCCACAGAAGGCGCCTACGATGGCCGCCCGATCATGATCTCGAGTAACGACTACCAGCTGGAGTTGTTCAACGGCGACATCGGGGTGCTCGGGCAGGACCCGGATAGCAAACGCCTGGCCGCCTTCTTTCGCACCGAGGCGGGACTGCGACGCGTGCAACTTTCGCGGCTGCCCAGCCATGAGACGGTGTTCGCGATGACCGTTCACAAGAGCCAAGGCTCCGAGTTCGAACGCGTCGCGCTAGTGCTTCCAGAGCAGCCCTCGGCTGTGTTCACCCGTGAGCTTCTGTACACGGGGATCACGCGGGCCAAGAAGTCCGTCGTGCTGTTCGGCGCCCGCGACGTGCTTTTTTCGGGAGTGCAGACGAAAGTCCACCGGAGCTCCGGGATCTGCGCCGGGCTCGCTGGCGCGGCCGGATGAGCCGCGGGGCGGGCCGTGGAGCATGCAGTCCGTTGAGGGCTCTAGCATCGAAGCGTCGACAGGCTCCGCTCGATAGCGTCAACGAGCGGTCCCGATGGCTCAGCCCAGCGGCAGGGTTCAACGGGACGATCGTCGGCCCGTTGCGTACCCTACCTGTCCATACGTGCTGCGGATGCTGCGCTCCGCGTTGTCACGATGCCTCGATCCCTCCGCCGTGTACGGCGATCCGCTGATGGAGGCGCGGGGGAGTACCACGCGGCCGTGCGAGTCTCGGAGACGTTCCGAATCAACGCTGCCGAGGGGCATGGGGCGTGTGCAAGACTGGCCGGCCACCTACGCCGCCACTGTCCTGGAGGGACGAGACGCGGGAAGGTCTTGCCAACCGCATGTCTCTTCCGCTCCGTGACCGGGGGCGACATTGGATGAGCGGCACCACTTCTGGTCCCGTGTTGCGTTGGGCCCTAGGGTTGCCTCTGAAGGACGATCGTGCCGGTCACAGCACCGTTTGGATTCACGGTCGCGACGGAGACATGCATGAAGTCCCCATCCACGCAGTAGTCATAATCGACGGTCTCATAGCCGGTGAAGGTGAGCGTACTTCCCTCCGTTTCCCAAAGACCTGCCGGGGCGATATCGAACGTGACGAAGCCCGCCGCCCCCGTCTGGTTCACAACGCCGGTACAGTCGCAGCCGTCCGGGATAGTTGCGGAGGCAACACACTCGGTCGATTCGAAACCCGCTGAGCGCAAGGGACCCGCGACGTCTGCGCAGCCCACTCTCGTTCCCGATACGTCCAGGCACTCCGACCCGAGTCCGAGCACGATTTGTCCGGTAGTCTGCGTCGTGTCCGTCAGCAACTGAGTTCCCTCATCGTTGGTCACCGACCAGTTCCCACTCACCTGGAGCTCACCCGTCGCTGTTCCCTCGGAGCATCCGATACCGAGTCCTCTCAGGTCAGCAGCGCCGTCCACAGAGAGGCACGAGCCGACAGCGAACCACACCCCCAGAGCGTCTCCTCCGCACGCCTGGACATTTTCGCAGGATGGGGTAGGCGGGTCCACGCGGCCGCCGGCAGCGCCAGGATCCGCTGGAGCGCCACCGCCGCCCATGACTGGTGCGTCGGGCGTGCCAGGATCCGCTGGAGCGCCACCACCGCCCATGACTGGTGCGTCGGGCGTGCCAGGATCCGCTGGAGCGCCACCACCGACCATGACTGGTGCGTCGGGCGTGCCAGGATCCGCTGGAGCGCCACCACCGCCCGTGACTGGTGCGTCGGGTGTGCCTGGGCCGGTGGCAGCGGTGTCAGCGCCGGTTTCGACTGGGGCTTCTACTGGGTCGGGGTCGTCGGCCTCGTACTCACCGCAGCCAACGAGCGACAGCCCAATCGTGCCCAAACAAAGCAAGGTAGAGATCTTACGCATGAAATGTCCTTGGGGTCGTTACTGACCGTAGCCAGCCGCTTGGATGTTCTGCATCACCGCGAGTTCGGTGGCATCGTCTGGGAAGCCAGCGACAATGGCCCCTTCGTAGAACGTTCCGAATGAATTGTTGCTGTTGTCGCCGCCGACGCCGATCACCACAGCGCCCTTGTTGTCGGTGCCATGCCCAGCGTACGACAACTTGGGATAGCGCCCCCGATAGGCAGTCTGTATCTCGCTGGCCGTCGACACGTCGGCCATTCTCAGAACGTAGGTGTTATCCGCATCGTCGTCCGTCTTGAGGAAGCCAAGCGCAAACTCAACCCCGGCCATCGATGGGTTCTGCGGATTGGGAGGGCGCTCGGTGGCGTTCAACTCGCCCCAGCCGGGGTCGCCTGCAACTGAGCCGCCCATCCAGACACCTGCCTCGAAGTCTGCGCCAAACCACGGTGGCTGCCCGGCTCCGTCACCCCAGAAGGCCTCGCCGAAGAACAGGGTATTCATTTCCGAGTACTCCACAGGATTGGGCGTCACGTTGCCAAAATCCCAACAACAGGCAGAGCCGGCATGTGTCCCGTCCGCCAGCATGTACATGCCCTGGGGCTCTTGACGCAGAGGCAATCCATCGCCCGGAGCGGTGAGGCGGTACCCCTGTCGTGGCTCCATGTACAGAGAGTGAGCCTCCTGGCCTCCGATGGTGATCATTGCGCGATTGTTCATCGGTGTCTCGAAGTCATCGAGTGCCGCGTAGTCCCCGCCGTCGGAACGCCCCGCCTTGGCCACCGGCAGATCATTTCCCCTGCCCGACTGGTCGTAGATCAAGGACACGGTACACGTGGTCCCGATCGGGCAGTTCTCCTGGAGCACAGCTGCATCGCCAATGCCGTTAGCAGTCTGTGGGATATCCACTAGCATCCCGGGTTCGGGTGTTGTCTGGTAAGGCGTTACAGCGCCCCCACCGCGGGGTGCGATGGCCTGGTCCGGATTCGTGACTCGCTCCCCGCCGATATTGTACTCGCTGCTGCCAACGCGCACCTGATAGAGCGGGCCGGTGTAGGTGCTCAACAAACTCCGGACCGTGCTGTACGCGGCCACACATTCCTGCCCCGCTGCGGCGTAGATATCGCAGGGTCGTTCGCCGGTCATGCTGTCGACCGGCCCCGGATCGACGGGCGTTGTATCGACCGGCGCCGGATCGACAGGCGCTGTATCGACTGGTGCCGGATCGACTGGTGCCGGATCGACAGGCGCTGTATCGACTGGCGCTGTATCGACTGGCGCCGGATCGACAGGCGCTGTATCGACAGGTGCCGGATCGACAGGTGCCGGATCGCCCGGCTCCGTAACGCCGACGGGCCCCGTATCAACCGGGCCGGTGGGAACAGCTGGGTTGTTGCTCATCGAGCCCGGGGTGTTGCCGGGGGCGGGTTCGGCGCCGTCCACTGGCCCACCCGGCGTCATTCCACCGACTGCAGGCGGCATACTAGACGTTGGTGGTGCACCGGTGTTGGCGTTGCTTCCGGCCGTCACGGCTGGGGTGTCGTTGCTGCTGCTTTCATCGCTGCACGCTGCGGCGGCCGCGATGGTCGCGAGGACACAAAGAGCTAAGTGAGGAACTCTCATTGATCACATCTCCCGAGAAGTAAAACTGAAAACTTCGTGAAAACTTTGGAGCGCGAATGTTACCGCTCACAACTAGTCCAGAGTGACTGCACACATGGCCGATGTCAAGTAGTACGTCTGACACAGCCGAGGAGCAAGCTGCCCACCAAAGAAGTCGCTGGAGGACCGGGCGGTGCACTCATTTGTCGAGCGATTCCCTGCAGAACCACCACGGTGGAACCTCGTTCACTGAGGTTGCGCCCCTTCGGCGCAGATCCGTGTGTTACAGTGCCGTCGCCGTTGGTCAATTGGGCGCGAATCGGCTACGAGATTTTTCTCGCGGGACGATTTGATTCAAGTCCACATAGATCTCTTGCGGAGCACGTTGATCCCTCCTTGCTGAGCTAGTTTTTGTCCTGGCGACCTTCGGATTGTTTGCGCTAACATCCAGTTCACGCACCGCGCCGGGCTCCACCACGCAACCTAAGGACCCAAGCGTCAGCGGTTCGTTGCTCAACTTATCATGACCAAAGAGCTCACCTCGCGATCACGCCTCTCTCTGTTCAGTTGCGCAACCGCCTACGTGCTTTCGGGCGCCACCCTAGCCGCCTGTGGGGAGTATCCGGTCGCGAGCGCGGAAGGCAAGTCGGCAACTGCGGTGGCGGCCCATCCTGGCACCACCGGGATGGACAGCAACACCGATTCCCCTGCTGGCAACCTCGGTGACGCCGTTCTGCCCTGTCAGGTGCTGGGTGATGCGGGTCATGAGTGCGTCTCAGCACATAGTTCGGTCCGCGTCGTGGTTCCGGGATACACCGGCCCGCTCTACCAGCTGGAGAAGGCCGGCATGACGGTAGACATCGGCAGCATAGACGGCTTCGCCGACGCTGCGGCCCACGACGACTTCTGCGGTCCCATTGGGTGCACCATCAGCATCCTGTATGATCAATCCGGGTACGGCAATCACATGACGCCCGCCCCTCCCGGGAGCGCCAAGGCCACTCCTGGAGATCCTGTGAACGCCAGCGCGTTAACGGTGTCGGTGGGGGGTCGGTCTGTATACGGAATGCTGTTCCGCCCGGGGCAAGGGTATCGGGCGGCATGCAACGAGTGCGACTATCCTGCCGAATTCCCGTCGGGCGTTCCCGTCGGAGATGAGCCGCAAACTCAGTACATGGTGACGAGCCAGCATGACCTCATCAATGGCTGTTGTTTCGACTACGGCAACGCCGAGGTGACCGCAAACAACGACGGTAACGGGACGATGGAAACCGTCTACTTTGGCATGGGTGTGATCTGGGGAACAGGAAGCGGCGAGGGCCCGTGGGTCATGGCTGACATGGAAAACGGACTCTATCCAGGTTGGGAAAACGGATCGGATCGCAACATCTCGACGAACACTCCGCTTCAGCATGACTTCGTCACCGCCGTGGTCGTTGGGGACACGGCAGACAAGAACGGCGGCAAGGGACGCTTTGCACTCTACGGTGGTGATGCGACGACTCCTGAGATCAAGGAAATGTACGACGGCATTCGTCCTGAGAAGCCGGGATACGTCCCCATGCAGAAACAGGGTTCCGTCATTTTGGGGATCGGCGGAGACAATAGCGACGGCGACGGCGGGCGGTTTTATGAAGGCGTCATCGCACTTGGCGCTGCCCCTGCCGATGTCATCAACACTCTGTCAGTTAACATAGCCGCGGTCGGCTATGGCCAATGACAACTAGTCCCGAAACAAGCGCTTTCGGCACGAAAGGGCTTGTTTTGAGGGGTAGCCGAGCCGAAGGCGAGCGGTTTTGGGGGTGAAGCCGGAGGAATCCACTTCCGAAGGCGAGGGGGCTTTGCGCAAGACCCCTGGCAAAGGCCAAGCTAGTCCCCGGCCTGAATCACACTCATTCGTTTCCCGAAGCGTCTAGAGAAGCGGACTTACCAGCGACGATCGCGCGATCGTCAGTGCCGGCAGAGGGGCTCAAAACCTGACGTCAGCCTGGAGCTTGATGACGTCCATGTCGGGTTTCGAACCCGTGTAGACGCCGCCTTGGATGGTATCACTCCCAGCTACCAGCGGCGTGCCCCACGGCCATTGCCCGGCGATGGTCATGAACGTGCCGTATTGATAGCGGGAGTACTGCAGGTAGATGCGCTCCCCCGACATGTAGTTGGAGTGGAGCGATAGGCGGCTCGTGATCGATGAGAAGATGTACCCTGGATTGTTGATGTCGTAGTTGACCTGATCCCACCGAGCCATCAAGCCAAGCCACTTCCAGGGGTTGTACTCGACGTCGGCGCCCCACTTGAACTGGCTGATCTTGTTCTGACGGATGACTGAACCCTCAGGGCGATCGAGCATCGCATCCACCAAGAGCCCGAATACGCTCACGGTGACTTCGTCGTCCCCTCCGGTGGGTTCTCCAAGCACGTTTGAGAGTTTGTTCTCGTATTGAAAGCCGACGTTGAAGAGCTGTCCGCTCCCTGTGCTGTTCTCTGGGCTTCCGCTCCACCCCAAGTAGTTAGTGGCTAGACCCTGCGGGCTCAGGCCGTGCACCACTTCGACGCCGCCTTGACCGAGTGCCCAGCCGTTCTTGATCTGGTAGAACGAGGGGGAAGCCCAGAACTCGCCGACGACAGGGACACTCAGTCTGACCTCACCACCGACCCCTCTGAGGTACGCCTCACGGGCGTCACCATAGGACTTTTCTCCGGATCCGCGTTCTAAGAAGTTTGGGTCGCGCGTGAACTGCCCGTTGTAATGCACGCCGACCTCGAGCAAGTCCTCGATGTTGAACTGTAGATGGCCGTAGTGAATTAGGTTCAGACCAACCCGCGTTTGATAGAAAGGCGGCGCTACATAGTTGAACTGACCATCTCTTGCGGTGCCAAAACCCTGTACTAGCGTTGCCGATAGGGCATCACTGAACGGAACTGTGAGCTTCAGCTGTTCGCCCAGTATTCGATACTGTGCGAGCGTGAATGTATCGTACTTCTCGAAGTATCCGAACTTTGGCCACCAGGTTCCTCCGGAGAGTGCAATGTTCGGTCGCAAGTCACCGAGGTCGAAATCGGTGTCGATAGTAAGGTAGGCCAAGCCTGGCAGCCAGACGGCATCGGGGTTACGAAACCCCGCGGTCTGAAACCAGTAGCCCATCCAGCCAACAGTGGCCTGAACGTGCTCCTTCTCAAAGCTGAAGGCTAGTTCGACCCAGTCTTGCTCTTGGAGCCGGGTGTAAGCGAAGCTGAAGTAATTGGCATCGACGGTCCGGTTCGGGCCGTAGGATATCTGCGGGTAGCGCTCACCTGTCGGATCTTGCGGATCCGCTCGCTGGCTCAACCCGAGGGCCATGGGGGCTCGAAAGTAGCCGTGAATGCTCGACTTCCACTCTCCCTCGACGGGCGTGTCATCGGCAACCGGTGCAGCGTCATCGGCAACTGGTGCAGCGTCGTCGGGCCGTGCGGTTCCGGAGGCGGGCGCCACAGCCAGGTTGCCTTCTGCGGTGCCGGACGCATGAACCTCGGCGCCACCCTCGACAGCGTGGGAGGTACTTCCCTCCGCCGCATCTTCCTCCGGATGAGTTTCGTGCTGACCCGCCTCAACCTCCGGCGAATCACCGGGTTCTGGCTCCAACTCAGGCGCAGTGCTCTCCACACTGTCGAAGTCTTCGTCCGTGTTCGAGCCCTCCAGTTGGGAAGTTCCGTTTGGGCGGGCCTCTTCTGCTGCGGCAGGAAACGCGAAAAGCAAGGTTCCCATCGCGAGCAGCGTTTGCATTTTTCGCGGCATGGCGTAGCTCTCTCGACAGCGACGCTTCAGGGCTACATGAGCCGTCCGCGTCGCCTGAGGTCGGTCAATGGGCGCGGAGTGTGAGCGTTAACACGGCGTATGTCAAGCCTTTGCGTTCAGGGGGTCGCTCGGGCATCGCTCGCCGCACTCGTCAGCATCTGCCGAAACCGCTCGGCGTCCAAGAGCGCGGCCATCAGCGGTGGTCGAAGTCACCGTCGAAGCTGCATTGCCGCCTGGCGGCCTCACAGACGCCCCCAGTAAGACGCCGCCCTATGTAACGTTGGCGCGTATCCGCGCCAAGGGACAACCTTCGCATGAACCGTGGGGAAGCCCTCGGGCCCACTCGACTCCACTCGCTGAGGCGTCTCGTTGACCCTTCGCCCACGCCAGGAGCTGGCCAACCTTGGATCGGCGTCCACAACCTCGGCCGAGCGGATTCCGCGGGTGCTTGACAGCAAAAATGTTAGCGTTGACAGGTTGCGGGGGTCGGAATGTGGCGAGCGTCTAGCCGGTCCCAGCAGCCGACTCCCCCAACGAGTGACGATGACAACCCCATCCACAAAGCCGGTCCGTGAATTCTGGTTCCTGGCGGGAGCCCAGCATCTGTACGGAGACGAAGCACCGAAGCAGGTGCGCGATGCGCACAGGAATGAACATTCTGACGGAAAAAGAAGGCGTCGTGATCGACGGAATCCGCGGTCACGGTGGCTTCTTCAAGGGCGGCGACACCGGACACTGCATGATGGCTGCGGCGCTGAACGTGCCAGTCAGCATTCCCGAGACCCCGGGAGCCTTGCCGACTACCTCGACTCCCGTATAGCCGACACCATAGGGCCCGCTGTTCAGCCTGCCCCAGATGACGTCCAGGGCTTCATCGAGTTCTTCGAACGCCACAAGCGTGGCCTTTCGAGCGAACGCGAGGCGGTCAACGTGCTCTTCTAGGCGTCGTGAACCGTCCATTCACTCGCCTCGCCCTTGGGCTCATTGGCAGTCTCAGTGCGACTTCCTGGGCCAACGCTCAAACCGAAACGAGCGTGACCATCGGCGTCGACGCGACAGCACCGGGCGGACCGTTGAAACCGGTGTGGTCGTTCTTCGGCTACGACGAGGCGAACTACACGACGACAGCTGAAGGCGTAGAGCTCTTAGAGACGCTGGGTTCTCTCCGAACCTCACCTGTCTACACGCGTACCCACTTCCTGTTCAATTCAGGAGACGGTGCCCCGACGCTCAAGTGGGGATCGACGAACATCTATACCGAGGACGCGACGGGAACGCCAATCTACGACTACGCTCTCATCGATGGCATCATGGATGTGACCACACAGTCGGGAGTGACTCCCCTGTTCGAACTCGGGTTCATGCCGCAGGCTCTCTCGCTCCGCCCCGAGCCCTACCAGAACTCCGACACCTATGTCCTCGACAGCGGAGCGTTCTACCCGCCCACCGACTACGGCAAATGGGAGGACTTGGTTGCGGCCTGGGCGCGCCATGTTCGATCCCGTTATGCTAGCTCACACGCCGATTGGATATGGGAACTGTGGAACGAACCCGACATCGGCTATTGGAAGGGCAGCTTCGAAGAGTACTCACGCCTTTACGACCACACCGAGCGAGCCTTGCATGCTGTTCTTCCAGATGCGCAACTCGGTGGGCCTGCCGTCGCCAGACCGGATGGTGAATTTCTTCGCGACTTTCTGGGGCACTGTGAAAGGGGAACCAATGCGGTCTCAGGCGAGATCGGAACCCGCCTCGACTTCGTAACGTTTCACGCCAAGGGTGGCGTCAACCTGAGTGGCGATCACGTGCAGATGAACCTGGGAGCCCAGCTCAGGGGTCACGAGGCTGGCTTCCAAGCCGTGGCCTCCTCGCCCTCGTTTGCGGAAAGCCCGATCATCATCTCCGAGGCTGATCCGGATGGCTGCGCGGCGTGCCCTGCGAGTCGGGCCCACCATCTGGACTACCGCAACTCGCCCGCCTATGGCGCGTACGTGGTGGCGATGATGAAGCATTCGATTGAACTCGCCGAGCGACATCGCGTCGACCTGCGGGGAGTTCTGACTTGGGCCTTCACTTTTCCCGGCACACCTTACTTTGAAGGCTATCGCGCGCTCAGCACCAATGGCATCTTCTTGCCAGTGCTGAACGCGTTCAGGCTACTCGATGAGCTGCAGGGGGTACGCCTTCCGGTCACGAGCAATGGCCAGATCCCCTTGGACGAGCTACTGGACAACAGCGTGCGAGGGGAGCCGGACATCGACGCGCTGGCGACGCTCGATGGTGATGATCGGATCAACATCTTGGTCTGGCACTATCATGACGACCTCCCGGAAGCCGACCTCGCGGATTCCCGCCCGGTGCAAGTCACGCTCGATGTTGCCTTGCCCCCAGCCTTTCAGGAAGGCACCGTCATGACCCACCAACGGGTCGATCAGACTCATGGGAACGCCTTCACCACCTGGCAATTGCAGGGTCGCCCATCGGCGCCCACACCCGCACAGCTGGAAGAACTTCGCGATGCGATGCACTCGCTAGAAGTTGCGTCTGGGGAGCGCCTTGAAGTGGTCGACGGGACCACGAGGGTCTCTTTTGCGCTGCCACGCTTCGGGCTCTCGCTGGTGACGCTTTCATCCTCGACCAAGGGCGATTACGAGCCTCCGCCGGTGACCAAGTCGGGGTGTTCTTGCCGGGTTGCCGTCACACAGAGTAATCTACCCATCGGAATCGTAGTCGTGATCACGCTCGGTCTCGTGCGTCGACGTTTGCGCGTTCGCAATTCGAGATCGGCAACTCTCACCACCTACCAGCGGCCTCACCCAACGTAAACTATCGACTGGCTCGTCGTTGCTGCCTACTTCATCTTGCTGATTTACATCGCTCGGAAGTCTTCGCAGCGCACCACTGAGTTCCTTCCAAGCCGGCTACCTCGGCAACCACGGGCCATCCACCGCTCTTACGCCCGCTCGGGTTGGGGTTGGGCCCAGCACTTCCAGCACGAACAGCGGCTCCCTCCCACCGCGCGGCGAACGGCGGTCCCAAACCCGTCGAGCGAGCGCGATGCGTGTCATCGATTACGGAGTCGCGCCGAGAGCGTAGCACGCGTACCGATTCGGAAGCGACACCGAGCCTCGAGCCCCGGCCGACCCCATTTTCTAGGCAGGCGGAGGCATGCTTCGAGTAGAATCCGGGGTCTCGGCGCATGATTCACGATCTCTCCTCGGCAGAAGCCAAGTCGATGCGCTTCGAAGCGCTCCACAGAATCGGCGTCGCGCTGTCGAAGGAGAAAGACCGCGATAAGCTCGTCGAGAGCATTCTCTTGGAGGCCAAACGGATGTGCTTGGCCGACGGCGGCACCCTCTACCTCGTAGACCGAAAGTCCAACGAGTTGGACTTTGCGATGATCCACAGTGACTCGTTGGGTATCGCCCAAGGCGGCACGACGGGTAATCCCATCGGACTACCCTCGATCCCCTTGTTCGACGAACGAGGACAGGCCAACCTCAAGAACGTCGCGACGCGCGCTTACCACGACCGCGCCCCGGTACACATTCCAGACGCCTACTGCGCCCAAGGTTTCGACCTCAGCGGCACCCACGCGTTCGACCGCCGCAACAACTATCGCTCGGTCTCGCTCTTGGCGATCCCGTTGCACAACAGCCAAGGCAAGGTCTTGGCGGTCTTGCAGCTGATCAACGCCACCGACGAGGAATCGGGAAACGTCATCCCGTTTCACCCCGAGCTACAAAGGACGGTCATCGCGCTCGCCGCTCAGGCGGGCATTGCGTTGGACAACCAAGAACTGCTCGAGGGCCAGCGCAAGCTCTTGGAGGCATTCATCAAGCTCTTGGCCGAAGCCATCGACGCCAAGAGCCCCTACACGGGGGACCACTGCGAGCGCGTGCCGGTGCTGGCGGAAATGTTCGTCGAACGATTGTGCGCTGCCAAACAGGGACCATTCGCGGGTTTCGAGCTGACCGAAGCCGAATGGCGAGAACTGCGTATCGCCGCTTGGCTCCATGACTGCGGCAAGGTCACGACCCCCGTGCACGTCATGGACAAGGGCACCAAGCTCGAGACGATTTTCGACCGCATCGCCATGGTCGAGGCCCGCTTTGAAGTGCTCAAGCGCGACGCGGAGATCCGTCATCTGCGAGCCATCGCCGATGGCGCCGACGCAGCGACCGCCCAGCAGAGCTTGACGAACGAAGTCCGCGCCTTGAACGAGGAGATGGAGTTCCTGCGTCAGGCCAACGTCGGCGGTGAATTCCTCGAGCCAGCGGATAAGGAACGAATCCGCGAGATCGCCCGCCGCAAGTACATCCAAAACGGACAGGAGCAGCCGCTCTTGGGCGAGGAGCTCGTCGAAAATCTCTGCATCTCCCGTGGAACGCTGACCCAAGAGGAGCGCCTCATCATCAACGGGCACATGGTCCAAACCATTCGCATGTTGGAACGGCTGCCGCTTCCCGATGACTTGCAACGTGTCCCCGAGTACGCGGGCGGCCATCATGAGAAAATGGACGGGCGCGGGTATCCCAAAGGGCTGTACGCAGGAGATATGTCCATCCCAGCGCGGGCCCTCGCCATCGCGGATGTGTTCGAAGCGTTGACGGCTTCGGACCGCCCCTACAAGAAGGGCAAGCCGCTGAGCGTGTCCCTCAAGATCATGGGGCACATGAAGCGCGAAAACCACCTCGATCCCGACTTGTTCGATGAGTTCGTCCGCTCGAAGGTCTACCTGGCGTACGCACGTCGCTTCCTTTCTGAGCAACAGATCGACGAGGTCGATGAGGCCGGCCTGTTGGCGATAGCTCCAGAGCCCTTCGAGCTACCGCCGCGCGAAGAGCGCATGAAACGTTGGGAAGGTTTTCTACCGGACTACGAAGCTCTCTTCCCAGACGCCGCCTCCTCCGCCTAGCGCTGTTTCGCCTGTCGCGCAGGCGGTTACAGGGTGTTTCAACTGTTGGCCCCGCGCAGCTATTGGCGCGGGGCGGTCGCACCCGCCTGCTCGGATGCGGCAGCCCAACTAGGCACGAACTCACGGGTTATCGTCGCCTGGGAGCGCGCTGCTTGAAGTTGGCCCGATTGTTGAATAGACGACTAGGTGATGACCGAATTCTCTCCCCTCACAGCCCTACTCGGCGGTGCGTTGATCGGGCTCGCTTCCACCGTACTCTTGTGGCTCAACGGCCGCGTCGCTGGGATCAGCGGCATTTTTGGCGGGGTCCTCGTACCGCACAAGGAGGAATTTGGCTGGCGCCTCGCGTTCGTCGCTGGACTCGTTTTGGGCGGCGTGGCGATGCTGGCGCTCAATCCGGACCTGATTGTCTACGACCTGCAACGTTCATCTTTGGCCGTCGTGCTCGGAGGACTTCTGGTCGGATTCGGCACGCGCTTGGGGAACGGCTGCACGAGTGGTCACGGCGTCTGTGGTCTGAGTCGTCTATCGACACGCTCTTTCGCGAGCGTGCTGACGTTCATGGCAGTCGGCGCTCTCGTGGTCTACGTCGTACGCACTGCGTTTGGAGGTGTTCTGTGAAGCACGTGATCTCAGCACTGTTGGCCGGTTTCATCTTTGCCGTAGGTTTGGTCGTTGCTGGCATGACTCAGCCTTCTAGAATCGTTGGATTCCTGGATGTGTTCGGCGGCTGGGACCCGACGCTCGCGTTCGTGATGATGGGAGCCATTGGTGTCCACTTCGGAACTCGTCTATTGGTGCTCCGGCGGGAGCGACCCGTCCTGCAACCGAGGTTCGTGGTGCCGACACGCAACGACATCGACGGTCGGCTGTTGGTCGGCGCAGCGCTGTTCGGCGCGGGGTGGGGTCTTTCGGGCTACTGCCCTGGGCCAGCAATCACCTCACTCGCCACCAACGCTAGCGCCGCCTGGTTGTTCGTTGCTGCCATGGCAGCTGGGATGTTGCTCTTTGCCGGCTACGATCGCCTACAGCAACGCGCGCTCGTGCCCAACGACATTCCCCAGGCGGAGCCGCGTCAAACAGCACGTTCGTCATCGTAGGTACGCCCGCGCAGGCTTTGCGGGTCGCTCTCCAAGCAATTCGCCCGCCGACATGGTCGAGCAACGGGGGTTCGGCAACCAAAGCGATTTGGCCTGCGATCTGGTGAGATGGACGACGCTGAGATAGACTGGCCGCCGTGAACGATTCTGAACGAGCACTGCTCTGGCGGGCGTTGGAGGAGGTCGCCGGCCCGGCGCTCCTGCTCGATGCAGAACTGTCGATTGTGGGCCACTCGCCAGGCGCCCCAGAGCTGGTTGGGGGCCCCATCCCCCACGGCGTGCCTGCCGCCAAGATACTGTGCGGGGCTGGACCGGAGCGCCCGGTCGCAGAAGCTCTCGCACGGGGTGAGGCAGTGACCGCAGAAGTGCTCCGGCCGCAGATAGACGGCGAGGCACGTATGGTCCAAGTGCGGGCCACACCGTTACTCGATGGTGACGCCAAGCGCCTGGGCTGGTTGCTCATGCTCGACATCGATCCCTTCGCCGTTCAGGGTGAAGAGGGCCTGGTCGCTCAGTGGGGGATCCTGACGCGTGATCCGAGCATGAAGCAACTGCTGCGTCAGCTGGCCCGAGTCGCTCGGACCCACGCCAGTGTCCTCATCCGCGGCGAGACGGGTTCGGGTAAGGAACTCGTCGCGCGCGCACTACATGCCGCGTCCCCGCGGGCGAGCGGCCCGTTCCGCGCTCTCAACTGTGCTGCGCTGCCTCCGGCGCTTCTGGAAAGCGAGCTTTTCGGGCATGTCCGAGGTGCATTCACGGGCGCAGTCAAGGATAGCCCCGGCCACTTTCGGCTGGCGTCCGGCGGTACGCTTTTCTTGGATGAAGTGGGGGAACTCCCGTTGGAGGTGCAAGCCAAGCTGCTGCGAGTCTTGCAGGAGCGAACCGTGATCCCCATCGGCGGCCGCGAACCCATTGACGTCGACGTGCGGATCGTTGCCGCCACGCACCGGTCGCTGCGCCAAGCCGTGGGTCAGCACGAATTTCGGGCGGATTTGATGTATCGGCTGCGTGTGGTGCCGTTGTTTTTGCCCGCCCTGCGAGACAGACCCGCAGACGTCGAGATCCTGGCGCGCCACTTTTGTGACGTGCTTGCTCAGGATACGGGACGCAACATCCAACGCATTGCGCCGTCCGCCCTGCGGGCGTTGGAGAACCACGCGTGGCCGGGTAACGTGCGAGAGCTGAGAAATGTCGTCGAGTACGCCCTGGTGATGGGGGATGGGCCCGTCCTGACGGATGCCGATCTGCCTGCTGAGGTGCTCGGTGCTGATCCCGGCGCTCCCGCGGCGAATACGGGCAGCGACATTCCTGACGACCTGCCAGCGGAAGCACGGCGGCTGCTCCGGGCGTTGGAGCGTTCAGGCGGCCATCACGGGCGCGCCGCCCAAGCCCTCGGCTTGAGTCGGGTCACTCTGTGGCGAAAGCTGCGTCGCTACGGGCTGGACAAGGCCACCCAAGACGACACCAAGCCCACATCCGAACCCCCCGCTCCCCCGAGCGAGCCGACAATCCGTAGCAGTCCCTCCGAGACTCCGGATGCCGACTGAGCATCGCACGACAAAACCTGCCAGTGCGACTCGAGCGCGACTTCCGAGGCCGATTCACCCTGGCGTTGCAATGGGCCGTTTCAGGTTGTTTCATCCGCACCTCGGCGCCCCTCTGATTGAGGGCACGCGCATCGGAAAACGGCTGGGGTTCGCCTGATTTGCCTGGGCTGGGGCGACCAGAGCGATTTGGCACGCAAGTTGTAATCTAATCCATCGAGGGCCGCACCCGCGCCTGGAAAGGAAATACCCATGCTCTTCCGACAACTGTTCGACCGCGAGTCCGCGACTTACACCTACCTGCTCGCCGACGAGGAAAGCGGGGAGGCGGTGCTGATCGACCCCGTGCGCGACCAACTGGAACGTGACACTCGCCTGCTCGAGGAGCTGAACCTGCGGTTGGTCCATACCCTCGAGACCCACGTGCATGCCGACCATGTCACGGCGTCGGGCGTGCTGCGCCAACGCTTGGGTAGCAAGAGTGTCCTGAGCAAAACGGCGGGCGCCGGCTGTGCCGACATCCTGGTCAGCGATGGCGACGAGGTGCGATTCGGCAAGCATGCCCTTCGAGTCCTGGAAACCCCAGGTCACACCGATGGCTGTCTCAGTTTCTACGAGCCCAGCACGGGTCGTGTCTTCACCGGAGACGCCCTACTCATTCGCGGATGCGGTCGCACGGACTTCCAGCAGGGAAATTCTCACAAGCTGTATCAGTCGATCACAACGAAGCTGTTCGCGTTGCCGGATAACACGCAGGTATTCCCCGGTCACGACTATCAAGGGCGCACCATGAGTACGGTGGGTGAGGAGAAGCGCCAGAACCCCCGCGTCGCGGGCAAAACCGAAGCGCAATTCGTTCAAATCATGAGCGAGTTGAATCTCGCCGCGCCGAAGAAAATCTCTGAGGCCGTTCCTGCCAACCTAGCTTGTGGGTTGACTGTTCCCGCGATGGCGGCTGAACCATTGGCGGAACGCGGGTGGGCTCCCATCCAACGGGTCCTGGGTGACATTCCCGAGATCGATGTGCATTGGCTGCGGGAACACTCCGCGGAAGTGCGGGTGCTCGATATCCGCGAACCCAGCGAGTACATCGGCGAGCTGGGTCACATCCACGGCAGTGAGCTCGTGCCCATGGCCGGCCTTCGCACCGCCGCTCAAACACTCAACCCGGAAGAGCCGTTGGTCGTCGTTTGCCGCAGCGGAAGACGCTCCGGTGTCGCCGCCAAAGAGCTCGAAAACATGGGGTTCAAGCGCGTCGCTTCCCTCGCTGGCGGCATGCTCGACTGGAACGGAGCGGGCTACCCCACTGACAAGAGTGACATTGCGAGCGCGAGCTGAGCATGTTGAGCGTACTTCGACGTTGGCCAGCTCTCGCCTGGCTCCCCGACTACGATACCAAGCGGGACCTCTCGTCGGATCTCGTGGCCGGTGTCACCGTGGCGGTCATGCTCATCCCGCAGGGGATGGCATATGCCATGCTGGCAGGACTACCGCCCATCATGGGCCTGTACGCGTCCCTGCTGCCGGTGGTGGCGTACGCGGTGTTTGGCACCTCTCGTCAACTGTCCGTGGGCCCTGTCGCCATGGACTCGTTGCTGGTTGCCACAGGCGCGAGCTTGGTGGCCGCGCCCGGAAGCCCTGAGTTTCTGACTGCGGCCATCTTGCTTGCCGGCATGGTGGGCGTAAGTCAGGCCCTGATGGGTCTTCTGCGATTGGGTTTTCTGGTCAACTTCTTGTCCCGCCCAGTCATCAGCGGCTTCACTTCGGCGGCTGCCATCATCATCGGCCTGAGCCAACTCAAGCATCTCGTCGGAGTGCCGCTAGAACGCAGCAACCGGCTGCACGAACTCGTCATGGGTGTCGTGCCGCGGCTCGGCGAAATCCACCTCACCACATTTTCGATCGGCGCTGGCTCGATCGCTCTGTTGCTGCTGAGCCGCAAGCTCGCACCGCGGCTACCAGGAGCCTTGCTCGCAGTGGCCATCGCCACGGTGCTGAGCTTTTCCCTCGGTCTCGACCAAGCCGGCGTCAGCATCGTCGGCACGGTACCCGAAGGACTGCCTTCGTTCCAGTGGCCGGAAATCTCTCTGGACCTGTTGGAGCGTCTCTTCCCCAGCGCGCTGATGATCGCACTGATCGGCTTCATGGAAGCAATCAGCGTTGCCAAAGCGATCGCCGCCAAACATCGCTACGAGGTGAACCCGAACCAGGAGCTCATCGGCTTGGGAGCGGCCAACATCGGCGCGTTCGTCACCGGTGGTTATCCAGTCAGTGGCGGCTTCTCGCGCAGTGCGGTCAACGATCAGGCGGGGGCCAAGAGCCCAATCGCCTCGTTGGTCACGGCGGCAGTGATCGCGCTTTCTGTCGTGTTGTTGACCCCGCTATTTTATTACCTGCCCAATGCGGTGCTCGCGGCGATCGTGATGTCGGCAGTCTTCGGCCTGATCGATGTCCGCGAGCCAATACGCCTGTGGAGGGTTCGACGTTCAGATGCGGTATTACTCGCTCTCACGTTTGTGGTGACGCTCTTTGTCGGCATTGGCGAGGGGATCTTGGTGGGCATCGTCGCGTCACTGGGTGCATTCATCAAGCGCAGCACGAGACCTCACACCGCCGAACTCGGGCGACTTCCCGGAACCAACGTGTTTCGCAACCTCGAGAACTTCCCACAGGCCGAACCCTTGCCGGGCGTGTTGACCCTGCGCATGGACGCCTCGTTCTACTTCGCCAACGTCGCTTTCTTCAGAGACCGACTGGAAGCGTTCTTGCTCCGCTGTGAAAGTTCGAGCCACATCCACTCGGTACTCCTCGACTGTAGCAGCATGAACGATCTCGATTCTTCCGCGGAGCAGGCTCTGCAAGATACGGTGCGGACGCTACGTGAGGCAGGTAAAGACTTGTTCTTGGCGAACGTCAAAGGACCGGTTCGCACCGTGATGCAGCGGTCCGGGCTTTGGACCTTGCTCGGTGACGACCACGTCTACCTCGACCTGGCCCTGGCTGCGGACGGCATCGCTCGCCTTCGAGGTCAGCAGCCTGGTCCGGCCAGCGCTGACCCAGCAGAGGGACATAAGGACGGCACACTCGGATCCGAGAGCGACAGCCCCCTAACCAACGGCGCTCCAGTCCGTCAGGGGGAAGCGCGACCGAGAACCCGCGCGACAACCTCTCCCAGAGCCTCCGTCGTATAGGGCTTGTTCAGCCAAGGGATGCCCAGCTCGGCGGCCGCCCGACGTCGATCACTGGCCGCATGACCGCTGACGATGATGCCGCGCTGCTTCGGGTTGCTGTTCTTGACACGAGTCAGTAGCTCGACTCCATCATCGCCGTCCCCAAGCACCATGTCGCAGATGATCAGATCGAAAGGCGGGTGGAGCTCCCCCTCGAGGAGCATCAACGCCTCTACCCCATTGGGCACCGTGACGACCTCGTAACCGAGCTGAGCCAATGCTCGCTGGGCAGTCACTAGCTGCACTTCCTCGTCGTCCACCACCAAGATGCGTCCCGACCCCAGCGTCATTGGCCTTGGTAGTTGCGACGGTGGTGCTTGAACCCTGGCGACGGGGAAGAACACCTTGAACGTCGTGCCGCGCTGCACCTCACTGTCCACGTGGATGAACCCGCCGTGCTCCTTGACGACCGCATGCACAATCGCCAGGCCAAGCCCACTGCCACTCTGTCCACCGTAACGCTTCCGCGTGAAGAATGGTTCGAACGCCCGTGATAGTTCAGCAGCCGCCATGCCTTGCCCGGTGTCAGCCACCGTCACGACAGCATAGTGACCGGGTTCGACCGTCTCGTAGCCCGACAAGGGTTCCTTGACGCGCATAACGGAGGTGGCTAGCTCGACGCGACCTCGCCCATCCACGGCTTCCATGCCGTTGCGTAGGAGGTTGGAGACGGCCCGAACCAAGTGCGGCTCCGAGCCGATCAGCCCCAGCGGCGCATCGCACAGCGAGAGGACGACTTCGACCTTCGACGCCTCGGCACGCTGCCGCAACGGCTCCGACTCGACACACTGACGAACCACCTGATTGAGGTCGAGCGGCTCGCGCGCGCCCTGTCCTTGGCGCCCGAGGGTGAGCAAGTCTTTGATGGTTTGCGACGCTCGCAGGGCGGCCATCTTGATCATATCCAGATCGCCGGCCACCCGCGCAGCGCGCTCCTTGTTCCCGTCGACAACGGCCTTGATGTCCTGCTGGATGATGTCGGGGAGCCCAACCAACGGCCCGAGGGCGTTATTCAGGTCGTGGGCGACACCGCCAGCAAGTACGCTCAGCGATTGCATGCGTTCTGCCGTAGCTACCCGTTCTTGCACGCTTCGTTCGTGCAGCGTCGTCTTTCGCACAATCTCACGATGCAACAAGTTCACCTTGAGCGCTGCACTGATCTGCTCTCGCAACATCTCGTACACGCCGGTACCTGCTCCAAACACTGCCACCCCCAGCTGCTCTGACTCGAACGTCAACGGCAACGCGAACGCGGTTTGGCGCCGTTCCTGCCAAAAGCCCGTGTCGGGCATCAGTTGCGTTGCCGGGAAGGTCCCGTCTCGTACCGGTCGTACTTGCCCAGCTCGCATCCAGAAGAACGGGCGCAGGGTGCACAGAGAGTCGTCTGCGTACAGGGAGATGAAAACGTCGGTTGCGTTCAGACGCGGCAGCTCTTCCGTGAGTGCCTTGACTAATGCGTCGTGGTTGAGAGCTGACGAAAAACGCTCGCCCGTGCGCAAGAGGCGTTGATACTCGTCGTCCGTCTCCATGCGCTGGGCGGTCTGGTTGCGAATGCTCGCCAGCGCAATCTGACGCCGCGCGGAGTGCCACAGGTCCTCCAAACCAAAACCGCCAATGTCCGACAACTCCTCGCGCAGCAAGGTGATCATCAGCTGAAAGTCGTCGTAGAGTTCGTCGTGGCGCCCGACCCTGTTCAGCAGGTCATCCAACGCCGTGTAGAACGACTCATCCTGGCCTTCCAGCTCCGCTTGTAAGGATTGCACCAATCGACGCGCCCATCCTTCGTCGGCAATGGCAAGTTTGACTTCGGCAGACAACAGACGCGCCAAGTGCCCTGCGCGCCGCTTGATCAGTTCTGGAGGCGTCAGCTGGGGAGGCAAGGAACGCGGCACTCGCGGCGAGTGTCGACGCCCACAGCCGCACGACTCTCGCTGCACGAACTGAGCAACCAGGTGCTGCTGCTCTTCGATCGGCTCCCCCAACATCGCGCGGTGAACGGTCGTCAGCGCGGTCACGGCCATCGAGGCCAGCGGCTGCCGCACGGTGGTCAGTGGAACCGGGGCATAGCGAGACAACAGCAAGTCGTCGAAACCCGTCACCGCGATGTCCCGCGGTACCCGGTATCCTCGGGCCTTCAACACGTCGATGACCCCCAAGGCCATCCCATCGTTTGCTGCAACTACCGCATCGAACGCCAGTCCTGATGCTAGGATCTTGTTCATCGCCTCGACGCCCGTCGCCCGCGTGAAGTCTCCTGCCCCAATCAGGCGCGGATCGACGTCGAGATCGGCGGCCCGGAGCGCTTGCTCGTAGACCTCACGGCGCGCACTGGCATCGGGGTTCTGGGCAGGACCGCCCACGAACGCAATCCGGCGCCGCTGATGGTCCACGATGAGGTGGTTCATCAGCGCCTGCATGCCGGGGCGGTTATCCACCGCGACGCTGGGCACCTCACTCAGTGGTAACCCAATACTGCAAGTTGGCACGTTGGGCAGATGCTTGAGCAGTCGTCGAATTCCTTCGGGACCAGCCGAAGACGCCAGCGCAGACGAAACGAGAATCAGACCGTCGACGCAGTGTTCGTGCATCAGCCGGTAGATGGAGTTCTGGGCCCGACCAGCTGGGTCGACAGCTTCGAAGGGCCGTCCCACGACGATCATCAAGTTGAGGTCGAGACGCTGACACTCCTTCTCGAACACCAAACGCAACTGGCTCTCGTAACCAGCGCGCCCCGAGTCCATGTAGTCGATCAGGACGCCGATCGTCTTGCGCTGCTCAGGCACGAGGGGGTGTCCCAAGTTTCTGCTCGTCGCGAGAGGCAGGAGGCGAGAGCGAGAACCGCGCCCGAGGAGTGAGCACCGGAGGCTCTTGGTGGGCGGCCGGCTCTGCGCACCCCGGATCTGCCCTCCCCACGAGCAGGCTCCCGCCGTCCAGCGTTACCTCGGCAGCCAAGTGAAGCGCCGAGTCGGACGAACACACCCACATCGAAGGAAAATAGCAGGCATGGTTAGCGAATCAAGAAGCGGGCTTGTCGTGCCGGACGGTCGCGTGGCGACTCGGCCCCCCAACCTGCCCACCGTGCCGGCTGCGGACAGGTAGCTCGGTGGCCTACCCCCCTTGAGCGCAGCAGGTCTTCATACCCCAAGAAAGCCACGTTCACAGCCCAACCCGGCCTCGGGAGGCCTGACCGCACCAGAGAATGCGTCAATCCTCCTGCTCTTGACCGTACCCCGAGGTCCGAACGGACGAAAGCGCCCCATCTTCGAACACGACGTGATGAACGAGGCGACGCTTGCCGAAATCGTACACCCATTCGTCAATGACGACGTCGACGGTCACCCGCTCCGTGTACCAACAGCGCGGCCTGCGCTCCCCGTTGCGGCAAGGACCGGAGATGCTGCGCTCGATGCTTCGCGTTTGAACCCGGCGTTGCTCGCTGGTCGGCGCACCACAAATACTGCGCACTCGCTGAGGCCCATCCCCCCGACTGACAACCTTGTCACCACAACGCATGGATTCCGCTTGCACGTCACCGGCCAATAGGACCAACGCCGCCCCAAGCCCCACTGCGCTCAACGTCTCTGCCATCTTGTTCATGGTGTGCTCCTTTTGCGAAGGGTCGTCCGCGATTCAGAATGCGTGTGCAAGCATACCCTCTGCCAGCGCCCGGCGGTAACACTCCGAATGGGTGGTTTGTATTTCCCGCGACCCCGCGAAACGCGCCGCTTCCGAAGCGCGCCGCGCGGGTGAGACACCTGGAATGCTGACAACTTGTCAATTCGGCAGCGAAAACCCAGGCAGCCGCCGCCCCAATGGCGCACCCCGTGGTGCAATAGGCCAATTCGACAACCCGACAGTCGCACGCTCCGGCAGCGGCAGGCGGGCGTTCGGCATGTTACCCTTGCGGTATCCCATGAAGCACCGCTCGACCTCCCTCACCGTTTGGTCCCCACTCGCACTGACGCTGCTGGCCGCAAGTTCATACTGCAGCCCCGCTCAGGCTTGTGGAGGTCTCTTCTGCTCCGCAGCCAACCCGGTCAACCAAGCAGCAGAGCGCATCATCTTTGCTGACAATGGGGACGACTCCATCACCGCCGTCATCGAGATCCAATACCAGGGCCCATCGGAAGAATTTGCCTGGGTGCTCCCCCTGCCCGCAGGTGACATCGAGGTCCAGGTTTCGAGCAAGCTCGCTCTCGATCGCCTGCAGGTACAAAGCAACCCGCAGTACAACCTACAGATCGTCAGCAACTGCGGCAGCTCTCGGCAGACTGCCAATACCGCTGGAGTCTTGGCACCCGGTGCGGCGTTTGGTGCTGACGACGCGTCGGCTGGAGGCGGCGTGGCGGTGCTCGAAGAAGGGACCGCTGGTCCCTACGACTACCAACTGATCGAAGTCGACGACTCCTTGGACGATCCGGCCGACGTTGCCGTGGACTGGCTAGAGAGGAACGAATACGACGTTTCCGCCCTGGGCCCGGACTTGTTGCGCCCGTACCTGGAAGACAACATGAACCTGCTGGCGTTTCGGCTCAGCAAGGGCAAGGACGAAGGTTCCGTCCGCCCGGTGATGATCACCTACGAGGGCACCCAGGCGTCCATCCCCATTCGCCCCACAGCGGTGGCCGCCGAGGACGACATGGGCGTGATGGTCTGGGTCTTGGGACAATCCCGCGCCATCCCGGAGAACTACTTGCATCTCGAGCTCAACGAAGCGCTGATCGACTGGTTCAATCCCGACGACACCTACAACGACGTCGTCACCGCAGCCGCAGACGATGCCGGAGGACAGGGGTTCGTGACGGAGCAGGCTGGGCCCGCCGCCAATTTCAGTGAATCGCTGTTCGCTAGCTGGGAAGACGCAACCTGGGAGTACATGAAGACGGGGTCATTCGGCACCCTCCAAGAGTTCATGGAGCAAGCCGTGTACTCGTTCGCCGGCTACGACGGCTTGATGGATGTTCTGTCGGACCCGAAGATCGTCCCACTGCGTGAAGGCGCCACTCCGGAGCAGTTCGCCTCCTGCGTTTCGTGCTACTTCGAGCAAGACGTGCCCGTTCGCAACGATGCGTATCCGAGCACCGAGTTCGACCCGACCACCGACCCTCTGCCGAACATGGACGTGCGTGCGTTCTTGGACGAGTTCGAACGCCTGGTGATCGCACCGATGGCAGACACCCGCGCCCTCTTCGACGACAACGCCACCGTCACGCGATTCTACACGACGATGTCCGCCGATGAGATGACGGAAGATCCATTCTTCGACTTCAATCCCGAACTCGGCGACTTCAGCAACGTCCACACGGCCCAGCAAATTCTCGAGTGCGATGGGGGTTCGGAATGGCGCATCGTGCTCGATCAGGGGGCTGTCGTCGAAGGGACCGGTTCAGCCTGGCCCGTCACGCTGGCCTCGACGGAGATGCCCGTCAATCGTCGCATTCTGCAAATGAGCACCAGCGGCGACGGTATGGTGCTCGAGGACAACGACGAGGACATCATTGCTTCTCTTCAAGCAATGGACGTTGGCGGCGAGCCCACTGAAAGCGATGTTGGCGTGGCCTCTGGCGACGATGACTGGCGATCCCGGTCGGGCGGCAGCTGCGGCGTCTCCCCCTCCGGCGCGAACACCGTCGCCGAACCCTGGTGGCTCGTCGGGTTGGCGCTGATGTGCCGCCGGCGCGCTCGTCAACCGAAGCGCTCTGCGTAGTCCGCCTCTTTGAAACCCACCAAGGCAAAGTCCTCAGCCAAGACCAGCGGCCGCTTGATGAGCTTGCCATCGGCGGCCAAGGCAGCCAGGGCCTGTTGCTGCGTCATGTTCTGGAGCCTCTCCTTGAAGCCACCGTCGCGGTACGACTGACCCGACGTGTTGAACAACTTGTTCACCGGCAGGCCTGAAAGAGAGAGCGCTTGCTTCAACTGTGCCAGCGAAGGCGGTCTTTGGACGATGTCGATGCTTTCGTAGCTGACCGAGTGCGAGTCCAACCACTTGAGCGCCTTCCGACAGGTGGAGCAGCGAGGATACTGAAAAACCTTCATAGGGCGCCTCATAGCCGCCTCCGCTCTCCCGTGCCACCCCCACTCTGCGCTACGGGATGACGGAAATCTCGTCCAGGATGGCGGTCAGCGCGTCGCTCAGGCTCTGTTGCAAGCCCTCCTCCGACACGCTGTAGTACGGAGCGGAGCCCCCAATGGGCGCGTATTGAGCCTGAGTTGGCCCCTCGTAGTCTTCGCAGTAGCTGATGTTGGACGAACTGACGACGTTCTGCCCAGATCCAGCATTGGCCAGTGCCTGTTCGAACCAAGGCGCGATACCGCCCGCCTCTAGGCCGATCACGTGGGTCTCGATGTCATCGTCGTAGGCACCCTGCACCGCGGCGATGGCCCGATCGTAACCGCATTGGGGATCCGAAACGCCGCAACTATCGGGATCGGCGTTGGTGATGACAATCACGTGGTGCGGCCCCGGCAGTTCGTCGAACAAGCTCAAGGACTGGATGAACGCCTCTGCCAGCGGGGTGTCGTCGCCGGAGGTGGCGTCCGGCGGAAACGCCTCGACGAACGCGTCGAAACGGTTGCTCGCCGGGGCGAGCGCGGGGTCCAACTCGGGACAGATGCCGTCTCGGGCTCGAAACGCGGCGAGCCCGATGCGGATCTGATGCTGATACGCCTCGATGGGCCCTCCCGGTGCCGTCATCACGGCGCGAACCGCATCGAGGTGTCCGCCCGCCATCGTACCGGAGCGGTCGAGTAAGACGAGGACATTGCCTTTGCCTGGAGTCTCGCTGCAATCCTCTTCGCAACCGTCACCATTGTCGACGTTGCCATCGTCGCAGTCTTCGAGTTCTGGTCGCAGGCGGCCGTCGCCACACTGGGCCCACCTGCAATCGATGCAGTCGTCCGTGTCCTCATCGTTGCCGTCGTCACACTCTTCGTACCCTGACCGCACGATGCCGTCACCACACACAGCCAGAATGCATTCGATACAACCGTCGGCGGCGTCGGGATTGCCATCGTCGCACTCTTCTACGCCCTCCCACACGAAGCCGTCCCCGCAGCCTGCACTCACACAACCTGCCAGGCAGGCGTCCGTTTCGTCGTCGTTGCCGTCATCACACTCCTCCCCCTCAGCGTTGACGAAGCCATCACCACAGTGGGGAGCCCGACACAACTCAGTGCACCCATCCGAGTTGTCGTCGTTGCCGTCGTCACAGTCCTCGCGAGCTTCCCACAGAATGCCATCACCACAACGCGCACTGATGCAGCCCGTCAGACACCCGTCGTTGTCCTCGAGATTGCCGTCGTCGCATTCTTCTTGACCGACCCACAAGAGGCCGTCACCGCACACGGCGTCGACGCACGTGGACGGACACGCATCGTCGTCGTCGAGATTGCCGTCGTCACAGAGTTCTTCGCCTGCCCACAGATGGCCATCGCCGCACACCGCCTGCTGACAGTTGCTCGGGCACGCATCGGTGTCGTCGTCGTTCTCGTCATCGCATTGTTCGTCGCCCTGCACGACACCATCCCCACACACGGGCAGTGAACACGAGTTGGAGCACTGGTTGTCGTCGTCATCATCGCCGTCGTCACACTCTTCGACGCCCTCCCACACGACACCATCGCCGCACGAGGCGCGCACACACTCCATGAGGCAGTCATCCGTCTCGACGTCGTTGCCATCGTCACAGGCCTCGTCCACGTGCACGAATCCGTCACCGCAGTGCGCTTTTTGGCAATTGCTGGGGCAGTCGTCCGTGTCGTCGTCGTTGCCGTCGTCACATTCCTCCCCGATACCCACGACACCATCGCCACACACAATGGCGCAGTCGCAATCTCCGTAGCTCTTGCCAGCGTCCAAACACTCAGCCAACCCCTCGTCGCCATCGTCACATCGGCAGTCGACGATATCTCCCGGTTCGCACGGCTGAGCCAGAGCTCCACCGTCGGTGGTCGTGCTGCCCCCAAGAGCGGCGTCAGCCTCGTCGGCACCTGACGGAACTTCCCCAACCTCCGTGTGCCCCTCACCGGTGTCCCCTGGGGCGAGGTCCGACTCCCCGCCAAGTTCGGTTTCCTCGGTCGCGCTCGTGTCTGAGTGCGTCGGGGTCCCCGATCCCGCATCCGCGCCTGAGCCGAACTCCTCAGCACAGCCTGAGGCAACGGTCAGTAGGACCAATGACAGACACCGCGCGCGCAACATCGCGCCGAACTGTACCAGAGAAGCTCCACGTTTTTGGGGAGCTATCGCTGGTCATCGGTCGTGGAAAGTCCGCCCCCGTTGGCTCTGAGACCAAACTGAGCGCTCACTGGGTTGTCGTCCGGTCGCAGCGCACCCCACATCGGCAACTTCGAGGCTTCATGATGGCGTCATACCGCCGCTTGCCCTCGTCGCGAAACTTTGCGGCATTCCCCGCGCAAACGATTTGCTGGCTCCGGTTACTACGGCGCTCAGCGTGCCTCCCAAGGGCCCCCCACGCCGTCGCCGATCGCGCCACTCGAGGCGTCGCAGCCGTGGCGCGATCGCCGCTTTTGCGTGCAGCCCAGAGGGCCGCTTTTGCGTGCAGCCCAGAGTGGCGCCAGCCTCCTACATCGCCGGGGTGGTAGACATGCGCTAGAGAGCCCTCATGGGGATTCTGCACCGATCCAGGCAGGAACGAGGAAAAACTGAGCCGCCCAGAGGCCATAGGGGTACTCCCTACATGAAGATGCCGCAGCATTCCGCCAGCAGCTTTCACCCCGGATCTCATGTCAAGTGGTAGCCCGAGCCCCCAATCCACCCCGGACGCAAACGCGTTCCGGCATGGGTCCGACCGACGCAGCGCTGGTCGTGGCCGCGCGCGGCGGGGAGGCCTGGGCCCAGGAAGCCTTGTTCGCTCGCCACGGCAAGATGGTTCTCGGCCTGGCACACCGAGTTCTCGCAGGACGCGAGGACGCCGACGATCTGACGCAGGACGTCTTCATTCACGCGCTGTCCAGGCTCGATACGCTCGACAATCCCCAGGCTTTCTCCGCCTGGATCGGTTCGATAACCGTGCGCATGGCCAGCAAGCGGTTGCGACGAAACCGACTCATGGTGCGACTGGGGCTGCGACGCAACGAGCCGGTCGACCTGGATTCGCTGATTTCCAAATCCGCTCCCGCAGACGTGCAAAGCGAGCTTTCGCTGGTCTACGGGATCTTGGAGAACTTGCCTGCCGAAGAGCGCCTGGCACTACTGTTGCGGAGAGTCGAAGGCTTGGAGCTTGCGGAAATCGCAAAACGTATGCAACTGAGCCTGGCAACGGTCAAACGCCGCCTCGCGGCGGCCGACGCCAGATTGGAGCGGGCGCGCGCCCGACTGTGAAATGACCAGCGGAAACCTGAAAGATCCCGGGGAAAACCGCAGCACTCCACTGTCAGCATACGTGGACGTGGCGGCCTCGCCAGAGCGCATGGCGCGGGTCTGGCGCGGCGTTTCCGAGCACCTCGAGCGCACTCCACCTGCCGCGTCTCGGGCGCGACGGTGGCTCATCCGGACCGGCGCTGCGCTGTCCCTGGCAACGGCAACGGCAACGGCTGCCGTCATGCTGTATCAACCGACTGCACCGCCATCCGCGCTTTCCGGAGCCGCGCTGCAAACTGCGACGGACGCGTTGACCGTCGATCTGGAAGACGGCTCCAAACTCGAGCTGGAGGCCCACACCCGAGTCTTGGTAGAGGAGAGTTCCGAACGCGCCGTCGTCATCGCGCTGGGGCGCGGCAGCATCGACTGCAAGGTCGTACCCAATCGCTCTCGAAACTTCGAGGTGCGTGCCTCGGGCGTACGTGTGCGTGTGACGGGAACCCGCTTCAGTGTCGAAGTGACTGATGACGCGCGCGTGACAATCCGCGTCGAGTCGGGAAGTGTCGAAGTCACACCAGCTGACGGTCGTCAGATCAAGCACCTGACGGCGGGAGAGTCATTGTCCCTCGATACCACGCCTGTGAAAGCAGACGTCACGGAGACTGTGCCTACACAGGCTGCAGCACCCGAGGGACGAGCACCTTCGACGGATGCCCGGTCGAACGATGAGGAGCGCGAGCCCAGACGGGAGCTGATACGAGAGCCAGCTCCCCCGTCCGCGCAAGCGTCGGACAGCGGCGAGGACAAGGCGCCAACGCCGACCGTCGAGATGCACGCAAGCGCCAAACAACTGTTCGACCGAGGCAACGCAGCTCGTCGCCAGGGCAACTCCTCTACAGCCGCGAGAGCCTACGAAAAGCTCCTCGCGGACTACCCCGAAGACCCCCGGGCGGGGCTCGCTGCATTCGAGCTCGGACGCCTGCGCATGGACCGCCTGGGTAACCTTCAGGGAGCCGTCGTCGCACTTCGTAGGGCCGTCGCACTCGCTCCCGGCGCGGGCTTCAAGGAGGACGCGATGGCGCGCCTGGTGCAAGCCTACGCGGCGATGGGAGCCGCCGACAGTTGCCGTAGTGCCCAAAAAGCATACCTCGACGCCTTCCCTTCAGGTGTTCATGCAAGCTCCGTTGCCCAAAAATGCGGCACGCGCTGAGCGCGCCGGTTGCGTCCGAGCGGCGTCCACGGCACACCGACGTTCGTGCGGAGCGGTCTCGTTCTTTGGTTTTTGGTGTTGCTCGTGGTGAGCTGCTTCGCTCAGCGCGCTGATGCGGCGGGGTGCGGCGCGGGCGGACGCCCCTGGGTCCTCGTGGTCTTTGAGTGGGGTAGTCGCTTTCAGCGCTTCGAAGCGACGGTCATGGCAGACCTGCGAGCCGGCTTTGCGGGGCGCGACATCGACGTTTGCCTCTCATTGGACGGCCCTACACACCCCCCACTAGCCACGGTCGAGCTCAGTTCGACAGAACAGAACAGCCGCGTCGGCGTGGAGATCCGCGACACGGTGACCGACAAGCGCGTTGGCCGCGACGTGGAACTGGAAAACGTGCCGGAAGATGGGCAAGCATTTGCCATCGCGCTCGCTACCGACGAATTGGTGTGGGCGAGCTGGGCAGAGCTGGCGTTGGAACGACGCCTCGAGCCCAAGGCCCCCCCACCCCCACAAGTCGAGAAGGCCATCGCAAAAAAGAAGCTACCGGTGGCACCGACGCGCCCTCGCTCACGTGTCTCAATCAGTGCATCTGGTGAGCGCTATGGCGGAAGGCAACGACAGCTTGGCTTGGACGGAGGACTGCTGCTCCCGCTCGCCGAGAGATACAAGCTCGACCTGGGTGTCGGCGTACGTCAAGGCCTGGAAGAACAAGCCGCGAACGGCAGCGTGCGCTCCAATGCGGCAGGCTTTTCCGTGGGAGGACGCTATCTCGTATCGACGAGCCGAGCACACGAGTTAGGACTGGCGCTGTCCCTGCAAACCTCGTTCATGAGCCTGCGCGGCGAACCCGAAGCTGGCGCGGCTGCCGAAGAGCTGCGTGGAGTCGTCGCCTTTGGTCGTAGCTCCGTGGTGTTCGACGTGCGTTTGCGCGGCCCCATTTGGCTCAGCACGGCGGTGCATGGCGGCCTCCCACTGCGCGGGTTAGAAGCGACGGCGGACGGCGAGACCGTCACCGGTGCATCCCGCTGGTTGCTCGGGGCCCAAGTTGGAGTCTCGGTGGAGCTATGAGACGGTGGTTGCCGCGTCTGGGCCTTTGGACAGTGGCAATGGTTGTCACTTCCGCGGGCTGCCTGGAACGAGGAGAGGTGCTGACTTCCATCGACTCCACGACCGAGGACACCACAGCCACAAGCCCCGAAGACGCGACGGACCCCACCGATACTACGGACGAAAGCCCCGAAGGCGCGACGGACCCGCCAAGTGATGCCAGCGACCTGCCAAGCGACGGCGCGACGGACCTGCCAAACGAGGGCAACACCGCCGAAACTGACACCGCCGACTCGACACCCAACGGTGTCTTCGATGTCGCCGCAGGGACTGCGCACAGTTGCGGCATCCTCGACGGTTCATTGTATTGCTGGGGGGAGAACTCCTCTGGGCAGCTTGGATTGGGCGACGCCAGAGAGCGAACCCAGAAAGCCCAGCTAACCGAGTCCAGCAACTGGCTGGCTGTTACCGCAGGAGAGACTCACAGCTGCGCGCTTGAAGAAAACGGCAACGTCCACTGCTGGGGCGGCAACGATCGGGGTCAACTGGGGCAAGGCGATCGCATGTCACGTTCGAGCCCGACACTGGTCAGCCTTCCGAGCGCCGCGACGCAAATCTCGGGGGACCACAACCACACCTGCTCCGTATTGGATGGCGGCGCGCTGTATTGCTGGGGGGAAAACGAGGAAGGGCAACTCGGCCAAGACGATACCTACCCCGCGGACAACGACACCGCCGCCGACGGCTTGGAGCCCATGCGTGTCGGCGAGAAGTCCTGGCGGATGGTCGATACAGGTCAAGGTCATACCTGCGCCGTACGTGAGGATGGGACCCTGTGGTGTTGGGGCCGCAACACGGGAGGCCCGCTCGGCGTCGCGGAACCCGAACAAATCCGTTACCCCGTGCAGATCGGCAGCGACGACGATTGGACTCGAGCGGAAGCCGGGCAACACCACAGTTGCGGCCTCAGAAACGGACAACTCTACTGCTGGGGGCGCAACAACGGCATTTCGGACGACTCCGGCGCGGTCTTCGGCGCTCCCGCTCCGGTACAAACCGAAACGCCGCTGCGCATCGGTGACTTCGACGACTGGACTGCCATCACGACGAACACATTCCACGGCTGCGGGCTCCGAGGTAGCGAGCTGTGGTGTTGGGGTAGAGCAATCGAAGGCCAGCTCGGACTCTCAGGCATCGACGTGCGGACAGAAGCGGAGCGCGTCGGCAGCGGTTTCCAGAAGGTCGCGGCAGGTCGCTTCCACAGTTGCGTGCTGACCGTAGACAACAGCATCCAGTGCGCCGGCGAGAACTACGACGGCCGACTCGGCACGGGAGATCTCGAACGCCGCCAGGAGTTCACCCGAATCGCAGAATGAGCGCAAAGCTCAGGGCGCTCGTAGGACTAGCCCGGGCTCAGTTTCTGAGTTGGTCGATCATCTCGCGCGCGAGTTCACGCACGGTGAGGGGACTAGAGCCCTCCACCTTGTTGTTGACGATGACGAACAACGGCGCATCCAGTTCGACGAACGCCCGCGCGATGTCGATGGTTTCTCGACGCATCTCTGGTCGTCTGTCCACCAGCTTGTCGAAGGGTGCCAACTTCTTCTTGCGGTCCGCGTAGCGCTCACCCGGCGGGATCAGCAGACGCACCACACCGAAGGGCGCGCTATCGACACGCACTCGTGCGAGCTGCTCCCCCAGACCCGGCATGCGTTCCCAGTAGTTGAACACGTGCGCCACACCGAACCGCTGCAGCACCTCGACGTAGCGCGCCGTGAGTAAGGTGCGGTCGCGCAATTCGACGGCGTATTGAAACTCGCGAGACAGCTTGGAGAAGAACGTCGAGAGCTGCTCGGCGAAGGCTCGGGGCGACTGGGGCGGCGCGTGGGGCAGCTCGGGGAACTCCAGCACGAGCGGGCCCTGCTGCTCGTAAAACTCGTCGGCAATGGGCTGAAGGATCTGCTGCTCGAACGCCCCCGGATGTAAGTAGTACGGACTCGGCTCCAAGGTGCGCGGATCGCACCTTGAGGTGAACCCGGAAAACACTTTGCTGACACAACGAAAACCGATGGGCAACTGAGCTCGATAACGCCGCAGCTGCTTCGGCTCCAGAGGTCGATAGTAGCTGCTATCGATGCCGACAGTTCGGAACAAGGGGTTATCGCAGTACAGGGTGAGGCCTCGCTCCCGCAGAGCCGTTTCATCGGTACCCTGGGGATAGACGAGCCCCGACCAGCCCGAGAACGTCCACGATGACGTGCCCAAGAGGATCTGCGAGGGCAATCGCCGAGAGAGCGCAAACTCGATGGACAGGTCCGGCTTTCCGATCTCGTCGAAGAGGCCCAGCTGTGGCATGGACACATTGTACAGAAAAACACTCGCTCGCGGCGCCCTCCCCCCCTACCCTTGGATTCAATGCCCGCAGTGGTGACCTCGTCGGAGCGACGATCCGTTGCGCCGCTACAATCGGCATCCCCGCGGCTCAAGCGGGGTATCGTGGCTCTGGCGGGTTTGGTCACCGTGGCGGGTCTGGTGGGCACCGCGTTGACGCCGTGGCTGCTCGTCGTCGCCCCGCTCGGGCTCATCGCACTCAACCCCGGCACGCAGAACGTCATTTTGGTGGCGCCCATGGTCGATCCGGTCGCGTTGGTGGCGCTCGGCGCGACCCGAAGACTCGTCAGCCTGGTCGCCACCTATTGGCTCGGCGGGCTATTCGGTCCGGCCATGGTTTCCTGGGTTCAAAAGCGCTACCCACGGACTGGGGCCTTCATTCGTCTGTACACGAGTGTGTTCGAGCGCTTCGGTGCACTGTTTCTGATTGTCGCACCACTGCACTCGCTGGCGGGAATTGCGGGAGCGACAGGTTACCGAACGCTGCCCTTCGTGCTGGCAGTCACTCTCGGACAGCTGATCCAGCTCGTTGTGATGACCGCGCTCGGAGAGGCTATCGCCGTCTGGACGGCTCAGGTCGTGGCTTTCCTTGGGCAGCACGTGCTCACGGCAACGTTGGTCTTTGGCACGCTCGCCATGGCACAACTGCTCGTCCAGCGCTGGCGAACCGGAAGCTGGGTCGCCACCGTTCCGAAACCGCCGCCGTCACCAGGCCCTTCTGCTCCTCCCGACGAAGAGCAGGACCGAGCCGAAACCGCGCGTGAGCGTCTCGATCCGTGAGGCGCTGGGCCAAGCGCCCGGCGATGGGATGATCCGCCTGAGCCACAATTCGATTTTATCGCAGTATTAGCCAGGAATTTTCGTCTGGACCGAAGAGAGCGCTGCCCAATAACTGACAGACGCTTGCGTCGACACCCAAGGATCAGAGGCAATGAGCAATATCAGCGAAGGCATTCAGCGATTTCGAAAAGAAGGGTTCGCCCGCAGGCGAGATCTGTTCAGCAAGCTGGCCCAAGGCCAGGCGCCCAAAGTCTTGCTCGTGACCTGCTCCGATTCGCGGGTGGTCCCCTCCCTCATCACCGATTCCGAGCCCGGGGATCTGTTCGTCATTCGCAACGCGGGCAACATGATCCCGCCGTACCAAAGCTCGTCGAGCGGTGAGGAGGCGACTGTCGAATACGCAGTCGCAGCGCTCGGTGTCGAGCACATCGTCGTGTGCGGGCACTCTGGCTGTGGGGCGATGACCGGTCTATTGCAGCCCGCCACGCTCAGCGCCGTACCATCGGTCGCCAAATGGCTGGAGTTGGGCCGCCCTAGCCTCGAGGTCGTCAACCAACTCTGCAGCAAAGACGCCCCCCTCGATCAGCGCCTCGCGAAGACCATCGAGGTCAACACATTGCGACAATTGGATAACTTGCGGGGACATCCCGCCGTCGCCGCCGCGCTCACCAAAGGCGCGCTGTCGTTGCATGCGTGGGTCTATCACATCGGTAGCGGCGACATCACCACCTACGACGAGACCAAGCACGCATTCGTCAAGCTCGAGGGCGAACTACTGCCGGTTCGAGGCAGCCTGCAGCTCTCGAACTAGGGGGCGTCCCAACGAGAGTGCAGAGCGCTAGTTCGAGCCTCGGGTTGGTGCTAGGTGTGAGGCGTGGAGTGGCTGAACTACCATCACCTGTTGTACTTCTGGATGGTCGCCAAGGAGGGTGGCGTTGCGCCGGCCGCCAAGGCGTTGCGACTCGCGCAACCCACCATCAGCGGTCAGGTCAAGGCGCTCGAGCAAGCGCTCAACATCCAGCTGTTTGAACGAGTCGGACGCAGACTCGAGCTCACGACGGATGGTCGCGTGGTGTATCGCTATGCCGAGGACATCTTCAGCCTCGGCAAGGAGCTTCTAGACACCGTTCACGGACGCCCCGCCGGACACCCGCTCAAGCTCCGAGTCGGGATATCGGACATGCTTCCCAAACTCGTGGCGCACCGGCTGCTAGCGCCAGCGATGCGTCTCGAGGATACGGTGCGGATCATCTGCCGCGGTGACAAGACGGAGCGCCTGCTCGCCGATCTTGCGCTGCACGACTTGGACTTGGTGCTGTCGGAAATCCCGGTGGGGGCCAACGTCAAGGTGCGCGCCTTCAACCACCTGCTCGGAGAATGCGGCGTTTCGTTTTTCGGCACACCAGCGTTGGCCCAGAGGTACCGACGCCAGTTCCCACAGTCACTCGACGGCGCGCCGCTCTTGCTCCCCACCCAAGAAAGCGTGCTGCGGCGTTCCCTCGATCAATGGTTTAGTTCCATGGGGCTGCATCCGCAGATCGTCGCAGAATTCGACGACAGCGGCCTGCTCAAGGGCTTCGGGCAGGCGGGCGAAGGCATCTTCCCCGCGCCGTCAGTCGTCTCCGAAAGCGTGAAAAAGCAGTACGGCGTCTTGGAGATCGGCCGGACTGACGAAGTCGTGGAACGCTTCTACGCCATCACGATCGAGCGCCGCATCAAGCACCCCGCGGTCGTCGCGATCTCCGACTCCGCAAAACAGAACCTGTTCGTCGAATGAAAAAACCGCAGCGCACGGCTGCGGCTTTTCATTCAACGCTGGCGATCTACGCTGCAGTGCGGCGCGGCTCAGAGCCGCGTCACTGAGCGGCGACGGCGCGCTAGCAACGCAATCCCCAGCAAGCCCAACCAGGAGAGTCCACCAGCTTGGCGCGCTTGGCCGACGACCGAGCACCCACAACCGTCGTCGCCACCGTCGGCCACGTCGTCTTCGACGTTGACGTCATCCGTCGCTGCGTCTGTCTCGTTCGTGGGCTCTTCGTCCGTTGCCTCATCCGAGGGCTCCGCATCCTCATCGGTGGATTCGGCGTCGGTCGCCTGACTATCGGTAGTTTCGCTTCCGTCGGTCGCCTCTTCGACGTCGGTCTCCTCCGCGACGGGGTCATCGGGATTTGGCTCGTCCTCTGCTGGATCGTCATCCTGGGTATCGTCGGGCGTGGCAATGTCTTCTGGACCGCTTCCAATGCCGAGATCGGCGAGTAGTTGCCCCACCTCGGCGGTGTTGTCCTCGATGACATCCCCGGCGCCGCTGGTCGACAGTTGCAGCACCCGCAGATTGAAGGGGATGTCGCTGTCCTCGAGCACCGGCCAGGTCCGACCGTTACCCTCGACGACGATGCCGGTGTCGAACTCGATCCGCCATTCGGTATCGCCAGTGCACTGCAAGACTTGCTCGGCGATGTGCGCGTTGCTGACGTCCTCGAGCTCCGGGTTGAAGTCGAACGCCGGATCCGCCGTCATCTCGTCCGCAGACATCGTCGTGTAGAAGCGGGTCACGGTCGAGTTTTCCTCGAACAGTGTCCGCGTGTCGGCCAACGGCGAAATCACTAGCCGGTCCATCTCGCTCAAGAAGGTCGCCACGTTCAGATCGTTGAGTGGATCGGTCCCCGGATCGTAGGGCGTCGATGGGTAGGCCTCGTTGCGAACCGCCACGTCGACCTCGAAGTAGCAGTCGAGGCAAGCGAGGAACTGCTCGGCAGTCGCTCCCTCACGCAACGGCACCGTCTCGGGATCTCCCAACAGATCGATGAAGCCGTCGTAACTGCCGAATACGTTGACGGCCAGCTGCAAGAACTCCTGCAGGCTCGAGAACTGACCCGTGCGCAAGGTCTCCCAATTTTCCGCTTCCCAGCGCTGGTATGCGGCTTCGGCAAATGCAGAGGCGGGCCCCGCCTGCTCGGTCACGAAACCCTGCCCACCCGCTTCGTCCGCCGCGGCGATGATGACATCGTTATAGGTCGAGTTGGGATTGAACCAATCGATGCGCGCTTCGTTCAGCTCGAGGTGCAGGTAGTTGCTCGGGATGGCACGTGAGTTACCGAGCACCCACACCTTGATGCCCATGTCCGGATTGGCAGCCACCGCGGTGGGGCGCAGGGGGATGAAGGGCTGTTCACTTTCGTAGGTGAGTCGAATGGGACGAATCGAACCGGCGTCGTTGCCCTTCGTCAAACGGAACGCCAACAAGTTCAAACCTTCTTCGAGGTAGGGGCGCAACACGTCCGGCCCGAGTTCGCCCACGTCGTAGCCATTGTCGAGCAGCCAATCGACGGCCACCTGTGCGGGATCATCCAAGTCAGGATCCACGGCGATCTGCTCGTAGTCGTACGGCCCAGCCGTACCCGAGGCGACGACCTCCACACCAGGTTCTCTTGGCTCCTCCGGACTGGGCGGCGCCGATGTCGTCGGGTCTTGTGCAGAGTCATCGCTGGCCAACGAGTCATTGATGCACTCGGGGGCTAGCACCTGGCGCAGAGTATACGTCGGGTTGCTCTGGGCCTCGATGCGGTCGAGGGAAATCTGGGAGCCGACACCGACCTCCGTTTCCCCGGGGGGCACCGGCAAAACCCAGGCAAACTCCTCGGAGGGTCCTTCGTACTGGATCTCGATGACGCCGGTGACGGTACCATCGTCGTTTTGCGCGAAGATGATCCGCTCCGCTGCTTGATTGACCGGTTGGGCCGCGTCGCAGAACAGACCGCCACAGGCTTCGGCGTCATCGCCGAGGAACGTCAACACACCGGCAAACGCCAACACGTTCACCTTTCCAATTTTTCCCTTGCGACGGCGCAGCAGCAGGGAAAGCCCAAGCAACCCAAGCCAAGCTATCGAGGTCGGCCCGTTGCCGGTACTCGCGACGCTGCACCCTCCGCCGCCATCGGAGTCATCCGCTTCACTGCTCACGTCCTCATCGCTCTCTCCGTCGTCAGCATCGGTGTCGTCTTCCGTGCTCGGCTCAGAGTCATCTGACTCTTCGTCCTCATCCTCGTCAGTGGCCGTCGTCGTGGGCTCGTCGTCGTCAACGGCCGCTTCCTCGTCGAATTCGCCAATGCCGAGATCGGCCAGCAAGGCGCCGACCGCCGCGGCGTTGTCGTCGATCACGTCGCCTTCACCGCTGGTGGACAACTGCACGACTCGCAGATTGTAAGCCATCTCCGAGTCCGCTTCGACGGGCCAAGTCCGGCCGTCCCCGGTGATCGCGATGCCGCTGTCGAACTCGATGCGCCACTCGCTCTCGCCGTTGCATTGCATGATTTGTGTCGCTTGGTGGGCGTTGCTCACGTCTTCCAAGTCGGGATTGAAGTCGAAGGCGGGATCGGCGGTCATCTCGTCCGCTGACATGGTCGTGTAGAAGCGGGTGACCGTCGAATTTTCCTCGAACAGTGTCCGCGTGTCGGCCAAGGGCGAAACTACAAGGCGGTCCATTTCGCTCAAGAACTGACTGATGTCGATGTCGTTGAGAGGGTCGGTGGCAGGATCGTAGGGCGTCGACGGGTAAGCGTCGTTGCGAACAGCCACATCCGCCTGGAAGTAGCAGTAGGGGCAGGTGATGAACTGCTCGGGGGTGGCGCCTTCACGCAGCGGCACCGTCTCCGGATCGGACATCACGTCGATGAACCCATCGTAGGATCCGAAGGAGTAGACAGCGGTCTGAAAGAACGCGTCCAGCGATCCGAATTGCCCCGTGCGGAGGTTCTCCCAATTGTACTGCTCCCAAGTCTGATACGCGGCTTCGGCAAAGTTGCCCGCCGGGCCCGCCATCTCGGTCACGAACCCTTGCCCGCCGGCTTCGTCAGCGGCGGCGATCACGACGTCGTTGTAGGTGCCGTTGGGATTGAACCAGTCGATGCGCGCCTCGTTCAACTCGAGGTGCAGGTAGTTTTGGGGAATGGCGCGCGAGTCCCCGAGCACCCACACTTTGATCCCCATGTCCGGGTTGGCAGCGACCGCCGTGGGGCGCAGAGGAATGAACGGCTGATCGCTCTCGTAGCTGAGCCGGATCGGACGAATGGACCCGGTGTCGCTGCCCTTGGTCAGACGAAACGCCAGCAGGTTCATGTCTTGTTCGAGGTACGGACGCAGGACATCGGGGCCGAGTTCGCCCACGTCGTAGCCGTTGTCGACAAGCCAATCGACGGCGACCTGCGCCGGATCGTCGAGGTCCGGATCGACGGCGATCTGCTCGTAGTCGTAGGGCCCGGCGCTCCCCGAAGCGACGACGACCACGCCGCTCTCGTCGACCAGCACGTCCCCCGACGCCATCGGAGGAGTCGCCCCCGGCGTCACTGGGGAATTCGGCGCCGGTGTAACTGCCCCGCACGCCTCGTCGAAGACGACCTGCAGAAAGTAGGAGGGGTTACTCTGAGCTTCGATGCGATCGAGGGAAATCGTGGAGCCCACGCCCACTTCGGTCTCGCCCGGCGGCACCGGCAGCACCCAAGCGAACTCTTCGGACGGTCCTTCGTACTGGATCTCGATGACCGCAGTGACGGTGCCATCGTCATTGCTCGCGAAGATGATGCGCTCCGCGGCTTGATTGACGGGCTGCGCGGCATTGCAGAACAGCCCACCGCAGGCCTGAGCGTCCCCGCTACTCGAAACGGCGGTACCGAGCAGTGCCACGGCGAGCGTGGCTTTCCCAAACAGGTGTGTAGAAGTCATTCTAGTTAATCTCCATGGTGGCCCGAAATGCGCGCTTCGCGCGCCCCGAGCCCAACTCGAACGGTAGCGGGTCTGTTGACCCCCAGCAAACCGCCATTGACGGCGCGACCGCCGCCAGTTCAAGCCGGGTGAGCGAAATCCAAAGCGGATCGCATCCCACCTGTTGCACCAGATCCACCTGTTCCAAGTTCGGAAGATTGCCGCCACGCAACAATGTCGCGACACCTTCTACGCATGTGGCCCCACATTGACATCGCATCCGGTGAATACCTCCGCGCGTTCGGCGCGGCACACGCCACCCACTCAAACCTACACTCCGCTGATGCCAAGAGATCGACGCCAACTCACTCCAATCGACGCTCCACTGATGCCAAGGCGCCAACGACAACCCACTCCAATCGACGCCCCGCTGGCGCCAACGCCAACTCGATCAACCCTGCATCCCGCTCATTCCAGGCGCCAACGCTTGCAGCAGGCGCTCCGGTTTTCTCACCCCTTGCCCCCGCATGAACGTGTGCGCTCGCTCAGAGTACGCCGCGCCGTCCTCTCCCAGCAGCCCGCCCAAGCGATAACTCGCTGCGGCAGCAAGCGCGTGCATCTGGCACCCGCTCAAGTGTTCTATCGCCGTCGTCAACTGCGCCTTGCCGGCGTCCGTGTCTCCGCCCAGAAGCGTTCGCTGAGCCACAACGTAGCTGGCGATGGCGTTCCCCCAAGGGGTCTTTTCCCCTAGCAGTGAGCGTTCATGCCGTTTGGCACGGCGCAGTTCCACCTCGCGCGCCTTGCCATCAGCAGCGGCGGCGCGCGCCAATGCCACGAACGCCCAGTGGTAGCTCAGAAGCACACGACCCAATTGGACTCGGCGCATGCTGGACGTGCGGAACCCCGAACTCAAGGTTTGCATCGTCTCCTCCGCGGCATCCAGATCGGCTTGATACAGCTGGACCTGCACGCGACTGACCTCGGCCAGGAAGCGATGCACACCGAGGTCCGGAAAGCTCCATTCGGACAGCCCAGTCGCGATCGCAGTGTCTGCACGCTCAGGGTCGTCGTCGATCAGGTGCCAGCCCCTGGCCAAGTTGAAGCGAAATGCGGACGAAGCACAGAGATCGCCTCGATCGGTGGCATCCAACAACCAGGTCGTCGTTCGCCTGCGAAGCTCACGAAAACGCCCTTGATAGTAGAGCGACATCCCCCAGAAGAAGCGCAGCGTGTTGAGCTCCCACGTCGAACCCCGGCAACGCCGCGTCAAGATGTTCTCGGCGCGCTCGGACGCGTCCGAACATTCCTGCCACTCACCCGCGAGGTACGCGCAATTGCCTTCCACCAAAGCTTGAAACCCCAAAGCATGGGGCGTTCCTATGCCCTCGCTCAGGGCTCTGGCCCGAGCCTCGAGTTCTTGGCGCTTGTCCTGATGCCCCTCGATGCTGCCCTGAAGCGCCTCGATACCGAACCCCATGGCCACACGACTGGGCTCTCCCACTTCGAGTGCCAAACGCAGAAACCGCGCTTGCAGCGCTGCGCCATGAAGCGTGCTGACGAAACTCAGAATCCAAGCCGCTCGACAAGCATCCACTCGCAACAGAGCTTGGGGCTCTGCGGACTCGGGGCTGTGCTCTTCGAAACCCGGCCCACGCCAGCTGAGGCGCGTTCGATTTCCCACCAGCGCCAAGGCGGCACTCGCATTGCCTTTCGGCAGCGACATCCCGAGTTCACGAAAGACCTGACGCAAGATCTCGAGCCCCTCCTCGATGTGACCAGTGACGAGCCACTGCTCGGCCGCCAAGCGGCGGTAATCCAGCGCCATCTCCGGCGTCGCTGTCTCAGCCAGCTCCAAAAACAGAGGCGCTGCTTCTTTACCGCGGCCGCCATCCGCCAGCGCGTAGGCTAGCTGCGTCTTGAGGAACAAGGCCGCGGGCGAGTGGGCATCCGCCAGATCGAGCGCGGTCCGATACAACTGGGCAGCGTGGTCGAAGGCGAGACCCGCTTTGGCTTTTTCCGCGGCCTTCTGAGCCCAGTAGGCCGACTCCGCTTTGAGCTTCGCCCCGGCGTAGTGGCGAGCGAGGGCTTCGACGTCTGGCTCCGGCAAGTCGGAGTGAGCCCTCGCCAAATCCTCGTGCACGGTGCGCAACCGCTCGGCGCTCAGCAGGGAGAGTGCGGCGCGGCGAATGCCGTCATGCACCACCTCGATGGCATCGGCTCCCTTGCTGGTTCGCGTCCGGATCAGGCGTTCGGCTTCGAGCTTGATGCTGGCTGGTTCGACGTCCCTGCCCCCCAGCGCAGCCCGCAGTAACGTCTGCCGTACGGGTACACCCGCCACACACACAGCCTCGAACAACTGCCGTGCTTGGGTTCCCGCGCGCGACAAGCGCACCCGCACGATGTCCGTCAGAGAGATGCTCGTCTGACTGGAGAGCGCTTGTCCCAATTCCATGGGCAGCTCCGCCAACTCATGCAGTAGTAGAGGGCTGCCCTTGGCCTCCCGACAGAGCGCCTCGATCCGCTCTTCCGCCGTGGCATCCGCGTGACTGAGCGTAGAAACGAAGACGTTCGCCCCGTGCGCGCCCAGGGCTCCGTCCGTAACTGCCTTCATCCGACTCGTCGACTGCGCCTCCGCGACCCCATCCCCGTCGAAAGCTCCTGGCGTCGCGTCCGTGACGACGCCAGCGTGCTGGGCTTCACTGCTCTGACCTTCAGTGCTCTGACCTTCAGCGTGCTGGGCTTCAGTGCTCTGGACTTCAGTGCTCTGAGCTTCAGTGCTCTGAGCTTCAGTGCTCTGGGCTCCAGCGTGCCGTGCTTCAGGGCGCGCGCTCGCGGGGGGTACCACGAGTTCGGGAACCACGGAGGCGCGAGCGATGGGGCGAGTCGACCCGGCGGCGGAGCGCAAGGTTCCGGCATCGGTCATGTCGGGCATTTCCGACGCGGGGGGCAGATCCAGGTGGTTCGGCAACCTCGACGGGGGCGCGCGTTGGACGGTGGGCGTCAGGGTTTCGCCACCCAGGGGACGCGCCAAGAGCACGCGCGCAAGATCGCGGGCGTCGGAGTCGTCGAGCTCTGCGACGCTTTGGTGGTCCACCTCGATCACGTCCGCCAGGCAGCGAGTGCCCGACAAGAGGGACTGCAAGCAGCGGCTGGTACCCACCTCATCGCTGCGGTAGGAGAGGAGCAGAAAGCAATCCGGCTGATCAGGACCCGCAAACAGCTCATACAGCAAACGAGCGCTATCCAAGTCGCCCCACTGCAAGTCGTCGACGACGATGATGAGCGGTTGCTCGGCACTCAAGCGCGTCAACACGTTGCGCAGGGCTTCGTAGGCATGTTTGCGCAGGGCGCGAGGATCGGCGGTGTCTTCTTCCCCTGCCTGGTCGCCTACTAGGGGCGCCAGGCACCGGACACGGGCCAGCGACGGGAAGAGCCGGAGCAAGTGCACTGCTTCTTCCGGACGCACGAGTTCGAACACTCGCTCCGAAGGGAGCTTCAGCCAGTACCTACCGATGGCATCGAGCACTTCGTCGAACGCTTTGTGACTGATGGCCTCTTGTTCGTGGCATTGGCCCCAGAACACCAGCGGCGGGTTGCTACCCGACTTGTCGGCAATCAATTCGACCACGTGCCGAAGGAGCACGGTCTTACCCATCCCCGACGGGCCGCTGACGGCAACGGCCATGGGCAGATTGCTCTGTCGGTGTCGTTCGTAGGCGGCCCTCAGCGCGCGAATTTGAGTCGTGCGTCCAACGAGTCGATTGGCGAACGGGACCCAGGCCCGACTGGACAGAGATTCCAAACCGAGGAAGCCCAGAACATCGGAACCGTTGGCTCGCGCATCGGGATCGGAGTCCAACAGAGCCTGACACATGTCGTCGAAATCCGAGCTCACCCCCGCACGTCGGGTGCTCGGCGGAGACGGCCTCCCTCGGCGGGACAACCTGGTGACGGCCCCCTCATCGAGCAGTTTGCCGGTCAGAGTTTCAAACAACATGACCCCAACGGAAAACCAATCCGAGGCTTCCGAAGCCTCGCCCCAACCCAGCACCTCTGGAGCCATGTAGCGCGGCGTCCCGATGAGGTGTCCGGCCCCGGACTCTTGGGGATCGGGCCCGCGATTTCGGTCGAGCACGAGCCCAAAGTCGAGCACCACCAAGCGCCCCCCGCGTTCGACGAGCACGTTGGCGGGCTTGACATCACGATGCAATTTACCCAGGGCATGCAGAGCCTGGAGACCAGCCACCAACTGAGGCAGCAGCTCCGGCAGTGTGCGCACGGGAGCTTGGTCGAACGGCACGCCGTCGATGAGTTCCATCGTGAAGAAGGCCTCCAACCCATCGACAAAAAGTTCGTGCAGTCGCACGAGGTTTTCGTGAGTGATGTCACTCAACGTTCGAAACTCTTGCTTGAGCGCGTACGCGGCATCTGGGCTTCTCAGACGCAGCGTCTTGAGCGCGACTTGCCGCTGCCGTTCCCGATCGTCGACGGCGTAGACATAACCCATCGCCCCGCGCCCGAGGCAGCGTTGGACGACAAACCTACCCCCCAGCAATTCAGTTCCCAGAGCGAGCTGGGGCACCTTGACCGAGGGCACATCCTCGATGTTGGTGTACCAGCTCTGGCTTCTGAGGTCGTCTGGAATGGGCTGTCTGGGCTGCATGGCGAAGGCGCACGCGCGCGTAGCCCAACCTACCTCATCTGGGCCCCGATCTCCTCAAAATCTCCTTGCATTGGTCCTCGGTGCGCGGGTCTGGACGACGCGGTATCTCGCAGTCAACGAGCCGTGGGCGGTTTGACGACCTCCACCCACCTCCGGGCGCTCGTCAAACCTTGCCGGCGCACGGAGACTCGACCGGCTTCAGGGTCCAGCTCCTCGAGTCTGACGCTTCCCCCCGCACCTCGGCCGCGTCGATTACTCGAGCAAGCGATCGATGGGGCTCTTGACACCGAGCGGGCCACGATTGACGACGTGCGTGTAGATCATGGTCGTGCGCACGTCGGCGTGACCAAGCAGCTTCTGAATCGTGCGAATGTCGTACCCCGCCTCCAACAAGTGGGTCGCGAACGAATGGCGCAGCGTGTGGCAGCTCGCCGGCTTACCGATTCGCGCGACTTGCACGGCGCGGTGCACCGCACGCTGCAGGGCCGTTTCGTGCACGTGGTGACGTCGCCGTTCACCTGTATCCGGGTCGGGGTAGGTGCGCGTGGCGGGGAACACCCACTGCCAAGCCCAGGAGCGTGGCGCATTGGGATACTTGGCGCGCAAAGCGTGCGGAAGCTCGACGTACCCGGCCCCGCGCGCGAGGTCCGCCGCATGCTGAGCCTCCACGATGCTGAGGTGGTGCGTGAGTGTGGCCCGGAGACTCTCGGGCAACAACGCCATCCGGTCTTTGGCGCCCTTGCCGCGACGGATGTACAGCTGCCGCTGCTCGAGGTCGACATCCTTCACGCGCAAGCGCACGCACTCCATCAGGCGCAACCCCGCTCCATACAGCAGGCTCGCCATCAGTCGCCAAGGTGGCTCCAGCTGAGCCAAGATCCGTTCGACCTCGGTTGCGGTGAGCACGATGGGCAAGCGCTGCGGGCGCCTGGCGTGTGCGATGCCCTGCACGATGCCCAACGGCTGAAACAGCACGTGCTCGTACAAGAATAGTAAGGCAGCGAGCGCCTGATTTTGCGTCGACGGCGCCACCCTGTCTTCCGTCGCCAGACTCGACAGGAACTCGGCCACCTGCGCGCTGCCCATCCGAGATGGGTTCATGTTGTCATGGAATTGGACGAAGCGCCGGACCCACTGGACGTAAGACGCTTGTGTGTTCGGCGCTCGATGTCGAATCGAGAGCGCCGCGCGATACGCCTCGAGCAGCGCTCTCAAGTGCGGAAACTGCGGCTTCACGGATGCCAGCGGGTTGCCCGCATTACGCGACCCGCCGGCACTCGCCACACGCGAGCGAGCGGGCCCCCGTCCGTTCATCTCCGGGCCGGCCATGGGAAGGTGAGGGGTCTTCGGACGCGAAGCCATTCCGAGTCCCAGAGCAACTCCCGGGCCACTCGCCGCGCAGGCTTTTTCCCTGCCAAACCACCGCACGCGCTCTGGCCATCGATGGCCGCCGCCAGGCGACCGCCACCCAAGCGCCACCCCCACTCTGCAGCACTTCCCCACGACGCAACACTGCACAACGGGTGCACTGCGCGGCCCGATTGAACCCATCAACGCTCCCGCGCAGTACTTTCCCGCCGCTAAGAGCACTTCCCAGCACAGCCGTTCCCCCACCGCCACCCCGCGAAAGTACCGCAACGCTGCGCGCGTTTGCACCGACGGCGACGCGGGTGTTACGTGGTACGCTGTGCGGGACAATTGGAAGTTAGGCGGACTGCGTTAACGTTGTAGGCTGAAATCGCAGAGCTGATTGGGAGAAGCCTTCTTTCCTGCTGCCACGTCGCGAGTCTACTGCGTCTTGTCGTGCTGGTCGAGCTGCCTCCGCATCGGGCAGCGGCCTCGCTGTATCATAGAGCGGCGCTGCCGGTCTTTGGGGTGGTTCCAACATTTCCTGGCTGATGCAGGCGGAGGCTTCCTCTCCCTTCCAAGCTGTCTGTTCCTGGCTGATGTGTTTGCCAGCCGGCGTCTGCGACTGACGCGCCTCGCCGACTGATACGTCTTGGCCCTCCCTCGCTGATACCGTGTGCCGAGTCCAACGCGCTCGCGGGCTGCCGCATCGGGCAACCGGGCCTTCGATGTCTGATGGGTTTGGCGCTCCGCCCGCCTTTCCGTCCTGACAGGTGTGTCCCAAGACCAGAGCGCCCTGCCGGTCCCGAGCCGAAGTGTCTCCTTGCCGAGCTTTCAGGCTCTGCTCTCCGTTCCGCTCTGCGGGTCTTCCGCCTCTGGCCTGCTTTGCTTGTCTGACACCTCCACCGCTTCGCCGATGGCTGGTCGTTCCGGTTGCCCTTTCCCGAGTCTGATGCCTCGGTCCATGCTGACGGGTCTTCCGCTCTGGTGGCGTGGCCTTGCTGCTCTTGCCTTGCTGACACCCGCCGGCCTTGAATTGATGCGCCCTGCCGACTGGCGCGAGCAGTTGCTTCGGAAGTGCACGACCCGTGTCGGGCTGGCAGCTGTCGGCCGACTGTTGAGTTTCCCCGGCCCTTCCGACCTGATGGATGGCGCGTCGTTCTGCTCCTTCGCTAAAGCACCATCACCCCGTGCTCCGCGTCTCGGCTGCTGGCGCCTCGAAGCGCCTGCGTCTCTTTCTCGACTTGATGGGCGCCGCGCTGGTCGGGGGCCGCTGCGCCAAAAGCTCCAAAGCGCCGTCTCAACCTGAACCGCCGCTGACGCTCTTGACCCGCACCCTCTCGCCGAAGGACTCGAAGTGCTTGGCTTGCGCGCAGCCCCCTAACACGCCATTGCACCCGCCGGGCAGGCTGATGCGCTTCGCCTTGCTGCCAGGCTCCGTGGAGTGCCGGCTGGTCGCCGGCACGGTTTCTTGGTAGCCTTGCCGACTGTACTGCCTTCCTATACCTGCCCGCGGGTGAATGGCAAGCCGTTAGCCCGACTTGAGCGCCCCACGGTTATCAGTATCTGCGCATCGCCAGATTCCAAGCTTTCAGACCATCGTGATGCCCCCACTGCGCTGCAATCGCTTGCAGCACCGCCCGGGAATCCTTGGTCGGCGAAAGCTGGTCCCTAGCCAATGTGTACACGAGCGTCTTGGTTTCGACTGGCACCGCCGGCTCGTTCGCGCAGTCCTCAGCTCCGAGGCACCCGCAGAATTGCTTCACCACAGGCTGGCTTCGCAGGTGCTTTGCCTCTTGCGTCGACCAGCCCTTCCGCTCCAACACCACGCGTATCTCAGCGTCTTGCTCCGGTGTCGCTGCCTCCGTCGACCACTCCACCATGTTGAATGATGGCATCGGGCCCGCCATCGTTTCCGGATAACACAGCGTCGAGTGAAGCTGCGTGTTCACCGCGGCGCTGAAGAATTCACCTCGTATCCGGCGCTTCAGATCATACAGCACTCCGTCCACTCGACCGCCTCCCGGTCCTGTAAACCAGTACATGCACAACAGGAAGTCCTGCCCGCCGTTCGAACGCAACACCTTGCATTCCCGCTCGCCTCGCGGCGGCTCCGTCGTGATGGCCTCGCGCCGCTCCTCGTTGCCTTCGTTCCACACATGGACCATCTGCTCGTCCGTTTCGAAGACTACGCGGCTTCCGTTTCCAGTACCCAGGAAGTGCCCCGTCAGCGCTGCAGCTCCCGTTGGCTGGGTTGCGACCGGCTCACGCTCCGTGCCTAGGTCTCGCACTGCCGCCTGTGGCGCCCGCTCCACGGGTCGCAACGACGCTTCGGCGGCGCCGCCTCCCGTTGTGTCCCTCTGTGCTTGTGGCGTCGTCTCGCACGCTGCCGTCGCCATCAGCACAGTCACGCCGAGCCCGACCATGCTCGCCTCGAGCTGTCTCATCATTCTCTCCGCACACTGCCACCGTGTTCGAGTGCGCACCAGTGCAGGTTTCGCCGCGGCTGCCGTCTACCGACGCCGACAAACGGCTGAAAGTCGCCGCTCAACCCGCCGCTTTTCGCCTGGACGTCAAACCCCATCGTCATTGACCCCACACCCATCGGCGCTCACCCCCTCCGGCTCGACTTGCTAGCCGCCGATGCATCCAACGCTCCTCTCACGTTTTACGAACCTAGGCACCCATCGGCCCATTTCACCTCGCCGTTCAGCGCTGGCGGGCCATACCCGTATCCCGAGCACCCCATACCGTACTCGACTGAGGCCACACCCCTATCGCCTCCACCCCGAACCCGTACCGCCTCCACGCCACCGAGCACTGCCAAACACCTCGCCGGTTTCGACGACTGACCCACCCCCGGGCCGCAGCGACGCCACTCCCCTCCGCCGACGCCCTGCCGCCGACTTCCGATGCCACGCCCACCATGTCTGTCGAGCTCCACGTCACCGCGCTCCGCACCGACCCCCATCGTCACTTCGTGCCAACACGGCCGCTTCTCTCCCCTTCGACGACGCGGGCTAACAAGCAATTGAACCTGACAAAGGGCCCTGCAGCGTCGTGCCTTGCTGACAACTCCCCGTGGGAGGCGGCTAATCGCCGCCACTGGTCCCTGGGCTGTTCCTCCCTGATGGGTTGTCTCTTGGCCCTTTGCAGGTTAATTGCAGGTCGTTCGGCGGCCTGCGTTAACGTTTAGACTGAAGGCGCAAGGCTGGCTGAGAACTGCCTCGCATCCTGCTGCAATTTCGCGAGTCTGGTGCGTTCTGTCGCGCTGGTCGAGCCGCCTGCGCATCGGGCAGCGCCCCACTCTGTCGTCAAAGCGGGCGCTGCCGAGGCTGAGAGGTGGTGCCAACATTTGCTGGCTGATGACCAAGGCCTCGTCTCCCTTCCTGACTGCTTTGTTCCTTGCCGATATGTTGAGCAGCCGGCGTGCCGGTCCTGATGCGCCTTGCCGACTGCCACCCGCCGGCCTTGGCTTGACGCGCCTCGCAAGCTGACAGGCCTGATTGCTTCGGAAATGCACGGCAGCTGCGGACTGCGAGCATCTGCCGATTGATGATGCCGGCCTCACCCTTCAGAGCTGATGACCGGACGCGCTGTTCTGCCCCTTCGCTAAAGCACTGCGACGTCGTGCTTCGCTGCTTCGCTCGTCTCCGCTGGGGGCGCCTCGGGGCGCCTTGGTCTCCTTGTCGACTTGGCGGGCGCCCGCACTGGTCGCGGGCCGCTGCATCTCGAGGACTGGTGGTCTCTTGTGTTCTGTACCGCCGCTGAAGCTTTCGACCTGCGCTGCTCCGCCAAGGCACTGAATAGGCCACGCTCAAGCGCAGCCTCCGAACAAGCCATTGCTACTGACGGGGGGCTTGAAACGTCGAGCCATCCTGCTGCGTCTTCGTGCGTGGCGGCTGATCGCCGCCCCGTTTACTGGTAGCCTTCCCACCTGCTGCCTCTTGATGCGGGCCCCCCGCAGCAGAATGGCAAGCCGTTCGGCGGACTACGTTAACGTTTTAGACTGAAGTGGCAGGACGGGCAGAGCGCGACCTCGCATCCTGATACGGGTTCGCGAATCTGGTGCGTTCTGTCGGGCTGGTCTAGCCGCCTGCGCATCGGGCAGCGGCCCACTCGGTCGTCAAGCGGGCGCTGCCGAGTCTGAGAGGTGGTGCCAACATCTGCGGGCTGGTGGGCGTGAAGGCCTCCTCTCCCTTCCTGACTGCTTGTTCCTTGCCGACATGTTGTGCAGCCGGCGTGCGGATCCTGATGCGCCTTGCCGACTGATGCCCTTTGGCCATCCCTCGCTGGCGGCTCGTGCCGAGACCACCGCGCTCGCTGCCTGCAGCACGGGCACCCGGTCCTGGGATAACTGGGAGGGGTTTGCGCCGCGCCGCCCATGTCGTGCTGGGCCGTTCTGCCAAGACCACCAGCCCCTTGCCGGTCCCCGGCCAACGTGTCTCCTGGCCGCGCTGACAGGCCTTTGCCTCCCGCCAGTTTTTCTTGCCTTGCGCCTCTTGGCTGCTTTGGGTGTCTTCCACCTCGAGGGGCCTCGCCGATATCTGGTAGCCGGTTG
>JBNKUV010000107.1:0-4234 GCA_050298815.1 Polyangiaceae bacterium
GCGGTCTGCGTCTCCAAACGTCGCTCACCCTCGCCCTGTGTCTGCTCCTGCTCGGTATCGGCTACACCGGCGCGGTCAACCACTGTTGGTACGTCAAGCAGGCTGCCGGCTTCCTCTTCATCCCGACCCTCATCTGGTTCATGGCGCTGCGAGCCTACACAGCATCTCGCCGCTGCCCTCACTGCGGCGAGCGCTTCCACGGCTTCTTCGCGCTACGGCCACGCCAGCGCTGCGCGAACTGCGACCAGTTGGACGGCGTGACTGATTGAGCGAGCAACCCCTACGCCCCGCATCGCTCCGCGGCCCCGGTCGCTCACTGGCGCCGTTGCCCGCGGAGCTCCACATTGTTCACTCCACGCACATCTCCTCGTTGTCCGCTGCGCACTCAGACACGTTACCAAAGTCGACCTCCGGTTCTTCTTCGGATTCGACGGCGACCCACCCATCAAGGCCCGGGGGGCAGCTGTGTTTCGGGGGAGACGTCGGGCTCGGGTGACGTGTCCTGGCTACCTAGTTCATCCGCGGCCTCACGCCGCCCACCAATAGTCGTGCTGAAGCCCACCGCGAACGGAAAAAGAGACACCCGGGCACGAGCTCCTTCTTGAGGGTTCCGAAAGAAGATCTCAGCCACAGAGCAGCGGCAAGTCCCTTCTGCGCCGCCCTTAGGACGCCATGAACCCGAACTCCTCAGGGAGGTGCCTGAGTGGCAAAGTGGCACTACGCGGCTTTGAAAACAACACCCGGGCGGCCTTGGATCAGCTCCCGGGTGTTGGCGTGCATCCACTCGACGACCTGCGACCATTCCACCGGGGCATTTCTAGCGTGTGGTGGATCCACACCCAGCTGGGTGAGATCTCCGCCGAGTTTGCCGAACTCTCGAACGGCTTCGACGACCGCGACACGCTCGGACTTTGCCTCCGCTCGTTCCAGCAGTTCGAGGAAGCCGGCGACGACTCGGGCTATGGGGGGCCAGCGTGGAATCGTCTGCGGCAACGGCTCGACCAGGCGGCAAAGTTCACGTCGCTTGCGCCAAGAGAATCGGAGGCGGTTGCCCATGCGTGCAGAGTCCAGGAGTCCTCCGTCTGCGAGCCCGTCAAGAGTGTCGGCGAGGTTCCGCTTGGTGTAGCCAACGAACACTAGGTCCGCGGCTCCGAAATCCGGCGCTGGCCAGTTCAGAATCGCGGCGATGACATCTGCGCGAGCACCGACACCGAACAGCGCACGGAGCTTCAAGTTGACCAGAGCCGGTTGTCCAAGATCCGGTGGACGTGACTTATTGCTGAGCCGCACCGTCCATGACTCCTTTCCGCCCGCTGCTGGCCAGGTGCCACCGACCTCGCGTTCCAGAGTCGTGCCGAAGGGCGCAAACGCCGCTTGCCCCGTCCGGCTCGTGAGCTTCAGGAGTTGCTTGAGCCTCGGTTTGGATATGAAACGATGCGACTTGGCGCACCAGTCGAGCGCTTCGTCTCGAAGGCGCGGGTCTTCGGGCGAGAGCTTCGCCGTCAGTATCAGGAGCGCTTCCAGATCGATGGCGATTGGGCCTGCGTCCTCGACGCCAGCAACGCCCAACGTTGTCCATTGTCGCCACAGAAGGTCGAGCAACTCTTCGACCAAACTTGCCCTAGCGCTCACTTTCGCCTCCGAACGCCCGAAGCGCGAGTTCTAGTTGTTGTGCAAATCCTTCAGAAGGATCGTGTGTCCTACACCAAGCCGCCGCCTCACTCAGTTCGCTGGGTGACGGTTCCAGCTTGACCAGGTCGACAGCATGCTTGCTGCCCGGACCTTGATCCACACTCGCGTAGAGTTTGAGGAAGATCTGATCTTTGCGTCCAGCAAGATGAAGGATGAGGCCGCCGAAACGTCGCGTCGTGGTTCGCTGCTCGAATCCCTCGGGGAGTCCAAAGTCGAGCAAGCTCGTGGGTCCTCCGTTGATCCAGTCCTCTCGCAGTCCAGTTGCTGCTGCGACGTCTCGAACCCCGGACAGAAGGAAGTCCGGCAATGGTTTGGCAGACACGTATCTTCCGGCTTCGACGACGGCGACGATGTCGAGGTCCTTGGTGGCGCGCTCGATCAAGCCCAAAAGTAAAAGGCTGCCACCACCAATAGCGACGACTTCGACTTCCCCGCCTCTGTCGGTGAGCAGCTCTCCCAGCAGCTCGAGGGCGCCTTCGAGAGACTCATTCGAGAACGTCATTCGAGAAGTTTAATCTCCCGAAACGGGAAGTCAAACTTCTCGTTGCTTGGGCGATTAGTACTTTCGAACGTACTTTCGAACTGTCAGAATCGATGGTTTGACCGGCAGGCGTGCTGGGTGGCTGCCCCGTGCTGAACCTCCGGCAAACCTTCCTCTTGGTCTTGGAACGTTCCCCAATCGGATGGCGTGCTAGTAGCTGGTTACTACTGCCAGAATGCCGCTACGGCGCCCGCAGAGCCGGGCTCTGGTGCGTCGGGATTGCGAGAAGCGTATGCGCGAAAGCCGCGCGGCTGGCTCGGGCGTGTCGCCCGCCGTCGACCGGGGGAAGAGGGGGCACTTTGCTGGTCGTGGTGGAAGAGCAGGTGCAGCTCGGCTCTGCCCGTTGTGGTACGTTCTGACGCTTGATGCGCCGAACCAGAGCCGGAATCGAAATGTCGACGCCATCCCAATGGCGCTCTCAGGTGACGAGGTGACCACGGGGTACGCGCCGGTCCGTCGAGCGCGGTTGGCAGCCGTGTCGTGTCTGTTCTGCTTGGGCTGTGCGACCGAGTCGTCGGACGGTGACTCGAGCCTCACCAATGCGATGCCTAACGCCAGCGACCCGACGAGCATGCCCGGTGGGCCCACTCAGAGCCCAGGACCGGAAGGCTCGGCGAGTTCGACGACGCCTGGGGCAAGTCTCAGTCCAGACGCTCCCGCCGCTGGGGCGGGCGGCTCCGGCAACCCTGGCGGCCAGAACCCGTCGCAGCCCGTCGGACAAGGCGGCGATGCGCAGGGCGGCAGCACGGTCGACGAGTCGCCGGGCGGCGCGGTCACCGTGAACGGGATGGGGGGCGGTAACAGCGGCCCCGTACCGGACGGGGCGGGCGCGCAGGGCGGTGGGTCGGAGATGAATGGGGCTGGTGCCCAAGCTGGGGCGCCGACGATGGACGGAGCCGGTGGACAGGGTATGGACATCGGGCAGGGTGGTGAGAACGGGCAGGGCGGCACGCCGAGTACCCCGGCAGATCCGCTGCCTCCCTATGTGCCCGAGGGCTACGAGCTGGCGTATGATGAGTCGTTCGCTGAGCCGTCTTCATTCGGCGAATTGTTGATCGCCAACCCGCAAGAGTGGCTTCACTCCCCCGAGGGCTACGTCGAGTTCACGGCGGCGACCTACGCACCGCCCTACCGATCTCCTTTCAGCGTTGCGCTGATCGATGGGATCAGCGCCTCGTCGTTCGTGTTGGAGGTTGAGATGCTGCAAACGAGCATCGGTGAAGGCCACCGTGACATGGTGATCATGTGGAACGTGGTCAGCCCCAGCGAGTTCTACTACGCCCACATCTCCGCTGAGCACGACGACGTTGCCCATCACATTCACATCGTCGATTTCGCGGACCGCGCGCCCATCACGGAGACGTTCACCCCAGGATTCGATTGGGGCAGCGACGCGTGGCGCACCTTGCGCGTGGTGCGAGATGCCTCATCCGGCACGATGGATGTCTACGACGTCGACAACGACGCGCTGATCTTGAGCGCAACCGACACCACCTTCACAGCGGGTTTTTTCGGTGTCGGCAGCTTCGACAACACCGGACGAGTGCGCAACCTAAAGATATGGTCGCCCGATGCAACGTTTGAGGCGATTCCGTTTACTTTCTAGCGTGCGCAGAGGGTCGGGGCGGATCTCGATCTGGAGGCTGACTTCGGTGGTGTTGGTGCCGTCGTTGGTTCTGGTCTCTGCTTGCGGGGGGTCCAGCGCCGGTGTCACCAGCACCACTGAGTACGATCCCGATGTTGCCCGCTATCGTCTGCTGTTGCGCGAAAACCCGGTCGCGTCACAAAATCGATTCTGAACTCTCCCACACGAGCTATTCTAGCGCCCATGGGCGCCACGCAGAGTCACCGCAAAGCAAAGTCTCCAACCAAGAAGTCTTCAACCAAGAAGTCTTCAACCAAGAAGTCTTCAACCAAGAAGTCTTCAACCAAGAAGTCTTCAACCAAGAAGTCTTCAACCAAGAAGTCTTCAACCAAGAAGTCTTCAACCAAGAAGTCTTC